>CAZWOC010000042.1:0-4727 GCA_964635655.1 uncultured Rikenella sp. | reverse complement strand
GAATGGCCGGAGGAATGCGCGGATTCGGACGTAACCAGAATGAACCGGTAAAACCTGTTCCTTCTCAGCAACTGGCAGACGTAATAAACACCTGGCCAACCGGAAACATTGGCGTAAGAATCGGCGATTACATGACCCGCCCCCATCAGAAATGGACCATTACGGCGGCTCCCGATTCAAGCGGATGCCTGGGAGGGCCCTATTACAAGATAGTGATTGCGGGAACGAACCGTGCACTGTCAGCAACTGCCGATGCCGAGTTGATTACAGTACCTGAATTTACCGGTGCGCCGGAACAGCTCTGGCGGATTGATCAGTTAACTGACGGAACATACAGGATTATGCCCAAACTGGTCCCCGGGTCAGGTGAGAAGCTGGCACTGATTTCAATCGGAGACAGCACACCGACTCTTGGGAAGTTTGATATGAACAGTGACAATTCCAAGTGGAATTTCAGAGACCACTGAGCATAAACATCTGCAGACCACCAATTTATCGGATTTTCGAAAACATGGAGAGAAAGCTTGTTATATCACTTGTATTCCTTCTGGCAACGGTCCTCAATAATGTTTCCGGACAGGACTTGAAGCTCAATGATCTCGGGTATTTCGAGACGCAGGGCGTCAATGTCCTTGTGTACAGTAATCAATTCACCGGAGGTTTTAACGATGAGAAAAACGCCGGAATAGAACTGATACACCATGGTGTGAGGACAGCACAGGGAGGAGCTGTGAGATTGTCCGGAACACCGGAGCAGTGGGATCTTGTCCCTGCAATGCCGGCCCGGAAGGCGGATCCTGTTTCGAAAACCATCGAGGTTGGGTTAAGGTTCGACGATTACGATTTCGATTCGCGGGTGATTGTCACCGCCAAAGGAAATGGTGTCGAGATTTCCGTTTACCTGGATAAGCCTGTTCCGGCAGCTCTCGAGGGCAATGCAGGATTTAATCTTGAGTTTCTTCCCTCGCAATACTGGAACAAGGCTTATCTGGCTGACGGTCGGTACAACAGGTTTCCGCGCTATGTTGCAGGTAACTCCGTCACGAAACCCAACAGCACAAAGCCAAAGCAGTTCAGGGGGTATGTCACTTCCGACGACCGTGGTACAGGACGATTCGTCGATCCACTGCCGCTGGAAACCGGACGTACCTTTATCCTCGCTCCGGATGACCCGGAACGGCTGGTTAAAATCAGCTCACCGGATGCGGACCTGATGCTTTTCGACGGTCGTGTGCTGGCACAAAATGGCTGGTTCGTCGTTCGCAGTCTGCTTCCGGCAGGAAAAACCGGCAAGGTATTGACCTGGACAGTCGAACCAAATGCAATTAAAGGGTGGATAAGAGATCCAAACATCGGCTTCTCGCAGGTGGGCTACCTTCCGTCTCAGCCCAAAATCTCAGTTATAGAACTCGACAAGAAGGACAAACCACTGGTAAAAGCGTCGGTTTTCAGGGTGAACGAAGACGGCAGTGCAGACAAGGTATTCAGCGGCAAAATCGCACCCTGGGGCGACTATTTCAAGTACCACTATGTGAAATTCGATTTTACTGCGGTTCAGACTCCGGGTATATACTACATTCAGTATGGCAGGTTCAGGACGAATAACTTCCTGATTGAAAACAGTGTTTACGACAGGATTACGGAAGCCACCAGCGATGTATGGATCCCGATACACATGAATCACATGTCAGTAAACGAGGCATACAGGGTCTGGCATGGCGAACCTTTCAAGGAAGGATATCTGCAGGCTCCGCCGAACACCAGTCACTTCGACCTCCACTGGCAGGGACCGACAACCGATACAAGGTTCAAACCGCTGGAGCTGATCCCCGGGTTGAACACAGGCGGGTTTTTCGACGCCGGAGATTTTGACGTAGAGACTTCGTCGAACATCAGTGTGGTGCAGAATTTCGTGAGAACCTGGGAATACTTCAAGCCCACGCGTGATCAGACGTTTATCGATCAGAAGCAGCGTTACGTGGATCTTCACCGTCCGGACGGGACACCGGACATATTACAGTTTATCGAGCATGGAACACTCAACCTTGTAGCCCAGGCAGAGATAATCGGCCACATGGCTCAGACCCTCTCGAACTCAGTACTTGATAATTACCATCATCTGGGTGACGCAGCATCAATTACCGACGGGCTGCCCTATAATCCGGACCTTGGCCCGTACGAGACAGCTGCTGACGGGCGTTCAAGCGGGGTTAAGGATGACATGTGGGCTTTTACCAGCCGTAATCCCAGCCTCGATCTGTCAGCCGCAACAATGTTCGCTGCAGCAAGCCGGACATTGAAGGGATACAATGATGATCTTTCGGAGAGAGCCCTGCAGCAATCCATAAGACTTATGCAGGAGGCGACGGAGCTGGCTGCCGGCAGGTCGCAGGAAAACCGCACATGGGGAGGCGGACCGGCAAACATAGGCACCAATCTACAGTTGTTCATATCGACAGGAGAGCAGCAGTACAGGGACAAATTTCTGGAACTTCTATGGCCTTCGCTCGACCGGTTCGTCAACTTCAGCCTTTTGACAGCCCTGGATGCCATACCGTACATGGACGCCTCATACAGGGAGAAGCTCCGCCCGTATATTGTGAAGTACAGGGAATACCTCGAAAAGCTTGAAAAGGATAATCCGTACGGAATACCGATAGGCCTTGGCAACTGGGCAGGCGGGATTGAAGTGCTGAATTTCGGAACCACAGTCTGCTTTGCCAGTAAATATTACCCTGATATTATAGACGTTCATCACGCTTTCAAGACTGCCAGCTGGCTGTTCGGCTGCCATCCGTACCACAATTATTCATTTGTGGCAGCAATTGGCGCTACCCGCCCGAAAGCCGTATTCTACGGGAATAACAGGGCAGATTTCTCATTCATTCCGGGCAATGTTGCCCCTGGAGTATTGTTCAGAAAGCCTGATCACTTTGAGAACTACGACGACTGGCCATTCCTGTGGGGACAAAACGAGGGGACAATTGCAGGTAATACCGGTTACCTGATCTTCGGATCAGTTTTCAGGGATATTGTAAAAGCTGATCAGGTTCCGGTTGTTGAGACTACTTCGGGAACTGTATCCGGCACTGTTGACGATGGCGTGTATTCTTTCAAGGGAATTCCATATGCCAGGGCTGAGAGATTCATGCCTCCGCAGGAGCCTGAGACATGGGACGGAGTCCTCGAATGCAATGAATTCGGACCCGTAGCCAAACAGATAGTAGCCTGGATTGCAGATTCACTTATGGATGAAAAAAAGCTGTTCAGTGTAAATGTCTGGACACAGGGCATTTCAGACGGCAAAAAGAGGCCGGTAATGCTCTGGCTGCACGGCGGAGGTTTTCATGTGGGCAGCAGCAATGATCCCATGACATATGGAAAGGCTCTGGCAAAAAAAGGTGATGTGGTCGTCGTGTCTCTGAATCACCGTTTGAATATCCTCGGCTATCTCGATTTGTCTGCATGCGGAGAAAAATACGCTCAATCGGCAAATGTCGGCATGCTCGATATTGTGAAAGGCATGGAGTGGATCCGGGAAAACATCGGGAATTTCGGAGGCAATCCTGCCGATGTGACTGTTCTTGGCGAGTCAGGCGGCGGCGGGAAAGTAGGAACCCTTATGTGCATGCCGGCAGCCAGAGGGTTGTTCCACAAGGCAATCACACAGAGCGGTACCCTGATAAATGTTATGACCAGGGAAAAATCACAGGCCCTGGGCCTTGCGGTTCTTAAAAAACTTGGACTTACACCTGACGAAGCAGACAAACTGAATTCAATTCCTTACATGGATCTTGTTAAAGCAGGAAATGAAGCTGTATCTGAGATATACGGTCCGAGGACTCCCGGGTCACCGACATCTTTTGGTTTCGTGCCTTCTGCAGACGGCAGTGTTCTGCTGCAGCAACCTTTCAGTCCCGGCTTTGCCGGTATTTCGAAAGACATACCCCTGATGATCGGCACCACATTCAACGAACTGATGAGAACATACTATGCCGATAAAGATATGTCCTTGGAAAATGCGAGGGAGAGGCTTTCTAAGGAATACGGTGACCGCACCGATGAATTCATCAGGCTGTTTTCGGAGGCCTACCCGGATTATTCGCCCCAGGATCTTCTTTCAATTGACAGTGTTTTCAGGCCATATACTATCAGGGCAGCTGATGCAAGGGCAAGGCAGGGCGGTGCTCCGCTGTACGTCTATTTTCTGGCGTGGAAAAGTCCTGTTGACAATGGGTCGAAAGGTTCATTCCATGGTCTTGACATTCCCCTGGCCTTTTATAACGTTGATCTGAGACCGGACTGGACAGGCAATACGGCAGAGGCCTGGAGACTGTCCGGAAAGATGAGCTCGGCATGGCTGAATTTTGCAAAGACGGGTGTTCCCGATGCTCCGGGTCAGTTGCCTTCCTGGGAACCTTATACAGTGGAAAATGGTGCAACAATGTATTTTGACAAAGAATGCAGGGTTGTGCACAACCATGACAGGGCGTTGATGAATTTAATCAGGCCTGTCGAATAGAGCCGGCATCATGCTCCGCTAGGAGGTGCCGGGGCGGGGGTACCTTCGGTGATCCCTAAGCTTCAAAGATGCAAGCAATTGCAGACACCATGCTCCGCATGGTTGCCCTCTTTCTGCCGTGAGGCATCAAAAGCAAGCTTTTTTGCCTCCCGCCACAAACAGCGCACCCCCTTTCGGGGGTGTCTGAAATTGCTTTCTGTGGAGC
>CAZWOC010000041.1:0-6197 GCA_964635655.1 uncultured Rikenella sp. | reverse complement strand
GAAGAGTTCAGGGAGGGTGACCTGGCCTTTGTTATCTCGACCAGGGAGGGTATTTCTGATCTTATGAAGTTCTCAGGTAAGAGAAATGTGCAGGCAAAAAGCATCATGATCCTGGGAGGCAGCCGTATAGGCAGGCACATAGCGCTCAAGCTTCAGCATGACTGCCAGGTGAAGCTCATCGACATTGATATGGAAAAATGCCGCAATCTGGCTGAAGCACTGGAGGAGACACTTGTGATCAACGGTGACGGAAGAAACGGTGACCTGCTGGCTGAAGAAGGCCTGCAACATATGGATGCCTTCGTGGCTGTCACCGGCAACTCGGAGACAAATATCCTGGCCTGCCTGCTGGCAAAAAAGATAGGCGTGATGAAGACAATTGCCGAGGTGGAGAACATGGAATACATCAATCTTGCTGAGAACTCAGGTATAGACACAATTATAAACAAGAAGATTGCGACTGCCAGTCGCATTTTCCGCCATACGATGAATCCCAACGTCACCCAGGTCAAGATGATGACCGGAACAGAAGCGGAGGTCATCGAATATAATGTTCCTGAAAATGCACGTATTACCGGAGGGCCGCTGAAGCTGATCGATTTTCCGAAGGATGCAATTGTCGGAGGAGGAATCCGGAATTACAAACCGTATATAGCCACCGGTGATACCCTGATACTGGCGAACGACAAGGTTGTTGTGTTTGCACTGCCCACGGCATTTGATAAATTGAACAGGTTCTTCAACGGAGAACGGCATTAGGCAGGATCGGCACCAGGGCAGTCACCCTCCATGCCTTACGGAAATATACTCAATATTCAAGAACTCCGATTCCCTGTCTGAGAATTAACGGTTCCGGTCCGGTACAGTCTACAACTGTCGAGGGTTCATTTCCGCCAAAACCTCCGTCAACCACCAGGTCGGCAAAATCATCATACTTTTCGTGTATCAGCTCAGGATCTGTGATATACTCTATAATCTCATCATCATCATGTATTGATGTGGTCATGAGGGGCCTGCCCAGGTCACGGACAATGGCCATTGTAATGCTGTTGTCAGGAATGCGGATGCCAAGCGTTTTCTTCCTGTGTTTGAACATTGCCGGAATCTGGTTGTTCGCCGGAACAATGAATGTGAACGGTCCGGGCAGGTTACGCTTCAGAAGTCTGAAGAGGTTGTTGTCATGAATGACTGTGTATTCAGATAACTGGCTCATCGACTCAAAAATCATTGACATATCCGGGTTACCGGGGTTAAGCCCCTTGAACCTGGCAATCCTGTCAATCGTTTTTGGAGCCCTGATGTCACAACCCATTGCATAAATTGTATCTGTAGGATAAATGACTATCCCGCCCTGTTCCAGGACGAACGTCACCCTGCGTACATGATCAGGATTGGGGTTCTGCGGGTAAATCTTGATTATCATCCCTTCAGTTCAGTGCCGGTAAATATATAAATCCCTGGTTAATTGGTTCAAAAAAAGAAGGGTAAGCTACTCACATCGCACCGCTACAACCTTCTACCCTTGCTGCCTTCCGACCCTGGGGGAGTTCAAAGGGAGCTGGTCGTATGAGACTTACCCCGTGCAAAAATAGATATTTTTCCGCGCTGTACCAAATGTATGATCCTCTTTATTTGGAGCAGTGATTCAGTCAAATGAAGTATATTTGCTTTCAAAACCTGAAAACAGCTACAAATGGAACAGAAAAAGTCAATGTGGAAAGAAACTCTCAACTACGGGATCATCTTAGGTCTTGTGACAGTTGTATTCTCAGTGCTGACATACATGTTTGACCTTACATTCAAAACATGGATTCTATGGCCCAGCCTGCTGCTGAGCGTCGTCGTTCTGTATTTGCTGCTTCGCTCCTACCGTGACCATTACAACAACGGTTACATAACCTACGGGAAGTCACTCGGCGCGGGGGTAATTATAAATATTTACGCAGCAATAATTTCTGCAGTTTACATATACCTTCTTTATACAGTGATCGACCCGGAACTGATGAGTAAATCAATGGCAGTAGCAGAGGCAAAGATGGTCGAAAAGGGGCTGCCTGAAGAGGCAATTGAAAAAGCGATTGAGATGCAGGCCAAGATGTTAAAACCATGGTTCACAACATTATCTGCAACACTTTCAAGTATTTTCTACGGATTCATATTGTCACTCATTGTTTCAATTTTCATAAAGAAGGAAGGCAATCCTCTCCTTGACGAGGTTGAAGAAGAACCTAAACAATAAAATGGATCTTACCGTTGTAGTTCCCGCATATAATGAAGCGGAGTCACTGCCTGAGCTGGCAGAATGGATTGACAGGGTTTGCACAGTGTCGTCAATTGATTATGAAGTAATTATTATTGACGATGGCAGCTCGGACAGCACCTGGGAAACTGTCAGGCGTCTGTCGGCAGGCAACACCCGCATAAAAGGTGTTCGGTTTCGCCGTAATTACGGCAAGGCGGCTGCCCTTCAGACAGGCTTCGGTGAAGCCTCAGGCGAAGTTGTAATAACAATGGATGCAGACCTGCAGGACAGCCCCGACGAGATACCCGATCTGGTCAGGATGGTCCGTGAAGAAGGATACCATATCGTCTCAGGGTGGAAAAAGAAGAGATACGATCCGTTCATCAAGCGTACGACTTCAAAACTATATAACTACACGGCACGGAAATTCTCGGGAATCAGGTTGCACGACTTCAACTGCGGGTTGAAAGCCTATGACAGTGAAGTTGTAAAGAGTATCGAGGTTTACGGCGAGATGCACAGGTATATTCCGATGCTGGCACGTGAGGCCGGCTTCAGGAATATTGGCGAGAAGGTTGTCCAGCACCGCGCCCGTAAGTACGGTGTCACAAAATACGGTCTTGACAGGTTCCTGAAGGGTTATCTTGACATGCTGACAATCAGCTTCATCACAAGGTTCAGCAAGAGCCCGATGCATTTCTTCGGTGGTCTCGGAACACTGATGTTCATTACAGGATTTGTGTTGGCCGCCTGCCTGGGTATCCGTAAACTTGTATTTGTATACCAGAACCTGAGGGCGCCGCTGGTGACTGACAGTCCGTATTTTTACATCGCACTGGCAGTGATGATCATAGGGTCATTTCTTTTCCTGACCGGATTCCTTGCCGAACTGGTAAACCGTCGTGCCCCGGACAGGAATCGTTACCTCATTAAGGAGACATTAAATTTGAGGAGGCAATAGGCAGTAGGCATTAGGCAATATAGGCATTAGGCAAGAGGCATTAGTGTTGACAAAACATCAGGCAACCGCATGATAGGCAGTAATTTCACTACTGCCTATTGCCTAATGCCTACTGCCTGATCTTCTGCACCTCCCTTGCCAGGCTGCGGAGAGCTTCCGTGAGTCTGTCCCACGAGTACTCCTTCTTTTTTTCCTCAATACCAGCGGAAAAGCGTAACTCATCGCCGCTGAAAAAGTTGCAGATGGCAGCTGCAATGGCGGCCGGATCAGGTTCCACCACATAACCGCATACTCCGTCGGGAACGATTTCTGCCAAACCTCCCACGTTTGTGACTATCATCGGCTTGTTAAAATGGTATGCAACCTGTGTGACACCGCTCTGTGTGGCGCTGCGGTATGGTTGCACAACTACCGACGCGGCCGAGAAGTAATATTTGACCTCGTCATCACTTATGAAGCGTGAATGGAAGGTAATCATGTCACCTATCTCAAGCTGATGGATGAGATCGAAGTAAGGCTTTTCACTCTCGTAAAACTCACCTGCCACTATAAGCTTCACCCCCAGGTCGCGTACACACTGTTCGGCCATGGCCCTGAGAAGAAGGTCAAGTCCCTTGTACTCCCTGATGAATCCGAAAAACAGGATAAAGCGGTCAGTCGGGCAGAGTTTAAGCCGTACCAAAGCTTCGGCGCGTGATACCGGTTCGCTGTAGTTATCGAACAGCGGGTGTGGTGAGATCACGCATGGCATATCAGCTGAGAATTGTCTCAGATCGTTCTCCACCGCCCTTGTCATTACAAGTGCACCGTCAATGCTCCTGATGAAGAATTTTGTAAGCATTCTGTCGCCGAACCTTTTCTCATGAGGCACCACATTGTCGAATATTGTGATAACCATTGTGCGCTTGTTGCTCCGTACAAGCCTTGCGATGAATCCCAGTGCCGGTGCCAGGAAAGGAAGCCAGTAGCGCATGATTACGAGATCAGGTCGTGTTCGCCGCAGGCGTAACCCGATAGAGAACCAGTTCAGAGGATTGACCGAGTTAATGGCTCTGGTGATAGGCACTCCGTCGGGAGCATACCCATGGTCAAATTGCGTTTTACCCGGAAAGAGGAAAGAGGGATACTGGAGTCTGAAAGTATAGATTGCGGCAGCATCACCCTCCTGCAGCAGCTGCTGAGCAAGCCTCTCGTTGTAGGCAGCTATCCCTCCCCTGTATGGGTGGGCCGGGCCGCAGATTACAATCCGCATCATGACTTATGACCTTCGGGCCATACCCATCCTGCCAGATGACCGTATTGCGGCTCGATCCTCCCGCCCGAGGTTATCGTGGCACGCTGTATCATGGGAGAGTCATTCCCGGTGAACAGATCGTGCAATACATTATCTATCAATTGCTTGCCAAAATCGCCTGAGGCATCTCTCGGAAGCTCCCCCGGAAGGTTGTCTATTGACATGACAGTGATATTGTCAGGGTTGCTGAAAGCCTCTTCCTCGCAATGTTTCATACGGTTGTAGCTGTAAAACGGATCCGCGATTGTTGTGGCGCGCAGGGTGGTTGGCAGAGGTCCGTCAATATCGCAGCTGATGTCTCCTATTACTGAAATCCTGAAGTCGGGTTTCTCAATATCTTCCTTGGTGAAGAAGACAGGCGACCTGGGATCCCAGAAGTGGCCGGCGATAAGGACATCAGTCACTTTTGTGTACTTCACGAAATCATTCCTGAAATCTTCCGGGTGCAGAACGAAGGTGTTGAAGTCGAACGGACGTCCGTCATGATGTTTTACATAATGCTGCGGGCCCACCTGGCATACCACAGGTATGTCATATTCCTTAGTAAGGAAGTCCTCAGGACTCACTTTCTGCAGGTTGCTGCAGTTGGCAAGTGTTTCCATGGCGCCGTTGGCAACCCTGCCCTCGCCGGTTACAAGGATCTTGAGGCCGGGTTTAAGCTGTATAAGCCTGAGGCCGGCCCACATCTCGTTAAGGTCATGGCATTGATATGCAGGTTTAAGCTTGAACCTGTTTGTCTTGATACCCCTTGCTCTCAGTGCATTATAAGCACCAACTATGCCCGCCCACCGGCCGAATGCCACCACTCTCTGACCTTTGTCAGTTGTCAGGTACTCATAGTCAATAACTTTGACTTCCTTCCTGAGTATCTCCCTGAGCATCTCAAGGTTATGTTCCTGCTTTTTTGCCACATGAGCAAAGAAGAGGTATGTTTTGCCCGGGATGAACACCCTCTTGTCAACCTCCTTGACACCCATAAGGATATCGCAATTACTGAGATCTTCACGCAAGGGTATCTTCAGATATTTGTATTCATCGTCAGTAAAGCACCTGATATCTGACGGCTGCACATAAAACTCCACTCCGGGATACTTGTTCTTGAGTTCAATAACCTGGGAGGGTGTCAGTGGCACCCTTCTGTCCGGCGGTATCTTTGTCTCACGAATGAGCCCTACCTTCACTTTCTTTTCCATGTGAGATTGTTTTTATGTTGCCGTGAAGATAAGAAATCGGCCCGATTTTTGCGAGGACTTTTGTCAGAGCGACGTATAAATGAGTAATTTTGCGTTGTTGATACTATCAACGGGGCTGACCTGGTTTTGACAGCAAGCCGTGGTGGTATGTAAGCATGCAGAGTAGGGGGACGCATCTCTATAACTTGTGTCTCAAAACAACAACTGGCGAGTCTAACTACGCTCTTGCTGCGTAACCTGCATAAAGCAGATTATGCTTAATCCCGGCACAAGGTGCTGGGACGAGACGTTTCCCGGGCGGTGAGGCCCTGTACCAACCCGATAAGGAAACGCACGCAACTCAGGGATAGCCTGAAGGTTTCTCCGGCCCGATGGTGAAAACAAAGGAGATAAGGAGTGATCCGGTTGCCTGTCACCTCATCACCCCCGACAATCAAGGCAGGATAAGCATGTAGAAAGCATATGGCTGCCTTGCCTGGACGCGGGTTCGACTCCCGCCAGCTCCAC
>CAZWOC010000040.1:0-6710 GCA_964635655.1 uncultured Rikenella sp. | reverse complement strand
TGATAGGTATGATCCTCCATGCTGCTGCCGGAATATTCCAGCCAGCCTTTGTTCATTCCGCCTGGCCGGGCTGATTAATCACCCGCCTGGCACCATCCTGGTCCTTGCCTGTCCCCGATTTCTGTGATAGGTATGATTCTCCATGCTGCTGCCGGAATGTTCCAGCCAGCCTTTGTTCATTCTGCCGGACAGGGCTGATAAATCACCCGCCTGGCACTATCCTGGTCCTGGCCTGTCCCGGGTTTCTGTGACAGTTATGATCCTCCATGCTGCTGCCGGAATGTTCCAGCCAGCCTTTGTTCATTCCGCCTGGTCGGACTAATAAATCATCCGCCTGGCACCATCCTGGTCCTTGCCTGTCCCGGATTTCTGTGATAGGGATAATTCTCCATTCTGCTGCCGGAATGTTCCAGCCAGCCTTTGTTCATTCCGCCGGGCCGGGCTTATAAATCATCCGCCTGCAACATTTCTGTTCGTAATTTCAGGCCATCAGAGGCACACAATTAATCATACTGCCCCATATGTGCCGTCATACCGGAATGGTGGAGTAATATTGCAAGGAAACCTCACGGTTTTAATTCATTACGAGCAGCTGCCGGCCCGGTCATTGAAGGCACCTACTCATTCCAGGGAGCTGATATCCTAAGCTGTGTCCCGGTGATAGTGCTTTCATCGGTCCGGCAAGTGCAGGCATCTACCCATTCTGAAGAGCTGATGTCTGATATTATGATTCAGTGATAATGCTGATATTGTCCCTGCCAGTGCGAAGCCATCCGCACACGCCAGAGAGCTTAAATCCGGTATGGGATCCGATAAACTTCGGTTTTTTTTGCATAGGATATCTCCCCGATAGAGGAACCAGAAATACCGGGCAACTTGAATTTCTGTCAATATTCTTGCTTTAATCAAAATATAAACCTAAATTTATTGTCGTCAAAGTCATCTATTGTCAGTTACGTGAAAGTCGTTGTAATTCAACCCTGTAGGATATTTTCGATGTGACTGACGATACGGAGGTTTTATCTGCATGCAAAAGACGGCATGATTTGTAGGCTTGTAATAGCTTATTATTCAGTCCAATAGTTAAAAAACCACAGAATCAGCTTTTTTTTGTACCTTGGCAACTAAAGCCGGCACTTGGTTATAAAGATCATTCGGGGTACGGTTAGTAATTGAAATTAGTATGACTGAAAAGAGTTTTTCTATATCGGAGAAGTTCCTCATAATTTCTCATCATCCGTCAAAAGGCGGATTCCGGCTATCGCAGTCTTATATTCAGTATGGCCTTGCCGGCGCTCTCCTTCTCGATCTGTCGTTACAGGGGCTGGTAACCATTACTGATAAAAAGCTTATACTGAAGCCAGGCAGGGCTTTATCAGCACCGGGACTGAATGATGTGGTTTCTTTAATAATGGCGTCGCCAAAAGCCCGCAAGACGGATTACTGGATCAGGAAACTTGCAAACAGGTACAGTAACTACAAGTGGCAGATTCTGGAAAACCTGGAGAAAAAGAGAGTAGTCAGGATTGAGGAGCGGAAGTTTCTGGGGCTGGTGCCATACAAGCTGTCTTTCTTCACCGAGAGTTATACAAGTGCCAACCTGGTTAGGCACCTGAAGGGAGAGATTCTTGCCGGAAGGTGTGTTTCAGGTGAGAGCAATGCTCTGGCGGGCCTGGTGAAAGCGTGCAATATGCAAGGGATACTTGCCGCTGATCGTAGTGAGTCGAAGCAGATTAAGGAACAGCTCAAGCTGATAGTAAATGAGAATCCCGTCTCTGATGTCATTGCCCAGACAATTTCGCAGGTACAGACCGCAATAATGGCGAGTTTGACGGCTTCGATTGTGGCATCATCAGCTGCAGGTAACCACTGATAAAAAGGACAAGCAGATTTTCAGATAAATAGTATGAGGCAGGCTGCAGATTCCGGGGCTCTTCGGAGCAGTGACTCAGGGTCAATGCGAGAAACCGATACTTCCGGTATGCGTGACGGATCTTCAGAAATGCAGCGCGAGTCTGATTCGGAAACAATGAGAGAGAGTACCTCTGAGACCCTGAGGGATGAAGGTTCCGGATCTCTTCGTGAAGGCAGTTCAGAATCTCTTCGGGATGGCACTTCCGACTCTCTGCGTGAAAGTAGTTCAGGAGCGCTCCGCGATGGCCGTTCCGACTGACAGAATGAGAGTAGTTCAGAGATATCTCGTGATGGCATTTCCGGCTCTCCGCGTATAAGCAGTTCAGTACCGCTTCGGGATGGCAGTCTCCCTGGCTCTTTGAAATCCGTCATTACTGGCGTACAACAAGCCCGGAGACTGGCAACCGGTTAAAGTAAATAGTTATCTGTGAACACAATACTAATCGCTGCATATTATGGTCAAAATCACAGTGGAAAGGGTTCTGCACGACGGTGGAATGCGTGTTGCCCTCAGTTTCCCTCCAGACCCGGAGATAACCGAACGAGTAAAAGTCCTTCCAGGGGCTGCCTGGAGTGACGAGATCCGGTGCTGGACCATCCCTGATACTCCCGATGTAATTTCATTGCTCCTTGAGAAATTCAGCCAGGATGTATTTGTTGATTGCACAGCTTTGAAAAAGACTATTCTGATCAACAGGATCACGAAGGACGGGAAGAGGGAAAAGGTAATAATGAAAGTCAGTGGTCAGCTTTTTCAGGGCCCATGGGAATTCCCTGAACAGAAACAGGCAGAGGCATTCTCAAAATCACGCAGTAATGGCGGCACAAATAATCCATTCCCGCCCGATTCTGCAAGAAGCTCCGGCAAGGGAAATTCTGCAGAAGACACAGGCAAGAATATTTCTGCAAAAGACTCAGGTGGAGACAATTCCGCCAAAGTGCCGCCAGCCTCTGACAAGCAGGATGCTGAGTCCATCGGTGCCTTCACTCCTGTTTCAAGTACCAGATTTGAGTCCATCGGTGCCATCCCTCCTGTTCCCGGATTCAGATATGAGTCCATCGGTGCCATCCCTCCTGTTCCCGGCGTCAGATCTGATTCAGGCAAAGGGCGGGTCTCTTTCAAGGCTGTTAGCCTCAGTCCTTCGGCTGCAGCTGACATAGAGAAATTTCGCAGCTGGCTGGAGTCGAGAAGGTTTCCGGAAACGACCGTCCACACATACACATCGATGATGGAGACTTTCCTGAAGTTTGTTTATCCCAGGGATGCGTCAGAGTGCAATGCCGACGACCTCGTCCGGATGGTAAATGACTACATTTTGCCTAATGGCCTCAGTTATTCATATCAAAACCAGCTTATCAGTGCTGTAAAGAAGTTTTACAGGGAGATACGTCATAATATAATTGAGCCGTGTGAATTCACCCGTCCCCGTGTACGTCACAGGTTACCCAATGTCCTGAGCAAGGAAGAGGTGAAAAGAATTCTGTCAGCACCGGTCAATGAGAAGCACAGGGTGTTGTTAAGTGTTATTTATGGGTGTGGCCTTCGGCGAAGCGAGGTTATCATGCTGGAGACGGGCGACATAGACCGTGACCGTATGCTTCTAAGCGTCAGGCAATCGAAGGGATTCAAGGACAGGATTGTGCCGATTTCGCCAAAGCTGGTCGAGATGATTGATTCATATTTAACAAGATATAAGCCAACGACATACATATTTGAGGGTCAGAGACAGGGGTGTCCATACAGTGCTGGCAGTGTGGAGAAGGTTTTCGGGATGGCGTGTTCGGTGGCAGGGATACGCAAGAACATTACCCTTCACGGGCTGCGTCATTCGTATGCCACCCACCTGCTGGAGGCCGGTACTGATCTCCGGTACATCCAGGAGTTGCTTGGACACAAGAGCAGCAAGACGACGGAGATTTACACCCATGTAACCGAAAAGAGCATCCAGAAGATTCGGAGTCCGTTTGATGATTTATGAGCCAGATAGAGTGCCCCTGCAAATGCACTGTATACCTGACTGTTACAATACCGGGCAAGATTGCCCACGCGGGAGGCGGGCCCATGCATTTCTTATCAGATACAGTCCGTACCTGATGCACTTCCGGATAAATGCAGTTCTCCGGTTAGATAGTATTCATGGTTGAATCAGCAATGAGGAGGCGGAATAAATTACCAAAAATTTGATATTTAAAAATCCCTATCAGCTTTCTTGCCATTGCATGAGCAGAAATCGGATAACTTCGCGAACGCCATACTGGAAGTATAGATAATAGATCAACAGAACTTATGAATCCCAGGACATTAATATTATTTCTCTTCTTATTAGTGAGTTTTACCCGGATTTCGGTCTCGCAGGAAATTACAGACAGTTCAGACACTGTTCGTATTTTATCCTTTAACATCTATCATGGTGCCACGATGAAGGGTGATTTCGATCTTGATCATATTGCCGGGGTGATAAAGGCAGCTGATCCTGATCTCGTTGCATTGCAGGAGGTAGATTTTATGACCCGGAGGGCCCGGGGATACGATCTGGCCACTGAGCTGGGGTGGAGAACGAAGCGGGCACCGCTTTTTGGAAGGGCGATGCCTTATGACGGAGGGGAATATGGCGAGGGGATTTTATCAAGGTACAGCTTTATTGCTTCGCGGAACTTTCCTCTTCCCTTTACTGGGAATAATGAGCCGAGAGCCGCGTTGATGATTGAGACTGTGCTGCCGGCAGGAGACACTATTCTTTTTATCGGGACCCATTTTGATCATACCGGTAACGAGGCAGACAGGATTCTACAGGCGAAGAAGGTAAATGAACTGTTATCCGGTGTGCAATACCCGGTTATTCTGGCAAGTGATCTGAATGCTGAACCGGGCAGCACCCCGATTCTGATTCTGGAGGAGTTATGGGGTAGTACCTATGATGTGGCAGCTCCCTCGCCCACCTTTCCTTCCGATGCGCCAGAAATGAAGATTGATTATGTTATGTATTACCCGAAGGATCGCTGGAAGGTCATTTCCAACGAAGTACTATGTGATACTGTTGCCTCAGACCACTGTGCTTTTCTTGTGACGTTGGAATTACTGTCGGCTCCGGGAAAGCGATAATACCTCGATAAGAATAATTTTTTTCGTCCGGAGAGGTGTTTTTCAGAGCCTGGTAACACCAGTTAAGCCTTATTGGGACGACATAAAATATCTCAAGTCAAACAGCAACCTTTTATCTATACGAAGGCCATAACCGAAAGGAAGCAGGTACTTTTTTAGTTTACAAGATCTCCCGGTTGGAATAGGCGTCAGGGAATGCAAAAATGCATAACATATATCATTCACCCCCACCTCCACAATAACACCCAAATTCAATAAATAACAGCAACCTTTCTTACATCTATAAACAAGTTAGCAGCAAGCTGGGGTATTTTTCTTAATAAATTGAACAATGGATACAGATGACTTATCAAAAGAGGCCTATAAGGCTGTTATAATTGAGGCTGAATTATTTGATCATAATCTTACCCTCAGATTTGGCTTGCTCTCATATGATTGTGAAGATGAAGCTGAATTTCTTAACAAATCAATTAAATTAGTGACTGCCCTGAAGAAAGTCAGTAATAATACACTTGAAGACATCTTTTTTGGAGAACCGCCAGACAAAGACAAATTGAATAAAGTTCTTGATAAGATAATTGATAACATTAATGCCGTAAAAAAAATTCCATTTGATAAAAGGCATTATGATTTTTGAACTTAAACAAGCCTGCTGCTAACAGGTCGGTATATGCAATTGGCGCTCCGCACCGCGAGAACCTTCTGGCTAAAGAGGCCTGATTAGTGGTCAGCGGTGCGGCCTGCCCCGGCTGCCGCCGGGGACTCCCTTCTGGTGTCACGGTTTTTGCCAACGCGATAACAAAGTAATAACAGCATAATCCTGCATCGCACCACGAGTGCAAAAACACGCGCCACCGCGACTCTGCGCCAACATGCACATACCGCCGAACGTTATGCGGCATTATAACGTCTTGAGCTCAACATCAATATCTTAACCTAAAATCTTCAAAAATCCATGGAAGCCACCGATCCTGATTCTGTTTCTTATCTTGAGATAACTAGATTGTTAATTGTAAAACCTCTGACTGCCTTCAAATTAATTCTTGAAAAGAATGAGAACATGCCCCAAGTGATAATTCTTGGCCTTTTCGGTATGCTTAATGCTATAACTCCAATATTACTTAACAACACAATTGATGGTGTAAGGGTTTTCGAATTGATTTTTAAAGGGGCCATTGGAGCCGTGGCTGGTTGGTTTCTTGTATGGTTCATGGCACTTCTTACAAACGCTGCCAACAATATCCTTAAACTAGAAAGTGACTCTGATGATGTCTTTTACATATTTTCCTTTTCATTCGTGCCACTGATCTTTACAATGTTGTTTATCATTATATTACGCTTCCTATCTGCTCCATTAGCATTGAATTTTGCATCAATCCTTTTCTTATTTGGTTACCTCTGGACAATAATCCTCTTCTATATTGGTAATAGATTTCTAACAAAGGCTAATTGGATAAAGAATTCAATAGCCATTATAGTACCAGTAATGCTAATTGTGGTGATTAATGTAATAATGGTCAACCTAAGATCATAAATCATTCTCCTCAATGAACAATCTATAAAGTAACGCCGCATAACAGGTCGGTATATGGCATAGGCGCTCCGCACCGCGAGAACTTTCTGGCTAAAGAGGATAGGTAAGTGGTCGGCGGTGCGGCCTGCCCCGGCTCCCGCCGGGGACCCCCTCCTGGTG
>CAZWOC010000039.1:0-6906 GCA_964635655.1 uncultured Rikenella sp. | reverse complement strand
CTGGGCAACTATCAAAAAAGAGAGGCTGCCCCTTTTTGCTTTGAGACAGCCTCTTGTTTTTCTAAAAACCAGTCGTCGTTTTTTCTTCTAAACCTTATATCACAAGTCTTGCCCCGGATCACAGGGAGAAAATTAATCCGGTTCGAAGTGCCATTCTCATACATTTAATATGTAAATGAACCCGGAATTAACTTTTTTTTTAAAATCCCTCATCAAATTTGAAAAATAATTTTCCTACATTGCACCACTTGAATTTTAACCTAAATCTAAGTCGTATGAAGAAACTATTTCTGTTCTTTGTTTTGTTTGTGTTAGCGGGTGCTAGTACCCTGTGGGCACAAACAAAAGTCATTACAGGTACGGTTACCTCCGCTGTGGAGGGGGAAGGTGCAATTCCCGGAGTATCTGTGTTCGTCAAAGGCACCACTATCGCAACATCGACGGATGTCAACGGCAGGTACTCACTGAGTGTTCCTGAAGATGCAGTTACTCTTATCTTTTCCTTCATCGGGATGAAGCAGCAGGAAGTAAACATCGCCGGACGTTCGGTAGTCAACTGCGTGCTGGAGTCTGACGTGGTAGGGCTGAGCGAGGTTGTTGTAACAGCACTCGGCATCAAAAGGGAAAAGAGGGAGATAACCTACCAGACCCAGAAGGTTGACAATGCAGAACTGGCAGCAGCCCAGCCCACGAGAGCAGCAAGTGCACTCGCAGGTAAGGTTGCCGGTCTGCAGATCAACGTACAGGACAACAGTGTTAACCCATCTACCCAGATCATTTTGAGAGGTCTTCGTTCTATATCGTCAGACAACCAGGCACTGGTTGTTATCGACGGTGTTATCGCCTCACTCGGCGCTTTCGATGACCTTAACCCCAATGACATCGCTGACCTCAGCATCCTGAAAGGTGCCACTGCAGCAGCGCTCTACGGCTCAAACGCAGCCAACGGTGCTATCGTGGTTACAACCAAGAAGGGCCAGGCAGGCGAAAAGATAACTATAGGTATCAATTCGTCATACACGGCTGAAAAGGTTGCATACATGCCCAGGTTCCAGTCAGAATACGGTACAGGATGGGAAGGCGCCTATGACGCAGTTGAGAACACGAACTGGGGCCCCCGCTTCGACGGAACTCTCCGCCAGATCGGTCCTACATGGCCTGACGGAACATACCAGGCCGTTCCCTATGCACCCGTGAAGGATAACCTGCTTGCATTCTTCAATACAGGCAACAACTTCAACAACACAATCTATCTCAGCGGAAGCCACGAAGCCAGCAAATTCTACGTATCAGTTGGCGACCAGAGGGCAACAGGCATTGTTCCCGATGACACCTACCAGAGGAATACTGTCAGGGTCAACGCAAGCAAGAAGGTTGGAAAGGTTGAGCTTTCACTCAACTCCAGCTTCTTCAAGGATGAAACAGACGAAGTGGGCGAAACAATCGGTGATCAGGACAGACCTCTTTACTGGTTCCTGCTGAACACCTCGGCAAATATTCCGCTCGAGCGTTACTCAGACTGGAGGAATGACCTCTACGCTACCTCCGACGGCTACTACAACGCATACTATCAGAACCCCTACTGGGCAGTCGGTACAAACAGAAACAACTACAAGTCGAACAGGCTTAACGGTAACGTCCAGGCATCATGGGATCCGCTCAGCTGGCTTAATATCACCGCCAGGATCGGTACCAACACCGTTTGGACAAGCGGAAAGAACTGGAGAGCAGCCCAGACCTACGATCCGGATCTGCAGCCTTCAGCAGGTGCAGTCTCTTCATTCGTGGAAGACACCGAGTCACAGTCATCTGAAGTCATCGAGGACCTCCTCATGACAGGATCATTCGAGTTTGGCAAATTCTCACTGAAGGCCATCCTCGGCGGATCGAACTACAACTATATTTACCGTTACAGCAAGATCAGGGCTGACAACCTCAGCATTCCTGATTTCTATGATATATCAAACGGTACAGGAACCCCGACTGTTGAAGCAGATGCATCACAGGAGGTCAACTTCGGCTTCTTCGGTGACTTCACCCTGGGATACGGCGACTTCCTTTATTTCAACTTCTCAGGAAGGAATGACTGGACATCGACTCTTGCAAAAGGAAACAACAATTACTTCTATCCGGGCTTCGGCGTATCATTTGTACTCACAGATGCAATCGACGCTCTCAAGAACAACGACTTCCTTTCATATGCTAAGCTGACCGCTTCGAACTCTACGGTTTACAATGACCTGTCACCGTACAGGATCAATGAAACATTCAGCAAGCATGATTCATTCCCCTTCGGCGGTGTCAACGGTTTCGTACTGAGCAGCACCTCGGTTGATGCCAATATCAAGAAGGAAAAACTCAACACAACTGAATT
This sequence comes from uncultured Rikenella sp., assembly GCA_964635655.1. Taxonomy (GTDB): domain Bacteria; phylum Bacteroidota; class Bacteroidia; order Bacteroidales; family VadinHA17; genus SR-FBR-E99. Next base: position 4,532 of record CAZWOC010000039.1, on the reverse strand, counting down.
CGGCGCAAACCTGGGTCTCTTCCGTTCAAGGATCATGATTGACTTCTCATACTTCATGACACAAACCACTGACCTGATTACCTTTACGACACCTTCAAGAGCATCAGGTTCGACCTCCTTCCTTACGAACATCGGTTCACTTAAGGGTAACGGTTATGAAGTTTCTCTCGGCGGTTCGATCATCAGGGGCAAGAACCTGACATGGGATGCCAGCCTGAACTACTCAAGCGAAACCACCGTTGTGAAGGAGATTTACGAAGGCCTCGACGAGGTTGCAGTGAGTTCATGGGGAAACTACGGGATCTATGCAATTGTTGACATGCCGTATCCGCAGCTCAAAACCAACACTTATGTAAGGGACCCCAAAGGCAGACTCGTTATTGATCCGGCAACCGGATTCCCGAAACAGAATGCAGCACTTGAATCAATGGGCAGAACAACACCCAAGCATATCTTCGGTCTGAACACAGCACTGAAGGCATACGGGTTTGCACTGTCAACAACAATCGACTACAGGACAGGCCACGTATTCTATTCACAGGGCCAGTACACCATGGAATTCACCGGAAGGTCAATGGAGAGCGTTTCAGCCAACAGGCAGGACTTCGTAATTCCGAACTCGGTCATCGAAACCACCCCGGGCGTTTATGTTGAGAATACGAACATTCCAATTCAGAACGGCCGTCAGAGCTATTGGACAGACACCTATAACGATGTCTGTGAAAACTACGTGATTGATGCAACAGCCTTCAAGATCAGGGAATTGTCTCTCACATACACACTTCCTTCAAATCTTATGAAGAACACTCCCCTACAGAAGGTATCTGTCGGCGTTATAGCCAGGAACCTTTACACACTGCTTCCTGCAGAGAACGCCTTCTCAGACCCGGAATTCAATAACTCGAACAGCAACGCGATCGGGGTTGGCGGTTACTTCCAGATGCCTCCGACAAGATCGTTTGGCGTGAACCTTAACATAGAATTTTAAAGGAGATTAGTTTATGAAAAGTATAACAAAGTTCGCTATAGTGCTGATGGTCACCGGACTGTTAGCATCATGTGAAGGTTACCTGGACGTCAACACTGACCCCAATAACCCAACTACAGTTACACCTGACCTTGTCCTGCCTGTTGGCCAGTACTACACGGCACAGTATCAGCAGGATGACAGGGGCGTAAGCCATCTCGGCAACATGATGATGGTCAACTGGAGCCAGAGTGACGGCTTCTCATGGTACACAGATGAGTCCAAATACAATGTGACTTCATCATTCTATATCAGGATATTCAACAATACCTATGCCAACACGCTGAAACAGTACCAGATACTGTACAACCTGGAAGATGAGAAATTTGCCAATTACAAGGCAATCGCCATGATAATGAAGGCATTCCACTTCCAGCAACTCGTTGACTTCTACGGTGATATTCCCTATACCGAAGCTCTTGGCAGAAGCCTTGAGGCTACCCCGGCTTATGATGACGCACAGGCTATTTATGAAGACCTTATGGTACAGCTCACCGCTGCCATTGATCTGATTAAGAATGCTCCTGCAATGGCAGTTGTTCCCGGAGCTGATGACGCAATGTTCGGCGGCAAGATGACTGACTGGATCAGGTTTGCAAATTCACTGAAAATAAGGATCCTCACACGCCAGTCAAGCATGTCAGGCAGGGGTACTTATATCACTGCCGAGCTTGCAAAAATTGCAGCTGAAGACGGATACATCACCACTGACGTCGCTGTCAACCCTGGCTATATAGCCAAGAACACCGGCAAACAGAACCCGATGTGGAACTCACTCGGATGGGATGAAAGCGGTACAAAGACAATGAACTACAACGCAACCTGTGCTTCTGCATATGCGATTCAGTACCTCAATTCGACAAACGACCCGAGGATTGACAGGCTTTATGAAAAACCGGCAACCGGACATCTCGGTGTGCCACAGGGTCTGCTCGATTATGACACGCCTGTTGCTGACCAGTACATGCCTGAAAAGGTATCGAACATCGGCCCCGGCATCCTTAAGACAGCTGACATGGACGCAGTTATCTTCACACTTGCAGAACATTACTTCAACCTGGCAGAGCTCAGGGAGAAGAGCCTTCTGACGACAGGTCCCACCTCGGAGGAACTCTATCAAAACGGCATCAAAGCCTCCTTCACTTATCTCGGGCTTACTGAGTCACAGGCTACAACCTACTACTCACAGTCAATGGACCTTGTCAACTGGGGCAACTCAGCAAACAAGATCAAGGCTATCATAACCCAGAAATGGATTGCAACCAACGGCATCACTGCCGAGCAGTCATGGTTTGATTACAGCCGTACAGGATTTCCTTCAGGAATTCCCCTGCCTCTGAACTACAACGCCACAGCCGACAGGCCGGTAAGACTGTTCTATCCGTCAAACGAATACTCGTCGAACGGTGCTAACGTACCTGCACAACCAAACGCCTTCACAGAAAAGATTTTCTGGGGTAAATAATCTTAAATAGAATAATACTATGAAAACATTGAAATATATATTGATTCTAGTCTTAAGCCTTGGCGCGCTCAATTCCTGTCTGGTAGACCAGACCACGAGGTACGATGCCAATGATGACGGACCAAATCTTGCCGGATTCTCTGAATTGAGATTTATGGTCTCAAATATTGCAGACGGCACAGAGTATGACGTACCCGTGAAAGTGAAGATTATCGGACCTACATCCATGAATCTCACAAATGACGTAACTCTTACTATTGCTCCTGATGTAGAGGCAATGCAGACTGCTACAGCCGGCAGCAACCTTTACACTCCGGCCATAGAAGGAGTCCACTTCAGGATTGACGATCCCGTCATTACCCTTAAGGCTGCAGATAACTACCTCGGTATTATCCATGTCACCATGCTCACCGAAGGCATTCCCACACCTCTTCCGAAACAGCCTCTGCTGATCCTGAAGACGGTGTCTGCCACCGGAGATCCGAAAGTTCTCAATAATGGCAAGAACCTCGAGATTACCCTCAACTTTGCATGTTACTCCGAATTCCAGGGTACATACACTGTCACCCACACCAGCTCAACCGGAGCAGTGTTCTCAAGGGTAGAGGATATCGTAAAAATCGGTACGGAAGAGTACCTCACCGCCAGTGTGGGAACATGGGGCACTTCACCATTCATTGACTACGGTTTTACCTTCAGCAATGCATGCAACAAACTTTCAGTTCCTCATCAGTACCTTGCAAACTACTACTCAAACGATACCTGGGGGCATAAGCTTGGTGAATACAATCCTGAAACAGGGGTAATTACTATCTATTACACCATTAATTTTGCAGCGGGTGACCGTACCTATACTGCTGTATATGTACCTGTAGAGTAAATGAATGCACCAAAAAAAAATTATTGAAATGAAAAAGGATATAGCATATAAACTACTCGGACTTACGTTTGTCGTAGCAGGTATGGTTGCCTGTGATACAGCCAGTCAGGACGCGGAGCCGGTTATCAGCCCGGACGGTTACCCGACTGCCACAATTGCTCCTGCCGCTACATCAGTGGCAGAAGGAAATGAGCTCATCATCAACATTACGACCGATAAGCCCATTGAAAGGTCTCTGACCTTCACCTTCAAGCAGACCGGCGGTACAGCAAATGAGGATGATTACTCAGTTGAAACTGCAGTACTCGCTCCTTATACAAAATCTACACAGATGATCATTACAACCAATGTCGATTTTGACTATACTGCAACCGAAACAATTATCGGAGAGGTCGGCGTCTACTCGATTGCTGAGAGATACATGCTCAACCAGAATACAGTCAATCCGACCCAGATGACGATTACAATCAACAACACTGTATCTCCGGTTCTGAATGTTTCATTCTCATGGAATGCTGATGTGGTTATTGACGGTGATACTTATGATGCTGCCGATGAGATCGACTTCGATTTTATCGTATGCCCGGAAGAAGATTTCGATATCAGTGACCCATGGCTTACTGAGATCGGCATCTATGATGCAGCAAGCAGCAATTCACCTGAAGAAATGGCTATTTCAGGTCTTGATGACGGAACCTACTTTTTGGTCGCAGACCTGTACAATAATGGCTTCTACGGTTACAGCGACGGTTCAGTGAAGATCCCCATAATAGCAACATTCACACGCCAGGGAACGGATATCATAGACATCGAGGTGAGCCAGAATCCTGCCGAAATGATGGCGGACAATACTCGCGGCTATGCCAATTCAGACCCGCGCGGCCAGTATTCCTACTATGCAGTGATTGCAAAGGTTACCGTTGCAGGTGACAAATACACGATCACGAAGTGGGACAACAGTACAATCGGCCCGTTCAAGTCAGGCAATGTTACTTCATCAAGACCTCTGAACTACAGGAGATAATCAGACTGTCACCTGTTTAGAATAAAAGAGGGTGTCTCTCACAGGGACACCCTCTTTATATTAAAGCCAGGGCCATTCTAATTAGTCGACCCTTATAAAGTCGTGTTTTTCAATAATTCTGTGTAGTGGCATATTT
>CAZWOC010000038.1:0-6916 GCA_964635655.1 uncultured Rikenella sp. | reverse complement strand
AAATATGCCACTACACAGAATTATTGAAAAACACGACTTTATAAGGGTCGACTAAGTAGTACTAAGTTCGTCAATAAAGTGTCAGGTATCAGTTCTGGTTCTTTAGCCCCCGGAGGTAGCCACGGCAAATGGATTTCATTCCTGTCAGTCTGGAAGGACCCTCAGGTGATAATCAGAGTAACTGCCGGTCATTTGGCATATAACCCGGCTAATAAGATTCGAGGGGTTTTAAGGTGCTGAGCCCTGTTCACCTTAAAGTTCAATTTGCCAGTGGCTTAAAGGTGAGTAATTTATTCCTGTAGTATTCGTATTGTTTCCGGCGAGCCCGGATTTCAGCGGGGAGCCCTTCTGAGATATCACTCACCAAGGCATCGAACTTATCGAGGATCTCTACAATGCGCTCCTGCTCATAAAGTGGAGGGACGGGGATTTGAATTCTCTCTAATTCATCAATTGAGATTCCCCTCACGGTAGTACCTTTTCCCGAAATCTTGACTGTTTGAAGATAGTAAACGAAATACCTCTCATTAACAAAGTCCTTTAGAAACAGTCCTCTTAAATCTTGATTTATGGTGATGTCTTTGCCAGCTACTACAGCTAAGCCTGGATTTATCCTGGTAATAATAATTATGTTGCCTTCAGGGATTATATTACACGGGCTGTTCTTAAAGCCTTCTTCAGTTATATAATCCTGCGTTTCATAAAGTACCATTCCGGATTTTACAACATCTTTGACAGAAGCCCAGGGAATATGGCCATTCCAAAATTCGGACCTTGTTTTTGAAGGTGTGCCTCCTCCTAAACTCTTAAACAGACATTCTTTAATGCTTTTGTAAAGTGCATTAGATGAGTTAATTACGTAGTGGGGGGGGGGGTAAATGTTAAGAGCTTATTTCGATAATACTCATACTGTTTACGCCGGGCCTCAAGCTCAGCCTCCAGTTCCGCTTCCAACTCCGCTTGCAGAGAGGTAAACTTATCAAGTATTTTAACTATCTCTTCCTGAACGGGCAGAGGAGGGATGGGAATAATAATTCTATCTATAATTGTTTTTGTCAGGCTTGGAACACCTCCGGCAAAATTCAATTCCGTCAAGTCCAGAGTTTTTAAATAATAATACAGGAACTTAGGAATGATGGAGCCTTTATTGATTTTTGTATAAAAAATTGTATCCACAGTCCAAAATGGTTCCGAAACATAGAAAATATTACCTATAGACCCTTTCCGTGGAATTAGCACAGATTCTTCGCTATATATAAATTGATCTGCATAACGCATTATTCCACCTGAACCATAGACGGGAAAATTGCCGTCTTCCAAATTTTTATGGTCTTTGCCGTTAGATATTTTTGCAATCTCATTTAGTTCCTTAAGATCCACACCGTAAGGACAGTATTGCTCAATAAGTGACTCTATTCTTTTCATTACTTAACTCCTTCCAGGTCAGCTACAATCTCATCAATTGCCTCACGGAGGCGGTGCTGGCGGGCCACAATCTCAGCAATCTTTGCATTGAGCTTCCTGATGTCAACCTCCTCGGTTGTGTTCTCCTGCTCAACATAACTGCTGACGGCAATGTTGTAGTCATTGGCAGCTATCTCTCCATTGGGTACCAGCCTCGCAAAGTGAGGAGTCTCAGTCCTGCCGGTAAAGGCTTCCAGTATCTTCTCACGGTTTGCCTCCGTAAGCTTGTTCTTGTTGCCTCCCCGTACAAACCCGGCAGAGGCATCAATAAACAGGGTGGAGTTATCCTTCTTGCTCTTCCTGAGCACAATAATGCAGGTGGCTATCGTGGTTCCGAAAAACAAGTCGGGCGGAAGCTGGATAACTGTGTCAATATAGTTATTGTCGATCAGATATTTGCGGATCTTTTGCTCGGCGCCGCCACGGTAAAGGACACCGGGGAACTCTACAATAGCAGCTGTGCCAGAGGTTGAGAGCCACGATAGTATGTGCATCGTAAACGCGAGGTCGGCCTTGCTCTTCGGAGCCAGCACACCGGCAGGCGAGAAACGGGGATCATTAATCAGCAACGGATTCGCATCTCCTTCCCACCTGATTGAATAAGGAGGATTCGAGACAATGGCGTCGAAAGGTTCATCGTCCCAGTGTTTTGGGTCGATCAGCGTATCGCCGTGCGCGATATCAAATTTCTCGAAATTGATATCATGCAGGAACATGTTGATCCGACAGAGGTTGAATGTAGTGATGTTGATCTCCTGACCGAAGAAACCCTGCCGCACATTTTCCTTACCCAGTACCTTGGCAAATTTCAGAAGCATGGATCCGGAGCCGCAGGCCGGATCGTAGACCTTGTTAACCTGCTTTTTACTTGTTACCGTGATCCGGGCAAGCAGCTCGGAAACTTCCTGGGGAGTGAAGAACTCGCCTCCGGATTTGCCGGCATTACCTGCATACATCGTCATCAGGAACTCGTAGGCATCGCCAAAGAGATCGTTTTTGTTGTCCTGGTAGTCGCCCAGCTGAAGATCACCGATAGCCTCGATGATCTTGACGAGTCGTTCATTTCGTTTCTGTACCGTTGCTCCCAGTTTGTTGCTGTTGACATCGATATCGTCGAACAGACCCTTAAGGCTATCCTCGCTTCGTGTTCCCCGGGCAGATGATTCGATATTCCTGAAGATCCGGCCCAGAGTCTCGTTAAGGTTGGCGTCGCCCCTGGCCTTCCTGCGCAGGTTTACAAACAGTTCCGAGGGGAGGATGTAAAAGCCTTTTTCACTGACAGTTTCGTCCCTGCCGAATTCGGCTTTGCTGTCTTCAATTTTCGCGTAATCGAAATCCCTGTTACCGGTTCGGTGTTCACCCTTGTTTATGTATGATGTCAGGTTCTCGGAAATAAAGCGGTAGAAAAGCATACCGAGCACATAAGATTTGAAGTCCCAGCCATCAACACTGCCACGGAGGTCATTTGCTATCTGCCAGATTGTGCGGTGGAGTTCATCACGCTCCTGTTCTTTGGTCATTACAATAGGTTAGGGTATTGTGAAAAAATCAGTGAGGCTAAAGTAGCAAAATCAAAGGTGGTTTGGAAGGATTTTATGATGCGAATGGAAGGACAGTTTGTTTATGGAAGACAACTTCATATATTTGAATCAATTATCAGGCTGAGGGACTAAGTCAAGGTCAGCACCTCGCGGGCGATGGGGGCTGAGACGACTGATACTCGACAGCTTGGCCTGGTAACAACCCGCATTAACCGGCCGGGATTTCTCCGACCGGTTTCTTATAATGTCAAAATCACATTCAGGCCTCCGTAATCTCTCAAAGCCAATGTTCCTGATTAATTATTAGCTTTGATATTAAATTTTTAACATGGACAGAAAAGGATTTATCAGGCAAACATGCCTTGCCGGGGTATGCGGATGCGGATTCGGGGCGCTTGCGGTTAATGCAGGTGATGTCACAACGGCAAACCAGGAGGGGGCAAATCCGATGGCTCAGCCATGGCTTATCAGTTTGCTCGAAAATCTTGATAAAAACATCGATGCCGGCGATCTCAGAAAGGTAATCAAAATGTCTGCCGCGATACATTATGACAATCTGAAAATGGATGAAATGCTCTCCGGCTACACCGGGAAAATGAAGGAATTCATCGGGTTTCTTGAGAAGGAGTGGGGATGGAAGGTGAATTATGACGAGGCGGCCGGAGTCATCACAGCTGATGAAAACAAGAGCTATTGCGTGTGCCCGGTACTTAAAGGCGCCGCTGCCACAGCCTCACCGGCATTATGCTACTGCTCCGAAGGCTTTGCAGAGCGGATGTTTTCAAAAGTTGCAGGATCGGCAGTGACAGCAGAGGCTGTCTCTTCAGTGAGACGGGGCGATAAAACCTGTATCTACAAGGTTCAGCTTCCGGTTGGTTAACCCGGCAACGCGCTTATAAGATATTGTTATGGTTCCCCGCCTGTCCGGGCAGGGAGATTTCCCGTCATACGGCAGCCTCGCCGCTTTTCTTCCCGGGAAAAACCACTGATGCAAGTATGCTTATCAGCAAAGTACCTGCTATAATGTACAGAGAGTATGTGGTTTTATATCCAATGTTGTCAAGCCATGTGTGGAACAGCAGCTTGAATCCCACAAAGGCCAGAAGGAACGAGATACCCACCTTGAGATACCTGAACAGATTCACCAGTTTTGCCAGAAGGAAGAACAGGGACCTCAGGCCGATGATCGCAAAAATATTCGAGAAGAAAACTATGTACGGATCGGTTGTAATGGAGAAGATTGCGGGTATTGAATCAAGTGCAAATATCACATCGGTAAATTCGATCATGATAAGCACAATGAAGAGCGGGGTGAAGAAAAACTTCCCGTCAATCCTCTTCCAGAAGTGGTTTTCAAGATAGTCGGGGTAAATGTTTAAGTGTTTTGAGAGAAACCTTACGAGCCAGTGATTGTTGATCTCGGTTTTTTCTTCGCGGTTCCGCGTCAGGAACATATGAATTCCGGAGTAAACCAGGAATGCTCCGAAAACGAGAAGCAGCCAGCTGAATTTATGGATCAGGGCTGAACCGGCGAAAATGAATATGAACCGCAGCACAATTGCTCCAAGAACTCCCCAGAAAAGGACCGGCTTGTAATTCTGCGGAGCCACGGAAAATCCGGTAAGAATCATCAGGATAACGAAAACATTGTCAATTGAAAGAGTATACTCGAGCAGGTAACCTGTTATATAATTGAGTGCTGTTTCCTTCCTGTATATTTCCAGTGCTGCGCTGAAGTCGTCAGGAAGCTTCAGCGCAGGCTGATACAGTGCGACATGGGCCTTCAGTGATTCCATATCACTGATTCCGTGTATTATATGGCCGTAATTAAGAATGAAGAAATAGAATCCTATTGCGAGGCTCACCCAGATGGTTGTCCAGATAAGTGACTCCTTCAATGAAACAACATGATATTTCCGGCCTACAACCAGCAGATCAACCAGTAGTACGGTCACTATCAATACTCCGAAAAGGACGAAAAAGAGGGTAGGGGTTAAAAGTTGCATATTATTGAAATATTGTGCAAATATAGATGATTAATGGTCATTCACTCAGTTATATGACGAAAGGGATAACGAATTTACGGTGGATAAGTTCACAGAAGAGACCGGATTACGCCTCCTGCGGCAGCATGATCCGTTACAGGGGGCTCTGAACAAAGAGCTCCGACCGGAGTAAAATGCAGCGAGACATTTATGAGCCCCGGATGGTCAGACAGTCCGGGGCTTTTTCTTTGATTTTGGCACACGGAGAACATTTTTTGGGACGCATAGAACAATCAGTTACAATATTAAGGTCGAACTTTACATTACCACCAGGTTAGTGAATTATTAGCGGGATTTATACTGAAGACACTTTTGAATTGCTAACTAAAATCACTGTTATGAAAAGACTATTTGTTTTGTTTTTAGTCCTTGCACTGGGATTATTGTCCTATTCCCAGTCAGCAAAGAAAGACAAGATGCCAGCCACAACAAGCTCTAAATCAGCTTTGGCATCTTATAATGAGGCATTGAAGGCTTTTGAAGATGTAGCATATGCGAAAGGTATTGACCTGCTTCAAAAATCTCTGGCTGATGATCCTGATTTTTTCATGGCTAATTATTATTTGGCGTTCATCAATTTGGGGAACAAGGGGAAATTCGATCCATACGCCAATGCTGCCGCAAATTGCAAAGCCAGACTTAGTGAAGCTGAGAAGCTGTTAAAAGGCACCATCCTGAAATTTATGGAAAACAAGGAAGCTGATGTACGGGATGTTGGGCAAAAGCTGGTTAAAATGTATCCTAAGGATAACTTTGCATATTACATGCTTTTTAACTTTCAGAACATAGCCGGCGATAAGAACGGATCTCACGAAACCATGCTGAAGGCCCTGGAAGTTAGCGTGAATCCTGCCCCGATTTACAATATGCTTGGATACGACTATATGGATCTCGGCCAGAATGACAAGGCCGAGGCTGCCTTTAATAAATACATTGAACTGGCGCCGGATAATCCGAACGTTTACGATTCAAAGGGAGATTATTACATGCATATAAAGGACTATGGGAAGGCTTATGATACATATATGAAGGCTTATGCCATGGATCCGCAATGGGGATTAAAGAAAGCCCGGGAGGCAAAGAAAATTGAAGGTCGGGAGGCTGTGAAGGCTTCTGTGGCTGCTTTACTGGATAAGTATGATTCGGCGTTCAGGGCAAAAGACGCTCCCGCTGCAATTGCCTTATTAGCCGGGGAAGGTCTGTTCTGCGGATCTGATCCTTCAGAGATCTGGAATAAGAAACAGATTTCAGCCATATGGACGCAGGGATTTGCTGACGCATCCATGACGATTGACTTTGCAGTTGATAAACGTGAAATAATTGTCTCTGAAGATGAAAACTCAGCAGTTGCCATAGAACAATTATATTTCAGGACTTTCAGCCCGAATATTATGTGGCGTATAATCTTTCATGCGTTTAAGTCCGGGGAGGATTGGAAGCTCGATTTCATCAGTTGGAATTTTATCCCCAAAAATGAGGATATCAAAAAGCTAAATAAAGCGCTGGAGTAAGGTTTACTTCCCCGGGAAGAAGCTCACCAGGCGTTTGATAATGGAATAGCAACTGTTTTAATATATTCTGACAGCCCCCGGAGATCAATTCCGGGGGCTTTTTATAACCTTTGGATTACCGGCAGCCCCTTACATTTATCAGACAGTCCCACACCCGGGACATATGCAGCGAGACACTGCGGGCTGCCTTTTCAATATTATAGCCTAAGTGTCGGTAATATATCGGTAAAAGAGCCTGAGAGGTGACAAAGAAAAAAGCGTTAAAGTGTTGATATTTATTACTTTAACGCTTCTTTGTCAGTGATCCCGACAGGATTCAAACCTGTAACCTTCTGATCCGTAGTCAGATGCTCTA
>CAZWOC010000037.1:0-11082 GCA_964635655.1 uncultured Rikenella sp. | reverse complement strand
GAGGGATGGCAGATGGCAGATTGTACAGCAGCATTTCTCTTTCGCAAGCGAATGAATTTCTGACAGATACAGATATTGCGGATCTTAAGCGGAGGTACGGGTCATTATCTGGTCACCTGTCCGAGGAAAGAGACTACCTCACGGATTTTAACGGGTTCGCCCTTTTCAAGGGAACAGATGCAGCCGGACTCATATTTTTCAGTCATCGCGATGTCAGCCTTTGACAGTGACCATAGCTTTTTCGCTCCTGTGAAATTGCCCACTGCCACCCGCCGCATAATGCCCCTGACATCTGCCGATTCACCGCCGCCGGTACATGACGGATGCTCGCAGAACCGGCAACGCATCGCCTCACGCATAACCTGCCTTTCAGTTTCACTGCAGGTCTCGTTCATCCTGTCAGCTGTGAACGGCTTTCCGACAATCCTGACGTAGTTCTTCATGCCCTTCCGGTATTCGAAGGGTTTCTTACCCAGTTTCCTCAGCACGACGTTGGCGGCGGTAAGGCCTGATGTTGTAACCGTAGGTGTACCGGTACCCATTACTGTCGATTCCCCGCAGCAGAACAGGTTGTCCCATTCTGTCCGGGTATGAAGCCTTTTAAACATGTGTTGCCCCAGCATCTGCTTTGGCCCTGCGACGGCGCCGCCGTTTTTCAAGTTGTACCGTTCTATCGTCTTTGGTGTCGCCACCTCCGCATAGCGCACCGCTCTGCCGAAACCGGCAAATCGCTTCTCCAGCACGGAAATCAGCCTCTCCTCCTCCTTCTTCTTTTTCCGGAGATATGAATCCCTGTCGGCGTCATCCCAGCTCTCAAAGGTGGGACCTATTGCAATCACTGTATGTTCGTCACCGGCACAGAGAGTCCTGTCATCAATGCTCAGGATATATGCTGTCACCTCGCTCTCGTCGAGCTGGTCAGGGTTGCCCACAAGCATTTCTATCGGGGCGGTGTCTTCAGGTATCACGTCTCTGTCAACCACTGCGTAGAGCACAACGCTGGGGTAGGTGGGTTCCTGCTTGCGGGCCCATTCTCTTCTTGCAGGCGAGCTGTGTTCATTGTCAATGAGTTTCCCGTACAGATTCCAGACAGTGCCTGAATAGATTATATCACGTGAGTAAAGCTCACTTCCGTCATCAAGCCTTACCCCGGCAGGCTTCCCGTCCCTGAAGATCAGTGAGACAACCTCTTTCTCCATGAGCATGTCGCCGCCGTGCTCTTCGATCACCTTTTCGAGTTTGCCCGGAAGGAATAGGGTTGATCCGGCCGGATAATAGCTTCCGCCCACATGGTTATCGACGAACATGACCGCGGCGAGCACGGCGGGAGCCTCCTCCACGGTTGCGTAGCAGTACGTCGATGTCAGCTTGTCGAAAAATTTGAATATCTCAGGATCGGAGAAGTATTTCTGCAGCAGGCTTCGGGCGCTTCTGTTCAGGCATCCCAGGAACTTAATATATGACACCGGATGCCTGAGAATGCTTTTCAGCGCAGCTTTGGGATTTGTTTCATCGGCAGTGGTGTAGGCCGGTGTCTCCGCCATGACATGCATGTACATCGTCAGCATCTCGCGATAGAAACGGCTGATATTCTCCCTTTCACCCGGGAAAACACCTGAAAGCTCTTCGGCGAACCTGTCTATGTCAGGCCAGAACCTGATCCGTTTCCCTTTGAAAGTAACACAATAAAGCAGGTCATGACGGATAATGTCAATCGGCTCCTCGAGGCAGTTAAAGACGAAGCGGTGTGCATTGAACCCGCGCTCGCCGAAACCGTAGAGCATCGCTGAACCCTGGTCGAATGTCACATGGTCACGTTTGAACACGCCGCACGATCCTCCCGGCTGATAGCTTTTATCGATCACGGCCACCTTTAGCCGGCGTTTTGCCAGGAGGCTGGCAGCTGTCAGCCCCGAGAGCCCGCCGCCCACTACTATCACATCATAATCCATAAACCTGTTTTTTGTTCAGCCGGGCCTCCGGATATCAATCCTTGCCTGACTGCACTATCTCCTTATGTTTTTTTATGTAAAGGTCAGGCATGCTCTCAAAAGCCTGAATGCGTATTTTTTTGAACCTGAAGGCCAGTCCCATTACAAGATTGAAGAACTGTCTGCCCCAGTTTTTCTGGGGGAAGTCATATAAACCGTGTGTCTTGTAGAAACGGTGGTCGTCGCCGACTACACCCCTCATGCTGTAGATGAGGTCACGGAAGATCCTGATACCGCCCAGGCCCAGGAAATTCACGTTTTTCTGATATCCGGCTTTGGCAGCCTGTGCCAGCCTCATGGCGGAATTTCTCAGAAGGGCTTCGAGATATGATGAGTCGTCATACTCGTCGCTGATTATGAACATCGAGTTTTCACGGCCCACATTATCCTTTCCCTCAAGGAACTGCTGCACTCCGGGCAGATGCCTGAGCGGTCCGGCGACAATGTAACCGGTATGTTTGCCCATCATGCTCGTACGGTGTCCGTTTGAAAAAGTGCGGTCGAGAAAAAGTTTCCAGACAGGTCTCAGGTAGCGCTCTTCGATGTTCATGCCGAAGACAAGCACATCACAGCTGTTGACAAGGTTCATATAGAACTCCTGGAACCCGTCATTACGGTCACATTCACCGACAAGCTCGCATCTCAGGCAGCCGTGACAGCCTGCTTCATAAGGAAAGTCGTTGATGTCGATCACTTCCACAGGGTAGGGGTATGCATCCAGGAAGACGCCGAGCATTCCCGACAGGTTACCGTCTCTGCCGGTCTCGTCAGTCAGCAGGACAGTCCTGAGCGTTGAATTTGCCGGTCCCTGCTCCGGATCGCGTGGTGTTGCGGTCTTTTGAGGTGAGAATCGGGGTGATTGGGTTTCAGGCAGAGGCATGAACTTGCGTATTACAGGCACCCTGTTGCGGCATGTGCTGACGAAATCGTCGATAAAGAAACGCATGCCGGCACGGTGAGTTTCCTTAAGCATGTCCTCGTTATCCGCAGTCCGCCCTTCGATATAATGCATGCCGCGGTCCTCACTCATTCCGCGCAGCCAATCCTCTGCCAGGTGATCATAGTAATGGAAGCATGTCATCATGCTGGTTGCATACTTCCCCTGAAATACTTTGTTTTGTCCTGCTTCCTTTATCAGCTGAAACAGACGGATGAGCTGCCAGGGAACCAGCATCGTATAGACCGGAGTACTCCAGATAATTGCATCAGACCATTCAATATCCTTAATTGCCGTTTCGAGCCAGCCGGTATTATAGTCGATTTCCGACAACGCTTCACCTGCCTGGAGTACCCTGAATTCCACATCTTTTGCCCGCCCCAGCATGTAAAGGCTGTGCTGAAGCGTCAGGCTGTGGTTTCCTTTAGGGCTTCCGTTCACAATCAGTACCCTGATGACAGGATTGCCGTCAGGTGAGGTTTGGTTTGCAGCAGATTTCATTTAGAATTCCGAAATGAATGGTAAATATAAATATCTTCAGTAAAATCATCAGGGGTTTGTTTTTCGGAAGGGAAGATTTTTTTCGACTGTAGTATGTGTGTCCGGGGGCCCTGTTTGCCCCTCAGATACTGACGTCTGCAGCCTGACTGTTGACAATTTACGGTCTATCGTTGTTGTGACTGTTGACGGCAGGGTGGCGGTGACGAAACATAATTAGCAGTGTTCCGGTCCGGATCCCGGCTGTCTGACCGGGGAAAAAGCAACAAAAAGACTTTTAAACATTACAAAAAGTAATTTATAGTTGCATAAATGTAATTTATACATTACATTCGTAGCAAATTTTAAAACCGGATGCTATGAAAACAAAATTGCTTTTACCGAATCAGTTCAAGAAGGTTGGATGGATAATCCTGATCCCTTCAACTTTGCTTGGTCTGTATGTAATTATTTCAGAACATACTTTTAATTTTCTGAATGCCAGGGTATTTACAATTTATAACAAATCATTTCTGTTTGATTCGAGCGAGACTGTCCGTTTTGGTTTTATCGGGCACAATCTCACAAATACTGTTGCAGGCGTACTCTTCATAGTGGGTGCCATGTTCGTGGCTTTCTCGAGGGAAAAATCGGAGGATGAGTTTATTGCAAAGATCAGGCTTGAGTCGTTGCTTTGGGCAACCTATATCAACTACGCAATTCTGCTTTTCTGTTTCCTGTTTTTTTATGAGTATGAATTTCTCTATGTGATGATATTCAATATGTTTACCATTCTGATTATCTTCATTATCCGTTTTTATTATATGCTTCACAGAGCTAAAAAATCGCTGAGTCATGAAAAACAGTCTTAAGGTCGAGCGGGCGATAAAGAATATCACACAGGAGGAACTGGCCAGGGAGATAGGTGTGACAAGGCAGGCCATCAATTCAATTGAGCTCGGAAAGTATGTACCATCGACGGTTCTTGCCCTGAAGCTGTCAGAATTTTTTGGTAAACCCGTAAATGAACTGTTCAGCCTGGAGGAGGGCGATTAATACCTGATCCGGCAAAGGGCATTCAGATCCTGCCCGCAAAAGGGCAGTATCAGGGACAACAGAGAAGGCCGGATGAGAATCAGGACGTGTATTACCGAGTTCCGGGAAAGGAGGAGCCCCTGGAAAACACCCAGGAAGATGATGATGTCAAAGATGCCGATGTGGATATCTGTTCTCATTCATTATACCCGTTTGATTCACCTGGCCTAGTCGGTTTTGTAATTGTGTACCACTACTATGCTGACTCCCGTAACCTTGCGAAATTATGTGCGATTATGATGCATTTACCAAATATACAAACAGTCAATCACCTGACAATGTTTTTAATGGGCAGGAGTGAAGCATCTAAACCGGGCATTGCGTTTATCAACCTGAGAAAGCAAATTTATGAATTGCCACGAACCGGAAACTCTCACTTCGGTTTTCTTTTCTTTTACGAGTTTGAGTTTCTTTATGTGATGATATTCAATATATTTACTATCCTTGTCTTCAGAACGAGACATTCATGCGCATGAAGAAGTTTCTTCCCGGCTCCACGCTGACGGCTCCCCTGTTCGTCGATAGATGGTTGGTGTAGGTGGCGTCCGTGATATTATCTATGCCTGCAAATACCTGCAAGCCGGTCCTGCCAAGCCTGAACCTTTTCGTGCTCACTGACAGGTCAAGCCGCATATATCCGTCTGTCTCCCGTTCATTCCCGCCAATCCTCGTTTGCTTTGCTGCCCCCGCGAGGGTCACCTCAACTGTACCAGCCCTGTTCCAGTTATACCGCAAACCCACTCGTCCCTTGAATGGAGGGATCTGGGGAAGGTCAGCTCCGGCTTCAGTATCTCTGCCGCGGACATATGATCCGGAACCTGAAAGGACGAAGTTGTGATAGAAGTTATATTCGAACCTCAGATCAAATCCATACAACAATGCCTTGCTGACATTTGAGTTTATCAATGCCGGGAGGGTATCAGTCGTGAATTCTGTCCCGGTAATTTTTGTATAAATGAACTCGCCGGGAGATTCAACAATCATGTTTGACAGGCGGTTCACAAAGAGGTCAGCCTGGAAGTTAAAGATACTGCTCCATTTCCTCACACCGATATCGGCCGACAGGCCGCTCTCCGGCTTCAGTGACGGGTCACCGAGACGGACATAATTACCAAGGTCGATATATTTGAAACGTTCCTCCAGTGACGGCGCCCTGAAGGAGCGTGCGAGATTCAACGACAGGTCGGTACTGCCGGTCAGGTTATACAGCAACCCGGCATTGGCACTCCAGGAGATGCTTCTCTCAGATCCTTCCGCAAAGGTTATCCTGCGGGCGGGTGACTCGGTCTCGACGCCATTAATTATAATATAGTCAACATCATAGCCTTCTTCGTTATTGACCCATACGCCGTCGATCCTTCCACCGGTGATCAGTGTCAGCCTGTTGTCAGCCAGCGTTGCCTCGTCCTGGATAAAAACGCCTGAACTTGTGAATGCTGAGGCCGGGATAGGGGTCTCACCCCTGATCAGGTGGTTAGTTTTAATAATATCTCCCGAAGGATTGATGACATCTACAGTGACATATTTTGTTCTGTCAGTTGTTAACCTGCGGCCCCACACATCTGCACCAGCTATAAGGGTATTGCCGGATGACAGATTGAATGTGGCCTGCAGCTGGCCGCCGTTGGTCATATGCTTGCCACCGGGAGTCATCAGATCAGGGGTGGTGCGTTGAGTGTTGCCATTGGGCAGGGTGGTTTCAGTGACAGTGTTGGGTTTGACTTTAACGTTACGGTCAATATATTGGTTGAAATAACTGAACCTCAGGGTGCTCAGCTTATCTGTAATATCTGTGATTTCATAACTTGCTGATAACAGTGATCTCCCGATATCTTTATAGGTGGCCTCGGACGGGCCGGGAAAGGCTTCACCTCCCGGTATGCCTGCGTTGGTCGCCATATAGCGCTGATAGTGAATTTTCAGGACATGATTATTGAATGGTTTGAATCCTGCGCTGGCCCCGAAGTTATTATATGCATACTGGCTGTTCAGCAGTGTTCCCTCGGGAGTCCGCATATCATCGGCATCAGTATAGGTGCCGGACAATCTCAAATACCATTTATCCGAACCTGTGCTGACATCTGCGTGACCTGAATACATCCTGTTTGCCGTGGCAAAGGCGGCCCCGGCATTTCCGGACAGGTACAGATGATCTGAGAAATGTCCGTCTTTGTTGATTATGTTTATTATCCCACCCATTGCACCTGTACCATACAGTGAGGAGAGCGCTCCTCTTATTATTTCCACGCGGTCGATCTCCCAGACGTCAACCATGCTCATAGATGCGGTAAGGTCAGTGGCTGTTTCAACCCGGCTGCCATCGACGAGGGTTACAAGGCGATTTTCATTCAGGCCCCTGATATTTATATTGGTAGCCCATATACCGTCACCGCCAAGTGAGATGCCCGGCTCCCTGTTCAGGACGTTGGAAAGCGAAAGGGACGATTGCTTTTGATAATCAGATGCCCTCACAACAGTAAGGGGGGCAGGCAGGTCTTTCACCTTCCTCTCTATGCGGAGGCTTGAGACTACTACCTCACCAATATCGATTGTTCTCTCTGATAATGAAAGAGAGTCAGTTCCCGTTGTTCGTGCGTCGCGGTTTTGCCCATACGTACCCGGAGCAATGGCAAGTGAACATAAAGTTGCAATTAAAATTGTTTTATTCATTTTCTGTGTTCTTTAAGAGTACCGATTTTACCTGCACTCCATTCAGGCGGCCAAGGCGGCCTGCCAGGGAGCCAATCTGATCCGTGGTACCCTCAAGAACAAGAGAAATGATCCTGACACCATTGCCGCGGGGAAGCCCCTGGCGTCCTATGATGATATCAGAATGATCTGATATGATGCTGTTAAGCGACTGAACGTCCTCTCTGCTGTTAACACTTATAAGAAGTGTTCCTATTCTCTTTTCCATCAGATTACCTTTGGATTGGATTAATATTTGACCTGCGTTACTTCGGCCGGGAAAAAGACCAGACCTCAGAGCCATTACAGGCCGGATTAATTACACTACAAAAGTATTTAAAATCATGCGATTTGGCAATGACCAAAGTCATGCAATGACACCGAACCTGTGCTTTCTTCGCATATGCAGTATTTATGGATAGAAGAGATTATCCTATTTTTAACATTTAATTGAATAGCTTTGTGCAAATCACTGACATGACCCGCAAGCTTGCAATATTTATTCTGCTTTCCCTGGCATGCATTGCATGCAAAGAGAGTGCTGTGAGGGGGAAGAATGACGGACTGACCCTCGCGAGCCTTAACGGGCCTTCGTCCATGGCCCTGATTAAACTGATTGACAGCCTTGATTCTGACAGTCAAGCCGGCTTGAAGGCAGATATCCTTGATGAGCCTCTTCAGGTCAGGAAGATGATGCTTGACGGAAGCGCCGACTTCGCCATTCTGCCTACCACCATGGCAGCCATACTGTATAACAAGGGGCTTGATTACAGGCTGATTGCAATACCTGTCTGGGGCTCACTCTACCTCTTCGGAGCAGATACAACCATAGGCGGCTGGGAGGATCTCAGGGGCAAAAGAGTTAATGTGATGGCCAGGGGCATGACCCCGGATGTTCTTTTCAGGTACCTTCTTGAAAAGAACGGCATAAGACCGGAAGCGGATATAGTGCTTGATTACAGTTACCCGACACATATTGAACTGGCAAATGCTGTTGCTGCCGGTCAGGCAGAGCTGGCTGTCCTGTCGGAACCCCTGGTCAGCATGGTGGCCGCCAGGAACATGAATATCCACCCTATCCTTGATCTGAACACTGAATGGGAGAAGACAACAGGAATCGCCATGGCTCAGACAGCACTGCTGGCAAAGGGACATATGATAGAACATAACCCGGAGCTGGTTGAAAGGGTTATTGATGCCTGCAGAAGATCAGTGGAATGGGTAAACACCAATCCGGACAGTGCTGCCATTCTGATTGCAGGTTATGGCATTCTGCCTGACGTGCAGACGGCTGTGGCATCCATTCCCCGGTCACATATGGATTTTAAAAGGGCGGGTGACATAAGTGCTGAGATTGAAGCCTATCTCAGGATATTTTTTAACATGGAGCCTGACATAACAGGAGGAAAGATGCCTGATGAAGCTTTCACTTACTAAAAGACATTATCTGGGTTTTGCTTCTGTAATTACAATGCTGGTTATTTGGGAGTTACTGGCATTGTATTTTAACTCAGACTTTATCCTGCCGTCGCCGCGGAAAACACTGGTGGCAGTATTAAAGCTATTCACTGACACCGAATTCCTTGCTGTCATTGGAACAACTGTTCTTCGCGGCCTTGCAGGGTTCATCATCTCTGCCTTTTTCGGATTATTGCTTGGTATAGCAGCCGGCAT
This sequence comes from uncultured Rikenella sp., assembly GCA_964635655.1. GTDB lineage: Bacteria > Bacteroidota > Bacteroidia > Bacteroidales > VadinHA17 > SR-FBR-E99. Next base: position 2,220 of record CAZWOC010000037.1, on the reverse strand, counting down.
CAGCCAGGATTTCGATGCTTTCCTGCGGCCTTTCCTGGTGACGGTGCGTTCAGTACCCGTGGTTGCCATAATATTGCTGGCACTGATCTGGTTCACCCCGGGTTCCGTACCGGTCTTTATTGCCATACTGACAATGTTCCCGTTTATCTGCACCAATGTGGCTGACGGTATCAGGAGCGTGGATCCGGACATTATTGAGATGGCAAATTTTTACAGGGTTAGCAATGAAAGGGTGGTCATGGAGGTGTACGTGCCGGCTATCATGCCTTTTATTATCAGCGGCTCATCAAGCGCCATGGGCATAGGCTGGAGGGCAATAATAATAGGAGAGGTGCTGAGTCAGCCCAGGTACGGGATCGGTACAATGATGCATGAGCAACAGACATTCCTGAATGTTGATGCAGTCATCGCATGGACAATCGTAGCGGTTCTGATAAGCTACGGATTTGAAAAGCTGATACGGTGGAGTGAACATAGAATTGTTGCCTGGAAAGATTGATGATGGAATTAAAGATCAGTAATCTCAACAAAAAATATGACGGAGTCACTGTTTACAGCGACTTCAATCTGAGCATTCCACAGGGGTTGATAACGTGCATACTGGGTCCTTCAGGGTGTGGGAAAACCACCCTGCTGAATATCATTGGCGGGATCACTCAGCCTGACGGAGGAACCCTCTCGGGTTTTGAAGGCAAGGTCATGTCATATATCTTCCAGGACCCGCGGTTATTGCCATGGAAGACCATCAGGGGGAACATTGAGTTTGTCATAAATAGAAATATTCCTGCCGGAGAGCGCAGGCATCAGACAGATAATCTGATAAGGCTGGTAGGACTTGATGATTTTTCCGGTCATTACCCGTCGCAACTGAGCGGGGGCATGCGTCAACGGGTTTCAATTGCCCGCGCCTTTGCCTGTCCGTCTGATATTATTCTCATGGATGAACCGCTGAAGGGTCTTGATATTGCCCTTAAACACAACATGATAAGATGGTTTACCAGGTTGTGGACCACTGACAGGCGGACGGTCATCTTCGTGACCCATGACGTTGATGAGGCACTGATGCTTGGCGAGGAGATATTTGTCATGAGCGCTCCTCCTGTTCATATTACCACACATCTCTCCTTTGACACTCCCCTTGATCAAAAGGACAGTGAGTCAGCAGAATATAATAAACTGAAGCAGATACTCCTTAAGGGACTGGGGCATTCATCGCGGGGATAACCCGGTTGAACAGGGGCAGCACCTCTGGTCTGCCCGGTTTTCTTCCTGCTGTTCATCAATCACGCATCCTTCCCGGTCTGAATAGTCCGTAATCGGTCATTACAATCTATACGAATTGTATGGCTCCTGCCGGTCTGTTCTTACAACATAATTCTCAAAGGTTTTATACCTGAACACCCGGCCGTCAGTGTCACGTTCAAACACCAGAGCCTCACGCAGCTCACCGTCATTTCCGACCCTCCGGAAAGTGTCCTTCTCAATGTGCCTGTAAAGGACCATTGAGGCTGGAGGGTTGTCATTCGGAAGGGTCAGCATTACAAGGTCACCTCCCCATGTGGAAATATACAGTTCACTTGTCGCGGGCTGGTCAGAATAATATCCAACATAATCCTGCAGATCAACATCTTTCTTCCCGGGAGCAGAGGAGTCTTCCGGTGGCGTCGCCACGGCTCCGGCCAGTATTGCATTGATTGAACCGGCATATTTACCGGGATTTGTACTGTTGGCATTGATCATGATTGATATTGCCAGTTTTGTTTTCGGACATAACTGCAAAAGTGTCCTGTAACGAAACCATAAATCATATAGCTTTTCTTACCATAATTACAGTTTCAATGCCGGCGGGGTTAGGCCCGGCTCCCTTCAGGTCTGTAAATCCGTTCCTGGTATAAACTGCCCTGGCTGCCCTGCCCTCACTGATGTCTCCGGTGAAGGTTTGGACATGAATATCCCTGCCTGTCCCGAGCTCTTCGAGAGCCTTCTGCACCAGTTTCTCACCGTACCTTTTCCCCCTTTGTTCTGATGTCACTGCCAGCCAGAGTATCTCATTGTTCGCCCTGTCAAGGGCTATGATGCCTGCCAGTTCCTTCTCCTCATTCTCAATTCCGTATGCGTCATGACTGAGGATACAGTGTTTTATACCCTCCTGAAAGTCCGGTGAATCAGCCATTGGCCCGAACAGTGGTTCAACCTCCCTGGCGAGCTCTATCCATGCAT
>CAZWOC010000036.1:6935-15503 GCA_964635655.1 uncultured Rikenella sp. | reverse complement strand
CGAGACCGAGAATTGAACTCGGGACCTCATGATTATGAATCATGCGCTCTAACCATCTGAGCTATCTCGCCAAAAAATTATTTCACTGAACCCCCGGCTTGCCATGTCCGCCAACCGGTGCCTTTTTCAAGGCTGCAAATATAAATATTTTTTCATTTTGCCCGGCAAACTTTTTCTTTTCATCTATTATTTTTATATTGCATGACACTCATCCTCTATAATGAGAGCCAGATTCGAAATTGAATACACCCTGAACACCCCGGTAAGAGTACTCTATGACAGGCTCAGCACCCCTGAAGGCCTCGCAGAATGGTTCGCCGATAATGTCACGGTCGACGGCGACATCTTCTCCTTCTTCTGGAACAAGGCCGAAGCAAGGGCCCGCCTTGTCTACGCAAGAGAAAATAAAGCCGTAAGATTCGACTGGCTCGACTTCGCCGATACCGAATCAAACTTCTTCGAGTTCAAAATCCTTATCCATGAACTCACAAATGACACCGCACTCATTATAACAGACCACGCGGAAGAGGACGAACTGGATGATGCACGTAACCTATGGGACACACAAATCTCCTACCTCAGAAAAGTACTCGGCCTTACCGAGTGAGAGGGCTTTGCATCTTTCTCAAAAATAACGTACGTTTGCACCACACCCGAGACAATGAAGAAGATCGATCTGTTCATGATAAGATCGTTTATAGGACCGTTGATCCTGACGTTCTTTATCGTGCTCATTATCTTCATCCTCCAGTTCCTGTGGATGTATGTCGATGAGCTCGCCGGGAAAGGTCTCGAACCAAAGGTCCTCGCCGAACTCCTCTTCCAGTTCTCCCTGACTTTCGTCCCCCTCTCCCTCCCTCTTGCAATTTTGCTGGCATCACTGATGACATTTGGCAACCTGGGCGAGTTCCTCGAACTGACAGCCCTTAAATCCTCCGGAGTCCCTCTCCAACGGATAATGCTGCCTATCTTCATTTTTGCATCACTCCTTGCAATCGGCTCATTCATGTTCGCTGATTACGTGCTCCCTATATCCACGCGCAAGGCGCGAACACTCCTTACAGACATAAGGCGCATGCGCCCCGAACTGAACATCCAGGCAGGAACATTCTACAACGGTATAGACGGATTCAGCATCAAGATCACTGACAAAGACCCTGAGACCAACCGCCTCGACGGCATCTATATATATGACCACCGCGAAGGCATCGGAAATTCCTCAGTAATACACGCAGACTCAGGATACATGAAGGTTACTCCCGACGAAAGCGGCCTTATCCTGACACTCTATAACGGCTATGCATACAAGGACATAGAGGAGAAGGACGTACCACAGGAGAAAAGAAAATATCCCTTCAGACGCGACAGGTTCACGGAACAGACAATGGTTATCGAACTGGTGGGATTCGGACTGAACAGGTCAGGAATGGATATATACCGCTCCAACTACGCAATGCTCAACACTGCCGGCCTGACATTCTTCATCGACTCACTCTCCACCAGGTTCAACGCAAGGACCGATACATATTATTCTGAGTTCAGCCAGACAATGTTGTTCACCAAAAGCCAGTTTTACCCCACTGAGACTAAACAGGAAAATGACTCTGCCGCAGTCTGGAAGACCAAGAAATTCAATGTCCATGAAGCTTTCGACACACTTAGCTTCATGGACAAAAGCACGACAATCAGTCGCGCCCTGAGCTTCGCCCGCGAAGGAACATCGTTCATGACGGAAAAGAGTGAGGCGCTGGTTGCCGAGGCCAAGAACCTGAGGAAATATGAGGCTGAAAAATACAAGAGATTTACCCTCCCGCTTGCCTGCCTCGTTTTCTTCTTTATCGGAGCCCCGTTGGGCGCTATCATCAGGAAAGGCGGACTCGGCACTCCGGCTGTAATCTCCGTACTCTTCTTCGTCATCTATTACGTTATTACGCTTTCGGGCGAGAAGTTTACCAAGGAGCTGATAATCAGCGTGCCCCTGGGCATGCTTGCATCAACTATAATCCTGTTCCCGATAGGTGTCTTCCTGACTTACAAGGCCACAACCGACGCAGCGATAATGAATGCCGAGACATACATACTCTTCTTTAAAAAGATAGGGGCCTTCTTTACCGGCATTAAGCCAGAAAAGGACAATGAAGATCCTGGTACTGGTACCTAGACCCTTGTGGCCTGCTCATGACGGTGCCACTGTGGCATCTCTGAACTGCGCCAGAGGACTGGCTGAAGCCGGAGCCCGGGTGACGGTCCTCTCAATGAAGACAGAAAAGCACGGCACTGCCGTTGACGCTTCAGACGGCCGGAAACCTGACTGGCTACACGAATACCGGACTGTAACAGTAAACACAACCGTCAGGCCCCTGGCGCTTTTGTCCAACTTCCTCTTCTCCGGCAAACCGTATGACCTTGTACGGTTCATGTCACACAGGTTCTCAGACTCGCTCAGATCATCACTCACCCTGGACCGGTATGACATTATCCACTGCGAGGGGCTTGTATTTGCACTTTACCTTGACGAAATAAGAACCTTCACCCCCGCCCCTGTTGTCCTCCGGGCCCATAACGTTGAGCACAGGCTGAGGGAGATGACGGCCGCCGGAGAAAACACCTATATCCGCCGGTTCTACCTTCAAAACCTGTCACGCAGGCTGAAGAAGCTGGAGACAGGCGCTGCAGCCAGCTTTGATGCGATTGTGCCGATAAGCCGGCCTGACTACGAGTGGTTCGCGTCAAAGTCACATGAAAACCGGGTTTTCCTTTGCGAAACAGGAATGCAGGATGCGGCATGGCTTCCCAAACCGGACGGTTCACAGCCCCGGGTAGGATTTATCGGATCATTTGACTGGCAGCCAAACATTGAAGGACTGACATGGTTCATTCATTCTGTATGGCCACGCGTACTGGAAGGAATTCCGGATGCAACGCTCCATATAGCGGGAAAAAGCCTTGACAGGGTCAAAGCCTCACTTCCCGGAGGGAGAAATATTGTTTTTGACAGTGAACCGGCCGATGCCGGCAGTTTTATAGCTTCAAATGATCTTATGATCTCCCCGCTCTTCGCGGGAAGCGGACTTCGGATCAAAATCATCGAAGCCATGAGTACCGGGAGACCTGTCGTAGCCACACCGCTGGCGGCACAGGGAATTGATGCTCAGCCCGACAGCGGGCTGGCATTAGCGGCAGATACAGAATCATTCTGCCTGGCCGTCTCAAAATACCTGAAAGACAGTGAGTTCAGAATATCTGCCGGAAAAGCTGCCGTCAGAGTTGTTCAGACCAGGTTTGACAACCGTTTCCTTACATCAGGGCTGCTTGAATTTTACAGGATGCTTGTCAATGAAAAACCTGCCGGCGGAATTCAGCCGGATTCTCACCCACTGTTACCTGAATGATGCAGTACCGAAGGAAAGATGGCCATGATCACTGAAACGATATTCATCACAGTAACTACCCTGCTGACCTGGACTTACATCATCTACCCGGCCGGGGTCATTATGGCGGCAAGACTGAAAAGAAGCCTGGTGAAAAAACCTTTACAGACAGCCCCTGAAGGCAGCCTCCCCACAGTCACTGTTATTATGTCACTGTATAATGAAGAAAAGGTGATCGTCAATAAGATGAACAGCCTCCTGAAATCTGATTACCCTGCTGAACTGATTGAATTTGTCATAGGATCTGACGGCTCGACTGACCGTACGGATCTGCTCATGATGCAGATGGCCGGTTCTGACAGCCGTATCAGGTTCATCCGCAACAGCAGCAGAAGAGGAAAGCCTGCCATGATAAACGATCTGGCTGCAGTGGCCTCAGGAGAAATCCTTATTGTGACGGATGCCAATGTGATCTTCACTCCCGTCACTGTAAAAAAACTTGCTGAGCAGTTTGAAGATCCTCGGACAGGTCTCTGCGATGCCACACCTCAGCCTTTGATAACAGGCAATGCCGGGATCACGCAGCAGGAAATCCTTTACAGCAGTCTTGAAACTCTGCTGAAACGGGGTGAAGGTGACCTGTGGGGCGCCATGCCGGGCCCCTACGGCGGGTGCTATGCTGTACGCCGCAACCTCTTCCCTCTTCTCCCTGAAAATATCCTGGTTGACGACCTGTATGCAGGACTGTCAGTACTGAAACTAAAATTCAGATCGTTCAATATACCTGAAGCAACAGTCTTCGAAGACACCCAGCCGGATATCATCGTGCAGTTCCGGCGCAGGACGAGAATCGCTGCCGGATCATTCCAGAACCTGTTCCATTTCGGCCCATTCCCCTCCGGGAGAATAAGCGTTTCCCTCGTCTTCTTCTTCCATAAGATAATGAGATGGTTAACCCCTGTCATGCTTACACTGTTTTTTATGACAACAGTCATTCTTTCAGGCCGGTCAGATTTCTATTTTTGCCTTACAGCATTACAGCTGATTTTCATATTTTTGTCAGCGCTTGACCTGGCGCTTGACAGCAAAGGAAAAAAGGTCAGATTTCAGCGGTATGTAACCCAGTTCCTTTTGATGAATGCAGCGCTGACAGCAGGATTTGCAAAGGCAGTAAGAGGGATTGATAACGGGATTTGGGAACCCACCAAACGTGTGTGAAATGACAAAAGTGACTAAGCTGAATACAATCGTTGATGCCATCGGGGATATCAGAGAGGGTCGTGTTGTTATTGTTGTGGATGATGAGGACAGGGAGAACGAGGGAGATTTTATCTGTGCCGCTCAGCTGATCACCCCTGAAATTGTGAATTTCATGGCCACGCACGGGCGCGGTCTGATATGTGTTCCGCTCCCGGAGGAGAGATGTGAGGAGCTTGATCTGAATATGATGGTCGGCCATAATACGTCTCTTCACGAGACAGCCTTCACCGTTTCGGTTGACCTTCTCAGTCCTGAAACAACAACCGGTATTTCGGCAAAAGACAGGGCCCTTACAATCAAGGCGCTTGTTGACCCGGAGACTAAACCATACCAGCTTGGCAGACCCGGTCACATCTTTCCGCTCAGGGCACGGTCAAAAGGCGTATTGCGCAGGGCAGGACATACTGAGGCAGCTGTTGACCTCACCAGGCTGGCAGGACTAAACCCCGGCGGCGTCCTGGTTGAAATAATGAACGAGGACGGTACAATGGCTCGCCTGCCTGATCTCCTGAAATTGTCAGAGAAGTTCGGCATCAAGATCATTTCAATCAAGGACCTGATACGTTATCGTCTTGGCATTGAGTCAATTGTAGAGGTCGGCGAACAAGTGAGGCTGCCGACAGAATACGGTGACTTTGACTTCATCCCCTTCAGACAGGTCAGCAACGGGCTGGAACATGCAGCACTTGTAAAGGGTCAGTGGACAAAGGATGAACCGGTGCTTGTAAGAGTCCATTCTTCATGTTTCACAGGCGATATCTTTGCATCTAAAAGGTGCGACTGCGGGGCGCAGCTGCACAGGGCGATGCAAATGGTCGAAGCCGAAGGCAAGGGGGCAATTATATATCTCAGCCAGGAGGGACGGGGCATCGGCCTGATAAACAAAATACGCACCTACAAACTGCAGGAACAGGGTCGTGACACTGTCGAGGCTAACCTTGAACTTGGTTTCCGTGAAGATGAACGTGATTACGGCATAGGTGCAAACATAATGAGAGGAATAGGTCTCGGAAAAGTCCGGCTTATTTCAAATAACCCGGTAAAAAGGGCCGGCCTTGAAGGGTATGGTATTTCTATTGTAGAAACCATTCCGCTGGTAGTTGAAGCAAATCCGTATAATTCATTCTACCTCGAGACCAAGGCCAATAAGATGGGCCACAGCCTTTCGTGCTACAAGACGCCAAGCAAGGGCGAAAATGACTGAGAGAAAGCCGCGGATAGTATTTATGGGCACACCGGAGTTCGCCGCAGCGACCCTTAAGGCCTTGAATGACTCAGAATTTGAAATTGCCTCTGTAGTTACAGTCCCTGACAGACCTGCCGGCAGAGGCCGTAAAATAACCTTCAGTCCCGTGAAGGAGTATGCACTCAGCCATGGGCTGCCACTTCTTCAGCCTGATAAGCTGCGTGACCCCGGATTTATATCAGCGCTTAAAGATTATAATGCGGATATGTTCGTTGTGGTTGCATTCCGGATGCTTCCGGAAGCTGTCTGGAGCATCCCGCCGCTTGGCACCTTCAATCTGCATGCCTCCCTCCTTCCGCAATACAGGGGTGCCGCCCCTATCAATCATGCAATTATCAACGGCGAAACATGCACCGGTGTAACAACATTCCTTATCGACAAGGAGATTGACACAGGCATGATCCTGCTCTCACGCGAAACTGCAATATCACCTGATGAGACGGCAGGAAGCCTCCATGACCGGCTTATGGTTCTCGGGGCAGAGCTGGCTGTGGAGACTGCCCGGGGACTCTTCGCCCGCAGTCTTGAACCGGTTTCACAGAAAAGCATTTCCCCGGATCAGCTGAAAACCGCACCGAAAATCTTTCCTTCCGACACAGTCATTGACTGGGCCAGACCGGCAGAACAGGTGCTTAATCATATCAGGGGGCTATCTCCATACCCCGGCGCCATAACACTGATGCGAAGGGGTGACAGGGAACTCCGGCTTAAGATACTCAAAGGCGGAGTCAGGAAAGAAATCATGGCATCACCCGGTACAATCTCGGTGCCCGACAGGGAACACCTGTGCGTCGCCTGCCTTGCAGGTGGCATTGAAATCCTTTCTGTTGTCCCGGAAGGGAGGAAAATGATGACTGCAGCTGAATTCCTGCGCGGCTTTGACATAGAAGGCTGGAAGATCGCCTGAGTCTCCCTCTTTCAACCTGCTTCCCCGGCAAATACCATGGTTATCTTAGTCTGAGCTTCTGACCGGGACGGCATTCAGTACCCTCATCAATCAGGTTCATCTTGTACAGCGATGACTGTTTGACAGCATAGAGCTGGGAGATACTGTGCATCGTTTCACCCGCAGTAACAGTGTGGATATCCAATCCCTGCGCCGCTCTCGCCCGCTTCGGCTGAAGATAAATCACCTGTCCGGGGACAAGAGGAGCGCCTGGTGCAAGATCATTGTAACGGGTTATCTCCCATGAAAGCAGCTGGTGCTTTTCAGCAAGTGATTCGTATGTGTCTCCCGATTCAACAATTATGTATTCCACATTATTGTTTTCCATCGTCTTTGCACCGGTGGTCAGGCTGATAACCTTAATCGGTTCCCCGGCATCATCTGCGACAGTTTTTTTGGGCAGGTCAGGTTCAGTCTGAGGTTTATCCGTTTCACCTGAGACAGCAATTTCCGCCTGGTTGGTTACATCCGGCTGTGAAGCTGTAACCGGTGCAGTGCTGCCATTATCATAGGTCCAGAGCCTGTACTCCTCAATCTTCCGTATAAGCAGTTCAGGATACTTCGGGTCTGTGGCGTACCCGGCCTTCTTCAGGCCGTGAGCCCATCCCTTGTAATCATTGCTCCTGAGGGCGAACAAATCCCTGTAACGTGAGCCGTTCACAAGGAAATCAGAATGATCACGGTAAGAATCTGCTGCCGTCGGGTAAGACCTGAAGCATTCATTCCGATGGTTGTCATCATGGTATATCTTCCTTCCGTTCCAATTGCTGTGGCACTTTATGCCGAAATGGTTGTTCCCCTGTGTGGCCAGGCGGCTGCGGCCGTAATTTGATTCAAGCATCCCCTGCGCCAGTGTGATGCTGGCCGGGATACCGGTTCTTTTCATCTCACTCACAGCCATCGAACTGTATTTATTAAGGTATTCGAGGGCATAATCCGGTGCAGGCCCTGAGGGTGTGGCAGTTTTGCCTGCCCTCCGTGCCGGGCTGCAGGAGTTGAGCAGTAATACAGCAAACAGAAATATATAGATTGCAAGGTTTTTCATCCGAAGCCTTTTGACAAAAATATAAAAATGTCGGCAGCCGCAGCGAATCCGGCTTACGCCGGTAAAAATATTATTACTTTTACATCACTGTAAATCACTGATATCGTTTATGAAGAAGAGAGAAACAACAATCTCCTTCCTTGAATACAGCAGCAAGGATGATTTGCCTGAATCGGATAAGATGCTTGTCGGAGAGGCAGTTAAGGCAGCATCAGGAGCATATGCTCCGTATTCGCATTTCATGGTCGGTGCCGCACTGCTGCTTGATGACGGGACCGTGCTACGGGGTGCCAATGTGGAGAATGCAGCTTTCCCGTCAGGAAGCTGTGCGGAAAAGACAGTCCTCTCTTACATGGTTGCAAACCATGGCAGCCGCAAACCGGTTGCAATAGCCATTGCTGCAATCACCGGGGGCATTATGACAGATGATCCGGTGCCGCCATGCGGAAACTGCAGGCAGATGCTCATAGAGGAAGAACAGCGTAGCGGTGGCCCGATAAAAGTAATACTGGCCGGAAAGTCAACCGTTTATGTGCTTGACAGCAGCCAGACACTGATGCCTCTCAGCTTCACCGGAAGGAATCTCAGGAAATAATTTACGACCCTCAGACCCTCAGACCCTCAGACCCTCAGACTCTCAGACTTTCAGACCCTCAGACCCTCAGACCCTCAGACCCTCAGACCCTCAGACCCTCAGACC
>CAZWOC010000036.1:0-6835 GCA_964635655.1 uncultured Rikenella sp. | reverse complement strand
TCAGACCCTCAGACCCTCAGACCCTCAGACCCTCAGACCCTCAGACCCTCAGACCTTACTCCCCCACCACCAGCTGGAAACCACTCCCGTGTATATTCTTCAGGACGATCTGCGGGTCATCACTCAGGTACTTCCTCAGCTTGGTCACATAGACATCCATGCTGCGGGCAGTGAAGTAGTCATCGGCGCCCCATATCTTCTTCAGGGCTGCCTCGCGGCTCACAAGGGCATTAGGCGCCAAAGCAAGCATTTCGAGCAATTGCCCCTCCTTGGGAGAAAGCTGCCGTTCCTGTTCCCCGATTGTCAGGGTGCGAATCCGTGAATTGAATATATATTTTCCTATTTCGTAGATATCCTTTGTCCCGTCCTGTATGTCTCTCCTGGCAATGATTGCCTTAATCTTGAGCAGGAGTATGTCGGTATCAAATGGCTTTGTGATGTAGTCATCGGCCCCGACACCGTAACCTTTTAGCAGGTCCTCCTTCAGCTTCTTGGCCGTAAGAAATATAATAGGTATGACCGAATTCATTATCCGTATCTCCGAGGCGATAGTGAACCCGTCAACATGCGGCAGCATCACATCGAGTATGCAGAGGTCATATGCTCCCCTGCGGAATGTCTCCACGGCTAATTTGCCGTCATCGACAAGATCGACCTCGAAGTCGTTTATTTCAAGATATGATTTGAGCACTGATCCAAAGCTCACATCATCCTCAACCAGAAAAATTTTTGCATTCTTCCTGCTCATGCCCTTGATTCGTTCCTGAATGGTAAAAATACTGTAAAAATGCTTCCCTTCCCCTGTTCGCTCTCAACGGTGACGGTGCCCCCATGAGCATCCGTTATAGCTTTGACATAATTAAGCCCCAACCCGAATCCCTTGACATTGTGAATATTTCCTGTCGTCTCCCGGTAAAAGCGTTCGAACACACGTGTCTGAACCGATTTGCTCATTCCGATGCCCCTGTCGGCCACCTCAAGAAAGATTCCGCTGTCATTGCTGCGTGTCCTTACAGTTATTTCAGGCTCCTTCTCGGAATACTTATTGGCGTTGTCGAGCAGGTTATGGACGAGGTTGCGCAGATGTTCGGCATCACCTGTGATGACGCTGTTCTCTGCCCCGAGATTTCTGTGTATGACCCCGCCTCTGTCAGCCACCTGAATCTCAATCGTTTCAATTGCCTGGTTTATAACTTCGTGCAGATCAGTCGGGTTAAATGCGAAGTCCATCTCATGCTTGTCGAGTGTGGCTATCTGCAGGATTGTCTCCACCTGCCTGTTCATGCGAGAGTTTTCCTTCTTGATCATACTGATGAAATGGCGCACTTTGTTTTCGTCAGTTATTACACGGTTGTTTGCAATTGTATCGGCGGCAAGTGAGATAGTTGCGAGTGGGGTTTTAAACTCATGCGTCATGTTGTTTATGAAGTCAGCCTGCATCTCGGAAGTCTTCTTCTGCCTGATAATAAACCAAAGGCTGAGGGCGAAAGTTGAAATAATTATTACCAGGAACAGTCCGAACCCGCCGAGCACCAGCCCCATGGTTCCCAGGACATAATTTGCCTTCCGGGGGAAAACAACCGAGAGGACTTCCCCACGCCTGAGGAGGCCCTGGGTGAAAAGACTGACTTTATACGGACTGTCAAGGAACTCCTTGTGCTTTACCCTGGAAAAGACTCCGTCGATAATGGAATCGCCCCTGATAACGGCGAACTCGAACGGAGTGTCTATTCCTGTCGCCGCCAGTTCACCTTTCAGCGTTTGAAGCAGCTCTTCCTTGTTAATCTCCTTCTTTTTCTCCCACACGAACATCTCTGATGCCAGCTGGTTGCTCATCGACTGAAATTCGGCAGCCTGCTGCTGTACCCATCGCATATATTCATCATTCCCGACGACAATACTGTTTCCCATTTTCTCACGGGCCTCCTCCCGGGTCACCTTCATTTTTACCGGGGGATTGTCATTTGTTGAGACAACGATCTCGACAGAATCATTTTTGGCTGTGGAAGTGCTCTGGATGCTAAAACTCCCGGATTCAAGCCCTGGTGAAGACGATCGCTGAATTGCCTGAGGGAGTGCTGAATAACCTCTTATGAACATCTCATTGAGGAAGCTCATCCTGCGGTTGTTCTCCATTGAATAGGCAGTATTACGCAGGCTGTTTATCACAAAGAAATCAAACTGCTCGTTCTGCGACCTGACAGAGTTTCTGATCCATGTCACCTGAACCCAGACTATTGCCAGAACGGAGACAACCATTAATACTATCAGACCGGTGAATTTCCTCATGTTCATGGCACAAAATTATACATATATATAAAGGCGAAATCCGTTTTAACTTTTTGTTAACCAGTTTTAACCTGACTTTAACCACCCCTGGAAATTTATGGATTAATTTTGTATCGTCAGACAAAGGATAAATCGAAAATGGGCATATCAATAAAAACCGCTGTTGCAATCCTTGCTGCCTTTATTGCAGGAACAGCAACCATGTCTTCACAGGATGCAAAAAAGGTCGAGAAGAAGGTGGTTATTGTTACTGTCAAGGATGACGGCGGAGCAAAAGATACGACGATAATTGAAGGCGACACCCTGAACTTCGAGGGTGGCAACCTTATTATAAACACGAGGGAAGGACGAAGGATCATCCGCAAGCCGGGTGAAGGAAGCCGTATGGTCTGGGTTGAAAACCAGGAAGGTATGCCAGCCCCGATGGGTGAGCCGGGAATGAGACCCGCAAGGGCGATGAATCATATGATCCAAGCCGAAAAAGAGGGGATCAGTTACAACATTTCTGTAGACGGGGTTGTTGTAAGTATAAGAGCCCCGAAAGAAAAAGCCAAAGAGGCTGATCAGATACTGAATGAGGTAAAAAAGATACTGATGACGAAATAGGAGATATTTCTAACGGTCCCGCCCGGGACCGGACATCATCAGGTAGTTGATTTAGGTTAGTTTTGGGTTAGGTTGGGAAGAGGCGCGGCAGAGGCGCCTCTTCTTCTGTTATCATATATTGGCGAACAGCTTCCAGATTCGGTCATCAGGAAGCGGCGCCGTCACATTAACTTCTTCATTCTTTACAGGGTGAATGAAAGACACACTCCTGGAGTGCAGCGAAATGCCGCCACCCTCGTTTGAGCGTTTGGCTCCGTACTTAAGATCTCCCTTTACAGGGCAGCCGGCAGCTGCCAGCTGAGCCCTGATCTGGTGATGCCTGCCGGTCTGGAGATCAACCTGAAGCAGATAATACCTCTCTGAGCGCCCCATGATCCTGTAAGACAACTCAGCGAGCTTTGAACCCTTTACTTCTTTGTCATATACATATGATTTGTTCTGGGTCTCATTCTTCTTCAGCCAGTTGCTTAGAGAACCCTCCTCGGCCGGAGGCCGGTCAGTGACAATTGCCCAGTATGTCTTTTTCACATCGCGGGTTCTGAAAAGCTCACTCAACCGTGTGAGGGCCTTGGAGGTGCGTGCATATACAACACATCCGCTGACCGGCCTGTCAAGCCTGTGCACAACACCCAGAAACACGTCTCCCGGCTTATTGTACTTTTGCTTGATATAAGCCCTGACCTTGTCATCCAGCGGCTCATCACCCGTGCCGTCACCCTGCACCAGGTCAGATGACCTTTTATTTACAATTATTATATGATTGTCTTCGTAAAGTATTTCCGGGAATCCCATTAGTATATTTTTTTTATCAATTTAATCCTTTTTCAGCCTCTGCCTGCCCGACCGCAAGACCGCAAGACCGCAAGACCGCTGGACTGCAAGACTGCAAGACCGCAAGACCGCAAGACAGACTTTCAGACCTTCAGACTTTCAGACTTTCAGACCTCTTTAATACTGCTCCTTCTCATTCGGGAATTCCCCTGACCTCACATCGGCAATATAGTGATGGACTGCCCCCTTGATCTCGTCATAGAGGTTATGGTATCTCCTCAGGAACCGGGGCGAGAACTCCATGTTGATCCCAAGCATGTCATGCAGTACCAGCACCTGTCCGTCAACCTGTGGTCCGGCGCCTATTCCTATCACAGGAACCTTCAGTGACTCAGCCACCTCCCCTGCCAGCACTGCCGGGATCTTCTCAAGCACTATTGCAAAGCACCCTGCCTTCTCAATGATTTTTGCATCCTCCTTCAGCTTACGTGCCTCCTCTGCTTCGCGGGCTCTGACAACATATGTCCCGAACTTGTGAATAGACTGCGGGGTGAGGCCGAGGTGACCCATTACCGGTATCCCGGCTGACATGATACGCTCAATTGACTCGACGATCTCCCGTCCCCCCTCCATCTTCACGGCACTTGCTCCGGTCTCCTTCATTATCCTTATTGCAGAAGCCAGCGCTTCGCGCGAATTTCCCTGGTAGGTGCCGAACGGCAGGTCCACAACAACCAGTGCACGCTTCACCCCCCTTACAACCGATGCTGCATGATATATCATGTTATCAAGTGTGATCGGAAGCGTCGTGTCAAACCCGGCCATCACATTTGAAGCTGAGTCACCCACAAGGATAACATCAATCCCGGCCTCGTCAAGGATCCTGGCCATCGAATAATCGTATGCGGTAAGCATCGAAATCTTTTCACCCTTGAGCTTCATCTCGTAAAGCACATGGGTGGTAACTATCTTAACAGTCTTCTGTACTGACATATCTTCCGGTTTTATTCCCATCTGCAAAGCTACGAAATAAGAATTTGGAATAGCATCTTAACCATTTCTTTTGACCGGGCCTGCCGTTTTGTCATAAACCCCAAAAATCTTACTGACGGCTGAATCTGTTGACCATGACATAATTTCATAATATACCTCCGGGGAACGCCATGGCACAAACATTGTCACAAAGAGGAGTATCAGAAACGAACTTAAAAGATAAATTCAGTATAAAATGGGAAAAATTATCGGTATTGACCTGGGAACCACCAACTCATGCGTTTCAGTGATGGAAGGCAACGAGCCTGTGGTAATACCCAACAGTGAAGGCAAGCGCACCACCCCTTCGGTGGTTGCATTTCTTGAGAACGGCGAACGTAAGGTTGGCGACCCTGCAAAGAGGCAGGCTATCACCAATCCGCGTAAAACCGTATCATCGATCAAACGCTTCATGGGCAGAAACTATGATGAGGTAACGAACGAGATGAAGAAGATGACCTACGAAGTCGTCCGCGGTGACAACAACACCCCGAGGGTAAAGATTGATGATCGCAACTATTCTCCGCAGGAGATCTCTGCCATTGTGCTTCAGAAGATGAAGAAGACCGCCGAGGATTACCTCGGTCAGGAGGTCACTGAGGCTGTCATTACCGTTCCGGCATATTTCAACGACTCGCAGCGCCAGGCTACAAAGGAAGCCGGTGAGATAGCAGGTCTTAAGGTAAAGCGTATAATCAATGAACCGACTGCAGCATCACTGGCATACGGCCTTGACAAGAAATCCCATGACCTCAAGATCGCAGTATTCGACCTTGGCGGCGGAACATTCGATATTTCAATCCTTGAACTTGGTGACGGCGTCTTCGAAGTCAAATCCACCAACGGTGACACCCACCTCGGCGGCGACGACTTTGACCACCTGATCATCGACTGGCTGGCCGACGAGTTCCAGAAAGAGGAAGGGATTGACCTTCGCAAGGACCCGATGGCACTGCAGAGACTCAAGGAAGCTGCCGAGAAGGCAAAGATCGAGCTTTCCAGCACCTCAACCACCGAGATAAATCTTCCGTACATAATGCCGGTTAACGGTATTCCGAAGCACCTCGTGAAGAGCCTGACAAGGGCTCAGTTTGAGAAACTGACCGACAAGCTCATCAATGCTGTCCTCGGACCATGCCAGAGGGCTCTGGATGATGCCGGCATGAAGACTTCTGATATTGATGAAGTACTTCTCGTTGGCGGTTCAACACGTATCCCCGCCATCCAGCAGATAGTTGAAAAGTTTTTCGGCAAGGTGCCCTCAAAGGGTGTCAATCCTGACGAGGTTGTTGCCGTCGGCGCTGCCATCCAGGGCGGTGTCCTCACCGGCGAGGTGAAGGATGTGCTCCTTCTCGACGTTACCCCGCTGTCACTTGGTATTGAAACAATGGGCGGCGTCATGACTAAACTGATTGAATCGAACACCACGATCCCTACCCGCAAGACCGAGACCTTCACCACGGCCAGCGACAGCCAGCCTTCGGTAGAGATTCACGTACTGCAGGGCGATCGCCCTATAGCCTCCGGCAACAAGACGATCGGCCGCTTCCATCTCGATGGCATTCCGCCGGCCCCGCGCGGTATTCCCCAGATCGAGGTCACCTTTGACATCGACGCCAACGGCATACTCCATGTCTCTGCCAAGGACAAAGGCACCGGCAGGGAGCAGAGGATCCGCATCGAGGCTTCATCAGGTCTGAATGATGAAGAGATACGCCGCATGCGCGAAGAGGCCAAGGCCAACGAAGCAGCAGACAAGGCAGCCAGGGAGATGGCTGACAAGGTCAACTCCGCTGACAGCATGATCTTCCAGACAGAGAAGCAGCTCAAAGAGTACGGCGACAAGATCCCGGCTGACAAGAAGGGACGCATCGAGAATGCACTGGGCCAGCTTCGCGAAGCTCACAAGAACAAGGACATCACGGCTATTGACCGTGCACTTGCAGAGATCAATACAGCATGGCAGGCAGCCTCCGAGGATATGTACAAGCAGGCCCAGGGCGGTCCCGGCCAGCAGGCTGGTCCTGATGCCGGCCCGCAGTCAGGCCCCACCGGAGGTACAACCGGCGGCACCACCGGCGGCAAGGGCGGCGACGAACAGGTCACCGACGTCGACTTCGAGGAAGTCAAGTAAACT
>CAZWOC010000035.1:0-15882 GCA_964635655.1 uncultured Rikenella sp. | reverse complement strand
ATTAACTTATATCATTAGTTATCAACAATATAGATACTTTATAAGGGTCGACTAATTACAGGGCCAGCCTGTCTGCCGTTCTGACTGCTGCCTCATTGCCTTCCGGCCTTCCTGTACCTGTAACCTGCAGCGGAAGCCAGTAAAACAAGCACCGTTACTGCAATATAAACAAATGCCGGAACCGGAACCGGGTTACCGCCGGCATAAGAATGAAGCCCGGAGAGGTAGTAGTTCACACCGAAATAGGTCATCAGCACCGATGAGAAGGCAAACAACGAAAGCAGATTAAATGTATATGTGTCCTTCATTGCCGGAATCATCCGTGAGTGGGTGACCAGCGTATAGACGATGATTGTTATAAGTGACCATGTCTCCTTCGGATCCCAACCCCAGTAACGGCCCCATGACTCATTGGCCCATACGGCACCGAGGAATGTCCCTATGGTCAGGAAATACAGCCCAAGTGTAAGGGCCTTGAAGTTTATTACTGTAAGCTCATCTATAACAACACTGATCCGTTCCCTGTTGCCTGGGCGGACGAACAGCATCATTACAATCACTACAATTCCCAGTATGGCTCCCAGGCCCAGGAAACCGTAACTTCCGGTAATAACCGAGACATGGAGAGTCAGCCAGTATGACCGCAGAACCGGCACGAGATTGGTGATCTCAGGATCCATAAAACTGAGGTGTGCCACCATCAGTGTCAGACCGCCCAGAACAGAGGTGGCGGCAAGTGTCAGCAGCGACTTCCGGCTGAATATCAGCCCGGCGAGCAATGTGACCCATGAGATGAAAAGCATCGACTCATAACCGTTGCTCATCGGTGAATGACCGGAGATATACCACCTGATGCCCAGGCCAAGGGTATGAAACAGGAATCCTGCGGCAACAAGCCCGGCAAGCAGTTTCAGAAAGATGCCTGTCAACGGCCGGCCGCTGATTATGACCGTTATGATTATAATGATCATTATGATGCCCACCGTGGCATACCATGGAAAGAGACGCTCGAAGATCCTTGCCTTGTAATAAAAAAGCTCGGCTCTGACCTTGCTCCCTGAGGGCAGGTCATATCCCGCATGCTTACCCTGGTAACTCCGGAGGGTTTCAATAAACTCCCCGGGAGGGGTTGCAGGCTTTGTTACCGAGGTTACAGTCCGGGTCCACTCCGGCACGACGCTCATAACAAAAAGAGAGTCTTCTCTGCTGATACCATTCTTTACCGCCTCCTCTGCCATACCCCAGTGATCAGTGCCGTCACGGAGAGGAAAAATGCGCATGAAATCGCCACGTGACATCATATAACAGATATTCACCCTTTCGTCGACCTTGATAACCTCCTTGTCGAACTTGCTGCGCTGATTGGCGGGATTTGAATAGGCTTCGTCAACGAGCGATTCCAGCTTGTACCCACCGGATTCACCAAATGTAACAATCCCGGAAAATGCCGCCAGGTCTCCCTTCAGGTTCAGCTTACGCCTGAGTTCCTCGTTTGATACCTTAATCAGCGGCACATTCTGCCAGTGGTAAAAGTCGAGAGAACAACCAAGAAACACCTGCATGGGTGACAATCCCCCGAAACTGTTCTCCCTTGCCACTTTCCTCAGGATATCGCTGCTGATTGTATAAAGAGGTTTTGTGCGTCCCTTTTGATCCTGTGCCAGGACAGAGCCAAAACTGTCAGCTGCCTTCTTCTCAATAACCAGGTGCTGACCATGTGCCGGGGCAACCGACACAAGCGCCAGCAAAACAAATGCAGCAGCACCCTTGCGGTAACGGGAACTCCAGTGCCCCGGGGTAACAGTGCGGAAAAAGGATTTTCTGTTGAACAATGAAAGGATAATAAAGAGGAACAGCAAACCATAGCCCGTGTAGGTGGTGTACATCCCGGCAGGATCATGGCTGACGGAAAGCACCGTGCCCTGTTCGTCATTATCATATGACGACTGGTAAAAGCGATAGCCCCTGTATTTGAGAATATGGTTCATGTAGATATCATAGGGCATTTCAGAATCAGTGTCTTTCAGTGTAACCCGGCTTATAAATCCTGACGGGCTGCTTGATCCCGGATACCGTTCCACAATGAAATCTTCAAGCCTGAGACTGAAAGGGAGTTCCCGTCCGCTGGCACCCCAGCTGATCCGGGCTGTATGATTGCCGGCATCACCCTGCCATGCTGATCTGTCTTCTTTCCCGTCATTCCACAGATAGATCCTTTTGCTGAAACCGTCTCCTGAAAGAGTGAATTCAAGCACACCTCCTGAACTGCCTCCGTCAGTGGTACCTGCAGGAACAACCTCCCCGCTCATCGTCATCACCTGTGGCATGATCCTGTAACTGCCGACTGTATAGACAACACCACGTGAGAGAATCACCAGGGAATCTGCAGGATAATCAACGGATCTCATCTCCTGCATTACGGTTGACCTCAGGCCTTTTGAGGATTTTATGAAGAAGAGGTGGCCGTCAGTATTTATGGATATGTCTGCCCCGGTTCCAAAACCTGCTGTCATCTCTCCGATAATACCTGTCTCACCCATGGCCAATACGACCATCTCACTTGAGACCATGTCAGGAGTGAAGAGCAATGATACCATGGGCCTGCCACCTGGGACTTCCTCTACTTTTTTTAAGGCGCCGGGAACGTATTTATCAAATGCAAGAGTGACTTTACCTCCTTCAGCCTCCAGGCTCCTGTTGTATCTGCCGTGTCGTCCGCCTGATACGTTCAGGGGAGCAGTGTGTGTTGCGATTGTGGTGCCTGAGGCATCAATAAGCTCAAAAGCCAGGTTGTCTTCCGAGGAGTATGTCAGATGTGACGACTCCCCTTCCCTGATGTGCATCCAGCCGTCATAACCTGAATACCTGGTTATTGCAGCCCCTGCCACCATTATAACAAATGCTGCGTGAAAGAGCATCACCGTCAGCTTCTCCTTTCGCCAAAGCCTGAAAATGACAATCTGGCCAATAAGGTTGATAACCAGCAGCAAAAAAAGAATTTCGAACCAGGCTGTGTTGTACACAGCTGCCCGGACAGCCTCCTGCCCGAAGTCGTTCTCTATAAATGTGGCTGCAGCCATAGACGCTGCAAGCACAATGAAGAGAACACCCATCATCATGGGTGAAAGAAGAAACCTTAATGCTTTCATGAAATCAATTTTCTTATATAGTTGACAATACTCCAGATTTCATGGTCAGGAATTCTCCTGTCATATGCCGGCATCTCACCTCTGCCATGCTTTGTCTGATAAAAAATTTCACCGTCAGTGTAATCCTTGAAAGCAGGGGTTGAAAAGTCTCCCGGGAATGTGATGCACATTTTTCCCCGTGGGCCGTCACCGTGACCTTCCCGGCCGTGACATGAAGCACAGTTTCTTGCATATGAGACCTCTCCTGCTCTGACCGATGCAGTGTCTCCTTGTACAGGATTTGCAATCTTCCTGTATGTGGCAGGGATAGCCCATTGTACTCCCTTCTTCTGCTGGGCCGGCGCCGTCAGCGATACAACGGAGAACAGGGCTGTAGCCAGCACTATTGAAATTGATTTAGTTGTTCTCCTCATGACATGCCTGATGAAGGGAGGAACTGATTGGCAATTTCAGTTTACCTTGTAAAGACCAATAGTCTTCTCCTGGAATGAAGCGATGTATTCTGACCGTACCCTGTTTTCTGAAACTGCCAGGGAGACGAATAGTTCTGCAGACGATGCATAGACTGCATCCCGCTGTGCATCAATCAGAAGCAGGTAACCCATTATTATGTTTGCGGCCATCTCGACCAGCCGGCGTGCATGAAAATCGGTCAGCTCACTGTTGCCTGCCGATACTACCTGTGACACTCTGTTTTCATAGTCACCGGTCAGTGTGACAAGTTCTTTCCGCAGGTGATCGAGCTCAGGTCTCAGTTCCTTCTTTTCATATTCGCGGATCTGGGCCAGGTAGCCTCCGGTAGTCACACCCCTTATTGCTGCCACCACCTGGAGCTGGGAAGTCCCCTCATAAATAGAGGTAATCCTTGCATCGCGGTAAAGCCTTTCCACAGGGAAATCCTTTATAAATCCCGCACCGCCGTGGATCTGCACTGCGTCATATGCGATGCGGTTGCACCACTCGCTGCTGATAAGCTTCACCATCGGCGTATATATGTCTGCAAGCCTTGTGTTGTTCTTGAGCTCTTCGCGTTCTTCCTTTGTGAGGGGCCTCTCTGCCCCTGTAAATGACCATCCCTTGTAGGTGTCGACAAACCGGGCAGTTTCATAAAGCAGAGACCTCATAGCTTCAAGGCGGACCCTCATGAGCGTAAGCATCTCGTATACTGCCGGGAACTGGTCAATTGTCTTTCCGAACTGTTTCCTTTCCGAGGCGTATTTCCTGGCTTCCTCATATGCTGCCTGTGCTATTCCGACTGACTGTGCTCCCACACCCAGGCGGGCGCCGTTCATCAGCGACATTACATACTTTATCAGGCCCATGCGTCTCTCACCGACAAGCTTCGCCGGAGCGTTGCGGAACACCAGTTCACATGTGGGTGATCCCTTGATCCCCATCTTGTTCTCAATCCTTCTGACTATTACACCGCCGTCAGCTTTGTCATAAACGAAGAGTGAGAGCCCTCGTCCGTCAGTGGTTCCTTCTTCAGAACGGGCGAGCACCAGTGATATGTCAGCGTCGCCGTTTGTGATGAATCTTTTAACCCCGTTAAGCAGCCAGGTACCCCTGGTTTCGTCAAAGTGAGCCTTCAGCTGCACTGCCTGCAGGTCAGACCCGGCATCAGGTTCAGTAAGATCCATTGCTGCCGTGGCCCCTTTGTTGAACCGCGGCAGAAAATCCTTTCTTATATCGTCGGAGGCAAATTCAAGTATCGTTTCACCGCAGTCCTGCAAACCCCATATGTTTGCAAAACCGGCATCAGCCCTCGAGACCAGTTCGGCAGCCATTACATAAGGCACCATCGGGAAATTCAAGCCGTCATATTTGCGGGGGAAGTTCATCCCGATTACTCCTGCCCTTGTCAGAGCTTCGTGGTTTTCGCGGGTTCCGCGGGCATATGTAACATGACCGCCGGAGACTGAAGGACCTTCATGGTCAACATCCTCAGCATTGGGTGCGATGACATCCGCACAGATGGCGCCGATTATCTCCAGCACCTTGTCGAAATTGTCCATGGCATCCTCATAATCATGCGGGGCGTAGTCAAACTGATCCCTGTCACGGTAATCCATCTCCTTCAGCCTGACGATCTTTTCCATCGCCGGGTGTGTCAGGTGGAATCTGAGGTCCCTGTTGTCAGTATAGAAATTAGCCATTTGTGTTTTTGTTTGAGTTCAGACTGATGTTTGATTACCTGGCGTTGGCCTTGTAGTATCTGATGAGTTTGGGTATCACCTCTGCCACATCGCCGTTGATGACGTAGTCGGCAATGCTGTTGATGGGAGCCATCGGATCATTGTTGATTGCGATGATCTTGCCGCTCTGGTTCATCCCTGCGGTGTGCTGTATCTGCCCCGATATGCCGCATGCAATGTAGAGCTTGGGCCTCACTGTGACGCCTGTCTGACCCACCTGTCTCTCGTGACCGGCATAACCGGCATCAACGGCAGCCCTGGATGCAGCGACTTCGCCACCGAGCACCGAGGCCAGTTCGTATAGAAGGGAGAAGTTCTCCTTTGAACCCATCCCGTATCCGCCTGACACTATTATCTGTGCTGATTTGATATCCACCCTGCGGGCCTCCATGTGCCGCTCGA
This sequence comes from uncultured Rikenella sp., assembly GCA_964635655.1. Taxonomy (GTDB): domain Bacteria; phylum Bacteroidota; class Bacteroidia; order Bacteroidales; family VadinHA17; genus SR-FBR-E99. Next base: position 10,136 of record CAZWOC010000035.1, on the reverse strand, counting down.
TGATTTCAACAGCCAGGTCCTCAGGCCTGACATAAGAGCTGACATCCAGCTTCTTCAGCTCACCACGGTAGTTTTTATTGACAATCTCCCTTTTCATCACCCCCTCCCGGACCGTTGCCATCTGCGGACGGTGGTCAGGATTAATGATAGTGGCGATGATGTTTCCGCCAAAGGCAGGCCTTATCTGGTAGAGCAGGTTCTTATAAGTTGTGTCTGTCTTCTTGACATAATGATCACCTATCTCGAGGCTGGTGCAGTCAGCTGTAAGTCCGCTGTGAAGAGCCGACGAGACTCTCGGACCCAGGTCACGCCCCGCAGTTGTTGCCCCCATAAGCGCTATCTGCGGTTGTTCCTGTCTGAAGAGCCCTGTGATAACAGAAGTGTAAGGCAGGGTACGGTAGTGCTCAAGTATCGGATCGTCACCCACATGCACCACGTCAACTCCGTAAGGGTACAACTCGTTTTCAATGCCATCCAGCCGGCTACCCAGAACAACCGCTTCGAGGCGGCAGCCGAGAGTATTGGCCAGCGATCTCCCGCGTGTAAGCAGCTCAAGGCTCACATCGGCGGGTCTTCCTTCATCAAGTTCGCAAAAGACGAATAGATTGTTCACTGCATGTATATTTTATCCGTTATCAACCAATAGTGTGATTATCAAGTAATTCCCTAACAAGCGATTCGATATCGCCGTCGGAGGCAGTCAGGCGCCTTGACTCCTTTGCCTGGAGGATGACGTTCTCTATCTCCTTTACCTTTGTGGGCGAGCCGGAAAGACCCAGATGATCGGCGTCAGCACTGATTGCATCGACACCCCATTCAGTTATTTTTATTGCCGGTCTGCCGGCGGCTATGTAGTCAGCACTTTCTGCCTGCAACTCAGTGTCGGTACGTGCATACTTGTACTTCATCACCAGCCGTGCATTACGGTACCGGCATGCCGGGGCTGTTCCGTTCACTGTCACAACCAGCGGCAGCGGGGCAGAGACAGTTTCAACACCACGCTCCAGTCTGCGGCGGATTATTAGTTTCCCGCCTTCGAAATGCATCTCTTCTGCATATGTAACCTGCGGCCATCCGAGTTTTTCAGCCACCTGCGGTCCTACCTGTGCCGTGTCGCCGTCGATTGCCTGACGGCCACCGATTACAAGGTCCGGAGCCAGTCTTCGCACTGCAAGTGCAAGTGCATATGATGTGGCCAGGGTGTCTGACCCTGCAAATGCCCTGTCGGTAAGTAATATCCCGTCATCAGCACCACGGTAAAGCCCCTCGCGGATTATCTCGGCAGCCCTGACAGGGCCCATCGTCAGAAGGGTTACTGTAACCCCTTCATAACGCTCCTTGATACGCAGGGCCTGTTCCAGTGCATTAAGGTCCTCGGGATTGAAAATGGCAGGCAGTACGCTTCGGTTCACAGTGCCGTCAGCTTTCATGGCGTCAGGCCCCACATTGCGCGTATCCGGAACCTGCTTGGCAAGTACAACGATCTTGATTCCGTTCATCTGATTCTCACTTTAGAAGTGACAAATATAGCAATAAAACGATACAGCAAAACGGACCGGGCTGACTCGCAGTTACATCGGTCGAAAGCAAATTATCATATATATCATTGTATTTTAATTATTTATAATATCTTACACCAAGCCGCATTAAATACGTTCGAAACTTAAAACTTCTTTGCAGCATACTCTGCCACAGGTATCGAAAAATCAGCTAATTTCGCCGCCGGTAAAATCACCAATTCTTTATATTCCTGATGAAAAGCAGACCTTACGCAGCCCTTGTTCTTTCAATGATTTTCTGGTCGTTCTCATTTGTCTGGTTCAAGGTGGCCAACGTTGATTATGATCCTGTAGCCATTGTCTTCATCAGGCTGTGTATCGCAATAATCCTTCTCTCAGGCTTCCTGTGGATCACAAAACGCTTCACCCGCGTAAAAAAGAGTGACCGGAAGTACTTCTTCCTGCTGGCGTTTTTCGAACCATTTCTATATTTCCTGGGAGAGAGTTTCGGGTTGACATACGTCTCATCAACTGTAGGATCGGTAATAATCTCTACGATACCCGTTTTTGCCGTGATATTTGCATGGGTCATTTACCGTGAGCGGCTGAAACTCCTTAACTATTTCGGTGTGGTATTGTCATTTATTGGTGTGCTGATATTTATCACAACGAGTACAGGTGGCATCACAATGAATCCGAAAGGACTGGCCCTGATGTTCCTGGCGGTTGTGTCAGCCGTAGGCTACAACATGGTTCTTCACCGGCTGGCTCATGAATATGATCCGGTAACAATAGTCAACATTCAGAACATAATCGGTGCAATACTTTTCCTTCCGCTCTTCCTGATATTCGATCTGAAGGATCTGCTGGCCACAGGCATTGTTGCGAAGAGTTTCGGCGCAATAGTCCTTCTGGCTGTCTTCGCGTCGTGCGGCGCTTTTGTTCTCTTTGCATACTCGGTCAGGTATGTAGGGATAGCCCGGGCCAACATTTTCAGTAACCTGATACCGGTTTTCACAGCTGTTTTTGCGTTCTTTATCATTGGTGACAGGCTGACTCTGCGGAACGGTGCCGGTATGGCCGTGGTTATAGCCGGACTGTTCCTCTCACAGGCCGGGAAGAACAGGAATACAGCCGTCGATACCGACTTTGCAGGAAGAAGTGCCTGATAATACTGAAATAGCAGCTGTAGTCATGTCATTATGCCGGGATTGCTATCTTTGTCTTCAATGCTTATAATGATGAGGCACAGGGTTCCTGATCCGGTCGGTCTCCGTTCCGTTCTGCTGCTGCGTTCGGTCGCTTTCCTGCTCTTCATGACAGCAGCCATCCTGCCTCTTAACAGCCAGACCGGAGGCGACAACACCTATGAATTCCTGAACCTGAGTCATTCGGCCTTTGCCAATTCCACCGGAGGTATTTCAGTCGCCTCACGGCGGAGCGACCTTACCCTGCCATACTTTAACCCCGCGCTGCTTGACGCTTCGATGGACAATGATATCTCTCTCAGTTTTTCGACATGGGTTGCCGGCGTCAGGTACGGATATGCCTCATGGGCACGCAATACGGAAACAGCCGGCACCTTTGCAGGGGGGATCAGCTTTGTGAGCTATGGGAAATTCACTGCTGCCGATGAGGCTGGAAATATCACCGGCAGCTTCACAGCCGCCGAATATTGTTTTAACTTATTATGGTCATGGCAGATCGATTCTGCCTTTACAGTAGGCGTGAATCTCAAGCCGGTCATTTCCAATCTCGAACGCTATTTCTCTGCCGGACTGTGTGCAGATATCGGTGCTGCCTACCACAATGAAAAGCTGCTGCTTGATGCCGGGCTTGTAATCCGCAACGCAGGACTGCAGCTCAGAGGCTACACAGACAAAGGAGGTGAGCCGCTGCCGTTCGAGATAATCGCTGGTGTCACAAAGAGGCTGTCGCACGCCCCTTTCAGTTTCTCACTCACGTTGAGACATCTCGAGAAACCTGACCTCACACACGATTATGACACTGAAGATGAGACACCTGCCGGGAAAATAGGTGAAGATGCCCTCAGGCATATCGTGGCTGGTGTCGAGATTCTTCCCTCGGAAGCGTTCTGGATAGGTGCAGGCCTTGACTACAAGCGCAGGGCAGAGATGCGGACGCAGCAGCGCACAGGTATGGCAGGTTTCACTGCAGGATTCGGCATACGGACCAAAGCCTTCGAGCTGGCTTACGCTCATGACGCTTTTCATCCGGCCGGTGGAACTAATCATATCACACTGACCCTGAAGCCTGAGATAATTTTTAAAAAACAGCCTCCCCTGAACAAATCCGGAGGTACATCCTTATAAACTAAAGGAGACAATGACTGGTAGAAAAAAGAAGATAATAATTACAGTAGACGGCTTTTCGTCGTGCGGCAAGAGCACATTCGCGAAGGCAATTGCAAGGGAACTGGGGTATATATACATCGACTCAGGGGCCATGTACAGGGCTGTGACACTCTTCGCGCTGAGGCGCGGACTGGCAGGAGGAGGTATTGCAGACGAGCCCGGGATATTGAAAGCACTTCCTGAAGTAACAATTACTTTCAGTCCCGACCCTGTGACCGGTTTCTCAGCCACCTGCCTCAACGGAGAAAATGTCGAAAGGGAGATACGTGACCGTGAGGTCTCTGACAATGTCAGTCCTGTCAGTACAATCGCAGGTGTCAGATCGAGGCTGGTAGAGCTTCAGAGATCACTGGCTGCCGGTGGCGGAGTGGTTATGGACGGACGTGACATTGGCACGGTTGTTTTTCCGGATGCCCGCCTTAAGATCTTCATGACTGCCAGGCCCGAGGTAAGGGCGCAAAGGCGCTACCTGGAGCTTGTAAACAAAGGTTTGCCTGCTGATTTTGAGGCTGTTATGAAAAACCTGACTGACCGTGACCGGATCGACTCTTCACGGGAAGTCAGCCCTTTACGGCAAGCCGAAGATGCGGTGGTGCTTGACAACAGTGACATGACCCCTGATGATCAGATGGTGTGGTTCAGGAAACTGTATGAAAGGAGGATAAATGAAAGTTGATATAGAGCCGGGATCAGGATTCTGCTTTGGTGTGGAAAATGCTGTAGCCATAGCAGAAGATGCTCTGCGTGGAGGAGAGACAGTATACTCTCTCGGTGAGATAGTTCACAATGACATAGAGGTTGCAAGGCTGACAGGCCTCGGACTTAAGGCTGTAACATACGAGGAGTTCGAAAACCTGCGAAACTGCAAGGTGCTGATAAGGGCCCACGGTGAACCGCCTTCGACATATGCAAAGGCAAGGGAAAACAATATTTCGGTAATTGACGCTACCTGTCCCATCGTGAGGTCAATGCAGGAGAAGATAAGAAAGGTGGCAGAACTCTCGCGTGAAGAGAAAGGGCAGATAGTCATTTACGGCAAAGAGGGCCACGCCGAGGTTATCGGGCTGATGGGTGCTGCCGGTCCCAGGGGCATACTGGTCACAGGCAAGGGAGACCTGCACCGGATAGACTACACAAAACCGGTTTTTCTCTTCTCCCAGACAACAAAAAGCAAGGTGCAGTACGAGGTTGTAGCTGAGATCATCAGGCTGAACATGGAAAAGGCTTCTCCTCTTCACGCAAACGACAATCTCAAGGTACATAACACAATCTGCAGGCAGGTTTCCGGGCGTGAGCCACGGCTCCGGGAATTTGCGATGAAGCATGATGTCATCATCTTTGTCAGTGGCAGAAACAGCTCCAACGGACGTATGCTGTTCGAAGTGTGCCTTAAGGTGAATCCCCGTTCCTTTTTTATTGCCTCACCCGATGAGTTGAATCCTGAGTGGTTGCTGGGTGCGGCCAGCGTAGGGGTGTGCGGAGCCACTTCAACTCCTAAGTGGCTTATTCAGGAAGTTGCTGATCTTATCGCCAAAGTATGATATTGTTACTTCTCAAATTGTTAAAACATGAAATTGTAGTAATTTCGCACGGTCAATAAATTATACAGATAGATGGGGAAAATTAAGAAGATAGGCGTTCTCACATCGGGTGGAGACGCTCCCGGAATGAATGCAGCAATCCGCGCCGTAACGCGCACTGCAATATACAACGGACTTGAGGTGGTCGGCATCAGGCACGGTTACATGGGAATGATAAATGCCAATTTCAAGCCGCTTTACGCTCACTCGGTGTCAGACACGATACAACGCGGGGGTACAATACTTAAAACAGCAAGGTGTGACGCTTTCCGTACTCCGGAAGGGAGAAAGATCGCGTATGACAACCTGAAAGCTGCTGAAATTGACGGGGTTGTTGTAATCGGCGGAGACGGATCATTCAAGGGGGCAAGCCTTTTCAACGAGGAGCATAACATCCCGTTTGTGGGAGTGCCGGGTACGATAGACAATGATATTTACGGCACTGATTATACGATAGGATATGACACGGCACTCAACACTGTTGTGGAAGCCGTTGACAAGATCCGTGACACCGCCAGCGCCCTTAACCGTATGTTCTTTGTCGAGGTAATGGGGGCCGAGGCAGGTCACATAGCGCTTTACAGCGGCATAGCAAGCGGCGCCGAAGCGATCATTATGCCCGAGATAAAGGGGGAAGCCCGTGACATCAGCAAGATGATCGAGACCGGAAACAAGAGAAAGAAATCAAGCAACATCATAATCGTAGCCGAAGGCGACGAGGAGGGTGGTGCAATCGCCATTGCCGAGAGACTGAAGCCACAGCTCAAGGGCTACGAGGTGAGGGTGGCCATCCTGGGACACCTGCAGCGTGGCGGGTCACCGTCAGCACTCGACCGCGTAAACGCAAGCAGGCTGGGCAATGCCGCAGTGGAGGCACTCCTTGACGGGCAGCAAAGCGTCATGGTAGGATTGCAGAATGACGAGATAGTGCTCGTTCCCTTCAGGAAAGCCGTCAAACTGCACAAGGGGCTGAACCAGCACCTGGTTGACATAATTGACATACTTAACGTCTGACAAAGAACGTTTTATAATTGATGGGACCTTCGGATGTATATTACACCGACCTGCACACTACTCCGTCACTGAACCTGCTGAAAAAGCTGGAGAGACTGGTGAAGGCTGCAGGTTTTGACAAGATCGGCTTTGACCGCAAGATGACTGCCATCAAGGTCCATTTCGGCGAGCCGGGTAACCTTGCATATCTAAGGCCCAACTTCGCAGCCCGTGTGGCTGCAATGATAAAGGAAAAGGGTGGCAAACCCTATCTGACCGACTGCAATACTCTTTATTTCGGTGAACGGGCTAACGGCCCCGATCATCTTGAAGCTGCATTCTCAAACGGTTACAATCCGCTGAGTGCCGGGTGCCATGTTGTAATCGGCGACGGTATCAAGGGCACCGATTACCGTGAGATAGAGATCAATCTCGATTATACCCGGAAGGCGATGATCGGTACGGCAATCGCCGACGCCGATGTACTCATCTCACTGAACCACTTCAAAGGGCATGAGCAGACCGGGTTTGGCGGGGCGCTGAAGAACCTGGGTATGGGTTGTGCATCTGTCGGCGGGAAGCTCTTTCTGCACTCAGGCAATCCGCCGGTGATCCATGCAAAGAACTGCACCGGCTGCAATATATGCGTCATGAACTGCGCCCATGATGCGGTGCACCTTGGCGAAGACCGTAAGGCGCATATAGATAATGAAAAATGCACCGGCTGCGGGCAGTGCGTGGCTGTCTGCCAGTTCGATGCCGCCAGGGTACAGTGGAGTTCTGAAGGAGATGTACTCAGCAGGAAAGTGGCAGAGTATGCTTTTGCTGCTGTCAAGGACAAACCTTCATTACATGTGAATTTTATTATCGATGTATCGCCTGACTGCGACTGCTGGGGGCACAATGACATGCCACTTGTCGAAGACATCGGCATCGCCGCCTCGACTGACCCGGTTGCCCTTGACATGGCCTGCGCCAATATGGTCATGGATGCACCTGCGGCACGGCATTTGAGGGAAAAGGAAAAGGACAACGATCTCAGGGGCACAGACAAGTTCCGGATGGCACATGCAAACACCGACTGGAACACAGGATTGCTGCACGGGGAGAAGATAAAACTGGGATCTTTATCGTATAATCTGATTAAAATATGAAAGATCCGTCATCATCAAATCGTATGACCATCCTCATTGTAGAGGATGACCCGCACAGTCAGCTATATTTTACCAAGCTGCTGTCCGGCCAGTATGATACAGCTGTGGCTGACTCTGCGGCGGATGCCTGGGATCTGTTGCACGGGCGTGTTTTTGACCTGGTTCTGATGGACATCTCCCTGAAAGGTGATGAAGACGGTCTCTCGCTGACACACCGGCTGCGTGCCGAGCCTGCCTTTGCCAGGTTGCCTATTGTCGCTGTGACAGCATATGCCTTCCCGGATGACCGGAAGAGGGCTATTGAGGCAGGCTGCACCGATTATTTACCCAAGCCGGTGAGCAGCAACGATTTGCACCGCAAGATCGCCGAGCTGACTCTTAAATAGTAAAAAAGGTTCCTTCAGGATAAAAAATTTATTATTTTTGCGAACCTGAATTTTGTTCAGGTATTCGGGGTGTAGCGCAGTTGGTAGCGTACTACGTTCGGGACGTAGGGGCCGGAAGTTCGAGTCTTCTCACCCCGACTGAGTAAAACAAAATGCCGTTGTAAATCAATAAATTACAACGGCATTTTTCTTTGTAGTAGAAAAAGTGGTAGAAAATTTTTCTTATTTTTGATTGAAAAGGTCAAGTTGTTCTACCTTCTTTGGATGAAATGTTCCAATTATTACAAATGGATTCGGGGCAATTAAATGGAACTCCCTTGTAGTCCCAAGATATAAATACAAATCTTTTGTCTTTGAGAAGTCATCAAAATACTTCCTTTTGACGTCTTCACAAGCAAGTTTTTCATTCCCTTCGTGCCTTTTAAGACAATTCCAGAATAATTGTCCGGTTTCCCAATCTTCAATCATCATTGTCCGTTCCTTTCCGGTAATGTCAGAGAAGACAAATGAAAATTTATATGGTAACTTATTAACTACTTCGAATGGATTATCAGCCTTTTTAAATAAGTCCCCTTGCAATGCTCTCGCTTTAAGCTTCGCTAATTTTTCTTTATCCCACTCTCGCTCCACAGGTTCATAGATAAAATCATGAATCTCGGTTGGCTTGAATACAGCTAACGATGTGTATTTTCTTTCATTTTTCGCATCTTCTATTAATAGATTCAAATCTGTATAATAGTTCTTCAAGACAATTTCTTTTCTTTCTTCCCAGAAATTATCAGTACCGATATGCCCAATAATTTTCAAAGGATTTTCAATTGAAACCGGACGATAGCTTTCAGGACGAAAATCGGAAGTTTTCCGTGTTAAGTCGATTTCAATCCAATCGTATTTTCGATATTGGATATCATAATCGAGTTTTCTGAACGGTATCGGGTATATTCTTACCCATGAACCATCTTCACGAAATCCAGCAGTGCAAACCAGTTCATCATATTTTGATGCTAATGTTGGGTATGTTTTAACCGTAATAAGAACCTTGGTCAACGCCATAGACTAAAGATGTATTAGGGCATATTCAAATCCCGGTAATCCTTCAACAGCTTCAGCCAGATGTTTCCGATGGCACTGAAAAATATTTGCTTCAAAACAGGTTAAAGCGATACGTTTATGCTGCCTTAAAAGGTCAAGAATATGTTCTTGATGGAAATAGGTTCGAGTCAGGGTTTCTTTTTTATATAGTTGGAACAACTTATCGTAATCTGATTGTGTTTTAAGTTCCTGCCGCTTCTCTGAATCAATACCCAAATCAGGGATATGTTCATATATTATTCCAACACCTTCACAAGCATTTTTTAACTGTGATTTACTGAAGCCATATTTCATGCTCAGTGAGTTCTTTCGGACATCGCATAAAAGGTTAACTCCATTTAGAATTAGCTTGTTCAGATATTCTTCAAGACTTATTCCCTCGTAACCGATAGTAAACAGTACTGTGCTTTCAAATACAGGTTTTGCAGATTCAACGGCAAAATATTCATTGGTATTCAATACATTCTTTGCGATAGTGCTATTTATGGCATAGTAGGGGTACTCGATGTATGTAAACCGGATTAAGTCATCTTTGGATTTTCCGGAATATAAACTTTTAAGCTTGGCAAGTGCCCTCTTATCATTTTCCTTTAACAGAGATATATAGTCTTCTGTATCTAATTTCAGCCACTTCCTGCCATTTTCACTCACCTGTCCATACTTTACCATGGTTGACATATCGGCATTTGCCTGAAACGAAAAACAGCCATATTTATAAGGCACGAAGTGGAAATCAGGAAGCATTTGAAACTTGGTGAAGAGCATTAAAAGTTTCTGCAAACTTAGCTTATCAAGTTCGTTACCAAATATTTGTAAAAGCGACAGCAGTATTTTCCTTCGGTAATACATGCGGTAAAAGTAGCAAATGCTCGACAAAATTTACGATTATTTTGGCAATTTCATTGATTATCAACGTAATTATTTAATTCATATTATGGTACAGTATACTATCCGGGATGGTCTCAGTCTTATGTACTTTTGTTGAAAATCAAGGTCTTTATTAGTGCAAAAAACGGTCAAATTGACCACCTGACGCCGGACTAAACTGACCACCCCG
>CAZWOC010000034.1:0-17635 GCA_964635655.1 uncultured Rikenella sp. | reverse complement strand
CTGATGTGGTCAATTTACTCCGGCGCAATGTGGTCAGATTATCCGGCGTATGCACTATGCGGTAAAGCTCTCCTCATTGTGAGCTTGTACAGGTGGCTCCGTGACATACCAGTGTATTTGGAAAGCTCAGCAAGGGTGAGCACTTCCTTTTTTGCGATCCCGGCCATTTCCAGGGCTGCCTCAACCGCTTCGAGACGATCCACAATATCTTTCATTTACCTCAGTTTTGGTTACAAAAAACGTGGGTAAATTTGGACACCAAGAGAAGAAAAAAAAACCCTACGTAGGGTGAACGCAGGGCCTTATGAGCTATTAATCAATGAATTATTTTTGTAAAATCTTTTTAATCTTTTCCCAATCGTCTGGCTCTGAGTCGTGGTGTCTTTTACGATGCTTACGAAGGTTCAGGATTTTAAGTTTCAGATCCGAGATTCCAAAGAGATCCTCAAATGGTTTGAGATCTTTCACCCATTCTGGATTCATGGGATCATTCTTTTTATCCTTCTTAATATTAAACATGTCACAGGCTTGTTCAACGAAATATGCAAAGTGTGTGGGTAGTCCTCCCCATTTCAGTGGTTCCCGGGTAATGTAACCTTTCTCTTCGAGCCTTTCCCAAACATAGACCGGTATCTTATTATTCAGAAATTCGCGTGCCGACTGGATGGCTTGCTCTTTTTCAGAAGCCTCTTTAATAGCCTTCTCCCTCCGTGTTGCCCTAAGATTGTCCTCTGATTGAATTTTTTTTGCAGTTCCAATAAATTCCCCAAAGTCAGTAAAGTTTAATGTGATTTTCATGGCTTCAGATTTCCAGTTGTGGTAAACTGTTAATAGCCGCTTCCTTAAGAGAGTCAACAGCCCTAACATATTTCTGTGTATGTTCCAGCCCGGAATGACCCAGAAGGCTGGCAACGGTCTTTATATTGCTGCCGTTCGAGAGTATAAGGGTTGCAAATGTGTGCCTTCCACAATGCCAGGTAAGGTGCTTGGTTATGCCAGCCCTGGTGGTCCAATGCTTCAGAGCTTTGTGAAGCATCACATGTGACGGAAGGTTAAAGACTTTCGCATCCAAAATCGGATTTCCGTCCTCGCCAGCTGGAGGATCTCCGATCAACTTAAGCAACTGATCAGTTAGCGGGATCACCACGCCGCTCCCGCTGCTGCGCCCTGCTGTCTTACTCTGTTCAAATGATAAACGCTTATTTCCATAATCAATGTTCCGATATGTCAGCTCCCTGGTGTCGACCAGCCGGACACCGGTGTAAAGTGTGAAAGTGAACGCCCGTCTTATTTCAGGATTCTCACCATGATAATGTGTTGCAATCAGTTTCATGACTTCCTCAGCACTGAGAACGTCCTTTCTCAAAACCTGATTATCTATTTTACATACCACGTGTTCGCCAGGGAAGCTTTTAAATAGACCATCCTTATAGGCTGCTTTCACAACCTTTTTAAACCTCATGTAATATGTTCTTGCTCCCTCTCCTTCGTGGTTCTCTTGAAGGTATTCCACAAACTCGGTCATAAGATCATCGGTTACATTACCGGGCAACACTCGTGCTCCATATTCCGGGTGTTCGCTCCGGAGGAACTTAATGAATTCGTCCAGGGCTGATTTCAATGTGCGAATGTCCTTCTTTGAGTATCTGCCAATGTACCGCTGGTAGTAATCCAGAAAGTTAATTTTCTTTTTCTCTAACCTGTATCCCAGAGTTCTGTTTTTCAACTCCTGTTCACGCTCAAATCTTATTTCGTTCGCGAGCTGCAGAGTCTCATTATTCATTTTCCTTTCGACCTGGGTTCTGGGTTTGTCAATTAAGTAGAGGTTAAGTACCTCTTTTTTTCGGTCATGCTTTATTTTGATCTCTCCTGTTTCCTCATCAGTCCATTGTGTGCGGCCCAAGTAATATTCCAGGTATAGGCTGGTGCGTCCGTCAGAGAGTGTGCGCTGCATCAGTTTTGGGTTTTCTTTTGTCTTATGCTCAACTCTTGCCATAGTCTTTACCCTTGTTATTCTCTTGTTTTCCTTTGTATTGCTAAGATATAGCAATAATCTGAATAAGGTGTACAAATAGTGTCACTTTTATAAATACAAGGGAATAAATAAGAAAAAATCCCATTACTGGGATTCTCTCAATTGTCTGTTTTCCAGACTTTTTCTGTTTTTGTCTTCCCTTGTTATCAGGGAATTGTACCCGGAGCGGGACTTGAACCCGCACAGGCATTACTGCCCACTGGATTTTAAGTCCAGCGTGTCTACCATTCCACCATCCGGGCAATGGACAGTGCAAAAATACATTATTTCAATCTCCCCGGATGGTGGTCTCCCCTGCAAGCTGGCTGCTCGCTAAAAACACCCACCGGGTGTTTTCTTTACGCTCACCCCTACCATCCGGGCGACTCAACGTCTGAGAGTCTGAAGGTCTGAAGGTCTGAAAGTCTGAAGGTCTTAAGGTATGAAGACCTGCCGGACCATGATCCCTCAGATGGTGGTGCAAATATAGGATTTGTAAATTATATTTACGGCAGTCATTTTTATTTCCGGCTTAAAACCAGATCCTCATGAACCTCACAAGAACATTTGCCTGTGCCGTAATAACTTTGCTGCTGCCAGGCAGCGCCTCCGGACAGGTCCGTAAATCGGCACTACTTCAGTATGACACACAAATCGATGACATAATAAGCCGGATGACCCTCGAGGAAAAAGTAAACATGCTGCATGCCAGGCATATGTTTGTCTCTGCAGGTGTTGAGCGTCTGGGAATTGCCGACATGAAATATGCCGACGGCCCTTTCGGGATAAGGGAGGAGATGCAGCCTGACGGCTGGATGCCCCTCGGCTGGACAAATGACAAAGCCACTTTCTTCCCCACAGGCTCAGCGCTGGCAGCCACATGGAGCCAGGACCTTGCATATGTCTACGGAGCCGCAATGGCGAAGGAAGCACGCCTGCGCGGCAAAGACATGCTTCTCGGACCGGCCATAAACATCCAGAGAATCCCCACAGGTGGAAGAACATATGAATACCTCAGCGAAGACCCTTTCCTTAGCTCCCGCCTCGCTGTCGGTTACACCAGGGGAGTGCAGGACAACGGCGTCGCCGTCTGCCTGAAACATTATGCACTTAATAACCAGGAAAACAACAGAGGGACTGTAAACGTGATCATCGGTGAACGGGCCATGCGCGAGATATACCTCCCTCCTTTCAGGGCAGCAGTTGAAGAGGCTGACGCCTTCGGGGTGATGGCTGCCTACAACAAGGTCGGCGGCTGGTGGTGTGCTGAAAATGATATGCTCCTCAACAAAATTCTGCGCGATGAATGGGGATTTGCCGGAATGATTATCTCCGACTGGGGCGGAACACACAGCACCGTGAATTCGATAAAAAACGGACTTAATGTTGAAATGCCGGATAAAAAATATCTTGGCCAGGCACTGCTCGATTCAATCAGGGCAGGAATAGTATCCGAAAATATAATCGATAAGCGTGTCCGTGAGATATTGAGAGTCAGGCTGGCTATCCGACCTGTTCCTGATAACGAAGCCAACAGGGAAATGACCTCCCAGACGGCACAGCAGAAAGTTGCCTATGAAGTAGCAAGCAAATCCATCGTCCTGCTGAAAAATGACGGAGTGCTACCCCTTAAGCTCAATGAAAAGCCGGTGATTGCAGTAATCGGTGCCAACGCCACACAGAAAATGGCCTCGGGGGGACTTGGTGCCGGGGTAAAAACCCTTTATGAAGTCACCCCGCTCGAGGGATTGAAAAATAAGATCGGCGACAGGGCTGAAATATTATACGCCAAAGGATATGAGCCTGTTCAGTATAACTGGGCCGACAGATTCCGGGAAAAGAGACCGGAAGAACTGGAAAAGGAAGCCATGGCAAAGGAACTGGTAGCACAGAAATTGACAGATGAAGCTGTAAGGGCCGCTGCCGAAGCAGATATCGTACTGTTTATAGGAGGCAATAACCGGGCGGTGGAAACTGAAGGAGAAGACAGAAAGGATATTTTCCTCCCTTCGGGCCAGGACACGCTTATCACCCTTATTGCCGGTGTGAATCCGAATATTATTACAGTTCTTACAAGCGGAGCGCCAAACGACCTCAGAACCGTTAATCCCCTCTCCAGGGCATTGCTCATATCATGGTTCAACGGATCCGAAGGGGGAAATGCACTGGCTGATATTCTTCTCGGGGAAATCTCACCATCAGGGCGCCTGCCTTTCACAATCCCCGTGAAACTTGAAGATTCCCCGGCATATGCCCTCGGAAACTATCCTCAGGACGGTCTTGGCAACGATGTCTTTGCCAGCCTGGTCTCCACTGCTGACTCAGCTGCCCCGGAAAAGGAGGTAAACGCCGGGGCGGCGAAGCCAAACCCCGACGATGCATATTATACGGAAGAATCCCTTGTCGGATACCGCTGGTTCGATACAAAAAATATCCCGGTAATGTATCCATTCGGCCACGGACTTACATACACCGGTTTCAAATATTCAAAACTGAAGACAGATAAAAAAACATATGGCCGGAACGATGTGATCACGGTGACATTCAAGTTGAGGAATACGGGGCATATGACAGCGGATGAGGTTGTGCAGGCTTATATGCACCGCATCGATCCTTCAGTTGAATGGCCTCAAAAGGAACTGAAGGCCTTTGAGAGGGTGACTCTTGACCCGGGGCAGAGTAAAACCGTCAGACTGACAGTACCGGTATCAGGTCTCATGTACTGGAATGAGGCAACGCATGTGTGGACTTCTGATCCATGCAGAATTGACCTCCTGGTAGGTGCCTCAGCCACAGACATAAGGCTCCGGAGCAGGATCAGCCTGCAGTAAGCACCCGTCACAGCAGGACTTATCTCTCCCGTATAAAAAAACTACAGAGTTCCGGGATTGAGGCATTTTCTCCCCGGAACTCTGTAATTATCACCTGTCTGGAAGGCTATTTAACTTCTACGGGGTCGCCGAAGCCGAGCTCCTTCAGACCTTTCATCTGCGTTGCAGCATCGCCGGCAACCACATAGTACATCTTCATCGGATCAATATACTTCTGTACAGTCTCGTTGACCTGTTCCAGGGTAAGGCCTCTGAGATAATCTTCCTCCTGCTTTATGTAATCTTCAGGCAGACCGAAGAATGTCATTGTATTCAGCATTCCAAGCTTGGCATCGATCGTCTCAAATCTCAGAGCGTTGGCCTTGAGCAGCGAGCCCTTGGTGAAGTCAACAATCTCCTGGGTGACCCCGGCCCTGTATTCAGCCATGATGTCGCGGAAGAGCTGCACTGATTCCAGGGTGGCATCCGAGCGGACTGAGGCATATGCCTCGAATGTCCCGTAAGTCTTCTGGCCCATGAAACCGGAATAGGCTCCGTATGTGAATCCCTTTTCTTCCCTGAGCACCATGAACAGCCTGGCACTTGCGCCTCCTCCAAGCATGTGATTGGCTACCTGAGCCTTGTAATAATCAGGGTGCGCTCTTGGAATGGAGAGATTTCCGATATTGATAACCGACTGCTTGGCATCCGGTACATTCACGAAATAAACAGCTGATTTCTCAGGTGCGGACGGGAATGAAAGGGTTGGTATCACCACCTCTTTCGGGGCCCACTTCTCACTGAGACCGGCCAGCGCCTTTTCCACTCTGGCCTGGTCAATGTCACCCACAACCAGGAATTTGGCAACTGACGGTGAAAGGTTCTTCTCATAGAATGTTCTAAGATCATCCATCGTAATCGCTTCCACACTCTCTACAGTACCACTTATGTCAACTGACATAATATTGTCTGCACCGAGTACAAGTTTGTTGTAGGCAGCTCCGGCTACATAATTGGGGTCAGCGAGGCTACGCTTGAGATTGTTGACAGTACGTGTCTTGTTAAGTGAGAATTGTTCCTCATCCCAGCGTGGCTCAAGGAGCATCTCCTGAACCAGGCTCAGTGTCTTTTCAAAGTTGCGTGCCAGGGTATTGACAGATACTGTTATCCTCTCGTCGCTGCAACTGATGTTGATAGTAGCGCCGAGAAGCTGTATTTCCTCCTCAAGCTGCTCAGGAGTCCTGTTTTTGGTTCCCTCGTTGAGCATAGAGGCGGTGAATCTTGCTACACCCGGTTTGGCCGGATCATCAAGCATGTGCCCACCCTCAATTACTATCGAGTAGGTAACCAGCGGAAGCTCATGCTGACCTATTCCGTACAGTTTCATGCCGTTAGGTGCTTCTGACTTCCATATAGCCGGAAGGGTGATTGAAGGATCAGGTCCCGGTACCGGAGCCACTGAACGGTCAAAGCTGCTCGGTGTCTTTTCTATCACCTCTTCACCACCGGCGACAACCTCCATCTGGGTAGCCTTCGTCACATCTTCCTCAACAATCCCTGCATTTACAGACCCTTCTGCCACCAGGTCTGCCTGGCCTCTGGGTACAAAGCTGGTGGCAACATAGTTTTTGCCTTTGATGTACCTGTTATAGACATCCCAGACATCATCCATTGTCACCTTCTTCATCATCTCCAGTTCCTCAAGCATAAAGTCCGGTGAACCTGCAAACTCATTGTAGACTGCCAGCATGAAGCCCTTGTACATCACACTGCTCATCTGGAGGTAGAAGTTACGTTCTATCCCGGCCTTAATTCTTTCGAGATCCTTTTCAGTGAACTTCTCGGTCTCAAACCTTCCGAATGCTTCGAAAATTGCCTTTTCTACATCATTAAGGCTTGTTGACGGGTTTGCCGTCACGCTTATCTGGAGCTGGCCTGCAATCTCCTGTGACTGGTTGTAAGCCATCACATTTGATGTAAGCTTCTTTTCCTTGACCAGAACCTTGTAAAGGGGAGAGTTCTTCCCTACGCCAAGAAGCTGGGCAAGAACGTCAAGCGCATATGCATCACTTGTAAACTGTTGAGCAGCCGGGTAAACCATTGTGTATTGCGGTGCCCTTGCAAAGCCATCCTCATGGAAGAGCTTCTTTGTCTCTGACAGGGTAACAGTCATCGGCTCAGGATCATTCAGTTCCTCCCCTGCCGGAACCTCACCGAAGTACTTCTGAATAAGCGCTTTCACCTCTGCCACATCATAATCACCCGACACAACCAGAGTTGCATTGTTTGGGATATAAAATTTCTTGTGGAACTCCTTTACATCATCAATTGTGGCATTGGCAAGGTCCTCCATCTCCCCTATCACATCCCAGCTGTAGGGGTGCCCCTGCGGGTAGAGGTTTTTAAGGATCACCGCATCTGTATGGCCGTAAGGCCTGTTATCCACTCCCTGACGCTTTTCATTCTGAACTACATTCTGTTGAAGCGCGAACGACTGCGGTGTTACGGTATTGCGAAGGAATCCCATCCTGTCCGATTCCAGCCACATGGCAAGCTCCAGGGCATTCTTCGGTACCACCTCAAAATAAATGGTCTGGTCAAAGCTGGTGCCACCGTTGAGGTCACCACCGGCGCCTTCGATATACTTGAAGAACTCATCCTCGTTGACATTCTCCGACCTCTGGAACATCATGTGTTCAAAAAGGTGCGCAAACCCGGTCTTGCCGGGAACCTCCCTGGCTGAACCCACATGATAGAGTATCACCAGTGATGCCATGGGATCAGATTTATCCTCATTGAGAATAACAGTCAGACCGTTTTCAAGCTTGTATTTCTCGTATGGAATACTAAGCTTGGTCTTTTCTTTGCCGCCGCACCCTGCAAGCAGAAGCAGCGCAAAGATCATTGAAAGTGAAATCAGTTTTTTCATATCGTTAGTTGTTATTTTATCAGGATCGGCTCACCGAATCCCAGTTTTTTCATTTCTTTCAGCTGTGTCGCCGGATCACCGGCTACCACATAATACATCCTCATTGGATCAATATACTTGTTAACCATTGTGTTGACTTCATCTACAGTCAGCTGCCTGACATAATTTTCCTCCTGCATTATGTAGTCATCCGGAAGCCCGTAGGCGCTCATCGTATTCAGCATTCCAAGAAGAGCCCGCTGTGTCTCAAACTGCAGTGCATTACCCTTGAGCAGTGCATCCTTCGTGAAATCAACATCGCTCTGTGAAACACCTGCCCTGTAGCTTGTCATCAGATCCCTGAAGATCCCGACAGACTCAAGCGTTGCAGTGGACCTTACAGCAGCACTGGCCACAAAAGTCCCGTAATTCTTCATCCCGACAATATTCGTACGTGCACCGTAAGTGTAACCCTTTTCTTCGCGGAGCACAAGGTTCACATAGCCATTGAATGAACCGCCAAGCTTGTAATTGGCAACGTATGCAGCATTGTAGTCAGGATGGCCTCTCGGTACGGACGGCGCTCCAATAAATATATTCGACTGTTTGGCATCAGGAATGCCGATAAAGTATACACCAGGTTTCTCAGGTGCAGGATTTACTGCCACCTGCGGCATCTGTACCTCTTTGGCAATCCAGTTTGCGCTGAGCGAAACAAGAGCCTTTTCAACCTGTGGCTGATCAACAGCACCCACAACCAGGAAGCTTGCCACGGAGGGCGAAATGTATTTCTCATAATACTCCCTGATCTGCTCCATTGTCATCGCACTTACACTTTCCATGGTGCCTGACACATCGGTGGAAAGTATATTATCCTGCCCCAGAATCAGCCTGTTCAAAGCCATTGAACCCAGGTAGGTGGGATCAATTGAACTCCTTCTGAGACTGTTTAGCGTGCGAGACTTTGCCAGCTCAAAGGAAAGTGAGTCCCACCTTGGCTGCAGCAGCATCTCTTCAACTATTGCAAGTGTCTTTTCAAAGTTGCGGGCAAGTGTGTTGACACTGACAGTAATGTTCTCGGCATCAGCTGACACACGAATCATTGCGCCCAGAAGAGCAATCTCCTCTTCGAGCTCCTCGGGAGTCTTGCCAGCTGTTCCCTCATTGAGCATAGTGGCAAGCATGTTGGCAACACCCGGTGAGCTTATGTCATCAAGCAGATGGCCACCCTCAATAACAATATTATATTGCACAAGAGGCACTTCTGTATGCTGAATACCGTAAACTTTCATCCCGTTGCCAAGTGCCGATTTCCACACCGGCGGAACGGTGACTGACACGTCGGGGCCCAGCGGGGGCTGTACCGAACGGTCAAACGATGCCGGAGTCTTTTGTATCTCTTCTGCAACGCCGGCTTCAACTTTTACTTCGGTGGCTGTAAGAACATTCTCTTCCTGAATGCCTGCATTGACGGAACCTTCCGCAGCCAGGTCAGCCTTCCCCTTCGGCACGAAGCTGGTGGCAACATAGTTCTTCCCTTTTATGTACTTTTCATATGCATTCTTCACATCGGCAGAAGTCACATCCATCATGTACTGCATATCCTGCTTGTAAAAACCCGGATCTCCTGCGAAGATGTCATACTCAGCCAGCCTGAATGCCTTGCCCTGAACTGACCCTATAACGTTGTAAAAATTTGTCTCCTGGCCTGCCTTGACCCTCTCAAGGTCCTTTTCCGAAAAGCCGTCCTTTTCAAAGCGGGCAAAAGATTCAAAAACAGCCTTCTCAACATCGGCAAGTGACACTCCGGGGTTGGCAGTGACTGAAATCATAAAGCTGCCTGCAAGCTCCTGTGCCATGTTCCTTGCCATCACATTTGATGTCATCTTTTTCTCCTTGACAAGGACATTGTAGAAGGGTGACTTCTTGCCTCCTGCGAGGATTTCGCCAAGGACGGAAAGGGCGTATGAATCTTTTGAATACCTCTCGGGAGTGGGAAATGCCATCGTATACTGGGCTGCATTTGCGAAATTGTCTTCATGGAAGAGCTTCTTCGTCTCAGGCAGTGTCACAGGCATAGGGGTCAGCTCAGCCACCTCTGGTCCTTCCGGTATCTCACCGAAATACTTCTGAACAAGCGCTTTCACCTCTTCTGTCTCAAAGTCGCCGGCAATTGAAAGTGTCGCATTGTTGGGAATATAGAAACGTCCGTGGAAATCCTTGACGTCTTCCACAGTGGCGCTGAAGAGGTCCTTCATCTCGCCGATTGTAGTCCAGCTGTAGGGATGACCCTCAGGGTACATCGCTTTTGCCATGACAGTTGAAGAGTGGCCATAGGGCCTGTTGTCATAGTTTTGCCTCTTCTCGTTCTGCACCACATTCTGCTGAATGGCGAATGCCTGCCTGGTTATTGTGTTGGTAAGATAACCCATACGGTCTGATTCCATCCAGAGAACCATCTCGAGGGCATTCTTCGGCACAGTCTCATAATAATTGGTACGGTCCTGGTTAGTTGAGCCGTTGAGTGTACCGCCGGCGCTCTGAATCAGCCTGAAATACTGGTCTTCAGGAACGTTCTCGCTCTGCTGGAACATCATGTGCTCAAACAGGTGGGCAAAACCTGTGCGCCCGGGAACCTCACGGTTCGAACCCACATGGTAATAAATTGCAACCGAAACAATAGGATCAGATTTGTCCTGGTGCAGGATTACATTAAGTCCGTTGTCAAGCTCATACTTTTCAAACGGCAGGGTAAGCTCATCGCCTGCCTTCTGCTGGCATGAGACTACGGCAAATAAGGTCATGATCAAAAAAACTTTGACGGAGTTCTTCATTGGTTTAAGAATTGGGTTAACTGATTGCATAATAGTCAGCTAATTTAAAGATAAATAAAGACACCTACGGCAGACGTTAACATTTCTTCACATTAGCCCGTGCATGAAGACGGCAGGCAGAGTCTCTTTTTCCTTAATTTTGAGCGGACCTTAAACAATCTTATGAACCGATTCAAGCTACTTACCGCCGCACTGGTCTATCTGACCCTTACAATGTGTACAACCCCGGCCGGGGAGAAAACACCCATCAACGCTCCGGCTGAGCTGACCTGTGAAGGAAACAGTATCAGCCTGAAATATGAAGGAGTTGAAATACTCACTCTTGACACTGACCTGCCGGCATCTGCCTTTACCGTTAAGGAGCTGAAGGAGGATCATGAAGGGAAGGTATCCCACCTTTTTACTGTCTCTTCAACAGACGGGAGCAAGATGAACATTTCAGGTAAAATCCGTGCCGGAAAGGAGTCATTCACATGTGAAGCTGACCGCAGGATTGAGGGGACCCAGGTCGTCAGGCACACCTACGGTATCAGTCACAGCCTCCTGAACAGGGCTGTTTATGACCGCCAGTCGGACTGGCTACTGTCTGCAGACCAATCTTATACATCGGCCTCACTTAAGATCGTTCCTGCAGAAGCAGATACAACAGGAATTACATATGACCTTAAAATGACCGGTAATGAGGTCACCTTCAGATTCAGACCCCGTTACTACCAGAAACACAGAGGCTTAAAATATTACGAACCCTGGACATACGAAATCTGGAAAGAGCAGGTTGCGGGCTGGTGCTCATGGTTTGCATACAAGACATCCGTCACCGAGGAAAATGTAAAGGAAGCCACGGACGTGCTTGCCGAGACAATGAAACCATACGGACTTGAGTACATCCAGATTGACGACGGGTACCAGCAGCAGGGAGGTTCGCCTGAAGCATGGATCAATTCCAATGAGAAATTTCCCTCGGGACTGGGCAGCCTCGCTTCATATATCAGTTCTAAAGGACTGAAGCCGGGCATCTGGACAAATGTTGCGGTGCATGACTCTGCATGGGCTTATTCCCACCCGGGGTGGTTCGTCCGCGATGAAAACGGAAATCCTGCTGAAGGCAGATGGATAGGATACGTACTCAACGGAGCTCAGGATGAGATGCTTGACTCAGTTATGTCACCCGTTTACAGCCGCTACAGTAGTGACGGCTGGTCCTATTTTAAACTCGATGCGCTCAGGCATCTGATGTTTGAAGGCTATAACAGTCACAGCACCTTTTTCAAAGGCGGATCCGCCGAACGCGAGGAAGCCTTCAGGAATGTGGTGCGCCGGGTGCGCGAAGAGACCGGTCGCGAAAACTTCCTCCTCGCATGCTGGGGTGTGCTGCCTGGAGTTGTCGGACTGGCAGACGGGTGCCGCATCGGTAATGACGGATACGGCTATACGGCTCTGGCTCAGTACAATTCATTCAATAACATTGTCTGGCGGAATGACCCTGACCATATCGAGCTTACACCGGAAGAGGCCTACCGTTCATGCATGGCAACATCCCTTACAGGGTCACTGTTCATGGTTACTGACAAACCTGACGTCTACCGTACAGATCTTATAACTCCTGCCCGTAAGTCACTGCCGGTGCTTTTCACACTCCCCGGCCAGGTATTTGACCTTGATCCATCGCGCTCGGCATTTATTGACCGTGTCACCACAGAGATGAGCGGCTCGGGCGAGAGGGAGAGCGACGGAAGTCGGACTTCACCCTTTGACCTGTTCATGCTTGAGCTGAACATGCCGTGGGAACGGTGGTGCGTTCTGGGTCGGCTTGGTGAAAAGGAAAAGAATGTAAGCCTGACCGATCTGGGCCTTGAGCCCGGGAAACCTTACCTGCTGTATGAATTCTGGTCAGACACGTTCCTCGGCACAGTAACCGGTTCAATAGATTTCGGCCCGGTTGATCCGAAATACAACTGCCAGCTCTTTTGCATCAGGCCGCTACAGGAAAACCCCCAGGTGCTTGCCACATCAAGGCACATAAGTTGCGGTGCAACCGACCTGTCAGAAGTCAAATGGGATAACGGTGTACTTTCTGGTATAAGCAAACCTGTAGCCAATGATGAATACACCCTGCTGATTCATGAACCTGCCGGATACAGGTCACCTTCTGTAAATGTCTCAGGAGGAAGCCTTGTCTCTTCATCGGTGGATGGGGTCGTCAGAAAAATAAGAATGATCAACGCTGACGGTGGAGAGATGTCCTGGAGCATCGATTACAGATCCGCGATGCCTGACTGACGCCTCATAAGAAAATCCGGGCTCGGTTCCGGACTGCCAGATTGTTTGTTGAACAAATTTGTGATTTGTTTGTCTTTCATTGCAGAAACGTTAAACAAAACACAATATGTTCGACCAGTTTGACCCTGCAGATGACAAAATGCTGCAGGTTATCGATAACAACGGGAAGGTAATCAGCAAGGAGCTGATGCCGCAGCTCTCTGACGACGAGATGCTGAAACTTTACAAGGACATGCTCTTTGTCAGGACGCTTGACCACATGATTGTTTCCTATCAGCGTCAGGGTCGCGTTTACACCTACCCTCCAAACTACGGCCAGGAAGCCATCGGTGTTGCTGCAGGCGCAGTGCTCAGGTACGAAGACTGGCTGGTGCCTGCATTCCGCGAGCTGGGAGCCTGGCTCGCCAAGGGAGCTACAATAAAGGATGTATTCATGTTCAACATGGGTTTTGAGGAGGGCACTAAATTTGCCGGAGCAAACCATATGCTTCCCTCGTCAGTGCCTATCGCATCACAGCTGTTGCATGCATCAGGAATAGGATACGCAATCAACTATCAGAAGAAGGATGAAGTTGTCATGGCTTTTGTCGGCGACGGAGGTACCTCTGAAGGTGACTTCCACGAGGCGCTCAACTTCGCCGGCGTATGGAAAGTACCGGTAATATTCGTGGTACAGAATAACCAATACGCTATCTCGGTACCCGTAAAGATGCAGACTGCCAGCCTGAATATGGCAATTAAATCAAAAGCATACGGAATAAAGGGACTGAAGGTTGATGGCAATGACATCTTCGCCATGCTTGCAGCATTCAGGCATGCACATGAATATGCCCGAACTGAAAAAAAGGCTGTGCTGATTGAAGCAGTGACATACCGCAAGGGCGCCCATACAACCTCCGATGACCCCTCAAAATACCGTTCGACCGACGAGGAGAAGGAATGGGACCTGAAGGATCCCCTTCGCCGCATGAAGCTCTTCCTGGAGAAGAAGAAGCTATGGTCAGATGACCAGGAGAAGAAGCTGGTTGATGAGTACGAGAAAGAGATTGACCGTCAGTTTATTGAAACTGAACAGACAGTCCAGTACCCCCTCGAGGATGCAATAAAATACACCTATGCTGAGATGCCTCAGGACCTCCGTGACCAGCAGATTGAACATGAAAAATTCTTACAATGGAAAAACGCACGCAAATGAAAGCAATGAATATAGTCAGCGCCGTAAATGACGCCCTGGATATCAAACTGACCGAAGACAAAAACGTTGTCGTCTACGGAGAAGATGTCGGCTTCGAAGGCGGCGTCTTCAGGGTGACTGAAGGGTTACAGAAGAAACACGGAGCAGAGAGAGTTTTTGACTCACCCCTGGCTGAATCAGGCATCGCCGGTACAGCAGTGGGTATGGCTGCAGCCGGATTGCGCCCTGTTATTGAGATGCAGTTCTGCGGTTTTATATATCCTGCCTTCAACCAGATAATTTCGCACATAACGCGCTTTCATAACAGGTCACGCGGAAAGTACAAGATGCCTATAGTCATCCGTCTCCCCTACGGCGGCGGTATCAACGCCCTGGAGCATCACTCCGAGAGCATGGAGGCGATATTTGCCCATATCCCCGGGCTGAAGGTTGTTGTGCCTTCAACGCCTCATGATGCAAAAGGACTTCTCATCTCTGCGATAGAGAGTGATGATCCTGTGCTCTTCCTGGAGCCCAAGCGGATCTACCGTGCAATAAAGCAGGAAGTAAGTGAAGAAAAATTCTCAGTGCCTATCGGCAAAGCGAAGGTCCTGTCACAGGGCACCGATGTTACAGTGGTCGCTTACGGCGCCATGATACGCGAGGTGCAGAAGGCAATTGTGATGGCGAAAGAGGCAGGCTACTCTGTGGAGCTGATAGACCTGAGAACGATATATCCACTTGATAAGGAGACAATTGCTGCATCAGTTAAAAAGACCGGAAGGATAGTCTTTGTCGGTGAAGAGCCGCGCAGCTTCGGTGTGGGATCGGAGATAATGGCAGTTGCAAACGAGGAAGCCTTCCTGCACCTGGAGGCTCCCCCTAAAAGAGTTGCCGCCTTCGACGTGATTGTGCCCTACCCCAGGGGAGAACATCACTATATGATCACTCCGGAAAAGATATTCTACGAGATTGAAAGAACAATTAAATTCTGAAGCGATGAGGTATATTTTCAAATTCCCGGATATAGGCGAAGGACTCACCGAGGGTATAATCATCGAGTGGTACGTTGACAAGGGTACTGCCGTGAAGGTGGGCCAGCCACTTGTGAAAATGGAGACTGACAAGGTTGTGACAGATATACCCTCTCCGCGTACGGGTGTAATCGCTGCCCGTTACGGGAAGGTCGGTGAGACGATCCATGTTGGGGAGACGCTTGTTGAGATAGATATAGCCGGTGAGACGGCAGCAGAGGCTCCTGGCACCCAGCCTGAACAGGTTGAGGAGAAGGGTGCAGGTGTGGTTGGCACAATAGAAGTTGCCTCAGGCAACGCACTCCTTCCTGCAAGCGAGGAGGGAACAGAGCCCAGGCCGGCAGCAGCATCAGGTGAACGACGCAAGGTGCTTGCAACGCCGGTTGCAAGAGCCATGGCCAGGGAGATGAATATCGATATCAATCTCGTGACAGGCACCGGACCCGCAGGCAGGGTGATGAAAAGCGATGTACAAAACTTCCACGCTCCGGCAGCAATGGAAGGATCTGGAGTTGCTTCTGCCGGCAGGGCAGGTATCCCGGAACGGGCCGCTCCTGCTCCCCATGCAGCCCCCGCTGAGCTCATCGAGATCAGGCCTATGTCGCAGATCAGGAAATCGATCGCCCGCAACATGCTTCGTTCCAAGCAGAGCACAGCGCATATGACCCTCTTCGAGGAACCGGAAGTTTCGAGATTGGTGGAAGCACGCTCCCGCTACAAAGAAGAGTATAAAAAGGAGGATCTCAGCCTTACATACCTGCCCTTCATAATAAAGGCAGTGGTGGCAGCGCTGAAACGTCACCCTGAACTCAACTCCGAGATGGACTTTGAAAAGGGAAATATAATCTACAAGAACTATTATAATATCGGCATTGCCGTCAGCACCGATGATGGACTCGTGGTGCCGGTGATACGTGACGCCGACAAACTGAGCATCAGGGAGCTGAGCCGTGCCGTGGCAGAAATAGCCATCAAAGCACGCGACAGGAAACTGACTCTCGATGACATGAAGGACGGAACATTCACAATCACCAACTACGGTGCACTGGGTGGCTGGTTCGGAGTGCCGGTGATAAACTACCCGCAGGTTGGAATCATCGGCATCGGCCGCATCAACCAGCAACCGGTAGTGGCGGACGGTGAGATAAAGGTAGGAAACGTGATGCCTCTTTCACTTTCAGTTGACCACAGGATGGTCGACGGAGCAGAAGCAACGGAGTTCCTGAATGACGTGGCGGCAGGCGTTGCAGATCCGCTGTCACTGATAATGAGACAATAAAAGGAGACCGGAGATGGATTACGATCTTATTATTATCGGCGCGGGGCCGGCAGGTTACGTGGCCGCAATCAGGGCCGGGCAGGCAGGACTGAAAACTGCAGTAATTGAGAAGAAGCATGTTGGCGGCATGTGCCTCAACTGGGGCTGTATCCCCTCCAAGGCGATGCTCGAAAGCGCCAAGTACTTCTCCAGACTCGGGATGGCAGCCGACTTCGGCGTCGAGGGTCTCGACCCGAAATCTCTGAAGTTCAACTGGGAAAAAGCAGTGAAACGGTCAGAGCGGATCGTTCGCCGCCTCACCAAGGGCGTAGAATACCTGCTGAAGAAGAACAACGTGGAGACAATTTCCGGTACTGCATCCATCGAGGCTGCAGATACTGTGGTTGTTGACAACCGTATGCTCAAAGCAAAAAACATAATCATCGCCACAGGATCATATCCCAGGCCCCTACCTTTTAAGGTGGGTGACGAAAGCCGCATAATCAACCTGGAGAACATGTTCTCGCAGAAGGAGATACCGCAGAAACTCCTGGTGGCTGGCGAGGGTCCTGTCGCTGCTGAAATTTCGCAGATGCTTGCCCTGATTGGGAGGGATGTTACGCTGTTGAAGACTTCAGAAAAAGTTTTCCCGGCACTTGATGATTACCTTAATGCATACATAACCAAGAGGTTTGACTCGCTGAAGGTCAAAACGCTGGAAGGCACAGCCGGCTACGACGCGCTGAACATTGATGATTACGATGGCATCATCAACTGCATGCCCCGAAGGGGTATAAAACCCACTGGTTCCCTGAACCCTGAGGAGAAGGAGAGCTTTTATGTTGTTGATGAGCATTTCATGACAAGCGTCAGGGGCGTTTATGCAGTCGGCGACGTGAACGGCAGGAGCATCTATGCACATGCTGCCTCAGCGCAGGCGCTTGCAGCAGTGAACCATATCCTTGGGATAACTGAGACAATGCAGACGGAACGGGTTCCAATGACACTCTATACTGATCCTGAGATTGCTCAGATAGGCAAGACAGAACAGCAGCTGACAGCCGAAGGTGCTGAATACAAAGTAAATGAGTTCCCGCTCTCGGCCAACGGCAAGGCGCTTACAGAGGGACAGCCGGAGGGAATCCTCAGGATCATCTCCGAGCCGAAATACGGTGAAGTCCTGGGCGTGCAGATCATCTCGCACAACGCTACTGACCTGATAAGCGAGGCAGCCGCCTACATGGCGGTTGAGAGTACTGTCTGGGATGTGGCCCACACAATGCATGCCCACCCGACAATCTCGGAGGTCTTCCTCGAGGCAGG
>CAZWOC010000033.1:0-22942 GCA_964635655.1 uncultured Rikenella sp. | reverse complement strand
AGAAAAAAGAATAAAAATCAATCAAAAAAGAGTCAACGTTATTTAGGCATTGACACTACTGCCTATTGCCTATTGCCTATTGCCTATTGCCTCTACTTCAGATAGAACTGTATCATTGCTTCCAGTGCCCCCTGGCATACCTCGCAGAATGAATCTGCCTCGTTGCTCTTCATGCGGCAGTCAAATGAGGGCCTGTAAATGCCTTTTGCAGAGTATCCACCTCCCTCGAAGAGGCCTGTGACGCCTATGTATCGCTTTTCGTTGGGGGTAGGAATTGGCACTGATTTGGCAATCAGGTTCTTCCATTTTGCGTCGAAATTAACCCT
Organism: uncultured Rikenella sp.; assembly: GCA_964635655.1. Classification (GTDB taxonomy): domain Bacteria; phylum Bacteroidota; class Bacteroidia; order Bacteroidales; family VadinHA17; genus SR-FBR-E99. Next base: position 22,616 of record CAZWOC010000033.1, on the reverse strand, counting down.
GGTGGTGATGTTAGGCTCCCACGGTTCTACATTAAGCGGATAAAATTCTTCGTATGCAACTTCGGAGGAGTAATACTCATCACCAAGTCCGGCAAATCCGTGCCCGAACTCGTGCGTCAGCACCTTAGGTGTGAGGTGATGGTCAGCAGTAGATGCGGTGTAATAGTTGTAAACGCCGCCACCGCCGTACCTCGTGCTGTTTATGAGCACGATGATCTGGTCGTGAGGTACTGTGGCAGCGTAGTCGTTGACCTTTCTGATGTCCTGGGTGGTGAGGTAACGGTCAACGTCAAATGTGTAATAGCTTGCACTGAGTGCTGTATTGAGATAGATACCTTCACCGGGTACGTCGGTTCCCGATTCATGTGATGGGGCTTCAACGGCCCATATGTTTATCCTGTCACTGTACTTGTCGAACGGAGCCTCGGCAAACAGGATTTCAGCCATTCGTTTGACGTCATTCCTGAATTTTTCCATCTCCCCGCTTGTATATCCTTCCGCAATAAATGCGATGTCAAGCGATGTATGGGGGTCACCGGTGCCCATTATCCGTGTGGCCGGGGCTGCATCCGGTTTCTCCCTGGTAATGAAATAGCTGGCGGGGTCAACAGGAGTCTCATACAGCTTTGAAAAATTACCGTCCCGTCCCCGGATGCTCAGCACAAAAGTGACCTTGTTTTTAGGGAATGGGAATGTGGCAACTTCGTGGAACACACGCTCCATCGTTTTCGCCTCGGCGGTTGTCTGCCATTCCTGGTACAGAGTGCAGAATCCGCGTGAATAAAGCAGCTTCCCGGTAACGGCATCGAGGATCTCGTACCTGAAGTTGCCATAACCAAACGGATCAATCAGGTTGGTCAGTGAGCCTCCCCAGAAGGGTTCCTCCCTGAAGGAGACGGGATAGACTTTTGTTGTTGTGCTGTTGCCGGCCATCATGAAATCAAACCTCATTGTACGGTCAGTGAAATACTCATCGAACGCAACCTGGGCCTGAAGTGAAAATGCCAGAAACAGAAGCGGTAATACAGAGAAAGACTTCATGATTTGACAGTTTTATAATGTAAAGGTACTAAACAGACAGTCACAAAAAAAGATAATTTGTAAATTCACCAGCGCAAATTAATTCAATAATGTTCAGATCATTCGATCCTGTTATGGCAGTCAGGGAGCTCCTGGCAAGCCTTGGGCTGCAGGCTTCAGCTGTTTCATGGCTGAGTACAGTCATCCTGGTTGTGGGAGTGGGAATACTGGCATGGATTGCATACAACCTGACGCGGGTAGCATTCACCAGGGTCTTTACTGTCATTGTGAAACGTTCAAGGTCAGCTTATGATGACAAGTTTCTGGAGACCAGGATGTTCAACCGGCTTGCCATGGTTGTTCCCGGTGTGATAGTCTACTACCTGGCATCATGGATGTTACGTGAGAACCCGGGCTGGCTCACATTAGTGCACAAAACATCTGCACTCTACATTGTTGTCTATGCCACCCTGACTCTGACGGCTTTCATAGAGGGGTGGCATCAGGTATGGCTCATGCAGCCATTCTCAAAAGGGAGGTCAATCAAGCCTTATGTTCAGATCGTAAAGGTGCTTGTATCATTTGCAGGTATCCTTGTTATGATCTCTGTCCTGTTCAGGGTTGAGATTACAAGTGTTTTTGCAGGCCTGGGTGTTGCAACGGCAGTGCTGGCTGTAGTATTCAAGGACACACTCCTGGGGCTTGTGGCCAGTGTGCAGCTCTCGACAAACAACATGGTCAAGCTCGGGGACTGGATCACCATACCGGGAAGAAACATTGACGGCACTGTCATTGACATGACATTGTATACTGTCAAGGTTGAAAACTTTGACAAGACGATTCTGACAGTGCCGACATATGCACTGATCTCCGAATCGTTCCAGAACTGGAAGGGGATGGAAGATTCCGGGGTAAGGAGGATCAAGCGCGAAATCCGGATAGATGTCCGCTCAATTGCGTTTGTGACACCGGAACTTATCGAAGCTGTCTCTGTAAGGCCACACATGGAAAAATGGCTTTCCGAAAACATGGAAGAAATAGAATTATTAAAGAAGGGAAAGACATCATCACTTACAAACCTTGGTGCCTTCAGGGCTTATATGGCAGATTATCTGAAGGATCATCCGCATATCGATCCCATGATGCCTGTTATGGTACGTGACATGCCTACGACTGAAACGGGCATGCCGGTTGAAATTTACTGTTTCAGCCGGATCAATTCGTGGATTCCGTTCGAAAGCATTCAGTCATCAGTCGTAGATTATGCATATGCCGTTGCAGGGCAGTTCGGGCTGAAACTGTTCCAGAGTCCCTCCGGAACGGACCTTGAGGCTCTCAGGAGTGTAATAAATAAAAATCATCAGGTATGAGTTCAACGTACAACGAAAAGCTGACAGCATTTATTAAGGCTGAAATCGAGGACAAACCTATTACTCCCAGATATGATCCGTTCTGGCAATCACTTCGGTCGACCGGCACAGAGCTCTGGCTCGACACCGGCGACATGGATGAGGCTGAGGCCAACTGGACTGCTGAGATGACCGCGCTGACCACAAACAACACGTTGCTGAACAATGAGATACAGAAGGGGATATATGATTCGTTTGTTCCCCGCGCAATGGAGCTGGTAAGTCATCTTTCAGTCAGTGAGCAGGTAAAGGAGATTGCATTCATTCTGAACGCCCGTCACGGGCTTCGCCTTGCGAAGAAGTTCGGAGGGATGGTAAGCGTTGAGCTGCATACAGACACGGCATATGACATTGATGCCATTGTTTCGTACGGACTGCGCTACAGGGAACTCTGTCCTGATCAGTTTATTGTCAAGGTACCATATACCCCTGAAGGTCTTATTGGCGCACGGCTGCTTCATGACATGGGAGTACGGATCAATTTTACCCTTGAGTTCAGCGCCCGCCAGAATGCGCTGGTGACACTGGTTGCACGGCCTGATTACCTCAATGTATTCCTTGGAAGAATAGGAGCATTCATTGCTGATAACAAGCTGGGTGATGGCAGCGGTGCAGGAGAAAATGCAGTGCTCTCGTCACAGTCATGGGTGACAAGGTTATCCGCTGAGACGGGCTCGAAGACAAGACAGATAGCAGCCAGCCTTAGAAATTATACCCAGCTTGACCTGCTGGCTGGAACGGATGTCTATACAATTCCTCCGAAGGTGGCGTCTGCAGGACGCAAATCGCTCGGAGGCCTTTTCGACAGCAGGCTGAACCGGCGCTATGATGTTCCCCTCAACGACGATTCTGCCGGATTGGGGATCGAGAAGTTCTGGGAGGTGCCGAGAACTGTTGCCGAGCTTGGCAGGAGGCTCGGGAAAGATTTGCCTGCCTATGGTGAGGAGATTGTTGCGCGGGCTCATGAGGCCGGATTGGGTGACATGTTCCCTGTGCTGGATACAAGCGAGAAGGAGACAATAGCAGCCGAAGGGAAGATACCTGTGCTCTCATCATGGAGGGAGAAGATTCTTGATGGGAAGCTTGCACCGGACACCCTGCTGACTCTTGCCGGGCTGGCATCATTCACTGCTGACCAGAAACAGCTGGATGACAGGATCAGGGGGCTGATTGTATAAAAGTCTGAAGGTCTGAAAGTCTGAAAGTCTGAAAGTCTGAAGGTCTGAAGGTCTGAAGGTCTGAAGGTCTGTCGCTGCGCGATACCGGCCCTGCAAGCTGGCTCCTGCGCTAAAATGACCCACCGGGTCATTTCTTTACGCTTGGCCCTGGTCTTGCGGTCTTGCAGTCCGTATAACTGGTTGTAAAATTTCACTATTGCCTACTGCCTATTGCCTACTGCCTGATAAAAAAAAACAGGAGGAAACGTATTTCGTTTTCCTCCTGTCTTATTTAACAGTGCCCGGAATATTGCCGGGGACTTTTTAAAATTATTTTCCGGCGGTCATATTCGCGGGAATTGCGGTTCCTGAAACCGGGTTCTGGTCAAGGTTAATGTCCAGAGCCTTGTTATAGGTAAACTCTGCAGAAGGTATCTGTGAAATGAAGCGGTAGTCACCTGCCGGGATATTGACCCGGGTTGAATGGGTGGCGCTGCGCACAAGACCCTGCTTGGTTCTGATAAGGTCAAACAGGATGGTTCCTTCACCGTAAAGCTCTCTTCTTCTCTCTTTGAGTATCTCGTCAATAAGAGCCGTTCCGGTAAGACCGGTAAGTGTGCTTGCATTTCTCTTAGCCCTCAGTTCATTCAGCAGTGTAAGCGCCTGACCCTCTTTTCCAGCCTGGCGGGCCTTGGCCTCAGCTTCAACAAGAAGCATGTCGGCAGCCCTGATCAGGTTAAGCTGACCAATATAGGTGGTTGGAATTGCGTTGTCTGAACACATATTATAAATGTCATCTGCGCTCGGATTGGTGCCGGTATAGTTGGGGTTGATCTTCCGACCACCGGGAGACATCGAGTTTGACGAGCTGAACGGGCCGTTAAAGAACTCGCTGTATTTGTTCGAGGTCCAGTAATTTTGACCTGTTGCGGGGTTGGCACGGTCATTTCTCTGCCAGAACTGTGCGAATCTTATGTCACCTGTTTCATACAGGTTAAGAAGCTCTTCATTTGCAAAGACCATATCAGTTTCCCATTTGATGCTGCTGCGGTTCCTGTTGCCCCATGATGCCATTGGTGTTGCATCACCAACAGAGGTTGTTTCAGTCTGCGGCAGGTACCACATCCATTCGGGGTTATTCTCATCACCCATGTAAGGATTGAGAGAGAATCCCAACAGATAATCAGTTGCATTCATCAGGCCAAAACCCTGTCTTGACTGGTTAGCCATGTTTTCGGCAATGGTCCATTCGTTTGTAACCAGAGAGACCTTGGCCAGGATTGCCTGTGCAATGTTCTTGTTTATATGCATTGAAGGAGATCCGGCGGCAGGTTCCAGGAGTCCGATAGCAGTGTTGAGATCAGCCCTGATAAGGTCATACACCTCACGGGTGGAGGCTCTTCCCATATTTACATCAGCCGGGTCAACAGGTTCTGTACGGAGAATAACATTCTTCAGGTCTTCGTTGCCTGCGTAGGTCTGCTGGTATAACTGAGCGAGGCAGAAATAGCAGTAAGCACGGAGGGAGAGGGCTTCACCCTTCACTCTCTTCCTTACATCATCTGACCCCGGGGCATCATCAATATACTTAAGGACAGTATTGAGCTGCCTTATCTCCTGGTAAAAGTAGTTCCAGAAATATGAAACGGACCCTGATGCTTCAGTTACGGTGGGGTAGTACTGGTATATGTACTGGTAGTCCCAGCCAGTTCCGATGTCAACACTTACAACATCCAGTCCCCTGAGATCCTGGTAGAGTTGCAGGCCTATCAATCCGCGGTATCCGAATCCTTCACCACCGTAAAGGTCCTGGTAGGCGTTCATGAGAACCATCTCAAGTTTTGCCACATCCTGTGAGATAAGCTCGTCTGAGATTTCATCAGCCGGCTTTGTGTCAAGGAATCCTTCGCAGCCGAAAGTGCCGGCTATCAGGATGGCACATATTATTGTTATTAACTTATCTTTCATGATTTTGTAACTTTTTGTACAGTTTGCCAGGAATTAGAATGACACCTGAATACCTGTGATAAATACTTTTCTTGGGCCCCACTGGTCATCAACAGCATATCCGACGTTACCGTCCTGGGCAACACCGTTGATGTTAATTTCCGGGTCTGTTCCTCTTTTTGCAGCCTTGCCAAAAGTAAGGAGGTTATCAGCCGAAGCAAAGACCCTGGCTTTTGTCAGTCCGATCCGTTTGAGAACATTTTCCGGCACGTTGTATCCGGCGCTGATGTTACGAAGGCGGACATATGAATTGTCAAAGATGATCTGGTCAGAAACACGGATGATATTGGCCTGGTCATTTACTGAATAACGGCCAACAGCTGTTCCGTTGGGATTCTCCGGTGTCCACCTGTCCTCAATTAGTTCTGATGCAAGTCCAAAGCCACCGCGGAAGTTAATGGCCTCACGGTACATCTGGTCAATCATCTTGCCACCGAGGCTGTAGTAGAACATGAATGAGAAGTCAAAATCACGGTATTTGAAGGTATTGGTAACAGCACCATAACCCCATGGCAATGTTGAGCCTTTCCAGTCACGCTGAAGGTCATTGTTGACTGAACTGTAATCTTTGGTTTTTTCCCAGCTTTCGACAAGGGGAGCTCCCTTTTCATCATATACTATTGCGCCTTCACCGTCGGTCTTGAATATCTTCTTCCAGTACCAGTTACGTCCGTCTTCAGGGTCAATGCCTGCAAAGCCGACCATCCATAATTCGTACCTCGACCTGCCTTCGGTGATTCTGAAGTTACCTACTCCGTCAGTATAATAAATATCGCCGTCAGGCAGGCTTACCATCGTATTCTTTATGTAGGTGAAGTTGGCGTCAATGTTCCATGTGAAATCGCCATTGCTTATAATCGGTTTTGAGAGTGAGACCTCAACGCCGTTATTTCTCATTTTACCGACGTTCTGTTCGATACCGCCGAACCAACCGGTTGAGGGAGGCAGTGAGCGGCTGAAAATCAGGTCATCGGAAGTCCTGTCAAAATATTCAATCTCACCGGACAGTGTCTTGAAGAGACGGAAAGAGAGGGAGGTATTGAACTGGATGTTCTTTTCCCACAGGAGGCTCGGTGTCGGATACCTGCTGAGACTTGCCGTTCCTGCACCGTTAAAGTCACCAAGCCCGTAAAGGCCCTGGTATGCATAATAGCTGACCCTGTCATTACCTGTTGTACCAATACTGGCCTTGAGTTTAAGGTCATTGAGCCAGTCGGATGTTCCTGACATAAAGTCTTCGGAACTGATTGACCAGAGGGCAGATGCAGCCCAGAATTTACCCCAGCGGTTCTCGGGAGCGAATCTTGAGGAACCGTCTGTACGGACACTTCCTGTCAGGAAGTACTTTTCATTGAAATCATACCTTGCTTCACCGAAGAAGGAGAGGAGACGGTATCCGTTTTCACCGCCCCAGACATCCTTGCCACGGGTCACGTTATTGACTTCGTAGAGTCCTTCAACCATGATTCCGTCGCCGTAGGCACCAAACCAGTTTTCATACCATGAATGGCTTTCCTGGCCTGCAAGGAGGTTAATGTTGTGCCCGGCGCCAAGAGTCTTCTGGTAAGTCAGAAGGTTGTTTATTGTATATACTTTTCTCTGCCAGGTATCTTTCTGGGCGCTGTTGCCACTTGGAGCCTTCAGTTCACCGGTCCCCTGTATGTATGACAAAACGGTTTCAAGGCCGTATGTACTTGACCAGAAATACTGATTGTTCCTGGTGATAACCTCATAACTGCCGTTGGTTTTGAACTTAAGACCTTTTGCCAGGTTGAGCTGGAGGTATGCCATACCGCTTACGTTGTTTTCGTCACGGTATGAGAAGGTCATGTTATCAGGGTTATTTGATTTTGTTCCCAGGTTGGCCATCGGGTTGTAACCGGCCCATATAGTACGGTAAGTTCCCATATCGGGTATTTTGTTGCCGTTGACCGTGTATACGTAGTCGGAGTTGTCAATGTTCCTTGTCCACGGAGTGTAAAGCTCAGGCATGATCCTTGCCACGCGTACACCGCCGGAATATGTGCTCAGGTCCCTTGTCGACTCTGTATAACTCAGGTTAAGACCCACTTCAAGCCATTTGGTTACAGCCGAGCTGACGTTTGCCCTTCCTGACCACCTGTTGAACTTTTGAATAAGGTATGATGAGGGGTCATTGAGGTATGAACCGGAGAGGAAGTATTTCGTTTTCCCATCCGATGCCATACCGCTGAGGTCAACGTTGTATTCCTGCCTTAATTTGTTGGTGAAAAGGTCGTCCCAGTTGCCTCCGTCAGCCCATGCATCAACAAGCCCGGGCTTCATTTTGCCATCTGTGCCAACGGGCTCCATGGCAGGAGAGCCGTCAGGGTTGGTGAACTTGGAAATATAGTAAACGCCATCGTCGCCTGTAAATGACCTGTACCAGAAATCAAGTACGTGTGCAGAGGCGTATGCCCTTGCAGCTGCGTCATCCATCTGTGCCATTCCAATCCCGCGGGTTGCATCAAGGTAACGTGCTTCCCAGGTAAGCTCAAGGAGTTCCTGTCCGGTTGCACGCTTTGGCATTGCAACGGCAAGGTTTGATGTCCCGAACTTTGATGTGAAGTTCACGACCGGTTTCTGTGATTTACCGGTTTTGGTAGAGACCACAACAACACCGTTTGCGGCACGCGAACCATACAGTGAGGTTGAGGCTGCATCCTTAAGGATTGAGATGCTTTCAATGTCATTGGGGCTGATAGATGACAACCCTCCTTCATATGCAACACCGTCAACCACATACAGAGGTTCATTGCTGGCGCCGTAGGAGCCGATACCCCTGATAAGTATCTCGGCCTCAGCTCCGGGTGCACCAACGTTGTTACGCACCTGTACCCCTGCTATCATCCCCTGGAGTGCCTGTGAAGAGGAGGAAGCCTGGATCTTGTCAAGCTTGTCAGCCTTTACAAGACCTACTGAGCCGGTGATTGAAGATTTCTTCTGAACGCTGTAAGCCATCACTACAATGTCATCCATCATCTGGTCAGCAGGCTGCAGCCTGACAGTGTAGGAAGCGCTTCCGTCAATTGTTATCTCCTGGGTACGGTAACCGATGAATGACACTGAGAAAGTCTTGCCATTGGCAGGGACTGACAGTGTAAACCGGCCATCCTGATCACTGACCGTACCGGTAGTGGTACCCTGGATAAAGACTGATGCCCCGGGAATAGCCTCCCCTGTGCTGGCATCATAAACAGAACCTGTTATCTGCCGTGTCTGACCGAAGAGGCCCAGACCCATGACAGCTAACAATAAGGTCACAGACAGTCTGTACCAGGGAAACCTGCGTACCGAGTCTGATTTTTTGCAACTTTTGTTCATGGTAATTTGGTGTGGATAAAAAAGGTTAGAGAATATATTCAAAAAGCAATTTCAATTGTTACTATCGGCTTTGCAATGCATGATTCCGGATCAGATTGAATTAGTGTAATATTGACACTATTCTTTTTGGAAGAATAGTCCTTTTTGTACCTTTCATCATTCATTTTTGGTTATTTAAGCAGGGGTTTGGATTCCGTAGAATTGAAGCTATAAAGATGCTTACGCGGAACCCCCGGAAAAAATGACAAAAGTCAGGCTAATGCTTCCCGGGAATATGTTGTAAAACTATAAAATATTTGAAAGAATGATTTGGTGCAGGAGAGGCAGGAGTACCGGTTATCGGTTATCGGTTGTCGGTTGGCAATTATCATGCATCGCAAGACGAAGATCGCAAGACGAAGATCGAAAGTCGCAAGTCGCAAATCACAGATCCCACATCTACCTTGTTCCCCTCTGCCTCACGACCTCATACAGGATGATCCCGGCTGAAACCGACACGTTCAGTGAACCGATGGCACCGGTTATAGGAATTGAAACCTGTGTGTCGGACAGTCCCAGCAGCTCGCGGCTGATTCCTTTCTCTTCCGAGCCGAGTATGACAACCAGAGGACCTGTCAGCGTAGCGGCACTGATCTGATGTTCAGCCTTTTCAGTCGCAGCGGCGACCTTCAGTCCTGATTCCTTAAGATATGTAAGGCATTTTGTAAGGCTCTTTACCCGGCATACCGGGAATGTACTGAGGGCTCCTGCTGATGCCTTGACGGCATCGGCTGATATCCTGGCGGAGTTCTTTTCGGGGATAATTACAGCGTGGGCGCCGAAACACAGAGCCGAACGGACAATTGCTCCGAAGTTACGCACGTCACTTACGCCGTCGAGCATCAGCAGGAGGGGGTCACCACCCTCTTCGAAGATCCGGGGCAGGATGCTCTCAATATTCTGGAATTCTATTGCCGAGAGCCATGCTATAACTCCCTGGTGGTTCTTGCGGGTGATGTAGTCAAGTTTCTCCTGTGGCACCACCTGCCACGGAACGGCAAATTCGTTAACCACCTGCATCAGCTCGTGGTATTGTCCTCCCCGGAGTCCCTGACGGACAAGAACACGGTCAATCTGCCTGCCTCCCCGGATTGCTTCCATGACAGGGTGCATTCCGAAAATAAATTCCTTTTCGCTGTGGATCATTGTGGCTTTTATAATTTGCGGGGTCCGGATGCCTTAAAGCTTTTCATCATTGCAGTCCCCTGTTTTTTCATTGAAGTTCCTGCGGGTTGTCGAGCCTGAATACTTTGCCTTCGCGCCAGCGCGCAACGGCAATATCCCAATAGCTGACAGGGGTTCCGGCACGGTTAAGTACAAAATCGTTGTCTGAGAACAGGCTTTTCTGTTTGCGGAAATTGAACCACAGGTACTGGTCTTCCATCGTATAGCGCGATCCCCAGCGGCTCTTCACGGCTGGTTTCTTATAGCCCCAGCTTTCGCCCTCGGCGTTCTTGTAAACCTTGTCGGGCGGACCGTACATAATGTAAATCATCCCCCTGTCAGTAAGCCATCCGGCCTTGTAGGAGGTGAAGTAGAAGTTCGAGAAGAGGGTGCGGTTATAGTAAATTCTGATCAGTTCCTTGGATCTTTCAATGCTTCCTGTCCGGTCAAGCCAGAACTTATCGAGGGCCAGTTTGGGTTTCCCGGCAGTGAGCATCTCCTCCATCTCCTCAGGTGTGGCAAGGTATGCCAGCGGAGGGATCATTGTCTCCGGGCTTGTCATTGTCGGATGGTCAGGGCCGAAATTATAAAGGACAAGCCCTTCGCGAACGAGGCTGTCAACCGAAATCAAGTAAATACCCTCGTTGGGAAACATCATCGGAAGGGTATCGGAATAAGCCAGCGGAATTATTGCTTCAGGCTCAGGCGCCACTGTCACTTCCGGCAGGATAGTCGACGGGGCCGGAGGCAATGCTGTCACAGACTTGTAGTAAAACAGCCATAGAGTATCGGGCCGTAGTGAAGGGGCCATGACGTTTATGTACTGGTCACGCCTTAACACATGACTGAAAATCTCGTTGTTGCTGAAGTGATCACGGATTTTATAATTCAGCCCGCTGTACCGCCCGGTTCTTTCAAAATCAACGAACATCTGCTGGGTGCGTTGCCGTATAAGATCAACGATCTTAATCTCAGTTGTGTATGAACCGCCGTCATGAGTGGTGAGCGGGATACGGAAAGCATACTCACCGCCGATATCCTCCCTTTTGATATCGTACTTATAAGTTGCAGTATCAGCAAGCACACCTCCCAAAGTATTGTCAAAGAGCCTTACAGAAACCAGTACAGAAGCCATGGGTACCCCTTCGGCGTTAGCCTCGGTAAAATATAACTCACCACGGAGAATACTGATGTTCATCACGGATGTCTCAGAGTCTTCGTTGTAAACGGTAATGAAAGGGGTATATACACTTTTTGCCGGGTTGTAAATATATGACATGTCCTTTGTGTCGGTCACGTTCTGGGTCACGGCACATGATGTCATCAGCACTGTGAGTGTCACAATCACCGCGAGCGCGGCATTTTTATATATGAGACGCCTTGTCATGCCATAAAGGTAATAAAGATTTCATTGATCATTAGCTTTCCATCTCATTCTCAGACGGCAAAGCTCGGTACCGTCTGTTTCCCGGGTAACGGAGTGGATGAAGTCGTTTTCCGTGCCGTTGCAGGTAGCGGTAAGGATGTTTATCATCTCGTCCTGATGCCCTTCAAGGAGGTAATTCACCTCGATTATTTCAGGTGTGTGGAGGCTGATGAATTCAGGGTCATGGCAATTTACCGCCCAGTGGACATACCTGGCATTATTGACATGTCTGTTCACATCGATGTCATCGAGCTTGACCTTCAGCCTTGTCAGGCGATGATCACCTGCCGGAAGCGGAGGCACTTTCCTGGCATTTGTCCCGGTAGCTCTTTGTTCGGGGAAGTCGAGGTTCAGTGTTGAGAGAGCCTTGTCAGGACGTTGTGCCTTGCGTGTGCTGTAGTCGACTATCACCCAGGAAGATGAGGCTCCGACGATTTTTGTTCCGGATTCATCATACATCTCGAGGTCACGCAGAGCAAAGATCGATTCTGTGCCGCGGGGCCAGGTACGAAGGGTGACCTCGTCCCATACCTTCGGAAGGTGTTCTATTTTGACTATCATGCGTGACAGAGCCCAGAAGTATCCGCCGGAGGCCATCAGGTCATCGCGGCCCCAGCCCAGTTCTGCAGCATGACGGCCTGCCAGATCCTCGAAGAAGCTGAAGAGTGCTCCGGGACTGAGTCGACCTGTAATATCGGTATTAAAGATATTGACCGGGTATTTTCTTTCAAACAGTATCATTGTTGTTCATATATTCCGTTTGGAAGCTCTCGAGCTCCGTATGGGCATCTTCCCACTGTTCCATAAGTTTCTCCAGTCTCTTTTTCTTTTCATCGTAGGAACTGTAGAACGCCGGGTCACTTATCACTGCCTGGTCACCGGCAGAAAGACGTGCATCCATTGCTGCTATCTCCTGTTCTGTGGCTGTAATCTGTGCCTCAGCCTCATTCACCTGTTTCTGCAGCCGTCTCAGGACTCTTTCTGTCTCCTTTTTCTCCTGGTATGAAAGTGCTGCCTTCGTAGCGGGCCGAATCAACCTTCCCGTTCCGTGGTTCTCTTTCGTCTCAGGTTGTTCCTTCCCTGCATCCTGGTTAAGTTTCGCCTCTGGCGATGCTCCTTTCCCTGCACCCTGGCCTGCTTTACCAGTTGGCGATGCTCCCCTTCCGGCATCCTGGCCTGCTTTCCCGGCTGGCGATGCTCCCTTCCCGGCACCCTGGCCTGCTTTACCAACTGGCGATGCTCCCTTCCCGGCTCCCGGCCCTGCTTTCGCCCCATGGGGCGCACCCTGCCCACCATTGGTCGTGGCCGTAGCTTGCGGCGACTTCTTCTCAAGGTCTCTGAGCGACTCTATCTTCCTGGCTCTCAGAAATTCCGCGATTCCGCCCAGGTGAGTTTTGATCTTCCTGTGCCGGAATTCGTAAACCTTGCCGACCAGGCCGTCAAGAAAATCCCTGTCGTGTGAAACCACAATTAATGTGCCATCAAATTTGATCAGAGCCTGCTTGAGGATCTCCTTTGAGCGTATGTCAAGGTGGTTTGTGGGCTCGTCGAGGAGCAGCAGGTTATACGGTTCCAGCAGCAGCTGGACAATTGCCAGCCTTGACCGTTCGCCGCCGGACAGTACCTTGACTTTCTTGTCGATGTCATCACCATGGAAGAGGAATGCGCCGAGGATGTCACGCAGGCGCGTGCGGATGTCACCCACCGCAATCCTGTCTACCGTATCAAAAACGGTCATGTCATCATTAAGCAGTTCGTCCTGGTTCTGGGCGAAATATCCGATTGATACGTTGTGGCCCCTTTTCAGGATTCCTTCAAAGTCGATCTGGCCGAGGATCATCCTGGCAAGGGTGGTTTTCCCTTCGCCGTTCCGGCCGACGAAGGCCACCTTCTCACCACGTTCGATCTTCATTGAGATTCTATCCAGGACGAGGTGGTTGCCATAGCGCTTCGAAGCTTCATCGGCTTCAACCACTACGGTTCCCGATCTCGGGGCGGGGGAGAACCGGATATTCATCGCCGAGGTGTCCTCGTCTTCAATCTCTATGCGCTCCAGTTTTTTAAGCTGCTTTATTTTACTCTGCACCTGCACCGCCTTGGTGGGTTTGTACCTGAACCGCTCGATGAACTTTTCAGTGTCATCGATCATCTTCTGTTGGTTGCGGTATGCGGCTGTCTGCTGCTCACGACGCTCACGCCGGAGCTCTGTATATTTTGTATAAGGCACACGGTAATCATAGATCTTCCCAAGGCTGATCTCCACTGTGCGGCGGGTCACATTATCAAGGAAGGTGCGGTCATGCGACACCAGCAATACGGCGCCGGGATAAGTCTCGAGAAATCCCTCGAGCCACAGTATCGATTCAATGTCAAGGTGGTTGGTGGGCTCATCGAGTAGGATCAGGTCAGGTTTGCGGAGGAGGATTTTTGCCAGTTCTACTCGCATGCGCCATCCGCCGCTGAGCTCCCGCGTAGGGCGGTCGAAGTCCTTCGCGCTGAATCCGAGGCCGTTAAGTGTCTGCCCGGCCAGCGCAACATAGTCACTTCCTCCGAGGAGGCTGTGACGCTCACCAACGGTATGCAGACGGTCACACAGCTGATGGTAGCTTTCGCTCTCATAGTCAGTGCGGGTTGCCACCTGGTGAGTGATATCCGCAAGTTCCTGTTCCAGGCTGCGCAGCTCGGTGAATGCAGTGAGAGCCTCCTCGAGGACCGTAGTGGTGTCGGAGATCTTCATCTGCTGTTCGAGATAGCCTATTGTCATCTCCCTGGGACGCTCTATACTGCCTGAGGTGGGTTCCTGGAGCCCGGCAATGATCTTCATCAGGGTCGATTTGCCTGCGCCGTTCCTTCCTGTCAGACCTATGCGTTCCTGCCTTGTGATGAGGAAGGAAACTTCATCAAGGAGGACGAAGCTGCCAAAGAGGAGGGATACATTGTTGACGGAGACCATTGTGCCGTTTATTTGAATCCGCAAATATATGCAAAATCATGGTTTGGTGTAGAGCAGGCAGACCGGAGGACGGCAGGCAGATTACAATGCCGGATAACCGGCGTGGACTTCTGACAGACCTGCCCTTTACAACAATGCCGGATCCCCTGCGTGGACTTCTGGCAGACTTGCCCTGTTCAACAATGCCGGATCACCGGCGGGGACTTCTGGCAGACTTGCCCCGTATAACAATGCCGGATCACCTGCGGGGAATTCTGGCTTGTAGGGGTTGCAGGATTATGACCTTCACCCTCCGCACCCAACCCCACCTGATACTCAATGTTACAATTTTCCGTTATTATTGCAGATAATTATGAAAGTCATGAAAAGCAAACTCAAATTCGAGCTTAACCAGGTAGTGCTTCTAATGCTGCTGATCCCGCTTCTGACGGTTCAGTCGTGCCGCGAGGAGCAGCCTGATCCCTTTGAGGATAATATTTACCTCATCTCAAGTGAGTTGGAGATGGTCAGGACAAAGGATAACATAATCAATGTCCTTACGCTGGCCTCCACGCAGTACCAGGCCGCCGCAGAACTGGCTGCCGACGTCATCAGCGGAGTTAATGTTTACTCAGTCACCTACAATACTGAGTTCAAGGGCGAGCCGGTTGTTGCCTCAGGACTGATCTGCGCACCTACTTCTCCTGGTACATATCCTATTCTGTCATTCCAGAACGGCACCAACACTCTTCACTCGGCAGCTCCGACTGCTGATCCTCAGAATCTTGGTTTCCAGATGATTGAGTATGTCGCTTCTGCAGGGTATGTGGTACTTCTGCCCGACTATCTCGGATTCGGTGCATCCAGTTCCATGGTGCATCCATACCTGCATAAGGAGTCGACCGTACAGAGCGTGGTTGACATGCTCCGTGCTGTTGCCGAGTTTGACGAGGATGTTGCAAAGGATATCACGGTTACTACTGATTGCTACCTGCTGGGGTATTCTCAGGGCGGATGGGCCACAATGGCGTTGCTCAGGGCAATCGAGCAGGAGTATTCGTCAGAGTTTACAGTTAAGGCAGCGTCATGCGGAGCCGGACCTTACGACCTGAGACATTTCAACACGGAAGTTACAAGACTGACAGAATATCCCATGCCGGTTTTCCTGGGATACATAGCCAATGCCTACACAACCTATGATCTTTACCCAAATGAACTGACAGATATGTTTAACAGTCAGTATGCATCTGTGATACCAGGTCTCTATGACGGCAAGCACTCGTCGGAACAGATAAACAGCCAGCTTACCACCAGCATTTCAGGACTCTTCAATGCTGAGTATCTCTCTGGCGCAGAGACCGATCAAAAGTACCAGGGTATTCGTAATGCTCTGCGCGACAATAGTATATATGGATGGGATTGTGAAGTGCCGCTTCTCCTGATGCACGGCACGGCCGATAGTTATGTTATGCCTGCTATCTCGCAGAGTCAGTATAACATAATGATTGGTTCGGGTACAAGTCCGACTACATGCTTTTATGTGACACTGGATGGCCTTGGTCATTCGGAAGCTGCTGTGCCTGCATTGTTTGCAGGGTATGAATTTCTAAAAACATACAGGTAGAAAAGGGTGGGAAGGAAAAAGCAGCTGCCCGTGCTCAGGGGCGTCAGGATAACCGATATCGGATCAGAGGGCAACGCTATCGCTAAGGTCGATGACATGGTTCTTTTCGTGCCGGGGATGATTCCGGGCGATGTGGTGGATGTACGTGTCACGAAAAAGAAGAAGCGGTACATGGAGGGGGTGGTGCTGGAGGTTGTCACTCCTTCGCCCGAGAGGGTGGAACCGCAGTGCAGGCATTTCGGTGTATGCGGCGGGTGCCGGTGGCAGCATCTGCCTTATGAGCAGCAGTTGTATTACAAGGCGAAGCAGGTGACTGACAATCTGACCCGCATCGGGCATTTAAATTTTCCGCAGATTGACCCTATTCTGGGTTCAGAAAAGATTTTCGGTTACAGGAACAAGCTTGAATTCACATTCTCGGAGCGCCGCTGGATGACACGGGAGGAGATAAGGTCAGGTGCTGCCGTAGCTGATGCTGCCGTAGCTGATGCGGCTGATGTTGATGCTGATGCGGCAGTGGCTGGTACGGCTGTGGCTGATGCTGATGCTGATGCTGCCGTGGCTGATGCAGCTGTTGCTGGTGCTGATGCGGCAGTGGTTGGTACGGCTCCCGGTCCTGCTCTCGGGTTTCATATCCCAGGAATATTCGATAAGATACTGGATATCAGTGAGTGTCGTCTTATGTCTGAGCCGGCTGACACCATCCGCAACGAGGTGAGGAGGTACGCTCTCGAACACAAACTGCGTTTTTACGATTTCCGCGAGCATCGCGGCTTCCTGAGAAATATGATTGTCAGGAGATCATCATCCGGTGAGGTGATGGTTGTCCTTGTGACTACCGATGCATTTCCCGCAGAGCGGGATAACCTGCTCCGGTTTATGACTGAACGATTCCCGGAAATAACCTCGCTCTACAGTATGATCAACACCAAGCGCAACGACAGCATCGCCGACCTGCAGCCGGTTCATGTTGCCGGAAGCATGTATATCACGGAGGTGATGGACGGACTGCGGTTCAGGGTGGGCCCGAAGTCGTTCTACCAGACCAACAGTGGTCAGGCGGTGCGGCTGTACGGTGTGGTGAAGGAGTTTGCGCAGCTGACGGGCAGTGAGAACGTGTACGACCTTTATACCGGGACGGGCACCATTGCATGTTACCTGGCGTCACAGGCGGCGAAGGTGACAGGCATAGAATATATCGAGGAGGCTGTTGCTGATGCGAGGGTCAATGCCGCCGAGAATGGCATTGCAAATACTTTTTTCATTGCCGGTGACATTAAGGATACCCTTACGGATGGTCTTTTCCGCGAGCGCGGGACACCTGACGTGATTATCACTGATCCGCCGCGGGCAGGTATGCACGGCGATGTGACCCTCGCGATGCTTCGGTCCGGTGCTGAAAGAATTGTATATGTAAGCTGCAATCCGGCCACCCAGGCGCGTGATCTGGAAATACTCTCAGCAGGTTATGACGTTGTGCGCATTGCTCCGGTTGACATGTTTCCGCATACGTTTCATGTGGAGAATGTGGCATTGCTGGTGAAGAAGCATCCATAATGTGATTATGATGGCTACTGGTTGGAATTCGTTGGCCGCACGACAGTTCCGACCTTCCGACCTTCAGTCACTGACCCTCAGACCCTCAGACTCTCAGACTCTCAGACTCTCAGACCTTCAGCCCCTAGTACCTGTCCAGCCACCTGTATTTCTTACTGCCGCTGCCGAGCTTCAGCGCAAGCACAATCTCGTGTGACCCGCTTGTAGCTCTTTCGATCTCACTGAGAGTGTAATCATAAGAGTACCCCAGGTACATGTTCGCGAACCTGAACCGGACATTACCGATTACGGCGCCGTAGCTTCCTCTTCCGTAATAGCCCCCGGTACGATAGGCTGCCCCGAGCCAGAACGACTGGTCATAGTTGAATGTAACTCCTATATCAGCCTGGGGAAGGACCTGCTCTGACATCTTAAGAAGGATCGACGGTTCGATCTCCATTTTCTTCCTTGTAAGGAAACTGTATGAGCCGAAAACGTAATAATGTCGCGACATGCGGAACCTGTCATAAGCCTTCAGGGTATCGACGATTCCGTCACCGATTCGCGCTGCAGCGCCAACCATTGACTCTGCCGAGAAACCGATTGTGTACCTGTCATTAAGCAGATACATCCCGAAGTTCACGTCAGGGATAAATATTCCCTTACGCAGATTGTCTGTCAGCCACGGCTCCGACGGATCGAGGAAGCTCTCCTGGTCCGCTTTAACAATGTAGTGATAGCATGTGGCAGCGAGACCCATCGATAGCTGCGTATAGTCCTGCACCCATATATGGTATGAGTATGCAGCCTGGAATCCGGTCCTCTGGACCAGTCCGTTTTGGTCGCTGAAGACCCCGAGACCAAGTCCGGTCCTTCCCTCGGTCTTCGCATGGTATCTCGATTTACCGAAGATATTCTCGCGAAAACCTGATTTCTTTTTCGTGAACCTTGTCTGGTAGCTCAGAGAGTAGGTCCTCGGGGCACCTGCATAACCGACCCACTGCTCCCGTGCCGTGACGTTGAAGCTGGTATAGCCCTCGCTTCCCGCGGCAGCGGGATTTATCAGGAACCTGTTGTACATGTACTGGCTGTATACAGGCATCTGCTGGGCATCTGTCAGTTGCGTGGCGACAAGGGTAAGGAGTAATATGTAAATTATCTTCTTCACTTTCAGGTAGTTTCTGCTTTAGTTCCCATTTGAGCTGTAAACAATTGTAATGGTACCGATAATTGGTCTCGAACCGTTTCTTAGGTCTATTACATAGTGGTATGAGTCAATCGGGAGTTTTGCTCCATTGCTTCTGCCGTCCCATGGGTGAGGATATCCGGCCTCAGATTCCCAAAGTTTCTGACCCCATCTGTTGAAGATTTTTATCTCCATTTCGGGATACAGATCCGTATGACCCACCTCCCAGGTGTCATTATATCCGTCGCCGTTCGGCGAGAAGGCTTCAGGAATAATGAGGCATATCTCATTCTTCGGTCTTACGAGGGTTGAACCTGATACAGTACATTCGTTATAGTCGGTAACGGCCACTGTGTGGAGCCCCGGGAGGATGCCTGCGAGATCCTGGGTTGTGGCTCCGTCTGACCACTGGAAGGTATATCCGCCAAGCGGTGATCCGCCAGAGACAGTAAGGACGATCTCACCGTCAGGCATATCGGGACAGTATGCATGTGTCACGTTGAATGCCATTTCAATAGGTTCAGGCTCGGTCAGGGTTATCGAGGAGTCTGCGCGGCAGCTGTTTGCATCAATGATTGTAAGGCGATATGTGCCGGCGGCCATGTTGGTCCTGAGGCTCTCACTGGTGACCATATCCATCCAGATGTAGTTGACGCTGCCGACGTTGTTGACGGGACCGACCAGCACTGATCCGGTACTTGCTCCGTGACAGTTGATATTGAACAGCTGGTCATTGCTGACCGAAGGTTCTAACGTCATGCTGAGTCTGCCCGGCTCAGTGATTGTGATTGTGTCTGTCACCTGGCATCCGTTCCTGTCGGTAATTGTAATGATGTAATCTCCGGCATAGAGATTCTGTACGAACCCTGTATTGTTTGTTGCTGTGAAACCGCGCGGACCTCTCCAGTTGTAGCTGAACGGAGCCAGATCGATTGTCGGGGTGAGCTTCATGGAACCGTTGTTGTAACCGTAGCAGCTGACGTTATAGCCGTTGTAGTCAGAGAGTTCAGTGTCGTATGTGATCAGCGGGTGGACTGTCAGGACGACAGTCACGGTCTCGCCCTCGCATTCATGGCTTCCGTCAGGCAGGATGATGCGCGGGGTGAAGCTGTAGGTCACCTTCATGTCAGCTGCAGCGGTGTTGTAAAGTGTTTCAGTCAGGTCTTCGGGTGAGGTGACTCTGCCGTTGGCTGTGAATCCTGTGACACCGGGTTCGGCTTCGACCGTAAGGTCATAGACCCACTGACCCTGCACCTGCGGATTCAGGCTGGTGACATTAATGACTGTGGATTCGCCGTAGCAGAGTATTGTGTCTGCTGATTCAGCTTCCATGGCCGGTATCGGATTGACCCATACCTGAGCGGTGATATGCTCGAGTTCGCATGCGCCGTAGACTCTTGGGGTGATATTGTATATCAGCTGGCGTGCTCCATTGGCCGAGTTAAAGAGCGTCTGGCTTATTGTGGTCTGTGTGCCGGTGTTGTCATCGGCGGCCCCGGTGATACCTGCCGGAGAGTTGACGTGCCATGTCCATGTGGTGGACGGGATCTGGCTGGTCAGAGCCAGGTTGATGGTCTCTCCGTTGCAGATGACGTCTTCGGCAGGTGTGACTGTAGGATTCGGGTTGACAGCATAGCGGACGGTAACGGTTGCTGTACACTCATTGGTGTTGCCGGCAGCGTCAGTGGCTGTGAGAGTCACGGTGTTGGCGCCGAGGTCGGTGCAGTCGAATTCAGTTCTGCTGGCTGTGAGTGACGCAAGCGTGCAATTGTCGTAGCTGCCACCGTCGATGTCTGCAGCTGTGATCGTTGCGTGGCCGGTGGCAAGGTCAAGTGGTATCTCGATGTCCCTGCAGATAGCTGTGGGTGCAGTCTTGTCCTCGACGGTCACCGTGAAGCTGCAGTTTGCTGAGAGGCCAAGGGCGTCTGTTACGGTGTATGTCACGGTGGTGACCCCAAGGTTGAACCTGTACCCGGTTATGTCATTGATGCCTGTTACCGGGGAGGTGGCTGTAGTGGTGCCGGTCATCTCCCATGTCACAGATGCAATGTTCATGTTCGGGTCATCATAGGTTGCAGTCAGACCACCGGTGATAAGTGTATCGCAGGTTGTTGCGCTGGTTTCTGTGATAATCGGGGCCGGACATGTAATTGTGGGCGGCAGGTTGTGTAGCCTTATGGTGACCTCGTTACTGGTTGTGTCAACAGGTGCTGTCGACGGAGCTGTCCCTGTTGCTGCGGCGATATTGACCACGGTGCCGTTGAAGATGTCATCCATTGTGACAGTGTGCGTTGCGGTGCAGCTGGCGGTGGCCCCCGGGACGAGGGTGAAGGGTGCACCGGCGCATGTCATGGTGGTGGCATTCGGGTCGGACAGGGTGATGTCTGTGACGGTCACATTGCCCGAGTTGGTTACTGTGAGGGTGTAGTTTATTATTTCGCCCGGGGCGACATATTCTGTCCTGTCGGCTGTCTTGGCCATGGTGAGTTCCGGATTCTGCAGGCCGATGACGTCTGCAGAGCCCTCAGCGGGTGCTATGACGCCTACCACTGTTGTGCCTGTGGCTGTGGCGGTGTTTTCATAGTGACCGGCATCGAGGTCAGCGAGAGTGACTGTATGGGTTGCGGTGTAGGTCCATGTCTCTTCGGGATCGAGACGGTTATTGCTGTTGGCATCGCCACCGCTGAAGGTAATACTGTTCGCGTCAGCGCCCGGATCGGTTACGACGACGTTGCCGATGGAAACGTTGCCCTCGTTGGTGAGGGTAATAGTGTAGTGGATCATGTCGCCCACCGCGTCATAGTTCTCCTCTGTTGCAGTTTTGGTCATTGACCATGCGGCAGTCTGGCTGATTGTGGTTGTGGCATCAGCCTGCCGGGTGGTTGTCTGGTCTGTGCGTACTTCAGCCCTGTTGACAAGGTCGGTGCCAGCGTCGATGTCAGCCTGGGTAGCGTTGTAGACAGCTGAGTATGTCCATGTTTCTGCGACATCGAGGATGTTGTTGCTGTTTTCGTCGCCGTCGGTGAGCGTGGTGCTCAGGGTTATTGGTGCACCGCCACCGGTAAGGATGTCAGTCAGGATCACACCCGTCAGGCTGACGTTGCCGGTGTTGGTAACGATAATGGTGTATCTGAGTGTAGCGGGACCGCTTATTTCTGTGGGTTCAACGGTCTTGGTTATGGTGAGCTCAGGCCTGCGGTCAGCCGGGACACTTTCTTCAGCAGTTTCAGTATAGGTAATTCCACCGCAGGTATATGATGCTGCTGCGGTATTGGTTACGGATCCTGCATCTATGTCAGCCTGTGTAACTGAATAAGAAGTACTGATAGTTTCCGAAGCACCTGGAGCGAGGCTAACAATTGAGTAGTTCATGCCAGTCAGCGGGTCAGTGACAGTTATGCCGGTTTCAGTGATGCTGCTTGTATTGGTTACAACTATAGTATAGTTAATAACGTCTCCCGGTGTCCCGTAATCAGGTTCTGTTGCTGTCTTGGTGATGGTGAATTCAGGTGTGACAACAGTAATTGTAAGAGTAGTAGTGGTAGCGCACTGACCGGCATCCGGGGTGAAAGTGTACTCAGTAGTAGCAGTATTGTTAATAGCCGGGCTCCAGGTACCAGTAATGCCATTAGTAGAAGTGAGCGGCAGATCGGGTATAGTAGCTCCGTTGCAGAACGGCCCGACGGGGTTGAATACTGGGTCGACTGTTGGAGGTACCGGGTTGACGGTGAAGTCAGCCTGAGCGAAGCAAGTCGGGTCAGCGGCATTACGTAC
>CAZWOC010000032.1:0-25556 GCA_964635655.1 uncultured Rikenella sp. | reverse complement strand
AGAAAAAAGAATAAAAATCAATCAAAAAAGAGTCAACGTTATTTAGGCATTGACAATCGGTTATCGGTTGTCGGTTATCGGTTGTCGGTTATCGGTTATTGGTTGTCGGATGCATGCAGGATTAGGGAAGCTCCTGGTTAAAAAATCTTAACATGTTACCCGGCGGACCTGTACGGGTTAAAAAAAACATAACTTTATCAGACAATTATTTACCCCTATGAAGAAACTGACACTTATTGCGCTCCTTTTTCTGTTTGCCGGCATCACGGGAGAGGTTTGGTCATGTACCACCTTCCTGATGTCAGGCAAATACACTCCTGATGGCAGGCCACTGCTATACAAGAACCGTGACACCGGAACCCTCGATAACGCACTTGCATATTTCAACGACGGCAAGTTCGACTATATCGGGCTGGTTGATTCAAAAGAGTCATGGAAGCGCGAGGTGTGGGGCGGATTCAACTCCGCAGGTTTCGCCATAATGAATACCGCAGCATATAACAACAATATCGGTGACACGACCAAGCTTGCTGACCGCGAGGGAGAGGTTATGAAAATAGCCCTGGCCACCTGCGCCACACTGGCTGATTTTGAGAAGATGCTCACTGAGATGCCCAAACCGTTGGGTGTCGATGCAAACTTCGGTGTAATAGACGCACAGGGAGGTGCAGCATATTACGAGACCGGTAATTTCAGCTTTAAGAAGATCGATGCCAATGACCCGGCTATTGCGCCCTATGGTCTGTTAATACGTACCAACCACTCGTTCACCGGCACTGCTGACGCAGGCTTCGGTTATATAAGGTATGAAGCTGCCAGCCTTGCCCTGAACATTGCCCTGGCTCAGAAAAAGCTTGATCCCCGGAACCTGTTCAACAGCATTTCACGAAACCTGTCACATGCCCTGACCAAAGAGGACCTGCGCAAGAATCTTCCTGAGAGCCAGACAGATGAAAGATTCAGGTATTTCGAGGACTTCATCCCCAGGCCTTCAACTGCATCTGTGATTCTGGTGGTGGGCGCTGCAAAGGGTGAAAATCCCGGGAATGCAATGATGTGGACTCTGACAGGCTTCCCTCTGACCACGGTGGCTGTCCCTGTCTGGGTCAGTGCCGGAAAGAACCTGCCTGCGGTGGTGAGCATGAAGGAGAACATGCACGCTCCTCTCTGTGACGCAGCAATGACCCTCAGGAACCAGCTTTTCCCGATCAAAAGGGGCTCAGGCCCGAAGTATATAAACGTGGCAATGCTCCTCAACAAGGAAAAAACCGGGATACTCCAGAAGCTGGAACCGGTCGAGGATGAGATCTTTATGAAAACAGCTGCGTTGGTTTCCGCCCTCCCCGCGAATGTAAAACAGCAGAAGGAGGCCATTGCCGGACACTATAAATGGATTGATGATTATATCATACAGTCTTACAGGGAGATATTTGGAATCGAAGTGAAATAGCAAGTTTCACCTAAAACAATTTTCAGGATGAATGTGATAAAATTTCCTGTGATGAGGGGCATGATGCTTCTTGTCGCAACGCTGCTGATGGCGCCGGTGCCGGTCAGTGCCACAGAAAAGTACAGCGACCCGGCGGCGGTGAACCGCAGGATAGAACAGTTACGCCAGGCGAACCAGTCAATTGTTAAGGTGCATAAGCTGGCTGTTACCCCCGGAGGCAGGGAGATGCTTATGATCGAGATAGGTAAACCCGGATCATCAGCTCCGGCGATACTTGTCGGAGCCAATTTCTCCGGGATTACGCCGCTGGCGACGGAAGCAGCCCTGGAGCTTGCCTCCCGCATAATAAACGATGCTTCACTGAACGGCGGACTTACCTGGTACATAGTCCCGATGGGCAATCCTGATGCCTGTGCGCGTTATTTCACAAAGCCCCTCTGGTCTGATCCGGGCAACGGAAGACCCTTCAACGATGACACCGACGATCAGACTGACGAGGACGGCTACAACGACCTCGACGGCAACGGTGTCATAACACAAATGCGGGTCAAAGCCAATGACGGCATCTGGATACCACTCGAGGGTGAACCACGCCTGATGCGCAAGGCTGATGCCTCAAAAGGGGAGAAGGGAATCTATAAACTCTATACAGAAGGCATCGATGACGATGGTGACGGACAGTATAACGAGGATGTGCCCGGCGGCACGAACGTCAACATCAACTTCCCGCACCTGTTCAAAAGCTTCGGCAGGAGAAGCGGCCTCTATCCCGGTTCGGAGCCTGAATCGGAAGCAATTCTTAAGTTCGCATTTGCTCATCCTGAAATCGCAATGATGATCTCGTTCGGACAGACGAACTATCTGCTTTCGCCCCCGCAGGGTGGCAGGAAAGGATCACTTGACACGGAGAACATCCGGATACCCAGGGAGATAGGCACTGCCATGGGAGTTGATGTGTCGCGTACATACACAATGGCTGAGATCATTGAGCTTGTGCAGCCGATGCTTCCTCCCGGCATGACAGCCGACGAAAGCATGATAGCCAGCTTCCTCGGACTGGGTGCAGTGGTTAACCCGTTGCCAGAGGATATTGCATTCTTCAACGAAATCTCGTCAGGCTACAAGGAATACCTGAAGAAGAAGGGCGTCACCGCCGAAAGGCTTGACCCTGCCCAGCCGGAAGACGGCTCCTTCGAGTTGTGGGGATATTATCATCTCGGGATACCGGTGTTCACAATGGACTTCTGGGGACTGCCCAAACCGAAGGAGGAGAAGAAGGAGGGGACCGGGATCACCACTGAATCACTCGGTAAGATGACTTCCGATGAATTCCTCGCCCTTGGCGAAGAAAAGATAGCGGCATTCCTTAAGGAAAGCGGTGCCCCTGGACAGTACAACGCACAGTCGCTCATGACGATGGTCAGGAACGGACAGATAAAACCGGAGCAGATGGCGGCTATGATGAAGAGCATGGCAGCGCCGAAGAAAGATGAAAAGAAGGGTGACCCGAAAGAAGCGGCTCAGCTTGCTTTCTCCGATAAATGGCTGGATGGCCGCGGTTTTATACCCTGGAAGAGCTACAACCATCCCACTCTCGGTGAGGTTGAAATAGGAGGATTCACACCGTTCACTGACAACACACCGCCGGAGAGCATGGTGGATTCACTCCTTAACCTGCAACTTCCTTACGTCTCAGAACTGGTTAAAAAACTGCCCAGGCTGGCTATCACCGAAGTGAAGACAACCGGAAAGGGAGGCGGAGTATACCAGCTCGAAGCATGGGTGACCAACGAGGGTTACCTCTCCTTTCCCATAGCCATGGGAAAACGTAACAAGGTGCCGGCACCGGCTATCCTGACTCTCGAGGGCGATGCCATCGAAATCCTGTCCGGCAGGAAGAGGACTCCTGTCGGCGAAGTGGGAGGACTGAAATCTGCCAGGTATATCTGGCTTGTCAGGAGCCCGAAGAAAGGGCCTCTGACACTGAAGCTGGAGTCGAAACAGGCAGGCAATGACAGTGAAACGATAAACATCGGAGGGTAGAGCCATGGATAGAAAAAGAGTATTTATGATTTTTGCATTGACGGTGCTGACTGTCATGCTCACACAGGCGCAGGAGGTGAAGGTGCCCCTCCGCTTCGATTCATATTACAGCTACGAAAAGATGGCTGAGGCGATGAAGGCTCTCAATACCGCCTGGCCTGAACTGACGAAGCTTGAAGAGGTGGGGCGCAGCGAGGAAGGACGCATCATCTGGGCACTGACAATCAATAACCCGAAAACGGGTGAGCCCCTCTCTAAACCTGGCGTTTATGTCGACGGCAACATCCACGGCAACGAGATACAGGCGGGAGAAGTGTGTCTCTACCTCGCCAACAGGTTGCTTACGAACTACGGAAAGCTGAACGAGATCACAGAGGTCGTCGACCGTAACGTGTTCTATATAATTCCTGTTGTCAATGTTGACGGCCGTGCCCATTTCTTTAACGATGCAAACACACCCAGCACCAACAGGGGGCTGCGGATACCGATGGATGACGACCGCGACGGACTCTTCGATGAGGACGGTCCCGATGACATTGACGGAGACGGCAGCATTACAAACATGAGGATACGTGACACTCTCGGCATGCTGAGGAGTGATCCGGCTGACCGGAGGCTGATGATTGCCGTGAAGCCCGGAGAGAAGGGTGAATGGACCAGGCTGGGTCAGGAGGGAATTGATAATGACGGTGACGGGCAGGTCAATGAGGACGGTGAAGGTTATGTCGACGGCAACCGCAACTGGGGAATGAACTGGAACCCGCAGTATGTCCAGAACGGGGCAGGAAACTACCCGTTCGAAGGCACAGGCATCAGGGCGATAGCTGAATGGATGCTGGCCCGTCCGAACATCATCCTGGTGTTCGCATTCCACAACAACGGAGGGATGTATCTAAGGGGTCCTACCTCAAAGGCTGCCGGGGAGTTGCCGCAGAGTGACGTGGCAGTATATGACTACCTCGGTAAACATATGGAAAAAATAGTGCCCGGATACCAGTACCTGATCAGCTGGAAGGACCTCTATTCCACGTATGGCGACTTTACTGATTTTACAGACAAGCTTATCGGGTCATACTCAATGGTGGGCGAACTTTTCCAGCCTGAGACGGAGACCTATGACGGCACGATGAAGAGGAGTGAGGAAGAACGATCGGGGAATGCTGATCCTACGGCAGGTGAGCGCCAGAGGCTGCTCTTTGACGACAATGTCAACCAGGGGGAGTTGTTCAGGGAGTGGAAACCTTACCGTCACCCCCTTTACGGTGACATAGAAATCGGGGGGTGGACGAAGATGAGTTCACGTCTGCCGCATCCGTTCATGCTGCAGGACCTGGTGCACAGGAACGCTTCGTCGGTCATCTTTGCAGCCAGGCAGACCCCGAAGATTACAATGGATGTGTTCGAGGTTAAAAAGGCCGGCGGTGACCTTTGGAGTGTCAGGGTGAGGCTGGTCAACAGCGGCGCCATACCATCAGTGACTTACGAGACTGTTAAGAACAAGCTGTACCCGGTTGACAAGCTGACTGTTGCCGGGAACAATGCCAGGGTTGTCGCCGGAGGGGTGCTGACAAACGCCTGGATGAACCTCGTCAGTTACAAGGAATACCGGCCCGAGGTTCAGATGTGCCAGGTGCCGGGGCTCGGCAAGGTGGAGTACCAGTTCCTTGTCAGCGGCAAGGGAGATATTGAGATAAAGTACGAATCAAGGAAAGCGGGGAGCATCAGCAGGACGGTGGCGCTGAAGTAGAAGGCAAGAGGCAGTAGGCATTAGGCAATAGTGTTGACAACGGATCGCGTAACCGGATGATTAGCAGTATTTTCACTACTGCCTATTGCCTATTGCCTACTGCCTATTTTTTGAACCTCTCCGTCACAAGAGGGGGCCACTGCAGATCAAGCTCCTTCAGCGTCTCCAGAACCACGGTTGCCACAGCATACAGTTTCTGCCAGTTCTTGTCAGCCGGTACCACATGCCAGGGAACATCATTACACCGTGTCAGGATCTTCTGGTACACCTTCAGATACTGGTCGAACTTTTCGCGCGTATCCCAGTCGCCGTCCTTGTGTTTCCAGTGCTTCTCTTCCATCTCTATCCTTTCTGTCAGCCTCTCCTTCTGAGTCTCCTTCGAAACGTTGAGGAAGAATTTAAGCACCTTCGTACCGTGGTCTTCGAGCATCTTCTCGAAGGTGTTTATAGTATCATACCTCTTTTCAATAATGTCAGCCGCGATGAATTTTTCCACTGATGGCACCAGAATATCCTCATAATGGGATCTGATGAATACCTGCATCACCCCCTTGGCCGGACAGACGTTATGTATCCTCCAGAGGAAGTCGTGTGAGTATTCCAGGTCAGTCGGTTTCTTGAAGCTGTTGACTTCTATTCCCACAGGGTTGCAGTATTTGAGCAGTCCCTTCGTCACCCCGTCCTTGCCTGAAGCGTCTGTGCCCTGAAGCACCACTATGATGCTGTATTTGCCCTGGGCATACATCTTGTGCTGAAGCTCACCTATCTCCTCCAGGATCTTTTCAGTCTTCTTTTTTATTTCCTTCTTGTCCCATTCCTTGTTGAATGTAGGGTGCTCTGAGATTTTCATGACCTTGAGTGTTTATGTTCTTTACCTGTAAAATTAGAAATATTGGCTGAAGAATGCAGGTTTCATATGATTTTATGAATTTTCATATGAATTCAGCACAATGATATATTAAATATATGAATGACTGCGTTGTATGAAGACATCAACCCCGGAATGTCATGAAACGAGTAGCCTTTTTTATTATTTCAGCCTTACTGCTGATTTCATCTTACACAAATGCACAGCAACTGAAGATAAGTGAGTTTCCAAAGTTTGACGGTGTTGTCAGGGTTCACGACCTGCAGCCCGGTGACCAGGCCGTTCATCCGGCTGCAGAGCGTGCAATGCAACGTGGTGAGAAGCCAGGCACCTTTAAGAATGTCAGGTATGAGCTGGCGCCAAATGTAATTATGCTTACCCCGCAACGGAAGAACAGTATCAGGCTTCAGCAGGACGGAATCCTGGACCTGTCAGGAAGCGGGTTCAGACCGAGTGTTGATTCAATTTATTTAGACCCGGCAAGTGACCTGGTGCTTCAGGCTGAGCCTGTGGATGACACCCGTATGCTGGCATTACGCCCTTCGTTGTCAGCAGTTTTTCAGGATATTGAAGTCCCGGAACAGGAGGTACCGGTTACCCTGGCCAATACCGTCTCACTGGCAGAAGGCATAGTGGAGAGCTCGCTTTCCCTTAATAATAAATATGCTGTTAACCTGCAGTTTGACAGCGTTACTTATGTCATGGACAAAACAGAAACTGACTCGCTTGTGGTGAATCTTGTCGGGCAGATTCTGCTTACAAACCCGCGTGTTGAAGGGAAATTTTCAAAGAATGGGGGATACCGCCTCGTTTTCCTTGCTTCGGAACAGGTAGATATGAAGATATACACAAGCATGAAGCTTAAGGAAGAGGTGAAGACACCGATATGGGGGACTGAAATAAAGATGTCTGACCTTGGCAAGTGCGAGATCGGTCTTTTCCTGCTTACTTCAATTGAAGGTCATGTCACGCTGGCTGTTGAGATTCACCAGGGAATTGAGATGGCTATGGGAGCCAGCGGGGGAACGTTCTGGTATATTCCAACCAGTATCAGGAATATTTCAACAATAGATTCCTGGTGTGAGGCAGGTTACAATATAACGTCCACCATGAAGGCCTTTGCAGGTTTTCAGTGCACTGCCAACCTGAAGGTAAAAGGGTACAATGCCCTTGATGTCTATGTAAACGGAGGGATGGAGGGAACAGTGGCCACTGACGGCATGACACTCAGTGCAGATGCAGGGCTCAGGCTTAAGGCAGGAGGCAAAATCGTATCAAAGAAATTTACCCTGCTTGACAGCTATTATTCGCTGTGGAAATATCAGAAGCCTGATTACCACGGCTACAGCATGATCATTCATGAGGCCTGTGCCTGGGGCGACTATGTTGCCGGGGAGGTCCACAGCCTGTTACCAGGAAAGGTGGCAGGGGTGACGGACACAGTACCGTACGTGGGTAATCTTAAGGTCATCGTCAGCCGGCCGGGCAGCGCAGCTGCTGAATACAGTGCTGCCTCAGGTGACGATGGTATTTTTATTGCCAGGAATGTCCCTCTTAAGAAGGGCGACAGGGTTTCTGTCAGGCTGCCGGATGTGCCGAATGCCAGTCCGGCTTTTGATGCCACAATTCCGTTCAGGGAAATCAGACTGTATTCTGCTGATTACTTTACCGGTACGGCCGGCGGCTCCGTGGCGGGCTCGCGCAGCAGGTGGGCGAAGCTGGCAGGGGCAAGGCAGGGTGCTGCGCCGGCAGCGGTGCAGGCTGTAGCAGGGAACTCCCCGGCGGGCCGCTTTAAGGGTAATGTCACACAGCAGGAGGCTGTCCGGAGACTGGATGAGTTCAGGAATAACCTCACTGTCTATCGCGGCCCGATAGAATTCATCACGGCCACGGAGCCGCCGGCCACAGTGTCTGCTGCTCAGCCTTCAACAACCGGTACCGCCACCATCCGGGGAGCCGGTATCAAGAGTCAGACACGGCCGGGAGCAACAACTCAGCCAGAAAAAATAATCCCCCAGAGGGGGACCGTCAGCTCACCGCTGGGTCTGTTCTCTGTCAGCGGCCTGGCATTCGAACCGGGACAGAAGGTGAAAGCACGGATAGAGGTGGAGGGATTTACAATTGAGTCGGACTGGGTAGAGACAGAAGGACTGATGATTTCGGCTATTGAGGATGAAGAATTAAAGACTTCCATAAAACCCGGCAGTGAGACATTTTCCGCCGGTAACAGTTTCGTTGTCGTAAGCGCCCTGCACGGGGAGACTGCACCCTCAGGCAACTTAAAGATTATGAGAGGTGCTGATGCACCGCACTCCTCACTGGCAGCACCGCAGGCGGTGCCTGAATTCCCCGATGCCCGAAAGGCAAAGATCTGGTTCAGCAGCACCATCCCGCTGGCTCCGCTGGAAGGTCATCAGGGTGCCGCCATTGCCTCAACGGGGCCATGGAGTGTTACGTACGGATACTCTTCGCCCGGCGATGCAATCAATCCGATGAAAAACCGCAAACACCCGTTCGAGATCGTAAGCTTTATCTATAAAGGCAGGGAACTGGGGTATTCAGATTATGCTGATGAGTGTACCTCATGCACCTCGCCGGCAAACGTCATTGACAGGATAGGAAAGGATGATATTCCCGGGGCTGCCGTTAAACCGGGCCGGCCTTCGCTGCAGAGAGAAGTTAATGTTCCGCAGGCAAAACCACAACAGCAGGTGAAGAAACCCGTTGTGATCCGCTGAACCTGCCCTGTCTGTCAGACATCTCTGTTCATTCAGTTCCCGGAGATGCGGCAGGGATGGATCCATGTTACTCGGTGAACCAGACTTTTACCCTTTCCTCTCTTAGCCGGGTGACGAGCCACTTTTCAAGCTGTTCCTTCTCACTGCCGGTCAGGCCCTTCCTTCCGGTGGTCACAGTGACGAGAGCGATTGTGTCAGGCAACTCCCTTCCTTTGACAAAGTTCAGGGTCCGGGAATAAGAGACTCCGTCAACCTGGGGGTACAGTACCTCCATCTCGGCGAGCAGTTCATTACCTATTTCCTGGATGGGAGTAATGCCTGTCAGGGCAGCGTCACGCTCCCTTATGAGCACGTTCAGACGGTTGATTTCGGACTTAAGTGTCTCAACCTCGGTATTTTTAAGTGTGATATCGGCATAAGAAAATCCCTGGCTGAACTCAACTTTAACCTTTTTAAGGGAGAAATCCGCAGTCCGGGCGGTTATGGCTTCCTTCTGTTCCTCGCTGAGTGAAGCGCCACCGTAAACAAGATGAATGGTTCTGGTCTTCGGGTTGACCTCGTTCTTAAGCAGGTAGTTGCCTTCCACAACGCTGATATTGTCGATGAACCTGGCTGCATTTTCTGTGAAGTTCTCCTTCTGAACCAGCACGTATCCAAAGTAAATACTTGGAATAAGCACAAGGCTCATGACCAGTGATATCATCTGGTTGATCCTTTTCTTCTGTAGATCCGAGATTGTTCCCCTTATCGGCAGATTGAGTATCTGTGAGATCAGCAGACCGGCGAGGGCGATGAAGACAGTGTTGATTGTAAAGAGGTAGAGAGCTCCGAAGAAGAAACTGAACTGGGCCGTTGCAAGGCCGTAACCGGCAGTGCACAGCGGCGGCATGAGCGCTGTTGCTATTGCCACTCCGGGGATAACGTTTCCTTTCTTTTTGCTTGTCATTGCCACCATACCTGCCAGGCCACCGAAAAAGGCGATGAGCACGTCATAGATTGTCGGACTGGTTCTGGCAAGCAGCTCTGAGTGCGCTGTGGAGATGGGGCTGATGGCAAAATATGCTGTGGAGGCTATCAGGCCTGCCAGTACTGCGAAGCTGAAATTCTTGACAGCCTGCCTGAACAATGTAAAATCGTATGTGGCGATGCTGTAGCCCATTCCGTTGATCGGCCCCATAAGCGGCGAGATGAGCATGGCGCCTATGATCACCGCAGTGGAGTTCATATTTAGTCCCACCGATGCAACCAGGATGGCAAAGACAAGTATCCAAAGGTTCGTCCCCTTGAATACAAGATCCTTCTCAATAGTTTCATGTATATTCTCATAATTGTCGAGGTCACTCTCGAGATTTATCAGTTGCAGCAACCTCCTGAGGGCTCGGTTATGTTTCATATTCTCTGTTTTGCTGTAACAAATATAGTATTTTGGAGACCTCAGCCTTCAGACCCTCAGATTGAGACCCTGAGGGTCAAACCCCGCAAACGGACGCGTTCCGATGAAGTCGGGAGTGCCGGGGCCTTCAAACTTCAGACCTCAGACCTTCAGACCTTCAGACCCTCAGACCTCAGACCCTCAGACCTCAGACCCTCAGACCTCAGACCTTCAGACCTTCAGACCTTCAGACCTCAGACTTTATGACCTTCAGACTAATACCCGGCAGGGTTTGGAAGCGTTATGCAAAAAATGTAAATTTGCCGGACACCAAAAACAAATGATATGATCAAGGTAAACGAATATTTTGACGGCAATGTCAAATCGATGGGACTGGAGAACGAAGACGGACGTGCAACAGTAGGCGTCATGGCTGCAGGTGAGTTTGAGTTCGGTACCTCAACCGTGGAGTACATGACTGTGGTGTCAGGTTCCATGACCGTTCTTCTCCCCGGAGAGACCGAGTGGAAGACATATGTTCCCTTCCAGACTTTCGTGGTGCCGGCAAACCAGAAATTCAGGCTGAAGCTTGCCGGGTCTGCTGCATACAGGTGCATTTACAAGTAAGCCTGCAATCCGATGGCCGGGCATAAGGGGGAACCCTATTATGACATTTTCCTCAGGTACGAGATGTGGCTTGAGAGTGTTGCGAAGGAGCCGATCCTTGATGCAGAAGGTTTCGCCCTTCTGCTTGACCTTGACCGGACCGGCTCACTTACTGCCTCAGCCCGCAACCTTGGGATGAGCTACCGTAAGGCATGGGGCATGCTGCACGATGTGGAGAAGCACCTTGGCTTTGAGCTTACGGAGAAGAGGCGTGGCGGCGCCGCCGGCGGACGCACCCTGCTTTCCGAAAAGGGCAGGCAGCTGGTAAGAGCCTACAACAGCCTGCGTCATGAGACTGACATTGCCATGAAGAGCATTGCCAAAGTCTTTTTCAACCGTATCAATGAAATTAACGGCCTGAAATGAGAAGATCACTTGCATTACTGGCTTTCTCAATGCTTCTCCTCGGAGGGTGCGGGGCAGAGAAGAGCCGTAAGAACCTTGTCATCTTTCATGCCGGCAGCCTGTCGATGCCGGTTAAGGAACTGGCTGCAGCTTTCATGAAAGATAACCCAGGTGTCACTGTACTCACCGAGGCTGCAGGAAGCCTTAATACTGCCCGCAAGATCACCGAGCTGGGCAAACCATGTGACATAATGTTGTCAGCAGACCATATTGTTGTCAGCAGCATGCTCATCCCGGAGTATGCCTCATGGAACATAAGGTTTGCCACCAACGAGATTGTCATAGCCTACCGGCCGGAATCGAAATATGCATCCATATTCCGTGAGGATAACTGGGCAAACATCCTTCTCAGGGACGATGTAATAATGGGCAGGGCTGATCCTGATGCCGATCCGTGCGGTTACCGCACGGTCTTCGCCGCGAAGCTGGCGGAAGAGTATTATGGCAGGCCGGGACTGGCCGACTCCCTTCTTTCGAAGGACACAAGGTATATCAGGCCGAAGGAGACAGACCTGGTGGCGCTGGTGACCGAGGGTGTCATTGATTACATGTTCCAGTATAAATCGGTTGCAATACAGCACGGTTTCAGCTACCTGGAGTTGCCTGACGCGGTCAATCTCTCGTCACCGCAGATGACAGAAAGGTATGCGACTGTTTCGTACATGATCCCGGGTGATGCTCCCGGTGTTCGCACGGAAGTGCGGGGTGACTATATCAGCTATTCCGGCACTGTCCTTGACCGGGCACCGCAGAAGGAGCTGGCGTTGCAGTTCTTTGCATTTATGCTCAGTGACGAGGGCGCCGGCATTTTCAGGAAGTGCGGGCAGGAACCCCTCGTTCCTGCTGTAGCCGATGACCCTGCAACGGTGCCATCCTTACTGTCAGAATATCTTGGTGCAGGGGCCGACTAATAGCCGATCATGAAAAGCCATACCCTCTTCAACTGGATCTTCACTCTGCTGGCATCACTGGTGCTCCTTTTCATCATTGCCCCGCTGGCAGGCATGTTCCTGCACACCTCGCAGGAGGAGATGCGGATGACAGCCGCAGATCCGGAAGTGATAAGAAGTGTATGGTATACCCTTGCAATCGCTTTTACAGCGACACTCATCTTTGCTGTAGGCGCTGTACCGCTGGCCTGGATCATGGCACGCAGGAAATTCCCCCTGAAGAACGTCGTACAGGGTATCATAGACCTTCCTGTGGTTCTGCCCCACACGGCAGCAGGCATTGCCCTGCTTGGATTCATATCACGGGAGGGGTTCCTGGGCGACGCGGCACAGAAGGCCGGGATAATGTTAGTCAATAACGGAGCCGGCATAGCCATGGCAATGGCCTTTGTCAGCCTTCCCTTTCTGATTAACGCCGCGCGTGACGGTTTCGCAGCAGTACCGGAAAGAACTGAGAAGGCGGCCCTGATGCTCGGCGCTTCGCAGTCACGCATCTTCTTTACGATCTCACTGCCCCAGGCCTGGAGGTCAGTGGTGTCAGGGTTCATAATGATGTTCGCCCGCGGCATGAGTGAGTTCGGGGCGGTGGTCATAATAGCATACCATCCGATGATCGCCCCGGTGCTGATCTATGACCGCTTCAATACATACGGCCTCAGCGCCGCAAGACCGGCATCAATAATATTCATACTTGTGGCGTTGTTCTTCTTCGTGCTCTTCAGGGTGCTGGCCACCGAACGCCATCAGATATTCAGGAGGGATGACGATGCTACGGACTGAACGGCTCTGCAAGAGACTCGACTCGTTCCTCCTTCAGGATATATCCCTGGAGGTCTCACGCGGTGATTATTACGTACTGCTGGGAAGATCCGGCGCAGGCAAGACACAGCTCCTCGAGCTGATATGCGGCCTCATGCCTCCTGATAAGGGAAAAATTTTCCTCGGTGGTGAAGATATCACACGCAAGCGGGTTCAGGACCGCGGTATAGGACTTGTCTTTCAGGACCTGGCCCTTTTTCCCCATTTCTCCGTGAAAGACAACATAATGTACCCGCTTAAGATAATGAAACTGCCGTTGAAGGAAAGAGTGCAGAGGACACAGCGTGCTGCGGAGGAGATGAATATAACCGACCTGCTGCTGCGTAAGCCGGGTAACCTTTCGGGCGGTGAGAAACAGAGGGTGGCGCTGGCGCGTACACTGGTGACCGAACCTAAGGTACTGCTGCTCGATGAACCCATGGCTTCTGTCGATGCCAGCCTTAAGGACGATATAAGGAGGATGCTGCGACGGCTCAACAGGCAGGGGCAGACAATAGTGCATGTAACCCACGACTTCGGTGAGGCTGTCAGCCTCGCCAGTCGCGTCGGCGTGATGCATAACGGACAGATAATCCAGGATGGAACACCTGACGAGGTGTTCACTCACCCGGTTAACAGATTTGTGGCACGATATGCCGGGATTAAGAACTTCTTCAGGGTCATCTTCATTAAATCATATAACTGCTGCTCATGCATAACTGACAACCGGACGAAGTTCAGGCTGCCGAAGGGAGACTACCCGTCATCGGGGTTGTTGATCCTTGCAGCCGCAGAGGTGCTGCTGTCAAGGCAGGGAGCTGCGGGCATGCAGATAAATAATATTCACGGTGTAATTGAGGATATTGTGCCTTCACCGCTGGGTTATGAGGTTACCGTCAGTGCGGGCGATCACTTTTTTGCTGACATCACGCGCCGGGAAATGGATGCCCAGAAATTTGTCATCGGAGAGCAGGTGGTTATTTCGTTCCGCCCTGAGTCGCTCAGGCTTGTCGGTGAGGGAGAAGAGATGAAACAATACTGATATTATGATAACATTCGAGGAAGCGTTAAGGATAGTTACGGAATCATCATTCCGTACGGGCAGGGAGGTTGTGAGTCTTGAGGAAGCATGCGGGCGTGTGCTGGCAGTGCCGGTGAGGAGTGATATGGACATGCCGCCGTGGAACAAGAGCGCGGTAGACGGCTATGCGTGCCGTCATACGGATCTCGGGCATGAACTGAGGGTGCTGGAGACAATTGCTGCAGGCGCCATGCCCCTGAAAGAGGTACGACAGGGCGAATGTTCACGCATAATGACCGGTGCAGCTGTTCCGGCAGGAGCGGATTATGTGTTCATGCTTGAGGACAGTGAAGAGTTGCCCGGCGGATGTGTAAGGTTTACCGGCAGGCCGGGAAACGACAACATCGCGAAGGCCGGAGAGGATATAATGAAGGAGCAGACGGTGCTGCGCTCCGGCCGTTACATCAGACCACAGGATATAGCTGTGCTGGCGGCCGTCGGCGCCATGCAGGTGACTGTGTGCTGCCGTGCACGGGTGGGTGTCATCAGTACAGGGAATGAGCTTGTCGAACCAGACTGCGTGCCGGCCGGGGCGCAGATACGTAACAGCAACTCGTCACAGCTGATGGCGCAGCTGGCAAGGGCTGGCGCCATCGGGAAGTACTACGGCATAGCCCGCGACGAGGAGGAATCAATTACAAAACTGATGAAGAAGGCACTGGAGGAGAACGACGTGCTGCTTATATCCGGGGGTGTCTCTTTCGGCGACTTTGACCTGGTGCCACGCGTCATGCGGGCACTCGGACTGACAATACACTTTGACCAGGTGGCAATGCAACCAGGCAAACCTCTTACATTCTGCACAGGTGAGAAGAAAGCCGTCTTCGGCCTCCCCGGCAATCCCGTCTCCACGTTCCTGCAGTTCGAGGTGATGGTCAGGGCCTTTCTTGACAGGATGGCCGGGGTGACTGAACATGCACCGGTACTGCAGATGCCCCTGGCAACAGACTATTCGCGCAAGCGCGCAGAGAGACTCTCATGGATACCATGCACAATAACCCCTGCCGGTGAGGCGATGCCGGTCGAGTACCACGGATCGGCCCATATAACAGCTCTCACCACCGCATGGGGAGTGATAACAATACCCCGCGGGCAGAGCTGGATACAGAAAGGAGAAATTGTAAGTGTTAGACAGATTTAACCGACATATCAACTACCTGCGCATCTCGGTCACTGACAGGTGCAACCTGCGTTGCCGTTACTGCATGCCTGAGGATGGAGTGAAGCTGATCAGGCATGAGGATATCCTTACGTACGATGAGATCACTTCGTTTACCCGCGTGGCTGCAGCTGCCGGGATAAGCAAGGTACGCATCACCGGCGGCGAGCCGCTTGTCAGGAAAGGAGTGACAGAGCTTGTCAGGATGATTGCCGCTATCGAAGGGATAGCAGACCTCTCAATGACAACCAACGGCATCTTCCTTGCAGATCATGCCGGTCTGCTGGCGGAGGCCGGCCTGATGAGGATCAACGTGAGCCTTGACACCCTCAACCCTGAAAAATTCAGCTATGTGACCCGGGGCGGCGACCTGAAGGCAGTGCTTCGCGGCATTGAAGCGGCACAGCAGGCGGGGCTTAGACCAGTGAAGATCAACTGTGTCATCAAAAGCACCCCTGACGAGGCTGATGCCCGCGAAGTGGCTGATTATTGCATGAGGGAGGGACTCGAAGTACGATTTATCAGGCAGATGGACCTTGCAGCAGGTACATTTTCTGTTGTGCACGGCGGCACCGGCGGCAACTGCGCAAAATGCAACAGGCTGCGCCTTACCCCGGAGGGGATGTTGCGTCCCTGCCTCTTCAGCGACAAAGGATTCAACATCCGCGAACTGGGTGCGGAGGAGGCGCTGCGGCAGGCACTGGAGGCAAAGCCGGAAAAGGGAACGGCTAATCATGTAAATGGCTTTTATAATATAGGAGGTTGAGATTATGGCTAAGCTGACTCACACTGACGAGAGCGGGAGGGCTCATATGGTTTATACCGGTGAAAAACCGGTGCAGCACCGCATTGCAAATGCCTCCGGCAGGATTGACATGTTGCCTGAGACGCTTAAGCTGGTAGCTGATAACATGATGAAAAAGGGCGACGTGATGACTGTTGCCGAGATAGCTGGCATAAGCGGAGCCAAACAGTGCGGTACACTGATACCTCTGTGCCATAACATCACCCTCGACCAGGTGAGGGTGAAGCTTGACCCTGACGAAAAGGGGATAGCGGCAACAGCCACCGTGCGATGCACCGGACGCACCGGGGTGGAGATGGAAGCGCTGACAGCCGTGAGTGTGGCCCTTCTTACTGTCTATGACATGTGCAAGGCTGTCGACAAGACGATGACGATCTCAGATATAAAACTGACAAACAAGGAGAAACATGACATTGCCTGAAAAATTCCGGGTGCATGTGATCACCCTCAGCGACAGGGCTTACAGAGGCGGCTACGCCGATCTGAGCGGGCCGGCAGTTGTCAAGTATGTGAAGTACGCAATGGCCGCCGCCGGCTGGCAGTGCGAGATCAGGCAGAGCATTCTGCCCGATGACACCATGGCACTGCGTGCAGCCCTCATGGAGGCCCCGTCAGACGACCTGGTCATTACCACCGGCGGCACCGGAATAGGCCCGCGTGACATAACCCCGGATGTGGTGCGCCCGCTGCTGACGAAGGAGATACCGGGGATCATGGAACAGATAAGGGTAAAGTACGGAACGAAGAATCCGAAGGCTCTCCTGAGCCGCGCCGTCGCCGGCACCATCGGCAACACGCTCATCTTTACCCTCCCGGGGTCAGTGAAGGCGGTGCATGAGTATATGGCAGAGATTGTGAAGACAATGGAGCATACGTTCTACATGTTGTACGGGATTGATATGCATGATAAAGGCAAGAGGCATTAGGCATTAGGCAAGAGTGTTGGCAATGGATCCAATAACTGGATGATTAGCAGAATTTCACTACTGCCTACTGCCTATTGCCTACTGCCTATTACCCGCCCGCGTATTCGCCAGCGTGATACCTGTCAGCCTGTCATAGCGGGCGGTGGAATCACGGAAATAAGTGAGCACCAGGTAGTCATTCTCAGTCTCCCAGTGGCTCCCTTCGAAATAAAATCCTTCAGGCGCTGAGGCTCCTGAAGGCACAAACGCATACTCATAATTATACCATCCCTGCTTAAGCAGGAAAGAGGCTTCATAGCATCCTTTGGCTGCATTCCATGACATCCGGTTGTCTGCATTGTACTTCCACCCGCAGAAATCGCCCGTCACACAGACAGATCCTCCCTGCATTTCCTGGTATGCCGGCAGCGTGAACCAGACCCACAGGTAGTCTGCCTCACGGTCAGGATCGTCGCTTTCCTCTATTGCAGTAACTGATTTGCCATTGAAATCCTCATTGAAGAAATACGGTTTGAATTCCCTGTTGTCAGAAGGGATCAGAAAAGCGTTGTACACTCCGTTTACAAAGTCTATTGCCCTGACATTCTGCCTTGTCTGCCTGACAGTCTTAATGTCAAAGTATCTGAATTCATTGCCTCCAGGGAAGAGAGTCTTATCTGACATCGTGTTGTATTCAAGCTTCCCGTTTCCTACGAAATCAGGCGTCAGGCCTGTCCGGATCCTGTCTGCCCGCCCGTTCTGCATGATACTGACTGTCACCTGCCGGTAAGGGTCAGTCACAGGCAGACTGCCTGTGCTGACTGTGATCTCAGCCTGCTGGTGCGTCTCTGTAGTACCAGGTTTCATTGGCCTGCGAAAGACAACGGTTGCAGATGTGCTTCCCTCACTTATGAAGAACCGCCTTACAAGCAGTGGTTTATCAGGTTCACCTGCCGCCCGGACGGTGATCACATAGTTGCCTGATACCAGGAAACGGACATCGCTGTTTGGAAGGGTCAGACGGTAGTGAGTGTAGTTTACCTTCGTATTGAACGAAGGAGCGAAGTCGGTAACCTGGTTCTCCTCATACCCCTCGAGATAATCACTTGTGAACAGGTCACTCTGGTTCCAGTCGCGGTCACAATGTGTTATTTTATACCAGAGAGTGCCGGCATCGCCGTCGATAATATCGAAACTGAGAGTCATCTCATCGCCTGATCCCGGCTGCAGGAAAGGGTATGCAAGCTTCCAGCCATCCTTTTCGAAGGTGATGCTCTTTACTTTTGTGTCAGCATATTCAACGGACGAAAAGTCCGGTGCCGGGAAAGAAAAGAGTTGCAGAGGCAGACAGAATATCAGGAAACTTAATATTTTTATCTTTGTTATTGCCATGACTGTTTCCGGGAATAAATCAGGACTAAAGTACAAATATCCTGCCGCTCAGTGAACAACATTTCCCGAAAAGAGTTAAGTGATATAAATTACCTTTTTCTGTGAAAATATTAACAATGATTATTATTGTCATCTAAAAGAAATTAAGATTCAGTTAAAGTATGTCAACACTGATCAGATTACGTAAAGGACTGAACATCAGGCTTGCCGGGAAGGCGGAGAAGATTCTTCTCCCGGAGGTGGCCGTGACCCGTTACGGGGTCAGGTTTGCCGATTTCCCCGGTCTGGTTGCCCGTCTTGAGGTGCAGGAGGGAGACAATGTCATGGCCGGCAGTGTGCTGTTTCATGACAAGGCATTTCCTGAGATAAAGTATGTGTCACCGGTCAGCGGGGTGGTCAGGGAGATCATCCGTGGTGAGAAGCGTCTGCTTACCGAAGTGGTTATTGAGCAGGAGGGAACCGGAAGGGTTGATTTCGGCACAGCCGATCCTCTGAGTCTTTCCCGTGAGGAAGTGAAGGAAAAGCTTCTTAAGTCAGGCCTGTGGCCGGTTCTGAGGCAGCGTCCGTACCACATTGTGGCAAGGCCGGGGGTTGTTCCGAGGGACATCTTCATTTCTGCATTTGACACTGCTCCACTGGCTCCTGACCTCGATTTTGCGATGGCCAACGTGCACGGCGGACACCTTCAGTCAGGCATCAATGCCCTCTCACGCCTCACCGACGGGAAGATTCATATCTCCAACGACACCGAAGGATCAAGGGTGACGGAGATAAAGAACCTTAAAAATGCAGAGTTCTACCGTTTCTCAGGTCCTCACCCGGCAGGGAATGTGGGAGTGCAGATTCACAATATCTCTCCTGTGTCAAAGGGAGAGGTTGTCTGGACTCTTGATCTGCAGGATGTGGTTGCCATTGGCAGGCTCTTTGACACCGGGTACCACGACCGCGAAAAGGTTATTGCTCTTGCCGGTCCTGGTGTGCAGAACCGCAAGTATCACCGTATCAGGCCCGGCGCCTCGGTTAGCGGCATCCTCAAAGGCAATCTTGCGGAGGGTAATCATCGCATCATCAGCGGCAATGTACTGACAGGCAAAAAGATATCGCCGGATGGCTCATTCGGGTTCTATGACAATATGGTGACAGTGATCCCGGAAGGCGATTATCATGAGTTTCTGGGGTGGGCCGCTCCGGGGCTGAAAAAGTTCAGTTACTGGAGGACTTTTCTTTCCAGGCTGGTCCCGGCAAGGGAGTACAGGCTCGATACAAACCTTCACGGAGGCAACAGGGCTTTCGTTGTGACAGGGCATTATGAAAACGTTCTCCCGATGGATATCTATCCTGTTCACCTGCTGAAGGCGATACTGGCCGGGGATATTGAGATGATGGAGAACCTCGGCATTTACGAGGTGGCTGAGGAGGACTTCGCCCTGTGCGAATATATTGATCCTTCAAAGACAGAGATACAGGAGTTAATCCGCAGCGGGATCAACATGATGATAAAAGAGATGAACTAATTAAGGTAAGAGCTTGCTATGAATTTCCTGCTGAAAAAAATGAAAAAGATAGAGCCTCTCTTCGAAAAGGGAGGACGCTTTGAGAAACTGCATTCAGTCTATGACGGCTTTGCTACCTTCCTTTTTGTTTCTGACAAGGTTACAACGAAGGGTTCTCATATAAGGGATTACATGGATATGAAGCGCACCATGACAGTGGTCATTATCGCGCTTATGCCTGCCCTTCTGTTCGGCTGCTATAATATAGGACTGCAGCATACCAGGGCATTCGGCATCAATGACTGGACCCTGATGCATATGTTCGGGTTCGGTTTCGTGAAGCTGCTGCCCATGATAATCGTGAGTTACCTGGTGGGGCTGGGCATCGAGTTCATCGCCGCCCAGATAAGGGGTCATGAAATCAACGAGGGTTACCTTGTTACAGGGATGCTGATTCCGCTTATAATGCCTGTGGATGTGCCTCTCTGGATGGTTGCAATCTCGGTGGCTTTTGCCGTGATACTTGGCAAGGAGGTCTTCGGCGGTACCGGCATGAACATACTCAACCCGGCGCTGACTGCCAGGGCCTTCCTGTTCTTCAGCTATCC
Organism: uncultured Rikenella sp.; assembly: GCA_964635655.1. Taxonomy (GTDB): domain Bacteria; phylum Bacteroidota; class Bacteroidia; order Bacteroidales; family VadinHA17; genus SR-FBR-E99. The sequence continues at coordinate 5,076 of CAZWOC010000032.1, read as the reverse complement.
CGGTTGGATGACCGGTGACAAGGTATGGATAGAAGGACTGACAAAAGGCGGCGCCCTTGACGGTTTTTCAGGAGCTACACCGCTGGCGCTGGCCAAGCTCGACGGATTTGCACAGATGCCCTCACCCATGGAGATGTTTCTCGGGACCATCCCGGGTTCGGTGGGTGAGACCTCGGTGGTGGCTATACTCATCGGAGCGTTCATACTGCTGCTTACCGGAGTCGGAAGCTGGCGGATAATGATGAGCATGACTCTCGGAGCGCTGGGAATGGGGCTGCTTCTCAACGCCGTCGGCGGGAACGAATACACCCAGATACCCGCATACTACCACCTGATAATGGGCGGCTTCGCATTCGGAACCGTATTCATGGCCACTGACCCTGTGACCGCAGCACAGACAAACACCGGCAAGTATATCTACGGTGCCCTCACCGGAATCCTGGTCGTGATAATAAGGGTGTTCAACCCTGCATACCCCGAGGGAACGATGCTTGCAATACTTCTGATGAACGTGATGGCGCCCCTGATTGACCACTATGTGGTGAATGCAAATATCAGAAGAAGACTAAAAAGAGTCACGACAGCTTAAAAACGGACGAGATGAAAGACTTCAGCAATAAATATATAATGATATTCTCGGTGGTGATGGTGGTTGCCGTCGCCATCCTCCTTTCGCTGGTGGCACTGGTGCTTCAACCAAAGCAGCAGAAGAATGTGGAGGTTGAGAAGAAGATGCAGATCCTTGCCTCGATGAATGTGCCATCCGAAAAGTCGACTGCCGAAGGGCTCTATGACAAATATATAAGGGAGAGCTTCGTGATTAACACCGAAGGAAAGATGTTTGACGGTGTCGACGCTTTCACCGTGACCCTTCGCGCCGAGCAAAAGAAACCGCTGGCTGAACAGTACCTGCCTGTTTTTGTGGCTGTAGCTGACAACGGCGACACACTGCGTATATTCCCCCTTGAGGGGAAAGGGCTCTGGGGCCCGATATGGGGATACGTGTCACTGAAGGAGGATCTCTCCACGATTGCCGGTGTCACCTTTGATCACAAGGGAGAGACGCCCGGTCTCGGAGCCGAGATAAATACAACCACTTTCGAGAGCCAGTTTCATGACAAGAACCTTTTTGAAAACGGCGCTTTCGTATCCGTGAAGGTAGTGAAGGGCGGAGCCAGACCCGGCAACCTGCACGAGGTTGATGCCGTTTCAGGCGGAACCATCACAAGTAAGGGGCTGGAGGCGATGTTGCATGACGGCCTTGTCAAATATGAAAAATACCTCAGCCAAAACAGGAAGTAGATATGGAAAACAATGAAAAGAAGCCGGTTCTGTCGGCTAAGAACAAGAAACTGCTGACAAATCCGCTGGGGCTTGAAAACCCGATCACCGTACAGGTGCTCGGTATATGCTCGGCTCTGGCAGTGACGGCGAAGATGAAGCCGGCTATTGTGATGGCAATATCTGTAACTGTCGTCGTGGCGCTGTCAAATCTGATTATCGCGCTTATGCGCAAATCAATACCGGGACGAATCAGGATCATCGTCCAGCTGGTTGTGATTGCCACCCTGGTGATCATCGTTGACCAGTTCCTGAAAGCGTTCGCCTTCGACGTGAGCAAACAGCTCTCTGTATTCGTGGGGCTGATAATCACCAACTGCATCCTGATGGGCCGTCTTGAGGCCTTCGCAATGGCGAATGACCCGTGGCCTTCATTCCTTGACGGGATAGGCAACGGGGCAGGGTACGGGCTGATACTGGTTATTGTCTCATTTTTCAGGGAACTCCTGGGAAGTGGAAGTATCCTGGGCTTCCCCGTGATGGAGAAACTGGGAGTCTACAACTTCGGATACGAAGATAACGGTATGATGATCCTTCCGCCGATGGCGCTCATAACCGTGGGCCTGATAATCTGGTTCCAGCGAAGCCGTAATAAATCACTGCAGGAAACAAAGTAGCGTACGATGGAAAACCTTGTAAACATATTCGTAAAGTCGATCTTTATCGACAATATGATCTTTGCATACTTCCTTGGTATGTGTTCATACCTGGCAGTGTCAAAGACTGTAAAGACTTCAATGGGACTTGGGATTGCGGTGACTTTTGTGCTTGTGATCACCGTACCTGTAAACTACCTGATGGAGGAGTACCTTCTGAAGAAAGGAGCATTGGCATGGCTTGGCGAAAGCTTCGCCGGCGTTGACCTGAGCTTCCTCTCATTCATAATGTTCATAGCTGTCATTGCAGCCATGACCCAGCTGGTGGAGATGATCATCGAAAAGTTCAGTCCCTCGTTATACAACTCCCTGGGGATATTCCTTCCGCTTATTGCGGTCAACTGTGCAATCATGGGAGCCTCGCTCTTCATGCAGGAGCGGGAATATGAAAACATCGCCGAAGCAACCACATTCGGACTGGGTTCGGGGATAGGCTGGTGGCTGGCAATTGTGGCCCTTGCAGCCATAAGGGAGAAGATGCGCTATTCAAATGTGCCGGCTCCGCTGCGCGGACTGGGTATAACCTTTATTCTCACCGGGTTGATGGGAATAGCCTTCATGAGCTTCCTCGGGATAAAACTTTAATTTAACCTTTACCGAAATGATGTTAGCAATCTCAACAGCTGGTACGATTCTGATAAGCGTCATAGTATTCCTGGTTATAATGATACTGCTTGTTGTGGTACTGTTGTATGCCAGGCAGAAGCTCACCCCTCAGGGCGATGTCACCCTTAAGATCAATGACCGTGAGATGATTGTCTCACCAGGCTCGAACCTTCTGAGCACAATGTCAAACAACGGGATCTTTCTCCCTTCAGCCTGCGGCGGAGGCGGTACCTGCGGCATGTGCCGCTGCCAGATCACCGAGGGTGGCGGTTCCATTCTGCCCACCGAAACAGGCTTCTTCACCCGCCGCGAACAACATGATCACTGGCGCCTCGGTTGCCAGGTCAAGGTACGCGAGAACCTGACAATAAAGGTCCCCGAGGCTGTGCTCGGAGTGAAGAAATGGGAGTGCGAGGTGGTCTCAAACAGGAACGTCGCCACCTTTATCAAGGAGTTCGTAGTCAGGCTGCCTGAAGGCGAAGACCTGAACTTCAGGTCAGGAGAGTATGTCCAGATCTATATTCCAAAATATGAGGTTGACTACCGGAAGGATATAGATATTGAAGAAGAGTACCGGCCGGACTGGGACAAGTTCGATCTCTGGAGCCTCAAGGCGAAGAACGAGGAGGAGACATTCAGGGCTTACTCGATGGCCAACTACCCTGCAGAAAAAAACCTGATAATCCTCAATATCAGGATTGCCACACCGCCGATGGACAAGAACCGGAAGTGGATGAACGTGCCCCCGGGCATCTGCTCATCGTACATATTCTCACGCAAACCGGGCGACAAGGTCACAATCAGCGGCCCCTACGGCGAGTTCCACATCAAGAAGACCGATTCTGAAATGGTATATGTGGGCGGCGGAGCCGGGATGGCCCCGCTGAGATCGCACATCTTCCACCTGCTCAAGACGGAGAAGTCAAACCGGAAGATATCTTACTGGTACGGAGCCCGGTCAAGACGGGAGGTGTTTTACGAGGAGGAGTTCAGAGAGTTGGAAAAGAAGTTCCCAAACTTCACATTCAACCTGGCTCTTTCAGAGCCGCTGCCAGAGGATAACTGGACCGGATATAAGGGATTCATACACAAGGTATTGCTTGACAATTACCTGAGTCAGCATCAGTTGCCGGAGGAGATTGAATACTATCTCTGCGGACCTCCTGTGATGAATGCTGCAGTACTTAACATGCTTGACAATCTTGGCGTGCCACCGGAGAACATCGCGTTTGATGATTTTGGTGGTTAGGCATTAGGCAATAGGCAGTAGGCAGTAGTGGTGTTGGCTGCAAGACCGCAAGACTGCCGGACCGCAAGACTGCAAGACGGCAAGACGGCAAGACCGAAATACCTATTCTGATATGACCAGACTACCATTTCTTTTGTCTTTACTTTTGATGGTTACAGCCTGTTCACAGCAACCGGAATATGCCGAGCTGAACGGTCTGACACAGGGGACAACCTATCATATTGTTGTTCAGAAAACGCCAGGCATGGATGTCATGGCTCTGCGGCAGGACGTTGAGAAGCTGTTTACGCAGATTGACAACTCACTCTCAATCTACAATGACTCTTCGGTTGTTTCCGCAATCAATGCCAACCGCACTGACCTGACAGACACTTTGTTCAGGGAAGTCTTCAGGGCTTCGGCGCAGATATCCTCGGAGAGCGGTGGCTTGTTTGACATAACCGTCGGTCCGCTTGTAAAGGCATGGGGTTTCGGCCCTGATGCGATGAAGCGGTTTAACGAGTCGATGCTCGATTCACTGCTTGCCCTTGTCGGGATGGACAGGGTGCGTCTCGAGGGAGACCGGATCATCAAGGCTGACCCGGATATATTCATCGACGTCAATGCAATTGCCCAGGGTTATACTGTTGACCTTGTGGCTGATCTTATTACTGCAAGGGGCATAAGCCAGTGCCTTGTTGAGGTTGGAGGTGAGGTAAGAACAGTTGGCAACAAGAACGGGATGGGCTGGATGGTAGGGATTGATACTCCAGCTGATGGCAATTATACACCCGGAGCTGACATACAGGCAAGGATCAGGCTCGATGACCGGGCTCTGGCAACATCAGGCAATTACCGGAAGTTTTTTGTTGAGAACGGCATAAAATACTCCCATACAATTGATCCCCGGACCGGGTATCCGGCCAGGCACACCCTGCTCAGTGCGACAATTATAGCGCCCACCGGTGCGGTGGCAGACGCCTGGGCCACAGCATGCATGGTGGGAGGGAAGGACACAGCAATCGCCTTCATAGAAAAGCATGACTTCCTCGAGGGCTACCTTATTTACTCGGATGAAAATGGCGCAATGAAGACCTGGACATCGGAAGGACTCAGGAACATGATAATTGAGGGAGACTAGTGTTCTGCAGTCAGCAGTACCAGTCAGCAGTCAGCAGTACCAGTCAGCAGTGAGTCGTCCTGAAAAATGTCTACACAAAAAGTAGTAGATATGTATAAGAATGA
>CAZWOC010000031.1:0-30960 GCA_964635655.1 uncultured Rikenella sp. | reverse complement strand
CTCTGGGCAACTATCAAAAAAGAGAGGCTGCCCCTTTTTGCTTTGAGACAGCCTCATTTTGATATCAACGTATTGTGTGGTTGTTATTCAGCCACAACTTCGAATTCAAGATCAACCTTCACATCACGGTGCAGTTTGACAACTGCCTTGTAGTTTCCTACTTCCTTGATTGCATCCTCGCCAAGAAGAATGTTCCTGCGGTCAATCTCATAACCCTTTGCGTTAAGGGCTTCAGCAAGCTGGATCGTATTCACTGATCCGAAAATCTTGCCTGCCGAGCTGACCTTTGCACCTATCACGAGCTTCACACCTGCAAGCTTCTGCGCAAGCTTCTCAGCTTCATTCTTTATCTTTTCCTCCTTGTGAGCCCTCTGCTTCAGATTCTCATTGTGAATCTTGATTTGAGAGTCAGTTGCCTGGATGGCAAACCCCTTCGGGATAAGGTAATTCCTTGCATAGCCGGTCTTGACCGTAAGAATGTCGTTCTTCTGCCCCAGCTTCTCTATATCCTGCTTGAGAATAATCTTCATATCTCGTCCTCCTTACTTTAAAAGATCAGCTACGTACGGAAGCATTGCCAGATGACGCGAGCGCTTGATCGCCTTGGATACCCTTCTCTGATATTTCAGCGAAGTACCGGTAATGCGGCGTGGCAGAATCTTGCCCTGCTCGTTGAGAAACTTTTTGAGGAACTCGGGATCTTTGTAGTCTATGTACTTGATCTTGTTCTTCTTGAACCTGCAGTATTTCTTCTTCTTGATCTCTACTGTAGGCGGTGTCAGGTACCTGATTTCTGAATTGTTCTGTGCCATGATTACTCCTCCCTGACTTTTTCGGTTTCTTTCATCTTTCTCTTTTTCTCAGCATACTCTACAGCATACTTGTCCATGCGGAATGTCAGGAAACGGATGATCCTTTCATCCCTCCTGTACTGAACTTCCAGCTTGTCAATCATCTCGCCCTTGCCCCGGAACTCGATCAGGTAATAAAACCCGGTCGATTTTTTCTGGATCGGATAAGCGAGTTTCTTCAGACCCCAGTTCTCTTCATGAACGATCTCACCTTCATTGTCAGTGATGATCTTCTTGAACTTCTGAACCGCTTCCTTCATCTGATTTTCAGACAAAACGGGAGTTGCAATGAAAACGGTTTCGTACTGATTCAACATCTCTTAATTGGTTTATATTAGTGTTAATAAATCGGGTTGCAAAAGTAAGACAATAAATCTTAAAAAAAAATATTCCGAAAACTATTTGACTATATTTGTGTCGGATATGTACATGTACTGTTAAAACCAGCTATGGATAACTTTATTGTTTCTGCCCGCAAATACAGGCCTGCTACCTTTGACATGGTTGTCGGACAGGACACTATAACCACCACCCTGAGGAATGCGATAAAGAACAATCTTCTCGCCCAGGCATACCTTTTCTGCGGTCCCCGCGGGGTTGGAAAAACCACCTGTGCAAGGATATTTGCCAAGACAATCAACTGTTCAAATACGGGGCCTGACGGCGAAGCGTGCGACAACTGTGAATCATGCACATCATTCAACTCCCAGGCTTCTTTCAACATACACGAACTTGATGCCGCATCGAACAACAGCGTGGATGACATACGCAATCTGACTGACCAGGTGCGGATACCCCCGCAGATTGGCAGGTTCAGCGTATACATAATCGATGAAGTACACATGCTCTCGACCCAGGCTTTCAACGCTTTCCTGAAGACCCTTGAGGAGCCGCCCGCACATGCAATCTTCATCCTGGCCACAACCGAGAAGCATAAGATTATCCCGACGATCCTTTCGCGCTGCCAGATATTCGACTTCAACCGCATCAATGTCGATGATATCGTGCAGCGTCTGAGCTGGGTGGCCGGTAATGAAGGTGTCAGCGCCGAACATGAAGCTCTTCACGTAATAGCCACCAAGGCTGACGGCGCCATGCGCGACGCCCTTTCGATCTTCGACCAGATTGTAAGCTTCAGCGGTAAGACAATGACATATGCAGATGTCATCGCCAATCTTAACGTACTTGATTACGAGTACTATTTCAGTATCACCGCTGCCGCGATGGAAGGCAAAGTAACATCAGTGCTTCTCATTTACAACGAGATCCTGAACAAGGGCTTTGACGGATATAATTTCATGGCAGGCCTGAACAACCACCTCCGTGATCTGCTGGTGAGCCGCGATGAAGCCACAGTGAAGCTTCTCGAGACCTCTCCGTCTATAAGGCAACGTTACCGCGAACAGGCTGTCAGGGCATCGCTTCCGTTCATCTACGAGGCCCTTGAAATAGGTTCACAGTGCATGCTCAACTTCAGAGCCAGCAAGAACCAGCGTCTTCACGTGGAGCTGGCTCTGCTGCGCATGTGCAACCTGTCAGCAGGAGCGGGCCCGGAAGAGTCAAAAAAAAAAGCTGATTCACAACGGTTAGACAGTGAACCGGATTTTAAGCTGGCGCCGCCACAGGGCAGCCATGCTGCTGCCCGGCCTGTACCGGCACCTGATGCACCTGTCGCTGCAGCCGGCATAAATCAGCGGCCTGCACCTCCTCAGACAAAGGAACCCGCCACAACCGGCGAACCCAGAAAGGTATCCATAAAGGACATTATTTCAGGCACTAAGCCTGCAGAGAGTACGGTAAACGAACCTCAGCCTGACACAACCCTCACAACCCCTGACCGGGAGTTTACTGCAGATGAACTCCGTGAGGCATGGAACACCTTCGCAGAGGAGATAAAGGAAGAGAGCCCGCGGATCTCGGTAACACTCAATTCGGTTACCCCTGATTTGCTGCCCGATAAAACCGTCATGCTCAAACTTGACAATCTGACTCTCCGGGAGACCTTTGATCAAAGCTTCAAATCGCGGCTCGAGGGACATCTGCGGCGCACCCTGCAGAACGGATCAATAAGGCTTCAGACGGTTGTGGAAGCCACCGAGAGAGGAGAGATACTTTATTCGCCGGAGCAAAAGTTCAATCATCTGGCTGCACGGAACCCTGCCCTTAAAGAATTGAAAAAGACATTCAATCTCGATTTTGAATAGTTCAAAACATAACCAGGTGAGTTCAGCGAAAACAATGCAAACGGCAGTTGGCCACAGTCATGGTGAAGAAGCCCGGATCGGAGCACTGGCAGGTGGTATCGCCCATGACCTGAATACGGTAATTACTACAATCTACGGCTATTGTGAGCTTGCCCTCGAGAATCTTGCCGACTCCGCTGAAGCAGCCGGGAACATACACCGGATCATCAGTGCAGCCGACAGGGCCCGGATGCTTACAGCCCGGCTTCTCGACCTGAGCCGCCATACAGCAGGCGGGAAGGTGCCTGTCAGGGTAGCAGAGGTGCTTGGCGATACAATAGACTTCATCACACCCTCAGTGCCGGAGGGAATACGCATAATACGCCGGGTGACAGCCCCGGACGCTTACGTGAATGCTGTGCCATTACAGCTCTTCAGGGTATTCATGAACCTTACGATGAATGCAATACAGGCAATGACGGAAAAGGGAGGCACACTTACAGTCACAATTGACTGCCCGGGGGATGAGAGTAAAAAAATAGAGAACGGGCAGTGCAGGCAATTGCATATTCGCTTCAGCGATACCGGGAAAGGGATGGATGCAACCCTGGCAGAAAAGATTTTTGATCCGTTTGTCACGGCGGGTAAAGAGAGCGGGACAGGCCTGGGCCTGACGGTTGTTGCTGATGCTGTTAGGGAACTGGGCGGCTCTGTCAAAGTCAGTTCTGAGCCTGGTAAAGGAACTGCTTTTGACATTTATATTCCCGGCGCCTTTTTTGGCACTCTCCCTTAAAAACCATAACTTCGGACGCCCGATAAGAAAACCGGAAACCTATGCCAGGAGTAATGATAGTAGAGGATGATGCAGCTCTTCGGGAACTGCTCAGGGATGCACTTGAGAAACGCAAGTATACTGTCATTACCGCCGCTGACGGGAGAGAAGCTCTGGCAAAATTCCGCCCTTCAGTTGTCGATGTTGTCATAACCGATCTCCTTATGCCCGAGGAAGACGGTCTGATGGTTATCATGAAGATCCGGGAACTCAAACCCTCTGCAAAACTGATAGCTATCAGCGGCGGAGGCATGGCAGGCCCGGGGAGCTACCTTCTTATGGCATCAAAACTCGGGGCTGACGCAGTGATCTCAAAACCGTTCCTCCCGTCGGAACTGGTGCAGAAAGTAAAGGAGCTGCTGAGCTAAACATTATTTGCCCTGGCTTGTTTCTGTGAAAAATTATGAACCATTAAATATTCAAAAATATGTTGACAAAAAAAGTTGAAGAATTCTGCAACAGGCAGATCGAAAGAGAAGGTTACTCGTCAAACCTTTATCTTGCCATGGCTTCATGGGCTGAGACAAAAGGTATGGCTGGCATTGCCGGATGGCTCTATGCACAGGCCGATGAAGAAAGAGGTCACATGCTCAGATTCGTCAGGTATGTAAACGAACGTGGCGGGTCAGCAATACTTCCCGAGTTTAAAAAGCCACCTGTAAAATACAAGGGTATACCCGAAATGTTTGACGAGGTTCTTAAACATGAGAAATTCATCTCCGCAAGCATCAACGAGGTCCTTGAGACTGCAATTGCAGAAAAGGATCACGCCACCGCAAACTGGATACAGTGGTTCGTGAAGGAGCAGGTCGAGGAGGAGAGCAGCGCACAGCTGATAATCGACAAGATCAGCCTCGCCGGCGAACACGGCATATACTTCCTTGACCGTGACATTATGAATCTAAGGGGCAAATAGTTAACTGATCTTATAAGTTACTTTTCAAAACCGGGGCACGACTTACCCCGGTTTTCTTTTGTCTCTGACCGGCCTGTCATTATGGCATTAATTCCCAATGAAACCGGAAATTGTATTAATTTTGCGATTGTTTTTTTAAAAAGACAGTAAATGAGCATCGTTAACAATGTCCTTGGCTTCTTCCTGGGCAACAAGGAAGAACGGGACCTTAAAGAGATCAATCCGTTTGTTGATAAAATACAAAGGGAGAGTGCACTCCTTACGTCACTTTCAAATGACGCCCTCCGCGAAAGGACAGCCGGGCTGAAGCGTGAAATACGCGAACACATTTCCGAAGAGGAAAAGGAGATTTCCGGAATCAGGGCCAATGCCGAAAATGAAGAGGACCTCAACCACAAGGAAGAGCTGTACAACCAGGTAGACAAGCTTGAAAAACAAATACTTGAAAAGATTGAAGGCAAACTTGAGGAGATTCTTCCCGTCGCTTTTGCCATCGTAAAAGAGACAGCACGCCGCTTCAAGGAAAACGAAGTTCTTGAGGTGACTGCCATGGACTGGGACCGGAACCTTGCTGCAACCCGGCCGTCAGTAACCGTCGAAGGTGATAAGGCGTACTGGAAAAACCGCTGGATGGCAGGAGGGAACGAGATCGTCTGGGATATGGTCCATTATGATGTCCAGCTTATCGGAGGTGTTGCACTGCATAAGGGCAAAATTGCCGAGATGGCCACAGGGGAAGGTAAAACCCTCGTTGCAACTCTTCCTGTATTCCTTAACGCACTGGCCGGAAGAGGGGTGCATATTGTAACCGTGAACGACTACCTTTCAAAACGTGACTCCGAATGGATGGGGCCACTGTATGAGTTTCACGGACTGACTGTTGACTGTATTGACAAGCATGAACCTAACTCACACGCCCGCCGGAAAGCTTACAACTCTGATATCACATTCGGCACCAACAATGAGTTCGGCTTCGACTACCTGCGTGACAATATGGCAATCAACCCGGAAGACCTGGTCCAGCGGAAACACCATTATGCGATCGTTGACGAGGTAGACTCTGTGCTTATTGATGATGCCAGGACCCCGCTTATAATCTCAGGACCTACGGCGAAGAGCGATACATCGCAGTTCGACGAGTACAAATTCAAAGTCGAAAAACTCGTCGCCGCCCAGCGAAAACTGGTGACTCAGCTCCTGGCTGACTCCAAGAAACTTATCGCCGAAGGCGACAACGAAAAAGGGGGCATGCTCCTCCTCAGAGCCTACAAAGGGCTTCCGAAAAGCAGCGCACTGATCAAATACCTCAGCGAGGAGGGGGTCAGAACACTCCTTCAGAAGACTGAGAACTTCTACATGCAGAATAACTCCAAAGAGATGCCTAAAGTCACCGAGGAACTCTTTTTCGTCATCGACGAAAAGGCCAATTCTATCGAGCTGACTGAAAAGGGACATGACCTCATCTCTACATCCGTGGAGGACTCCAGCTTCTTTGTCCTCCCCGATGTTGGAAGCAAGATAGCTGACATCGAAAAGAACGTGAAGGACGAAAAGGAGAGGATGAAGGCCAAGGACGAGCTGCTGCAGGACTTCGCAGTGAAGTCGGAAAGAGTGCACACAATGACCCAGCTTATGAAGGCCTACACCCTGTTTGAGAAGGATGTGGAATACGTTCTCATGGACAACAAGGTCAAGATAGTCGATGAGCAGACAGGCCGTATACTTGAGGGACGCCGTTATTCAGACGGACTGCACCAGGCAATCGAAGCCAAGGAAAATGTCAAGGTCGAAGCAGCCACCCAGACTTACGCTACAATAACACTTCAGAACTATTTCAGAATGTACCACAAGCTGGCAGGGATGACCGGTACGGCCATTACCGAAGCAGGGGAGTTCTGGAACATATACAAGCTTGATGTAGTTGTCATTCCGACCAATGTAACCGTGATCAGGAATGACCATGAGGACCTGGTCTATAAAACCAAACGGGAGAAATACAATGCGGTAATTGACGAGATAGTCAAGCTGAACAAGGCCGGAAGACCTGTGCTGGTTGGTACTACTTCTGTTGAAATATCAGAGTTGCTCAGCCGCATGCTCAAGATGAAGGGGCTTAAGCACAACGTGCTGAACGCCAAGCTGCATCAGCGTGAGGCTGAGATAGTTGCGGAGGCAGGTAAGACAGGCACAATTACTATAGCAACGAACATGGCAGGGCGAGGCACCGATATCAAGCTTACCCCTGAGGTGAAGCAGGCAGGCGGGCTTGCGATAATAGGAACAGAAAGGCATGAGTCACGCCGCGTTGACCGGCAGCTGAGAGGACGTGCCGGCCGCCAGGGCGACCCCGGTTCATCACAGTTCTTCGTTTCTCTTGAGGATGACCTGATGCGCCTGTTCGGATCCGAGAGGATTTCAGGCATAATGGACAAGCTGGGGCTGAAGGACGGTGAGATGATTCAGCACTCAATGATCACAAAGTCAATAGAAAGAGCCCAGAAGAAAGTCGAAGAGAACAACTTCGGCATCAGGAAGAGACTGCTCGAATATGACGACGTCATGAACTCCCAGAGGGAGGTGATCTACAGCAAGAGGCGTCATGCACTGCTTGGTGAGAGGCTCAGCGTTGACATCGCAAACATGATGTATGATGTGACTGAAAACATATCAACCACTTACAAGGATGGCCCTGGCTTTGAAGAGTTCCAGTTCGCCCTTATCCGCTCACTTTCAGTTGATTCCCCGCTGACAAAGGAAGAGTTCAGCAAGGGGAGTGACCAGGATGTCATAGATGCTGTATATGACAAGGTTCTTGAAGCATACAGGCGGAAGAGCGAGATAATCTCAGCAACTGCCCTGCCGGTATTGAAGGATGTATATGAAAGAATGTCGGCAACATATGAAAATGTGGTGGTTCCGATCACAGACGGTGCCCGCACCTACAATGTAATCACCAATCTGAAAGCGGCTGTGGAAAGCCAGGGGAAGGAACTGCTCCGTTCATTTGAGAAGACATCGGTTCTGGCTACTATTGATGACGCATGGCGCGAACACCTGAGGGAGATGGATGATCTCAAGCAGTCAGTGCAAAATGCCACATACGAACAGAAGGACCCGCTGCTCATTTATAAGTTCGAATCATTCGAGCTGTTTAAGACAATGATCAACAAGGTGAACCACGATGTTGTGAGCCTTCTGATGAAAGGAACCATACCCGCTGCAGCTTCCACCGACAACGTCAGGGAGGCACAGCGTCGCAAACAGGCGGACATGAGCAGGCTCAGGACTCAGAAGAGTGATTTTGAGAGCTATCGCAATGGTGGCGGAGGATCACCTGAACCACGGCAGCAACAGACTGCCCCTGTCAGGGTTGAGAAGAAGGTGGGCAGGAATGATCCGTGCCCGTGCGGCAGCGGTAAAAAATACAAGCACTGTCACGGTCAGGGACTGGCCGATTCGGCAGGTGCCTAAGCAATACGGCCGCCGTCATAGGTGGCCGTTTTTTTTTCACGTATTTGAGACTGCTTGTCCCGGAAAGCGAATGCTTTGCCCGAAGCGGGTGATTAAGCCCTGTTCTCAGGGTTTCCTATAAGTGACAGATAATGCATCGCCTGGTCAAGGAAAAAGGCTATGCTGAAAGGTTTCGGTGCCCTGATCATCAGATCATAGGGTGTTTTGTCAGGCTCATCAGTAATATCAGGCCCCACCTTCATTGTCGCAGGTGACAGTGCGGCAAGCGCCGTGAGAGGGAACAAAGAAGTGGGATTGATATCGATAAGCAGGTCAAATTTTGTCTCGGTGAATTTTCTTGCATCTTCCGAGACAGGGAAAAAGGCCCAGTTAAGGTCACTTTTCCTCAGGAATTTCATGTAAGAGAGCCCGGTAAGCCTGTCAGGAACAGTCTTCCCTGGGATCCATGCAATTACTTCAATGCTTTTTCCAGCCTCGGAAAGTCTCCTGTTAAGGGTTGCAAGATGTTGAAAATCATTTTCAAAAGAAGCATCCCACAAAATCCCGATTTTCCTGACGCTGTCAAAATTAAAATCCTGCTTCATCCTTTTCAGGGTTTCCAGGCGCCTGTGAAGCATCAGCCTGCCGGCTTTCGACCTTAAATTGACAAAAAGTCCCATAAGAATGCAAACCTATATTTTTTTTTGCTTTATGAGGGTTACTGAAGCTATTATTCTTTTATCATTTTAACGAATTCCTCTTCTGAAATGACAGGAATACCGAGCGATGAAGCTTTTGCCCTCTTTGCCGGACCCATGTCGTTTCCGGCTACGATGAACGAGGTGCTGCCCGATAGTGAGCCTGACGACCTGCCTCCTGCAGCCTCGATAGCTGCCTTGATCCCGTCGCGCGTGAATCGTTCAAAGGTGCCGCTTACAACAACAGTCTTGCCTGCAAGCGGACCGGTGGCGGTTACTGCGCGGGAAACCCCTTTGAAGGTCATTCCTGCGGCTTTAAGTCTGCTTATTATCGCGAGGTTGTCCGGGTCAGAGAAATATTCCCTGACACTGGCGCTGATGCGCGGGCCTATATCAGGCAGGGCAAGCAGCTCGTCATCTGTGGCATTAATCAGTTTGTCAATGTCAGTGAAAGCGCCTGCCACCGTTTTTGCCACTGTCTCGCCCACATGCCTGATGCCGAGCGCAAATAATTTCCTGCTCCAGGGAGCTGAAAGCGATTCTGCAAGTGATGATAAAATATTTGCGGCTGACTTGTCACCCAGTCTCTCAAGTGATGCAAGCTGCTCATGTTTAAGGTCGTACAGGTCGGCCACGTTGTGAATAAGCCCGTTTGACCACAACAATTCAACAGTCTCTTCCCCTAATCCCTCGATATCCAACGCCTTGCGTGAAACGAAATGTATTATCCTGCGGGTGATCTGGGGCGGACAGTGGAGATAGTTCGGGCAGTAATGGTTGGCTTCCCCCTCATTGCGCACCAGCGTGGTACCGCATTCCGGGCATTTTTCCGGGAATGTGACAGGTGCAGCGTCGCGGGCACGCCTGTCCGGATCAATCCCGACAATCTTGGGTATGATTTCGCCGCCCTTTTCAATAATTACGCTGTCACCGGAATGAAGCCCCAGCATCTCAATCTGGTCACTGTTATGCAGTGAGGCTCGTTTGACGGTGGTGCCTGCAAGAAGCACAGGCCTCAGGTTGGCAACAGGGGTGACATTACCGGTTCTTCCCACCTGGAAATCGACTGACAGCAGTTCGGTCACTGCCTGCTCAGCTGCATACTTGTATGCAATGGCCCAACGGGGTGATTTGGCCGTGCTTCCCAGCAGCTGCTGGGCTTCCAGGGAGTTGACCTTGACAACCACACCGTCAGTGTCATAGGGCAGCTTTTTACGCTTAGTCTCCCATTCCCTGACGAAACGTATTACATCCCCGATTGTGCTGCACCGTTCCATAACGTCAGGCGTACGGAAACCCCATGAGCGGGCGGTCATTATATTGTCATAATGATTACCTGCCGGGAGGCTGTCTCCAAGAAGGAAATAAAGGAAGCATTCGAGAGGCCGTGCTGCCACAATCTTCGGATCAAGCAGCTTCAGAGTGCCCGCGGCTGCATTGCGCGGGTTGGCGAACGGCGCCTCACCCTTCTGCTGCCGGACAGCGTTCATCTCACCGAAACCCTCGCGTGGCATGTAAATCTCACCCCTGATAACAAAAGAGGAGGGGATGCCGGTGGCACTTACCCTGACCGGTATGCTCCGGATGGTTCTTACATTGGCTGTCACATCATCTCCTGCGTTTCCGTCACCGCGCGTAACGGCGGTTGTCAGCAAACCGTTTTCATATGTCAGGCTGATCGAGACACCGTCATACTTCAGCTCACAGATGTATTCAGGCTCGTAACCGAGGGTTCTCTTCACCCTTGCTCCAAAATCAGCCAGTTCCTCTTCACTGTACGTGTTGCCCAGTGACATCATCGGCCATCTGTGGCTGACCTGCACGAACTCCTCCGTCAGATCACTGCCCACCCTCATCGTCGGCGAATCAGGAGTAACAAGCTCAGGAAAATTCTTTTCAAGTGTCTGAAGTTCATTGAGCAGCAGGTCAAACTCGAAGTCGGTTATAACCGGCTGATTCAGTACATAATACCTATGGTTATGTGCTTCGATTGTTTTCCTGAGTTCTTCAATCCTTCTTTTTGCGTCAGCAAGCTTCATATGGCCATTCAGAATATTTTCGGATAACGGTTCAACTCCAGACTCCGGGTATCTTTTCGCCGCAGGAGCATCTGCCTCCGGTGAGTGTTTGTGAGACTATCCGGAACCCGCTCCTGTCGACAACCTTCTTCCCGCATGAGGGGCATAGGGTGTCATCATTCCCTGCACCGGGGAGGTTCCCGATATAGATATATTTCAAACCCTCACTCATTGCAATTTCTGCTGCTCTGACCAGTATTCCGGCAGGGGTTGGAGTGACATGTTCCAGTTTATATTGCGGATGGAAACGGCTGAAATGAAGCGGAGTGTCGGAGAAACCATTCTCAGCCAGCCAGTTGCACATACGTTTGATCTCGTCGGGTTTGTCAGTCCACCCCGGAACAACCAGGTTTGTGATCTCGAGCCAGACACCCTCGTCACGGTATGTCTTAAGACTGTCGAGGACAGGTTGTAGCCTGCCGCCTGTCAGCTTAAGATAGGTGCTGTCAGTGAACGATTTAAGGTCAATATTGGCTCCGTCAATGTAACGGCACAGCTGTTTCAGGGGTTCCCTGTTGATATAACCGTTTGATACGATGATGTTTTTAATCCCCGCCTCACGTGCCAGTTTTGAGGTTTCGAAGACATACTCATAGAAAGTCACAGGCTCGGAATAGGTGTATGCAATGGATTTACAGCCTTTTACGGCAGCCCCTGACACTACTCCGGCCGGTGGCAGATCATAGTTCTGCGTCCGGTCAGGTGATGTCTGGGAGATTGTCCAGTTCTGGCAGTTGAGGCAAGCCAGGTTGCAACCGGCAGTGGCGATTGAAAATGCGCTTGTTCCGGGGAGGAAATGGTAAAGCGGTTTTTTCTCTACGGGGTCAACATTAACTGCACAAGGATTACCGAAAGCCATTGTATAAAGCTTTGATTTCCTGGCGATACGGTTATGGCAGTCGCTCAGTTCGCCATCCTTCAGTGTACATTCGTTGGGGCAGATAAGGCAAATGACTCCCCTGGGGCTTACCTCCTGGAACATTGCAGGTCTTTCTCCCGGCACCGGCCGCATTGCACCGGAAGGGAGAGGGGCGATGAACCCTGCTGCCAGGGCTATCGAGCCATTCCGGGCAAAATGTCTCCTTGATATCTTATTGCCATTGTCTTTCAATCTGTTACGGTTTCAGGTGCACACTGTAAATTTACTCTTTATAAGTCACAGATGCAACGATGCCCGACAGCAAAATGAACAGTGCCAGGATGAAACAGGCATTGGCCGTACCTGCCAGGGGCACAAGCACCGTTGCGGCAACAAGGTAGCCCAGGGCTGATCCTGCCGTGTCGGCAGCATAGATATTTCCTGTATACCTGCCTTCAGCCCTTGAGGTGAGGTTCCTGTAGACGGCTCCGGTTATTACCCCGGCCACCGGCACAATTACCAGGATATATGCCAGAACCGCCCCGTTAGCTGAAACAACAAGCGCCGGGGCAAGTAGTCCCGTAATGGAGAAGATCCCGATAAGGACCGCAACGCATACCTTGAGGTTTCTGAGAGCCAGTCTCTCAGCCCATGCTGCACCTGCCGCCAGTCCGGCCATGAGCAGGCTCAGGACAATTGAGGAAAGGAGATAGATGCTTCCTGCAGTCATCTGGATAATAAAAATCATTATCATGCCGAACCCTGCCAGGCCGGCGGAGGCTGCAAACATCACTTGTCCTCCGTGGCGTACGAAGGCCAGGGGAATAATCATCAGCAGCAGGAGCAATGCGATGATGCCTCCCCTCATTCCCATCTTCTCAAGTGAAAGGAGGTTTGAGAAAAGGGATGAAACAGGCCTGAGAGCACTGTTCATCGCGGCATTGCGGTCGACATGAGACAATATCTGTTCTGTCTTTGCTTTTATCTCATTGTCATTGAGATAGTCGCTGCCGACATAACTGCCCGGGATGCCGCGCCGGCCTGCCATCTGCACCACAGCAGTACTGACAGGGGTGCGCGATGCCACTGCATAAAGGAGTGAACCCGGTATCAGCGTCACATGGCTGAAGGCTCCTGACAGGGCGTTGAAAAATGGCGAAAATCCCTTCCGGTAGCTGTCAGGCGAATAGTTGAACCAGGGCATGGGAGTGCACATGAAAACACCCTCCGGGGTGAGCTGTTCCTTTACAAGGCGGAAGTATTCAACAGTGTAGAACCTGCTGACTGACAGTGTTGAAGGAGGAGGTATAAGTTGAATTATCGCATCCCATGTCCCCCCGTCGGCCCGGAGGAAGGCTACCGGATCATCCCTTACCACCCTCACCTGCATGTTCCCGCAAAGGGTGTCACGGGCTCCTTCCGCTTCAATCAGCCCCGGATCCATCTCAAGGTAAACCAACTCCTTAACTGGATACTTCATCAACTCAGGCAGGTGTCTTTTAAGTCCTCCCGAGATAAGCAGTACTCTTTCGCACCTCTCACGTTGCAGCAGGGTATAATGAATATTTTCCTCGGCTGAGATCACATCGCCGGGGAAGAAAAGAGGTCTGTGATCATAGTAGACAGTATGCTCTTCGCTGTAGATACCGGTTGTTATGTTCCCGAAAGGGGTGTCAATGCTTTTTTCCGCCCTGACGCTCCGGAGAAGCAGACTCCTGACTGCCGGATCAGGAGGAAATGCAAATAGAAGGAAACCTGAAAGGATCATTGCAGCGATTGCCGAAATCCTTGTTCTGAGCTGGTAACCGAGAAACCAGGCTGCCAGTGCTGAAGCAGCAAGCAGAATAAGCATGTAGAGCTGATAGTTTGGGACCCTGAGGGTCATTGTCAGCGCTGTCAGGGCACCGGCGGCCACTGAACCGGCCGTTTCCGCCGCGAAACTGTCGCCCGACCGCACCAGTTGTGATGCATTTCTCAGGACCGTAATGCGGACGAATACGAGTGCTGAGATGAACGTCACCGGTGCAACTGTAACTGCCATTATAACAAGTGACTGGAGAAATGAAGGGGACTGTCCGGGGCTGAGGACTATTGTGTTCATCATCAGGAAACAGAGCGGAGCCAGGGCTGTACCGGCCAGCAGGGTCCATATCATCTTCCTTATTGAGTTTATGGCCGAGTGAATCCCGGTTACCGCGCCGCCGGCGGCAATAATCAGCCAGAGCCACAGGAACAGTCCTGCGGAGGCTTCAGTGCCCCCTCCGAGGATGCCCGCCTCGCGCATCAGCAGAAACTGCGAGGCAGTGCTCACAAAGCCGGTGATGATCAGCACAGGCCTTAGCCCTGCGGCGGGCATCATTGCCGCCGGCGGCGCTTCAGCCGCCCTATGTCCGTCTTCGTTTACGCGCTGCCGCTTAAAATAGTAACCGAGGTGCCATGAAAGGTGAATGAAGGCTGTAAAGGCCATCGCAATGCCTGCCTCAACATGCCAGTGCATCACTGACTCCGCCCATGGCACTTCCCACCTGTAGGTGATCCGCAGCGCCAGGAAAAGACCAAAGAAGGCGGCGACAATGAATGCAGCAAGCAGCAACCAGTTCCAGAAACGGCGGTGCGACTGTCTTGCGGTGAAACCGGAGACTGAAAGGTAAAGTGAAAAAAGGTATATGACCAGGATGGTCACACCTATCGGCACAACATGGTAGGTCATTTCTTCTCCTCTTCTCCAAAGACGTATGCCTCATAGACAAAGATCCCGGTGTCACTGTCCTTCCAGCCATCCCAGCCTATTCCGGCTTTGTCACGGGCACAGTACCCGAGGAACTGCTCCACAGTCCATCCCCGTTCGGAAGCCACCTGCGGCAGAAGGGTGCCCGAGCGGTATCCCTTCTTAATGTAGATGCCGTGATGTCCGATCCGGATCTCGCTGATACTGTTGATCTTCTTCATAGGCCCGAGGACCGAAATTTCCACTTTGATTTCATTGTACTCCGCTTTTGTCAGAGCCGGAAACCTCGGATCATCGAATGCTGCCTCCAGGGCCATGGCTGCAACCACTTCCCAGAGCGGATCGGGTGAGGTGAACCTGCCGATACATCCCCGCAGGTCACCGTCTATCGTCAGGGTCACGAATGCTCCCAGCGGCTCCCTTAGCCTCGGTGTAAGTTTGCTTTCATCAACTGCAGCAGGCTTTCTTCCGTTCAGCCTCGCCAGAATTGACTCGCGCGCAATGCCTAAAAGGGTCTGTTGTTCGGCTGAGGTGAGTGTAAAAGGATCATCATAATCAGGCTCCGGAATGACAGCGGCAGGACCGTGCCGGAGGTAATTCTTATGAAGGCCGGCATCGGTGCTGACAGATGACCTGCCATGCCCGGTATCGGTGAAGACAGATGAATTGCCACTGGCGGCATCATGTTTCTTTTCAAGGACAATCGCATTATAGCCCACCACCTCGTCCTTCGATCCGATCTTCGCATCACCTGAGTTGGTGTACTCCACGTTGCGGAAATACAGCTCCGGGCTTTTCTCCGCCAGGTAGAGCAGCACAACTCCGGCCGGCCACCCGCACATTGCAGTGGCAAGGTTTTCGGTGCCGGATGACTCGATGTTTTTTACAGTGCGCAGGAAACCTTCGGGGTCACCCTTGATGATTGCATCGCTTGTAAGTTTGTCTGCACGCTTTGCATCTTCATATGAGGGATAGTGCGAAAAGTCACTGCTTATCACAAACAGGTTGCGGTCGTTGAACCATGGCTGAAGTCCCGATGCTATCGCTTTAAGCACTGTTGTGTTCCTGGTGCCGATCAGTATCGGAACCACTGCCGGGGGATTAATGAAATGATACTGAATGAAGGGCAGCTGCACTTCGAGCGAATGCTCAGGACCATGAGCTTCATCCTTTTCGATGAACCATCTGTTGGTCGACTTCAGCTGGTTTCCAAGGTCCTTGTTTACCTTAAGGGTGCCGAGAGGTGTTATAAGGTCTCCGCTGCTGAATACTGCCGCACCCTCAAATGCATAACGGTGGCTTACACCGATAAGAAAAATGTTGTCATATACATCGGCTGCAGGAATGGCGGCAAAGCCTGCTGCAGCTGTGTGCCCTGAATAGACATATCCTGCATGGGGCACTATTATTGCCCTGACCCTGACATCAGCGTCAGGCTTGCCGAATGATTCAAAATACCGTGCAAGATCACTTTTAAGCTTTTCACTTCCTGAAGGATAGAAGCTTCCGGATACCACCGGCTGCCTGTCACGTTCCTGTCCGAATATATTCATGTGAAGAATAATTAACATTACCAGGATGACACTAACCCTTTTCATGGCAAAAGCAGTTGAATCCTGTAAAGTTAAGTCAAAAACCGGTAAAAACCGAAGGTGTCCCTGTCAGATGAGAACGATGTTCTCCTTAAGTGTATTTCCGTCTTCATCAACTCCGTAGAGCCTGATTCCGACACTGCATGTTGCATCGGCGGTGACATCCAGGAACGGGGAGAGGGATTCTCTCACATCTTCTTCTCCCATTGAATCATACTCCTCGATGTCGAAATAAAGATGCACGAACAGTATGTGATCACTTTTCTTGATCTTTGTAAGAACTTTCAGAATCTTACCCATCCAGATCACAGAAGAGGTGTTGAAGTAATCAACATTGAACTTGATATTCGTGCTTTCGGCCGGGTTCTTTGCATACTCTGACGCCCACTTGTAAATTGGCTCAAAGAACCCCGAAGCGTTTTCCGGAAGTGATTTGCCTGTAAATGTTAGATTTCCGGTTGCTGCCGTGAAACTAACCTGTGGTGTTTTAGAGGTAGCCTCAATTCGTATGTCCTGCAATTTTACCATAAGATGTCGTTCCTTCCCTTGTTTTGCACTATTGCCCCAATGCCCAAGCTAAAGGTAACCGGTTTTTTCAGACCCTGTTCGTGTTTTCGTCAAAAAATAATAAACAGTTATCAACTTTTTTAAACAATTTATCCCCTGTCAGGCAATGATTTTCCGGCTGTAAGTAAAGAACTAATATACTATATTTGCAGCCATAATTGAAAGAGGATGGAAAAGCTGATCAGATCAGGCATAAAAGAGGCTGTTATAACACTATACGGTGTAAGCGCCGGCGATGATCTGCTGCAGATTCAGAAAACCCGGAAGGAATTTGAGGGTGACTTCACACTGGTGGTTTTCCCCCTCTCCAGGATTTCACATAAGGGTCCTGAGCAGACAGCCGGGGAAATTGGAGAGTATCTTACACGCAGGTTAAGTGCAATCAGCGGGTATAATGTGATAAAGGGATTCCTGAACCTGACAATCTCTCCTGCAGAGTGGGGCAGACGGCTCTCAGACATGTACGCCGGAGAGGCTTACGGTTTCACAGAACCTGGCGACGGTGCGAAGACTGTTGTAATTGAATATTCATCGCCAAATACAAACAAACCTCTTCACCTCGGACACATCCGGAACAACCTTCTGGGATTTTCCCTGTCAAGGATAATCAGTGCTGCAGGAAACAGGGTTGTAAGAACCAATATTGTCAATGACCGTGGCATACACATCTGCAAGTCAATGCTTGCGTGGCAGATGTATGGCAACGGCCGCACTCCCTCATCAGAGGGGATGAAGGGAGACCATTTCGTCGGTGACTATTATGTCCTCTTTGAAAAGAAACTGAAGGAGCAGGCAGAAGAGCTTGAAGCCGCAGGAGCAACGCCCGAATCGGCCCGTGAGAACGCACCCCTGATGCAGGAAGCCCGCCGCCTCCTGCTTAAATGGGAGGCAGGAGACCCGGAGACCGTACAGTTGTGGCAGATGATGAACAGCTGGGTATATGAGGGCTTCGATGTTACCTACAGGGCGCTGGGGGTTGAGTTTGACAGAATTTACTACGAGTCTGACACATACAAGGTGGGCAGGGAGATAGTGCTCCGCTCACTGAAGGAAGGGCACCTCATCCAGAAAGATGATGGTTCTGTATGGATAGACCTGACAGCCGACAAGCTTGACCAGAAGCTGTTGCTCCGCTCTGACGGCACTGCGGTTTATATGACCCAGGATCTCGGCACAGCCGTCATCAGGTACGACGATTACCATTTTGACAGGCATATCTACGTTGTGGGTAATGAGCAGAACTACCACTTCCAGGTACTCACACTGGCACTTCAGAGGATGGGGTATGAATGGGCAGGAGGGTTGCATCATTTCTCATACGGTATGGTTGAGCTTCCGGAGGGAAAAATGAAATCGCGCGAAGGAAAGGTGGTTGATGCCGATGACCTTGTTGAGGAAATGACTGCCACCGCCACCGCAATGTCACAGGAACTGGGCAAGCTGGGCGGTTATACCGAGGCCGAAAAACAGAATATCTGCAGACAGATAGGTTTGGGCGCCCTTAAGTACTTTATCCTGAAGGTGGACCCGAAGAAAAATATGACCTTCAATCCCCGCGAGTCGATCGACTTCAATGGCAACACAGGTCCCTTCATTCAGTATACCTATGCACGCATCAGGTCAGTGCTGAAGAAGGGAGAAGAGACCGGTGCCGGAACGGCACCTGCCGCCGGGGAGGAGGTGACACCCAATGCCAAGGAGATAAGCGTGATCAGGCTTCTGAATGATTTTCCACAGCTTGTTCAGGAAGCTGCCACAGAGCTCAGCCCGGCGCTGATTGCAAATTACTGCTACGACCTGGCACGGGAGTTTAACCAGTTTTACCATGACTACACAATACTGGGTGAGGAGAACGCCGGCATCAGAGCTTTCCGGCTCCGGTTGGCGGAACTGACCGGCAGGGTGCTGGAGAAAGGGCTTTACCTGCTTGGAATTGAAGCCCCTGAAAGAATGTAATAATTTTATTATCATATAATTATGTTTGAAAGCCTGAGTGAACGACTGGAACGCTCCTTCAAGATACTGAAGGGAGAAGGAGTCATTTCCGAGATCAATGTTTCAGAGACCCTGAAGGATGTGCGGAGGGCCCTCCTTGATGCTGATGTTAACTTTAAGATAGCCAAGCAGTTTACTGATACCGTCAAGCAGAAGGCGATGGGTCAGAATGTGCTGAAGTCGGTTAAGCCGTCACAGATGATGGTCAAGATCGTCCATGACGAACTTGTGGAGCTGATGGGAGGGGAGAAGAGCGACATCAACGTGAAAGCCAACCCTTCGATAGTGCTTATAGCCGGGCTGCAGGGAAGTGGCAAGACAACCTTCAGCGCCAAACTGGCGAAGCTTATGAAGAGCAAAAGGGGCAAGCATCCCCTGCTGGTTGCAGGTGACGTCTACAGGCCTGCTGCAATAGAACAGCTGAAGGTGCTGGGCACACAGATAGAGGTACCTGTATATACTGAGGAAGGAAGCCGTAACCCCGTGGAGATTGCACGGAATGCAATAAGGGAGGCAAAGAAGAACGGGAATGACCTGGTTATTATAGATACAGCAGGCCGGCTGGCAGTGGATGAGGAGATGATGAACGAAATCGCTGCCGTAAAGAATGCGGTCACTCCACATGAGACTCTCTTCGTTGTCGATTCTATGACCGGTCAGGATGCTGTAAACACAGCATTTGAGTTCAACGAGCGGATAGATTATGACGGGGTGGTGCTTACAAAGCTTGACGGTGACACCCGGGGCGGAGCAGCCCTCTCCATAAGGTCAGTGGTGAACAAGCCGGTCAAGTTTGTCAGCATGGGTGAGAAGATGGATGCAATAGACATCTTTTACCCTGAGAGGATGGCAGACAGGATCCTCGGTATGGGCGATATCGTCAGCCTGGTGGAGAAGGCCCAGGAGCAGTATGACGAGGAGGAGGCCCGTAAGCTGCAGAAAAAGATCGCAAAGGATCAGTTTGACTTCAATGACTTCATCTCACAGATCCAGCAGATCAAGAAGATGGGAAACATGAAGGATCTGATGGGGATGATTCCGGGGGTTAGCAAGGCTATCAAAAACCTTGACATCGACGACAATGCATTCAAGGGCATCGAAGCCATCATCTCAAGCATGACACCTGCCGAGAGAACCAATCCCGTTTTACTCAACGGCAGCCGCCGCAAGAGGATAGCAGAGGGGAGCGGCACAACGGTGACTGAGGTTAACAGGCTCCTCAAACAGTTTGACGAGACACGTAAGATAATGAAGATGGTGGCCAAGGGTGGTGACCTGTCGAAGATGACGGTGAGGAAGAGGCAGTAGGCAGTAGGCAGTAGGCAATAGTGTGGGGAGATAAGTGGACGTAGACCATTAAGCATTGCAGGTCAGCATAATAAATCGCAAATCAGAGATATGAACATCATTGACGGGAAAAAAACGGCGGCTGACATCAGGAGTGAAATTGGCGTGGCGGTTGCAGAAATGAAAAACCGCGGCCAGCGGGTGCCCCATCTCGCTGCCATTCTTGTCGGCAATGACGGCGGCAGTGAGACCTATGTCTCGCACAAGGTGAAGGACTGCGCTGAAGTCGGTTTCAGGTCAACGCTCATCAGGATGCCTGCCACAGTCAGTGAAGACGAACTGCTGGGCAAGGTCAGGGAATTGAACCAGGATCCGGAGCTTGACGGGCTTATCGTTCAGCTTCCGCTCCCTGACCACATCTCTGAAAGCAAGGTCATCGAGACAATCACCCCTGATAAGGATGTAGACGGATTCCATCCGGTAAATGTTGGCAGGATGGCAGCAGGACTGCCCTCTTTTGTCTCAGCCACCCCGGCAGGTATCATGATGCTCCTTGAGCGCCATAACATCCCGCTGAAAGGGGCTGAATGCGTTGTTGTCGGCAGAAGCAACATAGTGGGCCGCCCGGTGAGCATCCTCCTGTCACAGAAGGGTATTGACGCCACTGTAACCGTAGTTCACAGCCGGTCACGCAACATAGCTGAGACAGTCAGAAGGGCTGATGTGATCATTGCAGCAATAGGACGTCCCGGATTTATCACCGCAGACATGGTTAAGGAAGGCGCAGTTGTAATAGATGTGGGCACCACAAGGGTTGATGCACCTGACACTAAAGCGGGATGGAGGCTTAAAGGGGATGTTGATTTTGACAATGTGGCTCCGAAATGCTCCTGGATAACTCCCGTACCGGGTGGTGTGGGCCCGATGACCAGGGTCTCACTGTTGCTGAACACACTTAAGGCCTGCAAGAGATAACAAAGACAGTCTGACCCGGGTTTCATGCTATCCGGCGTGGTCGCCCGAAAGCAGGTTTCCGGCTATCCGGCGTGGCCACCTGCAAGCAGGTTTCACGCTATCCGGTGTAGCCGACTCCCCGGACCACGTTTCCGCCTCTCCGGCCGTAAGTTCCTGATGCAGGTCCTCTGTTAAAGCCAGCCATGCGTCAGTCCTCTGTCCCGCATTTTAAGGCAGATTGATCCCTGTGAAATACAGGTCATACCCTCCTTTTCCGCCTGATCTGTCAGAGGAAAATACAAGGAAATAATTCTCAAACTTAAGGTCAATGCCCAGCACCGGTCTGTATTCATTTGCGGGTGAGTTGACTTCAGGTCCGAAATTCACCGGTGAACTCCATTTGCCGTTCCGGAACACAGAATAGTACAGGTCGAAACCACCCTGTCCGCCTGGCATGTCAGAGGTGAAAACCATGATCTTTCCCCTCACAAACGGGCATTTTTCATTATAAACGGTGTTGATGCTGTCAACCGGAACAGGTGTTCCGGGGGCAGAAAGAAACCATTCATCAAGACTGATGCCGGCAGGTTTCCTGAACGTATAAATGTCAAAATCGCCGTCGCGGTCTGAGCAGAACCAGGCAGTGTCAAGGGTAGTGCCCAGCGAGAGGTAAGCATCATCTGATGAGCTGTTGAACAGTGTTGCCGCGACAGGGCCTTCTACCACCGGCGGGGTTGTGTATACGGGGATATAGCTTCCGTAAACAATCTCCAGGCCGTTTTCCGGGCTCCCGGTGGCTACAGCCATATATTCAAGCCCGTTAAGGCTGTTGAAGAACCGGAATGGCCCGAACTGGTCAGCTCCGTTGTTGAATGCCGAGGTGAGCCGGTCGAGAAACGAATCTGCAGTCATTTCGGCATCAAGCTGGAACAAGCCGGTTGTCTGGCCGAAAGAGTACATGATCATTCCGTACGTCAGGTCAAATTCGCCTCCACCGCTCTGCCTGTTTGATGAGAATACAAGCGGCCGGCCGGCTGTGATACGGGCTGCCTCTATATCACTGTTGTAATCGTCATATTGAGTATTGAGCCCATCAAGAGCCATTACAGAATCAGGAAAGATACCCAGCTCATAGTTGATTCGGAGCGGCTCCTCGCGGCAGCCGAAAAAGAGAGGCAGAAATGAAGAAATCAAAAACAAAAACAACGACCTGGTGCGGGTCATGACAGTCTTTTATTGAATAACGTGCAGTGAAGGTGTTTAATATGAGGATTCTAAAAAAAAACCGGACCATGGGCCCGGTTTCAGAAGGTAGAATTCAGGTTAATTCTAGGGTAATATTTGGTTTGAGGGTAAACTTATGAACTCAATTCTAAGATGAGATACAATCATGATTGGTTGCGTCAGAAGAAAAAAAAATTACAAATCACTGTTTATCATGTTTATAAAAACGGTCTCCTGTTGATAATTGATAACCGTGCGGAATGCACCGTATCATTTATATGTTAAATTTGCAGAATATTTTTCGGGGAGATGGAAGAAGAGAAATACGGATTTGTACATGACAGTGAGGTGGAAGAGGTGGTTCTCCGGTTTGAAAAAATGCGGAAGAACAAGGAGACCTGTTATTTCGATGTCAATGAGTTTGAGGCGATTATAGATTATTACCTGGAAGGGAACAATCCTGTTCATGCATATGAGGCAACCTCACTTGCATGTGAGCTTCACCCGAACTCAGTACCCATACTAATAAGGAAAGCCCGCGTCCTTCTTGAGAAGGGAAGGGCCACGGAAGCGCTTACAATAACCAGGCGTCTTGAGAATATTGAGCCCGGCAACTGTGATATTTATCTCTGCAAGGCGACAGCGCTGGCCATGCTTGGTGACATCGCCGGGGCACGCAAGGCGTTCAATCTGGCCCTTGAGACTGAACCGGATGACCAGGAATCGGTCCTCTACAGCATCACATCAGTACTTCAGAATCTCAACTTCCACGAGGAGACGATCCCGTACCTTCATATGCTGGCAGGGCTTGAACCCGATTTCCCGGCTCATCTTTATGACCTTGCATATGCCTATGACAAGAAGGGTGACCTGCGCACAAGCATAAAATACTATACAACATACCTGGAGGAAGATCCATACTCTGACAGCGCCTGGTATAATCTCGGCATAATATACAATAAGACAGGTGATTACGGTAAGTCAATCGAGGCCTATGACTATGCCCTGGCATTGAATCCCGAGAACACGTTTGCCCTCTTCAACAAGGCAAACATCCTCAGCAACCTCGAGAAATACTCCGAGGCTATGGATGTGTACCGTGAGTTCGTCGAGGAGGAGCCTGACAGTCTTGAAGGTCTCACTTACCTCGCTGAATGCTATGATAAGACGGGTGATGAAGCGATGGCCCGCAGGTACTATACGGAAGCAATCGATATTACTCCTGATTTTCCGGATCCGTGGTATGGTCTGGGATTGCTTTCACTCTCGCGCAAAAGGCCGTCAGAAAGCCTGGTCCCGCTGAAAAAAGCGATCGAGCTTGACTCTGAGAACCCTGACTACTGGTTTTCGCTCGGCAAGGCCTATATGATGATGGGCAACATCAGGGAGGCAATACGGTGCTATATTGAGACACTGGCGCTTGACGGCTATTATGATGAAGCATGGATTGAAACAGGCATTGTGGTGATGATGACCGGCGCATACAGGGGGGCGATTCGCCTGCTGAAGAAGGCGGCGAAGGTCAGCGGAGACCTGCCGGGAATATATTTCCTGCTTGCGTCAGCCTACATTCACACCGGGAACATGAAAGAAGCTGCACGCAACCTCGTAAAGGCTGCAAAGCTTGATAACGAGCTGATTGAAGAATATGCAGTACTCCTGCCGGAGGAAAAGCTTACAAATGCAATGAGACGACTTTTCAGGAAAACAAACTAAGATATGAAACAGGCGAGACAACTGCTTACACATATTCCCGAAAGACCTGCAAAGCCCAGGAAGGAAGGGCTTACGATGGTGATGGACAAGGGCTTGAGCCTCAGGGAGGCAGAGGACTTTGCAGAGGTGGGAAGCGGGTATGTCGATTTTGTTAAGCTGGGATTCGGAACATCCGTAATAACTCCCGGCGTTGACCGGAAAATCAAAACCTACCATGATGCGGGGATGACGGTCTATTTCGGCGGTACGCTCTTCGAGGCATTCATAATCAGGGGCCTCTACGGCGAATACGTCGATATGCTCAGGGATGCCGGGGTTAAAATGGTTGAGATATCTGATGGTTCATATGAATTCGACCACAGCGAAAAGCTTGACTATATCAGGAAACTATCGCGTGATTTTACTGTGATCTCCGAGGTCGGATCAAAAAAGAAGAACATCATCTACACCCCTGACCAGTGGGTGGAGATGATGAAGGCCGAACTGCAGGCAGGCTCGGTGAAGGTTATAGCCGAGGCCCGCGAATCAGGCACGATTGGCATTTACAATGATGACGGTTCGGTGAACCTTGAACTTATCAACACAATTTCGAAAGAGATAGGATTCAGCAATGTACTGTGGGAAGCTCCGCTGAAGCAGCAGCAGGCATGGTTCATCACGCACTTCGGAGCAAATGTAAACCTTGGCAACATAGCCCCGAATGAAATCATTGCACTGGAATCGCTGAGGCTGGGACTGAGAAGCGATACCTTCTTCAGTTTCCTCCCTGAAAGCATGAAATGAGACTCTTCGGAATCATAGGATTCCCGCTGGGGCACTCATTCTCTCAGAAACACTTCACTGAAAAATTTGAACGGGAGCATCTCGCTGATCATGCTTACCGGAAGTTCGAGCTGCCGGATATCAGCATGCTTCAGGAATTGCTTCATAGGGAGCCTGACCTGTGTGGATTCAATGTCACAATTCCCTGGAAAGTAAGGGTGATTGATTATCTCGATGAAATTGATCCGGTTGCAGCCGAAATAGGCGCCGTAAACACTGTGAAGATTACCCGCCGCAATGGAAAAGCGTGGCTCAGGGGGTTCAATACTGATGCGCCTGCTTTCAGGGAGTCTCTTCTGAATCACCTGGAATCTTTGCCTGACTGTGCCCTGGTGCTGGGAACAGGCGGGGCGTCAAGGAGCGTGATCCATACACTCACAGACCTGAATATCATTGCTGTAACTGTTTCCCGGCAAACGGTGAGGGGCGGATATACATATGACGACCTGCCTTGTCACATGATCAGTGAGGCAGGTGTTATTATCAACACCACACCGGTTGGAATGGCACCTGACACAGAAGCCATGCCGCCTGTTGACTACAGTTGCCTGAGGGAGGGACAGCTGCTTTTCGATCTTATTTACAATCCCCCCGTGACGGCATTCCTCTCAAGAGGAGAGGAGCACGGATGCATTACAGTAAACGGGGAGGAAATGTTCCTCATCCAGGCCCGGCTGGCATGGGAGATATGGAACATTGAGGAAAAATTCCCAGCTGATCACGGAAAAACGGAACACTGAGGAAAAATTCCCGGCTGATCACGGAAAAACTGAACGCAGATTATAAGGGGTCTTCCGGCCCGGGAAGCTGTTGTTTTCAGAAATTTCCCGCAGCGGGAAATCAGATGAATATTTCGCGGGGATAATCAATCGCTGTCAGCGACAGTCCGTGAGCAGGGGCCGACTGCCCGGCAAGGCCACGGTTTTTGCCCTGCAAAACAGCTTCGAAATCATCGGGCGACATCTTCCCCCGGCCTGCCGGTATCAGTGTGCCAACCACCGCCCTCACCATGTTTCTCAGGAACCTGTCGGCCTTGATTGTGAATATCAGCCTGTCACCCTCCTCATGCCACCGGGCATGCATCACCCTGCAGATATTTGTCTTATTCCCGCCGTGCAGGCGGCTGAAGCTTGTGAAATCGCTGTGTTTCAGAAGTATGGCGGCTGTCTCATTCATCCTGTCAATGTCAAGATGCCAGTAGAGCAGCCATGCGGTGTCAGCACTGAACGGATCCTTCACCCGGGTCACAGTATACTGATACGTGCGTGAGATGGCATCAAACCTTGCATTGGCGTCAGGCTTCACCTTCACAATTCTGCTGACGGCTATGTCATCCGGCAGGATGCCGTTCAGATTGTACAGCAGCTGACTGTTACTGTCAAGATCATTCAACACTGCATCAAAATGGGCACAGAAGAAAGAAGCATGCACTCCTGTGTCGGTACGGCCCGCGCCGGTAACTTCCGTCGGTGATGCAAGCACAGTGCTCAGCGCCTTTGTCAGGACACCCTGCACGGTGTGTTTCCCGGGTTGCACCTGCCATCCGTTGAATGGAGTGCCCCGGAATGAAAGAAAAATGAAGTAACGTGTCATCTCCGGATCAAAACGCAAAGATAGCTAAAGAACATTGCCGGGGAACCGCCTTTTGACTAAATTGCACGGTCTTAAAACGTGCATAAATGAGCGAACCGGTACTCAAAAGAGGCTTTGCAAGCGATAACAATTCAGGTGTCCATCCAGCGGTAATGAAGGAACTTCTGCGCGTCAACAGGGGGCATGTGGTGGGTTATGGCGACGACCCGTTCACCGTGACGGCCAAAGAACTGATCAGAAAGGAACTGGGTGAACAGACGGAGGTATATTTCGTCTTCACCGGCACCGGCGCCAATG
This sequence comes from uncultured Rikenella sp., assembly GCA_964635655.1. Lineage (GTDB taxonomy): Bacteria > Bacteroidota > Bacteroidia > Bacteroidales > VadinHA17 > SR-FBR-E99. Next base: position 4,318 of record CAZWOC010000031.1, on the reverse strand, counting down.
TGCTGGGACTGGCCGGTGTGATGAGATCATGGAACTCTGTCATTACTTCACATACTGCTCATATTGAGACAGATGAGTGCGGTGCTCCTGAAAAATTCACAGGGAGCAAGGTGCTGTCGGTTGATACCCCTGACGGCAAGCTAAGACCCGACATGCTTGAAAGGCATATGCACGGATTTGATTTTGAACACCACAGCCAGCCGAAGGTGATTTCAATATCGCAGGCAACAGAGATGGGAACTGTTTATACACCGGGGGAAGTGAAGGAGCTGGCTGAGTACGCGCACAGGCATGGCCTCCTGCTGCATATGGATGGCGCACGCATTGCCAATGCCGCAGTAACCCTTGGCGTGCCCTTCAGGGAGTTCACAACCGATGCAGGAGTGGATGTCCTCTCCTTTGGCGGCACCAAAAACGGAATGATGTACGGGGAGGCAATATGCTTCCTTAAACCGGGACTTTCTGAAGGTTTCAAATACCTCCGGAAACAGGGGATGCAACTGGCATCCAAAATGCGGTTCATATCCGCTCAGTATATAGCATACCTCTCAGGCGGATTATGGAGGGAGTGTGCCTCACATTCAAACAGGATGGCACGCGAGCTGCAGAAACGGCTTAAGGAGGTGAACGGAATAAAAATCACCCAGAAGGTCGAGGCAAACGGTGTCTTCGTTATAATGCCGGGAAGAGTTGCTGCACTGCTCAGCAGGGAATACTTCTTCTACCCGTGGAATGAACATTTATCCGAATTCAGGCTCATGACAAGCTGGGATACTGCCCTGGATGATGTACAGCAATTTGTTGAAAGACTTAAGATTCTGATGGCTGATGAGAAGTAATGCTTCAACCTGACGAGCGAAGCAGCATACTGTCACCGTAACTTAGAAAACGGTAGCCCGAGGCCAGGGCGTGATTATATAAATCCCTCCAGCGCTCTCCAGAAAAAGCTGCCACAAGCAGCAGCAGAGTGCTGCGCGGCTGATGGAAATTGGTGAGCATGCTGTTCACAATTCGAAACCGGTACCCCGGAACAATAATTATGTCAGTCCGCGCCTCCAGCACATCCCTGCCGTTTTTATCCAGCGCAGCCAGAAGGTTGTCTATGGCAACAACGGGATCAGTGTCAGTGTTCTTTTCATACGGTTCCCACTGTGACACACAGGGAATTCCTTCTGCCGGCCACTTCCCTTCGGCAAAGCTTAATCCGAGCCAGTAGAGGCTTTCAAGTGTCCGGACCGTGGTTGTGCCCACTGCGGTTGTTTTGTTGCTTCTGAGGCGCTCCAGGACCTGTTTTGTGACAAAAAAATGCTCACTGTGCATCATATGGTCACAAATCAGCTCTGATTTCACCGGTCTGAACGTTCCGGCACTTACATGCAGGGTTACCTCTGCCCGCTCAATCCCTGCATTATCAAGCGCCCCGATCACGGCAGGAGTGAAGTGCAGTCCTGCCGTGGGTGCTGCCACCGAACCGTTTACACGGGCATAGGCAGTCTGGTAGGCAGTCTTGTCACTCTCCTCGTCATCTCTCCCCAGGTATGGAGGGATGGGCATGTGACCCATGGATTCAAGCACACCGGCAAAAGAGAGGCTCTCATTATCCCATGAGAATTTTACGATGAAGGCATCGCCTTCAGTACCTGTACGCTCCGCGGTGAGAGTATGCTCCCGGCCTTCATGGATGAAGTGCGACTCAAGCATCCCGTGCTTCCATCGTTTCAGGTTGCCGACAAGGCATTTCCATTCGACTGGTCCGCCTGATGCCAGGTTCATCGAGAATTCAGCCGGGTTGTGCGGTTCAAGGCAGAATACTTCAATTGCAGCACCACTCTCTTTCCTGAAAATCAGCCGGGCGCGTATGACCCTTGTGTTGTTGAATACAATCAGGCTGGCATTGTCGGCCATGGCAGGCAACTCGCTGAAAATATGATCGCTGATTCTGCTGCCGTCCCATACCAGCAGCTTTGAACTGTCCCTTTCGGGAAGAGGGTACTTCGCTATCCTCTCCGGGGGGAGATCGTATGTATAGTCAGCTATCCTTATGTTTCCGAAGTCGTTTTTCATTTTTTGCCCGGGAGAGAGCGTCAGGAGCCTCCTTCAGACCCCGGGCTCTTTACAGTCTTTTCCGGCCGGGCAAAAATAGTTAATTTTGAGATCAGTTTACCAATCATGAAAGGGATGCGGAACAGCCGCCCGCCTTCAGGCGGAAGCAAGATGAGGGAGATAGACCTTCACCTCCGGCCTGGCCAGGCCGGAGGTGAAGCGCTGGAGCGTCAGCTGGCACGGTTCAGGGGTGAGCTGAACAGCGCGATCAGGGCAGGAGATAAGGAGATAGTCTTCATTCACGGCTCCGGGAGCGGCAGGCTGAGGGATGAGATTCGTACAGCCATAGCAACTGAATATCCTTCCTGCACGTGCCATGATGCACCCTTCGCCATGTATGGTTTTAATGGCGCTACAATAGTGACAATAAGAAAGTAACAGATATGGCATACATCAGTTTTGACCCGTGGCGGCAGAAACAGGTCGCTGTTTTCGGGGAGATGGACGATGACCTCGTCGGAGAGATCACCGCGAAGGCATGGAGTTCGTTCACAGAGTGGCACAGGGTATCGCCCGGGGAACGTTCCAGGCTTGTGGAGGCTATGGCTGATCTCCTTCACCGGCGCCGGGATAAGATTGCAGCGATGATGGCTTCCGAAATGGGAAAACCTGTCACTCAGGGACTGGCGGAAGCTGACAAGTGTGCACTGCTCTGCCGGTGGTACGCAGAGCATGCCGTCCGTCTGCTGGAGCCGGAGATGCGGCGCTCATCGGCGGATGCCAGTTATGTAGTGCATGAACCGCAGGGAATAATCCTTGGTATAATGCCTTGGAACTTCCCCTTCTGGCAGGTGTTCCGGTTTATCGTCCCGGCATTTGCAGGAGGCAATGCGGCGCTGCTGAAGCATGCTTCGAATGTGCCGCTCTGTGCACTGGAAATTGAGGAGATAGTGAAGGCTGCCGGATTCCCTGACGGACTCTTTCACACCTTGTTCCCATCTCACAGCCAGGTTGAGAGGCTTATAGCCGACAACAGGATAAGAGGCGTGTCGCTCACCGGCAGCGCAGCGGCAGGAAAAAGGATTGCATCTGTGGCTGGCGCAAACCTGAAGAAAATGGTCATGGAACTTGGCGGAAGTGACCCCTTCATCGTATTCCCGGATGCTGATATGGACAAGGCAGTGAAAGCCGCGGTTTTTTCACGTTTCCAGAATGGAGGACAGAGCTGTATCGCCGCAAAGAGAATCATAGTGCATACTGATGTTTATGATGAATTCAGGATGAAATTCGTGTCTGCAGTCGAAACACTCCGGACAGGCGATCCGCTTGATCCTCTGACGGATGTGGGTCCTATGGTGAGCGTGGCCGCTGCAGATGATCTTGACAGGCAGCTCACCGATACCCTAAGGGCAGGAGCAAGGCTGATCTGCGGCGGCAGAACAGGCAGTGAACACCCCGCCCTTTTCACCCCGGCAGTGATTGATGAGGTCTCCCCGTCATCCCCTCTTGCCCGGGAAGAGACCTTCGGCCCGGCTGCCCCGTTGTTCAGGTTCAGAAACCCCGATGAGGCGGTCAGCATGGCAAACAGTACTCCATACGGGCTTGGAGCCTCGGTATGGACAACCGACACGAAACTCGCAATGGAAATGGCCCGTGCAATTGACACAGGAACGGTGGCTGTCAACGGCTTTGTCAAATCTGAACCGGGCCTCCCGTTCGGAGGGGTGAAGGACTCGGGCTATGGCCGCGAACTTGCAGCAGAAGGCCTGTTTGAGTTCCTGAATGTCAAGACGATAAGTATCTTCAGGCCATGATCCGGAATTATTGACTATCTTTGCCTCCCGGCAGGCCGGTCCGTCGTTCCGACACTTGTGTCGGGAAGGAAAGTCCGGGCAACGCAGAGCACCATCCTTCCTAACGGGAAGATATCCGAAAGGGTATAGCAGTGTAACAGAAAAGAACAGCCCCGACATGTCGGGGTAATGGTGAAAAGGTGAGGTAAGAGCTCACCGGTTCCGGTGGTGACACCGGGAGCCGTACACCTGATGGGTTGAAAGACCATGTATACCGGCGTCCGAGGGCTGCTCGCCCGAGCCGGGGGGTAGGTCGTATGACCGCGTCAGCAATGGCGGGGCAAGATAAATGACGAACCGGGTGCATTTTCCTCTCGCAGGAGCCGCACCCCGACAGAACCCGGCTTACAGGCCTGCCTCTGAAATAAAAAAGAGGCTGTCTCAAAGCAAAAAGGGGCAGCCTCTCTTTTTTGATAGTTGCC
>CAZWOC010000030.1:0-36303 GCA_964635655.1 uncultured Rikenella sp. | reverse complement strand
TAACTTATATCATTAGTTATCAACAATATAGATACTTTATAAGGGTCGACTATCTCCTTTTCTGCAGTCTCGCCTGCGGAGGCATCCTTCTCAGCCAGAATTACATCAGCCCCTTCAGCGGCATACATTTCAGCCACGCATTTCCCTATTCCGTGGCCTGCACCTGTTACTATGACAACTTTCCCTGCAAATCCCATTGGTCTGTTATTATACTATTACTCCATCGCCGGATCCCGGCTGATTCCATACCGGTATAAATTTAGAACAATCTGATAAGATTTGATTCTTACTTCAGCCTGCCGGAGCTTAATGCAAACAAATATTTGAGCTGCTTCGCCGTAAGGCACGCATTTTGTATCCGGGAAAATGTAATTTTGTAAAAAAAGTATTAAAACCCCGGACTATCATGAAGAAATTTTTACTGGCTATCTGTTTTCTCAGTGCAGCCCTGCTGCCCTCAATGGGCCAGGACAAGAAAGCAGAGAGAGAAGCCGCCGCACTGGCAGCATTTGAGAGGGCCCTTGCCACAATTGAGACAAAGGAATATGTGATAATTGTCGGCTCCTACCAGAGTGAAGGTGGAGTCATCAATGACAACACTGACAATGCAAATTTCCTTGCATTTGAAAATGATCACATAATACTGCAGGGTGCTGTAGTGGCTGAAAACAGCAATACAAACAGGCTTACCGTTTCAAATTATGAACAGCTGACTGACAAAAAGGGAAATATAAGAATATCATATCAGGCCAATGGGCACCTCATCAATGCAAAGGTTGAGATGTCTCTTAAGAAATCTGCAGGCAACGTGGCGGATGTAATCATTACACCCACCCGCGGAACAGTCAAGCGCTTCAACGGAGAGATTGTTCCTAAAGCACAGTCAAAATACTTCCGCAGGGTCGGAGAAATCTGACAGTAATCAATTTACAGCATTAAGGCCGGCATACTGCGTAATGCAGAATGTTCCGGCTTTAATTCTTTGCAACAATAGTGCTCTATTGAATGGCGCTTTCATCTACCAAGGAATACCATTTTATGCTTATTCCCCAGTCCCGATTTGTCCTCATATTTGCATCCGTCATTGCATAAATTCAGTAATCAAGCTTCTGTATGCGGAGCAAATTAACACCAGGTATGACAAAGAACAGTAACTCACCCGAAATCAAGAAATTCAGTCTGGGACAGGACTGGGCATCAGTTGTTGCAGGTTTTATACTGATACTTTTTGTGGTTCTGACCGGATATGCCATTGTGACCCCCTCGTTCGGGGGGAAAGCCGGGTGGAACCGCGATCATGATTTCTCAGGGATGTTCGGTGCAACCTCTCTGTGGACTTCAGCACTCTGGACATTTTTGATTTTTGCGGTTATTGCGATTATTGGTCTTCTCCTCAGCGGCGAAAAAATCAGGAAATATTTTACCGGTTTCATTGCAATCTTCCTGCTTGTAATACTGGCACAGTTTGTTTCGTCCTATGCAGGATTCAAAAACCTCGGGCTCGAGACTGTGCTGTTCTCGCTTGTCATCGGGCTCCTGATAGGCAACCTTTTCAGGCTTCCGGAATGGCTGCGGTCAGGTGTGCAGACCGAACTTTACGTAAAGATCGGACTTGTGCTGCTTGGCGCCACAATACTCTTCGGAGATATTCTCTCAGCCGGTACATTCGGGCTGATACAGGCAGTCATAGTGGTTACAGTTGTCTGGTACTTCGCCTTCTGGATCTCGAAAAAAATGAAGGTTGATGATGAGTTCTCGACGATGCTTGCAAGCGCGGTGTCAATCTGCGGGGTGTCGGCAGCCATTGCGACTGCAGGAGCCATCAACGGTGACAAGAAGAAACTGTCATTCATTATTTCCCTTGTTCTGATCATTGCTATCCCGATGATGATCCTCCTGCCGATCCTGGCAAAATGGATGGGGCTGTCCGAGGTTGTCACGGGTGCCTGGCTCGGAGGAACGATCGACACCACGGGGGCAGTTGTGGCCGCCGGAACAATAGCTGGCGAAACCGGACTGAAATACGCTACAATAGTGAAGTTCTCCCAGAATGTCCTGCTGGGTCTTGCAGCATTCGCCATTTCAATCTTCTGGGCCTACAGGAGCAAAGGTGCCGGTGAAAAGGGACAGCATGTGCCTGCAAGAATAATATGGGACCGCTTCCCGAAGTTTGTACTCGGATTCATCCTTGCTTCGGTTGTCTTTTCATTCATCCTCAGTCCGGAGACTGCTCAGTCATCAGGCAAGGTGATCAAGTCATTCAGCACATTCTGGTTCAACCTGGCCTTTATAAGCATCGGCCTCGAAACCCGTTTTGCAGACTTCAGGCACATGGAGAGCAAAAAGCCGTTTTACAGTTTCCTGATTGCCCAGACTTTCAACATACTTTTCACACTGGGTGTTTCATGGATCCTTTTCCAGCTTCTGACCAAAAATTAGAATAAGGGTTGCCGGTGAGCACTCACCTTAATAATTGTTCCCTTCTGTTCATGCAATTATTCAGTGAACAATATAAATTTGCGGAATGAGGCATTTATCAACTTTCATTCTGGTGGTACTTCTCGCTGTATCTGCGGTCAGGTGCGGTACAGAAAAGGAAAAGGTCATAATAATGACTGAACTTGGTGACATACATCTGTTGCTCGACCCGGAAAACGCACCGGTGACCACCGCAAATTTTCTGAGGTATGTTGACGCGGGTCTCTTTGACAGCTCATGCTTCTACAGGGTTGTAAGACCTGACAACCAGCCCAATGACTCTGTATTTATTGCCGTTATACAGGGTGGCAGGTATGAGAAGGAAGAGACCGGAGGGTTTCCGCCAATAGCCCACGAAACAACTGAGCAGACCGGCATCAGGCATCTCGACGGTGTGATATCAATGGCCCGGTGGACACCCGGAACAGCAACATCAGAATTCTTCATCTGTGTGGGAGACCAGCCTGACCTTGATTACGGTGGCAAAAGAAATCCCGACGGACAGGGATTTGCCGCGTTCGGGAAAGTAACAGAGGGGATGGATGTTGTTATGAAGATCCACGGTATTGAGGCCCCTGGGCAGTATCTTGAAAAACCGGTGATGATCTACCGGATCACGCAAAAATAACTGGCAGACAGGCACCCGGCATCAGGCAACTGGCACCTTGCATCTGGTATCTGGTAACTGATAACCGACAACTGATAACTGACATAAGTGCAAATGATATCACGCCAGGCTGCAGAGGCCGGATCACAAATCCATAATAACCGCCTTCCTGTCAACACCAAGCCCGGCAAGCATTTCTGTCATCGACTTCATCATCGCAGGCGGACCGCACAGGTAGAAGGGACAGCTGAAATCGCCGGCATATTCCCTGAGCAGGTTTTCGCTGATATACCCGTGACGGTAGTTCTCAGCCTTCTCCCTTGAAAGTACATTAATCATTCCCCCGCCGAGCATTCCGGCCAGCTCCTGCTCAAGAATTATATCCGCCCTTGTCTTGCTGGCGTAAAAGAGAAGGTTCCCGGCAAGTTCATTTCGCGAATGCAAATCCCTGAAAATAGACAGAAACGGGGTTATCCCGGCACCGCCGGCAATGAAAATCCCCTTCCCCCTGTATGAGATCGATCCAAAAGGGGCGCCGATCACTATTTCATCACCAGGTCTCAGGTTTTCAAGTTCATTTGTAACACCCTGATGTTCAGGATATATTTTGATTGTGAATTCAAGATATGGGTCTGAGTTAAGGCCGGTAAAAGTAAAAGACCTCCTTTTTTTTCTAAGGTCGGGACTGTTCAAAGAGACACCTGTCGCCTGCCCGGGTGTAAATGAATATCCTTCGGGTTTCTCAACCCGGAACCTCTTCACGTCATGCGTGATCTGGTCAATATGCTGTATTTTAACAATATATTCTGTCATCTGTTTCAATTTCTGCCCTACTAACAATTAAAAGTGCATTATGGTTGACCTGCATGATTGCCCGGGGAGCTATTTCCTGTATCCACGCTATGGTGCTCTATGCTTCTGATTTAATTACTCCTGCTGATCTTATAATTTTCCAGCTGAGCCAGGTATTGATGATTCCGATTATAAAAAACAGTGGTTGAAGAACACTCGAAAGTGATATCCACCATACCTGGATCACAATCCACAGTACTAGTGCAATACCCAGAATCAGCCCTGCGTACCCGGCAAACCTGTTCCTGGTAAAGGAAATAACTGCTGCCGCAAGGTTTAAGACCCCGTTAACCAGCAGAAGGAATAGTCCCGGCAGCAGAAATGAGTCAAGAGGTGAATTTGCCAAAAGGTCCGGAGACATTCCGAGACCGGCGCCTGTCGTATCACTTAACATCCCGTACCCCGCCGGAATTGCGCCTATGGCAGTGAACGCCTGCAGCGCTCCAAGAATAAAATAGTACTTCTTCATATTTCAAAGTTAAAGAATTAAATGTGTGTGAAAATCCCCATAACCATCAGGTTGCTGTTATACGTAACACAGGTCATTCACCATGCAGCCTCCGGAACCTCAATAACCTTGAAAGCCATTATAGGCCGGTTGGAATTTTTCAATAAATGGGTAATTTAGAGGCTCCGACTTAGAAAAATATGAGCAGAGGATTTGTCAAAGACGGTGATCAGGAAGAGGTGCCGATGGTACCCCAGAGGGCTTTTTTGCCGGCCGGCGTTCCAAACTTCGTGACCCGCAACGGGATGGATCAGCTCATGGCTGAAAAAGAGGTGCTGACCCGCGAAAGAGAGGATCTGGGAACTTCAAATGAGAACGAAAAACGGATAGCCCGGAACTTCATCAATGCAAAACTGCAGCTGCTGAACAACCGGATCACTGATGCAAGGGTTATTGATCCGAAGGAGCAGCCTCGTGATGAGGTGACATTCGGGGCAACCGTATCAATCATGGTCGTATCTTCCGGCAAGGTCCAGACTTTCCAGATAACAGGAGTAGATGAGGCTGACATATCGAAAGGGAAGATATCCTTCATCTCCCCTCTTGCCAGGGCGCTGTTAAACCACAAAACCGGTGAAAAAATAACCCTGAAGCGCGAAAAGGAAGAAATAATTTATGAAATCACCGGGATCTCGTATATATAACCCCGGAAAGTCCGGATTGCCGGGGTACCTGGCCTGATGGCTGCACCCGGGAAGGATCCGGTGCAGTTTTAGCAGCATCTGTTCCGACTTACTTCAAAGAGCTGACATATGAACTTACCAGATCCTGCTCTCCTCCTTTATACTCAGGATAGCAGGGATATGAGCAAAGAAGATAACCGTTGCCTTCCGGTCTGACCCCGATGCGTCCATCGGTGCCTATGACAAGTGTTTTGTCAGGAGCGATTCCTTCTTCAACCCATGATATAATCAAATCCATTTTGTCGCCGGAGTTAGGCGCCGGTATGTTTTTCACACTGACTGATTCTCCGTCTCCGTTCATCTTATGGCTCCTGCCCGATAATCCATGGCCTCCCTGGGGTACCACGTACAACCGTGCAAACTTATCCAGTTTTTCCTGTCCCATCTTTTTGAGCAAAGACTGATAGTAATCAAGCTGTGCACCCGAAGAAGCAATGAAATCCTGAGTCCCGACAGTAATAATTATCTTTCCTCCATGCCTGTAAAATTCATTCAGGTTCGGATCCGTTGCATCGAGCCATTCGGAAATCTGTTTCCGACGCTTAAGCATGGCTTTGTCTTCGGTATAGTCCAGCGGATTGGCAGACGGATCCTGCATCAGGAAACCGGTCACTCCGAGAACACCAAGCCCGGAGTGTACCTGAGCGTTGTCTGGTGCACCTTCCTGTCCCTTGTAACGGGCAGGGGAAATCGTCCCAAATGATTCAGGATCAATAGTCGGGAGCCACATGCCGAATGATCTTACACCGTTTGCAAGAGGGGATGTGAACCTGAGCCTGCTGTACACAAATTCAAGTGTCTTTATCTGTCCGTCAGTGAGCCTGTCCGGCGCGGAAGCAACTCCTGAATTCTGATCCTCTCCTTCCGGCTCGCGCAGGGCTGCCCACGGATCAGCAGGACCAGCAGCGTCTGTCACATCAAATATGGCACGTGACGCCATATAGTTGTTGATGATCCCGTCAGACAATCCGTCAAGTTTGTCACATTGTCTCAGGAACTCCGCCCTGATTGCATCAGCCTTGTCAGGAGTCACCCAGTTTGCCAGGGGCTTTTCCTGGATCCTGATGAGTTCAGGAGCAAGCATCAGCGTCGAAAGGCTGACAATCGGGACGTCAGATATAATGCCGTCATAATCTGCAGGATATCGTTGAGCGACCATAAGTCCTTCACGTCCGCCCTGTGAGCCTCCGACATAATAATTGAAGCGGGGCCGTTCATTATAAACCCTTTCAATTATAACCATTACTGCATCATGCGTCTTCTTCATCTGCATATAGCCAAGGTTGCGGATAGCTTCCTCATTCAGGCTCCAATCATCAGGCTTAGCTCCCGAAGGACCGGTAGCCAGGGCTTTGCCTCCTCCACCCATACCTCCCTGGTGGCCCGAGTCGCTGCCATATAGTGCAAAACCCTTATTCAACAGCGGATTTTTGCCCTCCCTGACTGTGATGGATCCGTTCATCCCGCCACCACCGGCCTGCATGGCACGGTAAGACCAGCTTGCCGGAAGCAGAACGCGAAAATTAATGGGCCAGCCAGCCGGATCTGCAGGGAAAACCGAACCCTCGACGATACCGTATGCAGGAGTGGCTCCGGTCGCTTCAACCCAGCGCGGTGCATAAAGCTTAACCGAGCTGACAGGCTCCCCGATTGCTGAGGCCGGGATTGATGTACCTGCCTTTTCCAGATCAGCTTTGGTTATAACCTTATTAATGAAATCAGCTCCCTGACCGGATGCTGCTGATTCTGCCAGAATCAAGGTTGCAACGACAAAGAAAAAGAGTCTTTTCATAGTTTTAACTGTTTTATTTAATGGCTTTCTCACTATAGTTTATCCGGACACCGTAGTCACTGATGACAAGGTTCAGTCCCATTCCACCATTCGGATTCTCCACTCCCTTCGCTTTTCCGGATAATACATCCCTGCTTAAAATTACCATATCATCAACTCTCTGCTTTGTTTCAGGATTGTTACCATAATAATGCCCGGGGAAAAGGTATTTTATTCCAAATTCCTGCATAATTGCACTCATCTTCAAGCAGGTCGATATAAGAGTCGAAAAATCCATACTTAACAGCAGGTTTCCCGAGCCGAATGCATCACCACTGAATCCGTAACCGGCATTTCTATCAATAAATGTAGTAGAGCCGGGGGTATGAGCCGGTGTAAAGACTACTTCCAGCTTTCTGTCCCCAAGGTCTATTTCCTCACCGTCGGCCAGGTATCTGATCTTCCCTTTATAGCCACCCATCACCTGAGGAATCAGAACCGTATCGCCAGGATTAATGTATATTTCAGGGAAACAATCAATTGATGAGCCTGTGTGATCCCCATGAACATGTGTGGCCACCAGAATTACCGGCTTTTTTGTTAAACCTGCCACAATCCTGTCCAGATGCCTGATATTCGTACCCGCATCGATCAGTACAGCTTTATCGGTTCCCTCCACGAGATAAAGACTCTCGTTATATACCCTGTTCCCGGTTCCAACCCATGTATGCTCGTCAATCTGATGGAAAACAACGTCGCCATTTTTGAAGGCCTCTTTTCCCTCCAGATAGGATTGCTGTGCAGATACTGCAATATCTGAACACAAAAAAAGTGCAGCAATTACAAAAATTTTCAATTTTATCATATCAGGTATACTTTAAAATCCAATAAAATAAATTGATCGGATAAATGTAATCATCAATTTTGCTTCCTTATCTGCTTTATTCAGGTCAGTTAGCTTCCGATGGACTTTTCTCTTTCAATTATCGAGCAATTCCTTTTCATTTTCTGTCATAGTAGTATAAAGCGAAAATTATTGTGGTAGTTTAGCAAAAGAAACGGCGTTTTAAAGCAACCCCGGTCGTAAACACAATTAACATTTACGATGAACATCAGATTAAAGACATCACCATTAGCTGTGAATAAAATCAACACGTCAAAAAAAAAGATCTCAACCGGATATAAATCAGAATTATGAAATCAGGAATTAAAATACCGGGCATTACAGCCCTGTTGTCATTGTTGCTGACCGGAACCGTAACGGCACAAATCGGGAAACCATTTATACATGACCCGTCGACGATCATGGAATGTGACGGTAAATACTACACATTTGGCACAGGCGGAGGCGGATTGATATCTGAAGACGGCTGGACATGGAATAGCGGTGCAGTAAGACCCGGCGGAGGGGTTGCGCCAGATGCTATTAAAATCGGAGATCGTTACTACATTTCATATGCAAAAGGCGATGGAGGCCATGCAAGTAGTGTCTATATGATGTGGACGAAATCACTTGATCCGAATTCTCCTGATTTCGGATTTAAAGATGAAACACGTGTTGCCTTCAGTGACGGCATTGAAGATTGTGATGCAATTGATCCCGCATTTCTTCTCGATCCGACCAATGGGAGATTATGGTGTTCATACGGAACCTACTTCGGAAACATCCGTCTTGTAGAACTCGATCCTGAAACAGGAAAACGTGTTGAAGGAAATAAGGCCCTGGATATTGCCATTGACTGCGAAGCCACAGACCTGGAGTATCGTGACGGATGGTATTATCTGCTCGGAACACACGGAACCTGCTGCGACGGCGCAAACTCAACATACAATATTGTCGTCGGCCGTTCAAGGAATGTGACCGGTCCGTACCTCGACAATATGGGAAGAGACATGCTGGCAGGCGGCGGCAGGATGGTACTGGCTGCCGGCGGAAGACTTATGGGCCCGGGTCATTTCGGACGAGTGATTCTTGAAGAAGGGGTCGAAAAGATGTCATGCCATTACGAAGCTGATCTTGATCAGAGCGGCCGGAGCGTTCTTGGCATCCATCCGCTACTATGGAAAGACGGATGGCCTGTCGCAGGAGAAAATTTAAAGGAAGGAACCTATGAGATTGAGTCCGTCAGAAGAGGATATGCCCTGGAACTGGTGGTTGATTTTGTAAGAATGGCCGGAGGAATGCGCGGATTCGGACGTAACCAGAATGAACCGGTAAAACCCGTTCCTTCTCAGCAACTGGCAGACGTAATAAACACCTGGCCAACCGGAAATATTGGCGTAAGAATCGGCGATTACATGACCCGCCCGCATCAGAAATGGACCATTACGGCGGCTCCCGATTCAAGCGGATACCTGGGAGGGCCCTATTACAAGATAGTGATTGCGGGAACGAACCGTGCACTGGCAGCAACTGCCGATGCTGAGGTGATTACCGTACCTGAATTTACCGGTGCACCGGAACAGCTGTGGCGGATTGATCAGTTAACTGACGGAACATACAGGATTATGCCCAAACTGGTCCCCGGGTCAGGTGAGAAGCTGGCACTGATTTCAATCGGAGACAGCACACCGACTCTTGGGAAGTTTGATATGAACAGTGACAATTCTAAGTGGAATTTTAAAGTGCACTAAAAATAAATCTGTTCTGAACGAAAGACGCAGGTCAAATTGCCTGCGTCTTTCGTTTTTTTGTTTTGCAGGTCAGATTGCCTGCATCCCTTTTTTTACTTTATTTCTTGTCGTAAACCAATGTCGTGTTCATTTCGCCCATATCGCTCTTCATCGATGATTTCACCGTGAGGGTCTTACCGTCATCTGAAAGAGTCCAGGAATCATTGAGCTTCATCTCCATCGTTTCACCATTCATGTCGAAAGCGATCGTTTTAGCAAAGCGAAGTTCCTTCTTGTCTTCCGACCAGGATGTAACAGTCTTGACGGATGAATCCATCATACCCTTATTGACTGATTCCTTGCCGTCAAGAGTATATTTTTCACTTCTTTTCATTTCTCCCCCGTCAAACGAAGGCTGGGCAAGGTCAACAGTAATCACATTTTCCTGCTGGCTGACAGTCATTGATGTTACAGACATCCTTGGCCCATCACCAAGAGCACTTTTAGATTCATTGAGTGTCCATGAACCTGAAAAATCAGACTGGGCACATAAACTTCCCGAAAGAAGACTTAGTGATACAACTGCGAATAAAACAGGTAACGAAATACTCATGACTCGTTTACCAGAACCAAAAGTTACTTTGCTTTTCATAGAGTTAATAGTTTTTATTAATAGTGCTGATAAAATTAACAAATATCACAGGACGATTTCCTGGTTTTATAAATAATGCTAAAATTTTATTCAGGTTAAATAGCTTCACGGAATATGCCATCCGGGGAATCAGTCAACCCGTATTATAATTACTTTACCGAAAACCTGTAAACGGTTCGTGATTTGAATTTTTCTCCCGGATTAATTACCGTGGAAGGAAACCCGGGTTGATTAGGACTGTCCGGATAATGCTGACTTTCAAGACAAAAACCTGATCTGGGCCGGAACTGTCTCCCTCCTGTTTCAGCCTGCTTTTTGTACATGAGCCCGTTGCCGGTATAGAGCTGCATAGCCGGCTGGTCGGTCATCATTTCCAGCATCCTGCCACTGACAGGATCATAAACTACGGCATCAACCTTCTCTTTATTGTCAAGGACGTAATTATGATCATATCCTGAAAAGACTGAACCCTCATAGGTGTCTCCTATTCTGGACCCGAAAGTCCGGGCTGTGGTAAAATCGAAGGGGGTACCTTCAACAGGACGTATCTCTCCGGTCGGGATCATTGTTTGATTTAAAGGAGTATATGCAGACGCTTTAAGAGTCATTTCATGATCGAAAATATTACCGTTTCCTGCACCGTGCAGGTTGAAATATGCATGGTTGGTTACATTAATAACACTCTTCCTGTCTGTTGATGCAGTGTACTCTATAATTATCTCGTTCTTGTTTGTCCACGTGAATACAACTTCCATACTGATTGTACCCGGGAATCCTTCATCCATATCAGGGCTCAGGTAAGAGAACCTGACGGCAGGTTTGCTTTTGCTATTTATAATTTCAGCGTTCCAGACCTTCGCGTACCAGCCGCGAGGCCCTCCGTGAAGTGTATTGGGTTTGTTGTTCACAGGCAGATTATATTCCACCCCGTCAAGGCTGAATTTTCCGTTGGCTATCCTGTTGGCGTATCTTCCCACTGTAGCTCCGCCAAAAGAATCTCTTAATATCGATTCAAGAACACCGGAACCAAGAACGACGTTGTCAATCTTCCCGTTTTTATCAGGAACATCAACTCCGACAATTCTTGCCCCATAGTTCGTCAGCCTTAAAACATTGCCGGCCTTGTTCGTAAGGGTGAAAAGATACACATCTGAACCCTCATGAGGTCCGAGAAGTTCTTTTTTTACAGCGCCGGGATCATCTTTCTGCGGATTGCTAAAGATCATCAGGAAAAGCGAAACAATGAAGGATAGTTTGATCATATGTATTACTTATTTACGTCTTTATCAGACACATTCTTCAAATTTAATTTAAAAGAACACAGGAACGATTCAATATACAGGAAATAAATTCGACACCTGGGATTCAGAATCTGTGCAAAAATTTAAGTCTGCCCGGATTGCTAAAGCCGGAATGCTTATTTTTATCTTCTTATCTTTAATCATAAATATAAGACTGATGAGAAGAATTCTTTGTTCAGGGGTACTGCTGCTTTCATTGTTCGGCACCGGTTTCAGCCAGGAAACAACTGCCCAGGACGATTGCCTGAAGGATGTAAAGGACAAACGTGGCGTCATGAAACCGTGGAAACAAGGTTCCAGGTACACAGGTAAATACCGTAACGTATTCAGGGAGGCCGGCTACAGGCAGGCTGATATTGACGCAAAACTGGCAAAAGCCTATTATGATATTTTTGAAGGGCCGGGCAGGGTCTATTTTGAGGTGGGCGATTCGATGGCATACATCACGGATATGAAGAATCATGATATCCGCAGCGAAGGACTTTCTTACGGCCTGATGATAGCTGTTCAGCTGAACAAGAAAGATGTATTTGACCGTATCTGGAGATATTCAAAGACATATATGCAACATCAGAGCGGCCCCCGCGAAGCTTATTTTGCATGGAATCTGAAGCCGGAAACAGGAGCACAGAATGCTGCAGGGTCTGCTTCAGACGGTGAATTCTATTTCGTCACCGCTTTGCTGTTCGCCTCAAACCGCTGGGGAAACACAACAGGGATTGATTATTACGGTGAAGCCCGACGTATTTTGGATGCAATGTGGAGCAAAGACGGGACGGGTGGTGTTATGAATGTAATCAATGTGGAACATAAGCAGATCACTTTCGTGCCTGACAAATTCGGATATGGTTATACGGATCCCTCATATCATCTTCCGGCATTCTGGGAGGTATGGGCAGAATATGCCAAAGACGGCCATGAACAATTTTACAGGGATTGTGCCGATACCTCACGGGCTTTTCTTCAAAGAGCCTGCCAATCTCCTACCGGATTAAATGCTGACCTGACAGACTTCAACGGAGCTCCCAGAAAGCAGGGGCGCATGGAAAGTGTCTTCCGTTTTGACTCCTGGAGGGTACCCATGAATATTGCCATGGATTACTCCTGGTTTGCCAGGGATAAGGAATGGCAGATAGATTATGCGCGAAGGTTTCAGAATTTCCTTTTCTGCAGAGGCATAGATACGTTTGAAGATCAGTTTAATCTTGACGGCACTTTGCCCCAATGGGTACTTCCTGCCGGTAAGGTCCAGAAGCTCCGTCACTCACTGGGGCTGGTTTCAACAGCAGGAGCTGCATCACTGATGGGAACCCAGGCAAAGAGCTGGAAATTTGTTGATGCTGTCTGGAACGCCCGGCTTGAACCCTATGAAGACGGGTACTTCGATCCCTATTATGATGGACTGCTCTATCTCTTCAGCCTTATGCACCTGAGCGGAAATTACCGGTTTATTACTCCGGACATGAATTAAAACCTGATAAAGGCTGATTTAAAACCTGCTTCCGGATACCTGTGCCTTAAATCACTCTGAAGCTTGATATGCAGATATTTCTTTATCGCGGTGCTCCCGGGCTGTAATTGATTTTGTTATTAGCCCATTCGATGAAGTATTTCATGTTTGGTGCATCAGTATGTCCTCCGTCGTGCTGCCTCCAGGCAAGCTCTCCATTCAGCAGGCTTATATTATAAGGAGGCATTTTTTCTGTTTTGTAATTATTGGAAACACCCAAATCTTTAGCCCCCAGGAGCTTGAACACAACTCCGGCAGCCACTGTTGCCATATAACTCCCCTTCTGGTCGAGCCATTTGGCATCGCCCTTTTCCGGTATCCCGTAGCTGATGAATGTAAGCCTCGGAGCACACATGGCAATAAGACTGTGAGAATCCACAGACAACTGGCCGGCGTTTCCGGCACCTGAATCAGATTCGGCAGCGCCGTATTTCAGATAATTCCCGGCCATCCAGTGATATTCACCTGATCCCGTAAGGTTCTCGACAGCTTCGCCAAAATTACGCCGGTGCAGAGTGGCTCCTCCCTTTCCCGACGAGCCAATCAATCCCAGGGCAAACCGGTCCTCGAAAGCAAGTGTAACAAGAGCTGCCTTACCGTATCGTGAGACACCCTCGATACCAACATGTTTTGCATCGACAGCAGGATCGGTTTCGAGATAATCGAGTCCGCGGGCGGCACCCCATGCCCAGGCCCTGAGAGCACCCCAGTCATCGGGTTTACGGGGCTGACCCTTATTTACGAGCCCGATAATGCCTTTGGTTAACCCGGCACCGTTGTCTGCCTGTATACTTGAAGGGTCTATCATTGCATAACCCCAGCCTGCCATAAGAAGCTGTTGTGTCGAAGGAGGATCGGCATTCGCATTTGACTGCCCTCCCATACCTCCGAACGGAGAAGCAGCCATAGCACGTGTTATCGGATTATATGCCTGATATCTGTCCAGTATCGCTTTTACCTCAGGGTCTCTTTCCTCCATAAGTTTCCTGAACGCCCTGTTGATAATTTCCAGTTCGTCCTGGTCAGGCTGGGCGGGAGCAGGCAAACCGGCCATCCCGAACATCATAAGTACAGGTACCGGCCCTTTGGCGTTTGCAGGTGTTACCAGAACCATCGATATGTTTACATCAATAAGAGGGTATTCCGAATTATCTACATGCCCTGTCAGCTTTTTCGCAATTACCGGAATAAAACCGACCATCTCTCTCTCCGAAATATCCACACTCCATCTGACAGCAGGGATTTTTTCCGGCAGACGGCCGTAAACTTCCTTCTCCAGATCTTCCCTGATCTCAGGACGCCTTTGTTTCCACCAGATATCAGGTGTTGTGACCTTCTCCCCGTTTTTCAGCGTAAGCACATCAGGCAGATCAGGATATGGTGTTGCCACAGACTCATCATAATTAGCATGGTCGGGGGCTGACTCGTTACCGCTTGGCCCCGGACGAAGACTCTTAATCCCGAGCTGGCTCATCATATTCCGGTGATCCTGCCCGGTGGTGAACCCGGCCGGAGGATCGTACTGCCGGTCAGAACCGCCTTCCAGGGCAGACTCAAACAAGATATTGTATGTCTTGACAATACCTCTGTAATCAAAACGAACGACAGCAATGCCGGTTTTTGAATCCGCCTGGGTTACAGCCACTTTTACAGACGGATCGCTTGCCGATGCAGACACTGAAGGTATCCCGGTAAAATCTGACGGAATTTTATAAGCAGTTTCGTAAAGATCATAACCGGTAATACCGTTGGCTTCCGTCGACCTGACCGGAGTAGCCGGCAACTCAATTCCGACTCCGTTGACAGTGATGTTTACCTCAGGGGTGACCGGGCGGATGATTTTATTTTTCTTCGAGCTGAATCCCAGTCCTGACAAATCGAAAAGAGCTTCCTGATCAGGACCTTCGGCAACAAGGAAAACAGCATGTTTTTTGTCGAGCCTGTCAACAAACGCAGAAACATCTGTTGAAAATTGTGCAATCTCCTGTGCAGTATTTGCCGGCACAATTATTTCGCCGATTTTCCTGCCTTTCCAGGCAGTGTTATCCCACGGACCGTCAAGCCATACGCTGACTTTGAATGCGCTTTTTGTCCTTGGCGTCAGGAACAGGTTAAATGCTGTTTTGTTACCGGGCTTTGTCCCCCTGAAGGCTTTTAATCCTTTTGTGTCTTTATCAAGCCCTCCGAATCCGAAGTACTTGTAGCCTATGATGTGACCGTTCTCTACATTTGTTATGGGCATGTCGTTATCCCATATGTCCCATGAATCCTGCTGGCTGTTTGGATTTGAAAGGTAGCATGCATATCCTGCAGAGTAATATTTATAGGGATCGAGGCCGTAGATGTGGAAGCCTTCCGAAGTCACTTCGGCTCCGGTATATTCATTTCTATTGCTGTCTTTGGCAGTCCAGATATTATCTTCTGAATACGGGTTATAACCCCTGATTGTCACCTTTCCTCCTTCAGCCACCGGTTTTTCATCCCATTCCACCGTTACCGGGGCCACCATTGGCTGACGTGCGAATCCGTAACCTCTGGGGGCCCTGTGATAGAACACATACCACTGATCGTTGATAAGTTCGATGCTGCCGTGAGTATTGTGTCCTGAGTAACTGGTCATCAGTGTTGCTCCGTCCTTATCAGGCACCGGTGCGCGTGAGTCGACAAGAACGCCGCCGCTTTTCCACGGTCCCAGGGGAGAGTCGCCGTAGGCGTAACGCAATGCCGAGTTGGTGCTGCTCAGTCCGTAGTCAGGGCCGGAATATCCGCTGTATACCCATACATATTTATTACCGATCCTGCGGATCGAAGCGGCTTCGAAGAAGTTGAACGAGCCGAGGTTTTCATCCGGATAGACGCTGGGGTATACGGTGCCTGCAGGGTCCCTGATGACCCCGTACCTGGAGCTGGCAGGAATAAAATAGCCAATTGACTGGGTTCCGGGCCTGAGCGAATACATTGTATTCTGATCCAGCTGACCGGCTGACGACCGCTGGAATCCCCAGAAGCCATACGCTCTGAAGCCGATCTCATAATCAGGGTCTGCCGGATCGGTTATGCAGTCAATATAAACTGCCGGATCAAAGCCCATTATACTGCCTGGCAATGTCCTGATTCCGTCGTCAGTCATGTTAACAGGTGTAAAGGGACCGTCCGGGCGGCTTCCTTTAGCCACCATTGCTTCCCGGTAACGGCCACGGCTGTGAGGGTACAGATAGTATTCCCTGGTACCGTCCCTTTTCTTTACCTCAACCAGGTCGGGAGCGTACATCACATCCCATTGGCCACCAATGGGGTATGTGAAAATGGGCCCCTCGTCACGCCAGTCTGACAGGTCCCCGACCGGTGCCGACCATGCCCTGATGTCAGGTCCGCAATAACTCTTAAACCTGACATCGTGCGACCCGATAATATAGATACGGTATTGCCCGGGATTGTCGGGGTCTTCAAATACACGAGGCTCACCATCAGGCAGATGTTCCCATAAAGGCAGGTATGGATTACCTGCAGTACGCCAGGTTGACCTGGTAAGCAGGGTGTCAGACCCCGACTGATTATTGCCTGTGCCTGATCCATTTGCGGAAAACAGAAAAACTGACACAATTAATAAGATGACCTGCGGCCTTTTTACAAAAGACATAATGTTATTCATATTTGTTCTTTATTATATCACTTCTGACCCTCTTTTCACTTCCAAAGAACTGATCATTCTTCAAGCCTGTCAGTTGCCGGCAAACCGTGAGTTCCTCACCCTCCACAGATATATCGGTCTCTCCCGCTCTATATCGGTTCAGAATATTACTCATTATAATGAATTCGCTTCTTCCCAGCTTATACCTGCGGAGGACCAGGAGAGCGAAAATAAGGAACGCGAGCGGAACGGCACAGAACAGAATACGTATACCCCAATCTGTTGCAGGTGAGATATTTCCTGCGTTTACAGCCTCCTTGCTGTATCCGATAACATCCAACGCAATTCCAAGGGCACCCACTACCACGCCTCCGGAGAGTTTACGCAGGAAAGTAGATACACCTGCATAGAGCCCTTCCCTCCGGCGTCCGGTGATAAGTTCATCCACATCGGCTATGTCGGGCAGCGCAGACCATGAAAAGAGATTAAGTCCTGCACTTCCCACACCGATCAGGGAGCAGGTTGAGATTATAATGAACCCCGGTGTGGCATTCGAAAAGAAAACGACTGCGATGCTGGCAGCAATCCAAACTCCGGCAGAGATATAAGCCGGAGTGGTCTTGTCAGTTTTTTGAGCCACCTGCGAGAAAATACCGATAAAAACGAGCTGGGTGGCAAGGATAGATCCCATGATCGGGACGAAAAGTTCCTCTCTCTGCAAAGAAACCGTCAGGAAATAAACAGCCAGCGTCATAACGGTATCAATAGCCATCTGACAAAGAATGAATACGGTTACATAAATACGGAAGAAACGGTTTTTAAGTACGTTCAGCCAGTCCCTGAGTCTGACCGTGGGAACAGGTTCAGTCTGATTCTCCCACGTACCGAGGAATACTGCCAGCCAGCAAACGGCGAATACTGCTCCAAAGGAAAGACCCATAATAAGGTATGCCTGTTTCGGGTCTGCAAAGGCGCCGGTGATAAGCGCCGGAACGGTGGCACATAAAATGGCTGCTCCGGCAGAAAAACCAAGGCGCATCCCTGTAAATGAGCTGCGCCTGTTATAGTCCCTTACCATATCTGACAGAATTGTATTGAAGGGAACCATCACAATTGTGAATGAGGTGGAAAAGAAGATATAAGCCAGGGTATAGTACAGGAATCTGGCAGTTGTGCCAGTGATTCCAAAACCGTACCATAGCATCACCCAGGAGAAGAAGACAGGAAGGCTGCCCAGCAGGAAATAAATGCGGCGACGGCCAAAACGCGATCTGGTTCTGTCCGATAACTGCCCCATAAACGGGTCGGTGATGGCATCCCAGGCTTTACCGGTGAAGACGATGATTCCGGCGCTGGTTCCGGAGAATCCCTCCACATTGGTCAGGTATACAAGAAACAGCAAACCTACAATTATAAAGGATCCTCCACCGTAAATGTCACCACTGGCATAAGCCATCCTGCTGAATAATTCTTTTCTGCTTTTCATGATCCGGCTTTCTTTTCGTAGTATTCGTCGCGGATAAGCCGGACGGCCAGCACCCATTTCATCATCATTCTTACATCATCCAGCACAAAACGATGGATTTCAGATCCGTCGGCGATCTCGAAATACTCACCTGCTGCATAGGGCACCATCAGGATATCTTTCATTTGAAAACAAAGGGTTTCTTTTCTCTCAAATACTTTTCCTTCGTATATCAGCGCTTCACGGGTTAAGCTGAGGTTTCCGTGTCCCATATCCTGATATCCGTACTTTCCCGGCTCATTCCATTTTAGTGACGTGGCAGCGGTTAACCTGAAGTCCGGGTTATGAATTTCGATTAAAAGGCTCTCTTGCTGGAAGTCATACCAGTTATCAATACCGTCAAACACAATGCTGTCGTCCTTACCGGGTTCGAAGAACAGGTTGCTGTTCATAAGTGCCTCATTGTCACAGTCAAGACAAAAAAGTTTGTTACCCTTTGAGCGCATGCTGAATTCCGAATTGCATCCGGGGCATTTATAAAGTACATATTCGGCGCCTTCAGCCAGACGGCTTCCCCTGAACCTGAATTTATGCTGTCTCTGCCATTTGTAGTCATCAAAATCGATGGCGCCAAGCAGTCTGCGGTAAATAATATCGGCGGAAAGGGTTTCCAGCTCTTCACTTGTGAACAGCCTTGTGACAATGGCATCCATATGCCCTCTGCGAATTCTTTTTGTCCACCGGGGGCGGGTCAGATAACCACCGTTAATCTGAACAGCAACCACCGGTATTTTAAATGTCTTAATGAGTTTTGCTATGCTGGGAGCGGCAAATCCCCCCGGGCGACCCTCGTTGGACAGGCACCCATGCGGGAAAATACCTATGATGCGACCATTGCTTATGGCATATTTCGTTTTAATTATCGCCTGGTTATCCCTGGTGAACTGATTTTTGGAAATAACACCCATCAACCGCAACAGGAATTTCAGAACAGGATCACGGAATAAATTGTAGGCTGCAATGTAATTTATCCTGTGCGGGAGAAGCGCAACGGAAACTGTACAGAAGTCGAGCCAGCTGGAATGACCGGCAACAACAAAAAAAGGAGGTTTGATACCTTTTATGGCAGAGCGGTCAACCCGAAGCCCAAGTACCCATCGGAAATATAAACCTGCAAAAAAGCAAACAGCATAATACAAAAATGCATTGGGCTTAGGTACAGAGACCTCCTTCTTTTTTGGCATTGAACCGGATTTAGTATGCTTGCAGAGAGATTTTACTATTTTATTTTCCTGAGCCAGGGATGTTACCGGAACATAAAAATACAGAAAAAAAAGACAAGAGGTCGAATCTGAAGGTTCTAAGCAACATAATCATGACCTGATTGTTCCACTAACAATCATCAGATCTTGATGAAGATTTTATTCTTAAACAACCAGTAACACAGATACCACATAGCCGCCCATACTCCCAGGCTCGTTATTATAGCAACAGTCATATCACCACCCCATGAAAATAACATGGCACTGAAGGGGGATACGATTTTGTCCAACAGCCTGGCGCCACCTATTTCGAAGAAGACATATATGAAAATACTGTTCATGCCGACTATGATGAAAAAAACTGAACTTTTCGAAAACAGCTTCTTTACATCGATAAGCCAGTAGCTGAAGCACAGGGCGAGAATTGTCCAGCCCCCGCTGGTAAGGACGAATGATGAAGTGGCTATCTTTTTTATGATAGGCGTGATATTCAGCAGATCAAGTGAATATCCGACAACAAGCGCGGCAACACCGGCAACGGTCAATAACTGAATTTTCTTATTCGCGGGTCTGTCACTCATCAGAAGCTTTCCACAAAGAACTCCCCATACAGTATGAGCAGTTGTAGAAACAAAATTCAATGTTGCCCACTCACTTGCCTTCTCAACACCTTCGATCTTATTATTGACCCAGGCGCCAAGATTTTCATAGTTCACCCACGGATTGTTGAACCCATCGACCGGGAAAAACCGGTATGCGAGATCGATCAGCAACAGGATTACAAACGTGAAAATCAGCTGAAACCTGAAGCTTTTCTTCATTATCAGGAAAGCGACAATATAGGTTACTGACAGCTGAGCAAGAACATTTTGAAACCGGAAGACCAGGTGCCCTGCCTGGATTACGTACAGGGCCCATCCGAGAAACAGCAACATGAAAGAACGCCTGAATGCATGTCGCACAATTGTCTGCCGGCTGTCGCCCTTCTTTTCCCTGTTTGCTACAGCAAAAGGAATCGCTACCCCTACTATAAACATGAAAAAGGGCTGAATCAGGTCCCAGAAATGCAACCCGTGCCATTCGTGGTGGCTAAGCTGATTCCCAAGAAATTGTATTACTCCGTTATCAACTCCGGTAAAATGTTCATACAGCAGTGAAGCCTCTCCTGCCAGGAGAAACATAGTAAATCCGCGAAAAAAGTCGACTGAGGTCACCCTGTTGTAATTCAGCGGACTCATTGGCTGCCCATTTTTATTCATATTTCAATGTCTGATTTTTCTGTCTTAAAACGATGTGACAATTATACCGTTAATATATAAATTCTGCCGTCTTTTCCAGAACCTGCAAGAGATCATATCAAAAATTCCTGAGTGAGTGAGAGTAATTTTCATAATTTAGAGCCTGTTTTTACCTGAACTCTTCCGACTTGAGTTTTGATCATGACAATATTAATCCCGGGCTGCTGATCCGGTTAAAAGACGGGGATATCCTTGCTTTTGACGAGCTCTACAGACTGTACTGCCATAGACTTTTTTCATTCGTGTTCAGGATCTTGAAAAATGAAGCCGACTCAGATGATATTGTTCAGGAAGTATTTTTAAAAATCTGGGAGTACAGGGAGAAGCTTGGGGATTACAGGTTATTGAATTCTTTAATTTTCACCATAGCCTATAACAATTCAATCAGTCATTTACGTAAAAGAATTACAAGCGAAAAATACATTGAGTATCTGAGAAACCTTTCTGTAAATGATATTCCGGGCGATTTTATTTCTGAGATTGAATTAACCGAACTGAACAGCAAGGTGGAAAACCTGATTTCCAGTCTGCCTGACAGACAAAAGCAGATATTCCTGCTGCACAAGGAAAAGGGATTCACTTATTCTGAAATTTCCGAGAAGCTGGAGATTTCAAAAAATACAGTCGAAAATCACATGGTAAAAGCTTTAAAATACCTTCGCCGGAACCTGAATATGCTTTCGGGAAGTATTTTTTGCATGTCTCTTTTTACCTGACTCAGACAATCCTCTGCCAATCCTTCTTTGTAGCTGAACAGCTCGTCTTGGCTGTAGGCACCCCGGGATATTAAAAAAATAATCCCAGTCTGTGTAGTGGTACCGGCACCTGAAAGCGTATTAGTTTTATAAACATCCTTCTCGGAATTGAATCCATAAATCGGCTGACAAGTATTTTTTCAGAACATGAGGAAAGACATTTTCAAAAACTACTTAAACGGAAATTGCACAGATAAGGAATTCGAAGAGCTTCTTGCCTGGATAAGAGAAGAAGCCATGACGGCTTCCGGTGAAAAAATGGTGCAGGAAGCATGGAATGAATTTGAGCCGGATCTTCCTGCCGATAAAATAAAGTATGACAGGTTACTTGACCTGATTCATCACAGAATTGACATCAATGTGAATCCCTCCCGGCCTGTCATCACCAGAAGCGGTGCAGGCAACGGTATCTGGCAGGTTATTACGCGTGCAGCCGCAATTCTGTTATTGCCTGTATTGGCATTGTTGATTTATACAAAGGTTTCGGACAAAGACCGCTACATCGCAAACTCGAATGAGCTGGAGGTGGAGGCTCCTGCAGGCTCACGTATGAATATCGAGTTTGGTGACGGTACAAGGGTATGGTTAAATCACGGAAGCAAGCTCAGGTACCCTTACCGCTTCGACTCCCGTTGCCGCAAGGTTTTTTTAACCGGTGAAGCCTATTTTGTTGTGGCACATAATAAGAATGTGCCCTTTATCGTGAGTACAGAAGACCTTGACATAAAGGCTACCGGAACTGAATTCAATGTCAGTGCTTATCATGGAGAAGATATTGTCGAGACCACCCTCGTCGGGGGTCAGGTGGTTTTGTTTGAAAAGGGAGGTACCGAAAGTATAAAAACCATGGAGCCCGGAGAATGTACCAGATATAATTCACAAACAAAAAACTGTACTACTGAATCAGGTGACATAAAGGAATATGTCGCCTGGAAAGATGGATTACTGATATTTAAAAATGACTCCATACCTGAAATTGCCAAAAAGCTGGAACGCTGGTATAATGTTGAAGTAGAAATTGAAAATGAAAAGGGGAAGGCATTCACTTGTACGGGAACTTTCTCTGACGAGACGTTTTCACAGGTGCTTGAGCTTATGTCTTTACCAAGCCCGGTCAGTTACAGACTGACACCAAAAGAAAGACTTCCTGATGGAAGCTTCTCCAGGCAAACTGTAATAATAGGACTCAAAAAGAATTATAAAAATCCATCGATTTAACTCCACATCATTTCACCCAAAAGTACCTGATCATGAAAAGGAAAGCATCAAAACATTCACCCGGAACATTATATCCGGGTATTGTAAAAATCCTGGACAAGCTGAAACCCACTGTCAAAATCATCCTTGTGGTGCTCATGGCTGCAATCAGCACAGTGACAGCTGCCCAGACCGGCAAATATTCAATTGATTTGAAAAATACAACTGTAAAAAAAGCTCTGGAAACCGTTGAGAACCAAAGCGATTATTCCTTCTTGTACTCTGAAAAGATCATTGATGTAAACAGAGTCGTAAGCATCAGTTTAAAGGAGGTCCCGATTGAGAATATAATGAGTAAAATATTTGAGGGTACTGACGTGGTGTATTCAATTAAAGGAAGACAGATAGTGCTGACAACCCCCGACGTCAAAAGTGTGTCAGCAAGTCAGACCACAAAGACAATAAAGGGGAAAGTGACAGATGCCTCAGGTATGCCTTCCCAGGAAATAACAGTTGTAATTAAAGGGACCACAAGGGGAGTCGTCACGGATGCTGCCGGGAATTACACCTTTGCCAATGTTCCTGATAATGCAACTCTTGTTTTTTCCTGTATTGGCATGTTGACACAGGAGATTCCGGTTGCCGGTAAAACTGTCATTAACGTTACAATGCTTGAAGACAGCAAGATAATAGAGGAGGTTGTAGTTATTGCTTATGGTACAGTGAAGAAGAGGGACCTGACAGGATCTGTATCATCGGTGAAGGCTTCGGATGTTAACCTGGCCGTTGCTTCATCGATCGGACATGCGTTGAAGGGAAAGGCGGCCGGACTTTCGATTACCCAGAACAGCGCTCAGCCCGGTGGAGGACTCGATATTCTTATCCGCGGCGCAGGTTCTGTTAACGCAAGCAACCAGCCTCTCTATATTGTTGACGGATTCCCGATAGCAACACTGGATCAGCCTGGCAGCGGCAACGAGCGGCTCGATGCCGGGACGCAAAGTATCCTGAACTTTGTAAACCCCAAGGATATTTCCTCCGTGGAGGTACTTAAGGACGCTTCTGCAACAGCAATTTACGGAGCCAGGGCTGCCCATGGCGTAGTGCTTATAACGACCAAGCGGGGCATGACAGGGAAAGCTCTTGTTACATATAATGCATCACATGCCATACAGAAGCATTCAAACATTTTTGACGTGTTCAACCTCCAGGAATGGATGAACGAAAAAAACGAGTCAAGCTGGGATATGTGGATGTTCGAAAATGACGTTATCCCTTACGGAGCCAGGTCTCTGGAAACAGCGATGCAGTTTCCCAAAAATGGCGTCTCCTACAAACTTCCCTATACAGATACCCAGATCAGCGAAGCAGGACCAGGAACCGACTGGGTTGGTCTTATTACAAGGCCTGGCAGTATCATGCAACACAATCTCAGTGTCCAGGGAGGCAGCGAACAGACTAAATACATGGTGTCAGTGAACTATTTTGATCAGAAGGGTATCATAAAAAATTCTGAAATGAAACGGTACACCGGCAAGATCAACCTGGATCAGACTATCAATAAGTACCTTAAGCTGGGTCTCAACCTGACTGCCAGCCGTATCGATAATGATAACACCCCTCTCGGCGACCTTCCGTGGGAAAAATCAGGACTTCTTCGCGCAGCTGTCCAGATGGGACCGCATATCACTGCCATTACTGAAGACGGTCAATACCCGATTAACCCGCTGCTGCCTACCCAGCCTAATCCGTATTCCTTGCTGACTGTCATTGACAAGGGGTATATGGACAGGCTTCTTGCAAACGTTAATCTGACGGCAGAACCTGTAAAAGGGCTGTTTATAAAGTTAAATGCAGGAACAGACATAGCATATCAGGGAAGAAAAACCTTCATGCCAAAAACAACCCTGCACGGAGCACTCAGTGGTGGTATTGCCACTATAAATCAGACTCTGAATGAGCAGTATCTTACTGAAGCAACAGCAACTTATACTGCAAAATTGAATGATATACATCAGCTTGGTGCCCTGGTTGGCGTGTCAGCAGAAAAATTCAAGGCTAACGGGAACAACTCCGGCAATAATAATTTTCTGACTGACGGATTCAGCTGGAATAACCTCAATGCAGGTTCCGGTACTAAAATCGTTGGCTCATGGGGGAATGAAAACAATATCATGTCATATTTTACCAGGCTGAACTATACGTTGCTGGATCGTTATCTTCTGACTGCAACCTTCCGCGCGGATGGAGCAAGTGTCTTTGCCAAGAATAATAAATGGGGATTCTTTCCGTCTGTCGCAGTTGCCTGGAACATGGCGGATGAAGAATTCATGCAATTCATGAATCCGGCAGTATCAATGCTTAAGCTGCGAATAAGTTTTGGACAGACAGGAAATTCCAGCATCGGAAGCAATGCATTTGCATCGTATTATGCTATGCCCGCCTGGAATAACGCAGACGACACTCCTCAGATAGGCGTCTTCCAGGCCCGCCTTGAAAATCCCGATTTAAAATGGGAAACTACAACTGAATTAAACTTCGGATTGGATTTCTCCATGCTACAGGGCAGAATCGGAGGTTCATTCGAATATTACCAGAGGGTAATCTCTGATCTTCTGAATTATAAGCTGTTAAATACATATCAGGATATCAGCTTTGTTATGGCTAATATCGGGAAAACCCAAAGCAAAGGCTTTGAAGCTACAATTAATACAAAGAATATTACTAAACCTGATTTTGCCTGGAACACTGATTTTATTTTTTCAATGTACAGGGACAATTGGCTTGAACGCACAACTGACTGGAAACCTAATGTATATGAAAACGCTACTGATCCTATCCGGGCAGTTTACTCCAGGGTTGCGGTTGGTATACTTCAGACAGGAGATCCCGTTCCGGCTGCTCAGCCTGATCTAAGGCCGGGACAGGTCATTATTGCAGATATCAACGGATACAAACGGGATGATTATGGCGACCCGGTTGTCGAGAACGGGAAGTTTATCCTTACCGGCGAACCTGATGACATAATTGATGATGCTGATACAAGACTGTTCGGCACCAACGACCCGGGTTATATCGCCGGTTTGTCAAACCATCTGAGATATAAAAACATTGATCTCAATTTTGATCTGAACGGAATGTTCGACAGATCAATGATGGACCCGACATACATGGCTTTCGGAGTCTCGGCAGACGGTATTGCGCAGTATGGCTATAACGGCTTAAGGATACTGACAACCAGGTGGACACCTGATAATCCATCCACCACACAGCCAAGTTCATTTTACGGGTGGTCAAGATACGGATACGGTGATTGGTTCTATGAGAATGCATGGTTTATCCGTCTTCAGAACGTATCACTTGGATATACACTTCCGGAATCCAACCTTCAGAAAAAGTTATTTACCAGCTTGCGGGTTTATTTTGATATGAATAACCTGTATGTGTTTACCCCCTACAAAGGACTTGATCCCGAGACTGACGCCTATGCCGCAGCCTATCCGAATGCAAGAACATACACCTTCGGACTGGATGTAACATTTTAATTTACAATTAAAGACACAAGAAGATGAAAAGAATACTCAGATATACAACACTGGTGTTGCTTCTGTCTCTGACGCACAGCTGTACCAAGTTTGATCCGATTGATTATTCTGAAATCAATCCGTCAATATTCCCCAAAACAGAAGCCGATATACAGGCGCTCGTTTTATCATGCTACCACCCGCTGAGAGGCAACTGGTGGGATGGAATAAACTCTGACTCGGAAAGAGGTCAGATGTTTGTCAACGATGCCTGCACTGAAATCCTGATGGGAAAATTCGGCGCTCAGAAACTGTGTTCGGAACTCTCATTCAATGAAACAAACAATGAGGTCACTTATTTTTACTATACAAGGAGTGAGCCCTACGGATTTTACAGCAAGGTCAGCCGTTGCACCCTGGTGATGGATGCCATCGAGTCCAGTAGCCTTAGTGATGATTTAAAGAAAAAATATCTTGCTGAAGTGCGCTGTGCAAGGGGATATCTGTCATATATCCTGTTCGACATGTACGGACCCCTGGTTGTAGCGCCTCTCGAAGTTCTGAAAAATCCACTGAAAGAAAAGCCATTGCCCCGCCTTACAAATGATGAAATGGTTAAGTTTATTGAAGATGACCTGATATTTGCAGGTGAGAATCTTCCGCTTCCCCGGAATGCAGAATATGGAAAATTCAGCAGGGGACTTGCCAAGACACTTTTAATCCGCCTTTACCTTCATGAGACGGTAAACGATCAAACCTACTACAATAAAGTTGAGACTCTTGCAAGGGAACTGATGGGAACCGAATATGGGTATTCCCTTGTAACAGATTATCCTTCGCTCTTTCAGCTGGAGGGAATGAGTAAAAACAACAGGGAATACATTTTTGTTATACCTTCCTCACAGGCCGGTCCAAATACTTCACAGTGGCTTATGATGGCAATGCCTCCTGATTCTGATTCTCCCGTAAAAGGATGGGGTACAGTACAAAGCTCATGGTGGTTCTATGACACCTTTGAACCGAATGATACAAGGAAAACGTACCTGATAACTGAATATGTCAGTTCAGACGACAACCAGGTGGTTAACAGGGCAAACCCGAGGGCTACAATGGATTTGGGACCTATACCTCAAAAGTACAGGATGGATCCAACTGTTCCGGGTAACGGCGGTTTCAGCAAACAGGACATTGTGGTATACCGGTACCCCGAAGTATTGCTCTCCCTGGCTGAAGCAATTGTTATGAAACCCTCAGGCACAGTAAATGAGGAAGCTCTCGAACTCATGAACCAGGTTCGCAGAAGAGCCGGATTGAATAACAAAACTCTAAGCGATTTCCCTACAAAAGAATCGTTCACTGATCAGTTGCTTACGGAGCGCAGCCATGAATTCTGGTGCGAAAGCGGTCAGTACAGGGCTGACCTTATCCGCTTTGATAAATTGCTGGATCGGGTCATGATGCTCAACAGCGGAGTTGCCCCGTATGCTTCCAAAGACAAATATCTGTATCCACTGCCCCTTTCTGTAATTGTTGACGGAAAAGGGGAGGTAAAACAAAACCCGGGTTATGCACAGTAATTATAAAATTATGAACCAGATACTCATTTTGATCATATTGCTCTCAGGTCTCCTGGGCAGTACAGCATGTACAAAAAAACCGGTTGCAAAACCTGTTGAACCCACTGTAGTCAACTACACCCCTGACAATTCAATTTTTCCCAATCCTGAACGCGGATTTTCAAAATATACCGAATGTAACCTGGGGACGGGGACTGGTTTTCTGAATGAATCGACACTGCGACAATACCGCATAAACGATAATATTACCCTGATCTACAGAATCGCTTATCTCAAGAATTTCAGAAGCACTCCGTTGTCTGAGACTGCTCTTGCCGACCTCGATAAAGATTTCGAAACCATGAGAAAAGCAGGCATTAAATGCTTGTTGAGATTTGCTTATTCTTCGAGGGAAGAAGAACCTGACGCACCTTTTTCTGTTATATCACAGCATCTTGACCAGTTGAAGCCTTATCTCGAAAAAAATGCTGATGTAATTGCGGTGATGCAGGCTGGTTTCATCGGAGCCTGGGGTGAAGGATACTATTCGTCCAGCGGTTTGAATTCCGCGGCCGGACGTTACCAGGTTTATAACAAGTTACTCAGGAGCCTTCCCGTGACCAGGATGATAGAGGTACGGACTCCGTCATACAAGAGAGAGTTCTTCCAGCGCTCTACTAATTTAACCTCTGATGAAGCTTTTTCGACACTGGATATTGCACGTGTCGGATTCCATAATGATTGTTTTCTGGCAAGCGCAAATGATTATGGAACATATGATAATGTCGCAGTCGATAAGGCGTATATCAGCAGGGAATGCCTGTTTGTCCCGTTAGGTGGCGAAACTTGTCCGCCATCAGGTGTCGATCCTGCCAATGGAACCAAAGCCCAGGCCGAAATGCGGTATCTGCGATGGAGCCATCTGAACCAGGATTATTTCAATGGCGTCAATGATCTATGGAAGACTGACGGTTCTATGGATAATATCAAACGCGAATTGGGTTATCGCTTTCAGCTTACAGCAGGAGAATATACAGGCGAGGTCGGGCAGGGCGGTTCTTTCAAGGCCAGAATAATACTGAAGAACCTCGGGTATGCTCCTTTGTATAACCCGCGATTGGTGGAACTGGTACTTAAAAACACTGAGACCGCTGAGATTTATAAGGCAAATCTGGGCATTGATCCCCGTTTATGGAAACCGACCCTGGAAAGCGAGATAGACACCGTGGTGGGAATTCCCGGTGATATGCCTGCCGGAGTATATGAGCTTTATCTGAACATGCCTGATCCTGAAGTGACACTTTACAGTAAACCTGCATATTCAATCCGACTGGCAAATCAAGATGTGTGGGAAGAAACAACCGGATATAATAAACTAAATATGACCGTTCAGGTCGGTAACGAAAATAAGGACGATATATATTCAGGGAGCCTCTTTTTTGATAAATAAAGAAAACCTACGATTTTGAAAATATAACCCAAACAATCATTAACTAAAACATTCAACATGAAAAACTTAAATTACCTGGCACTGATGCTGCTGACCATCATGCTCGTTTTTACGGCATGTAAGAAAGATGAACCTGATCCGGACGCGGGTAAAGCCAAAATCACCAGTCTGGCAATATCCCCTCAGTCCAGCCTGAAATTTGGTGATGTTGTGACACTGACAGGAAGCTTTACAGATGACATTGGCCTGAAGTCGTTTACCGTAACTATGAGCAACACAAGCGGTGTCATCTTTGAAGAAACAAAAATGCTTACCGGCAAATCCTTTAATCTGAGCGAAGATCTGACAATTCCTCTGCCGAAGAACGCCGTTGCCGGGGATATGAAGCTGAGTGTAACCGTAAAAAACTCCGGTAACCTGCTGACTACCCAGGAGATTACAATCACAGCCCTGGCTCTTCCGACTTTCGATAAACTGTATCTGATTATAAACAGTGCGGTATATACAATGAATAAGAATGGAAATGTGTATGAATTTGAAGATTTCATTCCTGCCGGCGGAGTTGGTAAAATCTATGCAAAATCTGATAAGACAGGCCTGTCATGGGGTCTTGACGGTCAGAATATAATTGCTATGGGAACCGGAGATATTACAATCGGCAAAACAGCTGAAGAATTCTTCAAAATCTCGTTTAACCCGTTCAGCTTCGACTTGACTCTGGGTGATGCCCAGGAATGGCAGGCAATGAATGAAAGCCTTTATATCCTGGGAAATATTTCCGGCCATTGGGCTGATGGCAATATTTCAACTGAAAAGGAAAAAATGAAGATGAGCGGATTTAGCCTTGGATCCAGGAAGATGTGGTCATGGACACCTCCCAACACGGGTTCCGGAAGTCCGGATGATGACATGTGGGGCAATATTGTTCCGGGTGTCTTCCGCTTTAAAAAAGCAGGCGCAGAGCAATATATCCTCTTTTCAAACGGACAAATAACCTCAGGAACAACCAATGACGATGCATCAAGTTTTGTTGTTACTGCCGGAGGACCCTTTACCATTAAGGTATTCAGCGACGGAACCAACATCACAAGCGTAAGACTTGAAGGCGGTACCAGAATGCTGGAGTTTACAAACCAGGGAATTTACATCAACGGAAAACTTGCCGGAACGGTGACATTTGCAGGTACGGCTTTAACACTGGTGCCGGGCAACTATTACCTTTACGAGGGATCGATGACCTTGACAAAAAATCAGTCAATTACAGCTCAGGGAATAGATCTGACCACCGCTTTCTGCGACCGTGACGTATTTACCGGATCGGGAAATGCAACATGGAGCATGATCCAGGAGACAGGTACATACCTGGTCCGCATAGATCCGTTCCTTGGAAATGTATATATCAGAAACGAAGCAGGTTACCCGTCAGTAATTTATCTTGACGGCTGGTGCTGGGGCAAGTACGATGCCGACTCTCATAGCTGGAATCAGACTACAATGGCCACCCTGTACAGACAAGGTACCTCCAATGTATATGAAGCAACTATTTATATACTTCCGTGGGGAGGTGACATTGCCTTCTTTGCAGCTCCATTTCCAACAAATCCCGATGCATCAAAAATGGAGATCTATTCCAAGTACTTTGAGGGCGTGACTGTGGCCGGGAACGGATTGCTCCTGCCTGTTCCTGCAGAATCAGCTTACTACAAAGTCTCAGTTGACCTGAAAGACGGCTTCACATGGGATATGGTAAACATGGATGGGACCAATTACACCATATTGCCTACAAATGGCAAAAAATTCACTGTAACCTTTACAGCTCTGTAGAATTTGTTTGGTGAAATTAATAAGAACAACAACGGAGTATCTCTGCTCTGTTGTTGTTCTTTTAATAATAGCCTCCTGCAAATGCAGAATATCGGACAATCTGAATAAAAATCATGAAAAAGTCAGTAATTATTATCTGTTTGGCAGTCAGCCATCTTATAGCTAACGGTCAGCCGGTGACAAGGGTGAATATTTTACCCGGTGAAAAATGGTACGGGGCAGCCGTGAACGAGGGTGAAAAGATGCCTTTCAGTGAAGGTTACTTTTTAAATCTGAACGCTGATACGAAAGGAAATCAGGCCGCTCCTCTCCTTCTATCATCGAAAGGAAGATACGTGTGGTCCGATAATCCGTTTTCTTTCGCTGTAACTGAAAATGAATTGGTTTTTTCGGAATTTTCCGATACCGTCATTGTCGGATCGGGCGGTACCGATCTGAAAGGGGCATATCTCAAAGCCTCAAAAATGTTTTTCCCGCCAACGGGCTTAATGCCCGACGTACTTCTTTTTGAAAAACCACAATATAATACCTGGATTGAACTGATCTATAACCAGAATCAAGATGACATCCTGAAATATGCTCATGATATAATTGATAACGGGTTTCCTCCGGGGGTTATAATGATCGATGATAACTGGGCACCTGCATACGGGAATTTTAAATTCAGAAAAGACAGGTTCCCTGATGCCGCAGCAATGGTTAACGAGTTACATTCAATGGGGTTTAAAGTAATGCTCTGGGTATGTCCCTTCATCAGCCCTGATTCAGAGGTATCAAGAGACTTGCTGAAAAGAAAGCTTGTGCTGATGCATAATGAAGGTAATTCAGGCATGACATGGGCAGAGGCGAAGACCCCTTCCATCATTAACTGGTGGAACGGTTACAGTATGGTAATGGATTTTACAAATCCGGATGCAGTGGAATGGTTCACGGGGCAACTTAACAATATGATCACTGAATACGGCCTTGACGGGTTCAAGTTTGACGCGGGGGATCCTGAATACTATCCGGGAAATTCGGTTTCTTACACTAAGATCACCCCAAATGAACATACTGAACTCTGGGGATTATTCGGGCTTGATTATCCGCTGAATGAATACAGAGCCATGTGGAAAAGAGGAAATGAACCTATTGTGGAAAGGCTCAGAGATAAGTTTCATACCTGGAGCGATCTGAGGAAACTTGTGCCGCATATTACAGTGGCCTCATTGCTGGGTTATACTTTCGCTTGTCCTGACATGATTGGCGGAGGAGATTATTCCTCATTCATTTCAGGAGCCGCATTGGACCAGGAACTGATTGTGCGTTCAGCTCAGTGTCATGCACTGATGCCAATGATGCAGTTCTCTGTTGCACCCTGGAGGGTTCTGGACGGGGAACATCTGGAAGCAGTAAAGAAAGCTGTAGAGACAAGGCAGAGTTTTGTCCCATATATTATGCGGCTGGCAAGCATCAGCGCAAAAACCGGCGAACCCATTGTCAGAAACATGGAATATGAATTTCCACACCAGGGTTTTGAGGATTGCAGGGATCAGTTCATGCTGGGTGACAGCATCCTGGTCGCTCCGATGCTGGCAGGAGGCAATTCCAGAGAGGTGATTTTCCCCGCAGGATCGTGGAAGGATAAAAATGACAGGATTATCAGGGGACCGGTAAAAAAGAGATTCACTGTTCCTCTGGACGAACTGCTCTGGTTTAAAAAAAATTAGTGGAAATAATACAATCCCCGGGTTAACGGCCAATTGCGATCATTGACCTGCAAACTGACGGAAGCATATAACCCGGAGTGGAAAAAGAATGGCGCAATCAAAACTCACGCTAATTCAGGCAAGGCAGCCGGCAGACATCCATTTACATGCTGAAAGGCTTTCATGACATTGAATCAGAATGTTTTCAGTGCATGTCTAAAGATGACTTAAAAAGAAACAAGAGGTCAGTTTTGACCTCTTGTGCCTCCGGGTACCCCCAACGGACAAAAGTTGCAACCGGTTTTGAGATAGATCTCAGTTCGTATTCTTTACATTACCGGATAAGATCACTCCCGATAGAGGGTTGAGCGGGAGAAGCCTCGCCAATTCTTTCTCCCATTTTAACAGCAGTTTCATATCCATTTGCTGTATTGATCAACAAATCCCTGTCAATGTAAATTTTGCCTTTTTCAAACAGCAGTACTACCGTTGAGCCTCCAAATTTAAAGTAGCCTTTCTCTTTACCTTTTATTACTGAACTTCCCTTATAAGTTTGTACGATGCTTCCAACCATTGTGGCACCGACTTCGGCCATAATAACATCTCCAAATAAAGGATTTGAAAGAATTGTATATTCTCGTTTATTCAGGCAGAATATTTCAGCCTTTTTACGTAAAGCAAATGGGTTGACGGAATAATAGTCACCTTCAATCTTTATGTTTGAAGTCAGAATTCCACTGACCGGAAAATGGAAACGATGATAATCGACCGGGGTTAGCCTGATTACAAGAAGGGCACCATCATGGTACTTTTGGGCCAGGACAGGATTATCCAAAAAGGAAGACACATCAAAACGAAATCCCTTTATTATAAAATCAGAGTTGCTGATATCGGTATACGCCATGATTTTACCATCTGCGGGAGATATAACAATATTTAAACTGGTATCAACCGGTCTTGCATTATACTTCAGTTTCCGGGTAAAGAATTCGTTGAAATTTTTGAACTCCTGTTCCTGGACACTGCTCATATCAATATCAAAATCTTCAATAAAGGGGTCTATTCTTTTAGCTGATGAAGTGCGATCCATCATTTTACCATAAACAGATGAAACCAGCTTTCTTTTTGCCAGAGTCCACAAGGTTGCTTCTCCTATTGGATTGTTATACAACCATACCAGCCACTTTTCTCCGGCCACCTTTTCTGCCATTAATTGCCCGCTTTTTCTTTCATAATATTGAATTGAATCCCGGGGCGGTGTCGGAAAACAAGCAATGATGAAAATTATTACAAGCAACAACAAAATGATGCCCAACCTCTTTTTAGTCCTTGTAATCATGTTTACCTTGATTGCCTTGAAAAGCAAAATTAACTCTATAAATTGTAAAATGATTTGCAACCAGCCAGAGGTGGTAAAATAACTCTTGCCCGAATTGGTCAACCTGACGAGCTTTCGCAGAGTTAGTGTTAGTGTGAGAGAAGGAGCGAGAAAACAGGTCGGGAGTGTTCGTTCGGGCTGACTCTCTCCCACACTCGCTCTGTTTTCAGTAGGTTGGCATCAAATGTTACCAGAATAGGGTATGAATTATTGCCAGAATACGGAATAAATCAACGCCATAATACGGAATAAATCAACGCCAATATACGGAATTGATTGACAATTCAATTAAATATCAATATCTTTGCTGGTGTGTACATTTAAGTGATGAAGACCCCGGATTACTTACCTCGTATTAGTGACAAGCTTCTTAGAAGCTTACTTGAATCGACTGGAGCAGTTCTTGTTGAAGGTCCAAAATGGTGTGGCAAAACACAGTCTTCACTGCAAATAGTCAATAGTGTCGTGTATATGCAAGATCCGGATGAGGGTCCTGGGTATTTGGCAATGGCAGACACAAAACCATCGCTTCTACTGGAAGGAGAGCCTCCTCTGCTTCTTGATGAATGGCAAATGGCTCCGGTTATCTGGGATGCAGTACGCTTTGCGGTTGATAAGAGAGGCATGGTAGGTCAGTTTATTCTTACTGGCTCAGCAACGCCTGCTGACAGTGAAACGGCTCATACAGGTACTGGCAGAATTGCCAGGATGCTTATGCGGCCTATGAGCCTGTTTGAATCTAATGAATCTAATGGTAAAGTATCCGTTAAAGATCTTTTCGAAGGAAATAGAGATATTTCTGCAAAGAGCAATCTGACCATAGAACAGATAGCACATGCTATTTGCCGTGGAGGATGGCCGGCTGCCGTTAAATCGGGTAAACAGTCTTCACGGATAGCGATGAACTATGTTGATGCTATTATTAACTCAGATATTCATCGTGTTGATGGTGTGGGAAAGGACCCTGAAAGAGTCAGATTATTACTACAATCATTAGCTCGCAATATTTCTACTCTGGCAACATCTAAAACAATAATGGACGATATACAGGTTAATGAAGCTTCTATTACAGACAAGACCTTAAGCTCCTATCTTAATGCACTGCGTCGACTGTTTGTTATTGAAGATGTTCCTGCATGGCAACCTTCTCTTCGTTCAAAAACTGCAATTCGGACGGCACACAAACGTCAATTTGTTGATCCTTCAATTGCAGCAGCTGCCTTGAGAACAGATGCCAAAGGGATCTTACGTGATTTTGAGACATTTGGATTTTTATTTGAATCATTATGTACTCGTGATCTGAGAGTGTATTCACAGGCTATTGATGGAGGAGTATTTCACTATCGGGATAAATCAGAGCTTGAATCCGACATAATCATTAAGCTCAATGATGGCCGGTGGGCTCCTGTCGAGGTAAAAATGGGTAATAAACAGATTGAACAAGCTGCGACAAACCTGATTAAACTCAGCCAAAAGATTGATGCTGATAAGATGAATCAGCCTTCTTTCCTTATGGTAATAACAGGTGGCAATGTGGCATACAGGCGACCGGATGGTGTACTGGTTGTTCCAATAGGATGCTTGAAGGACTAAGATTCCCTGGAATTTTAAAAGTTGCAACCCTTCCCTTTAAAAAATTCATACACCTCATCCCTTGAAATGGTGAGTTTTTTAGAAGGTCATAAAAAGAAACAAGAGGTCGGTTCTGACCTCTTGTGCCTCTTGGTACCCGGAGCGGGTACTAAATAATGCTGTCTTTCAGCATATTGCGGGCCTCATAGTGTACTTTTTGCGCAATTTTTAACAAATTACTGGGTTTGGACTGGCAATTGCAATTTAATACGCCTCGTATGCCTCCGCCGTGATTTCGACAGGATTTTCAAGGGTTTCACACACCAGATCTGCACTCCTGTCTATGGCATATTCCCTGCCTCCCTTGTGCTTTGCCAGGTACTTAGTTGTTCCTGGCACACACTTTATGACAGTCGAGTAAAAGTCATTAACCAAGTACACCGGCTGGCCAGCTTGCAGTTTCTGAACCATGTGATCGTAAGCATTCATTTTGCAGAAATCAATTGTGTGATTTTCCCACATATGAATTATCCATCTAGGGATTATCCCTATTTGATATCTCAAGGTAATACAAATCAGAGATAACTCCAAAATTGGCGTTATTTCAAATGTGCGGAATTGTACACATGGTTTACCCTAATTCATGTGTCCGAAAATCGGATAGATAGCCCAAAGTGCAAAAAACGGTCAAATTGACCACCTGACGCCGGACTAAACTGACCACCCCG
>CAZWOC010000029.1:0-40764 GCA_964635655.1 uncultured Rikenella sp. | reverse complement strand
AAATATGCCACTACACAGAATTATTGAAAAACACGACTTTATAAGGGTCGACTAAATAACATACTTCGACATATCTGGTTGCACCTAGCCCTTTAAAAGGCAATTGCGGTAGACCCCAAAAAAAGATTAAGATGAGGAGGTTCAAATTGGGTTGTCTCATCATAGAAGAGTCTGGTTCTCCTCCTTTAAAGGCTTATTCAGTATTTAAAGAATTCAGGCTTCTTGATAAACAAATTACATAATAGATTCGAGTGCCAGAGCTGATGGATTAGGTATCCTTCCTTAGAAATGTGTATAATAACAATGGTATAGAAATTAAAAATCCAATAATAGCCAACCTAATCTCCCAAGCATTCCAATCATTCCTAACAAAATAAACAACAATCAAATAAATAAAAAGTACCATAATCAGTATACCGGCTATTTGTAGAATCCGTTTCATTTTAAATCGATTATTGTTTCCTGCTAATATACAAACTGAACCTGAATATGGACACAGAGAGTTAGTCAAAAAAAAGACTAACTCTCTGATAAGATAATACTCAGCACTTAGTCATTTTGGCTTGCAATCAAATACACTGCACACCCTATACTAGCAGTACCCAATATAGCTCCACTTATAGGATTTAAAGCAATTAATCCTATGAAAACTGCCCCATCTGCTAACCCTATCGTTGCACAGAAACCGTCCCAAAATTTACTCCCTCCGGAGGTCTTGGCCATTTTGTCAAAAGTCAATTCCGAGTTCATACTTTAATCCATTTCATTAACATCAATCCCCTGAGATTTCCAATACCGTATTGCTGCAAGTCCGGTTAGGCATCCTACACCAGGTGCAGCTGCCAATGGAGCTAACGGTCCAGCTAGGCTCAATAACAATGTGGAAGCACACATTACCCCAATTAAGAAAGCAGTCTGACCTCCTTGAACATCTTCTAGACTAGAAATTGGTAATTCTTTCATAGCGAGACAAGTTTTAAAACACCTACTCTGTTAAGGCTTTTCGGTATCTGCCTGCTGGCAGGAAGCGTCTGATCCTGTCTGCATTATCAAAGTAAGCTCAAGGCAGTCCAACAATACCGGATTGGATTCTTTTTTGTACGAGCAGAACCTTTTTTTGATGATTTTTTTAAATGCCTACACCTTTGTCGGCTCTGCCAGATCAAATTCCTCCCAATATCTTCTGTATAGATTGTCATGCATTAAGAGCTCGTTATGTGTCCCACTGATTGTTATCGTTCCTCCTTCAAGCAAATAAATCTGATCACATAATTTTTTGATAATGTTGATCCTGTGCGTTATCAACAATATCCCTGCTGACTCCTTTAGCTTTTTTATAATGTCAATAATAAGAGCTTCAGTATCACGATCCATTCCTGAGGTTCCCTCATCGATTATAAGTATTTCGGGTTCATTATACAGTGCCCGCATAAATGCAATGACCTGTTTCTGACCCCCTGAGAGCTTGACACCCTCCTCCCCCGTTAAGGTGGCAAATCCAATGGGTAGGCTTCTGATGAATGGCTCCAGACAAAATTTAGATGTAATGCCGGCAAGTTTATCAAGCTTGTTTTCATCAGGGTCAGGAATAATGTTTTCCAGTACAGTCCCGTTGAAAAGATGAATTTCCTGCGGGATCAAACCAACTGACCTTCGCCATCGGTCCAGGTGAACATCTTTATAGTCTGTAAAGTCATTCACCGTGATTGTACCTGACTGCGCCTGATAGAACCTCATCAGAATATTTGCCAAAGTACTTTTTCCTGAACCCGACTCTCCGACTAATGCGACAATCCTACCCTTCCTTACATCTATGTCAACATCCTTCAGCAAAAGCCTCTGTCCGGTATAGCGAAATGAAATGCCTCGCAATCCGATGGAAGATATGACGGGAACTGATTCTCTGGCATCTGAAGATTCCTCTTCTGATTTCAGATTAGTAAATTCAAACATCCTTTCAATCGCAACTTTTGCTTCACTTAGAGGAATGGAAACGAGGGCCAGGTTCAAAACTGAAGGCAGCAGGGTAGAACTAAGTGTAAGAATAGCCATCAGTTCACCCTGGGTCATCCTCGTCCCCATAACCTCTAATGATGTATATAACAATAATCCCATCATATAAAAAGTTCCAGCCAGGTTCGTCACCACACCCAGTTCTATTTTAATTTTTCCAAGCTGAAAAGCTCGCTCCTGAAACTGGCTGAAGATTGTTTTATTCCTTTCTTCATAAAGACGATGCCAACGCATACTCTTAATCTCCGTTATGCCTTTGAGCGTACTGATGAAATTGCTCTCGTTCATGGCATAGGCAGCCATTAAATCTCGCTGTGATCGGATGACTGGCTTATTCCATCTGTAGACAAGCAGGAAGAAGAGCGGAATCACAATTGTTGATATTATTCCGGCAATAACGGAATAAGAATAAATCATTATCAGCGATATTAATACGATTAAACAATCTATCACATAGACACTAATTACTTCAGAAATTACACGCTGAATCCGGAGAGTATCATTTAGTCGGGCTACCATGTCACCTGTTTTCCGAGTATCGAAAAATGGTTTTGGTAAATTTAAAAGCGCCCTGTAAAATCCATCAACTATGCGGATATTGTATGTTCTCCCCTGCGACAATAACATAGTCTGACGAACCGCTGATAGTAGAACCCTCACTACCAAAAGTATAAAGACAAGGAAAATGGAAACAAAGAGAAGTCTTTCACTTGCTGACGGAAGGATGTGATCCAGTAACTTCTGGGTGTACACTGCCATTACCACTCCCAACCCTGATACAAGAATACCAATAAAAAGACTGGATAAAAGGAGGTCAACATCAGGCCTTACTGTATCAGTAATCCATTTACGCTTCCTTCGTTTATTAGTGCCATGATAAATAAATTCCTTCCCGGGAGTAACAGCCAGGCATTTATGACTCAACCAGATTTTGGTAATCTCTTCATGAGTCCTAAAGGATAATCCTTTGGCAGGATCCCAAATTACGAATTTCCCTTCTGAGTAACCAAATGATACGATGTAATGATCATAGTTCTGCTCCGATGTCACATGCAATACTAATATACCCTCATACTCAACGATGTTTTCGATAGAGGCCTCGTAGCCTGTAGCTTCCATTCCTGACGCCTGAGCTGCCTGATACAATCCCAGCATGGTTGTACCGGTTTGGGTTGTACCACTCAACCGCCGTATTTGATCTATTGCTGAATCCCCGCCATAATACCTGATGACAGATGCCAGGCAGGCCGCACCACAGTCGGTTGAATCATGCTGCAGTAAAGACGCCTCCTTTATCCTTTTGATATTAATAGTTGCCATTCAGATACTTCATTATGGTTTCCGGCTTGACAGAACCTTTGAATCTTTTCACTAAGAACAGGCTGTCATTGTAAATGAAATTAGCCGGGATAATTGTTGCTCCGAATAAATGGCTCAACTTATAGTCCTGATCATGTACTACATGCACATTGGGCAGATCTGACAGACGTAGCTCCTTTATAAAAGACCTGATCTTTGTTTCCTCCTCATAACTTATGAGCAATACCTCTACATTCCTATTAAATGATCCATCTGTCATTAGCGAAGTGAGCTCATACCGGCAATGGTCGCATTCGGGATGAAAAAAAGTAACTAAAAGAGGTCCTGAAGAAAGCTGAGAAGTATTATACTTGTTCCCATCCAGATCAGTCAATACAAGAGCCGGAAGAATGCTGATCCTCTCCGCATCTGAATCCGTCTGTGCTTTTCTTCTCAGGATTGCGCAAGCGAACAGGACAATAAACAGTATTGG
Organism: uncultured Rikenella sp.; assembly: GCA_964635655.1. Lineage (GTDB taxonomy): Bacteria > Bacteroidota > Bacteroidia > Bacteroidales > VadinHA17 > SR-FBR-E99. The sequence goes on along the minus strand of CAZWOC010000029.1, from coordinate 36,959 downwards.
AATCAATAGTAGTACTTTCCCAATTTTCTGCTTCATGGCATCGAATCAATTGTAAGAAACATAACCACTGTAATCCAGACAGCAAGTGCCGGAATATAAGTACCAAGTACAACTTTATCAGCCGCTGCTTTCTGAACTGATCCGGCCTTCACAAGACCTAATGCAAGCATCAGCACATAGAGGATTTGGAAAATGTTCACCGTTTGCAAAGGATAAACCCAATATGAGGCCACCTCAGAACGATTGAACAGGTTTATCAATGATAACGGATAGAAAAAACCAATGTCTTCCAGAGTATAATTTCCCGCAAAAAAGACAAACCAAAACAATTTGATTATTGAAGCAATAGTGAATATTACCTCGCTCACTATAACCACCTTTAATATCCTTCCAAGAGTAAGTTGCTTGTACAGATCACTGAAATACGCCCCGATGTAAAGAAGTATACTGATAGCAGAGAATTTCAGAAATAATAACACCGGAACCAGAAGATAAGTGAACCAGGAATAAGATCTCATCTGTTGAAAGAGTTCCATCGACCTGTCATATGTGAGTTGCTCACTATATGTATTGAAGAAAACTGTCTCGTTTATTAAGGTTACCTGGGAAAGAAGAATTACTAAAAGATTCAAGGAAACTATTCCGAGAAGCAGTTTCCAGCCCTTTACAGAAATCAGATTTTCTATCATGGCTAACTTAAGGCTTTTTCCACTTTTATTACTATCCTTCTTGAATCTGCATAATAATATGTCTCCCTGGTATTCGAGTACCGGATATCAACTCCCATATCCTTCATCTCCTGAAGTGTTTCGAACAGCATGGATCGGCTAAGGTTCATCTTGTACGCAAACTCATCTGGCGGACCGGTTGCCTTCATGGCAATAAGAGAGTCCATCCGTTGCAAACGTGCAATGTACTTTGACAACGACATAACAATTATTTTAGAAATGCAGCATATCAAATTTAAGACGGGATTTAATTAAAGTCAACTGTTTCCGGAATTATTTTATCCGGAAATAGCCAAATAGCCTTCAGACAATACCTATAGCCCTGTAATAAAGGATGTTATGAATTAACACAGAGTATCAACCCGCCTCTCACCGGAAATAAACTTGACATAGAAGGGGTAATGGTGTAAATTTATATAGCGTTTCTGGGGTTAAACCTAAATCTGATTGCCTATGAAAAAAATTGCCGTTATCAGCTCACTGCTCCTGATCATGATGATGTCTTGCAACCAGGAGCCCGTAAACCCGGTCATTGGCGCATGGGATATGATCTATGCAAAACAGGTGGTAAATGACTCGGTGGTAGCCATATACCCTGACTCATACCAGGGAAGCCAGGTCAAAATGTGGTGCAATAACTACTGGATGTTCGTGGATAAATTTTTCATGGATACCGTAACAATTGATGGCTTCGGCGGCGGATCATATACCCTCGAGGGTATAGTATACAAGGAAACAATCAAATACCACTCAACCGTAGATTTTGTCGGTCAAACATTACGGATGAGAATCGTCGTCGCCAACGATACCCTGATACAGGTCTGGCCGGCCGATGAAACAGGCGAGGTGGATAAAAGCAATTACTGGTCGGAAAAATACGTCAGGGTGAAATAGGGGTGTTGCGGGCCGGTAAGAGAGGACAATGCTGAAAGGCCTGAGGCCTATATACCTCTTTTGGTGTCTGTGATACAATCCTGAAAGGCCTGCGGCCTATATCTATCCTATGATGTCTGTGATGCAACGCTGTAACCGTCAGGTGGCATTTGTCTGCCGACTGCCGACAGAAAACTGCAGACTTCACTATTGCCTCTTGCCTCTTGCCTAATGCCTGATTACCTGGCAAGCAGCTTCACCAGCTTCTCATGCAGCTGCGCTGCCCAGGCCTCAGCCTCTGTCTGATGACGACCCTCAGCCTCACGCAATAACCCGAGCAACAGCCGGAGCTTGAACTTCGACCGCTCACCAGGCTGAGCCACATCCCTGCTCTCTGTCTCTCCGCTGAAAAACCCTTCACTGATTGTATGGACCATGCCTCTGACATGAGCGGTGTACTGCATTATTACCATGTGCGACTCAGCCCCCTTGTCCCTGGCAAGAGAAGGTATGACAGTGAAAACTGCAAAAGGCTTTTTGTTCAACGCTGACTGATTGCGTCTTACAAACTCCATCGCCTCCGGAACCCATTCCCCGCCCTGCTCGAGACACCCGGCAACAACAGCTGAATAACCCTTAACAGTGGTTACTCCGCTCATCGGCAGAAGAGTAACATCCGCACCTAGCCCGGTCAAAATGCCGGCGATACGCTCAGCCACAACAGCTGCCGGTCCGGATATCCCCGCACGGGTGACAAGTATCTTCACAATCAGGCTACTGTTTTAGTCTTCCAAAAGTAATAAAAAGAGTGCAATCTAAAACCTGTACCGATCATTCGCGGCTTCCCTGTTAAGGGTTTTCTTACTACTTTTGCAGAAAAGAACATTATGGCTATCCCAAGCTTCTTCAAACAAAATAAACCGCGGGGCTTTAATTATATCCCACGCTACTATGATCCGGTGAAGGAGGAGCTTGAGCAGCGGCGCAGGGAACTGGCAAGGGAACGCGCGGCAAAACAGGCAGCTTCTGCTGAAACCACAACGGAAAACAAGTCCTCCTCCGCTGAAACTGCAGAGGACGCGGCCCGCCAGCCTTACCGCACAAAGATCATGCGGGGTGACATGAAAAATTACTTCCCCCGCAGACATGAAAAGATACGAAAACAATCTTCAATAAGACTGGTTGTAATACTGATAATAATCGCTTTATTAATATACATCTACCTCCGCTTCTAAGCTGCCAGATGAGTGACATTATAAAGCTCCTGCCCGACTCCGTCGCCAACCAGATTGCCGCCGGTGAAGTCATCCAGCGTCCGGCCTCGGTGGTCAAGGAGCTTACTGAGAACGCCGTTGACGCGGGAGCCACTGAGATAAGCGTCGTCATCCGCGATGCAGGACGCACACTGGTCCAGGTGATCGACAACGGCTGCGGCATGAGCGAGACTGATGCCCGGCTGGCTTTCGAGAGACACGCAACATCAAAGATCTCGTCAGCCGACGACCTGTTCATCATAACCACAAAAGGATTCCGCGGAGAGGCGCTGGCTTCGATAGCAGCAGTCTCGATGACCGAGCTGCGCACAAGGCGCGGAGAGGATGAGGCAGGCACTCTTGTGGAGATAAACAACTCAAGGGTGACCCGCCAGGAACCGTGCTCCTGCGCCGCAGGATCGGTGTTCAGCATCAGAAACCTCTTTTATAATGTCCCCGCGCGCCGCAAATTCCTGAAATCGGACACAACCGAGTTCAGGCACATAATCACAGAGTTCCAGCGTGTGGCGCTGGCTCACCCTGAGATACGGTTCAGCCTCACTCACAATGACCAGGAGATATACCGCCTCCCGGCGGGAAACCACCGTCAGCGGATCGTGGGGCTGTTCGGCAAACACTATAACCAGAACCTTGTAACCGTCGAGACGTCCACCACGATAGTCTCAGTCAGCGGATTCGCGGGCAAGCCCGAAAACGCACGCCGTTCCGCCGGTGAACAGTTCTTCTTCGTGAACAACAGGTACATCAGGCATCCCTATCTCCACCGTGCAGTAATGGAAGCATACCAGGGAATACTGCCTCCTGACACACTGCCGGCATACTTCATTTACATGACTGCCGACCCTGCCACGATTGACGTCAACATCCACCCCACAAAAACCGAGGTCAAGTTCGAGGATGAGCGTTCTGTCTGGCAGATTATGCTGGCCTCGGTCCGCGAGGCGCTGGGGCGCTTCAATGTGGTGCCATCCATGGATTTCGGCCCGGAGGGCGCCGTGGATATACCTGTTATAATGGGCAACACCCCTCCGCCGCCAGTCCCGCAGATAGAGGTTGACCATACTTTCAACCCCTTTGACGACACCGGGTACCACAGGCCTGAGACGAAATGGAAGTGGGAGGCAGAGCATAACAACGCGCGAAACTGGGAGTCGTTGTTCACGATCACCGCCCGCAGCGGGGCTGACGGAGGCGGGGAACAGACCGGCGCCGGGAGGGACAGCAGTGAGGAGGACGGCGGGCAACGTGAGGAGGGCAGGCCAGCAGACGGAATCAGCAGTGCCGGCCAGCGCAGGTTCTTCCAGGTAAAGAACAGGTATATAATGTGCCCGGTCATCTCCGGGATAATGATGATAGACCAACGCAGAGCCCACGAGAGGATTCTTTACGAGAAATACTTTGCATCACTGGGCGACGGCCCGCGCCCGGCACAGGTGTCCCTGTTCCCGCTGGAAGCGGAAGTGAATCCCGGTGACATGTCAATCCTCGAAGAGATAGGCGACCAGCTGAAGATGCTCGGATTTGAGCTGAAAAGAGGCAATGAGGGTAAGGTGACAATCACGGGGCACCCGGCTGTCAGCCGGAATGCAAACCCCCTGAACATGCTCGAGACAATCATCTCGGAATACAAACTGTCGATGGGCGACCCGTCGATAGGTGCCCGTGAGCGGGTGGCCCTCTCCATGGCCAGGGCTTCCGCCATACAGTACGGCACCCCGCTGACACATACAGAGATGGAAGAGCTCTTTGACATGCTCTTCGCCTGCTCCATGCCAAACTACTCTCCTACAGGCAAATCGGTGATGAATATAATCACCCTCGAAGAGCTTGACCGGAGATTCGGCTGATTTTCATTCAGAATGGCTAAATTTGCGGTCTGAAAACCGAAAATAAAAAGATGAACAGAATATTATCAGGCACGCCCCCGGTGGTGAAGAACATCATCATCATCAATGTGGTCATGCTGCTTTTATATGAGCTCCTCCGCTACACCACAGGCATTAACCTGAACGGTATCCTGGGGCTTTACTTCCCGAACTCGGAGTTCTTCCGCTCATGGCAGATAGTGACTCACATGTTCATGCACGGAGGATTTGTGCATCTGCTCTTCAATATGTTCGCCCTGTGGATGTTCGGACGGATACTCGAACAGGTGTGGGGACCGAAGCGGTTCCTGATCTATTACCTTGTCACCGGACTTGGCGCTGCATTCTTCTTCGAGCTTGTACAGTGGATACAGTACAACAGGGTGATGGGAGTCCTTTCACCGGAACAGCTTCAGTATGTTTATGACGCAGGAAGCAATGCAGTAAGCCAGGGGAAGAACTTCACCGACCCTGACATGGGGAGACTCAATTCAATACTTAACGTTCCCGTGGTGGGAGCTTCCGGAGCCGTTTACGGTGTTCTGCTGGCCTTCGGCGTACTCTTTCCAAACACTCAGCTGATGTTTATTTTCCCGCCCATACCTGTAAAGGCTAAGTATGTGGTCATCGGCTACGCCGCGATAGAGCTCTACCTGGCAATCACCAGTCCCGGCAGCGGTATTGCCCACACCGCCCACCTCGGAGGGATGATCTTCGGGTATATCCTGATCAGGTACTGGCGAAAGACAACTAAAACCCTTTACTGATGAGCATCTGGGACGAGATAAAGGGATCATTCAGGCATGGCACCGCACTCACGCGGCTGATGTACATAAACGGCGCCGTCTTTGTTTTAATAAAGATCATCGAAGTAATCGGAGTACTCTCTTCAAGTCCGGGCCTGGCTCCTGCGGTGATTTCAAACCTGGCTGTCCCGGCTTCGCTGAGTGCGCTGGCGCTCAAGCCCTGGACAATTGTAACATACATGTTCACCCACCAGCAGTTCATCCACCTGCTATTTAACCTGCTGTGGCTGTGGTGGTTCGGTAAAATATTCCTTGCATATCTCGATCAGCGGAAGCTGGTGGCGCTCTATGTAATGGGAGGGTTGGCCGGGGCGCTTCTCTACATCGCAGTATTTAACATCTTTCCCGCCTTCGCGTCAACGGTAAATGTATCGATAGCGCTCGGAGCCTCAGCCTCGGTCATGGCGCTTGTGATAGGCACAGCCGTATATCTGCCGGACATGGAACTGCACCTGCTTTTCTTCGGCAGGGTGAAGATGAAATACCTGGCCCTTGTGACCTTCCTTATCACCTCGGTATTTGACTTTTCCGTTAACACGGGAGGAAAAATAGCACATATCGGAGGGGCTCTGATGGGACTTGCATACGGTAATGGCATCAGGAATGGCAGGGATTTTGGAGCATGGTTAAACACGATCCTCGATTTCTTTGTTAATCTCTTCAGGCCGGGAAAAAGGCTGAAGGTGAAATACAAGAAAACAGGGGCTGCCTTTAATGCACGCGAAACAAAAACCGATTACGATTACAATGCAGCAAAGGCTGAGAGACAGAAGGAGATAGACCATATACTCGACAAGATTTCAAAAGGAGGTTATGACAGTCTCACCAGGGAAGAAAAGGCAATCCTCTTCAGCGAGAGCCAGAAAAAAGGGTAGCGGTATAAGGCGCTTCACGCGGAACATACTGCTGGCGGTCAACATTTTCCTTGTCCTCCTGCTTGTTATTGCATACATTTCTGTTTATATAAATCCGGCTGCAACTGCCTTCCCTGCGCTCTTCGGGCTTGCTTACCCTTATATCGCTGCCCTCAACCTGGCGATGGCCGTTTTCTGGATCCTGTTCAGGAAGTGGTATGCGCTTATCTCAGTTGTGGCGCTTGCTGCAGGACTTGGTTATCTTCACAACTTCATCAGGTTCACAAACCATGGGAAGGAGGAGCATCACGACCTGAAGCTGATGACATATAACGTACGCCTTTTCAATTTTTACGAGTCAGGCGAGAAGAATACATACAGCAAGATGGTCCAGCTTCTCAGGAAGGAGGATCCGGGTATCCTGTGCCTGCAGGAGTATTTTGTCAAAGGTGACCCCGCCGCCGCCGAAAGGAAGCTGAAAGAAGGCCTCGGCGGAAAAAGGTACACTCACTTCAAGCTTGTCAAGAGCGGTACTGCCAGCCGTTACGGCATTGCAACAATCTCGCGGTACCCTATTATTTACAGGGGTGATGTGATTCATCCCGGATCATCATCACTTACAATCTTCAGTGACATTGTCGTCGGCACTGATACATTCAGGGTTTACAACAACCATTTGCAGTCGTTCCGTCTCCGCAGGGTTGAAGGTACTCTCCTCAGCGAGATCGCCGGGGAGGAAAAGGGCAGCTCGATGGATAATATTTCCGGGATCTACCGGAGCCTTATGCAGGGATTCGCAAGCAGGGCACTGCAGGTCGACCGTGTGAGGAGGCATATGGAGTCATCACCTTACCCGGTTATTGTTGCAGGCGATTTCAATGACACCCCTGTTTCATACACGTACCGGGTGATGCGCCGGGGTCTGAATGATGCTTTTGTTGAGGCCGGGTACGGCGCAGGGTTCACCTACAGGGGCAAGTATCCTCCGAACAGGATTGATTATGTCATTTACAGTGAAGGAATTGATTGCATCGATTTTGACATCGTCAAGGCGAGGTACTCAGATCACTACCCGGTGATTGCGTATTTCAGGCGGGCTGCCCGGCATTGAGTGCCCGGGAGAGGCAGGGCGGCGTTCAGTGCCCGGGACAGGAAGGTCGATATTGAGTTTCCGGGAGAGACAAGCCGGCGGTTTGCGGCTGGTACCGGCTGGCATACCAACGGTGGCAATGCATAACAAACGGGTAAGCCGATGGCGGAAAACAGGCTCAGGCGTGCTGGCCGGACAGCAGAATCGAAGGGCAAGCTTTCCAGCCGGAAGAAATAAGTGCTAATCACCCTTTCTTGCCGAAAGGAAGCTTCGACAGATCAGCATTACCGCCGGAAACAATAATTCCCACCTTTTTACCGCTGAACAGCTCCCGGTTTGCAAGTACTGCTGCCAGGGGGACGGCTGATGAAGGTTCAACAACTATCTTCATGCGGGTCCACATCAGGATCATTGCCTCGATTATCTGTTCCTCGGTGACTGTGAGGATGTCATCGACATTCTCTTTTATGACGGCAAATGTTCTTTCGCAGAGTGATGTAAGGAGTCCGTCTGCTATTGTGCGTGGCGGGAGTGCGGGTTGGATGGTGCCTGTACGGAGTGATCTGGCCGCATCGTCGGCCAGCAGCGGCTCGGCCCCGTATATTTTTGCTGACGGGGCGAGGTGGCGGGTGGCTATGGCTGAGCCGCTGAGGAGGCCGCCGCCGCCCACCGGGGCGAGGACCACGTCAGCGTCAGGCACCTCTTCAAGCAGCTCCATCGCCGCGGTCCCCTGACCGGCGATTATGTAATAGTTGTCATAGGGATGAATCATCGTCGCGCCGGTACGCTCAATCACCTCCGCGGCGGCGGCCTCCCGCGCCGCCAGTGTGGGCTCGCAGAAGGTGATCTCTGCACCGTAGCCTGCCACCGCCCTCTTCTTTACCTCCGGCGCCGTGGAAGGCATCACAATATATGCCTTCACCCCACGCATCACTGCCGCATGAGCAAGGGCGGCGGCATGATTGCCCGACGAATGCGTCACCACACCGGCGGCGCGCTGGCCCTCCGTGAGATTCAGTACGGCATTGGTGGCCCCCCTGAACTTGAAGGCTCCCACCTTCTGGAAGTTCTCACACTTGAAAAAAAGACTCGCCCCACTGATTGCATCAAGCTGCTTCGAGCTGAGCACCGGTGTGTGGTGCACATGAGCAAGGATCAGCCGCCTGGCCGCCACGATATCTTCATACTTCGGGATTAATGACATATTTGATATGGACTATCTTCAGATTAATACTACCTCAGACATTCTCTCCGGGTCGCCGGCCACAAATACACCGGGTCATTTAACCTGCCTGAACAGGTCATTGTAAATCGTCTGCTGATCCGGTGTCATCTTCTCCTTCTTCATTATCACATACTTCGGTCTGCCACCTGGCACAGCTGCAGGCACCTCCTTAAGAAAGAGCCCTGCATAGTCAAGATACCTGTCATAATCAGGCCTGACAGTTGTTGAAGCCCATCCGAAGAGCTCACCCAGGTCAGTTCCTGCCACTTTCTCGCACTCAGCACGGAACTCATCATCTGTAAAACCCCTTCCCAATCCCTTATGATAGTCGTAATAAAGGGTACGCATCACGTCGTCAAGCGACTTCCTGTTGCCGGAACTCTGCCTTATTTTAAGATCAAGCAGCAGCCCCAGTCCGCACCCTTTGTCGTAATATGAGATTGTTGTATTCTGGCTGTTCTCACTGTAGCTGAAGAAGTTTATCCAGGTATCGAAGCTCGAAAGGGTTGCTGACTGAACCCTGCTGCCCGGAACAGACTCGTAAGCGGTGATTGACCGGCTGAGCGACTCCAGCATCTCGTCAGGAGTCATGAACCCGGCCCTGTTCATAATAATGTTTTCATAATATACAGTGAACCCCTCTGAAACCCAGAGCATGTTAGTGTAATTCTCCCTGTCATAATCAAACGGTCCGAGGGCAATGGGCCTGATTGTTTTAATGTTGTAGAGATGAAAGAATTCGTGTGCAATAAATTCCATCCAGCCACGGAATGCCCTGCGGTCAGACGGATATATGTCTCCGTCCTCCCTGCCGGTGAATACAGCCATTGAGTTGAGGTGTTCCAGGCCGCCCATCCCCTGCCCCATGATCAGGAACGTATAATGGCTGTAAGGCATTTCGCCAATTATGCTGACGGCACTCTCCACCACTTTTGCATAGTCGCGTTTAAGCGCCTCCCTGTCATATTTGCCCGGATTCAGTACTGCAATATTGTGAGGCCTGTTGTTGACAGTGAATGTCATCACCTCCTGGTTGCCTGCCAGGATCGGGCTGTCGAACAGAACGTCATAGCATGAGGCGCTGTAAGTCTGCACCCCCAAAGGTGCCGTTGATGTTGCCGCCGCATTGCTGACCGTCTCAGGTGCTGTTCCCGGGGAGGTGCGGACCGGCTTTTTTGCTGTAACCGCAGTGGTGCTGACCGGCTCCGGTGCTGTTCCCGCGGAGGTGCTGACAGGCTCCAGCCCTGTCGAAACAGTGGTCCACCCTGGGTACAGGTTCAGGGTGACCTGGCTGGGTGATGTGATGGCATCAGCAGGGTAAAGAAACAGGGCAGCAGGCACAATGAATGCATGGGTGGTGTCAATAAAGGCATCAGCCACCGAGTGATTGTCGCCGTAGATGATCCATGATGCCGTCAGTTTGTCGGTTCTGCCGGTGTAAACCTCCCAGGTGTTTTTGGATGTCTTGGAGAAGGGGCACTCCCTGCCGGCTGCATCCCTGACATCCAGTCTGCTGAGATTCTTCGGATAGTTCTGTATCCAGTAGTAGCCCGGGGTCCATACCGGCATCTTTAACACCAGGGTATCTTCGCTGACCCCCTCTATTGTCATTGTGATCCTGAAATTATGGTTCACGGCGTCATCCATTGATACATCATAACTTATCGTGTAGTGACCCGGGTCGACTTCAGGATAGCCGGAGGTAAAACCGGGTTCATTCAACCCGGCAGAGGCACCGCAGATGCCTGATGCATCAGAAGCAAACAATAACAGGGTGATTGTGAGAGTCAGAAAAAGGTCACGGAAAGGTACTGCGCCGGCTCTGCGACGAAGATTCACTGTAAAACTGATGAGATAGTTCATATTGATTGAAAGAATGAACCATAAAAGTAATAAAACCCCGACAGAATCGCGGATAAGATTACACTCCGTCTCACAGAATCGGGGCCGCCACGGCCGGGGAGCAGGCATTGCGGCAAGTGCGGGCCGCCACGACAAGAGAGCGTGCCGCCACGGCCGGGGGGCAACCACTAAGCCAATAGCGGCGCCGGCGCCGCGGAATCACCTGACCGGAGCCGGAATTAAGAACAGTTCCGAAGCGGGCAGCTTCAGCCACAACAGCATCCGTCTTGTAACAGCAACGGCGCCCTGGAAAGGGGCGCCGTCACATATTTATAAGTATAGTGGTTTATCCAAATATGCTCCACATGACAGTAAGGCCGGCGAGCACGACTGATACCATAGACATCAGCTTGATAAGGATGTTCAGGGCGGGGCCGGATGTATCCTTGAACGGGTCACCAACCGTATCACCGACAACACCTGCCTTGTGTGCCTCGCTCCTCTTGCCGCCGTAGTTGCCCTTCTCAATGAATTTCTTGGCATTGTCCCATGCGCCACCGGCATTGTTCAGCATGCTTGCCAGGGTGAATCCTGCAGTCATGCCGCCCACGAGGAGGCCCACAACGCCAGGGACACCAAGCACAAGTCCGGTTACAGTCGGGACAGCTATCGCCAGCAGTGACGGGAACAGCATCTCGCGCTGTGCACCCTTGGTGGATATTGCAACGCACTTTGCATATTCGGGTTTGCCTGTCCCTTCCATGATACCGGGAATTTCGCGGAACTGGCGTCTTACTTCGTCAACCATGCTTCCTGCGGCACGGCCCACAGCCTTCATCGAGAGTGCACTGAAGAGGAACGCCATCATCGCCCCTATAAAGATGCCTCCCAGCAGAAGAGGATTAAGCACTGACAGATTATATGCATTTACAAAGTCCATTATGTCGGCATTGCTTACCATCACAGCAGTCATCCCTTCAGGAACGTTTGTAGGGACAGTGCTCTTGTAGAACAGCACGTCGCCTATCTGTTTGAATCCTTCTGCGGAGCTGTCGGCTGTTCTTCCCAGCCAGAGCCTTATCTCTTCGATATAGGCAGCAACGAGGGCCATGGCTGTAAGGGCGGCTGAACCGATTGCAAATCCCTTGCCTGTGGCAGCTGTCGTGTTACCCAGTGCATCGAGTGCATCAGTGCGTTCACGCACCTCCTTCGGGAGGTGTGACATCTCAGCGTTACCGCCTGCGTTGTCGGCAATGGGGCCGAAGGCGTCAGTGGCAAGCGTGATGCCAAGAGTCGAAAGCATACCTACAGCCGCGAAGCCGATGCCGTACACGCCGTTTGCGAAGCTGTCGAAACCGCCTGCAAAACCGTATGCTGCAATAATCGCAATGGCTATGACAAGAACCGGTATCCACGATGACTGCATGCCAACCGCCATACCTTCGATGATTGTTGTTGCAGGACCCTGCTGTGTCTGTTTGGCAATGCCCTTAGTAGGCTTGTACTCATCAGATGTGAAGTATTCGGTTGACTGTCCTATTATGACACCGGCAGCAAGCCCGGCAACCACGGCGCCAAAAACACCCCACGGGATCCAGCCCAGGTAAGCCAGGGCAGCTACAGCCACGAGGATCAGCGCTGAGCTTCCTCCTGTGCCCAGCAACAGGGCGTTAAGCAGGTTCTTCTGGGTTGCCTGTTCCTTGGTCCGGACCATGTATACGCCGGCGATGGAGAGCAGTATTCCCACACCGGCAACTATCATCGGGGATATAACAGCCTTTATCTGGTCGCTGGCGCTAAGCAGCGGCAGTGCAGCTCCAAGGGCAGCCGTAGACAGAATTGATCCTGCATATGATTCATAAAGGTCAGCGCCCATGCCGGCCACGTCACCTACGTTGTCGCCAACGTTGTCAGCGATTGTTGCGGGGTTACGCGGGTCATCTTCGGGTATGCCGGCTTCCACTTTCCCGACGAGGTCAGCGCCTACGTCAGCAGCTTTTGTGAAGATACCTCCGCCGACGCGTGCAAAGAGTGCCTGTGTTGAGGCGCCCATACCGAAAGTAAGCATGGTTGCGGTCATCTCGATCATCTTCGTGTGCTGGTCAGTACCGGCGTGGACAAATGTCAGTCCCAGCCATTTCCATCCTTCAACCATATGTTCCGGGGTAAATACCCAGTAATTAAGAATCAGGAACCAGAGCACGATATCCAGAAGCCCGAAACCGACCACCACGAGGCCCATCACTGCGCCGCTGCGGAATGCGATCTTGAGACCCTTGTTCAGTGATTCTGAGGCTCCCTGGGCTGTTCTCGACGATGCCTTTGTAGCTGTCTTCATCCCAAGGTAACCGCACAGGCCTGAGAAGAACCCTCCAGTCAAAAACGCCACCGGCACAAAGGGGTTCTGTACGCCCAGATAGGCAAGTAACAGAAGCAGCACAACCAGTATCATAAACACCTTGAATACAACACTGTACTGGCGTTTCAGGTAAGCCATTGCACCTTCGCTGACATAACCGGCTATCTCCTGCATTCTCTCGTTCCCTGCAGGAGCCTTTACCATACTCCTGTAGAAAATCCATGCAAATAGCAAAGCAAGCACCGCTGATATGGGTGCTATCCAGAAAAGACCTTCAATCATAAGCTTGGGTTTTTATAAGATTAGTATTACAAATCTAAGTAGATTTTTAACAAATACTAATTCATCGGAAGAGTTATCATTTTTTGTTGCTCATGTATATTATTAGTATAAACTTTGTCGATCCTCGGTTTTATTATTTCTGTAAACAGGATAAGACACAAAATTTGAACTATTTCAGAACCATGAAGAGTGAATTCGGACCCGATCTGGCAAATGCCCTGAAGGTGCTCAGGGCAGGAGGTGTGATACTTTACCCGACAGATACGATATGGGGGCTGGGCTGTGATGCCACGAATGCGAAGGCTGTAGAACGCATCTTTGCGATTAAACAGAGGGCTGAGAACAAAAGCCTGATCATACTTGTAAACTCCGTGGCGATGCTGGAGAGGTACGTTGATAACCCGCCGGAGGTTGCCCTGCAGATGGCTGATCTCTCTGAAAAGCCGCTGACGGTGGTCTATGACAGGGGGAGGAGTCTGGCTGAGGGAGTAGCCTCAGCTGACGGTTCTGTTGGTGTCAGGATATGCGCCGAGCCGTTCTGTGATGCACTGATTGAAGCCCTGCGCAAACCGCTTGTGTCAACATCGGCAAACATAAGCGGCAGCATTGCTCCGGCAATCTTCGACGAGATAAGTGAGGAGGTAAAGACAGCGGTTGATTATGTATGCCTCTGGAGACAGGATGACCGAAGCAGGGGCAAACCCTCTTCGGTCATCAAAATATCCGGAAACGGGATTGTAAAGATTCTACGCTGACATTACTTCATACGTACCTTGCCAGACCCGGAGACAGCTGCGTCAATCTTCGGACTACCCGAATAAAGTACACTTCCACTGCCTGAGATAGAGGCCTTCAGCATTTCTGTCACATGGCAGTTGCAACTGCCGCTGCCGGAAATCCTGGCATCCAGAATACCTATCCTGGTACCTTCCCCCATATAGTCACCGGAACCTGAAATCGAAATTTCAAGCTTCTTAATGGCGCCTTGCCCGGAGACATTCAGACTTCCTGACCCTGATATGGCACACTCGACTTCCCCAAGCGCCACATCACGGAGATTTGCCTTGCCGCTACCGCTGATGGACACCTCAAGCTCATTCCCCACGAGAGGTTCATTTACTGTTACCCTCCCTGAACCTGAAACACTTATACCATCAAGGGCCGGCATTGTGATCCTCACAATAACCCTTTTGTTCCCGGAATCGAACCACTTTTCCTTTCTGATTCTCAACTCACCTCCAACAACTTCCGTAATGATCTCGTCGATGTAGGACTTGTCGCCTTCAAGCTCAACCCTGTACTCCTTTCCAAGGGTGATAAACGCTTCTCCGGCTACTGCAAATGCAACTTCGTCGAAGCCTGATGCCTGCCTCTTTTCGGTATACGTAGTCTGTGACTGTGAAACCTGCGTGGCGACAATTGTCAGGAATAAGAAAATCAGGATTTTTTTCATGGTTGCTCCGTTTTTTAATGATATTAATAATATAAAGACGGGGCAGATGGCTTTTTGCTGCACCATACAGGTAAAAAGGGCATGGCCTTCAGTCGTTGAGGCTTATAAGCCCTTCAGGCAGCTTCATTCTTATTGATTTGTGTTTCCTGTCAACCGTGATTATCAGGTCAGGGTGCAGGGGAATATATACCTCCCGGCCCCTGATGAAGGCCAGGGCCATAACCTGGCCCGGGTTCAGCAATACATCACTGATTATACCTGAAGCGCTGCTGGTTGTATCTGTCAGTGTGAATCCCTTCAGTCCCCTGAGGTCATCACCGGGTTCTTCATCGCCTTCCGTAAGGATTTCGCATCCGCGAAGATGGGATACTGACTCAGGTGTCAGATAATCGTCAAATGCAATTATCAGTGTATCGGGAGTGGTTATGTACGCCTCCCGGGTAAAAAAGGGAACCGGTATCCCGTCTGTTACGACGAATACCGGTTCTCCCTGTTGAGGTTCCCCCGTGATGCCGCTCTCGCTCTTCACAACCACAGCTCCTTCGAAGCCGGTGGTTTTGGTTATTCTGCCTATTGATTTCATTATCCGGCGGCAGGGGAATGATTGTTTTATTCGGTCTTTTCAGCAGTATCTTCCTGGGTTTCAGCTGCCGGAGCCTCAGTTTCTGCCTGTGCTGCAGTCTCTTCAGCAGGTGCTTCGGCTGCTGCCGCGGCTTTTGCTGCTGCCTCTGCCTCAGCGGCAAGTGCAGCTGCTTTCTTTGCAATCTCAGCTGCCCTGGCTTCTTTTACTGCCTTTTCAGCTTCAAGCTTCTTCTTGCGAAGCTCTTCACCCATCTTCTCGAGACCTGACTTCTTAAGCTCGATCTTCTCATCCTTGCCTTTCAGCCATTCATTAAAACGGCGGTCGGCTTCAGCTTCGTCAAAAGCGCCTTTCTTGACTCCCTCGAGGAGATGTTTCTTCATCATGACACCCTTGTATTTAAGGATTGCCCTGCATGTGTCCGTAGGTTGCGCGCCGTTCTGCAGCCATCCCAGTGCTTTCTCGAAGTTGATGTCGATTGTTGCCGGGTCAGTGAGCGGATTGTAAACTCCGATCTTCTCAATGAATCTGCCATCGCGTGGCGACCTGCTATCTGCTACCACCACGTGGTAGAAGGCCTGCTTCTTGCGGCCCTTCCTAGCTAATCTGATTTTTACTGACATTTAAATAATTAATTAATTGTTACTCTTTTGAATTGAGGGTGCAAATATACCACATTTAATCAATTTGCAAAAATAATCCGGAAAGCCTCATGTTGATAAATAAATTGAATGTCTTAGGAGCTTTTTGATATTTTTGTTTTCGGGTTCCGAACGGACAAATTTCCCTCAATCATGTCTTCATTTGTTCATTTACACGTACATACACAATACTCGATTCTTGACGGCGCTTCAGGAGTGAAAGCCCTTGTCCGGAGGGCGAAGGAACTGGGTATGGAAGCCCTTGCGATCACCGATCACGGAAACATGTTCGGTGTAAAGGAGTTCCATGATGCCGCCACCGCTGCAGGGGTAAAACCCATTATAGGATGCGAAATCTATGTCGCCCGAACCAGTCTCGAGGACAAAACGTCCGTCGAAGACCGGTCAGGAGATCACCTCATATTACTGGCTAAGAACAAAACCGGGTACCATAACCTTGTCAAGCTTGTCTCACAGGCATGGATCAGGGGATTCTACTACAAGCCGCGAATTGACAAACAGCTGCTCCGTCAGCACCGTGAGGGGCTGATAGCCTCCTCTGCCTGCATAGCCGGAGAGGCAGCACAGGAGATCCTCTCCGGTAACATCCGTGGTGCTGAGGAAGCCATTCTGTCTTATAAGGAGATCTTTGGTGACGATTACTTCCTTGAAGTACAGCGGCATGAGACAAGTGACCCTACTGCCGACGTCACCGTCTTCCCCCAGCAGCAGAGGGTTATTTCCGCGTACCGCGAACTGGCAGCCAGGAACAATATAAAAATTATTGCCTCCAACGACGTCCACTTTATAATGCAGGACGAGGCTGAAGCTCATGACCGGCTTATCTGCCTCAACACCGGCAAGGATATCGATGACCCCAGGAGACTTCGCTATACAAAGCAGGAGTACCTGAAGAGCGGCGATGAGATGACTGCCGTCTTTGCAGATATGCCGGAGGCTGTCACCAACACGCTGGAGATTGCTTCCAGGGTGGAATATTACCCGCTTGCCAGCGAACCGATAATGCCGGAATTCGCCATCCCCTCTGAATTTACCGACAAGGATGAATACCTCCGCCACCTGACAATGAAAGGGGCGGCCGAACGGTGGGAGACAATCACGCCTGAAATCCAGGCACGGATCGACTTCGAGCTCTCGGTTATAAAACACATGGGCTTCCCCGGTTACTTCCTCATAGTACAGGATTTTCTCAGGGCTGCACGGGAGATGGGTGTATGGGTCGGCCCGGGCCGGGGCTCCGCAGCCGGCAGCGTGGTGGCCTATTCGCTCAGGATAACCGACATTGACCCTGTTAAATATAACCTCCTGTTCGAGAGGTTTCTCAACCCTGACCGTATCTCGATGCCTGACATAGACATCGACTTTGACGAAGACGGCCGTGAAAAGGTTTTACGTTACGTGGTTGAAAAATACGGACATGACAGGGTGGCCCATATAATCACTTTCGGCACGATGGCCGCCAAGATGGCAATCAGGGACGTTGCCCGTGTCCAGAAGCTCCCCCTCCCTGAAGCCATCAGGCTTACCAAACTGGTACCTGACAAGCCGGGAACCACACTTGCTTCAGCCTACGAAGAGGTGCCCGAACTTCTTAAAGAAAAAGACTCAAAAGAGCCGCTGGTGGCCCAGACTCTCAAATTCGCAGAAGTGCTTGAAGGAAGCATCAGGCAGACCGGAGTGCATGCCTGCGGAATCATAATCGGTAAAGACAGTCTTTCAGAACACATACCCATCTGCACAGCAAAGGATACAGACCTCTATGTGACCCAGTACGAAGGCAATCATGTTGAGTCGGTAGGTCTCCTGAAAATGGACTTTCTGGGGTTGAAGACACTGTCAATAATGAAGGATGCCGTTGACAATATCCAAAAATCAAAGGGCGTTACAATTGACCTTCAGACACTTGGGCTTGAAGACAGGCAGACATATGAACTCTTCAGCAACGGTGAGACCACCGGCGTGTTCCAGTTTGAATCTGTCGGGATGAAGAGATACCTCCGTGAACTTAAACCCAACCACTTCGGTGACCTGATAGCAATGAACGCACTTTACAGGCCGGGGCCGATGGACTATATACCCCAGTATATAAAGCGTAAACACGGCCGGGAAAAAATTTCCTACGAAGTGCCTGCCATGGAGACATACCTGAAAGAGACATACGGCATCACCGTATACCAGGAACAGGTGATGCTCCTCTCGCAGGAACTGGGAGGCTTCACCAAGGGACAGGCTGACTCATTGCGCAAGGCGATGGGTAAGAAGAAGCGTGACCTGATGGACAAGCTGAAGGAACAGTTCATCGAAGGGTGCCGCAGAAACGGGTATGATCAGAACACAATAAATAAAATATGGTCTGACTGGGAGTCTTTTGCCGAGTACGCCTTCAACAAATCCCACTCTACCTGCTATGCACTCATAGCATACCAGACAGGATTCCTGAAAGCACACTACCCTGCCGAGTTCATGGCTGCAGTGCTGAGCCGCAATATCAGTGACATCAAGAAGATCACTGTCATGATGGAGGAGACAAAACGGATGGGTATTGAGGTCCTGGGGCCTGATGTCAACGAGAGCCTCCTGCAGTTTACAGTCAACCGCACCGGAAACATCAGGTTCGGTCTCGGCGCAATCAAGGGAGTGGGTGAAAATGCGGTGCTTCATCTTATCGAGGAACGCGAAACAAACGGACCTTATAAGGACATATGGGACCTGGCCGAAAGAGTCAACCTCAACACTGTAAACAAGAAAATGCTTGAAGCCATGGTAGTCTCAGGAGCCCTTGACGGGTTGCCGGGAATGACAAGGGCACAGTATTTCTCCGCTGACGGAAAGGGATCAAGCTTCCTCGAGAGCCTCATCCGCTACGGTAACAGTGTAAAGAATATCAGGAACAGCAGCCAGCAATCACTCTTTGGAGACACCGGAGGATTTGAACTGGTGCGGCCGGAACCGGCCCCATGCCCTGACTGGTCAAAACTGGAAAAACTGAACAAGGAAAAAGAGGTTATCGGCATTTACCTCTCATCACACCCGCTTGACGACTTCAGGCTGGAGATAAACACCTTCTGCAACGCCACACTGACTGACCTGCAGAACCTTTCCGAATTTGCCAACCGTGAGGTTTGCGTGGCAGGCATAGTTACAGACACCCGAAGCGGAGTGACCAAAAACGGAAAACCCTTCGGAGGTTTCACCCTGCAGGATTACACCGACTCGTTCTCTTTCCTGCTGTTTGACAAGGATTATGTGACATTCAGCAACTTCTTCCGGAATGACTACCAGTTGCTTGTAAAAGGGAGAGTACAGGGAAGACATTTCAACCCTGAAGAGCTGGAATTCAAAATAAAGGAGATACATCTGCTTACAGCTGTCAGGGAAGACCTGATCAATTCAATTACAATCAAACTGAAAGCTGAAAGTGTTAACCCTGAATTTATTAAAAACCTGAAATCGATCATAACCGAGAATCCCGGGAACAAATCACTTAAATTCCTGTTGATAGACCATGACGACAGGATTACAATCCCGCTCTTTTCACGAAGCATCAAGGCCGGAATAACAGACGAGCTTATCGGCTGGCTTGATGATAACCCCGAACTCAGCTTTAAAGTAAATTAGATATCTTTACAAAAGCAACGAACAGTAACTATAGAAATATATAATATTATGGCACAACACGTTAACGACAGCAATTTTGATGAGATCGTATTAAAGTCAGACAAACCGGTAATAGTTGATTTCTGGGCAGAATGGTGCGGACCCTGCAGGATGATCGCCCCTTACATTGAACAGATAGCGGAAGCATACAAGGATAAAGCAGTTGTCGTTAAGTGTGACGTTGACAGTTCACCTGATGTGGCCCGCCGTTTCATGATAAGGAATATTCCGACGGTGCTTTATTTCAAGAACGGCGAGGTTGTTGACAAGCAGGTGGGAGCCGCCGCCCGTTCGGCTTTTGAAGCCAAACTTACTCCCCTTCTCTGATAACAGATGAAAGTCTGTGTATTTGCAGCTTCGAGCAGCCGCATCGATCCTGCTTATATGAAGGCTGCTGAAGAGCTCGGAACGGCATTTGCCCGTGACGGTGTTGATGCAGTATTCGGCGGCGGGGGCATAGGCCTCATGGGGGTTTTTGCCGATGCCATGATTGCAGGAGGAGGAACTGTCACCGGTGTCATCCCCGGTTTTATGATTGATCAGGGCTGGGGGCACAGCGGTGTGACTGATATGATTGTTACTCCGGATATGTCTGAGCGGAAGAAGACAATCTTTGCAATGTCCGATGCCGCAGTGGCGCTGCCGGGCGGGGTAGGCACCCTGGAGGAACTCACCGAGGTGATCACTCTCAAGCAGCTCGGGCAGTTCAACAAGCCAATCATCATAGTCAACGTGAACGGCTTTTATGATCACCTGATAGAGTTCTTCGAGCATATGTACATGGGCAACTTCATCAGGCTGGAACACAAAGACATATGGCAGATAGTCACTACTGCCGGGGAGGTATTGCCTGCGATTCGGAATTACACCGGCTGGCACTCTGATCCAAAGGTTATTGCCCGCATCTGATAACCAGGCGGCTGGTCAGGTTTTACGGGACCCTCGTTCCGATAAAGAGAATATCATCGACCTGCGGGAGGTCTTTCATCCATCCCCTGATTGCCTTTTCAAGCCGTCTTTTCTGCTCGTCGACAGGGAGATTGTAAATTCCTGACAGCAGTGCCCTGATATTTATTGTTTTGAACTTCTTCTCATGCTCCCCGCCGAACTGATCGGCAAAACCGTCTGTGAATACATACAGCATGTCACCCGGCATTACATCCACCCTGTTGTTTGAAAAACTCTTCCTGGCCTGTCCGTCTATCATACCGATGGGGAAACGGTCACCCCTGTAAATTGTCACATTCCCGTTCCTGACATGATAGAGGGGCTGGTATGCGCCGGCATATTCCACGGTGTGTTCAAGGATATCATATGAGATAAGTGATATGTCCATTCCGTCCCTGACGGCTTTCTCGCTGCGCTGCAGCAGTGCATGAACCACTTCAATGTTAAGGTGGTCAAGTATGTCTGAAGGCTTTGTGATACCGCTCTCCCTGACGATCTTGTTGAGCGAGTTGTGCCCTATGATCGACATGAATGCGCCGGGGACGCCGTGTCCGGTGCAGTCTACCGCCGCTATATACTGTTTGAAACCGCTGTCATGCATCCAGTAGAAGTCACCGCTGACAATATCTCTCGGCATAAACAGGACAAAAGTGTCATTGAAAAAATTCTCCGGCGGCAGCATGGCAGCCTGGATCCTTTCAGCATACCTGATGCTGGCAGTTGTGTCCTTGTTCTTTTCCTCCAGTTCGAGGCTTTTGCTTACCACTTCGGCAGTTCGCTCCTCAACCTTTTTTTCCAGGTGTTCCTTTTCTCTGCGGAGTGTTCTTTCGCGAAGGGAGATAAAGAGGTAGATGCTGGCCACGAGGACAGTAATACAGAGGATTATGAACCATGAGGTCATATATACCGGCCCCCTGATTGAGAAGGAGAGTTTTGCGGGCACCTCGTTCCAGTAGCCGTAACTGTTCGAGGCCCTAACCATGAACGTGTATCTGCCCGGGCTGAGGGAGGAGTAGGTTGCCCTGCTCTGGTCAGTTGTGATCCAGTCCTTGTCTGCACCCTCCAGCATAAACTGGTACCTGACGGCACCGGGGCTGACAAGACAAATGCTCAGGAAGTCAAAGATTATCCTGTTCTGGGTATGCATCAGCCGTATCCCGTCATGCATCGGGAAGACCTCGTAGTTGACAAGAGTTCTCCATATGTGGGTGACAGGCTCAGTCACCACCGGCGGTATCCTGGAGGGGGTGAGCCTCATCGCACCGTTTGAGGTGCCGAACCAGAGATCTCCCATATCATCGGCAAAACAGGCATTCTGCCTTGTCTCAATACCGGTGAATCCGCTCCTGCGGGTGAATGACGAAATCCTTCCTGTATTGCTGTCGTACCGGTTCAGTCCGAGATTTGTTCCGATGAACAGGTTCCCTGACCTGTCAGGCTGGAGAAGGTTGACAGAGTTCATCAGGAGACCGTCAGACTCGGTGAGCTTTTTCTTTATTGAATCATTACGCAGGCCGTAGAGACCGTCGATGGTTCCCACCCAGATCATACCATCAGGTGTCTCTGTGATTGCTGTCGGGTGAACGT
Organism: uncultured Rikenella sp.; assembly: GCA_964635655.1. Taxonomy (GTDB): domain Bacteria; phylum Bacteroidota; class Bacteroidia; order Bacteroidales; family VadinHA17; genus SR-FBR-E99. The sequence continues at coordinate 14,874 of CAZWOC010000029.1, read as the reverse complement.
CACTCCTGAATGTGACAGGAGTAAATTTGCTGTTTCCGGGTGTGAATTTTGTAAGGCCGTTTCGTTCCTCCGTTCCTATCCACATGATACCGCGGCTGTCGCAGAAGAGAGTGGTTATATTGTTTCCCGTCAGGCCGTTGATCTGGGTAAATGTAGTGCTCTCCTTCCGCCTGGCATCCCACATTATCAGGGCACGGTCAGTGCCGATCCAGAGGTTGCCCTTCAGGTCGTTGGCCATGGTTGAGATTCTCAGCGAGCGGAGGCTTGCATTGAGGTCAAGGTCATACCGGAAGTTCTTTTCATCGATGTCATACCGGTATACTTCATCACCGGCAGTGGCTATCCATACATGCCCGTCCTCATCAGGCCTTATGATGCTTATCTGGGCCCCCTCAAGAGTGGGCGGGAAGCCGCTTAACTTGATGCGGTCTTCCTCTTTCAGTGCGGGGTTGTAAAGAGAAAGGCCTTTCCCGGTGCCGAACCAGTACTTACCGGTGTGATCCTGTGCAAGGGTAAAGACATCATTTGACGGCAGAAATTCCGGCGCCATGAATGAAGTGAAATGGTCTCCCTTGTAAATGAAAAGGCCGGCATCGCGGTCAGCAATAAGGACATTTTTTTCCTTGTCCTCGATCATTGACAGGATATGCTGTGCCGGCAGGCCGTTCGTATTGTTGAAGACGACTGTTCCTTCCGGGGAGAATACCGTTATCCCTCCCCTGCTCTCCCAGTCTTCCATCGAGGCCACCCAGATGTTACCACGGTAGTCTTCAAGGATATATGTTACGAAGTTTCCCCAGAGGCCGTTACGTGTATCGAAGAAGCCCATCACACCTGTCTCTCCGTCCTGACGGTATAGCCCCCCGTTAAAGGTACCAAACCACATGTTGCCCCTGGAATCTTCCAGGATTGTCGTTGTCAGAAAGTAACGGGTCAGTCCCTCGGGGTTGTATGGTATGAATCTGTCACTTGCATGATCGTACTTTTTTATGCCCATGTCAGTGATGCAGTAGAGGTTGCCCCGGTGGTCTGCGTACAGGCCGAAAGCATCATTGCTCAGTCCCTGCCGGCCCATGTACTGCTGGCCTGTCATCATGCTCACACCGTGCTCCGGCATGTCAAGCCTGAGTGCTCCGCCAAGGGAGGTTGATACCCAGACTGATCCCTCGTATTCAGTTATTCCCGTGACATCACCGGTCAGACTGGTTATGGGTTTCATCGGGTCATTTATCCGGGCTGAATCAACCCCGATAAAAATAGCAGGGGAGAATGAAATCCTCCTTATCATATTGTCTTCGATGAGCGACATCCCTCCGCCTATGTGGCCCAGCCACAGGCGTCCGCGGCTGTCTTCGAAGATGCTTTTCACCCCTCCGGGTGAAAGGCTGTCGGACGTGGAGAAGTTTTCGAACCGGAGACCGTCAAAACGGGTGACGCCGCTGCCGGTGCCAAGCCAGATAAAGTCATTCGCATCCTGAAGAATTGTATAGACCTTCGAGGCGCTGAGCCCGTCCTTTGACCCGTATTGCTCAAAATAGTAGTTCTGACCTGCCAGTGGCAGGGGGAAAACAATCAGCCATAAAAGCAGCAGTGCTGGGAGAATCTGTGAATATATTCCGGGTCGGCTGCTTTGCGGACGCATCAGGTTATTTCTTTACAAAGAAGAATGTTCCGTCTTCATCCTTCAGCCCGGTAATTTTGCCAAACCTGGGCTTCTGCTGGTTATTCTGGGAAACGGCCTTTGTTACATGGAGAACAATTTCCTCGATTGAGATACAGGTATTCGGGTTACCGCGAAGAGCGCTGGCAAAGGTTCTTGTGAACTGGGAGTCATCAACTGCCAGTTCGTAGCCGGCAGAGGAAAAGATCTGGCTCGACTTGAACTGTGTTGCCCTCCAGTCTGCACAGTTGCGGGGTCTGACCTCCGTTCTCATTGCCTGGTAGAAGCTCGGGCCGGACTCACATGCATCGGTAATCACCAGTACATGTGTGAGATAATTCATGTATGTCTCCATTGAAGCCCTGAGTGAATTCAGACTGTAGTATGTAAATTCTTCGTCGCGGCGTGCGTCGATAGGGATCCAGTATCCGACATCATTTATGAATTTGCCGTGACCGGCGAACCAGATGACGAGTGATTTGATCTGTTTGGCACGGACCTCGTCGCGAAGGTCTATCGCGAAGAATTTTTCCATCTGCTGCTTGGACTGGTTGAGAAGGCGCTTCACCGGGAGCACCTGGTAACCGTCTTCGAGGACGCCTGTGATAAGGCTTGCATCTTTAGGCGGACCCTGCAAGGCAGCAAAATTCTGATAGTCACTGTTCTCTATGAACACTACAAGGGTCTTGCCCATTGGATTCGACGCGGATATTGTAGTACCGTTGCGGTCGAGTGAAAAATCCCTGGTTGTACGGTTTCCGTAAATGTCTTCCACCAGTATGGTGACCTTATCGTTGTTTCTCACATCGATTCCTTTGGCTATGAATGACGGATTGAGATTTTCCTGTGAGAACTGTGCGCTGATGTTTTCAATCTTTACAGACCTGATCAGGTTCTGGTCGTTCACGACACCCTCTATGTCTATTGCTGAGGCAGTGCTGTCAATAACCAACACATCCTCACCAAGGATATAAGGTGCAAGTATCCGTATCTCAGGCGGGTCGACCTCGGTGCGCCTGATGCGGTATGTAAGCACCTTCTCATTATCATAGACGTCGCGCGCGATGATGCGGAGTGTCTCGTCCAACGGGATGTCAACCTCGGCGGCAAACGGGATTGTCCCCTTCCCTTCAAACCTGACCGGAATATTGTTTATCGAAAACTCGGCAAGGAGGCTTCTGTCACTCACCCTGCCTGTCACCATGATTTTTGTTTTATCGAGCCCCACTTCTATTTCGTTCCTGCCGGTTAACGCGGGTGTTTCGAGCAATACCTCAGGGCTGTTGCTCTCGCGGTTTATGGCGAAGAGCCTGTCGTTTGCCTCAGTCAGCAGTTTCTTTGCCGACGAACCGTTCTCATTCATTGCCAGTACCCTGGAATAGTCATCAGCAGCTTTCTCAAAGTCATGTATCTCCTCGTATGAGCGGGCTCGCATGAGGTAGATGTCAGGCCTGAACTGATCCATTGAGAGAGCCCGGGTGAAGTCGTTCACTGCAGCAGGATGCTGATTGAATTTCTGGTAGCAGGTACCACGGGTCACATAATGCTGCAGTCCTGCAGGTTCAAGAAGGATAGCAGTTGAAACATCATTGATAGCAGAGGGATAATCGAGTTTTGCCTCGTAAACTGTTGCACGGGTGAGGTACGCTTCAACGTTTTTGGGATCCTGCTGTATTACCATGTTGCACTGGCCCAGCGCACTGTTGACATCGCCCTGGCGGACGAGGACCCTGGCAAGTTCGAGACGGGCCGTTGAGAATGACTTGTCTTTTGTAACTGCTTTCTCGAGCTGGCGTCTGGCAGTGTTGTCGTCATCCTTCTTCTGGTAGATTATTCCCTGGTGGTAATAATTGACAGCATCATCCCGCATCTGGATTGCGGTGTCTGATGCGCCCAGGGCTTTATCCCACTGACCGAGACCGATAAGCGCCACAACTTTTTCAGTGTAGAGCCTGCCGTTCCGGAATTCTTTCCTTATGGCTTTCTGAAGGTATGATACGGCTTCGGTATAGAACCGGGTCCTCTCTTCGGTGGTTGCCTTCGCGGATGCGCCAAGCATGTTGCACATCCGGCCCAGGTTGTACAGGATGCCGGTATCATCAGGGAGGAAATTGTTCGCCCGCCTGTAATCATCACATGCAAGCTCCCAGTTGCCGGTCATTTCATAAACCCTCGCCCGCCTGACATAACCGTCAGCAGAAGCGGGGTCTTCGTCTATGGCCTTCGAATACTGGTCCACGGCATCCTCAAGCATGCCGTTCCTGGTGAACTCCTCACCGGCTTTAATGTACTTGCGGGCCGGCTGGCCTGCCAGATTGAAGCAGGTGACAACAAGTAAAAGTACAAGAACAGTGTATCCTCGCTTCATGTTTTTAGGTCCTTTCCCGGTCGGGTCTCAAAAATACAAATATTTATTTACTAACAAGTAAAAGCAATTACTAACATCAGTTAAACGGAACCGGGTCAAAAATGATGCGTAAATTCCAGAATACTTTTATCAAATTTTACTGATTTTTCAGGGGTGAATTCCGGGAACGGATCAGGCACACCGTTTCCAAAAGTTAAGGCGCCGGTGAACCGGCGCGCTTCATCCCACATTCCGGACCCGAGGAAGCTCATGATAATGAAGGCTCCGCCCTCGACAAAGAGCGACTGGACGCCCATGCTGTAAAGTATTATGAGAACCTCTTCAATGTACCCTGAACCGCCGTTGAGAATGATTGTTTTTGTGCCGGGAAACCGAGCCAGTTCATTACAGGTGAACAGCACTGTTTCAGCGGTGCCGTCGAAGACAGCTGAGCGGGGATCGAGGTTCGCAGTGCGGCTGACGATTATTCTCTTAGGGTTTTTGCCGCTCCAGTACCGTACAGTCAGTGAAGGGTTGTCGGTGCGGACAGTGCCTCCTCCGGCAAGAATTGCGTCTTCTGCGGCCCGCCAGCGGTGGACGAGCACTCTTTCTGCATGGCCGGTGATCCAGTTCGGTTCGACGGCATCGCCGGGTTTCCTTATCAGGTCGATGAAGCCGTCAGCGCTGCGTGCCCACTTGAGTATCACGTAAGGCCGTTTCTTTTCATGCCATGTAAAGAAGCGCCTGTTCAGCCATCGGCACTCTGCCTCAAGTACACCGGTGATGACATCCACACCTGCCTGCCTCAGCCGGGCTATTCCCTTACCGGACACCTGAGGATTGGAGTCGGTTGTGCCTATAACCACGCGGCGGATGCCGGAATTGATTATCAGGTCGGCACAGGGTGGAGTCCGTCCCTGGTGCGAGCAGGGCTCAAGGCTGACGTAGATTGTCGATTCAGGCAGGAGGTTGCGGTCTCTCACTGCATTTATGGCGTGCACCTCGGCATGTGGTGTTCCGGCTTCAAGATGGTACCCTTCGCCTATGATAATGCCGTTATGCACCACCACAGCTCCTACCATAGGATTGGGGGCAGTGCATCCCTCCGCCATTGCGGCCAGTTGAAGGGCACGGCTCATCCATATAAGGTCATCAGGTCGGGGCATGAATGCAAATTCCTATCTTTGAATCATGGCCGGAAAGGTACAAACAATAAGCGAAATAAGGCGCCGGATAACTGAGATGCTGAAGGCTGGGTGGCCGGCTGAGGAGGCTGCGGCACTGGCGTCAGCCATAATACTTGAATATACTGGAATGGGGAGGGGGTTTCAGATGGCTTTTGGCGACAGGGTACCGGGGGCTGATGCCGCCGCCCTTATCGGGGATGCTGCCGTACGCGCCGCAGCCGGCGAACCTCTGCAGTACATTTTCGGATATACTGAGTTTTGCGGACACCGGATCGAGGTGGAGCCGGGCGTACTGATACCACGACCGGAAACAGAAGAGATGACAATGGCTGTCATACGTTCTGACAGGGGCTTCACCGGCACCGTCACCGATCTTTGCACCGGGTCAGGATGCATTGCTGTTGCACTTGCCCTGGCATTCCCGGGAGCTGCGGTGACTGCAACCGACATTTCTGAGAAGGCACTCTCTGTCGCCCGGCGAAACATCAACCGGACAGGGGCAGCGGTGAGCCTGACCAGATCTGACATCCTCACTGATGCACCTTCGGCTGTGCCAATGAGCCACCTGATTGTCAGCAATCCCCCATACGTGACAATGCATGAGAAAGCGGCAATGCACCGTAACGTACTTGACCATGAACCACATGAGGCACTGTTCGTGCCTGACGAAGATCCCCTGGTTTACTACCGGGCTATCGCTGCCGTGGCAGCGGACCGTCTGCTGCCGGGAGGAACCCTCTGGCTGGAGGTGAATGAGTCACTGGCGAAGGAAACGGCAGCACTGATTACAGGGCCACAATACCGGGAGGTTCAGGTAATCAGGGACATACGCGGAAAAGAGCGGTTTGTAAAGGCTGAAAAGAAGGGAGAAAGGAGGATCTGACATCACTGAAAGGGAGAACAAAAGAGAATTCCTGAAAGACTGAAGGGCTTGAGAAAACATCGATATGCAGGGCTGAAAAGACTTGCAAAAGTAACTGAAAATAACCGGAATAATGGCTGAAAACAAAGAGAGGGATGAACTCCTTCAGCGGGCTATGAAGGTCTGCTCCGGAAGAGAGTACTGCATCAGCGACATTACTGCGCTGCTCGTCCGCTGGGGTGCGGAAAAGGAAGAAACCCGCACCCGGATCATTGAAAAGCTGATAAAGGAAAAGTTTATCGACGAATACCGTTACAGCAGGGCTTTTGTCCTGGACCATTTCCGCCACAGCCAGTGGGGAAAGGTAAAGATCGGCATGGCACTGAAACAGAAGAAGGTGGACACCGATGCAATAGCCTCGGGAATGGAAGCCATCGGGGAAGAGGAATACCTGGAGCTTTTACAGAAGATACTTGGCGACCAGCGGAGGCGGATAAAGGCAAAGAACAGGTCCGATCTGAAGGGGAAGCTTCTCAGGCATGCTCTGAGCAAAGGTTTCGAGAGTCATCTTGTATATGATGCAATAAACACACTGCTCAGAACAGACTGATCCACAGCATCTTCAGGAACGGATAAAATGCTGCCAGCGCCATGACGGCTGAAACCGCTGCATCAGTAACGGCAATTCTCCGGAGGTCGTGAATACCCGTTAGTCCGGTCACTGCCAGACCTGTGCGCATCAACAGCTGCACCGCAAAAAAAATAAACACCCTCATTGAGTAAGTGTTCCACTCCAGGGCTTCATCAATTCTTCCCCTTACTATCAGTGAAAAGGCATGTGACAGCCCGCAGGAAGGGCATGGTTCACCGGTAAGCTTTTCGTGGACACAGGGAACAGGATACCTGTCCACGTCAGGGGAATAAAAAAGGGAGTAACCTATTATCAAAAGGATTACTCCGGCAAGTATCAGATTAAGAAAAAAATACGGCTTTACTGACGGGTTCAGTCTCACCACTGCCCTTTTGTGCTGTCAGCTTTGGTTTTCAGGGTGTCAGTGGTTCCCTCCAGTTCCTCAAGCCTGTCCTGAAGAACCCCTTTCTTCGCAGAAGCCTTGATCTCCACTGTATCATCATTATTGTTGATCCTGATTGTCACCTCGTTATCACCGAACTCCTGTTCAAGATCATCTGTAACATCCCTGATAACCTTCTCGATATCAGTTGCCCAGCTGCCTGATTTATTGGCGATTTTACCCAGCACGAAACTCTGGGACACTGATATCATAAGGGCTATGATACCTACCACAAGGCCGCCGACCAGCATCCCCTGGTTGCCCTGGGGCCTGGAAAGGCCTATGATAGCCAGAACGACAGCTATTACTGCCGGGATTATTGCTATCAGGCCTATGCATGGTATTACTGCCAGCAGAAACGCTATTATGGCTGTCACGAGGGCACCGACACCCACGCCTGACTGTTTGCCGGTTTTTTCTTCTTCCATTGGTTCGAGTATTAATTGTTCCTTAATTTCCTTTCAGGATATTTCTTGTATCCTGTTCTAAAGACGTCAGAGGAACCTCAATGATGCGTCCCTTTTCGATATTATTTTTATAAAAGATAAATGTCGGAACCCTTTCGATGCCCAATGCAGGATAATCTCCCAGCGGTGCCACCTTGTTTATGTCAACCCCGATCACCCTGATTTTATCCCTGGGAAAGCCCAACAGGTCAGTCATCCTGATGAAGCGTGGCACTTCCCTCCTGCTGTCGGGGCACCATGTTCCCAGGACAATTGTAATTGTCAGGTCATCCTTTGGCATCCCTGCCAGTTCAGCCATGATTGCGGGATCAGGCAGATACTCTTCATAGCCTGTATGGAACCATTCCGAATGGGGCATGTTGTTCAGCATGGCAAGTGTCAGGTCTCCCAGCAGCCAGGTATTGGCATCGCGGAAATCCCACACATGGGCTGCGGCCTCCCCTTCTTCCGGTTTCCCGGCGAGGGCGGCGTTGCCGAAGGGGGCAGTCTCCGGGACCTCTTCCGCCGGTGATTGCTTAACGGCAACCGCTCCGGCCGAAGCATCCCCTGCAGACCCTGATTTGCGCGCAGCGCTGCACCCGGCTATGAGACAGGCCAATACAATAACTGATATGATCAGTGCTATTCTCATACTGTATGTAACAGCAAAGATAATATCTGTTTTGCCGTTTTCGACACGGAGGTGCCGGGTCCGAAAATTGCAGCCACGCCGGCGTCATACAGGAACTGGTAGTCCTGCGGCGGGATCACCCCTCCGGCAATTACCAGGATATCTTCCCGTCCGAGCTTTTTCAGTTCGCTTATAACCTGCGGTATCAGTGTCTTGTGTCCTGCTGCGAGGCTTGATACCCCAAGCAGGTGCACATCATTCTCCACTGCCTGCCGTGCGGCTTCAGCCGGTGTCTGGAACAACGGCCCGATATCAACGTCGAAGCCTATGTCGGCATAACCTGTCGAGATCACTTTAGCGCCGCGGTCGTGGCCGTCCTGCCCCATCTTGGCTATCATGATGCGGGGCTGCCTTCCTGCCCTGACTGCAAACTCAGCAGCCATTGCCTTCGCTTCCGCGAAGTCGGAATCTGATTTGTACTCTGACGAGTATACTCCTGAAATGGTCCTTATCACTGCTTTATATCTCCCTGCTACTTTTTCGCATGCGTATGAAATCTCTCCGAGTGTTGCCCTCTTCGAGGCTGCATCAACTGCCAGCTCCAGGAGGTTACCCTCTCCTGTCTCCGCTGCCCGTGTGATTGCTTCCAGAGCCTTGCGGCATGCCTCTTCGTTACGTCCTGCTTTCAGCTCCGCCAGCCTCTTCAGCTGTGCTTCGCGCACCGCGCTGTTGTCAACCTCAAGGATCTCCAGCGGGTCTTCCTTCTCAAGCCTGTACTTGTTCAGGCCGACAATGACCTGGGCCTTTGAGTCAATCCTGGCCTGTGCCCTGGCGGCAGCCTCCTCGATCCTCATCTTGGGAATACCTGACTCAATGGCTTTTGCCATCCCGCCCAGGCTCTCAACCTCCTCAATCAGCTCCCATGCCCTATGGGCTATCTCTTGTGTGAGTGTCTCAACATAATATGACCCCGCCCAGGGATCAATCGACTTGCATATGTTTGTTTCCTCCTGTAAGAATATCTGGGTGTTTCTTGCTATCCTTGCGGAGAAGTCGGTTGGCAGAGCGATGGCTTCGTCAAGAGCGTTTGTATGGAGGCTCTGGGTGTGACCCAGGGCAGCTGCCATTGCCTCGATGCACGTGCGGCCGACATTGTTGAACGGATCCTGCTCCGTGAGACTCCATCCCGAAGTCTGGGTATGGGTGCGCAGTGCAAGCGACTTCGGGTTCTTCGGATTGAACTGGCTGACGATCTTTGCCCAGAGCATCCTTGCTGCCCTCATCTTGGCAATCTCCATGAAAAAGTTCATTCCGCTGGCCCAGAAGAACGATAGCCGCGGTGCAAAGTCATCTATGTTCATCCCTGCATTGACACCTGTGCGCAGGTACTCCAGTCCGTCAGCCAGCGTGTATGCCAGCTCAATGTCAGCAGTGGCTCCCGCCTCCTGCATATGATACCCCGAAATAGAGATGCTGTTGAACTTCGGCATCTTCTCCGAGGTGTATTTAAAAATATCGGCAATAATGCGCATCGAGAAGGCAGGCGGATAGATGTAGGTGTTGCGCACCATGAATTCCTTCAGGATGTCATTCTGAATTGTCCCCTGCAGTTCGCTCAGCTTTGCACCCTGCTCGAGCCCGGCTACGATGTAAAATGCAAGCACAGGAAGCACGGCGCCGTTCATTGTCATGGAGACCGACATCTCATTCAGAGGTATCTGGTCAAACAGGATCTTCATGTCATGCACAGAATCGACAGCCACGCCAGCCTTGCCTACATCACCCACAACGCGCTCATGATCAGAGTCATATCCGCGATGCGTTGCAAGGTCAAATGCAACCGACAGGCCCTTCTGCCCTGCAGCGAGGTTCCTGCGGTAAAAGGCATTGGATTCTTCGGCGGTTGAGAATCCTGCGTATTGCCTGATCGTCCAGGGCTTCATTGCATACATCCCGGAATAGGGCCCTCTCAGGAACGGGGGAATCCCTGCAGCATAATTCAGGTGCTCCATCTCCTGCAAATCTTCGCGTGAATAGACGCTTTTCAGTCGGATCCTCTCCGGAGTCTCCCATGCAGGCTTGATGCCGTGTTCCTTCTCCCAGTTATTTATATTTACTGAAGGCACCTTGACCTTCAGCGGATCGATCTCATTGAATTTCGGTCTTTTGCTCATCTCCCGTCAGTTTATACCCAGTATCCTGTTGAACATTTGAAGCGTCTCAAGCACATTTGATCTTATGCTGATGAAGTGCTCCACTCCTGCTGCCTTCAGATCGTCTGTGCACGGCGGGTTACCAGCCACAACAAAGACAGCCTTTCCGGCGATTGCTTTGAAGGCATCTCCGGCCAGTGTGGCATATTCATCATCAGAGCTGCAGATTATTATTATGTCCGCTTTTGCCTCCAGGGCTGCGCTTACGCCTTCGGCAACGCTTGCAAAGCCGTTGTTGTCCATAACCTCATATCCTGCCACCGCGAAGAAATTCGATGAGAACTGTGCCCTTGCGCGGCGCATTGCGAGATCACCGATTGTGAGCATGAATGCCAGCGGCCTGCGGCCGGACTTTTCCGTGGCAAGCCTCAGCTTCTCGAACTCATCTGCACCACGGGCCGGAAGGATAGGCTTTACCTCCTCTCCGGCCGAAGGTGTGTATTCAGTAAAGAGTTTTACTGTATCATGATCCGGTGATTTCTTCTCCCTGAAATCAGGATACTGGTTCGTTCCGAGAAGAACCTCCTTCCTTTTGGCCATGTCAGCCTTGCGTGTGGCGGCTGCCTCAGCAATGCGCTTTTGTATCATCCCCTTGCGCAGGGCTGCAAGGAATCCTCCTTCATTCTCAATCTCAAGGAAGAGCTTCCAGGCTTCCCGGGCTGTCATCGATGTAAGCTCTTCGATGTAGTATGATCCTGCTCCGGGGTCAGACACCCTGCCGAGGTGCGCCTCTTCCATCAGCAGCAGCTGCTGGTTGCGGGCTATCCTCTCTGAAAAATCGTCCGCACTGCGGAAGACTGTATCGAACGGCTCCACGGTTATGGATTCAGCGCCTCCGAGGACCGCAGACATAGCTTCGGTCTGTGTCCTGAGCATGTTGACATACGGGTCGAAAAGAGTCTTGTTCCACCTGCCGGTGACCGAGTGGATGTGCATCAGGGCTGTCCCTTCGCCTTGCAGGAGTGATTTTCCTTCTTCTCCTTCGCCATAGGCGCTGACAATCTCGGCCCAGAGCATCCGCGCTGCGCGTAGTTTTGCAATCTCGGGGAAAAAGTCAGGGCCGATGCCGAATGTGAATCTCATGGCTCCGGCTGCCGTTACAGGACTGATGCCCCTGTCAGTCAGGGCAGCCATGTATTCATTGCCGAGTGACAGTGTGTAAGCCAGTTCTGCCACAGGACCGACACCGGCATTGCTGAAGAGCGTACCGGCCGGATCAATGCACCTGATACCGGGGGTTTTTGCTGATTGCATGACGAGCTCTGCAAGATACTCAAGCCCCTCATCAACTGAAACGCAAAGCTTGCCGTTGGCGGCCAGCCTGCCCAGCGGATCGGCTGATATGGTGATATGCACCTGTGTCATGTCAATGCCTGACTTACGGAGGTGGTCCTGAAGCGCAGCAAGGAGTTCCTTCGCCCTGCCGGCAACTGAAAAGTTCACCTCTATACTTTCAAGGTGTATGTCTTTGAGAAGCTTCGCAACAGTTTCAGGTGTGACTGACCCGGGATCTGTGATTATGAATCCCAGGGAGGTGATTCCTCTCATCAGAATGTCAAGCGCTTTCGCGTTGGCGGCATTGTAGTCCGTGACGGTTATATCCTGTCTCACCAGCCAGCTGTTGCCTGATGTCTGTATTCCCCTGACATAGGGAAAATCACCGGGCAGAAGTGCGCTGTGAGGAAGTGCGTCAAGGTCCTCCTGCATGTAGAAGGGCATGACAGACAGACTGTCACGTGTTTTCCATACAAGTTTCTTATTGAAGTCGGCGCCCTTGAGATCTGCTGTGATCTTGTCCATCCACTGCTGCGTGGAGACGGGCGGAAATTGTTCAAACAGTTTCTTTTTCTTATCCATCAGGATCTGTGTTGCTGAAGGTTGTAAATTAAATTGCTGCAGGCTGTTTAAACCATGCTTTTTATCATGACATGTTACTCTTTGCCGCCGAACTCCATAAGGTAAGACTTGATGAATTCATCTATCTCCCCGTCGAGTACGGCCTGCGCGTTTCCTGCTTCATATCCTGTGCGCAGGTCCTTCACAAGCTTGTAAGGGTGAAGCGTATATGAGCGTATCTGTGAACCCCACTCTATCTTCTTCTTTGCCCCCTCGATCTTTGCCTGTTCATCCATCCTCTTGCGCAGTTCCATCTCATAGAGGTGTGACCTGAGGAGACGGAGGGCGTTCTCCTTGTTCTGTCCCTGTGAGCGCGACTCCTGGTTCTCAATGACGAGGCCGGTGGGTGCATGACGCAGCCGGACGGCTGTCTCCACCTTGTTGACGTTCTGGCCGCCGGCGCCCGATGAGCGGAAGGTCTCCCAGGTTATGTCGGCAGGGTTGATCTCCACGACGATGTCATCGTCAACCAGTGGTGCCACGAACACGGAAGCGAAGGTTGTCTGCCGTTTGCCCTGTGAGTTGAAGGGGGATATCCGAACCAGTCTGTGCACACCGTTTTCGCTCTTGAGGTAACCGTAGGCGTTCTCACCCTCGAACTCGAGGGTGACTGTCTTTATGCCGGCTTCGTCGCCTGCCTGATAGTATGCCTCGGTGATCTTATAGCCGTTTTTCTCACCCCACATCAGGTACATGCGCATGAGCATCTGTGCCCAGTCGTTGCTCTCTGTACCGCCGGCGCCGGCGTTGATCTTCAGCACTGCGCCGAGGCGGTCTTCCTCCCGCCGGAGCATGTTGCGAAGCTCCAGTCTTTCTACTGCCGTAAGGGTTTTGTCATATTGCTGGCCCATCTCCTCGTCGGTCACCTCACCTTCCTTAAAGAAGTCGTACAGGACCAGCAGATCCTCCACGGCGGTGTCCACTGCGGCGAAGGCTGTTGTCCAGCTCTTGACGGAAGAGATCTCCTTCATAAGTTCCTCCGCCTTTTTCGGATCATTCCAGAAGCCCGCCGAGTGGGTTATCCCTTCCTTTTCCTTTATTTCGTTTATCTTCCCGTCGATGTCAAAGATACCTCCTTAACGCATCCCGGCGTTCGACGAGGTCCTTGATCTGGTCATTTGTAATCATTGTCCGTAGTTGTTTGGCGCAAATATAGTCAATTTAGGCAAGAGGCAGTAGGCAAGAGGCAGTAGGTAAGAGGCAATAGTGAAACCGACAACAGGCAGTACCGGTGCTCCGGCAAGCTCACCGGGCTGTTTTGCTCCACCTCCGGTAAAACGGACCAGGCTTCATCGCAAAAGTCTCCAAGGAATACTTGACACGGGGTGAATCGCGGCGTAAATTGCATCATATTTCCCCATTGAAGATCAATCAGTTAATTCTGAAACCTGGCTTGTAAAAACATCAATAAATCGTACACTTATGAAAAAGCTGATCCTTTTTGTGGTATTGGTCATCCTTGCAGCTGCTGCGTGCAAGGAGAAGAAGCCTGCTGAATTCACCAGGCTGGGAATCTACACACCCTATCAGGGTTACATGGAAAAGCTGAATGGTAAGGTTGAGTCAGTAACCGAAAAAGCTTACTGGGCAACGCCTGAAGGTGAGACGTATGTCAAGGGGGCAAAAATGACCAGAAATGATTTTGACAGCATTGGTTACACATATGACTTCAAAGCCGTATTCGATGCTGACGGCGACCTTGTTTCCAGTACCACTTTTGATGAAAATGAAAGGGTGATAGATGTCTGGCGTATGTACAAGGTAAATAACCTTCTGGCAAAATCAGAGTATGTCTTGGAAGACACGGTCAGGTTCAGGCAGGTAGTCACCTGTGACGATGAGGGCAATCCCGTTCTTTATGAAGGATACAACCAGCCTGCAGATACACTTGCCCAGAAAATAGAGTTTGAAGGGAGTTTTCTCAATGATACATTGATAGTACAGTACTATAACCACAAAGGTGAGGCTGGTGCGAAGTACCTCCTTGTATTCAATGATCAGGGACTTCTGACACAATTCGACTATTACAGGAAAGACGGCACCCACTGGTCAAGTCAGGTTCTTAACTATAATGACAAAGGATTTCAATCCGAGTATATTTCTTATGACAAGGATAAAAATGTTACAAGTAGGACCTACTCAACCTACGAATATGATCAAATGGGCAACTGGATAAAGACAACAACCCGGGATGACAGAGGATTTGCAGTAATATCGGAGCGGGTTTACACTTATTTCGAACAGGCGGCTGACAAGTGATCAGGCTTTATGGCCGGTTTACCAGCTTAGAATTCTTTTTGATTTTTGCTTTTACACTATAGCAATGCGGCGATGGAGATATCCTCGTCAATACTTTCCCAGTGGATCCCAACGCCATTCCCGATAAGACGCCAGTCTTTTAGTTGCTCTTCACTGGCCTTTCTTAATCGTGGAAACCACAAAAATGGAACACCTATCTCCCTTCCATCCTTTAACTGAACATATAGCATGTCCTTCGTGAACCATACTTTAGTAGCCAGTACATTTACTGTCTTATTTGCCAAAGTGCTCATTCCATTT
>CAZWOC010000028.1:17421-40990 GCA_964635655.1 uncultured Rikenella sp. | reverse complement strand
TCAGCCATTGGCCCGAACAGTGGTTCAACCTCCCTGGCGAGCTCTATCCATGCATCATAATCGGCCAGGCTGAGCAGTCTTATCATAGTATTAGTGCTTTTATAACATCCGAAAATCTCCTCATGTACCTGGTTGAAGTCCGTGGCGTAAATTTGCCGGTGTCAGATCCGTCCACAAACTGTGTGACTCTCTCTTCAGGTGACTTCATGGCACAATATAGACGCCTGACTTAATTAATCTTCCTGATCAGCATGCCGCGTGAGCTGAAGCCGGTGACACTACCCTTTTCGTCAACCACAAACTTCATGTCATCCTGTGACTCCCTGACAAAGAAGTCTGTATCAGAGGTGAAGTAAACCTTCACCCAGATACCCGGGTAAGGGCTTATCAGCAACTGGTTCCCTTCCCTTTTGACAGTAAAGGTGGATCCATCAGCCATGTAGGTACCGGCGTATTTTTCGAGGATCGCTTCGTCAACATCCGTCACTGTCTTATAAACCGGTTTATAGTAATCTTTCCAGCCGTACACTGTGGCAACGCTGTTGGCCACTTCGGAGCTGAGCGATCCATTGTCAGAATTGGTCATTATCACCATTCCGTTTCCGTTGACGACATCTCCGGCATAGTAGCAGGTGAACCCTTCATTGCCTCCGCTGTGCGAGAAATAGAGGGCTGAATCGCTGGCGTTGAGAAATACTCCAAGTCCTGCATCTTCCATGACCGGTGTGAGTCTCAGTTTAGTGAATTCAGGAGTCAGGACTTTTTCAGACTTCCCGTTGTATGACAGTATGGTCTCGATGATATAACTGCACAGGTCAGTGGGATTGGTCCACAGACCTGCTGCTGCCTGTTCGGGATAAATATGAAATTTGCCTTCCACCGGTGTGCCGTCAGGCTTGTAACCAGTTGCCAGCAGGCTGGAATCAATGCCAACAGGCGGCTGTCTGTATGTACTCGATTTCATTCCCATCGGGTCAAGCACATTCTTCTGCATGTATTCATGATAGGGGAGGCCGGTGACATCGGTCACAATCAGCTGTGCAATAGTGGTTCCGCCACCTGAATATACAACACGGAGGCCTGGTTCCATTGCAGAGCGCACTGCTTCCGTGTTGGCCGGACGCTGCCCGTCGAGTACCTGCTGAACAGACGGAAGAGTGTCACCCTGTGCGTACCCCGGGAACCCGTGTATGGTGAGTCCTGCAGTATGACTCAGGAGGGCGGCAAGAGTTATCTGTTTCCCCTTTGAGACAGTGTCATACGGGAATTTCCACGATTTGAGGTACTGGTTTATATCTGTCTGGAGATCCAGCTTCCCCTCCTGTACCAGATTCAGCACACCCACCCCGTTAAGCGATTTGCTGATTGAGGCTGCCTGAAACAGGGTTTTCGCGGTCACCGGGCGTTTTTCGGCGACATCGGCCCAGCCATAGCCTTTTACCCAGTCGATCTTATAGTTATGCACCACCGCAATACTGACACCAACTATGTTGTGGTGCTTCATCCTGTCATTGATATTCCAGGCGGTATCATACTGGGTTTTCACCCAGTCGCCAAGGTTGTTTTCAACCTGCCTGATTCTTTCAACCGTTTCGGGAGAATACTCTTTATGTGCCGCAGGCTGGCAGCCGGTGATTAAGCACGTCAGCAGGACCGCCGGGCAGAAGCAATGGAGGATGTGTTTCATGGCAGACATTATTTGAGATAAATCGGTTTTTTCCTTCTTTTAAGCGCCTGGTTTGCAGCCAGTTTACCTGTGAGGATTGACATGGGCACACCGGCAGGACTATAAGCCCACTGACCTGCCTGGAAGACTGAAGGCAGCGGTGTCATCACCGAACGGTCGGCTATCTGGATCCTGTTGATTACAGGAACCGGGTCCTGAAATGACCAGCCGGTGATGGCGCCTTCGGAACTTGAAATCCTGCTCTCAATGCTAAGCGGAGTGAAGCTGAACCGGGCAATTATCTTTTCACCAAGCCACGGGTAGACCGACCTGGTGATGACCTTTATCAACCTGTTCTCCACCTCATTTACAAACTCATCATACCATCCGTCATCCTGTACAGCACTGAAGAGGTTGTACTCTGTGAGGAAGCTGATTATCAATCCTGTTTTCCCTTCCGGCACAAGTGACGGATCCTTCAGCCCGGGGATTGAGATCTCGTATGTGTTCAGAGCGGTAAACCTGTCAAGCCAATCCATCATTTTCTCCCTGTCATGAATCCCTGTTCCTGCAAGCAGGCTGTCAAGCTCATCCCTGTGAATGCTACCCAGTCCTGTCTTAAGCGGGGTATAAAAGAAATGACCGTTGGCTATTCTGCGGAAGCTTTCAAGAGGCTCATCCACTTCAATAAACAGGGTAAATACAGAGTCGCCGCCACGGTGCTTCATGAGTTTTTCCTTTTCATCGGCGAAGCTCTTCCGGACCCTTACAGCAAGTCCTTCAGTATCAGTAATCCGGTAGAAAGTCTTAAGGTCTGCAGCCCATATAAGTGTATCGTACCTGTAAGCTGTCGCGTCGTGAGCAGTAACAGTTTGTTCTCCCGCTCTGACAGAAGTGATCAGCGTATCACGCTTAATTTCACCTCCTTTTTCCAATATCTTTTTCTCAAGGGCGCCCGCAAGCTTACCTACACCTCCCACCGGGTAGAAGTAATCGAGGTAGAGTGAAAAGTAACTCAGTGCAAAAAATGCAGGGGTGTTTTTAAAGAAATGCTGTGAGATTATGTCGCGGAGCGAAGGGTCACTGACTATCTTTTCGAGGTAGCTCTCCACGGGCTGGTTCATCCTGTTGATGCGGCCGACCGTGAAAAGGAACTTCGGCAGCAACGGGAGGAGCTTTCTGAAAATGAACTCCCTGTCGCGCTTCAGATCCTTGAACACCGGGTTCTCAACACCGTAAAGGACATCCATGTCTTTCATCACCCTGCGGATGACCCTGATGATCTCATCAATCTCACCGACGCTGCCGGGATACAGCTTTTTCAGCAGGTCACTGTAACTGTTGAGGCTTTCGATATTGGTGATATTCAGGATGTCGTCTCCCACGCCGACAGAAACGGGACTTTTCACAGTTTTGAGTGAAATTCCCAGGTCAGCCAGCATCGGGAGGATTATTCCCGCATCTTCCAGTGCCCGTACTCCTGCATCAAAAACAAATCCGTCACGTTTAAAAGAGTTGACCAGTCCGCCGCATTCCCGGTTCTTTTCAACAAGAAGTATCTTTTTCCCTGCTTCTGAAAGGAAAGCTGCGGCAGTAAGACCGGCAATTCCTCCTCCTACAATAATTGTATCGTACTTATTTTCAGTCATATAGTTAATCATTAGCCGGTGTCACTGACAGGAGGTCTTTTGCACTGTCCTGCTCTTTTTGCTGTAATCCGCTGTATTTAAGGCTTAAATGCCACAGTACACGGGCCATCTCAATATCCAGGGCCGGGGGTGCTGGAACTTCCTCCCGGGTCAGGTTAAAGAACTTTCCGCTGATCCCCTCCAATTTTTCAGAAGCTCCCAGGCAGAAGAGGGCTTCGGCTGATATTCCGGGCGATTTCAGGGTCCGGTCAATGAAATTCTTTTTAAACCACCTGTAAACCGGTCCGTTTTCCTGCCCCGTCTCAGTTTTCACTGCTCCCGGATGCATTGCATTGATTGTCACGCCTGTACCACTAAATTGTCCGGCAAAGAGAAGCATCGAAAGGAGCTGGGCCAGTTTTGCCGAGCCATAGCTTCGCAGTCCCGAGTACCGTCTCTTTTCCCAGTTAAGGTCATCGGGCCGCAGGCCCCAGGCTTCAAACCTGTGGCCCTCGGAGTTGACAAGGATGATCCTGGCGTGAGCCTGGGCTTTCAGCTTCTCCATCAATAAATAGTTAATCATGAAGGAGGCGAGATACTGTACAACGAATACCTTCTCGAGGCCGTCAGGGGTCAGTTCGCGCTTTGTCAGATAGACACCGGCGTTATGAATCAACACGTCCACCGGTCTGTCGAGCGCCGCAATCTCACCGGCAACGCGGCGAATGTCGGCCAGAAGACTCAGATCGGCAATCCTGTAATCACACATTGTATTGAATTCCCCTTCTATCTCCCGGCGCAGCGCTTCTGATTTCTCCCTGTTACGGTTAATGCACAGAAGGTCAGCTCCCTGTGATGCGTACTTCCTTGCCGTATAATAGCCGATACCCGAGGTGGCACCTGTTATTATGACAAGCCTGCCGGTAAAATCAGCAGTGCATGTCTCAGGTACTGCCCTGTTATTGCGGATCATGGCGGAAATGTCAGACCACCTGTATTCCCTGAAATATTTGCGGAATTTTGAATTGCTGCTCATAAAGGACCAATCAGCCAAATTTCTTTTTCATGAACCTCCTGTAGGCTTTCCCGAAACGGGGAATATTGTCGAAGATATCTCCCCAGAGGTCATAGTAATCTCTCTGTTCGATTATTTTCCCCTCGTCAGTCAGGGTAAGGCGGCTGGCACCGTAAAGGACCGAACTTGGATTTTTCCTGAATTTTATTGTCATCTCCCATTCGATGAAACATGTATTGTCCAGCATGGCGGCCCTTACTATGTTCATTTTAAGGTCTTTTGACCGTTGCGCCAGTCGCTCCGTCATTGCCACGAACTCTTCAATCCCGTGCAACTCCTGCACTGTATCCCTGAACCTGATATCATGGTGGTAATAAGGCAGTATATGCGACCAGTCAGGTCTGCCGGCAGTATTGTAGGTTTGGCTCCACAATGCACTTACTGTTCCGATATCCCTGATACAGTATTCCTGACCGTGATGCTCTTCCGATTCATTCATGGCGATGGCGTTTTGAGACCTGATAGCTGTTGGTAAATTACATATTTTTCATTCTTTCAAGAGCTTCTTCCAGCGAGTTTACAAAATTGATAGTCCTGCGTGTGTTGCTCTCCCGGATGAAGTCGCGCAGAGCCTTGCTTTTCACTTCCGTGAAGTCACCTATTATGGCAAGCCTCATCCTGTAGTTGGAGAACTTCTGAAGGATATCGCCGGCGAGGCCGGTCTTAAGATCAAAGAAGTCCCTGCTCAGGGTTGCGGAATGGACTATCATCCCGGTGCTGCCGTTATAGCCTGCATCAGCGAGGATGTCAAGCATGTCGCCGGTTGTGCCGATTGTATCTGAACCGGGCAGTATCTCGGCAACGGATATGCCATTTGCTGTCTTATGGTACTCAATCATCTCAGTACAGGTAAAAGGGATTAACTCTAATGCAATACGAAAATAATCGATTTTTGCATTCAGCCGTGAAGGCCACCGATCTGGCATTGGCTTATCTGCGTGCTGAGGGCAGAAATTTTCCCGGATCAGGGTTGCCTGCCGCAAGGCTATCTCCATGCATAAACTGTGCTTGCAAGCGGCATTTTTTCTGTGTCAGTCAGTCCGGAGTTTTTCCCTGATCTGACTGATTGCAGCCTCTCTTTCAAATGAGTATGTCCTGTCACGCCGGTTGCAGATTTCATATAGCTGTAATGCTTTCTCGAGAAGAGCAAATGAGGCAGGTGTAAACAAGTCAGGCTCGTAACCGGCCGGAGTGCTGTCAGGAGGCGCAGCGGTCATTCCGATATCGGTGAGAGTGCGCGCCAGGAGCTCTATGTTCGCAACATTGAATCCTTCGCGCCCTGCGAGGTATTCATCTGTGGCTGCGGCATCCATAGCAAGGATCTCATCCAGGTCGAGGTATGCCTCATCGAGAAGCAGTTCCCTGAGCGCCTCAGCCTGGTTCTCCACCGATATCGCAGGTTCATCCGTTCCGCCAAAGAGTTTCCCGCGGATAGCCATGATGATGGCTCCGATCTTTTCGATCTCGCGAAGCAGGTAATCTCTCTGTTCCATTCAGGGCCTGATTGTCAGGACAAGCATTTCAGACCCAAATTTAATTGATATTTGGATCTGTTTTCAGTGTGGCCGGAGGTGTGTTTTCCCTCAAGAGTCCGAAAACATGTCCGATGCCGACAACGAAGAAAGTTCCCCCATCATAAAACTGCAACATTGGCGAAATTGACAGTCCCCAATACCGGGTGAACGGAAACTCAAACTTCGGGTTGATTATTAAACTTACTGAATGCTCTGTTTTGTAATCCCAGGTATAGTTATCAGTCAGATAACCGTCTATCTTCTGCCAGTTATCCGGTACTTTTGTTTTTGCCAATCCAAGCCCTATGGATATATTTACTCTTGCCTTTCCTGATTCACTCAGCTTTGCGATCATGCCGCCTGCAAGCTGGAAGCTCTGGAAATAGTCGCGCGGGGTACTCATCCCGAGTGTCAGGAGACCAATGACACCCGGAGAATAGTCTGAAGGTTTTGACTTTGCAAGCCTTGTATTGTTACAGAAACCGAACCTGAAGGAATACTTTTCATTATAAATGTAATTCAGGCTCGCATCAATACCGACATAGCCCCCCATGTTGATCTCATTTGCACCGTAGATTGCATGTTTTCCTTCATCCTGGCCATTAACCTGAATTGTTGTGCAGAGAAGGAGCAGGATTAAGACAAGCCGTATCATAAGTCAGTCATGTTCAGTTTTATTCAAAGATTATCCCTGATGTCTGATCATGCCATGTAATTCTTCCAGCCAGGCTGAAATCAAGATCAAAATTACAACCTGGAGGGGAGCAAAGTCAAGTAAAAGCCGGAAATTCGTATGCTGAGCTGTACCAGGCTGCTTAAAAGCCCTAAAATTGCGGGAGCGTAATCTATTTCCCGTACTTTTTCTGCAAAAAATCAATCGTTGCCTTCATCAGTCTTTTGAGGGCCTCCTGGTTAATGTCAGACAGTTTTTTGACATATATGCATGCCGCACCTTTCTTGAATTTACCGAGGTCTTCAAGCAGGTGTTCATGTTCGGGAGCGCCGGTATAAACATAAAGGGAGATAGCCGCTTTCCGCGGCGAAAAGCCGACCAGAGGCCAGTCGCCCTCCTGGCTGCTTCTATCTGATTTGTAATGATACTGTCCGAAGCCGATCATGGATGCACCCCACATCTTCGGCCCGAAACCGGTGACCTCGTGCATCAGTTTCAGCAGCTCGAAGCTGTCATTCCTCTTTTGTTCGGTGTCGGCAAAAGAGTTGATGAAATCAGTTACATCGGCGTCAGTCTTCTTTGTTTTAAGTTCAGCCATGGGAGATTGCTTTTTCTGATAACGGATATGACAGCAAAGAGTTCACCGGTCAATCCTCAGATTTATAATGTAAACATAGACAATCTGCCGGATTCTACAGACCGTACTTCTTCTGAAAGAAACTGATTCCCTTCATCATGTCAGCTTTTTCGCCGAAGAAGGGCATATGTCCCGCATCGATGCCGTAAAGCATCATCTCGGGGAATGCTGCCGTTTTATAGTGTCCGGGCCCGATAATCCAGTCCCTGGTACCGTAAATGAAAAGTACAGGCGTGTTTACCTTCGCGGTAGCGGCGGTGAAGTCGGCGGCGTAATCATCCATTTTCATCGCTGCTTCGCTGAAGTCTCCGTTCCACGAAGGCAACTCCCCGTATGTGCTGTTCATAAGGTCCATCTCCTCACGCGAATCGCATATCATCTTCCACATCCCGTCACTGTTGTTAAGTGTGGTGATCAGGCTGTCCCAGCGGGTGTGGAGCGGGATTGATTCATCCTCATAATAGCTCCTGTCAGTTATTCCGAGTAATTCACAGGCCTTCGGGCACCAGCTTGTCCTGTAATTCATGCCCATGTTCAGCGAGCAGTTTATCATTATCATTGCTTCAACCGCTTCAGGATGCCGCTGTACGTATCCCATCTGCAGCAGCCCGCCGAAGGAGTGTCCCAGGGTGATCCACCGGGTGATGCCAAGCGCTTCCCTGACCTCCTCAAAGTCCTTCACCATCCTTTCCATTGAAAAGTTTCTGTCAGCAGGGCTGGAAGAACGACCCACCCCCCGCTGGTCAAGGTAGACCATCCGGAAATGCTTCTCCAGCGAGTCGCCGGCAAACTTCTCCAGCCAGTACGAACCGCTTCCCGGTCCGCCGTGAAGATATAGACAGGGTGTTCCTTCTCCTTTTACATTCACGTAAAGGTCAACACCGTCGGTTGTTACTATGTGCTTTTCCTGCGCAGTTGACACTGCTGCCAGCAGGATGGCAACCAGAAAGAGAAGTGACTTTTTCATATCAGGCTATAGTTTATGACTAAAGACCTGCCAGGTTTTAAAGTGCTGCAGTTTTCCTTGCAAAAGTGCAATCCATTTTAGTCAATCTGGTTCAAATGATTGCCTGTTGAACGGGAAGTGCACACAGGGCTGTGCCTTAAGCAGTTGAAGGACTGTTGCAGTCTTCTGCCTGGTTAAGAGTTGATATTGTATTTCACTTCAACCGTCACATTACCCCTGATCATTGACCAGACCGGGCAGTAGGTCGCTTCCGAAAGTTTCACCAGCTTATCCACTTCGGCTTCAGTAAGATTGTCGGCAGTGATGTCCATTTCCATAATGATTTCTGAAAAGCCTGTAGGATGCTCCTGCTTCCTGTAGCCTTTCGAACTTATTTCAAACTCCCGGATAGTTTTTCCCATCCTCCTGAGGAAGGTAAGAACGGAGCTTCCCAGGCATGATGAGAGGCTCAGCAACAGCAGTTCCAACGATGTGTACCCGAGATTGTCACCAAGGGGAGGGGTGTAGTCGATAGAGACAGGGGTGTTGCCTTCAACCGTGCCGGTGAAATGCAGTTTGTCATTGATCAGTTTAACGCTGGCGTTCAGTTCTTTCGATTTGTCCATATCATATATAGAATTTAAGTTCAGTTTATAAGGTCAGTCCTGACGCTGGTGCATCATCGTGCTCCGCGAACTTCACTGATGAATCGTTCGAGCTTCTGAATGTCAAGCAGACCGTTTGTCCGGACGCCGCTGCAAACATCAACAGCAAACGGTTCGACGGTCTCAATCGCCTCCCTGACATTCTCCGGCTTCAGGCCTCCGGCAAGAAATACCGGACATGAGGCCTGCTCCCTTATTTTACGGCTCAGCAGCCAGTTGTGAACCCGGCCGGTGCCTCCCAGTTCCTTCACCTTAAGGTTCGGGTTGCCACTGTCAAGCAGGATTGCATCAACTGACTGCGAAATCCTGACGGCTTCCTCTATCGAGGCCTCATTGATGACGTGGATTACCTGTACAATCCTGACAGATGGGAGGGCAGCCCTGATCTCTTCGTAAGTCCCCTCTGAGAGGGCGTCAACTATCTGAATTGTATTCGTATATGTTCTGCGGTGGTGTTCAATAATTTCCCTGGCCGAAGTGCGGCTTGTAAGCAGGAATGTGGCAACCGGCGGGGGTGTGGCAGCGGCAATCTGCCTGATGAGATCATCTGCAATAGTACCGGGGCCGCTGGGCATCTCTGCCACCAGGCCAATGGCTGAAGCGCCGTACCTTATTGCTGTCTCAGCCTCCTTAGTGCTGCTGATACAGCAGATCTTTATCCTTGTATTCATATGTTCCGGTATAGGCCTGTTTCTGTTAAAATTGTATGAGCATAGTCATAAAGTCTTCATGACGTGCATAGTCTTCAAACCCAAATTTCATGTTGAGGCGGTAAAGAGCCTGGTCCGGACTGCACCGGCAATCACTCCGCCGGGATTGGTACTTCGGTTTTCCCGCAGAGGGCTAAAGGTAAAAAAAATGTCAGTTACCGGGCAGGCTCTCCGAAAGCCTTTTTGCCAGGTTCTCTATATCTTCCCTTCGCATGAGCTGCCTGATCCATGGTTCCGGTATGTTTTCATAACCGTAAAGCAGGCCTGCCAGTCCCCCGGTGACGGCAGCGGTGGTATCGGTGTCATGTCCAAGGTTGACTGCCTTCAGAACTGCTTCGCTGTAGGTGCCGGTGGTGAGAAGGCACCAGACGGCTGCCTCCAGGGTGTCAATGACATAACCGCTGCTGCGGATCCCGCTTTCAGGCAGCCTGAAGATATCATACTTAAGGAGGCGGTCAAACACAACCACCTCAACCGGGTCTATCAGCAGGGCCGAGAGATGGCCGGAAACGGTTTTCTGCAGATCCCTGTAGATGTCAAACTTCTGACGACCTTCAAGGATCTGACGGGCAAACTCGAGGTAGTAAAAGCAGGCTATTATTGACCTTATGTGTCCGTGTGTGATGGACGAGACCTGACGGGTTATCTCGAACCGCTCTGTCATAGGCATGGGAAGCATCCGGAACATCAGGGGCAGTATCCGCATCAGCGAACCGTTGCCGTTGGAAGATGCGGCAGTGTCACCTGACAGCTCCGGCTGTGTGCCCCTGCTAATCCTGACAATGGCTTCACCGGTTGCGGCACCTACATCAAAGACCTCTTTGTCGGCTGTCCAGTAATTATTGAAATACCAGTTCACGAAGTTCTGACCTATGGCATTGAGGTCATACCCCTGCGTCAGCGCTTCCGCCAGGCAGAAGGTAAGGGAGCTGTCGTCAGACCATGTGCCAGGAGGCTGGTTATGGGTCCCGAAACCTGTCATGCCGGTTACCGGGTGGAGATTCATGTACTCCCTGTTTTTAAATTCCACAGGCACCCCCAGCGCATCGCCGACGGCTACACCGAAAAGTGCTGATTTTGTTGCATATGAATAGTTACCACCATGATTTGCATGGTCCGGCCGCTTCGCTCCTTCGCTCATCTTGTCCCTTTAAATGTTCTCCCCCCTTGCGGGTTCATCCTTTGACTATCATTTAACGGCGGCAGCAGGGGGAATAGTATGACAGTGAGTGCAGCAGCAATCAATGATTGATATTTAAAAGGATCAATTCTGATTTTTTCATAAATTGTACCGTTAACCTGAAAACGCTAATTATGAAAATCTTAAGGGGTACTTTATTCGGGGGAATAAGTTATTTCCTCGTGGGGTGGCTCGTTTACGGCGTGCTGCTGTACAATCTCTTTTCTCCGATGACCAACACATGTGCCAACCGTCCGGAAGGGCTGATGATCTGGTGGGCACTGATCCTGTCCAATCTCCTTATCGCATTGTTTCTGACCCTTTTCCTGAAGTGGTCAGGGGCCCGTGGAATTGTTGACGGACTGAAGACCGGCGCATTGTTCGGGGCTCTTTTCACTGCAACAATTGACCTGTCGCTCTACTCGATGACCACGATGTACAACTCGCTGGTGCCTGTTGTACTCGAGATACTGGTCAGCACAGTAGTCATGGCAATTGTGGGGATGATCATAGTGCTTACCTGGGGCAGGCTGAAGGAGGCTTAGGACAGAAGGATGAAGGCTGTTGTATATAATAAGGGAGCTAAACCTGACAGGCTGGTCCTCTCTGACGTACCGAAACCAGTTCCCGGGGATGATGAGGTGCTTGTCAGTATCCGTGCGGTCTCGGTAAATGCTGCGGATTACCGCTCGATGAAGATGGGAATGATACCTGCCCGGAAGATCTTCGGGGCAGATTTTTCGGGAGTTGTGGAATCTGCAGGCAAAAATGTAACATTGTTCAGGCCGGGCGATGAGGTAGCGGGTGATCTTTCAGGATGCGGATTCGGAGGATTTGCCGATTTCGCCGTTGCGACTGAGAAAGCTCTTGTTATTAAACCTGCAGGACTTTCATTTGAGGCGGCAGCGGCCTTGCCGATGGCCTCGATGACCGCCTTGCAGGCCCTGAGGACCAAGGGGAATATCCGGGAAGGGCAGGAGGTCCTTATCCTGGGAAGCAGTGGCGGGGTGGGGACAATGACAATTCAGCTTGCCAGGCATTTCGGCGCGGTGATAACTGCCGTCTGCAGCACCAGGAATGCTGAGCAATCCACATCGCTTGGCGCTGACCGTGTGATTGACTACACAAAAGAGGATTTTACGGCAGGAGACAGGAAATATGACCTGATTGTGGCCGTTAACGGGAATTATTCATTGTTGAAATGCCGGAAGGCATTGAAGCCCGAAGGAAGGTATGTGCTGGTCGGAGGAGCCCTGTCACAGATCTTCAAGGCTATTGTAATCGGCAAACCATTGTCATTGGGCAGGAAGAAAATACTATTCCTGGCTGCAAAAACAGACACCAACGACCTTGGATACCTGCTGAACCTGGCATCGGACGGGATAATCAAACCGGTGATTGAAAAATACTTCACGGCAGAAAGAACTGCTGAAGCGATGAAGTACGCTGCCAGCGGGCACGCCCGGGGTAAGGTTGTAATAAGGTGGTATCCTGAGGGGTAAGAACTTATAAGATATCCCGGCAGAGGACCGGTGACGGATTATGTTTACAGACCCTTCTGTCTGAAGTACTCTTCTTTGGTCATGCCTTCATCCTTTTCAAATTCACTGTATTCTGTCCGCTTTCCATCTTTATATACTCCCATTCTCCAGACCTGCGCATAGTGCCAGTTGAATTCAACAAAACCGCCCTCCATCAGTCCGTCCCTGTAATTGTAGATTGATGCCAGCTCACCTGTTTCAGCATATCTCTCCCACCGGCCGGAATACTTTTCATTTAAGTAGTATCCCCTTTCCTTAAGCTTCCCGTTGTGGTGATATTCCTCCCACAGACCGTGCCGGCGTGCCGATGGCAGCATATTGTTCCGGAACATGTATTCAACCTCATATTTCACTTTCTCGAGCCCGCAATAGTTTCCCTCCATACCATATGTCAGGGCCGGATGACCAGGTTCAGACTGATCCGGCAGACCATCATATTGAGCTCTCTGCATCAGGAGAGAGTCTTTTGACCAGAGACTCCATTCTCCCGAGCGGTTGCCTTCGGAATAAGCTCCTGTAGCCCGTGACCACCTCTCACCGTCATAATAGGAGCACTCCCCGTTGAGCAGCCCGCTGACATAATTCTCCACGCTCCTCAGTCTGCCGTCATAGTGCCGGCCTTTCCATACTCCCTCTTTCTTCCCGTCAAGGTAAATGCCTGTATATTGAACGTTCCCGTTGTCGTAAAACGAAGTCCAGTTACCCTCTTTTTTGCCTCTGTTGTATACTCCGGTGGAAGAGAGGGTAGCGTTTCCCCAGTAATATCTCCATTCCCCGTTCTTGTCCTCAGTGCTGTACATAGGGTCACAGTCGAGTTCGATCCTGTAGAGTTCGTTATTTATATCACTCAATTCGGGATCGATGATTACGGTATCAGGATTGAACACCAGTTCGCCGCAGGCGGAGAGGGAACCGTCATCATGGTATATGCGCCAGATCCCGGCAGGCTGACCTTTGATCATCTTCCCTGTGGCTAAAGGAATGCCCTCATCACTATATTTTTCAAAGAGGCCTTCAGCTATCCCGGCGACGAAATTTGCCTTCATGTACAGATTATCACCCAGTTCTGTGTCGTAATAGAGCCATGTCCCCTCTTTTTTCCCGTGAACATAATTCCCCTTCCCGTACTGGTATCCGCCCGAATGGGTCCATTCGCCTTCTTTCAGGCCGTTCCTGTAGAATCCGCTTGCAATGATCTCATTGTCTCCGTAATGGGAGATGCCATAGTATTCCCAGGGGCCCTCCTTAATGTCATCCCTGAACCAGCCACGGGAAATGAGAGTCTCATTCAGGTACTCTTCCCACAGGCCGTTTCTTTTTCCATCCTTAAGAGTACCGATCCGGCAGGTGTCATTGACAAGGAGTGTATCCTGCGCACTCATTGTACAGGTAAAAAGCAGGAAGAAAAGCAACAGACGGTAATTCTTAGCCATTATTTATTGATTTTTACAGACATGAGCCGGAAACATGGCTCGTCCGTAAAAAGGAACGCTCAGCAGGGGCAGTTAGTATACAAGGCAGTCAGGGCGTACGGGCAGCTGTTATTATCCCGGCTGAGTCGATCTCGATGACTGTTCCCCTGCTGATGGTTTTACCTTCAGCAGTGAGGTCTTCACTCAGGGTGCAGGACCTGAGCCTGCCGTTTTCATGCAGGGTTACCGGATGCAGAACGCCTCCACGGCATTTTATGTTATCAATAACCTCATCAGAAGCCGGGAAAAACTGACGGAGTGCACCGGATGAGTAGTATGTAGTCTGTACACCCTTAATTCCTC
Organism: uncultured Rikenella sp.; assembly: GCA_964635655.1. Classification (GTDB taxonomy): domain Bacteria; phylum Bacteroidota; class Bacteroidia; order Bacteroidales; family VadinHA17; genus SR-FBR-E99. The sequence goes on along the minus strand of CAZWOC010000028.1, from coordinate 26,980 downwards.
CGCCGCCCCGGACATGATGACCCTGTATCAGGGTGTCAGCCGGGAAAACCACTACCAAAACCTCGCCATCCGCATGCCTCAATACCCAGGCGCCGCCAGGAAGATCAACATTGCTGTATGTATAATTACACGAGAGACAGAAGTCCGCCGGTGTCCAGTCGCTCCTGAAATGAATCCACCCTGCCCGGCAGGGGATACCCCTGATCTCAGTGTCAGTTTTCAGCCGGGCGATAATCAGGCTGGTGTCTTCCTCATGAACGGAGTACCTTAGTTTCTCAAGACTCATATTGTCAACCTTAATATTGGTCTGCCATCTGGTGTAACCGTTGCTGCAGCCTGAAATGAACAGGAGAATGACAATTGCACTAAGTAAGTGTTGTGACTTCAATGCTCTTTTCATAATAAAGGATCTGACTTCATTATAAAATTACTCAATAGCATGTTCCAATGTGGCAGGCTTTAAAAAAAATACAAATATCGCTTGCGATATAAATAATTTCACTTATCTTTGTGTCGTGTCCGATAGAATCGCAACAGATATAAGTGCGGTTTGATTTTCGCGGAATTTTTGCGGAGGGCACACTGAAGAATGACAGAAACAAACAAAAACGTAATACGATGAAACAGAATTTTTACCAGTTTAAAGCGAAGAGTCTCCAGGGAAAGGAGATCAGTATGGAAGAGTACAAGGGCAAAGCTGTTATTGTTGTCAACACAGCAAGCAAGTGCGGACTGACACCACAATACGAGGGTCTTGAGGCATTGTACAAAAAGTATAAGGATGACGGCCTGGTGATACTGGGGTTCCCGAGCAACCAGTTCGCAAACCAGGAGCCTGGTGATGAGAAATCGATTGCCGAGGGCTGCCTCGTGAATTATGGTGTGACATTCCCGATGTTCTCGAAGGTTGACGTTAACGGTGAGTCGGCTCATCCGGTTTTCAAATACCTGACGGGTGAGCTTGGGTCCATTTTGGGCAGGAAGGTGAAATGGAACTTTACCAAGTTCCTGATTGACCGCAACGGAAAGCCGGTGAAGAGGTTTGCCCCCATGACAAAGCCTGAAAGCATGGAGGACAGCATCAGGAAGGTACTTGAAAAACGATAAATTACAGCATATGGCTTACGAACAACTCAAACTCGGGAATCAGTTATGTTTCCCTGTTTATGCGGCATCAAGGCTGATAACAAGGGAGTACCAGCCTTTTCTTGACAGGCTGGGGATAACATACCCGCAGTACCTGGTGCTTATGATACTATGGGAGGAGGATCAGATGCCGGTGAATGACATTGCAAAGAAGCTGATACTTAACACCAATACAATCACTCCGCTGCTTAAGCGTATGGAGCAGCAGGGATTCGTTAAGCGGAAGCGCTCCGGGGAGGATGAGAGGAAGGTTATAGTTCAGCTTACGGCGAAGGGCAGGGAGTTACAGGAGGAAGCATCACTGATCCCTGAAAAACTTGCCGGCCGCCTGGTTGAGGGTGAACTGAAGTATGATGACCTGGTCAGACTGAAGCAAATGCTTGACTCAATGATCAGGTCACTCTCGAAGTAGTACCTGTTCCGGTATTACGGGGCCGGCTTGTTACTGCATGATCCGGGCCTCAGGGCGCCATCTCCTCCCTGAGAAGTGCAAAGATCAGGTCATCAATCCATTGCCCATCCTGCAACCGGCACTTTCTGAAGCGGCCTTCCTTCCTGAAGCCAAGACGCTCAAAAAGATGGATTGATTTTATATTTTCAGGGTCAATGCTTGCTATCAACCTGTGCTTATCAAGGGTGCCGAAGAGGAACCTTATCACCTCCATGAGAGCCTCGGTTGCGTAACCGCAGCCCTGGTAACCGGTGCCAAGGGTGCACCCCAGCTCAACCTGACTGTTCGCGTTATCAAAAAAGTGCAAACCTATGTCTCCGATCATCCTGCCATTTGCCCTGAGGATTACTGCAAACTGAAACCAGGTACCGTTGACATTTAGGACCGGGGATACCCGTTCAGAAATGAATTGTTCAGCGTCTTCAATACTCCCGGGTATCCATCCCTGGTACCTGTTTGCAACATGGTCAGAGCGGTATGACCAGAGCTCCCTGGCGTCGGATAGTTGTATCGGCCGAAGGCGGAGCCTGAAAGTTGATAATTCAATTGTCGGGTTCATTATATCATTCTGGTCCATAAGGTAAATCCTTCATTGCTATGATCGGCTCACCGGCCACTATCCCGGAATCTGCAGCACAATCGGGATGACAGCCAATAAGACTGGTTCTTTATTGATTCCTGACAATTTAAGCAAAATCAGCTGTTGAATGAAAAGAACCCGGGAATTTATCGCCGTCGGGCAGCATGATTTACTTTGAGGAATCTTCTGGCAATTGCGACGGATTTATTATATTTATGTCTTCTTAAATCACTGTAAAATAGAGTCTAACAATGAGCGATGACAACAAATCAATTCATGAGTTCGATTTCAACCTGATATGTGAGTATTTTTCAGCCATAGAGCGGCAGGGGCCGGGAAGCCCTGAGATGACAATGAAGGCTGTGGGTTTTATTGACAACCTTACGTCTGAGTCACGCATTGCCGACCTGGGCTGCGGTACGGGGGGCCAGACGATGACCCTTGCACAGAATGTTCCCGGGGTTATTACCGGGATTGATCTTTTCCCGATCTTCATCGATCTTTTCAATGCAAATGCACGGAGCCTGGGTTTGGATAACAGGGTGAAGGGCACAGTCGGGTCAATGGATGACCTGCCGTTCAAAGATGAGGAGCTTGATCTGATATGGTCGGAGGGGGCTATTTACAATATTGGCTATGAAAAGGGGCTGACCTACTGGCGGAAATTTCTGAAGCCCGGCGGTTACGTAGCTGTCACTGAGGCATCATGGTTCACAGAAGAGAGACCTGATGAAATCACAACCTTCTGGCATGATGCATATCCCGGAATTGATACGATTCCCCGCAAGCTTGACGTGTTGCAGAAAGCAGGGTACATCCCCGTCGCCTGCTTCATACTGCCGGAAGTCTGCTGGATGGAGAATTTCTATGATTTGCAGGCGAAAGCGCAGGAGATTTTCCTCGAAAAGCACAGAGGTAACAAAATGGCAGAAGAACTTGTTGAAAACGAGAGGCACGAAGCCAGACTTTACTCAAAATACAAGGATTATTACGGGTACGTATTTTATATAGGGAGAAAGAAATAAGCCGTTGCCGGCAATGTTCCGGGGAGTGAGTTGTACCGGGGGACCCTCGTGACAGACTGGTACCGGTTGATCTGTCACTGATCATAAATTACGGTGAATTTATCGCCTGGCAGAGTTGATTTTTAAAAATTTGTAACCAATGAGCAACGAAATCCTCCCGTAATCGGTTGACCATTCAATATAATCTCCCAGGAGGTCATTGTTGGTATAGTATCTGATTTCAGCACTGAGTCTCTTATAGCTATAGCCTCCACCGAAGGACATGCTGAATTCCGGATTGACATCATAATCAGTAGAATATACCCTGATTGTTGAACCGAAATCGATCCTCATGCCTGGTATGATATGGTATGTCATAAAGAGCTTGTTATTTTCATCGAGATGAAAATAGTGACGGATACCAATCGGGAGTTCAACTGCACTGTAATCGACAGCGGCTGATCCTCCTGAGATATCAGTTGCACCTCTGAAACGGAACCAGGTTGGTTCGAGTGTCAGGGCCCACTTGTTCCTGTGAAAAGGAAGGATTCCTTCTATATCAAGGGCAAGTGCCGGGGCAGCCTTATCAGGGTAAGTGGAGTTCCAGTGATTTGTGATATTGCTCAAAATGGATAACGAAGAGTAGTTGATACCGGATTTTATTCTGAAATTGAAAGCTTCACGTGCAGTTTTATTTTGAACTGCGGTTTGGGATCCATTCTCCGGCAGGCCAATGCATCTGTTGTACTCTGTGAAGTATTTTCTCAGGTCAGACTGCAGGTAAACAAGGTTCTTCACAGAAGAGGGCCCTGTTTTGCCACAATTCATGCCTGCCATCAGTTGCTGGCGGAAGGTTTGATTTGTTGCAACGGATCCGTCTTTATTTAAGTATTCTTTCCAGATCAATTGACTCACGGGTTGTTGTGGTGTGCTGAAAAAGAAACGCTGCAGGTTGTTCTCAGAATAAGAGTAGAGTGAGGCAGTCCCTTCAACAAGGACCCTGAGAAGGAGCCTCTCCCTGGAGAATTCAGGATTCCTTGATCGTGACAGCTTATCAATTTCTGCAGGTGACCTGTCTATGTCAACCTCAGCAGCAATGTACTTCTGACCTCCATAGATGCCAAATTCCCTGATGGAATCGGCAACAGTCCTCACGGGCTCAGCTGTCTCCGAGGCTTTCCAGGTTATCTCCACCGGATTATAGGTCCAGTCAAAGTTCCTTATCAGGCATTCGGTTTTATTATTACGCGTATCAATTATGTAGCCCTTCTCAAACCTGATCTGGGCATTGGTTGCAAGTGCCAGGCTCAGCAGGATAATTGCTTGGATTAAAGTTTTCATAGCTTGGTCATTAGTACAAGTTACAAATACTTTTTATTCGATGATCCGGGTGCCGAAGAGGTATCGCTCTTTCCAGTAGGGATCATCCAGCGAAGTGATTGTCACACCCTGGCTGGAAGAGGTATGGATGAACCTGCCTTCGCCGGCGAAGATGCCGGAGTGAGTTATAACCCGGCTGGTACTGTATGTTCTGATAAAGAATACCAGGTCGCCTGGCATGAGTGATGCCCGGTCCTGAATTATTTTTCCGAATCTGGCCTGTTCCTCGGAGCTGTGAGGAAGTGTGATGCCGTGTGTTTCGAATACCCTGAAAACGAGTCCTGAGCAGTCCATGCATCTTGCGGTTGTGCCGCCCATGCAGTGCGGCACTCCGAGGTAACCGCGGGCTGTTGCGACTATCGCATCGGGGGAAACACCAGGTCTGCCTGCAGGATTTTCAATACCGGCATTGATAAACTCCTCGAGGCGCTTCTTTTCTGATGGACTGACTGTGAGGCCGGGGAGGTGAAGAGAGACCCCGGGAGATTCCAGATGCACGGCGCTGCCGGGCCTGTTACCCGTTCCTGCTGATGCAACCGGGTGGGCACGACGGGAGCATGATGCAGTCAAGACAAGTGCAACGAGAGCCATCAGGACGATGAAGATTGGTCGTATTCTCAAGGCTTTAAGTTTACGCTGCTGCCACGCTTTTACTGTAAGGAGTATCTCAAAGGAGGCTGATTGTGATCGTATCTTCCCTGCGATTGTTTTCATCGCCGACATCGATCCGGATATGCCTGCTGAAATCTATCTTTACCGGCACTCCGGGATAGTAGTAAAAATCGTACCGGTTAAAAGTATCAATTGAATAGACAGCCTCTGAGAGGGCCTTGTCGAAGTCCTCGCCTGTGACACCCATCCTCGTCATTAAATCCTTAAGGAAGGCCATTGTGTCATCAGGGTTGAGCTTTGATTCCTGAATAAGTACACTTCGTTCCTCATCAAAGTCCACCTCCTCAAACCACAGCTTCGCATCAGCCCTGACCGGATCGCCGCCGAGCAGATTCGGGAACTGATCCTCATATTTTATTGTGTCAGCTACAGATATCATCGCCCCGAAGGGGAAGTGAAAGAGCATCAGTTCCGGGAAGGCCAGCTGCTCCACCCCCTCCTTCGAGCTGTACATACCTAGGATTGGCTGTGCAGCCTGCATCAGCTTTTCATAAGCTTCTTCGGAGTCTTCTGATAGTATCCTGAAGACGTCAGAGAGCATCGAACTCATCATTTCACCGAGCTCCTTCCAGTTCTCGATGCCGGTGAACTCACCGAGCTCATTGGTGGTGTAGATAATTTCGCTCAATTCGTACTTAGAGAGTTCCTCGAGCATCTCGTCAGGAATATCCCATGTGTCGACCAGTTCATTGGAGAATGTCCACCGGATCTTGTAGGAGTCTGCTGTTGAATCGATTACCTCGAAGCTGGCCGTATACTCTGATATGTCATCTTTTGTGAGGGAGTCACCGGTCCACTGCATGCTTGTTTTGCGAACCCTGAAGTCATAGGCGTCGCCAACCGACCAGTATGCGACATAGGATACTGACGTTGTATCGACCTGGCAGAACAATCCTGTCGCGAATGCGGTAAACGTAAGGAGGAGAGAGAGTTTTTTCATGGATATGTTTTCAGACAAAAAGTGGTTTCAGACGTAAAACTATCATTTTTTTTCTTCTGTACTGCAATAATTCAGCGCTTGCTATTGTTCTAACCAGATGAGACTGCAATTTTATCAAGAGTAAAACCTTCATATAAAAATCTATTACACAAACCCATTAAACATATTATTATGAAAAGAAATGCTATTCTGATTTTCGGGCTTTTTGCCATGCTTGCAATGTTCTCATGTTCGAAGGACAATGATGCGGTTAACACTTTCACCTATGACGGTGAGGAGTATGTAATCAACGATACTTATCTTATCGAGGAAGTTTTCGGCAAGGGAACGGCAGATGAGATGCATGTATTCCAGTTTATGTTCGGAAACATCAATAACGGTGACACGACTATTCTTGCCCTGGCCCTGTTGGATCCGGACGTCAAAACTCTCGGAGGCAATTATCCTTCGATCGGATACACAGAAGAGACAGAGCGTTGTCTTTATCCGTTCGGATTGTTCTTCATCAGCGGATTATCAACCAACAACGGGGATGATTACTATTTTGCCGGAGAAGGAGGCAGTGTAGATGTCGCGATTAGTTCGAACGGTCTGTACTCGGTCAGTTTCAACGATGTAAAAGTTGGTGACTACATGACTATGGGTGATAACTCCACATTCAATGAAACAGGGGTCATCTCAGGGTCGTACGAGGGAGTCATCCACAAGGAAGTGAACAATGTGGGAATTGACAAGAAGAGTAGTGCAGCCCAGACCAGGCTCAACACCCTTCTGAATCAGGTTAAATAGATTGTCATAGAGATCATTTCCATAATCCCTTGTTTTGTCTGCGGGCTTTTGCTGCCAGTTGTGTAAAAGTTTCAGCGTACTTAACGTTGGGAGGCATTGTCATCACGGTGGCATATCCGTTTTTCACGAGTTCAGCATTAACGAAGGTGCCGTCCTCCAGGAATGCATATGCAAGTGTCCGCATGTAACGGTCATATCGTGATACGTCGTATTCGAGCCTGACCCTTTTCCCGGCCAGCATCTTCTGCAGAAAAGCGGATGACTCCGGGCCGAAGTATCCCTTCGGCCTGGAGCCTGTGTTTCGCGACTCCGGCGCGTCAATGCCTATAAGGCGGATCTTCAGCCCCTTCTCACTGCCGTCATCAATCCAGAAGGTGTCACCGTCAACCACACGGGTAACGGTGAACCATGACTCAGATTCCTTCGGCGCCGCCTGTCCTGAAGCGACAGGCGGCAGCAGAAGGAGCAATATGTAAATCAGATTCTTCAAAACCATGCGGGTTGCCTGTCCTGCTCCCGGCAAGGCTTTTACCATGTGAACCGGATGCCAAGGGCAGCACCCCATCCGAGGCCGTTTACATCACCAAGGAAATCCCACATCGGACGTGAGTCAAGGCTGATTAGCAGCGGCAGATCCCTGAATTTGTATTCAATGCCTATCTGTCCACCGAGGCCGATGTTTACGTATGTGTTTTCATTGAAATTATCATATGCCAGGCTTGCACCAGGACCGACATACCAGTTAAATCCTCCGGCAATATTCCAGTCCCAGTGATAGACACCCACAAGAGCCACCCTGGTAAAATCCTCCTTAAAACCGAAGCTTGCATCAAGTTCGAGCCTGTTCCGGTCATTGAGTCCCCTCTGGTAAGAGATTTCCGCACCGCTGTAGCTGTCACCTCCGTAAAGGCGTGCACCGAGTGCATTCGGAAGGACCTGGGCACCGGCGATTACTCCAAGACTTAACAGTACAACGAACAGTAAAAGTTTCTTCATGATTCAAATGTTTAATGTTTCCCTACTCATATGGCTTTTCGGTTCCGCCTTACTTTAAAAGTGCTAATAATCGACCTCAGTGAGCAAAAATAGCATCCCTGTTCAGAAACAGGGCAATTACTTTTAAACAAATTTCATTCCAAAAACAGGCCCGGAAAGATGACTAATCCGGCCTCTGATGTGACATTGCGCTGATTGTCAGGACAAGTAAGCCTGGCATGTTGCCTTGATTCCCTCCTCGTAGGGTGTTGCCCTAATGCCGAAGCGACCTGTGAATTTAGACGAGTCAAAACAGTAATCCCTGTCATACTGATACATCATCTCAGGCATCTCCTTCATCACAGGGATGAATATGCCCAATAGGCGAAGCATCCACTTCGGAATTATGTTTATTTTAGGATCTGCCATACCGGATTCAGCAGCAATCATTGAGATGAACTCTTTCCCGGTAACGGGTCTGCTGTCAGTAGGAAGGTGCCATACCTGCCCGTAGGCATCTGGTGTATTTCCAAGCAATGCTGTTGCCTTGCCTGCATCAGGTGTGTAGGTGAAAGAGTGCTTGATGCCGGACCCCATAAACCACATAGGGTTCTTTCCTGCAGAAAGGTTTTTGAGGACCATCTGGGTAATGAAGTTGCTTTCATTGCCAGGGCCGTAAAAATCAGCTGAACGGGCTATGAGCCCCTTCAGACCCATGCTTTTCACAGACTCCAGAACCATGTCAGAAATCCATTTTCTGACTGCCCCCTTACGGCTGGGAGGATTGACCGGGGCGTTCTCGGTAAGTTGTGAGAGATGATTTTTATCGTACATGTACACATTGTCGAAGAATACAAGTTTCGCACCGTATTTGAGACATGCATTTATTGTATCTCTCATCAGGGCCGGCCAGTATTTCTCCCAGACCTTCAGTTTGTATTCCAGGCCCACCACAAGATATACGATTTCAGAGCCCTGCACGGCCTTATCGACTGCCCCCGGTTGTGTCAGATCGAGAGGCATCAGTTCATCAGTTTCGTTCACCCTGATCGGGTTGCGGCTTACAAGCCGTATCCTGTCAGTGTATACGGGGAGCTCCTTTGCAAGGATCTTTCCGATTGTTCCGTTTGCGCCCAGAATTGTCTGCATGATTTTTTTTTTTTGGAAGTTGATTATTAAACAATTGTGCCGTGATAATGTTTGTGTGTGCTCCGGTCTTTTTGAAGGCAAATTAACGGTTACTGCAGGTGCCAGACCGTTGCTGTAAAACAGAAATCCCGCTGACCGGGTGGTCAGCGGGATTTCGTCTTTGTCAGTTAAGTGTTATCTGCGGAAGGTTTTTTCGGAACCGGATTCCTGTGATCTCTCGCGGGTGGCAGCAGCTTCGGCGGTTCTCCTTTCAGATTCGCGAGCCTGGGCTTCCCTTGCCTCGGCAGCTCTTCTCTCGCTCTCACGAGCCTGGATTTCGCGTGCCTCGGCAGCTCTCTGCTGAGCCTCCCTGGCCTCGGCAGCTCTCTGCTGAGCCTCCCTGGCTTCGGCAGCTCTCTGCTGAGCCTCCCTGGCTTCGGCAGCCCTCTGCTGTTCGGCCCTTGCCTCGGCAGCTCTTCTCTCGCTCTCACGAG
>CAZWOC010000028.1:0-17215 GCA_964635655.1 uncultured Rikenella sp. | reverse complement strand
CCTCGGCAGCTCTCTGCTGAGCCTCCCTGGCTTCGGCAGCCCTCTGCTGCTCGGCGCGGGCTTCTGCAGCTCTTCTCTCGCTCTCACGGGTCTGGGCTTCGCGAGCCTCGGCGGCTCTTCTCTCGCTCTCGCGGGCCTGGGCTTCGCGAGCCTCGGCAGCTCTCTGCTGAGCCTCCCTGGCTTCGGCAGCCCTCTGCTGCTCGGCCCTTGCCTCGGCAGCCCTTGTCTCACTATCCCTTGTATCTTCCGCTTCGGTTTCGGTGTTTTTCATCCGGACAGGAGTTCTACTCACTGCTTCAGTCCCGGCAGCATCCCTGCTGACGGTCCCGGGGGTTGCCCTCCTGGCTTCTCCGTCCTGGTCAGCGCTTCTGCTGACGGTTCCGGTGCCGGTCCGTCTTGCCTGTCCGCTATCCTCAGCATCCCTGCTGACGGTCCCGGGGGTTGCCCTCCTGGCTTCTCCGTCCTGGTCAGCGCTTCTGCTGACGGTTCCGGTGCCGGTCCGTCTTGCCTGTCCGCTATCCTCAGCATCCCTGCTGACGGTCCCGGGGGTTGCCCTCCTGGCTCTGTCAGTTTCAGCTGCGCTGCGTCCGGCAGTCCCTGCGGTGGTTCTCCTGCCATCGGCAGGCACTGTACCGCTTACTGTCTGAGGTGCTGCCTGTCGCCTGGTTCCGGTGGTTGCCGGAGCCTGGCTGCGGGTATCCCTGCTTACCGCTTCGCGCGTTCTTCTGCCGAGATCAACACCCTCAGCCCTCTGCTCGGGACGCGAGTAGGTCTGCCTGTAGTTGCCCTCAGCGATCCGGCGCTGTACCTGAGGCGACGCCTGTCTTACACTGTGGTAGTAATAGTCGTTGTACCTGTGGTACCTGTAGCGGTCACTGTGATGGTAGTAGTTGTGGTAGTGATGATCCCACCCGGAGTGGTATCCGTAGTAGTAGTCCCAGTACCAGGGGCTCCAGGGCTCATACCAGGTGGGGTAGTAACCCCAGTACCATGAAGAGCTCCATCCTTCGTAGTAAGGACTGTAGATGTGAACAACCACCGGCCAGTCCCAGATGTCGTAGTAGTAGTAGTTGTAGATTGTCGTGCCTCCGTAGTAGACCGGGCTGTACTGATGTACCACCCTGTGTTTCCTGGCGTAGACAGGTTCTATTACGTAGTTTCTCCCGTAGAGGAGCTCATCGCCAATGATCTGTATCACAACCCTCTTCTTCTTCAGCTTCTCCACCACTATCACCGCCACATCCTGGTACTCGTTGCGGCCGAGTACCGCGCGGAGGACGATGTTGTGAACCCTGCCGTCGCGGTAGTCCGATACGGCAATGTAGTCAACCCTCCAGTCGCCGTTGAGGTCGAGGTTGTTGATCCGTGAATCCTGGTCGTTGAGGCTTCTTTCGAAGGACTCAAGGGTAGGGGAGTTGCGGAACAGGTCCATGACCGCGTAGAGGTTGAGGTTGTCACCGGGGAGACCCAGGTATTCCTTCGGGTGATTCTGTGCCCCGACTGTCGTCGTTAAGGCTGCCAGAACTGCGAGGATCGATGTGATAACTGACTTTTTCATCTCTTTAAGTTTTACGAAGATCGCTCTTCACGGAGAATATTGCAAAGGGTGTGCCAAAATCTTCGCAGATCCCCATAAGATGAGGCTGTCAGGATGTATCTTGTAAGATGTATGATAACTTATAATCTGCCGGCAGTCCCGGTCAGGGCTGATTATAAACCGGCCCTGATCAGCTTGAGGTTGGTCTCGAGTCCGTCAAGATAAATCAATGACCATACCCGTGGGAGAACCATAAACATACCCTTCGTCCAACCCGGACCGTCATCGGGGGTCTCAAAGTAGTCAAAGATTAATGCTATTTTGCCGGTAATATCTTCATTGGCGGCAGTCCTCCGTAGTTCACTGACGAGTTCTCCCAGCCCTGTCTGAAGCCTTATGTCATACGTGGGATTCTCCCCGGCAGTGATCAGGGCTTTATCGAGGATAGATGCTGCTTCCGGACGCGGGAAAGTCGTTGGATCATTATTCCATTCTTTCTCAGTCATGCCCTCAACGGAGAATATTTTGCGCTGATAGTCATCAATAATAACCAGCAGTTCATCGATTTTGTTTATGACTGATGCCTGTCCGGCAGCAGCAGGAATCTCATCCAGCACAGCCTCGACACTGTTATAGGTGTGCGACAACCGCAAGCTGTCATCAAGTCTCTCCTTCGAAACATTCAGTGCAAGCAGGGCAGCTGAGATTGAAGTGCCTGCAAGAAGGAAAAGCACAGCTACAGTATTATGGATGCTGAAGGTCTTATCTTTTGATGTCACAACAAGAAAAACCGGCAGGAAAACCACATACGGGAATGGCAGGGCGATCAGAAGGGCTTTTCCCGCTCCCGGCCAATGCATCATTTTGAAAAGCATACCACCGAACAAAACGAAACATGTGAGCCATGTCACTATGTACAGCAGCAGGTTCTTTCTCCCGCCTTCAGTCCTGAAGTGATTTCTCAGAGCCAGCGGAAGGAATACAATAACGAGCGTGACAATACCTATGATCAAAAGGTATCCTCCACCGGGCCAGTGATTGATCTTAAGCAGAGCGCCAAGAAAGATTATTGACGTGGTGACAATCCCTAAAGTATATATCTTCTGTTTCATTGCCCTGGGTTTTACTGGTTATTTGCTTCTGAAATCATTGCAAATGCATATGACTCTGCAGTCAGGATACCGTTTTTCATCAATTCCAGCATATGCAGGCCGGTTATCAGAGAGATCCTGTCAGTTTCAGGATTTATCTCCGGCAGGTAAACGGAAGGTTCAAGCAGTTTCCCGTACATTTCAAATTTATCAGCAGGCAACTGACCTGCCAGATAATCAGAGTATTTCTTCAGGGCAGCGGCAAGGTCATTCCGCAGACCTGAGTCCTTCATGAGGAATTTACTGAACAAAACAGTCTGGAACGGATTGTGCAGAGCTTCGAACTGTATGACCGGCCCGGTCTCAGTTTCTGCTATCTGACGGGTCAGTACTGCAGGTACACCTGGTTCCCCTTCAGCTTCGGCGATCAGCCTTGCTTCAGTATTGTTGACTACTGAAATCAGTTCAGAGGTCCTGTTATTCAACTCCTTAAGGAGTGGCAATGCCAGGGAGTCAGTACATTGACTGATAAACGACTGATTTGATCTGAACCTGTAATCAAACAAAGCCTGTTGTTCTTCCTGATGTTTGTAGTAACCTGCCTCAAAGGACCTTTGAAGGCTGAGGTTGACCATCAAAACCGGTAACATCAGGACTATCATGCCGGCCACCATGAAGATAAATCTGGCGCTGACATTCCTTTCTTCCCTCCAGGTCAGCCAGGCGTACCATGGGAATACTGCAAAGAATATGACTGCAGACCCCACTGTCAGAAAGGTGGTTGCCAGTGGCCAGTGCTGAATTTTGCAGAGTAATCCCAGGATGCAACAAACCAACCCTGCTGCACCCAGGATATAGACCATCTTTTTGGGTGTGTTTTCCTGATTCTTCAGTTTAGCGGACAGAAGGGCAGGGACAAAGGCAAATATCCCTGACAGTGACCCTGCAGCCAGGATCAGTCCGGCCATCGGCCAGTGCTGCACCTTTGCAGTTACACCTGCAATGAACAACATAGCGGTTATGAATGCTGAGATATAAAGGAAAAGTTTCTTACCGCTGTGTGTTTCTTTCCAGAGAACCGTCAGTGCTGACGGCAGGAAAACAAAAGCCAGTAAAAGGCTTCCGAGGGTAAGCATTATGCCGGCGCCGGACCAGTGCATAATCTTGAACAACGCTGCAAACCCGATCATAACGGTGCCGGCAATTGCAGAAATTTTCATAGTGTTTTTCATGTTCCTGTATTTGGTGTCTGTTGCAAACAACGTCTCCTCCTGAATCTCCTTCAACCTTCTGTTCCCAAGTTTTTCCTTTACGTTCCGGTAGGCATCATGGAATGTAAGGCCACCAGCCATCTCGTTCTCCACATCGCAGCATAGATGGTCAATCAGCTCTTCCGCCAGGTGGGAAAAACAAATATCCTGTCCGTTTACTTCCCGCCTGATATGTTCAATATCACGGAGTGTCAGCTCAGGCATAGTTCGGATTGATCTGCGGATTTACAATCTTCTGCAGTGAATCAATAAATTCAGCCAGCTCCCTGATCTTTTCTGTAACCAGCGACTGGCCTTTTTCTGTAAGGCTGTAATAAACCCGGATGCGGTTGTTGTAGTTCTCCTGCTCCGTAACCAGCACACCCTCACTCTCAAGTTTATGCAGCACCGGATAGAGCGCCCCGTAGGTAAGCTTAATCTTCCCGGAGGTGAGTTCTTCAACCTTCCGGGTAATCTCGTACCCGTACATCCGGCCGTTTTCCTTAAGAAGTTTGAGAACTATCGTTCGAAGTGAACCCTTGATAAGATCAGTCTGAATCATATTTATAATATATAAGATGTTTATATAATGTAAAAGTACAATATTTTATTGTACAAATACAAAAAATATTTTTCAGCCGGGATATTTTATTAAGCAGCCGGAGCAGGAGAGGGGGAGAATTTGTCAGCGGAAATGGCAGGTCTCTTTTCCGGAGGTCTGCAGCTATTGGTATCCGGATCTGATGGACGGGTGCATAGGAAAGGCAGCCGCCAGACGCGGGGCATAACGGCTGGGAAGAAATCCGGTTGCTCCTCCGGCTGGCGGCAGGAATGTTCTGGTATGGCTGCTTTGGCAGCGCCGGAATATCAGTCGAGTGCCCCTGCGGTTACCTTTGCACCAAATACTATGTTGACAATATTTGCAATAGGCGTTGTGGAAGTCCCGTTTACGGTCACCGTTATCGAAAGATCTTCTACGAGTTTTTCTCCTGCATCCAGCAATTTTGCTGCGTCAATCTGGGGCACAAAGGAGCCGGTGGTTGAGGTGATATTGGCATGAGTGGCTATAGTGCCGATACCGTTTACAGACAATATTATTGATGAAATCGTCTGACCTGTTGCCAGACCGTTGATTGTCACAGTAACATCCTGCAGGTCTATCTCCCTCAGTTTCTCGAGGTAGGGTGAGATGTCTTCATTCTCATCCAGGGAAAGCAGGGCAGAACCGGTGAAGCTGACGTCCTGCGATGCAGCTCCGGTTCCAGCAGACTTTTTGCCTACAGAGGCGACTGGAACATTGACAGTGAGATCTGTGTCAAATTCAACGTCTCCGAGGCTTCTTATCCAGTCACACCCCCCGAGGGTGACCAGGATTGCAAGCAAGATAACGGCTTTGATTTTCATGGGATTACGTTTTAAGGATTAGCTGTCTGAATGTATAACGGGAAGCGGTGCAGTAACCAATAACCCCCGGTTTCGGGCTGTCCCCCTTGACTGTCATTGTATACCGTGCCTCTGGCCGTTACACAAATTTACATCTATAACAACGGTTTGTCAAGATTGTTTTGCCCGTGAATTCATTGCTTTTTAGCGGAACCCGGATCCGTTCTTAATCCGCGAAGACAATACCTTACCCTTAATAACATGGTACAGTAAAACAGGCCTGAGCGTTTGCCTGAAACGGTTTTCTTTAAGGCCGGAGATGGCCTTGCGGAGGTATTTATCAGCAGAAATTCAATGATTTACAGAAAATTGTCTTCCGTCTTCCCGGCATATCTGCTTCAACAGACGGCGTGCTGACATGATCGAGGTTGGCAATCCGCCTCCCGGTTCAACCCACTGGCCGCACATATAAAAGTTTTTCAGTCCCGGAACAGTCTGTGCCATCGGCTTCATCATCGTGTATGCATTATGAGGTGTGATAAGCCATCCCTCGAACGAACCCTTCCAGTTACCGGTGAAGCGCTCGAAGGTAAGCGGGGTTGCCACGTCGGTGACTTCAACCTGGTCTGAGATACCGGGGAAACGCTGTTCAAGCAGCCTGATTATCAGACCGGCCACCTCATCCTTCTTCTGATTGTAAGAGGTCCGGTCCTCAGCAAGGCTTTTCCAGTAATCATAGTCTGAATCAAGCATTATTATGACTGATGTTTTCCCGTCAGGGGCCATTGCAAGATCCTGGTTATAGATATGCACGGGAAGCCTGTCTCTCAGTTTGTCTGCAATCATTACCGGATCCTTCAGCGGGAAGGATAATCCGGAGACACTTACAGGCACGTCGTCGAACTTCCTGTTTACTCCCAGGGAGACGAACAGGAGCGAATGAAAAACGGGCCATTTCTCGTATGGCTCGCGGGTGACAGGGTCAAGGTATTTGCCGTCAAGCATATTGTAGAGTGTGGCATGCCCGTCAGCTGCTGAGATGACTCTTCCGGCGCTATGCTCCGTGCCGTCGACAAGCCTTATCCCGGTGGCCTGGCTGTCAGAGGTGAGTATCCTTGCCACTCTATTATTATAATGTATCTCTCCGCCAAGGTCCCTGTATCGTTTCTCGAGGGCTTCCGACATCGGCTTCGAACCCCCTACAGGGTATCCGGCATTACGCTGGTGAAGATAGGCGAAGGTGAAAAAGAGGAATACAATCGAAAACTCAGGTATCCAGATTTCACGAAAAGCCTGTCTCAGCAGCGGATCACTTAGGCGGCTGCAGAACTGTTCTCCGGTGACTGTCGTCCATTTTTTAAGTTCTCCGCCGTATTTCATGAAAGTAAGGAAGGTGCCGATCTGTTTGCGGACCCTCGTAATGAACGGATCCTTGTCAGATGGAAAATCGAATCTGGAGCACATCCTGACACCCTTGATGAAATCCGTAATGGGCTCCCTGTCTGCCGGGGAGATCTCCAGCAGGTGCTTTTCGAGCTTTACGAGGTCGGTATTGAAAACAACCGTTCTTCCGTCAGCGCCTTCGGCGCGATAGAACTCGTCTGCGTAGACGAATTCCCTCCCTTCCACGACACCAGTCTCCTGCCAGATGTTGTTTAAGCCGGTATCAGGATTGGAACCTACGAGCCAGTGAATGCAGGCGTCGAAGGTGTAGCCTTTTCTTTTCCAGGAGGTGCACAAACCGCCCGGCTGACTGTTCATCTCGAAGATCCGGGTTTTATAGCCGTTAAGGCGACCGTAGATTCCTGCAGCGAGACCTGCAAAGCCTCCGCCGATAATTATAATGGATTTTTCTTCCGTCAACATAGGGGTATAATGTATTGTACGGAAGACAAAAATACGAGATCCGTTGAATCTGAGGTCTTTGATTCCCTCTATTTTCTTCTGAATCTGCGGTTGCCGGACTGCGGTTGTGACGGGCGATGCCCCGGTGCCTCACCGTGAACGTCAGCTATGAAATCCGGCACAGGTGCGCGGAATACCTTGTATCCGATCAGTTTTTCTATCCGTTCAAGCTTGAACATGTCAGCCCTGGTAACAAGAGTAATAGCAACTCCAGTAGTGTCGGCGCGTGCCGTACGGCCCACCCTGTGAACGTAATCCTCTGCATCTGAGGGGGCGTCGAAGTTGACAACCAGGTTGATATCCTTTATATCTATGCCCCGGCTCAGCACGTCGGTGGCGACCAGCACACGCGTACGTCTTGAGCGGAACCGCAGCAGGGTCTCTTCACGCTCCTTCTGTTCAAGGTCGGAGGAGATTCCCTCGACGGCATAATCGCGTGAGCGCAGGCCCCTGACAATCTCATGCACCTTTTTCTTCGTCGAACTGAAGATGAGGATGCTGTGATATTCGGGCTTGTCGGCAAGCAGGCTGTTCAGGAGGGGGAGCTTCTGCGGCTCCTCGAGCAGGTAAACAGCCTGGAGCACCCCTTCGGCCGGTTTGGCTATCTCAAGTGATATTTCTGCCGGGTTTTTCATTATATGCCTGGAGAGCGACCTGATTTTTGGCGGCATTGTAGCGCTGAACATCAGTGTCTGACGCTTTTTCGGCAGGAAGGAGATGATCTTCATTATGTCATCATGGAAGCCTATGTCAAGCATCCTGTCTGCTTCGTCAAGCACAAGTACCTGCAGGTCACTGAACTTCACATAACCCAGATTGAGATGTGAAATAAGTCTTCCCGGGGTAGCCACTATAATGTCGGCACCGTGAGTAAGAGCTGCTTTCTCCTGGTCCCAGGCGCTGCCCTCACCTCCCCCGTACACAGCCAGAGAAGTTATGTTCAGTGTGTAAGCCAGACCCTGTATCTGCTGGTCGATCTGCAGAGCCAGCTCACGCGTGGGTACAAGTACAAGAGTATGGGTATGAGCAGGCCGGTGATAGGCAATGTCATTCATCACCGGCAGAAGGTAGGCAGCAGTCTTTCCGGTACCGGTCTGGGCACAGGCTATAAGATCATGCCCCTGGAGGATCACCGGGATCGCCTTCTCCTGTATTGGTGTGGTCTCCCTGAAGCCCATGTAATCAATTGCATCAAGAATCTCAGGGTCCAGGTCAAGTTCGTCAAATGTCATATACAAATAGAAAAATCTGTCGTTTGTAAAGGGCAGCAAAGTTAGCAAAAATATCAGCAGCAGGGATTTCCATGCCCGGTGACTTACTCCCCTGAAACAAATCCTCTTTTTTTGTAACTTGCGGTCTGTCAAAAGAAATATGATGAAAGCAAGCGCTGTCTTTATTTTAGTCATTGCCCTGCTGGCTGCAAATGATGTATCCGGGCAGGAACACAATAAACCGGTTAAGGTCACCGGAACCGTTACTGACACACTGAATGCTCCTGTAAGCGGAGCACTTATTGTGGTGGACGGCATCAACACAGGGATTTTTACCGGACGCAACGGGACTTACAGTCTGAAGGTGAGGCCGGGTACAAGGAAAATAGGAGCGTTTACCTCGAACATGGGCTCGGCGGTTATCGAATATGATGGCGGCAACAGGTATGATATCGTCCTTGACGGAAGTATGGCCATGCCCGGATTCAAACCTGAAATTGCTGAAGGCGACAGAGATATAGAGGTAGCTTACGGAACCGTGAAGAAGAAAAACCTGACCACCGATGTGGGATATATCGACGGGCAGGATGAAACCTTTGCCAGCTATACCAATATCTATGATATGATCCGGGGCCGGGTGCCAGGAGTCTCGGTCATAGGAAGCAAGATAACAATCAGGGGCATCAACTCAATCAATTCAAGCACTGATCCACTGCTGGTGGTCGATGGAGTTGTTGTGAGTACTATTGACAACATCAGCCCGCGTCAGGTTAAGTCCATCTCCGTCCTTAAGGGCTCAGATGCCTCAATCTACGGTTCCAGGGGCGCCAACGGGGTTATCCTCATCACCCTTATAGGTGCAGAAAGGTAGTCCGGAGAGTGCCCGCAACGAGTTGCTTCCCTGTTTCATTGAAAATATCCGGAAAGCCGTAATTAATTAAAGTCACATAAAAAAAGTGACGCAGGACTCTTTCCTGCGTCACCTGGATTATTGGTTGTGCCGTGAACGTCCGGTTCACTGCTTCTTTTGCTTATCTGCGCGATGAGCGGCTGTTATTGTCAGATTTGCCTGACGAGCTGCTGCTACTGCTGCTGCTCCGTGAAGGGGCCTCGCTGCTGCGGCTGCTACGGCTTGAGACGGTGGCGCTGCCGCGACTGCTGTTGCTCTGAGTCCTGGCTGCCGGAGCGCTGCTGCGTCCGCTGCTGCTGCTCTGGGTCCTGGCTGCCGGAGCGCTGCTGCGTCCGCTGCTGCTGGTCTGGGTCCTGGCTGAGGGGGCCGATGTCCTCTGTGAAACAGTAGTGTTTGATCTTTGTGATACTGATTCATTGGAAGGAGCCCTTTGTACTGTCGTCGAGGTACTGCGTGTGCGCGACCGGGTCTGGGTTGCAGTTTCAGACTGTCTGTTGCTTACCGGAGGCTGTGAGCTTTTTACGGTTGTGCCGGTTGACCTGCGTGCATCACCGGTCTGACCGGCTGCAGGGTTTCTCCTGTCACTGCCGGCTGCCGTACCGGTACTGCGTGTGCGGGATGCATCCTGCTGACCGCTGACTGACCTGCCGCCGGTGGCTGCAGAACTCCTCCTGTCACTGCCGACTGCTGCCGGTCGACTGTTTCCAGCCGACTGACTTGCTGCAGATCGCCTGCCCTGGGTGCTCCTGTAGAGTGCTTCACCATTGCTCCTTGTGTCAGGCCTCGAGTAGGTCTGCCTGTAGTTTCCTTCAGTGATACGATGCGATACATTCGGCGAGTATGCCCTTACACTTCCGTAGTAGTAGTCGTGGTAGTGATGCCACCTCGGCTGGTGCCAGTGACGGTAGCAGGAGTAGTAGGTGGGATACCAGTGGTAATGGTAACCGTAGTACTCATGCCAGTAGAAGGGCGTCCAGGGATGCCAGTAGACCGGGTAATAACCCCAGTACCAGTTGGAGCGCCAGATCGTGTAGCGGGGACTGTACATGAACCTGATCACCGGCCAGGCTGCCACCTCATAGTAGGTGGTGGTGACTACGGTCACATTGTTCCTCTGCACTGTCCTGCCCCTGTAACCGGGGTTGGGTGTCTCAGCATAGATCGGTTCAACTATGTAATTCCTTCCGTAAAGAGCCTCGTCACCTATAAGTTGTATCTGCACCTCACCGTTGCGAAGCTGCTCAACAGTGAAGACAGCCACATCCTGGTACTCGTTGCGGTCAAGGACCGAACGGAGAACGATAGTGTGAACATCACCGTTGACGTAATCAGATACTGTAATGTAATCGACATAACCGTCAGTGTTCAGGTCGAGGTTGTTTATCCTGGATTCCTGATCGTTGAGGCTTTTTTCAAAACCCTCAAGCGTCTCAGACTCCTGGAAAAGCTTCATGACTGCGTAGAGGTTCAGGTTGTCACCCGGGAGACCCAGGTATTCCTCAGGATTATCCTGCCTTCCGGCTACTGCCGCTGAAGCCATCAGGACTGTGAGGATCGTGGTGCAGATAAACTTTTTCATCTCTTTACGTTTTACGAAGAACTGTCTCTTCGGTTTCGTAAAATTCAAAAGTTATGCCAAAGTTTGTGCAAAAAGTCTATGATTCTGAATAACAATGAAATATAAATACAGAAGAGACTTTAAGCATCCCTCCGGAGTATTATTTATCAGTTCTCCGTCCTGTTTTTTGCCTCAATGCACCACAAAAGTTCACCGGTGAACTTTGCAGCGCGCTTTTCTGCAGACTGCTGATCTGAGGGGATACCCTCCCCATTGAAGGCTTCACCGACATTCGGCACCGGGTACATTGCGGGAACAGTCAGTGCGCCCCTTTTCCAGAGTGTAAACTGGAGTGAGGTGATGACCTGTGTTCCCCCGAAGGGGCCGTCAGAAACTGTGGATATTGCAACAGGCTTGTGCCGCCACTCATCTGTCAGCAGATCCATGACATTCTTAAGGCTGGCGGGATAGCCGCCGTTATATTCAGGGGTGACTATTATGACGCCGTCGGCGGAACGGATCCTGCCGGCGAATTCAATAGCTTCCGGCAGAGGATTATCCTGCATTTTAAGCCTTTCCTCAAAAAGAGGAAACCTGTATTCAGCCAGGTCAATCAGGTCGGTTTCTGCCAGGTTATTCTGTTCTATGTACCGCCGGAACCACAGCGCCACCCTGTGGCTCATGCGGCCCTGCCTGACGCTGGAACTGATTATTGCTATCTTTTTCATGTAAGCTAATATAGCAAAAAAAATATGATGGCTCTTACGAGGGCGGAAGGAAGGTGGCAGTGTGGCGCAAAACGGAGAAGGGATGGGCTGCAACTGTGCTTTCCGGCCCGGAGAGGATGAGCATCAGATATGGCTTGTTATTACTTAAATGACTGCATGTTTGCAGGGGTCGGGGAAAAACAGTACCTTTGCCCCCGATTCAGGCATAAGTTAGATCTGTATAGAGGGTTTTTCTGCCGGACTTCTTCCGGAGATCCTTTCTACCACCACTAGTTTACGCTGAGACATTTTGCCAAAAGAACATTGCCATTTTGAACAGATATCTGGTTAATGATTATTCAGCGGCATTAACCAATTAATTCATAATGGAATACAAAAAAGATTCAGGAAAAAGGAAAAACAGAACCTTCAATCACGGCAAAAAGGAAAAAACGAACTCAAGGAACAGGAAAAAGAGCAACACAAGGGAACTCCCTCCGGAGAGCTTCATCAGGAAGGCAATTCCTGCAGAAGAGACTGTTTACAGGGCCGGAAGAATGATCAGTGACCTTCCCGTTGACGGTTCGATATTGAACAATCTTAGAAAAAAAGGATACGAACTGCCAACAGAGATCCAGGACAAAACTCTGGAGCCAATCCTGGAAGGCCGCAACCTGATAGGCCTTGCCCAGACAGGAACCGGCAAAACCGGGGCGTTTCTCATACCTCTGATACACAATTTATTAAAGAAGGATTCATCCAGGTACGTGCTTGTGGTCTCCCCGACACGTGAACTTGCCCTTCAGACTGACAGCGAGTTCAGAAGCATAGCCAGCGGGCTGAAGCTTTACAGCACCTGTCTGATTGGCGGTACGAGCGTCAGGCGTGACACTGACAACCTGAGAAGACCGGGGCAAATAATTATTGGTACTCCCGGACGTCTGGCCGATATGGTCAGGCAGGGTGCGCTTGACCTAAGGAGGTTTTCCGTGCTTGTTCTCGACGAATTTGACAGGCTCCTGGATATGGGGTTTGCACCTGAGATAGAAAGACTGGCAGGCGGAATGAGCCGGCGCAACCAGACAGTACTCTTTTCGGCTACCGAGGACAAGAGCCAGCAGAGGATAATCGACGATCTGGTTGAGAATCCTTATGTTGTCAGGGTACGCACCGGTAACGTCAGCGCAGCCAACATCGAACAGGAGATCGTAAGCGTGAAGGACGGAGAAAAGAAAATTGACGTCCTCCTTGAAATGATGCGTGACGATTCATTCGAGAAGGTGCTTGTCTTCGTCGATACCAAACGTGGTGTAAGCAGAATTTGCCGTGATCTCCGTAGAGGCGGCATAACAGCAGATGAGATACACGGTGATAAGTCACAGAATTACAGGGTTAAGGCACTTGAGTCATTCAAAAGCCGTAAGATCAGGGTACTTGTGGCAACTGACGTTGCCGCCCGAGGACTTGATATCTCGCATGTGTCACATGTAATCAACTTCCAGCAGCCCAAGGACATGGAGAGTTACATCCACCGCATCGGCCGCACCGGCAGGGCCGGGGCCAGCGGCAGGGCAATCACATTTGTTAACTGAAAACCACAATATATGGCAGGACCAAACAACAGTTTCATTAAAAAGCAAAAGACCGAAAAGCGTCTGAAGAAGAGAAAAGAGAAGGAGCAGAAAAAACAGTTCCGGAAGGAAAACTCAGCGGGAGGCGGGTTCGAGAACATGATCGCATACGTTGACAAGTTCGGCAACATCACAAGTGAACCACCTGCAGAGGAAACAGCCGCTGACGGCGGCGAAGAAGAAAAGGCACCCGGTCTGTAGTTGACCCGGATGCCCTCCCGATTCTGCAATTATTCCTCCATGCGGTGATCAAACCTTCTTCCACTTGATGCCACAGCCCACCGCCTTTGTCCCGGCAACGGCAACCGCCTGACCCTTGATTATACTTTCAAGGGCAGCCTCGGCATATTTCCTGTCTGCCGCAGCGGCATCATCAGCATTGTTGTCGATTGCACCCACATAATCCACAACCAGTTTTCCGTCCTTCCATGTAAGTATATATATGTGAGGTGTATTGGTAGCTCCATATTTGCGGGCCACATCCTGTGTCTCATCATAGAGATACTCGAATCTGTAGTTGAGTTTTGCCGCAGTCTCCTTCATCTTCTCATACGAGTCGCCCGGAGAAACAGCCGGATCATTGCTGTTTATTGCAACAACCGGGTACCCCTTGGGTGCGTACTTTGCGTGCAGCGCCTGAAGCCGCTGGTCATACTTTTTAACAACGGGACAGGTGTTGCACCAGAAGGCTACGATGAATCCGTCTGCACCTTCTATATCAGAAAGCGAAACCATTTCGCCCTTTACGTTCCTGAGTTTAAAATCCAAGGCTATGTCACCTGCCTTGTATTGCGACTGTGCGTTGAGGAGGCCGCTTACAAGAATAGCCGCCAGTGATATAAAAACGTACTTTTTCATAGTCTGTTGATATTTGATTGGTTATTACTGTTTGTGTTTGATAATCTGATCTCTCAGTTCCTTTTCAGTCATTTCTGACGGGTGGAAATATCTTATTCCCTTCGCGTTGTTGAAGAAAAGGGTGACAGGTATATTCCCCTGCCAGTTGCCGTCAACCTTGTCTATCCAGCTGTTGTAGTCGAGATTTGTCATTAACCTGACATCAGCCGTTATCTTGTTCTTCTTAAGGAATGGGATGAGTTTCGAGTCTGTCTGGCTCGGGAAGTCGAGGCTTATAAGAATGAAATTCACACCTTTACCATTGTATTCTTTTGCCAGTTTTTCAAAGTACGGGAGCTCTGTAACGCATGGCGGGCACCATGTGGCCCAGAAGTTGACCACATGAAGCTGGTCTTCCGGGCTGGCCAGTATTCTTTCAAGCTCAGGAATGCCGATCTTTTCAATTTCCTGGGCCTGCAGTGATGAAAAACCTGTTATGATCAAAAACGCTATTACCGGCAAAAGTCTCATCCTGCTCATTATTTATTCCCTGCAGGTATGAAACAACAGCAGCCACTCAGATGTTCACGGTGGTTCATTACCGGGCGGAAGAAAGAACCTCCGGAAGAAAGAGAAAAAGAGAACTGTCAGGTTGAATGTTACTTACTGAACTCCGGCGGTGTCTGCAGGCATGGCAGGCATGGACGATTCATGGCCATTGAAAAGTTTCCAGCCGTCATCATGTTTCCTGAAGGCATAGGTGACAAGATAGTCTTCCTCTACTGATGCCTCCCCTGACTTCATGTAAACACCGTTCCTGCCATGCCAGTTATAAACAAAGCATGTCGGATCAATGACAGTATACCTTTCAAACTTAGTGTCAAATGTCTGCTTTTCCACCTCAGGCAGCATGCTCTGTATACCTTCTATCATGGACTTATAATCATACACTTCACCGGCAAGGATAAAAGTAAAATCTTCACTGTTCTCACAGAGACTGACCATCTTTCCTGCATCGCTGACTGCCAGGGCGCCGAACATTTCCCTGACAACGGCCGTTCCCTCATCCAGAACCGCCGCTTTTTGCTCTTCGGTCATCGGTTTGTTGGTTGTGCACGCTGCTACAAGCAGTAAAACCGGAATAAGAAATTTTGCTTTCATTTTCAGGTAGTTTTTCAGGAATTAAAATGTTTTGAATATCAATATCATATCAAAGTTACGCTGACGGTTCAGCGAAGTCAAATAATTTTCTGGTTGTGTGCTGATTCTTTGCCTGCATCCGGCACCCTGTTGCCACGAAAGCAAATGAAATTTTCCGGCTGGAATTCATCCGGCAAAAAATTTGATGCTAACTTTATTAGCCGTATGCCGCACTGAGGCCCAATTGCCGTCTTTATTGAGTACCACATAAAAACCATGACAATGAAAAAAGCAGGATTCCTTATGACAGTAATACTGTCGGTGATCTCTTATTTTATCACAGTTCCACTTGCAGCACAGCCACTTAATATCAAGAAGCTTGCTGTGGACTATGACAAAATGCTTCTTGAACAATTCAAACCCGGTGAGACCGGGTGTGCCGCCCTTGTTGCAAAGGACGGCCAGGTTATCTACACCAGGGCATTCGGTATGGCAAACCTTGAACTGAATGTGCCAATGCAACCGGATATGGTGTTCAGGATAGGTTCAATCACCAAACAATTCACTGCCATAGCAATCCTCCAGCTCATGGAACAGGGCAAACTGTCACTTCAGGACGAAATAACCAAATTCATACCTGATTACCCGACCCAGGCATATAAAATTACAATTGAACATCTGTTAACGCACACATCAGGGATAAAGAGTTACACAAACGTGCCTGACTACATCAAGAATGTCAGAACTGACATGACACCGGAGGAGCTGGTCAATTCCTTCAAAAACCTGCCGATGGAATTTGCACCGGGCACAAAATGGAACTATAACAATTCCGGCTTTGTCCTCCTGGGGTATATAATTGAGAAGGTTACCGGGAAGAGCTATGCAGGTTATATCCAGGAGAATTTTTTCACCCCTCTCGGGATGACCTCCACATGCTACGGCAGTGATACAAGGATTATTAAAAACCGCGCCTATGGGTATCAGCAGGGCAGTGAAGGCATAGTGAATTCGGACTACTGCAGCATGACACAGCCATACTCAGCCGGTTCCATCATGTCAACCGTGGGTGATCTGTTCAAGTGGCATCAGGCGCTCTATGCAGGCAAACTGGTAAAAAAGGAGACACTCGAAAAGGCTGTCACTGAGTATAAGCTTGCTGACGGTAAGGGAACAAATTACGGGTACGGATTCTTCCTTTCACAGTTGCAGGGAAGCCCCACCGTTGAGCACGGAGGTGGAATCTTCGGTTATCTGACCAGCTCAGTTTACCTTCCGGAAGAGGATGTATATGTGGCGCTCTTTTCAAACAGCACCGCCAAAGCA
Organism: uncultured Rikenella sp.; assembly: GCA_964635655.1. Classification (GTDB taxonomy): domain Bacteria; phylum Bacteroidota; class Bacteroidia; order Bacteroidales; family VadinHA17; genus SR-FBR-E99. The sequence goes on along the minus strand of CAZWOC010000028.1, from coordinate 729 downwards.
CCTGAGTTCACATCCCTGAAAATGGCAGCCATGGCGATAGGCAAACCACTCGTCACCACCGGGATAACTGTGGACGAGGCAACTCTTGATCAGTATTCCGGGATTTATGTCAATGACTCCGGCAGGGAGGTGACCTTAAAAAGGGAAGGAACGCAGCTTGCGGCTACCCTTGCAGGAGCCGGAACGAGAATGATGTTCCCGGTTGAAAAGGATAAGTTCCTGGTTGAGGATGCATTCATGTTTGCAACCTTCAACCGGGATGCCTCAGGAAAAATTATATCATTTGTGTCTGACGACAGGGGCAGTCTTGATACATGGAAACTGACGGAAAAAAAGATCGAAGAAAAGAAAGTAGTAACAGTCAGCGAGGCCACTCTTGACAGATACACCGGCGAGTATGAACTGCAGCCGGGATTCACGATCACCTTCACGCGGGAAGGCAACAGGCTCATGACCCAGGCAACAGGGCAGGGGAAGTTCGAGGTTTTCCCTGAGAGCGAAACGAAATTCTTCCTGAAGGTTGTCGATGCCCAGGTTGAGTTCGTTGCTGATCCTGACGGGAAGTTCAATAAGATGATACTTTACCAGGGAGGTCAGAAGGTAGAGGGGAAGAGGATTAAGTAGGAGGCAATAGGCAATAGGCAGTAGGCAGTAGGCAATAGGCAGTAGGTTATCTGTCAGTGCCTGAAATACGTTGACCGAAAAAACGGTAAACGTAATGGCAAATGT
>CAZWOC010000027.1:0-42799 GCA_964635655.1 uncultured Rikenella sp. | reverse complement strand
ATAAAATATGCCACTACACAGAATTATTGAAAAACACGACTTTATAAGGGTCGACGAGATAAGGTCAAAAGGGGGTGAAGCCTGTTTCATCCCTGCTGACATTAGTATCCCCATACAGGTCTCCTCATTGATCCTTAAAGCTGCGAAGATGTATGGCAGGGTAGACATTGTTGTAAACAACGCCGGTTTCGGAATCTGGAAATCTCCGCTTGAACTCACTGTCGATGAGTGGGATGCAGTTATCAATGCCAATCTCCGCGGGGCTTTCCTTTGCGCAAGGGAGGCAGCCCGTTTTATGAAGGAAAATGGCGGAGGATCAATTATCAACATTGCCTCCACGCGTGCTTTCATGTCAGAGACCGGATCTGAAGCGTATGCTGCATCGAAGGGAGGCATTGTGGCCCTTACGCACGCCCTGGCTGCCTCCCTGGCGCAATACAGTATCAGGGTGAACTGCATCAGCCCGGGCTGGATAGAAACGGGTGACTACAACGCTCTGCGCGAAGCAGACCATGACCAGCATTTTTCGGGCAGGGTGGGGAAGCCGGAGGATATCGCCCGTGCATGCCTGTTCCTGACAGGCGAAGGCAATGAATTTATCAACGGGGAAAACTTAATAATCGATGGCGGCATGACCCGGAAAATGATTTATGAACCATAATACAAAAAGTAGCGACCTCAAACACACTGCTGTACCGATTCTTTTTCTACTTTTGCAGCCCAAAGAAAGAAGAATACGGAAGAAATAAGAAACATTGCCGTAATAGCACACGTCGACCACGGCAAAACTACGCTTGTAGACCGCATCCTGTACCAGGTAAAGTTGTTTAGAGACAACCAGGTAATGGGAGATCTTATACTTGACAGCAATGACCTCGAGAGAGAGAGAGGGATTACTATCCTTTCAAAAAATGTTTCAGTCAGGTACAAGAATGTAAAGATAAATATAATAGACACGCCGGGGCACTCCGATTTCGGGGGTGAGGTGGAGCGCGTTCTGAACATGGCTGAGGGGGTTCTTCTGATTGTCGATGCCTTTGAAGGTCCGATGCCGCAGACACGTTTCGTGTTACAAAAAGCGCTCGAGCTGGGTCTGAAACCGATAGTTGTAATCAACAAGGTAGACAAACCCAACTGCAGGCCAGAAGAGACACAGGAGAGTGTCTTCGACCTGATGCACAGCCTGAATGCAACTGAGGATCAACTCGATTTCCCGACTGTCTTCGGCTCATCAAAGCAGGGTTGGATGGGGCCCGAATGGGATAATCCGATCACCGATGTCAGCTACCTGCTTGACACAATAATAAAGTATATTCCGGCCCCGGAGAAGGCCGAAGGCACGCTCCAGATGCGCATCTCCTCCCTTGACTATTCGTCATACCAGGGAAGGATAGCAGTTGGCAAGGTAAAACGCGGCTCACTTGTGCCGGGCAGCCAGGTCTCTCTTATAAAGCATGACGGAACGGCCCTGAGAAACACAGTCAAGGAGGTGTATCTTTTCGAAGGTCTCGGTAAGGAAAAGACAAAGAAACCTGTTCATGCAGGTGAGATATGTGCTGTTTTCGGTATGGAGGATTTTGATATCGGCGATACTATTGCCGATGCGGAGAATCCTGAGGCATTGCCATGGATCAGGGTTGATGAACCCACAATGAGTATGCTCTTCACTTCCAACAATTCACCATTTTTCGGAAGGGAGGGCACACTGGTCACTTCGCGTCAGCTAAGGGAAAGGCTGTTCCGGGAGACCGAAAAGAACCTTGCAATGCGTGTTGAGGAGACCGACTCTGCCGATACCTTCATGGTTTACGGTCGCGGCATCCTGCATCTTTCGATACTGATAGAGACAATGCGCCGTGAAGGCTTCGAGCTCCAGGTGGGGCAGCCCAGGGTGCTCATCAAGGAGATAAACGGGGTGAAGCACGAGCCGGTGGAAGCCCTGACAGTTCAGGTTCCTGAGGAATTCGCCGGGAAGGTGATCGACCAGGTGACACAACGCAAGGGCGAAATTGTCCATTTAGAAGTGAGCAACGACCGGGCGCACATCGACTTCCGCATCCCCTCACGGGGGATAATAGGTCTCAGGAACCAGGTTCTGACTGTGACCGAAGGAGAGGCTGTGATGGCCCACCGTTTCGATGCATTTGAACCATGGAAAGGAGATATGGCCGTCAGACGGAACGGATCGCTGATAGCAATGGAAACCGGAATGGCTGTCGCATATGCAATCGATAAGCTGCAGGACCGTGGCAGATTCTTCATCTTCCCGGGTGAGGATGTCTACATGGGGCAGGTTATAGGCGAGAATACACGGATGGATGATATCGTTATCAACGTAACCAAGACGAAGAAGCTCACTAACATGAGGGCATCAGGTTCTGATGACAAGGCGGTCCTGACACCCCCTGTTCGCTTCTCCCTTGAGGAAGCGATGGAATATATCGCAGCGGATGAGTACATTGAGATAACGCCCAAATCAATGCGTCTGAGAAAGGTAATGCTTGATGAAAATGACCGCAAGCGGGCGAAGATGAAGGCACAGGCAGCAGACTAAAAGATAACAGGTGCTTATATAAAAAAGCCGGCAGATCACTCCGCCGGCTTTTTTTCTCAGCCTTGTATATTGACTATTTGCGCCCTGCGCCGGTACCCCTTACGGTTGCCGGTCGGTCGGTCCTGACGTTCTTGCCGGCACCTTTGTTTTTGGTTGCATTTTTTGCCTGTTTCATTGATTTCTGAGATTCACCCTGAAGCCTGGCCTGTTCCCTTACTGTTTCGCCCACACCGCCTTCAGTCTGAGTCTGAGCCTGTTTAGCTGTCTCACTTACTGCAGCGCCATGGTTCTGTTTCCTGGCCTGTGTCTGTGTCATGATCGGATCACCGCTCTGAGTCTGATCCTGAATCTGTTCCTTCTTCCGGTCTCTTGTTCTGGTCTGATCCTTTTTCATGATCGGATCACCGCTCTGTACCTGATCCTGAACCTTAGCCTGCTGCCTTGCTTCAATCCTGAGCTGCTTTTTGGTTTTGGTCTGTGTCTGTACCGGTTCTGCAGTCTGTGCCATGACGCCAGCACTTATTACCAGCGCTATTGCTCCTAAAAGAATTTCCTTTTTCATTTTTCTTTCTGTTTTGAGTTCATTTTCAGATAACAGATCAAAAATAAACATGTGAAAATGAAGCTATAATGAATTTACGGGGAAAAAGAAAAAAAATTGCGTTCCCCTGCCTGGTTCAGACAGAACCCTTATTGCAATATTATGGAAATCAGCTATTGATTTTGTAATTGCCAGCCCGATGCCGGTCGAGTTGCCCTCCGGATCAGGCCGGTTGCTGAAGCGTGTAAAAAGCCTGTCAAGCTGTTCCTGTGACATTCCGGAGCCGGTGTCCCGGACCGATATCTCGAACCGGCTGTTGCGTTCAATTCCGGTGACGTCAATATTTCCGCCATCCGGCGTATGTTTTACTGCATTGTTTATTACATTGTAGAACATTGAAAAGAGCAGTGAACGGTTGGCCCCGGTCATTGTATGGTTTTTTTCACAATTGACAATTATTGTCACACCACTGTCCTCGGCAACCGGGGCAAGCTCGTCCGTCACTTCCCTCAGCAGTTCACATAGATCCACGCTCTCCTCCTTCAGGTACTGGCTGCTTTCAATACGTGCTATCATCAGCATAGAGTTGACCAGCGCCTTGAGCCGGTGCAGAGTACGAAGCGATTCCTCGATGCCTGCTTCCACTTCAGGGTCAAGGTCATCGCGCAAAAGCATGTTTTCAAGCTTGCTGCGCAGTACTGACACCGGGGTCATCAGTTCATGCGAGATGTTTACTGTAATCTCCTTTTCTTTTCTGAACAACTCACTGATTTTTTTCATCATCTCCCGGAGGGTACGGTCAAGCTTGACAAAGTCATCAGTTGATGTAACAAGTGGTTCAGTAAAGTCAGACGAAGGTGATGATGTCTCTCCGAGCTTGTCTGTAATTATCCTGAGGGGCCGGAGGAGGCGTGCCGTATACGCCAGGTCGGAAAGCAGAGTGACAATTATGAAGAGCCCCAGAAACACCAGGATTACGTTCCTGATGTTTCTGGCGGCATAGGTTATGCTGGCCAGGCTCATTCCGATCTCAAGCAGGTAAGATTCTCCGTCAATCTTCAGGGAATAGTGAAGCACCCGGTAGTCAATTGTCTCATTATCAATGATCCTTTGTGTGACGTCAATGTAATTCCACTCATCACCGGTTTCGGCCCTCTCGAGGCTTATATACTCCTCTTTCAGGATGTTATAGCTGCCGAAGCCGGCAGCGCTGCCTGAAAGAATAAAGGGTTCAATGCCTACCTCCGAAATGATGCTTATTACTTCCTCCCTTTTGTTGATCAGCTCATTATCAGTCTGCCTGACATTGATACGTTCAATAATAAGCGGGAGGAAGCTGATAAACAGGGCTGAAAAGACCAGTTTTGAAAGCAGGTTGAAGAGCGCAAGTTTGGTCTGAAGTTTCATCATACCCCTGTGCTTCATTGACTGTCAGTGCTTATCCTGTAGCCCACACCCCTGACTGTCTCCAGCCAGGGAGCGGGAGCATGGGCAATGAGTTTCTTGCGGATATTCTTTATATGTACGTCTATGAAATTACTGTCATACTGGTCATCAAGGGTATTGCCCCAGATATGCTCGTAGAGCTGGTGGCGGGCGAGTACCTTGTTCCTGTTGATTACCAGGTAGAAGAGAAGGTCGAACTCCTTCCTTGTAATCTCAACTTCATTCGGTCCGCACAAAAGCTTCCTTGAATCGGTTTTCATCACGAAATCACCGAGTGTTATATCGGGCGAGGAGATACGGAATTTCCTCCGGGCCACGGCCATAATACGCGCATGCAGTTCTACCAGTGCGAATGGTTTGGGAAGATAGTCGTCAGCGCCCAGGTCAAGGCCTTTGACCCTGTCTTCGACCGCACCGCGTGCCGTAATGATAATAAAGGACACATCGGAATTGATCTCTTTTGCCTCCCTGATAAGGTCGAGACCATTGTAGTCCGGCAGACCCAGATCAAGCAGCACGAAATCGTACAGGTTGACAGCAATCTTTTCCGAGGCTTCGCTCCCGGTATGAGCCATGTCACAAAGGAAATTTTCTCTCTTCAGGAAGATTGCAATCTCAGTTGCAAGGCTTTTTTCGTCTTCTACAATCAGGACGTTCATAAACCAAAGTTAAAAAATCCTGAAGAAGAGGCTTGCCATCAGCAGGAAACCTTTTGTCCCTGCATTTCCCTCATCCGGATAGAGCTGAATAACGTAGCCTGGTTCTATCTCAAGAGTGAAGAAGTCATAGCTGAAAGCAACGGGAAGGCCGAAATCGACCTCCATCGGGCCAAATGACTCACTGTAGGTAGTGACAGGGGCAGTGGTGGTTCCCTGCTGCTTCTTTCTCCATGGTCTGTAGCCCGGAGAAACGGTTGTTTCCGTGACGCCTCCGGATGTGCTGATACTGACCATGGTGCCAAAGAGGAGGTTTACATACGGGTCAAACGAGAAGAATGCCTTATCTCCGGCGAAGGAAGGGGTTTCAAAATACCGTGAATGCCTTGTCTGAAGGTAAAGCTGGCCATCGCCGGCAAAAAGGCCACCGACTGATAGCTTTGAGTAAAGGATTCTCCAGTCGAATCCAATTGTCGCATCGGCATATGTGAAGTTACTGAAGAGAGTGTCTCTGAGTGACCCGGCAACATTGTAACGTGAAAGTGTTGTGCTTATATCGAACCAGGAGTTGAAGGCATGGTTGAAACTGAGTCCCAGGCTGTAAAAGGCAGTGAAAGGTAAGAAGTCGCTGATTGTATAACCCGTTGCAGAAAGATAAAATTTGTCCGCCAGTCCGTATGAGGCTGAGGCATAGCCGAAACCGTGATCCTGTGACATGGTTGTGCCCAGGTAAAGCATATTGTTGCCGAAGCCTGTGCCGGCATAGAAGGAATGTATGCTGCTTCGGCCGTCAGTGTTTGTCGTGTCATTGGAGGAGGAGCCTGATACGGGCTGTGCCTCTGCTGGCAGAGCAGTTACCTGAAGCAGGAGGCAACAGGCAATTAAATATATGCTCATCCTGGTTTGTTTCATAACCTGGCGATTCATGGTTTTTACCTTTTACCCGGCCCCCTGGCTCCACCGGGTTTGCCGGCACCCTTGGGTATGCGTGAACCCGACGGTCTCTCTACCGATGCCGGACGGGCTCCGCGGGCTTTGCTCCAGTCAGGCCGTGCTCCCTGAATCTTCTTTACGCCGGTTGAACCGCTCCCCTGACCCTGTACTCCTGCCTGGCTGCTGTTTGATACCTGACCCTGGCTGGCAGACTGGTTCTGACCCTGGTTGCCCTGGCCGGTATTGTTGCCAGACTGGTTCTGACCCTGGTTGCTCTGACCGGACTGATTGCCTGCCTGGTCTTTCTGCCCTGACTGTTCTTCCTTCTGCTCCTTTACCTGTTCCTGCTGCTGTTTCTTCTGCTGCTTAACAGCCGAGGTGTCAGGCAGGGTTGGCGCCTCCTGTGCGTTGACGATAAGGGAACTAATCGCCAGCAATCCAAGTATTGTCAGTATATTGTTCGTAATTTTCATTTCCATTCCTTTCTGCCGGATCAGAGGCCTTCTGCAACCGGCAATTTATATCAGGTTCAGTATATTGAACTGATACACAGCAAAATTATTAATAACAACATGAAGAACAGATGAAACTGAAATTTTTTATAAAAAAAATTAGAAGTGTATATCTTACATTTAAAATATTATATAACTTGCATACTCCGTGAGAAGGATTAAGTATCCTGTAAATATTGGGAGAGGATCGGGGTACTGAGGCTGCGAAGGTGTAGGGTCAGCTGCATGCTGGGGGAGAGTTAAGTATTACGGAGCCGGACGGGCAAGAGTGCAGGGCGCAGGAACATTGAAGCCAGCGCCGGGATAAAAGTGAATGCCATTAAATATTTATAATTAACCTAACACGAAAGAATCATGTTACTACTTGACTGGATCGTTTTGGGGGCGTTTGTCCTCGCGTTGGTTGCCTTCATCGTATTTTCCATGCGTTCGAAGGACAAAACATCAACGGATTACTTTCTTGCCGGGCGTGATGCCACATGGGTTGCCATAGGCGCATCCATATTTGCATCAAACATCGGATCTGAACACCTTGTCGGTCTTGCCGGTGCAGGAGCTTCATCAGGGATGGCAATGGCTCACTGGGAGATGCATGGCTGGCTCATTCTGCTCCTTGGCTGGCTCTTTGTGCCGTTCTATGCACGAAGCGGCGTATTCACAATGCCTGAGTTTCTTGAAAAGAGGTATAACAAGGAGTCGAGGTCGGTACTGTCGATAATTTCTCTCATAAGTTATGTTCTCACAAAGGTTGCAGTAACAGTATATGCCGGAGGTGTTGTATTCAAGGACGTATTCGGTATCGAATCCATCTGGGGAATAGATTTCTTCTGGATCAGTGCTATAGGTCTCGTGGTTATCACGGGTCTGTACACAACTCTTGGTGGTATGAAGGCAATTCTCTGGACCTCGGTGCTTCAGACGCCTGTGCTCCTGGCTGGAGCAATTGCTGTGCTTATTGCCGGTCTTATAAAGGTTGGCGGTTGGGATGACCTCATGCACATATGCCGTGCTGTTCCTGTAAACGAATACGGTGACACCATGACCCAGCTTATCCGTTCACCGAAGGATGCCCAGTTCCCATGGACAGGTGTTCTTCTCGGATCGGCTATCATCGGCTTCTGGTACTGGTGTACTGACCAGTATATCGTACAGCGTGTGCTTTCAGGCCGTGACCAGACACAGGCCCGTCGCGGTGCCATCTTCGGAGGCGCCCTCAAGCTGACCCCTGTCTTCATATTCCTTATTCCCGGCATGATAGCCTATGCTCTTAACCAGCAGGGTGTCATCACTCTGACGAGTTCAGATTCAGCTTTCTCCACGCTTGTCAAGGAGTTGCTCCCGATGGGCTTCAAGGGGCTTGTTGTAGGCGGTATACTTGCTGCCCTGATGAGCTCTCTGGCATCATTGTTCAACTCTTCGGCGACTCTCTTCACAATTGACTTCTACCAGAAGTACAGGCCGAATGCTCCTGAAAAACAACTGGTAAGGGTCGGGAAGATAGCGACGGTTGTGGTTGTTGTCCTGGGTATACTCTGGATTCCCGTTATGAAGGGAATCGGCAAGGTTCTGTATGCATACCTTCAGGACGTTCAGTCACTGCTTGCCCCGGGAATTGCAGCAGCATTCCTTCTCGGTATTCTTTCCAAGAAAGTTACTCCGGCCGCCGGTCTTACGGGTCTGCTTACGGGGTTCTCCATAGGTATGCTTCGTCTTATCTTTATGGTGTTCAAGGGTGGGCTTGATCCTGATGGCACAATCTACCAGGTATTTGTCGGTACAAATTGGCTGCACTACGAGATCATCAACTTTGCCATAGTGATCATTACGATGATTATTGTCAGCTACTTTACTCCGAAGATCGACGAGCGGCGTATTGTGGGGCTTACGCTTGGATCGGCCACGGCCGAACAGAAGGCTCTTACAAGGGCAAGCTGGAACAAGTGGGATGTTATCACTTCCGGCCTGATCATCGCCGTAATAATAGTATTCTATGCCTATTTCTGGAACTAACAGGATTTATTTATCTGATATATTATCGAAATGAAAAAAGGAAATCTTGAACTCTGGTTCATTACGGGGAGCCAGCATCTGTATGGAGAAGAGACACTGAAGCAGGTGGCTGATGATTCGAAAGCCATTGCTGCTGCACTTGACAAGTCGGATCTCATCCCGGTAAAAGTTGTTTTCAAACCGGTTCTGACCACTGCCAGTGCAATCACTTCCATATGCATGGAGGCCAACAATGCTCCGACATGTGCAGGGCTGATTGCCTGGATGCACACGTTCTCTCCTGCAAAGATGTGGATAGCAGGTCTTAAGAGGTTGAGCAAGCCTATGCTTCATTTCCATACCCAGTTCAACCGTGATATTCCATGGAATGAAATAGACATGGATTTCATGAACCTGAACCAGTCGGCCCACGGTGACCGTGAGTTCGGATTCATCTGCTCGCGGCTGAGGATGGAGCGCAAGGTGGTTGTAGGGCACTGGCAGGATAAGGATGTGCTTCGCTCCATCGGAGCATGGTCACGTGCTGCCATGGGAGCCCTCGAGGCCCGTTCGCTCAGGGTTGCCCGTTTCGGTGACAACATGAGGGATGTCGCAGTTACTGAAGGCAACAAGGTGTCAGCACAGGTGAGGCTTGATTACGAGGTCCAGGGATACGGTATCGGAGACCTGGTGGATTCGGTCAGCAAAGTCAGTGACAAGCAGATCAGCGCTCTTGTTAAACAGTACGGTGACGAGTACAAGGCTCCTGCAAAGGTTCTTGCCACACCGGCAGTTAAAGAGGCAGCCCGCATTGAAGCCGGAATGCGCACCTTCCTCGAAAAGGGAGGTTTTCGGGCTTTCACAACCAACTTCGAGGATCTTCACGGAATGGTTCAGCTCCCCGGTCTGGCTGTACAGAGGCTGATGGCCGACGGTTACGGGTTCGGGGCAGAAGGCGACTGGAAAACGGCTGCACTGGTGCGTATTATGAAAGTGATGGCAGAAGGGCTCAAGGGAGGTACATCATTCATGGAAGATTACACGTACCATCTTGATCCCAGGAACATGGCCATACTCGGGGCACATATGCTGGAAGTATGTCCTTCGATAGCTGCCGGTAAGCCTGCACTGGAAGTTCATCCTCTGGGTATAGGCGGAAAGGATGACCCCGCAAGACTGGTCTTCAAAACCAATCTCGGCGAAGCCCTGGCAGCTTCACTTGTAGAGATGGGTGACCGGTTCAGACTCATAGTCAATACAATGAATGTCATCGAATGCCCGCCAATGCCGAAGCTGCCCGTGGCAAGCGTACTATGGAAGCCTTATCCTGACCTGAAAACAGCTGCCACTGCGTGGATTTATGCCGGAGGCGCTCACCATACAAGCTTCAGCCAGGCTCTCACTGCCGAACACCTGTCAGACTTCGCTGACATGACGGGAACAGAATTTGTACTGATAGATGAAAACTGTGAAATAGGACAATTCAGGAAGGAGCTGAGGTGGAATGACCTGTTCTACACGCTGAATAAAGGTCTATGACACATATTTATTCCAAATACCCGAAACATTACTTTGCAGTTGACTGCATAATATTCGGGTATGACATTACCGAGAAAGAGCTCAAGCTTCTCCTTATAAAGAGAAGCTTTGAGCCCGCCCTCGGGCAGTGGTCGCTTGCCGGCGGTTTTGTAGAGCAGGATGAGAGTCTTGACGATGCCGCATGCCGTGTATTGTGCAGCCTTACCGGTCTCTCGGAAACATACCTGGAACAGCTTTATACATATGGTGATGTCAACCGTGATCCGGGAGCCAGGGTAATATCCTCTGCATATTTTGCCCTCATCGGAATTCATGACCTCGACCCTGATATGCAGAAGAAGAATGGCGCTCACTGGAGATCAATTTCCAGTCTCCCTGACCTGATCTTCGATCACAGGGAGATGGTAGACAGGGCTCTCAGGGAACTGGTGGAAAAGGTTAAGGTCTATCCTGTAGGATTTGAACTCCTGCCTGAAAAGTTCACCCTTGTCCAGCTGCAGAACCTCTATGAAGCCATCTATATGAGACCTGTCGACAAGCGCAATTTCAGGAAAAAAATTCTCTCCATGGAACTGCTTGATAAGCAGGACGAGAAAGAGAGAGAGACATCCAAGAAGGGGGCCTGGTACTACAGGTTTAATGTTGAGAAATACAGGGAGCTCGCGAGGAACGGATTTTTCTTTAACCTGGCTGTGAACTGATACCTCCGTATCCTCCGGGCCCGGATATAACTTAAAACACTCAGTTATAATGCTCGAAAAGCTTAAGGAAGAAGTATTCAGGGCCAATCTGGATCTGGTCAGGCATGGCCTGGTGATCATGACCTGGGGCAATGTCAGCGGAATTGACAGGGAATCAGGGCTGATTGTCATAAAGCCATCAGGAGTGTCATATGACACTATGACTGCCGGTGACATGGTGGTTACCGATCTGGAGGGGAATGTCAGGGAAGGGACTCTAAAGCCATCCACCGATGCACCCACCCATCGTGCACTGTATAAGGCTTTCCCGGCGATAGCCGGAATAGTACACACTCATTCGACGCATGCAACAGCCTGGGCCCAGGCATGCCGGCCGATACCGTGTCTTGGCACCACGCACGCCGATCATTTTTACGGGGCTGTCCCGGTAACAAGGAAACTGAAAAAGGAAGAAACTGAAGGTGATTATGAGTACAACACCGGCCTGGTGATTGCTGAAGCACTGAAGGCGACAGATCCCATGTCGATGCCTGCAATACTTGTAGCTTCCCACGGCCCCTTTGCCTGGGGAACATCACCGGCCGACGCCGTTCACAATGCAGTGGTACTTGAGGAGGTGGCTCGCATGGCAGCCATTTCCGCCACCCTGGCTGATCTGCAGGAGATCGACAGCCACCTGCTTGACAAGCATTACCTCCGCAAGCACGGTAAGAATTCATATTACGGACAAAAGAAATAATTCATTCATAAAAATTTAAAAATGCACAAGTATACTATCGGAGTCGATTTCGGAACCCTTTCGGGAAGAGCTGTTCTGGTTGATACAACCACCGGTGAAGAGGTGGCAGTGGCTGTTCATGAATATCCTCACGGCGTCATGGACGAAAAGCTCCCTGACGGAACCCCTCTGGGAGTCGACTGGGCGCTTCAGCACCCTCAGGATTATCTCGATGTCTTCAGTGTTACAATTCCCAGGGTCATGAAGATGGCGATGGTGACGCCTGATCAGGTTGTGGGTGTGGGAATTGATTTCACGGCATGCACGGTGCTGCCGGTGAAAGCAGACGGCACCCCGCTCTGTTTCATTGACGGATTTAAGAACCGGCCTAATGCCTGGATCAAGCTCTGGAAGCATCATGCAGCACAGGATGAGGCCAACAGGCTGAACGCAATAGCTGAGGCAAGGGGGGAGAAGTTCCTCAAGCGTTACGGCGGAAAGATCTCGTCAGAGTGGATGATCCCGAAAATATGGCAGACGGTTAACGAGGACCCTGGCGTATATGATGCAGCAGACAGGTTTTTAGAGGCAGCAGACTGGGTTGTATGGCAGCTTACCGGCAGGGAGACACGCAACACCTGTACAGCCGGTTATAAGGCAATATGGCACAAGCATGAAGGCTATCCTTCAAATGAATTTTTCAAGGCTCTTCATCCTAAGATGGAGAAGCTGGTCGATGAGAAACTCTCACGCACACTTCTTCCGGTAGGGACGAAAGCCGGAACAATCACTGCTGCAGCTGCCAGGCTTACCGGACTGAAGGAGGGAACCGCTGTGGCAGTTGCAAACGTCGATGCGCACGTCTCAATACCTGCAGTGGGAATCACCTCGCCTGGCAAGATGCTGGCAATAATCGGCACATCAACCTGTCATATGCTCCTCGGTGACACCGAAAGGGAGGCGCCGGGAATGTGCGGAGTTGTCGAAGACGGGATAATCGAAGGTTTTTTCGGCTACGAAGCCGGGCAGAGCTGCGTGGGTGATCATTTTCAGTGGTTTGTAGAGAACTGCACTCCGGCTGAATACAAGGCTGAGGCAGACGCCAGAAATGTTGACCTCCACACTCTTCTGACCGAAAAGGCTGAAAAGCTGAAACCGGGTGAAAGCGGCCTCGTGGCCCTTGACTGGTGGAACGGCAACAGATCGGTGCTTGTCGATGTCGACCTTACCGGAATGATAGCCGGAATGAGCCTGATAACAAAACCGGAGGAGATATACAGGGCTCTCATTGAGGCTACTGCCTACGGAACAAGGATGATAATAGAAACCTTCGAGGAAAACGGTGTTCCGGTTAAAGAGTTTTACGCTGCAGGCGGTATAGCCGAGAAGAATCCGTTTGTGATGCAGATTTATGCCGATGTGATAAACAGGGAGATAAAGATCTCCGGTTCACCGCAGGCTCCAGCCCTGGGATCAGCAATGTTCGGTGCAGTGGCAGCAGGAAAGGATGCCGGCGGGTTTGATACAATAATGGAGGCAGCCGCTGTAATGGCAAAGGTTAAGGAGAACACCTACAAGCCGGTTAAGGAGAATGCGGCAGTATATGACAGGCTCTTCTCCGAGTACCGTCTCCTGCACGATTACTTTGGCCGCGGAGCCAATGATGTGATGAAGAGACTGAAAAACATAAGGAAAGAGGTAAAAGGCTGATGAAAGTACTCACGGCTGCAATATTCCTATCAGTCATGCTTGCATCATGCGGGAACAACAACCCGCAACAGGAGGCCAGGCAGGACGGCTGGCTGAAGACCCCTCCGCTCACAGCAGTCACGGTGAATGACAGTTTCTGGCAACCAATCATTGAAAGGAACAGAACCGTCACAATTCCCTATGTTTTCGGCAAGTGCGAGGAGACGGGACGCATTGACAACTTTGCAATTGCGGGCCGGTTGAAAAAGGGGAAGCACACCGGGGAACGTTATAATGACTCTGATGTATACAAGATAATCGAAGGTGCATGCTACTCGCTGCTTGAGACACCAGACCCGGCTCTGCGCAGCTATGTAGACAGCCTGGTGACTCTGATAGCTGCAGCACAGGAAGATGACGGTTACCTTTATACAACGCGTACAATTGATCCTGTTAACATGGCTCCGGGCGCAGGCAGGGAACGGTGGATTGACGAACGGGTGAGCCATGAACTGTACAATGTGGGTCATATGTACGAGGCTGCCGTGGCTCACTGCCTTGCAACCGGTTCGGACAGTTTTTTGAATGTAGCGCTGAAAAATGCGGAGCTTGTAGCTTCGGAGTTTGGGTGGGGCCTGCGTGAGATAGCTCCCGGGCACCAGGAGATAGAGATAGGGCTTATCAGGCTCTTTGATCTTACAGGTAACAAAAAGTGGCTTGACCTGGCGCAGTTTTTCATCGATGTCAGGGGGAGGCAGGAAGATTACATGAGACACCCTGCAGGCTCACGCTTCGAGGTTTACAATGACTCGGTATACCTGCAGATGCACCTTCCGGTGCTGGAGCAGACTGAGGCAGTCGGGCACGCCGTCAGAGGCGCATATATGTACACCGCCATGGCAGACCTGTCACGCGCAACAGGTAACCCCGCATACCTTACGGCATCTGAAAGGATATGGGACGATGTGATGCACGGCAAGATATATATCACCGGGGGGATCGGTTCCAAGGAACACGGTGAGGCCTTCGGCGAAGCCTTCGAGCTGCCTAACATGACAGCCTACACGGAGACATGCGCCTCCGTGGCCAACGTCTTCTGGAACCACCGGCTCTATTCCGCCACAGGCGAAGCGAAGTACCTCGACGTACTTGAAAGAACGCTTTACAACGGACTTATCTCAGGAATCGGGCAGGACGGCTGCAGCTTTTATTATCCGAATCCCCTGGAGTCTGACGGTAGTTTTGAAAGGGCCGGCTGGTTTGATTGCTCATGCTGCCCCGGAAATGTAGCCCGCCTGCTGCCTTCGATGAAACAGTATATATGGTCTGAAACCACCGCGGGGATCAACCTGAACCTCTTCATAGGATCTGCTGCCCGTCTTACGACGCCTGACGGCGAGGCAGACGTAGTGCTGGAGACCGGTTATCCGTGGAACGGCGATGTAAAGGTTATTGTTAGCCCGTCAACCGTGAAGAGCAGGTTTACGCTTGGCATCCGCATCCCCGGATGGACAGGGGGAGCTCCCGTCGAGGGCAATCTTTACAGTTACATCACACCTGCAAAAGGAAAGGTGGGCATAAAGGTGAACGGAAAAAAATTCAAGGCTCCCATTGCTGACGGGTTTGCTCATGTGGACAGGGAGTGGAAAAAGGGAGACATTGTCGAGATATTCCTGCCAATGGAACCAAGGTTCATAAAGGCCAGGAAAGAGGTGGAAGCAGACAGCGGAAGGGTTGCAATAGGCGTGGGCCCGATCGTTTATTGCCTTGAACAGGCTGACAACGGACCGGTAAGAGAGGTAACCGCAGATACCTCGGTAAAACCCGTATTTGCATTCGAACAGCAACTGCTCGGAGGCGTCGGCATCCTGAAATTCCCGGTGGCAGAACCTGGCGGGCAGACCCGGGAGGCAAAGGCAGTTCCATATTATTCCTGGGCCAACAGGGGCAGGGGTGAGATGACAGTATGGATCAGAACAACCAAACCATAAACCATGAAATCAACAGGAAGACTAGTAATTTTCGCCGCAGCAGCGGCAATCACCGTGGCTTCATGCACCGGATCGAAGAATGACGGGAATTATCCCATCAGGCCGGTACCCTTCACATCGGTGAAGATGACAGACAACTTCTGGGCCCCGCGCATCAAAAAGAATCACGAGGTGACAATCCCGATCGCATTCGGCTACTGTGAATCAACAGGCCGCGTTAAAAATTTCGAGATTGCGGGGGGACTTGACACCGGGGCGTTTCAGACAATCTATCCCTTTGACGACTCTGATGTTACAAAGATAATCGAGGGGGCAAGCTATTCGCTTCAGACTTACCCTGATCCGAAGCTTGAAGCTTATCTTGATACATTAATATATAAGATAGGGCTTGCGCAGGAAGATGACGGGTACCTGTATACCAACCGCACAATAGCTGAGATGGGCTATGGCAGGCTGCATGAGTGGGCTGAAGGGAAAAGATGGGAGAAGACCAACATCCTGAGCCACGAGCTTTATAATCTGGGCCATATGTACGAGGCAGCTGTTGCCTACTACCAGGCTACAGGCAAGAGAGAGTTACTTGATATCGCCATCAAATCGGCAGACCTGGTTGACAAGGACTTCGGGTGGGACGCCTTTGTGAGCTATCCCGGGCACCAGGTGATCGAGATGGGGCTGGTGAAGCTTTACCGTGCCACCGGTGAGAAGAGGTATCTTGACCTGGCCAAGTTTTTCCTTGATGCCCGCGGTACCCGCGATGACGGTGAGGAGTATTCACAGAGCCATAAAAAGGTGGTTGACCAGACTGAAGCAGTAGGTCACTCTGTCAGAGCCACATATATGTATTCAGGCATGGCTGACGTTGCTGCCATCCTCGGTGACGAAGAGTACATAAATGCAATTACAAAAATATGGGAAGACCTGGTTTACAGGAAGATGTACATCACGGGAGGCATCGGCGCCTCTGGCGGGAACGAAGGGTTCGCTGAACCATACCATCTCCCTAACATGTCAGCCTACTGCGAGACCTGCGCCTCGATAGGCGACATTTTCTTCAATCACAGGCTCTTTTCGCTTCACGGCGAAGGAAAATATTTCGACATACTTGAAAAGACACTGTATAACGGCGCTCTTTCAGGGGTCAACCTGGCAGGTGACAGGTTCTTTTATCCGAATCCGCTCGAATCTAACGGCCAGCATGAACGTTCCGCCTGGTTCGGCTGCGCCTGCTGCCCGTCAAATGTCTGCAGGTTCATACCTGCAATCCCGGGTTACATTTATTCGGTGACAGACAAAGACCTGTATGTTAACCTGTTCGCTTCAAACAATGCCGATATCGAGATGGGTAACCGCAGTGTCAGGATCTCCCAGGAAACAAATTATCCGTGGGAAGGAAAGGTTAATATTGTTGTTGACCCGGAAAAGCCCGGGAAGTTCACGGTGCGTATCCGCATACCCGGTTGGGCAAGAAATGAAGCCATTCCCGGAGGACTGTACAGTTTCGCCGGCCAGTCGGATGAGAAACATACACTCCTTGTTAATGGTGAACCTGCTGATGCGAAGATCGAAAATGGTTATGCTGCTGTTACAAGGAAGTGGCAGGCAGGAGACAGGATCGAACTTGACATACCTATGCCTGTCAGGACGGTTCTGGCAGATGAGCGGGTGAAGGATGACGAAGGCAGGTATGCCGTTCAGAGGGGCCCGCTGATGTTCTGTGCCGAATGGCCTGACAATGCCGACGGTCATGTTCTCGGGCTGGTTATGGATGAGAATCCTGAATTTACCGCCGTCTACAGAGCTGACATGCTCAACGGCACCGAAGTGATCACCACCAGGGCCAGGCAGGCCTCAAGGAACCTCGATGGCACGGTATCACTCGGAGACTATAATGAACTTACCCTGATCCCGTATTTCCTATGGAACAACCGCGGACCTGGTGAGATGAAAGTATGGCTTCCATTCAGGGAGACAAGTGCCCAGCCTGCACCTGCACAGACAATAGCATATACATCCAGGCTTACCGGAAGCATCCAGAACAAGGCGCTGGCATCGATAACCGATCAGCTCGAGCCGGCCAACTCAAATGACCATACATGGCCATACTATCACTGGTGGCCAAACAACAACAGGTGGGAATGGGTCAGGTTTGACTTCGCAAAACCGGAGACGGTCTCCAGAGTGAAGGTATACTGGTTTGATGACGGTCCGTTCGGAGGTTGCAGGATTCCAGACGAATGGACTATAGAATACCTGTCAGGAGGCACATGGAAGAAAGCTTCACCGGTGAGTCCCATGGCAGTGAAAAAGGATGCCTGGAACATTGCAGAGATCAACCCGGTCAAGACATCCGGAATCAGGATAAACGTGAAACTCAACAGTGAATTTTCCTCCGGAATCCATGAATTAATCATCGAATGAAACACTCCAGGAGGTTTATTTAAAACGTTTGCAAAAATTGTCTCCGATAAGTGTTTATGTAAAAAAATATTTATATATTGCTTAAGGAAAACAAGTGTATCTTTTACATTATAAGTTTTTAAAATTAGCGGGAAGATTGTTTTTTTTTGTGTGAAAAAGTGTAATACTTACACGTAACAGAGGTGCCAAAAAAACTCATGGTTTATTAATTGATTGACTATCAATTTATACATAAACAACCAAACACTCTAATTTAATCTAACCAACCTCATTAAAATGAAACCAGACTTTATCAAGAAGATGCGTTTGCATGCCTGGATGTGTCTGTTCATCCTGTTGCCTATGACGGTGGCAGGTCAGCAAAAGACAATCACAGGAAAGGTAGTTGATGAATTTGGAGAAACCCTTCCGGGAGTGACCGTTGTGATCGACGGAACGACCAGGGGGGTATCTACTGACATCGACGGTAAGTACAGTATCAGCGCTTCTCCCGGCGAGGTTCTGGTGTTTTCATCCGTTGGGATGAATACCCAGAAGATCACAGTCGGAGCAGAAACGGTCATCAACGTAACCCTGATGGAGGTAACATCGGAGATTGAATCCGTTGTTGTAGTTGGTTACGGCGTCCAGAAGAAGGAGACAGTAGTCGGAGCCGTATCCCAGGTATCAGGAGACAGATTACGTGATGTCAAAATGGGCGGTGCCATTGAAAACTCCCTGCAGGGCATTATCCCGGGCATGGTGGTCCTGATGCAGGATGCCACCCCCGGTGAAGAGTCCAAGTCGATCACGATGCAGATCAGGGCAGGTGCTTCAATGGGAAGCAACTCACCCCTTATTCTCGTTGACGGTGTTGAGCGTTCGTTCACGAACCTTGACCCTGAGGAAATTTCATCGATATCTATCCTGAAGGATGCCTCTGCAACAGCGGTTTACGGTGTCAAGGGGGCCAACGGTGTTGTGATTGTAAATACAAAGAGGGGTAGTGAAGGTGCTCTTCAGCTTGACTTTACGGCTGAGACATCCCTTAAGATGGCCACACGCCTTCCGGAGTACATGAACTCATATGAGACAATGATGCTCCGGAATGAAGCTTACAAGAACGACGGAAAATGGTCAAGCCTTATTTCAGATGAAGCTCTTGAACACTACCGCACCGGAGATTCCCCGTACCTCTATCCTGATTTTGACTGGATGGATTTCTATTTCAAACCGGCACTTGATCAGAACTACAATATCAATGCAAGAGGGGGGAACTCATTCGTAAAGTATTTCGTTTCACTCGGTTA
Organism: uncultured Rikenella sp.; assembly: GCA_964635655.1. Lineage (GTDB taxonomy): Bacteria > Bacteroidota > Bacteroidia > Bacteroidales > VadinHA17 > SR-FBR-E99. The sequence continues at coordinate 23,820 of CAZWOC010000027.1, read as the reverse complement.
CCTTAATGAGTCTGATATATTTGACGTTGGCAGTCTCTTCCCGTACAAGTTTGAAAAGAAGGATGCATCATACTGGCATAACAGGTACACATTCAGGAACAACCTTGACTTCAACCTCACCAAATCGACTAAGCTGACAGTCAACCTGGCAGGAAATATAAAGGTATGGAACAAGCCTGTTGATGATTACACCCAGGAGCAGTGGTATGAGGCTGTAACTGCCCTGCCTTACTATCCGGCTGAGGCTCTTGAACAATTCCCGGATGACAAGATCCCTTATGATCAGGACGGCATCCGTTATTTTGAGAACCCGCAGCAGGGTGAAGTAAGGCTCATGTGGATAGGAGGCATGGGTTTCAGGCGCCACAAGAGCAACGGTGTCTCATCAGACGTCAATCTTGAGCAGAAGCTTGACTTTATCACCGAAGGTCTCAAGGCATCAGTTTTCTATTCTTTCAACTCTACCAACGAGTATATGAAGGAGTACCCTCTCGATTATCTCTTCGGTTACTATCTCAATCCTGCCGACTCCACCTGGTCAAGGTACACGAACTGGCAGGTGCTTGATAACGATACTCCTCAGCCAAAACTCATTACGACCCGGAGTGAGAATCTCCAAAGTGCTGGCAGAAGTGTTTATTACAAAGGGCAGCTGGACTATGCAAGGAGTTTCGGCCGTCACAACGTGACTGGCGTTGGTGTGTTCAGCCGCAGACAATACAGAGGTATCTCGAGCTTCCCCTCATATGAGGAGAACTGGGTTGTACGTGGTACATATAATTATAATGAAAAATACCTTCTTGAGGCCAGTGTAGCATATACCGGTTCGGAGAAATTTGCTCCCGGGCTGCGTTTCGGAACCTTCCCTTCGTTTGCAGTGGGCTGGGTAGGATCGGAAGAAGGCTTCTGGAAAGACAAGATGCCATGGTTCAACTATTTCAAGACACGTTTCTCCTGGGGGATGGTCGGATCTGATGCCGGCATAGCCAGGTGGCTGTACATTTCAGAATTCAGTACCGCCAGTGAAACCCAGGGTTTTGGTTATCCGATGACGTGGTATCCCAGCATCCAGGAAGGGACCATACCTGTTACCAATGCCACATGGGAGACAGCCGTAAAGGCGAACCTTGGTTTCGAGATGGGCTTCTTCCAGAACAAAGTCACTCTCAATGTTGACCTCTATGATGAACACCGTAATGATATTCTGCAGACCAGGAGATCAGTACCCTCATGGGTTGGTGTAACATCAATCTCCGGTAACAGCGGCGAGACAAAGGCTCACGGTATTGAAACGGAGCTCGGATACAACCACAGCTTCTCACGCAACTTTACAATTCAGCTCAGGGGTATTATGTCAGTCAACGAGAGCCGCGTTGTATCATATGATGAACCTGATGCAAAGCCACAGAATATCTCCCTTGAGGGCAAGCCTGTGGGTGTTGCCCAGCGTATGGGAGGGTACACTCCGGCATCAGCCATCCAGGACGGCGGCTTTTACCAGAGTTTTGACGAACTGTTTATGTGGCCTCTTGCTTCAGGTCCCAAACCGATTGTTGGTGACTTCAAGTACATCGACTACAACGGTGACGGGTTCGTCAATGACCTTGACAGGATTGTTCCGCGCAACCCGTATGTACCCGCATTTACATGGGGTGCAAACCTGGCAGCCATCTATAAGAATCTGACAATGAGGATTGACTTCTACGGAATCGGTTCAACAACATATGCAATGAGACAGGGTGGTATGTTCTACCTTTACCCGTTCACCCAGAACAAGGACAACGCAATGACTGCACAGGCCAACCACTGGACTCCTGACAACAGGGATGCCGAGTGGCCGGCAGTTCATTCGATGGCAACCGATCAGTACAACTATCTTGGTAACGAGTTCTCTATTGTTGACGGCCGGTATACAAGGCTCAAGAACGTTGCACTGAGCTACAGACTTGAAAATGACCGTCTTCATAAGGTGGGTATCCGTCAGATGGATCTGACCCTTACCGGAACGAACCTTGCAACCTGGACACCTTTCAAGCTCGGTGGTGACCCTGAAGGTTTCAACTCTGGTGTTGACTTCGGAGCTTATCCTATGATGAAAAGGTTCACACTTGAGGTGAGAGTGACATTCTAACCAGGAAAACCAAAGAAAATGAAAAGGATTACAATTATACTCATCTCGTTGGCCCTGATGTTCCAGGGATGTGAAGGGTACCTTGACAAGGTTCAGGACTCTACCGGAATGGACGAGGAGCAGGTCTTCACCGACTATAATAACTTCCGGAAGTTTGAAGACAGGATGTATAAGGACATGCACAACTATCTCGCTGACTATGATTACGGGATGATTGCTGCAATGTGCGATGAGGGTCACACCGAATCGGCCCAGTGGGAGACAATGGGTGTGGTTCAGTCAGGTGACTGGATCCGTGCTTACAGCACTGCCCAGGCTCTTCAGTTCTCAACAATCTGGAATGCATGGAAGAGCATACGTATTGCCAACATCTGCCTTAAGAACCTTCCGATGCTCGAGGGAAATGCCACCCCGCAGCAGATAAACCAGCTTGAGGGACAGGCGCTCTTCATGCGCGCATGGTACTATTATGAGTTCCTCATCCGCCAGGGCGGCATGCCGTACCTGACTGAGCCTCTCAGTGGTTCTGACAACTATGCCTTTCCCAGGCTTTCATTCCATGAGACAGCTCTGAAGATTGCCGAAGACTGTGATGCGGCAGCTGCGCTGTTGCCTGAAGAGTGGGATATGGGAAATATCGGCAGGCCTACGAAAGGTGCAGCCATGGCAGTCAAGGCTTCGGCCCTGCTGTTTGATGCAAGTCCTTCAAACAACACATCAGGTAACACTGAATACTGGACAGCAGCAGCAGAGGCTGCATGGGATCTGATCGAGTACGCACAGAGCTCGGGGCAGTACAGGCTGATACCTTCCGGTGGCACTGACCAGATAACCTATAAGGACCCCGCCGGCATTCAGACAATAACTTATCCCAGCGGTTTTGACAGTATCTTCATGTACACTCCATATAATGATGAAATCATCTGGGAGCTCTATGAGGCAGTCAATTCAGGAAGTCAGTACAGCACCTTTACTATTGCCAGCCTGGCAGAGGGAGGCATCATCCAGGGTTACAGCCCGTCACAGAACATCGTTGAGCTGTTTGAGACCAGCAACGGGCTCGCCATCCAGGATGATCCTGAATATGATCCTCAGGATCCGTACGTTGACAGGGACCCCCGCTTTTATCACAGCATTCTCTTTAACCGTGAACGCTGGACAAGCACCACTGACCTTTACCTGGAGCTTTATAACGGCGGCCGTGACCGTGCCAGCGGTGACCTGAAGCATTTCTCATATACCGGTTACCTGGCCCGTAAGTTCTGGGGCAAGAATGTTGACCTCAATTCAAATTCATCAGCTCCGTTCACCCATACGATCTACTTCAGGTATGCTGATATCCTCCTGATGTATGCTGAGGCGGCCAATGAGATTGGCGGTCCGGAATACACTCTTCCCGGAGCAACAATGTCAGCTGTGCAGGCTGTCAATAAGGTCAGGGAGCGCGTGGAGATGCCTGGTGTCAACTCGAGATATCTCACAGACAAGGTTTCCTTCCGTCAAAGGATCAAGAACGAAAGGGCTGTAGAGCTCTATCTGGAAGGTAAACGCTTCTTTGACCTGTCAAGATGGGGTGATGCACACAAGATGCAGCACAGGCAGCTCTATGGGGTGGACCTCATCGAAAACGCTGGCAGACCTACGGGATACAACATTTCCCGCACTGCTCTGCCGGTTGTTACTCTGACATTTGAGCAGAAGCACTACAAGTGGCCCATACCACTAAGTGATGCGCTGATGTTCAAGGAGTTCAAGCAGAACCCGGGTTGGTGATAAGGATAAACTGATCATTACAGAGAAAGATGAAAGTTATGAAAAACAATATATTCAGAAAGGTACTGGTCATCTCTGCCATCCTGGGGCTCCTCTGCGGAGGCGAAACCTGGGGACAGGCAAGGGAGATACCAAAAACCATTGTGAAAGGCAGCGTGGTTTCAAGCCATGATCAGCCTTTGAAGGGTATCGTCGTGAAATCCTTCAATACCAGCCAGTCTGTTGTCACCGATGCACAGGGCGGTTTCGAAATAGGCGTCACAGCTGGTGAGACTGACAGGCTTACAGTCAGCCTTGACGGATTCAAGGTAAAGGTTGTGGAGGTAGCTCCTGGCACAAACACTGTGGAACCCATTGTGATCGATGAGTATCGTTTTGTCAGTGAAGGCAATGTTGATGCCCTTCCATACAGGGAACTTGGCAGCAACCGCATTGTGTCGGCTGTTACGACTATCACCGGTGACGAATTGATGTCTTACCCGTCAGCCTCTTTGCTTGAGGCTCTCTCGGGCAGGCTTCCCGGGCTGACAATAGAGCCCTTCTCAACCATCCCGGGTCACGAGTCATTTGGTGCATATATAAGAGGTACCGGAGCCACGGTTTACATTGACGGTATTATAAGGGACGTTTCCGGGCTCTCAGCTTCAGAAGTACAGGAGGTGCAGGTCATAAGAGATCTCTCCGGCAGGGCGATGCTTGGCCTCTCAGGCTCGGGTCCGGTGATCTGGATTACCACCCGCAAGGGAAACAGTTTCAACAGGGAAATGAAAGTATCGGCAGAATACGGGGTAAGCACTCCGGCTACGATGCCGAAGTATCTCGACTCATATAATTATGCAACCCTCCTCAATGAGGCGCTGAATAATGACGGTTACGACGAATGGTATTCAGCTGCAGACCTTGCTGCCTACCAGAACCATTCCAACCTGCTCACCCATCCTGATGTTGATTATTACGGTGAGTATGTGGCCAAAACGGCTCCGTTCCGCAGGGCAAGCATAAGCTTCGAGGGAGGTGACAAGAGGGTTACCTACTTCTCGATGTTCGACTATGTCGGAGGCGCCGGTCTTGAGAACGTGGGAGAGAAGGTGACCAACAACAGGTACAAGTTGCGCGGTAATGTGGCAATCAAGCTGAATGAATTCATGAACCTCAGCATAAATATTGCCGCATCGCTAAACAAGCAGCGGTTCCCGAACATATCATCGGGCGCCGGGGTTTATAATATGTTCGACATAATCTCGGTCTACCCGTCAAATGCACATCCGATCTATGCTGACTCACTTCTTGTCAGAAGTGATAACTTCCCGGTTAACCTGACAAATGAGCTGGTCCATTCGGGCTTTGGTGACGGGATGATTCTAAATGCCCAGAACAATGCAAGGTTGGAAGTTGATCTCGGAAGCATCGTCGAGGGTCTTAAAGCATACGGTACTGCCGCATTTGATGTGACGAACTCTATAATAAACAGCAAGGGAGGTACTGCAGCGCTGTACAGGCTTGATGGCGTGACCCCGGTAAGGGTTGTTGATGCTGTGGTTGTAGCAAATATGTCTCTGGGCAACTATGACGTTTTGAAAAGAACAGCCGGGTATGCCGGGCTTAATTACGAGCGGGAGTTCGGTCGCAGTTCACTTGCGGCAGATGCTGTATTTTATGCAGCGCTCGAAGAGATCACTTCGGATGATGACTGGTATCAGCCGTCAAAGGTTGAAGATCTTTCGCTCCGGCTCAATTACGCATTTGACAACAGGTATGTCGCTCAGATTGACCTGGCTTACTCAGGCAGCAACAGGATGCCGGAAGGGAAGAGGTTCTCACTCTACCCAACTGCCGGTGTCGCCTGGATCGCCAGCAACGAGGAGTTCCTCAGCACCAGTAAAACAGTTGATTACCTGAAAGTTTACGGGTCGGCTGGAATAATGGGCATAAATGACTATTCCCTGCAGGGTTACAATCCCTTCTACCTGCATGAAACACTCTGGACAATGAGTGGCGGATGGAATTCGGGTATAGCCTCCAGCACAGGCGAATGGGTAAATATATACAAACTGGTTCAGACCGGCACCGAAGACTTCGTGCTTCCCAAGAGACGCTTTGTTAACACAGGAGTGCAGGCGCAACTCTTCGGAAAGGCTCTTGACGTTGAGGTAAACTACTTCAATGAAAAGAACTATGACAAGATATCCAACCTGGGAGCATCAACACCTTCAATAATAGGCTCACAGCAGTTTCTTCCCGCTACGAATTACGGCGAGGACATGAGATGGGGTATCGACGGCCTTGTGCAGTGGAATAAAAGCATAGGCGACTTCAGGTACAGTATTGGCGGTAATGCAATGTACTTAAGGGGCAAATACCTTGTGGTCGATGAACCTGCTGCTCTTCCTGAGTATCAGAAACTGACCGGCACACCGATGGATGCCTTCATGCTCTATGAGGCAGAGGGTCTTTTCCAGACTGCCGGTGAGATTACATCCAGGGGTGTTACCCAGAGCTGGGGAGCGCTTCAGCCCGGTGACATAAGGTACGCTGACCTCAACGGTGACGATGTTGTCAACGAGTTTGACGTCCATGTTACTGATTACCATTCACCGAGGTTCTTCTACGGGCTCAATCTCTCAGTCGGGTACAAAGGTTTCGGAATCTACGCTCTCGGGCAGGGCGAAGCTGACGGGAACGTTATGCTTTCAAACAACAGGTATTTCATGGTCAACGGAACGGGTCAGAACTATTCTGAGCTGATGCTCGACAGGTTTCCGGTCACGAATGACTATCCGAGGCTGACGACAGTTGCGCTAAACAACTACCAGTATTCAACATTCTGGGTTGCAAAGGCTGCATATTTCAGGCTTAAGAATATAGAGGTGAGCTATACATTCCCGGTCTCTGTGTCGCGCAAACTGGCGATGAACAACCTCCGTATCTTCGCAAGGGGAACAAATCTTGCCACTGTCTCTTCTCTGAAGAAGTACAGTGTTGACCCTGAGAATATAAATGCCGGGATAACAGGTTACCCGTTATTCAGGACGATCACCGCCGGAATATCCTGTAAGTTCTAATGCTAAAAACCGAAACAATGAAACGAACGATAATATTTCTCCTTACGGCAATCGTGGCGGTCTCTTGTGAGTTTCTTGATCCAAGGCCGATAGAGGACCTCACCACCGATGAGCTCCTGAGCAATGCCGTTTACGGTGAAGGGTTGCTGGCGCAGGCATATGATCTTCTCAACACCGATTATATTGATTACACTGAGTATTATACTGACAATGCGGTACCGGCAGTCCCGGGTGGTAACTCTCTTGCCCTGGGCAACTGGACTGTTCAGAATAACCCGATAGGGCAGTGGGATGACTGGTATGAGGCCATAGGTTACCTGAACATGTATCTCAGGGACTGCAAGGATTTGCTCTACAGCGTATCAGACCCTGCCAAGAACAAAATACTCCAGAAACAGCGCAGGGGAGAGGCCTTCTTCATGAGAGCCTGGTACCAGTGGCTGCTTCTCAGGACCTATGCCGGTTACCCGGCAGGTGGCGGTGAATGCCTTGGTTACCCAATAGTTACAGAGGTTCTTACGACATCAGACAATCTTGACCGTCCGCGAAACACTTACGAAGAGTGCGTTGCCCAGATAGCGAAGGACTGTGATTCCGCCATTGTGCTTCTGCCGAAGTGGTACATGGGAGGCGAGTCATATGACAACAGCTCCAATGCCGGAAGGGGAAGCGGAATGGCTGCATGGGCCCTGAAGGCCAGGGTGTATCTTTATGCTGCAAGCCCTGCTTATGGCCCCTCGACACAGGATCTGTGGATCAGGGCTGCACAGGTCGCACATGATGCAATGGCCTTCTACGGTGGCAATAACCTGCATGATTTTAACTACACAACAAACAACAGCGGGAGTCAGAACAACATCTGGATCCAGCCCGAGTATTCGTCAAACAACTGGGAGTATGATTTCTATCCTCCTTCACTCTATGGTTACGGATCATGCAACCCCTCGCAGAACCTTGTCGATGCCTTCCCGGCCAGCAACGGTTACCCGATTGATGAAACGGCCCTTTACAATCCTTCCAACCCGTATGCCAGCCGTGACGGTCGTTTCGAAAGGTTTATCTTCCGGAACGGAGCCAACTATAACGGTACCGTGATACAGACTTACACCGGTGGCGCTGATGCACCCGGAGGACTCAGCCTCCAGGGAACGCGCACAGGATACTACCTCAAGAAGCTTCTGAACAGCAATGTCAGGCTTACCCCTGGCGATGTAACCACCAGCTACAGATTCAAGGTGTTCCTCAGCAAGACCGAACTTTACCTGAACTTCATCGAGGCGGCAAACGAGGCTTACGGCCCTGATGACGCCACCCTCGGGTTCTCGTCCAATTCAGTTCTCGCTCTTATCCGGAACAGGGCAGGTATCGATTCTGACCCCGCCACTTCAGGTCAGCAGGACCAGTACAGGCTTGATCAGGCTGCTGCCGGCAAGGATGCATTCAGAGAGCTTATCCGTAACGAAAGGCGCCTTGAGCTCTGCTTCGAGGGTCACCGTTTCTGGGACATAAGAAGATGGGACCTGCCTCTTGACCATACTGTTGAAGGGGTGAAGATCACAAAATCAGCCCTTCCTGAACCGACAAACCTGGCATTGGGCGCTCTGGTATCTACCGATTACTGCTCGTCATGGGAAAGACTATCTGCTGTGAATGACGGCTTTGAACCGGCATCATCTACCGACGGAACACACGGCAAGTACGGAAACTGGTGGAGCTCAGACACCTGGAGATATATACAGTATGACTTCAGCGAACCAAAATCAATATCCAAATCAGAAATTTACTGGTTTACAGATGATGGTGGTCTCCTTCTTCCAGACGAAGTCAAGTTAGAGTACTATGATTCAGGAACCAGCACCTGGCTGCCAGTCCAAAACCCGTCCGGATACCTTGTTACCAGGGATGCATGGACGGTCACAGTTTTCAATCCCGTTGTCACCACAGCCATTCGTATCAGCTTCGTAAATCATACAGAGTCATGCGGCGTGATCGAGTGGAGGGTCTGGCCCATCAACTACGACGGATATGAGTATATCAATGTTGAGAATCATACATACCAGGACTTTATGAGATATATCCCGGTACCGTATAATCAGACACTCATCATGAGCAATCTGAAACAAAACAGTGGATGGTAGAATTTTTTCCTGCAGAGGAAGAAAAAAACAAGGAAATATGAAAAAGATATTTGCAATACTGATAATGACAGTCATTCTGACAGGTTGCTATGAAGATTTCAGAATAGACTATCCTTACACCACTGTTGCCTTTTCAACAGCCACCGGCGGGCTCAGCACCGCGGGTGAGCTGGGAAGGACGGTGGTCAAAGGCGAGGGACTCAAGCTTGATATCGGGGTATATCTTGCCGGAGTTCTGGAAAACAATGAGGACAGATATGTCCGTTACACTATTGATCCGTCATTGCTGGCCGGCACATCATATGAGCTGATGCCGACCTCTTACTACACACTCAGCGACATCAACCAGATGATAATTCCCGCTGGTGAGTATATCGGAAGGCTGACAGTGACTCTTGATTCTGCACTTTTCCTTAATGACCCTGATGCAGTCGATTACCATTATGCAATCCCGATCAGGCTGACTGAAACAACGGCTGACAGCATCAACGCCAACCAGGGGACCAAGATTCTGGTGGTCAAATATATTGTCAGGCAAGAAGGGTTTTTTAATAACAGCGGTTCTTTTACGACAACGGAAGGGGACGGTTCAGAGGTGAATAAAGGAAGTTTTACATCAGTGGTACAGGCTGCAACCATATCGCAGGACTCTGTTGAGACTAATGGAGTAATGATGCTGGTTGGGAATGACTATCGTATGCGCCTGAAGATTCATCCTGACAATACTGTTACATTCAGGAAACTTCCGATCGAACCAGTGGTAGAATCCAATATAGCATTGCCTCCCACGGTGCTTTCAACTGACTACTGCTCATCATGGGAGACACTGGAGGCTGTAAGGGATGGTTTTGAACCTGCAAACTCGAATGACTGGTCACACGGTGCATTCGGAAACTGGAACAGCGCAAATGACTGGGGTTATCTGCAGTACGATTTCCCGAGATTCTATGAGATAAACAGATCTCTGATCTATTGGGCAACGGACTGGGGTGGCCTGCTGATGCCGGATGAGGTGTATATAGAATATTGGGATAATGCCTCTTCGACCTGGGTGACTGTAACCAATCCGTCAGGATATGTTGTTGCGGAGGACGAGTGGACCATAACTACGTTTGACCCGGTAATAACCAACAAGGTGCGGATTAACTTCATTAATCACTCGGAGTCTGTCGGCGTTCTTGAATGGGAGGTGTGGGGTATTCCTGCACAGGCAACCCCGGAACAGGCTCCTATACTTAACGTCGTCAGTAACGGTGAAAACAAATGGGATCCTGCTACAAGCACTTTTAACCTGAATTACAGGGTAACCTACCAGGATGAGACTTACCACACCGATGTGGCATCAAAACTTGTTTGGCGTAACCGTATAAGAGACGGAGTCAATGAGTGGAGAAGGTAGTTGTATGGATTTTAGGTTTTAGTTAGGAAGTAAAAGGCCGCTTTCACACCGGCCTTTTACATTTATTATAAGTTAATTAACATTTTTTAGCAATCCGTAATGAGAACACTTCAGATTATTCTTGCAGCAGCGCTGATCATCTCTTCCTGCTCGACGGACAGGGGGCAACAGGTCAGCATCATTCCCAACCCCTCGGCAGAGGAAGGGAGTGGTTCAGCCGTGACAGGCTGGACAGGTGAAACACGCGGAGGCGCAATGATCGCCTTCTACGACTATGAAGCCCACAGCGGCAAGAGGAGCCTGATGCTCAGCAGTGCACGCCCTGCAGGCGGAAGGTGGATGACAAAAGTGGAACTGAAACCATGGTCCGAGTACAAATTCACAGGCTGGGTGAAGACTGAAGGTGTGCAGACGCGTGATGGCAAGGGGGCCGGTTTCAGTCTGGATGCCTTTGAAGCAGAATATACCGGCCTGTCAGGTACAAACGACTGGACAAAAGTTGAGTTTGTATTTAAAACAGGCAACGATGACTCATCTGTTCTCTCATGCCTGCTCGGTCTTGACGGGCCGGCATCAGGAAGGGCATGGTTCGATGACATGTCAATTGAACTGGTCTCGTCAGAAAATCTGAACATGGCAGTCTCTATTGACATTGCTGACAGGAAGGAGCCGATGTCAGAGTACATATACGGACAGTTCATAGAACATCTTGGCAGGTGCATCTACGGTGGCATATGGGCAGAGATGCTCGACGACCGCAAGTTCTGGTACACACCGGGTGACAGGGAGTCACCCTGGCAGGTGAGGGGAGAGCGTGAACTGTTCTCGGTTGACAAGGCAGCTCCCTTTACCGGCGACAAGACCCCGGTGCTTGCTGTCAACGCCTCCGGGGCTGCAGTGATGCAGCAATCAGGCCTGGGCCTGAGGCCTGACCTGGATTATAACGGCCATATAGTACTGAAGGCTGCCCCGGGCATCACGGCTGTTAAGGTAACACTGAGGAGGGGAGAAGATTCACAGACAGTGCGAATTGAAAAACCCGGAAACAGCTTCACCTCATATCCGTTTGGTTTCCACTCGGCTGAACTGACCCATAACGCCACTCTGTCGGTTGAACCGGAAGGCAACGGCAAGGTTTGGGTAGGTACAATCAGCCTGATGCCGGCAGACAATATCGAAGGGTTCCGGTCAGATGTTATAGCATTGCTGAAGGAACTAAATGCGCCGGTATACCGCTGGCCCGGGGGCAACTTCGTGAGCGGTTATGACTGGAAAGACGGCATCGGTGACAGGGATAAGCGGCCACCCCGCAAAAATCCGGCATGGCAGGGAGTTGAACACAATGATGTCGGAATCCATGAGTTCATGGCCTTTTGTAAAATCCTCGGCACGGAGCCTTACATAGCGGTGAATGCCGGTCTTGGCGATTCAAAGCAGGCGCGTGAGGAGGTCGAATACTGCAACGGGTCAGCCGATACGCCCATGGGGAAACTCAGGGCAGCAAACGGACACACCGAACCGTGGCATGTAAAATGGTGGTCTATCGGCAATGAGATGTATGGCGACTGGCAGCTGGGTCACATGTCTACAGATGATTTTGTCAGGAAGCACAACGCCTTCGCCGATGCTATGAGAAGTGTCGATCCGGATATCAGGCTTATTGCAGTAGGTGAGCTTGGCGAGTGGGACAAAATGGTTCTTGCAAACTGTTCTGAAAGCATGGACCTGATAAGTGAGCATTTCTACCGTCAGGACTGGCACGGCGGAGGCCTCATGACCCACGTGAAGCAGATACCTGACGCAATCAGGGAAAAAGCTGACGCCCATCGTCAGTACCGTCAGGAGATACCGCAGCTGAAGGGGAAAGACATACGTATCTGCATGGATGAATGGAATTACTGGTACGGTCCGCATATCTACGGTGAACTGGGAACACGTTATTTTATGCGTGACGCGATGGGTATCGCAGCCGGCCTGAATGAATACTCGAGGCAGAGTGACATGGTCTTCATGGCCAATTATGCGCAGACTGTCAATGTAATCGGCTGCATAAAGACCAACACAACCAGCTCCGTCCTTGACGCCACCGGCCAGGTTCTTAAAATGTACAGACAGCATTTTGGTACAATCCCTGTTGCAATCAGTGGCGAAACAAGACCTGTTGACATAGCTGCAACACTTGACGAGGAGGGTAAAAAACTTACAATCTCGGTTGTCAATGCAACATGGGACGAAGTCAGGATCCCTGTCACCCTGCTTAACGGTACAATTGCGGGTGAAGGAGAACTCTGGCAGGTAACGGCACCTGATGACATGGCTACAAATGAGCCTGGCAGACCTGAAAACGTGAAGATAACAGGCCCTGCTAAAGTTGCATCCGGAACCGCCCTGACAGTAGGCCCTGCAAGTATCAGTCTTTTTGTGTTTAACCTGGGGAATTAACAAACCATTATTGAATTTTCAACTAAAACAAGGGAAATGAGAAAGAGCAACATCATCCCGACACTGGCCGCCGCTCTTCTGGCAGTCATTGTGATTACGTCGTGTTCAACAGGGGGTACAGGGAAGTCCGGCAAAGACAACCTGGCAGTCCTGGCAAAAGCTTCTCAACTGACCCGTGGCGGACAGAGAGAAATGATCGAACTGAATGACGGACTTATTCCTGACAGTGTCGACAGGGACATGAAACGCTGGATGTCCAATCCGAACAGGATGCAACAGAGGCCGCAGCCCCTTGGTTTGATCCGCTATGAATATGCATGGGAGCAGCCGGTTCAGATAGATGAGGCTGCCGTATTTCTTTACAACTATGACACCCTTGTGAAACTGCCTCAGGCTTACAGGTTCAAATACTGGAACGGGGATGAATATGTCGGTGTTGAGAATCCCTCAGGCCTCGGTCTGGAAAATGACAAATTCAACCACACCACTTTTACCGAAGTATCGACTACAAAGATCCTGCTCGAGGTTGACTCGGTTGCCCGTTTTCTTTCACCCGTTCTTGAATGGCAGGTATTCAAACCTGTGAAGGCTCCGGCAGTGGCTCCGGTTATCAAAGCCGGCATAGACCGGATGGTTGTAACCGGTGGCAAGACTTACCTTTCAGGCCTGATCAAGAGTGTTGATCCGCTGAGGAAAACACTCTGGACTGCGGAGGGGCCTGGTGAAGTAACATTTGAGAATGCGAAGAGTGACACTACCACTGCCCTTTTTACCGTACCCGGCGATTATGTGCTTACCCTTTCGTCACAGGCCGGAAAGATGAAGTCATCATCATCACTGAAGGTGACGGTTGTCAATCCTCCCGAGGAAAAAAGGCTTGATGTTGTGTACACCCGCCGTTACAAGATTGACAGTCCGCTGTGGAATGACCGCGCAAAGGTTCTCATCACAGACTGGATACCTCATTGCATAGAGATGATAGAAAAGACCGGCCTTGAGAGAGGACAGGGGGGGCTTGACAACTTCATTGAGGCTGGAAAGGCTCTTCGCGGTGAACCACACGGAAGGCACCTCGGCTATGTCTTCTCAAATGCCTGGGTGCACCAGACGGTTGAGTCGATGTGCATTGCACTGATGGTTGACCCTCAGGGTGATAAGGAGATAATCGCCGCCCAGGAGAAGATGAGAAAAACCCTTGAGAAGTGGATTCCTGTCATACTGTCAGCACAGGAGCCTGACGGTTATCTTCAGACGGCGTTCACCCTTCGTGACACCACAAGATGGAAGGAGAGATGGGCTCCCGAGACAAGGGGCAATCATGAGGGTTACGTTGCCGGATACTTCATCGAATCAGCCATTAACCACTACACCCTGACAGAAGGGAGTGACACGAGGCTTTATGAAGGAGCAAAAAAACTTGCAGACTGCTGGGTCGCAAATATCGGTCCCGGCAAGAAGGAGTGGTTTGACGGCCACCAGGAGATGGAACAGGCGCTGGTACGCTTCGGCCGCTTTGTGAATGACATGGAAGGTAATGGCCGTGGTGACAGCTATATCGCCCTTGCCAAGTTCCTGCTTGACAGTCGTAAGGACGGTTCGGAGTATGATCAGAGCCATGTGCCTGTGCAGCAGCAGTATGAAGCTGTAGGTCACGCTGTAAGAGCCGTCTACAATTATTCAGCGATGTCAGATGTTGCTGCCGAGACAGGCGATACAGACTACCAGAGTGCGGTTATGTCTCTGTGGGACAATATGGTAAACAAAAAATACTATGTCACCGGCGGTGTCGGAAGCGGAGAGACCTCGGAAGGCTTCGGCGGCAACTACTCGCTGGGAAACAATGCTTACTGTGAATCATGCTCGAGCTGCGGGCTCATTTTTTTCCAGCACAAGATGAACCTGGCATATCATGATGCAAAATATGCCGACCTCTACGAGGAGACTATGTACAATGCACTGCTCGGATCAATTGATTTCGAGGGGAAGAACTTCTTCTACACCAACCCGCTCTCGTCAAATCACATGCGGTCTGACTGGCATGTATGCCCGTGCTGCGTGGGCAACATACCCAGGACACTGCTGATGATCCCCACATGGACATATGTAAAGAGCGATGACGGCATCTACGTGAATATGTACATCGGAAGCACGATAAATGTAGAAAAGGTGGCAGGCACCAGCGTTGAAATGGTTCAGAAGACTGACTATCCATGGAAGGGAGATGTCTCGATCACAGTCAACCCGGCTGAAACCAGGAAATTCACTGTCTGGATAAGGGTTCCGGACAGGAAGACAAGCGACCTTTACACTTCGACCCCGGAACTGAATTCAATTACCGCTCTTGCTGTCAACGGCGAAACAGTTCCGGTGCAGACTGACAGGGGATATGTGCCCATCAGCAGGGAGTGGAAGAAGGGTGATGTGATCTCGTTTGTCATCCCTATGGAGGTACAGACAATCATTGCTGACGAAAGAATTGAAGCTGACAGGGGAAGGATCGCCCTCAGGTACGGACCGATGATTTACAATGTGGAGAAGGCTGACCAGGCTGACATTGACCAGGTTATCGGCGATTCACCGCTCACAGCTGAATGGAACAATAAAATGTTTGGCGGCATTGTAACTATCAAGGGTAAATGGAGTGACGGAACAGATCTTCTTGCAATTCCCAATTACCTGAGACTGAACAGGTCTGCCGGTGCTCCGGCAACCAGGGAGGGTGAACAGCCAAGGGACTGGAGTCCTACATCGATAGTCTGGATTAAAAAGTAAATTAAAAGAAATGAAAAGGGGAAAAATGTTTTTCAGGGGCTTCATCATCCTTTCGGTGATTGCATTCTGCGGAGCTGGCACTGCCGTTTACGGACAGGAAGCTCCCGGGGGGAAACTGCTTCAGAGTGAAAGGATGAGAGCCCTTGTAACCGCCGAGGGTCTTGTGTCTGTCACCGACCCTCTTGACAGTTACGGTGCAGATATTGTGAGCCGCCGTGCCCCGTGGGGAAGGCTGAAAGTGGTTTACAGGACTGGCAACGGTGACTGGGTTGAAAGGCCCTGGAACCGGAGTAATGTGCTTACTGACGAGGGGGAGAGGGTTACGCTCAGGCCTGATGACTCCGGTGATCCGGTCACAATTGCTCAGAGCTTTTCTCTTGCCGGAAATGCGATTGACTGGGAGATTGAGATCGGGACACGTGACGGGAAGGAAGTCGAGATCGGAGACCTTGCCCTTTACCTGCCATGGAGCATAGCAAGGAGTGAGAATCCCGATACAATTTTCGAACGGAGCTTTACAAAGCATCACTTTATCTCGGGTAACGGGTCGTTCCTGTATTTTACCCGCCCTTCGGGCGAACCTCCTTACCTGATGATCCTCGCCGGAGAGGGGACAGGACTTGAGTATTTTGACGGCGGGAGGGGAGGCTACAAGGTTTATATGCACTCCGCAGTGGCAGCCGCCGGTGTGGAGAGCGGCACCTGGAGACAGCCCAACACCTCGGTTAAGATCGGGGGAGATGCCGGCCGTGAGACTCTGAAGTACCGGTTCAGGATTGCCTGGGCAGAAAGCTGGGACCTGATGCGGCAACTGCTTTATGATGAAGGACTGTTTGACATCAGGGTGGTTCCCGGAATGACCGTTCCCACTGACCTTAAGGCACAGTTCTCACTTCATACAAAGAATGTTATTGACTCGGTCGTGGCCGAGTTCCCGGCGCAGACGGAGATAAGCTACCTCGGTGAAAAACAGCCGGGACACCATGTTTACGAGGTGAGCTTCCGCAAGCTTGGCGAGAACATGCTGACGGTTTATTACGGCAAAAGTCAGAAGACTTACCTTGAGTTCTTTGCCACGGAACCGGTTGAGACACTTGTAAAGAAGAGGAGCTCGTTCATTGTAAACAGCACCCAGCACCGCGATACAACCAAATGGTATAACGGTCTCTTTTCTGCATATGACATGAAGAATGGCATCCTTCGCGGGCCTGACAACACCGACGGCTTCGACGGATGGTGGGGATACGTGCTGGCATGCGATGACCCGGGCCTGTGCAAGGCGCCATACGTGGCTGCAAAGAACGTCTATTTCCCTGATCAGAAGGAGATTGATGCGGTTGAGTATTACCTGAAGTATTTTGTGTGGAACGGACTGCAGCGTACTGACAAGGACGATCCCTATCCATACGGCGTCTACGGGGTGCCAAACTGGAAGGTGGCCCGTGACCCTGCCGAGAGGGCGAAGATCAGGAATTCCAACCTTGACAAGATGAAGATATGGAGATCATATGACTATCCCCATGTCACCATGCTTTATTATCACATGTACCAGATAGCCAAAATGTATCCCGACAAGGTGCATTACCTGGATGCTGCAGGTTACCTTGAGCGTGCATGGCAGACCGCGAGGGCTTATTTCATCTATCCCTATGAAATACTCCCGTGGTATGAGACCTACAAGTGGGGATGCTACAACGAGCTTGTGATCGAGAACCTGATTGCAGACCTGGAGAAGGAGGGAAGGCAGACTGAAGCCGACTGGCTGAGGGGTGAGTATGAGAAGAAGGTAAAGTATTTCGTTTATGATGACAAATACCCTTTCAGGTCAGAGTATGCAATTGACCGCACAGCCTTTGAATCGTCATATGCCTTTGCGAAGTACGGTACACTCAATGAGATGAAGCCTGACACAAACCTGTGGTTTGACAAAAACGACAGTGTATGGTATTCACACCCTTCTGTGAAAAAGGCTGATGCAAGGGAGTTCATGGAGAAGCAGAATATTGCAGGGCTGGCAGTCCGTGGCTGGCTCGAGGCCAAATACTTCCTGCTGGGGAGCGACTTTACATACAGCTCTGACAATCACTGTCTCAGTTATATGGCCAGGATGGGCGGGTGGTCAATCCTCGATTACGGGATCAGGTTTGCAGAGAAACCTTATGACTGGATCCAGCTCGGGTATGCATCATATCTTGCTCCCTATGCCCTGATGAACACAGGAACACAGGAGTCAGGCTACGGATACTGGTTCCCGGGCAAGGAGAATGACGGGGCCATGGGATGGGCGTTCATGGAATCGAAGAGAGGCGGTGCCTGGATCAGAAAGGAGATAGACCGGGGAGCATGGTTCTATGACGGTGAGGCTGACCTCGGCAACGGGGCAATCTTCAGAACGGCACAGACAGTCCTGACCGATGATCCGCTCTTCGGCTGGTTCGCCTACGGCGGAATCCTGAGGAATGACAGGAAGAGTTTTGCGGTGGAGCCGCGTGACGGCGTGAGGGCAAGGTTCTCAGCTGTCACCGAAGGACCGCGGTTCACGATTGAGATGGAACGTGACGGCTTTGCCGAAGGAAGGGAGTTGACGGTTGACAGATCGCTGCGGAGAGTCAGTTTCATACTTGAGAACCGGTCTGGCGATGATCATAAGTCAGTTCTCAGGCTGACAGCTGACGCCAGGGCAAAGGTGAGGATTGACGGCAAAAAGGTAAGGCAGTCAGAAGAAAAGAACGGTACGAAGGTTTTTGTGCTGCCTGTATCTGCTGACAGCCATGAGGTTAAAATAAAGATGAGGCACCGGAATAACCGCGGCTGAGAAAAAAGAGTAACTGCAGACGGGATGTATATGTAACTGCAGCCGCGGCCTGGCAATAAACTTCAAGGTTAACTATGGGATTATATAGCACAGCACGTTTTGGAGCATTCGGTATTTTCCGTACATGCAAGCTTTTTCTGGCACTGTTAATAACAGGCACGCTTACCCTGGCTTCCTGCAGGGAGAAGCCTGAGGAGGAGGCGAACCTTGTTATCTCCTCAGAGGATATAACTGCATCTGCCGCCGGGGGAGATGTTTCAGTGCAGATTACTTCTGACATGAGATGGAGCATAACATCCATCGATCAGCTGTGGGTCGACGCTTCCATCCTTGCAGGTGTTCCGGGCGTGCCTGTGACTGTCAGATTCACCTATGAACAGAATCCGACTTCATCCGGACGCACGGCCATAGTGACGGTGGCATCAGGAGCCACACGCAGGACAATAACGATTACACAACAGGCCGGATTTGACCTCTCTTCAATCGATGTAAGCAAGATATATATTCCGCAGGAACTGAAGAGCATGGATCTTTCCAAGAGCTCCTCTGCCTGGTACTTTGGCCGGAGCAAACAGTCAGATCACTTCATCGTTTTCTGGGGTAAGGGTTATGATGAGCTTGGATTTGTCACCCCTTCCACACACCCCGATCCCAGTTATAAGGTTGATATTGATGATCTGCTGGCAAAGGCGGAGCAGTTCTGGGACATGAATGTCAACACGTTGAAATTCATTACACCTGGAAGTTCAAAGACTGACAGGTACAAGATGATGATCTTCCTTCTCTACCAGACTGACTGGCTGGCAACAGGAGCCGGTTATGACAACACAATAGGGGCTCTCTGGGTGAGTCCTTCCACATGCCAGCCCGTCGGGTCCACAATAGCCCATGAGATCGGACACAGTTTTCAGTACCAGGTTTACTGTGACAACGGTGGAAACTCCGGCTGGAGGTACGGTTTCGGTGGCAACGGAGGAAACGGGTACTGGGAGCAGACGGCACAGTGGCAGGCATACCAGAGTTATCCTTCAGAAGCGATCAATTCGTACAACTTCGATGTTTTCATCGATAACTGCCACCGTTCAACCTTTCATGAGGGGCAGCGGTATGCAAGCTATTTCATCAATTACTACTGGGCTGACAAACACGGCATTGACTTTATCGGGAAACTGTGGAAGGAGTCAGGAGCCAATGGCCCGGAGGATCCTGCACAGGCATATATGCGCCTCACGGGCATTACTCTTGAGCAATACAATGATGAGCAGTTTGATTATGCACGGAAGATGGTGACATGGGATCTGGACGCACTCAGGGCAACCGGCAGCAGCCGGATCGGGGCGTACAGCTGCAGCCTGAACCAGGCGGCAGAAGGATACAGGCAGATAGCGCCTGAGGACTGCATCCAAAACCACGGCTACAATGTAATAAGGCTTAATGTGCCTGAGGCCGGCTCTGTAGTTACTGCCACCTTTGAAGGGATAGCCGGAGCACCTGGATACCGGTCGATCAATCCTGCCGCAGCAGGCTGGCGATACGGTTATGTGGCCCTTCTGAATGACGGTACGCGGGTTTACAGTGAGATTTTTTCATCATCAGCCGGGTCAGCTTCATTCACCTGTCCGGCCAATTGCCGTGATCTGTGGTTTGTCGTCAGCGGAGCGCCGAATATCTACTGGCCGCACGCCTGGGATGATGACGAGTCCAATGACGAACAGTGGCCTTATAAGGTTAAGTTTGCAGGTACGAACATCTATGGACTCATCGATTTTTCAGATGAAGATCAGCCCCATGACGAATCATTCGTTTACAATATCGCGTTTCGTGCCGATGCCACAGGCTATACCGGGACCACAGTCACAATTGACGCTGTGAAACTGTGCTATGCGTTTGTCATGACATCCTCTGATATAAGGTCAGATCTCGGACAGCCTTCGTCAGACAAGAAGATAAGGTTCTATGGAGTAAATAGCAACGGCACTTATGCTTCCTCGCCAACAGCCAGGGGTTACGGCCACTGGTTCAATGCAGGCGGTGATGTATGTGCCTTCGATTCAGGAGAAGCCGGAGTCAACAGAATTTTCTCGGAATTCAACGAAACGACTTTTACATTCTCACTCGGCCAGCATCCGGGGAGGTGCAAGGCCGGTGACGTGTATAAGGTCAGACAGGCGCTTGTATACTCACCGGGGACCGGCGAAGAATATACAGCCACCTTCGAGTTCAACATAACAATAACGCCCTGAAAGACTGAAGTCGGGAAGAGATTGTTTTTTTCTTTAATTTTATGCATCACATACCTGAATGAAATGAAATACAGAGCAACCCTGTTAATGGCGCTAATTGCTGCGATGATGATCCCTGCGGCACATGGCCAGAAGAAGGCAGAAACAGTCCGGGCCGGTATTATCATCGATACTGACCTGGGCACGGAGACAATCAGCCGTCATATCTACGGTCACTTTTCAGAACACCTGGGAAGGTGCATCTATGGAGGCTACTGGGTGGGTGAAAACAGCATCATACCCAACACACGGGGTATCAGGAATGATATCGTGGAAGCTCTTAAGAGGACACAGATACCTAACCTGCGCTGGCCGGGCGGGTGCTTTGCCGATGAGTACCACTGGATGGACGGAATAGGTCCCCGTGAAAAGAGGCCGAAGATGGTCAACACCCACTGGGGTGGTGTCACTGAAGACAACAGCTTCGGTACGCATGAATTCCTTGACCTGTGTGAGCAGCTTGGCGCAGAACCGTATATCTGCGGCAACGTAGGAAGCGGCTCGGTTGAGGAAATGTCAAAATGGGTGGAATATGTCAATTTCGACGGTATCAGCCCGATGGCTGATCTGCGCCGGAGCAACGGCAGGGAGAAGCCCTGGAACGTAAAATTCTGGGGAGTGGGTAATGAGAACTGGGGATGTGGTGGCAACATGACAGCTGATTTCTACGCTGACCAGTACCGCAGGTATGCCACCTATGCACGTGACTATGGCGATAACCGCCTGCTGAAGGTGGCAGGAGGGGCAAACTCAACTGACTACAGCTGGACAGAGACTCTCATGAAGGATATACCCCACCAGATGATGTGGGGAATTTCGCTTCACTATTATACAACCAACTGGAGCAACAAGGGCTCTGCAACCAAATTCACGGAGAAGGATTATTTTGAGACAGTTGAGCGCTGCCTGAATGTCGAGAAAGCGCTTGACAGGCACATTACTGTCATGGACAGCTATGACCCAGGGCGCAAGGTGGCGCTGGTGGTCGACGAGTGGGGTACATGGTGGGATGTGGAACCAGGTACCAATCCCGGATTCCTTTACCAGCAGAACTCAATGCGTGATGCAGTCGTTGCCGGGCTTTCGCTCAACTACTTCAACGAGCGTTGCGCAAGGATCAAAATGGCCAACATAGCGCAGACGGTGAACGTACTGCAGTCGCTCATCCTCACCGACGGGGAGAAGATGATACTGACGCCCACCTATCATGTATTCGAAATGTATAAGGTACATCATGACGCCACGATGCTCCCGGTTCACCTGAATTGTGGCAACTATGCACTTGACGGCCGCGATGTTCCGGCCCTGAGCGCCTCTGCATCAAAGGATAAGAACGGGAAAATAAACATCACGATTGTGAATGTGGATCCCGGGAAGGAGACCGAGGTGCTGATAGATCTTCGTGGCGGGGAATATGACACAGTCAGCGGAAGGGTTTTAACGGGCAGTGCTGTCAATGCACACAACACCTTTGACAAAAGTGACACTGTAAAACCTGAGCCGTTAAAGGGTGCCAGGATAAAGGACAACATCCTGAGCCTGTCTGTCCCGCCCGCATCGGTTACGGTGGTGACCGCGGAGTGAAACCTGCGTCGGTGGCTTTTGATCACTGTATTTAATGCAAGTTCTTTTCGACCGATATATTAAACAATCAATAAACCAATGAAAACAGGACGACTTTTTTTATTAACAGCTGCGGCGCTTGTCATGACTGGCTTGGGCTCATGCGGAACTAACACAAAAGAGATGGTAACTACTGAAAATTTCGGTTCATTTGGGGGGGCGGAAGTATCCCTTTTCACACTCACCAACAAGGGTGGTGACGTGGTAAAACTTACAAACTACGGAGCAACAATAGTAGAAGTAAATGTTCCTGACAGGGACGGCAACAAGGCCAATGTAACTTTTGGCTATGATAGTCTTGAGGGATACCTCGCAGGCGACCCCTATTTCGGAAAGATTGTAGGACAGTATGCCAACCGCATTGCAAAGGGTAAATTCACCCTTGACAGCGTAGAATACACCCTTGCTCTCAATAACGGGGCAAATGCGCTTCACGGAGGCCCCACAGGCTGGCACAGCAGGGTCTGGACGGCTGAGGTTCTGAAGAATACTGACTTCCCTGCAGTGAAGTTCACTTACAACAAACCTGACATGGAAGAGGGTTACCCGGGCAACCTCATCGCAGAAGTTGTATATACATGGACCGATGAGAATGAACTTGTCATAGATTACAAGGTCACAACTGACCGCAGGACCGTTATCAACATAACCAACCATGCATATTTCAATCTGCACGGTTCAGGCAACGGTGACATCCTCGATCATGAGGCTGTGATCAGGGCATCGGCATTTACCCCGGTTGATTCGACCCTGATACCTACCGGTGAGCTGCGCCCGGTTGAAGGCACTCCCTTCGATTTCCGCACGCCGCATCTGATTGGTGAAAGAATCGGTGAAGCCTATGACCAGCTTGTTCTCGGCGGAGGATATGACCACAACTATGTTCTTGACAATGTTGAGCAGGTCGATGCCGAAGTATATGATCCCTCTACCGGCAGGATGATACAGGTTATCACCGACCAGCCCGGCGTGCAGCTTTACACAGGCAACTTCCTCGATGGCACCCAGACAGGCCGCGGAGGCAAGGTATACCAATACCGGTCAGGCTTCTGCCTCGAAACGCAGCATTATCCTGACAGCCCCAACCAGGCATCCTTCCCGTCAGTCATCCTGACCCCGGAAGAGCCGTTCCTGTCAAGCACGACGTATAAGTTTGGGGTAAGATAAAAGGTCTGAGGGTCTGAAGGTCTGAGGGTCTGAGGGTCTGGGAATAAGAAAGCTTAGTCTCATAAATTTTAACAGGCAGTAATTAACTCTACTGCCTGTTCTTTTTACACTACTGCCTCTTGCCTGCTGCCTCTTGCCTCTTGCCTCTTGCCTCTTGCCTACTGTCAGTGCCTGAAATACGTTGACCGAAAAAACGGTAAACGTAATGGCAAAT
This sequence comes from uncultured Rikenella sp., assembly GCA_964635655.1. Classification (GTDB taxonomy): domain Bacteria; phylum Bacteroidota; class Bacteroidia; order Bacteroidales; family VadinHA17; genus SR-FBR-E99. The sequence goes on along the minus strand of CAZWOC010000027.1, from coordinate 2 downwards.
GT
>CAZWOC010000026.1:5434-44153 GCA_964635655.1 uncultured Rikenella sp. | reverse complement strand
ATTAACTTATATCATTAGTTATCAACAATATAGATACTTTATAAGGGTCGACTAAATATTGTTGACTTACAGGCAGTTCATTTAAAAAAACTCACTAAAGTCAGGTACTATGAAAAAGTCCTGTTTCGCCATTACCATTGCAATATTCCTGATAGTATGCACAAATGGAATACAGGCACAAACAATACATCCAAAACTCAACCAGGCTGAATTGATGAAGCAGTTTATTGGTACTTGGAAGAATATGGAAAAGGATACAACCTACATCTGGGAATGCAAAGCATTCGGTAAGGCCCTGGAATTTACTGTCAAAACAGAAACAAAGGATAGGGTGACGATTGATACGAAGACCCTAATGGGCTATGATAAAGAACATGATAGGCTCATTGAAGCTGTTATAGACCCCGAAAGTCCAGAAATATATCTTTGTCCGTGCTGGTTCACTTCCAGAAGTTCATTTATTCAAATTTTATGGAAAGATATTGCCGATCCCGACAAGGCCGATTTTAAATGGGCTATTGAATTTACTAATCCCGATTCTTTTGTGATCACCGAAATACAAAATAATAAGAAAGGGGATCCGCATACATATATAAGAGTAAATTAACATTCTTCATCTCATTTTTCACCCAAAACCTGGCCCGAAACTGGCACCGAAAAAAAAGTTACAACTTTGAGGGTTGTAACTTCTTGATTTTGAGTGGGCCCAGCTGGGATCGAACCAGCGACCCCCTGATTATGAGTCAGGTGCTGCTAACCATCTGAGCTATGGGCCCGACAAACAGGCTGCAAATATAATATCAAATTGAAATATCTGCAAACCAAATTTTATCACTGTTGGCTACTGCCTCCTGCCTATTGCCTGTTTACATAATCAAACAACACCCCTCCCGCCTCGTCGAGGTCGTAACCGAAGGTGATGAGCCCGCCACGGTCTCCGGCCATAACAATGATCCTCTTCTCGAAAACCTCCGGTTCACTGAAGATGCGGATCATCTCACGCGCCATCGCCGGGGTGCCGTATTCGACTGCCGGATCAGTTGTGGGAACCTTGTTCATCAGCTCCTCCCAGAGACGCATCGAGTGCACGTGAATGATCGCATTGGTGCCCGGGTCAGCAGTATAAATGGCAGCATGGGTCAACGACTCCGACGAGGCCTTCAGCGGCCCGCTGCACATCACTGCATTATCCTCAATGTTGTAGGATGACACTTTTACATAATGCCCCGGTTCCAATTCCGGGATGTCACCCGTCGACGACCCTGTGATAATGAACTGCGATGTCTTTCCTATCCGTGTGCTGATATTTCCGAATCCGACACCGTTCTCAAATGCTCCGACAAGATCAAGATTAAAGAGAATTTCCCTCCAGTGATTGATGATCTCGTATTGCTCGTCAGTAATTACAGGGCCCGACTGGCTCCAGTAACAGTTAAACTTGACAAACCCTTCCATATAACTTATGATACTGTTTTTAATACCGATTCCTTATCCGCCCTGCATATACCGCGGTCGGTGATCAGACCGGTGATAAGACGTGCAGGGGTCACGTCAAACCCGTAATTCGAAACTGCCACACCATCCGGTGCAATAATTATACCATCAATTGTCCGGACCTCACCGGCGTCGCGTTCTTCAATCTCTATCTGACCCGGGCTGTCGATAGTCATGTCAAATGTAGACACAGGGAGTGCTGAATAAAAAGGCACTGCATTGTCAAACGCGGCGAGAGCCTTGAGGTATGTGCCGATCTTGTTGGCCACATCTCCTGATGCTGTCGCCCTGTCACATCCGACCAACACTATGTCGACCATCCCGTTCTGCATCAGGTGTCCGCCGGCATTGTCAGTGACAAGTGTGCAAGGCACACCGTGGCTGATCAGCTCCCAGGCTGTCAGGCGGCTTCCCTGGTTGCGCGGACGGGTCTCGTCAACCCAGACATGTACCTTTATGCCTTTGTCATGAGCCAGATATACCGGCGCCAGCGCGGTGCCATAATCGACACATGCAAGCCACCCTGCGTTGCAATGAGTCAGAATATTGACTGTCTCACCCCCCTTCCTGCTGCTTATCTCTTCAATAAGCGGGAGCCCGTTTATTCCTATGAGCCTGCTTCGCTCAGCCTCCCCGTCACACAGTCCTTCCGCAGCCCTGCGCAACACTTCAGCGTCAGGGAAGCTTTTCATCACCCCGGTCATATAATCGACCGCCCATGCGAGATTGACGGCGGTCGGCCTGGCAGCCTTAAGCCGCTGTGCATCACTGATCACCGCATTATAAACAGCGGCCGCCCGGCTCTGTTCATCCCGGTCATGATTTTCACAATCCCGGTTCGTGTGTGTTCTATCAACAGGTTGGGCACTGGCGGTGTGTCCGGGTTCGTTTGCCTCCCGGCCGCTGTGCTCAATAAATGAAAGGTAAACGCCCCATGCTGCCACGGCACCGATTAGCGGAGCACCCCTGACAGCCATCCCGCTTATTGCATCGTAAATGTCGCTTACACTCCTGAGGGTCATCACTTCAAAGGCAAACGGCAGCCTGCGCTGGTCAATCACATGAACCGACCCGTGGTCAGCCTCATCCTGCAAGATACTCCTGTAATACTTTTCCCCAACCTTCATCAGCTCTGCTTCCCTCACAGTTTAATCAGCGAAATTACAAATAATTACCCTGACTTTGATTATACAAGAGGTTACATAATTCAATCTCAGCCATTTTCGAATATCCGACCACTTTGTTCCACTACGTTAGAATTAATTGATTATCTTTGCATAAGCATAAAATATATGGTTGACAAGGAGGAATACAGGGCACGGATTATCCGGACAGCGAGCCGGATTTTCAGTCATTACGGCTTCAGGAAGACGACGATGGATGAGATTTCCCGGGCTATGAAAAAGGGGAAGAGTTCGATCTATTATTATTTCGAAAGCAAGGAGGATATTTTTGAGGCTGTTGTGCTTTACGAGGCGAACCAGCTGCGCAGGAGGCTTACAAACGCAATCAAGGAGGTGGATTCTCCCCCGGACAAGCTTCGCAATTATATTTACGTGAGAATGAGGGAGTTTGCGAAGCTGTCAAACTACTACAACGCCGTCTTCGACAAGAATCTCGATCATTACGAGTTCATAGAAAAGATCAGGGCGCGGTATGACCGCGAAGAGCTTGCAATCATCCGTCTCCTCGTATATGTAGGCAGCAACAGGGGAATCTTCGACGTGGAAGACAGTGAATACACAGCAATGGCGATACAGACGATGCTCAAGGGGATGGAAGTACCGCTTTTCTGGCGCAGGCGCGAAGTTGACATCAGCTACCGGCAGGAGGCTATCCTGACCCTGATCTTCAACGGCATAATGAAGAAGCCACAGTAGCGGACCGGTTCCCCGGTCCGGGAATCTCACTTTTCTGAAGTTATTTACCGAAGGCAGTTCCCGCATGGGGCAGTTCCTTCCAAAGCATTACCCCCCGGAGATAATTCCTGCCGCAGGCATTTCCCGCCGCAGCATTACCCCCCGGAGATAATTCCCGCCGCAGGCGGCGTATCCGGGTTACTTTTTAGGAACTCCCTTCCCGGGAGACCATGGCTCGGCCACCTTTACCGGTGCCGGCTTGTGACTGAAGGCCCATACAAGTATGGCTATGCCTGCCAGTACAAACGGGATGCTGAGCCACTGACCCATATTGAGTTTCATTCCTGCCTCGAAGGCCACCTGGTCTTCCTTGACATATTCAACGAAGAACCTGAACCCGAAGACTATCACCAGGAACACTCCGAACAGCAATCCCGGCTTCTGCTTTCCGAGATTTTTCCAGTAGATACGCATCAGGATCCCGAAGGTTGTAAGGTATGCCAGCGCCTCGTAGATCTGCGTGGGGTGCTTTGGTGCGTTCTCTCCGTTCCGGAGGAAGACAAATCCCCACGGCAGTGTGGTTTCAACACCGTATATCTCTGAGTTCATGAGGTTTCCAAGACGTATGAGAGCCCCGGCGAGTGCAACCACTATCACCACCCTGTCAATGACCCACATGAACGGCTTTTTTTCCTTCCTGACAAAGAGCCACAGGGCAAGCAGTATGCCTATTGCCGCACCGTGGCTGGCCAGTCCGCCATGCCAGACCTTGAGTATCTCAAGTGGTCTTGCCAGGTAGTATTCAGGTTCATAAAAGAAGCAGTGTCCCAGCCTGGCGCCGACAATTGTGCCTACAGCCATATATACTGTAAGCCTGTCGAGCGTGGCGTCACTCAACCCTTCATTCCTGAAGATCCTCCTCATTATATAGTACCCGAAGACGAATCCTGAAGCAAAGAGCAGTCCGTACCATCTGACTGCAAAGTTGCCGATCCGGAAGATCTCCGGATTGACGTTCCACGGAATTATCTGAAGCTCCATAAATAATCTGTTTGGGATACAAATTTATGCAAAATTGGAAAAGGTATGTCATTTCAATGCAAAAGGTAATCAGGCGCCTTGCAGAGTGGCACATTATGTAACAAAATTTGATGTAAGTTTGCAGGTGGTGGATCACTGTAGATACATATCGGGCAGCCTGTGGCTGACATTCGTTGCGATGATATTTGCTTTATCATGTGCAAAGATCAGCGCACCGACAGGAGGGCCCAAGGACAAAGAGCCTCCGGTGATATTAAAAAGCCTGCCTGAAAACGGGACTGTAGATTTCACCGGGAAGTCGTTTGTCATTACATTCGATGAGTATGTCGTTCTTGACCGGATCACTGAAAAATTCATGGTTTCACCTCCGCTGGCAACAAAACCGGAGGTGAAGCTGAAGGGGAAAGCCCTGGTTGTAAACTGGGAGGATGAACTTGCCGACAGCACCACCTACACATTCTATTTCCAGGATGCGATCCGTGACAACAACGAGAACAATCCGATACCGAATTACCAGTATGTATTTTCGACAGGGCCGTTTCTCGACTCACTCACCCTGACCGGTAACGTGTTCAATGCATCTGATCTGGAGATAGTTGATGATGTTACAGTGATCATGCATTCGAATCTTTCAGACACAGCTCCGCGGACCATGCTTCCTACATATATTTCGAGGCCTGATCCTTCCGGCGGATTCATTATCAACAATATCAGTCCGGGTAGTTACAGGCTTTTCGCGCTTAAGGACCTCAACGGGAACACCCTCTATGATCTTGATGACGAGATCTTTGCCTTCTGCGATTCAGTAATCACGATAACTCCTGAAAATTACTTCGGGCTTGTCCCTGATACGATCACCTACAAGCCTGCCTCAGCCACCGAGACAACCAAGCCTGACAAATTTGTGTACGGTCTTCACAGGCTTTATGCATTTCAGGAGGCGCCGAAGAAGCAGTACCTGAAGTTCACCGAGAGGAAGAGCTCATGGGCATTAGGTTTCGGTCTGGCGCTTCCTTCTGACAGCGGACAGGTCTCGATGGTTATTGCTGATGCTGACAGCTCTTCATGGTATGTGGAGCAAAACGCTGCCCGTGATACTTTCATGCTCTGGATAACAAATCCGGATGTTTACAACCGTGACATGGTTGAAGGGATCCTCACCTTTCCGTTCACCGACAGCACAGGCTCAATAATTGCAAAAACCGATACTATCAGTTTCAGGTACGTCAAGCCTCCTGTCCCGAGGGGCGGAACAGGAAAAGCGCCGGCGCTTACGGTCACTTCAAATATATCCGGAAAAGTCAGGCCGGGTACGGTGCCTTTATTCAGGGCTGCCACTCCGCTTGCAGTGCCAGACACCTCGCTGATACGGCTGACGCAGACGGTCGACTCTGTTCAGATGACACTGCCATACGAGTTTGTAAGAGACTCTGTGTCATCCCGCCTTTATTACATGAAAGCTGAGCTGGAGCCCGGAGGATCATACTCTCTGCTGTGCAACCGCGGCGCCTTCAAAGATATATTCGGCGTGGCAAGCGACTCTGTGATGTACCGCATAGCCGTGGCCACCGGGGAGGATTTCGGGAGCATAAAAATGTCACTGACCGGTTACGAGGGGAGGGTGATAATACAACTGACGGCAGAAAAGGACAGGGTGATCCGCGAGACAGTTGTGCAAAGTCCCGGTGAGGTCTTTTTTCCGCTTCTTGACAAGGGGAAATACAGGCTCAGGGTGATATACGATCTCGATTCTGACGGGAAGTGGACAACAGGAAATTATAATCAGGGGAAAATGCCGGAGCCTGTCTCATATTACGCTTCAGAGCTTGAGGTAAAGATAAACTGGGCCCTGGAGCAGGACTGGGACATCGGTGCGATGTATGTCAAGGATGTTTCGCTCAGGACCAAACCGGCAGCAAAAACCAGGTGAGCATGACAACACGGAGAAAGTTTATCAGGAACGGCATTGTGGCAGGCACGGCGCTGTCTGCCGGAATACCTGCATTTTCCGGGGGTATGGGTGCCTCTGTCGCCGGAGGGTTTGCATCAGCGACGGCAGATGGTAAAGCCGCGGGAGGATCAGCATTTGGTCTGGCAAAAGCTGCCGTGTGGCCGTCGAGGAGACCCGCGCCAAAATTGCGCAAATTCCGCAGCAAGGCAGTTGAAGAGACAATAAATGAGATCGTGTCATTCCTTGGCAGTGACAATGAGCTTGCCTGGCTCTTCTCAAACTGCTTTCCCAATACACTTGACACCACAGTCAACTTCTCTGAAAAGGGCGGCCGGCCCGATACATTTGTCATCACCGGTGACATCAACGCAATGTGGCTGCGGGACTCGTCGGCACAGGTATGGCCATATGTATCGCTGACAAAGAGTGATCCGCAGCTGAGGGATCTGATCGCCGGTGTCATCAACAGACAGGTGAAGTGCATCCACATCGACCCTTATGCAAACGCTTTCAATGACGGTCCCGGCCAGAGCGAATGGATGAGTGACCTGACTGACATGAAGCCTGAGCTTCATGAGCGCAAATGGGAGATAGACTCACTGTGCTATCCTGTCAGGCTGGCTCACGGTTACTGGAAAGCCACCGGCGACACGTCGGTATTCGACGCAGACTGGTCATCGGCCATGAGGCTTATCATCAAAACATTCCGCGATCAGCAAAGGAAAGAGAACCCGGGACCCTATAAGTTCCAGAGGGTTACCGGCTGGCAGACAGACACTGTCGCCGGGGCAGGTTACGGGAATCCCGTTAACCCGGTCGGACTGATAGTCTCTATCTTCAGACCTTCTGATGACGCCACGATATGGCCGTTCCTCATTCCGTCAAATTACTTTGCCGTCAGATCATTGCGGCAGGTGGCTGAGATTGCCGCCGGGGTCACCCGTGACGAGGCTCTCGCCGCTGACGCCACCGCGCTTGCAGACGAGGTTGATGCGGCGCTTGCAAAATATGCACGTGCAACACACCCCGAGCATGGAGAGATAATACCCTACGAGACTGACGGTTACTACAATTACAATTTCATGGATGACGCCAATGTTCCCAGCCTGCTGAGCATGCCGTACCTGGGAACAATTGACCGCAATAATCCGTTATACCAGAGCACCCGCAAATTCGTCCTCAGCCGGAGCAACCCCTATTATTTCTCAGGGATCAGCGGACACGGAGTGGGAAGTCCGCATACAGGTCTCAACCGCATCTGGCCCATAGCCATCACCATGAAGGCGCTGACGGCTTCAGGCGAACATGATATTGTCACATCACTCAGGATGCTCAGGAACACTCATGCCGCCACGGGCTTCATGCACGAATCGTTCATGAAGGACGACCCTTCGCAGTATACACGTAAGTGGTTTGCGTGGGCCAACACCCTCTTCGGGGAGCTGGTGCTGGAGACATTCAGGTCGCGGCCTGAGTTGCTGAAGGAAGTTTAAAACCTTGATTATATGAAAGAAGTAGTTGCGGGAGTTGACATTGGCGGGACAAACACAATTATCGGTTTTGTCGATGCTGAAGGTGTCATTCATGCTGAGGGGCGGCTCTCGACGCCTGATTATGCCTTTGCCGATGATTTCGTCATAGCGCTTGACGCGAAGCTGAAGGAGATGATTGCTGCCCACAGTGATCTCAGGCTCACAGGTATCGGTATTGGTGCACCGAATGCCAACTTCAACAAGGGGACGATCGAGCTTGCTCCCAACCTTCGGTGGAAGGGGATAATCCCTATGGTAAAGATCACCGAACGGCGTACGGGACTGAAGACACGTATAACAAATGACGCCAACGCTGCAGCGCTTGGCGAGATGATTTTCGGCGCCGCCAAGGGTGTGAAAAATTTCATAATCCTGACCCTGGGCACCGGTCTCGGCAGCGGCATTGTCGTCGACGGCGAGGTCTTATACGGTCATACCGGTTTCGCAGGTGAGCTGGGCCACATGACTGTGGCTGAGGGAGGCCGGGTGTGCGGATGCGGGCGCCGCGGCTGTCTCGAGACGTATGCTTCGGCGACAGGGTTGGTCCGGACAGTATTGTCTCTTCTCAGCGACCGCCGTGACGAGACCCTGCTGCGTGATCTGAAGAGCACCGAGATAACGTCACGACGCGTCGCTGAAGCCGCGGCGGCCGGCGATGTCATCGCACAGGAGGCACTCGATCAGACAGCGCGGATGATAGCACTGGGGATTGCCAACTCGGTCATCTTCTCCAGCCCGGAAGCCATTTACCTGTTCGGCGGACTGGCAAACGCAGGCGACGCCCTCTTCGTGCCGGTGAGGAAATACGCGGAGGAACTGGTGATGCCTGTTTTCCGCGGCACTTTCAGGGTGGAACCGTCAGGCCTCCATGAGGCACAGGCCGCAATACTGGGGTCATCGGCGCTGATATGGAAGGGGCATATCAGGCAGTAGGCAGTAGGCAGTAGTGACATCAAATATTACGCAGGGGTTACATACTTGTGGCAGGACAACACTGCTCTCTTTTTTCAGACATTAATATGTCACACAGTAAACAGCGGAAAAAATGCGCACAATAGAGGTTAAAAAACTGAATACAGGCAACCCTGTTCCGCCCATGGAGGAGGTGTCGGCGATGCTCGACACGCTGGGCGACGGGCATGAGATAGGAACGGTTAACTGGCAGAGTCATACGTACAGACCGGAAGTCAGATTCAATATGGCATGGGGCGACAGGGAGATATATATCAAGTATTACGTTCGCGAAGCCCATGTCAAGGCCGAAAAATGCCATACAAACGAGATGGTCTGCGAGGACTCGTGTGTTGAGTTCTTTGTCTCACCTGAGGATGACGGCCTTTATTACAACTTCGAGTTCAACCCTGTCGGCACTGTGCTGATGGGCTCCGGCCACGGCAGACATGACAGTGTACGCACAGACCCTGCCGTTGCCGACGGCATCCGCCGCCTCACGACAATGGGCCATGAGCCTTTTTCAGAGATCAGCGGCGACATAAGATGGTCGATTACAGTGGCCATCCCGCTTGAAACATTTTTCAGGCACAAGGTACAGAACCTCGCCGGTAAAAGTTTCAGGGCCAACTTCTACAAATGCGGTGACAGGCTCACCACTCAGCACTTCGTCACCTGGAACCCGGTTGGTACTGAAAAACCTGATTACCACAGGCCCGAATACTTCGGAATTGTGAAATTTGTATAAACTCAGCTGCATCATTGTCAGCCAGAGAACAGCATTCATATTAATCATACAATAAAATTCATATATGATCAGGGGAAACGCAGTCATAGGCCAGTCAGGTGGTCCCACCTCGGTAATCAACTCCAGTCTTGCAGGTGTCATTGACACTGCGCGGAGGTCAGACCTTATCACCGGTGTGTACGGTATGAACTACGGGATCGAGGGGTTCATGAACGAATGGCTCTTCGACCTTACGGCACAACCGGAAGAGATTATCCACGGTCTGCGGCGCACCCCTTCGTCAGCGCTCGGCTCGTCGCGTTACAAGCTTAAGGATGAGGATTTCCCGAAGATCCTCAGTGTGCTCGAGAAGCACAATATCAGGTATTTCTTCCTGATAGGGGGAAATGATACGATGGATACTATCAACAGGGTGGAGTCATGGTGCCGCACACAAGGTTACGAGCTGACCGGCATCGGTATTCCGAAGACAGTCGATAATGACCTGTTCGGCACTGACCATACGCCGGGTTTTGCCTCGGCGGCATGGTCGAACATCCTGAATGTGATGCAGGCCGGGATGCTGGCACGCGACATGAAAAAGGTGGACCAGTTTGTGATCTACCAGACTATCGGTCGTGATGCCGGCTGGCTGGCAGCTGCCACAGCCCTTGCCCGTCGTGACGAGGATGATGCACCCCACCTGATTTACGCCCCTGAGCACCCCTTTGTGAAAGAGCGGTTTCTTGCTGATGCTGACAGGTGCATTAAAAGATACGGCTGGGTCTCTGTTGTATGCGGTGAGGGTATCAAATACGAGGATGGCACTCCTGTCAGCGCCTCTGTGGTGAAGGACAGGTTCAGCAATACCGAGTTTGGCGCCATGGGAGGCGCCAGCGCGGCCATTACCCTTCACCAGATGATATCCGGTGAGTTTGGAATCAGGGGTGAATTCCAGGTGCCGGAGTCCTTGATCATGAGTGACTTTGTGCGCGCCCTCCCTCAGGATCTCGAGGAAGCCTACCTTTGCGGAATAGAGGCAGTGCACCTTGCCGAAAAGGGGGAGTCGGGGCAGATGGTTACTATAGAACGAAAGTCGGATGATCCGTATGAGGTTGTTTACGGGAAGGTGCCGCTGCAAAATGTTGCAATAGCTGCCAGACCCATGCCCGCGGAGTATTTCAATGCTGAAGGCAATCATGTGTCTGATGCATTTATCAGGTATATGAGGCCATTGGCAGGAAAGGTTCCGGGTTTTGTAAGACTCAGAAAAATAATGGTAATAAAGTAAAACGAAAAAGAATGGCAACTGAATTCAACAAAGTGGCGCTGTCAGTCAATGCCCACCCCGATGATGCCGAAGCGTGGAATGCCGGCGTTCTGAAGCTGCTGCATGACCGCGGGTATAAAATTGTCATAGCCACAATGACCGGCGGAGACCTCGGAGGATGCAACATGACAATGGAGGAGACGGCCCGTATCCGTTATGAGGAAGCCAGGGAAGCTGCAGCGGTGCTGGATGCCGAGTACTATACGATGGGGGGCGTCGACGGTTCACTTTTTGACTCTGCGGAGATGAGGCTTAAGGTTATCTCGCTCATGCGAAAGGTGCGTGCTGGCATCGTCTTCACCCACCTGCCGAACGACTACCATCCTGATCACCGTGCCACAGCGGCAATAGTTGAGGCTGCAGCCATGGTGGCATCGCTTGACCCTGTTCCTGTTCCGGAGAAACCGCTCGAGGTGACCCCGCTGCTGTATCATACCTCGCCGCTGACGCTGAGTGACCCTCTTGGTTCACAGCTGACCCCGCCTCATTTCTTTGTCGATGTCACCAGCGTCGTGCAAACCAAAATTGAGATGCTGGGAAGGCATGTCTCCCAGCTCGACCTGATGAAACACATGCACAAAATAGACGATTTCTTCGGGTATGTCCTGCAGGGTAACAAGGACTACGGCAGGATGGCCGGTGTGGAATATGCAGAGCCGTACTGGCAGCACCTTGGAGGCGGATTTCAGAAGGATCCGCAGGTGCAGCGCGACCTGTCACAATTCATCGTAAAACTTTAAAACACAATATAATGAACCTGACCGAGAACAAGTACAGCAAGTTTGCGCTGGTGCGCGAAATGATGGAGACACCCGGTATCGTCAAGTCGTTCCGCCCCGAATCATCAATTCCGTTCATCCCGGCATTTAAAAAGAAAAAAGGGCTGTTCCTTACGGGCGAAGGGAGCAGCAGGCTCTTCCCCGCGAAACGGGCCATTTTCACCAATCTCAGGAAGGAGTTTCTGATTCCGGTGCTTACTGAAGGGTGTACGCAGAGTCTTGAATACAACCTGAAGGACTTTGTCGTCTTCGCCGCATCCAACTCGGGCCAGACCAAGGAGGTCATCCGCCTTGTCGACAGCCTGAAAAAGAAAAAGCATGACACTGTCTTCGGCCTGACAGCCAATACCGGCACAAAGCTGGAGGAGTTAGCCCATGCCACCCATGTGCTGAAGTGCGGCAAGGAGAACGCCGTTGCTGCAACCAAGTCGGTTGTTGAACAGGGTCTGTTCTATGACTCCCTGCTGCGCAATCTCAGGGGTGAGAAGATGACAGGCCTTCGTAAGGCTGCCACACAGATGGAGGAGGTGCTTACCGCGAAGATTGACAGGAAGATAATAAAAATGATTCATGATGCGGAGATGCTCTGGTTCGCGGGACGCGATAACGGCGTGGCCGCCGAACTGGCCCTCAAGACCAACGAGATTACCCGCAAGAAATCAGGTTTTCTCGAAGGGACTTTCGCGCTGCACGGTATCGAGGAGGTGATGAACAAAGGGGATGTGCTCATCTGGGTCGATCCTTTCGGGCATGACCGTGACAAGTTCATGGAGTGCATCGTCAAGGGAGTGGGAGTCAATGTAATAGCCATCTCTGCCGAAAGTACAGATTTCCCGACTGTTGTCATTCCTGACGGTGGCGGTTACGCCGAGTACCTTCAGCTGGCTGCCGGCTGGAATCTGCTTGTAGAAACCGGTGTCACTCTCGGCCTTGATCTCGACCATCCCGTCAGGGCGCGCAAGGTCGGGAACGAGTATGTGGCTGCAACCCCGGCCAGGGGAAAGAAGTAGGAGGGGGCCGGCCCCGGCAGGGGAAAAGCTGCCAGTAAAGATCTCACGGAGCCGGGGGGTGGCACAGACGAGTGATCACCACGGCACCTGACGACCCCGGCGGGCAATCACCCAGGCGCCGCCAGGCACAATAAGTGTGATCCGGCGCCGCGCCTTATCTGTCAAATTTTTTTTTGCAACTATGATCTATGACGTATATTTACCTTTAGATTAATTTTTCATTTGCATATGAGCAAGGTAAAAACTGTTGTCGGAATAGACATCGGGGGCACAAATACGATGTTCGGTTTTGTAGACCGGTCAGGAAAGATTCTGGCCGAGGACATGGTCACAACGACACATTATGATGAGCCTGAGGTGTTTGTTGCTGCCCTGTATGAGAAGATGATGATCACCGCCCAGAAGAGCGGGAAGGATATGGAGATACTGGGTTTCGGCATCGGCGCTCCAATGGGAAATATCAACAAGGGCACAATTGAGTATGCGGCTGATCTTCCCTGGAAGGGGATCATCCCGCTGTCAGACATCTTTGCCCGTCACACATCGCTTCCCGTCATCGTCACAAATGATGCCAACGCTGCAGCTGTGGGTGAGATGGTGTACGGAGGTGCAAGGGGAATGAAGAACTTCGTGGTCATCACTCTCGGAACCGGCCTCGGCAGCGGCTTTGTCGTCGACGGCAAGCTGGTTTACGGGCATGACGGTTTTGCCGGTGAGATCGGCCACACCTGCATCAGGCCGGGGCAGTCGAACCGCGACTGCGGGTGCGGACGCAAAGGGTGCCTCGAGACATATGTCTCAGCCACAGGCCTGAAACGGACGGTCCTCAAGATAATGGCAGACAGGCTTGAGGACAGCGAACTGCGCAGACACAGTTTCGAGGAGCTTGACTCGAAGATGATCTATGAGGCTGCCCGCAGAGGTGATCCGATAGCCCTCGAAGCGTTCGAGCACACCGGGGCCATGCTGGGTTTCAAACTTGCCGACGTTGTAGCCCATACAAACCCTGAGGCCATATTCCTCTTCGGAGGACTGGCCCTTGCCAAGGAGCTGATCTTCGAACCCGCCAAACAGCATATGGAGCAGAATCTGCTTTATATCTACCGTGACAAGGTGAAGCTGCTCCCCTCGGAGCTGAGCATGCAAAATGCAGCCGTACTCGGGGCAAGCTCACTTGTGTGGTCGTCACTGGAGACGTCCTGAAAAGAAGTATTGCGCTTAAGAGGCCGCCGGAACAGAAACCTGGCGCAAACACGCCGGAACAGAGACCCGGCACAAACAAAGCCGCCGGAACAGAGACCCGGCACAAACAAGGCCGCTGGTGCAGATACCTGGCACCGACAAGGCAACCGGAACAGAGAGACTGACATAAACACGAACCGTACCTGACCTGTGAGATACTGAATGAGCAAGTATAATCTGCCTGAGATGATGAGTTACATAATAGGAGCGCTTCTGGTGGTGATAGTATTCTCCATCGCCTACGCCTATCTCAAACCTCACAGGCTCCATCATGCCAGGCCGCTCTCGACCCTTGCACTGAAAGGTTCGTATCTAATCTACCTCATGGTGCTGCTGCTGGCAATTTACTTCGCCAGCCTCAGGGACGGCGGGGTGAGCCAGGTCTTCGACGGAGCTGAATTCTTCGTGTTCCTGGTGGTGCTGTTCGTGCCGACGGCAGGTATTTTCTCACGTAAAATATCCCGCTTCAGCGGGAAAAGAGTAAGGTTCAATATAATCATGAGCGTGGTCAACCTGGTTATGACCCTGACACTGCTTGTGCTTTACAGGTTCTGATGACAGATAATTTTTAAAAGATTACATTTGCCTTTTGATTTAAAAACTCCAAAATAATGATCAAGGAAAGATTCATCTCCTACGTTGAGGAGAGCATAAAGAAGAACTGGGAAATTGAGGCGCTTTCGAATTACCGGGAGCAGGGATACACCTACAGGGAGATAGCTGCCATTATGGTCAGACAGCACATTGCTTTCCGTGAATACGGCATTCGCGAAGGCGATACGATTGCCCTGCTGGGCAGAAACTCGGCCAACTGGTGTGCAACGTACCTCGCAGTGGTGACATACGGGGCGGTGGTGGTGCCGATACTGCCCGACTTCAAGCCGGACGATCTTCACAACATAATCACCCACTCCGACTCGAAGATCCTGTTTGCCGACGACAAGCTGTGGGAGTCGCTCGAACCTGAAAAAGTAAAGGGGCTGCAGTGCGTAATGAGCCTTGACAACTTCGGGATGCTGATGAGCCGTTCCGACAAGGTCACTGAGATCTACGGGTCGCTCAGTGCGAAGTTCGAACAGGCATACCCGTCGTTCAGTCCTGCTGACATAAAGTTTTCGGACATTGACAACGAGAAAATGGCGGTGCTGAGCTATACGTCGGGCACGACCGGTTTCTCCAAGGGGGTTATGATACCTCACCGGAGCCTTGCTGCAAATACCCGCTACGCTCAGGAGAACATGCCGCTTGAACCCGGTGACAAGGTTGTCTCCTTCCTCCCGCTGGCGCACACCTACGGTTGCGCCTTCGAGTTCCTGTTTCCTTTCACGTACGGTTGTCATATCACAATTCTGACAAAGACCCCGTCGCCACAGATCCTTATCCAGGCATTCAAGGAGATCAGGCCCCGGCTTATACTCTCAGTGCCGCTGGTTATAGAGAAGGTGTACAAGAAACAGCTGCTTCCTGTAATCAGCAAGCCCGCTATGAAGGTGCTGCTGAAGGTCCCGGGCATAAACAGGATACTCTTCAAAAAGGTGCGCGAGAAGCTCGAGACAAGCTTTGGCGGCCGTTTCAAGGAGCTGGTGATAGGCGGTGCGGCTTTCAACGCCGATGCCGAGAAGTTCTTCAGGAAGATAGGGATGCGTTATGCCATCGGTTACGGTATGACCGAATGCGGACCGCTGATAAGCTATGACGGATGGAGAACTTCAAAGCTGGGTTCGTGCGGCAAGGCGGTTGACACGCTGGAGGTTAAGATCGACTCTCCGGATCCGCAGAATATCGTGGGTGAGATAATCCTGCGCGGTGACAACGTAATGCTTGGATACTACAAGAATGAGAAGGCCACGAAAGACGTGATCGACGAGGACGGATGGATGCATACAGGTGACCTTGGGGTTATTGACCGTGACGGTTACATATATATCAGGGGCCGCAGCAAGGATATGCTCCTCGGCCCTTCGGGGAAGAATATCTATCCCGAGGAGATCGAATCACTTATAAACAACTACAATTATGTCACGGAAGCAGTTGTAATCACCGAGGACGACAAGCTTGTGGGGCTGATCTATCCTGATTATGAGGCCCTCCGTACTGACGGCATAGACGAGGACGGGCTTGCCGCCGCTCTTGACACAATCAGGAAGGATGTAAACAGCAGGATGCCTGACTATATGGCGGTGACGAAGTTCAGGGTTCACCCCGAGGAGTTTGCAAAGACACCGAAGAAGAGCATCAAGCGCTATCTCTACATGCAGAAGTAATTCATAACTTAGCGAAGGGGCCCCGAAAGGGCCTCTCCCGTATAAACCGGAGGTGAAGAAGTACTGTATAATAGTTGCCGGCGGCGTCGGGCGGAGAATGAAATCAGCCCTCCCCAAGCAGTTCCTTCTCATGGGAGGGAAGCCGGTGCTGATGCACACTGTTGAGAGATTTCACTCGTTTGACTGCACAATGGAGATAATCCTTGTCCTGCCTGCGGAGCATCACGGGCTGTGGCGGCAGCTGTGCGACGGGCACTCGTTTAATATCCCGCATAAGGTTGTCGCCGGAGGTGAAGAACGTTTTCACTCGGTGAAGGCAGGACTGGAGTGCGTAACTCCTGATTCGCTGGTTGCCATCCATGACGGCGTCAGGCCGCTGGTGAGCCATGACACAATATGGCGCTGCTTCGCGGATGCGGAAGAATTCGGGTGCGCTGTACCGTTCATCGAACCGGCTGATTCGGTGCGGCTCCTTGCCGGTGACGACAGCAGGCCGGTGCCGAGAGCGGAGGTGAGACTCATCCAGACACCGCAGGTGTTTCGCGGCAGCGTGATTAAAAATGCCTACAACCGGGATTTTGACCCGTCATTCACCGACGACGCCACCGTGGCAGAGGCGTCAGGAGTGAAGATACACCTCACTCACGGAAACAGGGAGAACATTAAGATAACGACGCCTGCAGACCTGGCAGTGGCTGAGACACTTGCCGGGATTCTCAGGCAATGAAAAGAAGAAACGATGGACCAGGAGCAGCTGCTCGAACACAGGAAGCTTGAAGTAAGAAAAGTCAGGAGCGCTGACGAAGACATCCTTGAACTCCTTAAGTCTACAGTGCTCGGCTCCGAGGGCGGTATGCGCTATACAATGCTCAACACCCCGGAGAGGGTCAGATCATACGGTGACGGCCTCTCTTTCCTGGCGCTTTACAAGCGAAACAGCCTCAAGGGGGTGATAGGCCTCTGCCGGCGGATAACATCCAACAGGGGTGTAAAGTATGCTTCGGCATACCTGCGATACCTTGCAATACAGAGCGCCTTCCAGGTGGAAAAGGCTCCGGGAAGACGACGCAGCTGGATGGCTGGCGCGGGAGACAGTTTCAAGCAAAGGATATTTTCACTGTTCCGTGACCCGCAGCAGGTGGCCGGAGAAGGGCAGCACGGCGAAGGACCGAATGTAACATACGCATACGTCGAGAGCCACAACGAGAGATCACGCAACATGATCAGCCAGGCAGGCTACGAGTACATCCGCTCATTCCTTACGGTGGCTTTCAGCCGGTTTGACCCAAAGCCGGATCCATCGGTGACAAGGCTTTCACCGGGCGAAGAGCCGGCCATGGCCCGGTTGCTGGAGGAGTTCTACGGCGACTATTGCTTTTATACAGATGAGTTTTCGTTCCATGATCATAAGTATTACGTGTTGCGGCATGAAGGAGAGATAGTTGCCGGCGTGGGTGCCATACCGGCCCGCTACAGGGTGGTAAACGTACCGGGATTGTGGGGATGGGTGATGATGAAGATACTGCCCCGCACGCCTCTCTTCAGGAGACTCTTTCAGCCTGAAGAATTCAGGTATGTAATATTCAACGCAATCTATTGCCGCAAGGGAAGCGAGGGGCTGTTGCCCGACCTGTTCGGGGCAGTCTGCGCGGAAGAGGGTTATAATACCGCCCTTACCTGGCTTGACGACCACTCATGGCTCTATGAGACACTCCGGACAAACAGGAGGATGGGAGCGCTGAACAGGATGCTCAACGCGAAGCCGGGGTTGGTGTATGCATTTTTCTCCGGCCTGACACGTGAGGAGACCGAGAAGTTTTATGATTCACCCGCATATATTTCAGGATATGATTTCTCATAGAAGTTTTTTCCGGCCCGCCGCGCTTGCCGGCGCACTTATTTCGTGTCTGCTTCTTCCGGCTGCAGCACAGGTTGATGCCGGCCAGCCCGCCGCCGGACAGCTCCCGGCCACCCTGCTGGCCGCCACCCTTCTCCCGGAGGTGCCGCCGCAGGCTGACGCCAGCCAGCCCGCTCCCCCGGCACCTGCCCTGCCTGCCCGCACTGGCCCTGATGACCGTATGAAGTGGTTCGCAGATGCCAAACTCGGGATTTTCATTCACTGGGGAATCTATTCAGTCAACGGTATCGACGAGTCATGGTCATTCTATAATGAACTCATCGGCTATGACGATTATATGAAGCAGCTCAGTGGCTTCACCGCATCGTCATATGACCCCGGGGAGTGGGTCAGACTGATAAGGGAGAGCGGCGCCCGCTATGCCGTGCTGACATCAAAACATCATGACGGAGTGGCTCTCTGGGATACGAAGCTCAGCAGCCTCAATACTGTTGAAAGCACCCCTGCGCGACGTGACCTGGTGAAGCCTTTCGTGAAAGAGCTGAGACGCTCGGGATTAAAGGTGGGGCTTTACTATTCACTGCTCGACTGGTCGCATCCTGACTACCCCAACCTTACAAAAAACGTAAAGAGATATACCGATGACCCGGAACGGTGGCAACGGTTCATGCAGTTCAATCACGGGCAGATGGCTGAACTGCAGAAGGAGTTCAGGCCTGACCTGTGGTGGTTCGACGGCGACTGGGAGCAGAGTGCCGAAAAATGGGACGCAGCGGGAATCAGGAAGACGATCCTCGAGCAGAATCCTGCTGCAATAATCAACTCCAGGCTGGCAGGGTATGGCGATTACGGAACACCGGAACAGGGATTGCCGTCGCGCAGGCCTGCCGACAGGCACTGGGAGCTGTGCATGACAATCAACGACTCGTGGGGCTACCAGGGCAATGACAGGAACTTCAAGAGCCCGCAACAGGTTGTCCGTATCTTCGCCGAATGCATCGGGATGGGAGGGAACCTGCTGCTTGACATAGGCCCTATGGCCGACGGCACTGTTCCCGCCGAACAGGCGGAGGTGCTGAAGGAGATGGGACGCTGGACCTCCAAACACAAACAGGCAATTTACGGTACGGTTGCAGGGCTGCCGGACGGATATTTCGAGGGACCGTCGACACTGAGCCCTGACAGCACGGTGCTCTACCTCTTCTTTACAGGCAACGGCGGCGGCGAGCTGATGCTCGAAGGGGTGAAGAACCGCATCAACAAGGCCTTCGTGGTCGGAAACGGAACCAACCTCGAGGTCAGAGAGTACCTGAGACCCTACTGGAGCGGCCATGCAGGTGTTTACTTTATTAAAGTGCCCGAAGAGACGCTTGATAAAACAATGACCGTTATAGGCATCTCGCTCGACGGCAGGCTTGTTACTGAATAATCTCTTATATTATGCACATAATCACCCGTTTAGTCCGGGCGGCTATGATAGCCGCATTTGCATCCGCTTCTGTTGCAATGCCTCTGGCTGCACAGGATCATGATGAAAGATATGTCCCCGAGACTGACCCTCTCGTGCTGCAGAAGCTCGAGGAGTGGCAGGACATGAAGTTCGGTCTCCTGATGCACTGGGGCCCATACAGCCAGTGGGGAATAGTCGAATCATGGTCGATCTGCGCCGAGGATGAAGGATGGTGCCGCCGCAAAAACCCTGATTACATCGAATATAAAAAGCAATACGAGGCGCTGAAGCTCAGCTTCAACCCCATCGCTTTTAATCCGGAAAAATGGGCCGTTGCGGCACGTAACGCGGGGATGAAATATGTGATCTTTACAACAAAGCATCATGACGGGTTTTCAATGTTCGACACAAAACTGACTGATTACAGGATCACTGACCCCGAATGCCCCTTCAGTGTCAACCCCCGCGCAAACGTCACAAAGGAGATTTTCAAGGCTTTCCGGGAGCAGGGATTATGGACCGGAGCATATTTTTCAAAGCCTGACTGGCACAGCGAATACTACTGGTGGCCCAACTTCGCCACCCCTGACCGTCATGTCAACTACAGCATCCCCGACTACCCGGAGCGCTGGGAAAAGTTTGTGGATTTTACCCATGGACAGATAATGGAGCTGCTCGGCGGCGATTACGGCAAGGTTGACATCCTGTGGCTCGACGGCGGCTGGGTAAGGAAGATGTCAGACGAGGAGGTCCGCAATTACAGGATGGCCCAGGGCAACAAGATGACCAGGGTACAGAGCCAGGACATACGCATGGACGAGCTGGTGGCGAAAGCCCGCGAGAAGCAGCCGGGACTGATAGTTGTTGACAGGGCCGTTTACGGGAAGAACCAGAATTACCTGACACCTGAGAACAGGGTTCCTGAGAAGGCGCTGCCCTATCCGTGGGAATCGTGCATTATCGCCGGGGGTGGCTGGGCATGGGTGCCTGACCCGAAGTTCATGTCTCCCCGCGAAGCGGTTCATCTGCTTGTAGACATAGTCGTAAAAGGAGGCAACCTGCTGCTGAACATAGGGCCGGCGCCTGACGGCACATGGCCGTCGGAGGCGTATACACTCCTTGACGCGATCGGCAGCTGGATGAAGGTAAACGGTGAGGCAATCTACGGCACCAGGACACTTGCCCCTCACAAGGACGGAAAGACATGTATCACCAGGAAGGGTGATGACACTCTCTACCTTTATTATATGGCCGACGAGGGCGAAGAGATGCCTGCCTCATTTACAATGACCGGTCTGACCCTGCCTGCAGGCGCCAGGGTGACATTCACCGGTTCAGAGGCTGTCTGCAAATGGAAGAACGGAGAGAATTCATTTACTGTATTTCCACCTGCCCGTGCGAGGAAGACCCCGCCCACGGACTACGTATGGGTGATGAAGGTAACCCTGTAAAAACGCGCCACACAGACCTTTTTTCGGGATCTGTGTGGCCTGACAGGGAAATGGGGGGAAGAACCACCTGTCGTTGTAAAGTTAAAACCTATTCTGCAGTCAACTGAAATGCTGAAGTAAATATTGCATAATATATCCAGCCTTTCAATATGAAAATCATCTATTGTATAAATGACCGGTTCTAA
Source organism: uncultured Rikenella sp. (assembly GCA_964635655.1). GTDB lineage: Bacteria > Bacteroidota > Bacteroidia > Bacteroidales > VadinHA17 > SR-FBR-E99. Next base: position 23,029 of record CAZWOC010000026.1, on the reverse strand, counting down.
AGTACGGGTTGGTCATCAGGGCCAAATATGTTAATATTAGTTAAAAGATTTAGAATTCAGAGAACCGGGTTTTCATGAAATCAGTGAGCAATTTTACCTTGTCACGTGCAATCTCACACCTGTATTCCTTGTCGCCCCGGATGAATACACAAGCCATCTGTTTCATGTCAATCCTTGCAAGGTAAGCTGTGTTGATAATGCATGACCTGCCTGTCCTGAAGAACTGTTTTCCCAGGTGTGTCTCGATATTCCCGATCAGGGCCGTGACTGTTTCCACCCTGCCTGATATGAAGTGAAAGCTTGAATAGTTGCCATCAGCGGTTATGTAAACCACTTCTTCGGTATCGATGAATGTCACCCCGGTGACACCCCGGAAGGTCAGAATTTTCATGTTGTCCGTAAGCGGCTGCCGGGGCAGCTGGTCAACCCTATCCCCGATCGGCTGGCTGATATGGCGGCGGAGGGTCTCTGTGAGCCTGTCCGGATCGATTGGTTTCAGCAGGTAATCGAAAGCTGCGCTGTCGAACGCCCTGATTGCATACTCGTCATGAGCGGTTGTAAAAACTATGCGTGGATTAAGGGTTGTAAGCCTGTTTATCTCGTTGATTATGTCAAACCCTGACATTCCGGGCATCTTTATATCGAGAAACAGGATCTCGGGATCATGCAGCAAAAGAAGATCCACAGCCTCGAGCGGATTGGTTGTAGAGGCAACCACAGTCGCTTCTCCCGTCGCTTCCAGCAATCCGGCCAGAAGATCGAGCGCCTCCGGTTCGTCTTCAACGATCATTGATCTGATTTTGTGGTTGTTCATTTATTGATTGTTTATGTTAGTCTTTCATGAAGGTTTGCAGGCAGATTAAGTGAGTAATTGTACGGAAGGAATACAATTACCCCGGTACCGGAGGCTTTTCCGTCGTCATACAGGTCTGTCATGTCAATTGTAATTTTTCCCCTGTTTACCTTATTGAGTGTCTCCACTATTCCAGTAATGTTTTTCAGTCCCGTTCCGGCTCCGGCGGTTCGCATCTCAGCGGCAGCGATCCTTCCGATGCCATTATCACGGATTGTTACCTTTACCCCGTCCTCAAGGTTGATAATGTCAATTGTAAGCACCCCGAGTTCCTTCTTGTTTTCAAGACCGTGCTTTATTGCGTTCTCGGCAAAAGACTGTATGATCATTTTTGGCACAGGGCTCGTCAGTTTGACTTCAGGTGCGACGTTGATCTCATATTCGAACCTTTTGCCAAAGCGAAGTTTTTGAAGTTCACAATAGCGGGTGACAAACTCAATTTCTTCCCCGAGGGGTTTAAGAAGCACATTGCTGTCAGTGATTATCGAACGGAGGAGGTTTGAAAGCCTTATGAAATAGGTATAGGCTTTTTCCTTCTCTCCTTTCATTATAAGTGATCCGACAGAGGTGACTGCATTGAATGTAAAATGCGGATCGAACTGTTTTATTACCGAGTTCAGCTGAAGCCTGTATACTTCAGCCTGCATTCGTGCCGTGGCAACCCTTCTCTCAAGTACGCTTTTGCGTATCTGCAGGGAGAGAAGCACTATCAGACCGAGGGCAACGAGAACCATCATCGCTATCGCGAAATTCGACTGTATGAATGTTGGCACAATGTTTACATTCAGATAATCAGGTTTTTCTGACAGCACGCCGTCGGCATTTATGGCCTGCACCTCGAATGTATAATCGCCGGGAGGCAGATTGTCGTAAATTACCGATCGCTCTGCGGTCCTGTCTGACCAGCTGTCACTCAGTCCCCTCATCCTGTACACATACCTGACATTTTCCGGATCTCTTGTAGATATGCCGGTGTAGCTGATCCTGATGCGGTTATGTCTTCCCCTGATCTTTATGAAGCTGGTTGAGTCATAGAACAATGACTCCTCAAGAGCTGTTTTCCAGGTGGATGTCTCATCCCCGAGTTCCACTCTGGTGATGTGGTTCATAGGCTGATGGAGGTTCCTGGTGATCATGTCCGGATCGAAACGGATCAGCTTGTCAGAGGTGAGTATCCACCATTTACCCTCACTGTCATGTACAATACCGTTATCCTGACAGTCGTTGGCAATGAATCCCTGCTGCCTGCCGGTTATCCTGTAATAATCGGGCTGTCCTGAATAGTATTTGTCAAGATCTATTATGCATATATCCATCATCCGTCCGACAATCAGTCTGTGGTTTCCCATGTCACGGATGACACTGGCCGGGAGGTTTACCTCTTCAGGCAGGGCCCTGTTAAAGACCGGCTCGTCGGGGTTGCATATATACAATCCGTCAGATCCTGCACTCCAGATGTTCCCCATATGGTCGCAAACAACGCCCCATACCATCTCCGCCGGGGCAGTCGTTGACCGGAACGGGACGAATGTTTTACCGTCGAAGTAGACCACACCGTAGTGTCCGGCCAGCCAGTAATGGCCCTCATGATCCCTCACGACGCTCTCCACGATTCCGTAGCCCGGCCATGACATCTCCTCATATAGTTTTATTTTGCCATCCTTTATATGGAAAAGGCCGCGGTCACTCCCGATAAAAACGCTTTTATCGACTGGATCCTCATAGATGGTGCAGACCTGGATACTGTAAGGGGCTATGTCAGGAATCCTGAATTTTCTTCCGTCCCATACAAGCACACCCTCTCCTGTCGAAAACCATATCTCCCCGTTTGAGAGTGTTGTGCTTCCGCGGTAGAAGGCCATGGGGTGGCCGGTCAGTTTCTGGTACCCGTTTCTGTCATGAAATTCTTTTCCGTCAAAATACATCAGTTGCCCTGCGACAGATCCTGTCCATATTCCTTTTTGCGGGTCAGCCACCACCGCCCATGTCTCCTCAGGCAATCCATGCTCCCTGTTATAGATTACAAAAGCTTCCGACATCAGGCGGTATATGCTTGTTTCGGTACCGGCCCAGATTGTTCCTTCCCTGTCCCTGTAGTAAAACGCCAGGTTGCCGTAGTCCCAGTAAAACGGGTCGACAACCCGGATATTTGGTTTCTCCAGGTAATGGAAACGGATCTGTCCGTCGATCAGATCGATTCCGGAAACCCGGCTTTTGTTAAGAGGTCTCAGTTGATCCTTTTCGAAGGCGTAGGCTTCGTTGTTTTTGTCGATGAGGTAGAGGACCGAATCAGCATGACTGGCTGCAGCCACCGAGAAATTTCTGCCCCGGAGTATCGGATGACGGGAGGTGAAGTCGCTGAAGGTTCCGTTTTCAAAAAGGAGAATTATCTGGTTGTCAAAGTCTATTGCAGCTGACAGGAAGAATGATCCTGTATCACGTCCCGTGGCTACCGTGTTTAATTGTTTGACCCTGAATGAATCAGGAACGGGGTAGCTGTCGAAGTTTATCCCGTTGAAGTGTGCCAGGCCGTTTACCGTCACGGCCCAGATGGTGCCGCTTTTATCTTCGATGACCTTGTGGATCAGGTTCGAAGGGAGACCGTCCTTGCGGAAGTAGGAGATGAAGGTATAACCGTCAAATCTTGCCAGGCCGTTTCTTGTGGGTATCCATATATATCCCCTGCTGTCCTGGATGACTGAAGTTGATTGAGTCTGTGGCAGTCCGTCATCGGAGGTATATTCCCGGTACGGGTAAGTCTGGGCATCTGCCGGAAGGCTTTTTGCAGCACATACAAGGGTAAGCAGCAATATTGCTCCCGGCTGCCACAATCTCCGGACTATCTTTTCCACCTTCATTATCAGACCTCCGCATGTAAATATATTCAATTAGTTACAGAAAAAGAAAGACAATTCATCGAGGTCTGTAATTAGCCCGGAGACAATTCAGCGATGTCCGTTTTCAGCCCAAAGACAATTCAGCGATGTCCGGCGCAGCTCGTAAAAAAGCAAAAGCCGGCATTATACCGGCTTTATGACTGTGGGGCGTACTGGAATCGAACCAGTGACCTCTTGCCTGTCAAGCAAGCGCTCTAAACCAACTGAGCTAACGTCCCGTTATGCCTTTCTGCCAGCCTGCGGTGATGTATAACAAACTGAGCTGACGTCCCGGGCGGGGACAAAGATAAACAAAATTTGAATTTTGCAATTACTCGATCATTACAGGTGTGTTGAACGAGAATAAAAACGACGAACCTTTTCCGGGCAGTGACTCAACCCATATCCGACCCTTCATCAGCTCGACCAGCCGCTTGCAGATTGCAAGCCCCAGCCCTGCTCCCTGTACTTTCGGAACATCCTCATTCCAGTACTGCACAAACGGCAGGAAAATGTCATTGAGTCTCTCAGGTCTTATACCCTGACCGGTGTCTGAAACAAAATAGATTATTGTGTAGCGGTTGTCGTTCCGGGAGATCCTGTAACCGTATTTGATTTCGCCCTGGTCAGTAAACTTGATAGCATTGCTTACAAGGTTACTGAATATCTGGCTCAGGCGCAGCTCGTCGATATACTGATAAACGGCAGTTTTGGTTTTGTCGACCACGGGGATCAGCCTGAGATCCTTCTTGTCTGCAGCTTCAAGCTCATGGTTAAACAAAGAGGCCATCGATTTGACAAACCCGGTCATCTCAACGTTGGTATACTTGATTTCCATACTGTTGCTCTCTATGCGTGACATGTCGATCATGTCATTGATGAGCCGCAACAGTCTCTGTGAGTTGACCTCGATGAGGGTAACCATCTCCTCCTTCTCCTTCTCGGTAGTATCCATCGATGTCAGGATATTGAGGAAGCCAAGCATCGCGTTCAGCGGTGTACGGATCTCATGGCTGAAGTTGGCAAGAAATGTTGTTTTCAGCCTGTCAGACTCCTCTGCCTGACGCCGGGCCGCTATCAGATCATCCATGATCTTCTGGGTCTCGGTTATGTCCTGGCAGGTACCGTAGCGATAGAGCAGACGACCGTTCTCATCGTACTTGACGTTCGAGTTGACTGTGATAGCCTTTACCTTTCCATTCGGAGTGATTATCCTGTATGTAAGAGAGTACGATTGTTTCTTTTTTTCAATTGCATCCTCAAGGGCGGAGAGGAGGTAAGACCTGTCCTCCGGATGGGTATATGAGATATTGTCCTGGAAGGTGAAAGAGAGGTTCGATGGTTCGTCGTTATAGATCCTCGAAATCTCTTCTGAACCGATATACCTGTTTGTCTCGGGCCGGTATTCCCACCATCCGAACCGGCCCATGCGCTGTGCTTCCTTAAGTCTTTCCTCGTTCAGTTCGAGAGCCCGGCGGATCTGGTACTCTTCAGTGACATCGCTGATAAGGCTTACATGGAAGTTTTCATGGTAGCTTGTCTGTACCTTGATTGTGATGATTTTACCGTCCTTACGCCTTGCCGGTCTGATTATCGATTCGTCGGTTCTGGCACCGGAGCCGGAAGAGGCATGATTGGTTTCATTATCGATGAACAGATCCAGCGGGGTCATTTTTTCCAGTTCATCTTCGGAAAATCCGAAAAGATTTGCTGCGGCCCTGTTGACCTGTATATAGTAGTTCGTGTTATTGTCAATGAGCATGATTGCATACCCTGCCATGTCAAATACCTGCCGGTACCTGTTAAAAGCAGCCCTGGTGAGGATACGCTTAAATAGATTCCCTGAGGAGAGGGTGATCACTGTTCCTTAATTTAGGTCGGTATGCAGTGGCAAAATTAAATTTTTTTCCGGATTTGGCATTTACAATGTTCCGATACAGGAAAACTTCCGTGAAACTGTCATTCCTTCTTCATCAACAGCTGTGATTACATGTTCCCCTTCGCCTACCCTGATCTCTGTCTGATGAATGTGTTTTGTCATCCCGAGGTAGTGATTGTCAAGATGCCAGTAAACAGTTGCATTGCGGTTGCGATGAGCAATTTCCGGCAGCATCGACATCATCTGTCCCTGGAGGCTGCGCGGGATGAAAATGCGTGCGTCACGCGGGGGATATATGAATTCCATCGAAGGTACTTTCCTGTCATCAGCGCATCCTGCGCGAAAAGGGGGCAGGGTACGGTAAGAGGGGTTGCGCATGCGGTAGTAATATTCCATTGCAGGGGGAAGGACGAACCAGGAGCGTGCAACCATTTCGCCGGGAGCGGCGCATGAGCTGTTGACCCGCCATGTCGCGGAGGTGTCAAGGTTGACGATTGTATGATAAGGGCAGACATCGCTGCGAAGCCCTGTCTCAGGAATCCACTCTTCCCTTTTTTCCGGACAGTCAGGGCCGGCCCTGTATCCGCTGGCAGCGCATACTTCGGTGAGTGTCATGCCCTCTTCAGGCCTTACGAACCATTGTGCGGAGCGGGGAAGGAGCCTGATGATATCGAAAAGCAGGGGCGCTGCCGAGGTTATCCCCGAGAGCCCTGGTCGTCCCTCGCCATCGGCGTTGCCGGCCCAGACTGCAACGACGTAATCAGGTGTAGTACCTATTGCCCAGGCGTCACGGAAGCCGAAGCTGGTGCCGGTCTTCCATGCCACCTCCGGCGCACCTCCGAAATACTGCCAGCCTGTCTCGGTCTCAGGCCTGTTGACCCTGCGGAGAGCTTCATAGGTTAGCCAGATGGATGCGGGGGAAAGGGTCTTAGGGTCTTGCGGTCCTGCGGTCTTGCCCTTCGCGGTACCGGCCCCGCAAGCTGGCTCCTGCGCTAAAATGACCCACCGGGTCATTTCTTTACGCTTGGCCCTGGTCTTGCGGTCAGGGATAACATCATCCGGCATTTCGGATTCCTGACTGCCGACTGCCGGCTGCTGACTGCCGACTGCCGACTGCTGACTTTTGGAAAGGACGCGTGCCATCGATGCATATGCGGATGCCAGTTCCCACAGTGTGGCCTCGCCGCCGCCGAGTATGAGGGAGAGGCCGTAGTGGGAGGCGGGTTTGGTGAAGGTGGTGAAGCCCATGCTCCGCAGCAGTGCCAGGAAACGTTCCTCCTCGTACATCCGGAGCATGTGGACGGCTGGTATGTTGAGGGAGCGGGCCAGCGCGTCACCGGCAGGCACGGCGCCGCTGTAACTGAAGTCGGCGTTCTCGGGGCGGAAGCCCTGGAAGCGCGTGGGGATGTCGGGCACGAGTGCGTTGGGCAGGAGCCCGCCCGAGGTCATCAGCCCCGCATAGAGAAACGGTTTAAGGATGCTGCCTGTGCTGCGGGGCGCGGTGATCATATCAACATCGCGGCCGTGCCTGCCGGTGCTGTCAGGGAGGGCGCTGTTTCCCACCCAGGCAACAGCGTTGCCGGTGGAGACCTCGACGACCACGGCGGCGGCGTTGAAGATACCGTTACCCTCAAGCACTGACACATGCCTGTCGACCAGTCCCGACACCTCCTGCTGGAGGAACGGATCAACAGTGGTACGTTTTCTTGTACCCGGCTCCTCAAGCCACAGCCTGCCTGTGAGATGAGGCGCCAGCGACGGCATGGCCACCGGGGCTCCGGGAAGCGGTTCATCCATGGCAAGCTCACATGTCAGACTGTCGATTTTCCCTCTCTCCGCAAGCGCCATCAGGAGCCTGTCACGCTTGGATTTAAGTTGGTCTGAGTTGCGACCGGGATAAATAAGAGCGGGAGCGTTAGGCAATACAGCCAGTGTAGCCGCCTCGGCCCAGGTCATGTCAGCGGTACCGCGACCGGTATACCTCCAGGCGGCAGCCTCGATGCCGACAGTGTTGCCACCGAAAGGAGCATTGGCAGCATACATTTTCAGTATTGCCCGCTTTGAGCGGAAGAGTTCAAGCTTGACTGCAGAGAGCATCTCGACAATCTTGCCGCCATAGGTGCGGTCAGGGTTACCGCGCGCCATCCTCGCCACCTGCATGGTGATCGTGCTGCCGCCGCTGACTATCTCCCCGGCCCTGATGTTGCCGACAAGAGCCCTGACAACGGCTATCGGGTTCACCCCCGGGTGCCATCGGAACCACCGGTCCTCGTAGTTGATGAGGCATGTGACATATTTGTCCGGCAGGCTGTCAGGCGGGGGGAAACGCCACTGTCCGTCGGCGGCGACGCGGGCGCCAAGGAGGGTGCCGTCAGCTCCCTCCACCACCGTCGAGAGCGGTGCATGAAAAGAGGGCATCGGCGCCACCAGGATGGCGATGAGGCCGGCAACCGCCGTCCCGGTTATTATTTTGCAGAATCGATTCATTTCAGTCAGCAGTTCCAGTCAGCAGTCGGCAGTACCAGTCAGCAGTTCCAGTCGGCAGTACCAGTCAGCAGTTCCAGTCGGCAGTACCAGTCAGCAGTCAGCAGACTGAACTATTGCCTCCTCCCCTGCAAGCTGGCTGCGTCGCTAAACTGACCCACCGGGTCAATTTCATACGCTCGCCCCACTACTGCCTACTGCCTCTTGCCTCTTGCCTATTTCACTACCTCCACCCCAAACCCCGGCCTCCGGGCGGCAAATGTCTCATCATAAAGAGCCTCACAGACAACGGCAGGCATGCTGTAACTGCCGCGGTACGAGGCTGTCAGAATGATGAAGAACTTTTTCGTCTCACCCGACCGCAGGCTGAAGTATGTATAAACCCTGTCATCACGGAAGTCGCGGTAGTCATATGCACCTTCCTTGAGCTGCAGCCCGGCCTCATACATGCGGGTGTTCTGTATCTCCCATCCCGACGGCACCATCTGCGTCAGCGCCAGGTTACCCACCTGCCTGAACGTAGTGTTCGTCACATCGACAGTCATGATGAAGCTCGTCCCCTGCGCCAGAGAGCTTACATCCAGCGGCTTCTGCTCCATGTCGAGATATGCAACCTTCATTGAAAGGTTATTCTCCTTCACGGTCATGTCAGTCGTTGCCGGCACCCCCTCTTCGGTTAATGTGACAAACAGCGGGTTGCCGCTCTCGTTCTCAACCGTCAGCTTATTCGAGGCAGCCGGTGTGAAGCTCTTCAGTATCGCTCCACCGTCGGCGCTGAGCCGTTCGCGGGCGCCGTTGAACTCCAGCGCCACCTTCATCGGTTTGGAGGCGTCGGTCTTCATCTTCTTCGCATAGTTCATATACGCAAACAGGCCCCACGCCGTCGTCTGCGTGCTGTACCAGCTGTCGCGGCTCATGGCGGCAGCAACCTCCTTCAGCATCTCCAGCGACTCGGTGGTGTTGCCGATCTGTGTCAGCGTATAGAGAATGATCGACTGGTCCCTCAGCGTGCTGCCGTAGTAATACCAGGCGTATTCGTCTTCTGTCTTCAGGTTACGCACGTCGATGAGCGTCTGCGCCACCTCTGTGCGGCCTGTTGTGGCATAGGCTGCAGCAAGGAACCACTTCGCCAGTGACGGCAGGTCGGTTATCTCGCGCATGCGGTTCATAGCGCCCTTGTCGGGCGAACCGGCCAGGGCCAGTGCGAAGAGCCTGTAGGCCTGGTCATTGGCAGTATGACGATACTGCGGCTGGTACCTCCAGGCTGTGGCCTGTGATCTCTGGTAGGAAGTCCATTTGTTCAGGAACCCTGCCGGTATTGCATACCCGGCCTTCTGCGCCTCGACGGCGAAGTGACCGGCGTATGTGGTGGCCCAGTCGTCAGGATAGCTTCCTCCGGGCCACAGTGTCAGGGCGCCCGAGGCGAGCTGCCTCGAGGCGATGGCCCTCAGCGCCTCCTGGACATTGTTCCGCACCACGGTCGGATCCTGTAACCCGGAACCCAGCAGGTCAGCCAGGTAAACCTGCGGGAAGGCTGCCGAGGTGATCTGTTCGGTGCATCCGTGCGGGAACGAGGTGAGATACTTCAGCCTCTTCCCAAGGTTCACCGATGGCAGTGAGAAGACCTCGACAGACACCGAAGAGGTTCCCGTAAGACCGAAAGGTGCAAAGCTCTTCTCATATTTCTGTCCTGCAGCAATGCTCTTCGTCTCGGCCCTTCTCTCGGGCGGATTGGGTGAGCGTACCGGAACAGTCATACTGTAAGCGGCTTTCTCACCGCTTCCTTCCGCAGTGACGTTGAAAGTGGCCGTCCCCGGCTGCAATGCCGTACTGAACATCAGCTCCAGGTCCTTGTCGCCCGGCTCGCTGAACCGCACGGCACCGGTACTCTGTGTGAAGCTGATCATGTCATTTGCAGTGGCGGAAACGTTCACGTCAGAGATACCCTTCTCCTGTGCAAAGACCGTCACCGGCAGCGCCACCTTATCGCCCGGCGAGAGCACCCTCGGCGCTGTTGCCAGTATCATCAGCGGGTCTGAGACAGTGACAGTTTTTTCGGCTGCACCGAATGTATTTCCTTTCCCGGCAGCGGTGACCATCACCCTGACGGAGCCGGTGTACTGCGGGAGACTGATCTTATGTGTCCCGGTCTTACCGGGTGCGAGGGTGAAGGGCCCAATGAACCGCACCACCGGCTCGAACCGGCGTGCACGGTTCTTGCTCTGGTCTACGGCAGCCTCGCTGCCGCCTATCGCGAATGCGCGACTCAGCTTACCACCGAAAGCGCCGAAAACCATATCATAAAGATCCCATGTTTTCACTCCCAGCGCATGCTTGACGAAGAACCACTTCCAGGGATCAGGTGTGCGGAAGCCTGTCAGGTCAAGCAGCCCTTCATCCACAACGGCAAGGGTGTAAGTCATCTCCTGCCTGTTCTTCTCCTCAACACGTATCTCAACCTCCTGCTGCGAACGGATCTTGTCAGGCATGCTTATCACCGGCACCAGCTTCGTCGCCGGGTCCTCAACCATCACAGGTATGACCCCGTAGAGTCTCACAGGCGCGTCATTGACTGTCTGCGAATGCGGTTGCAGCAGCGTGACATAGAGGTACGCATTTGGCGCCATGGCAGGGGTGGCCTTGATCTTCACCTCTGCATTGCCAGCCTGTGTCTTCACCTCCGTGATGTCAAGGAGACCTGTGCTGTTCTCGATTGTAACTATTGCGCGACCGTTTTCCGGTGCGGGGAAGGTGAGGCTGATCTCGTCGCCTACATTGTATTTGTCCTTGTCGGTGTTGACCTGCAGGAGGCTGGCTCCGTCATTGCCGCCGGGCTTCATGCCGTAATCCCATGGCCAGTCGACAAGCACGATCATACCTGTCGAGTGCCCTGACGGAAGTGTCGCCCTCACAAGGTAACGTCCCCACTCTTCCTTCCCGACACTGAACGAGGTTTTTCCTTCACCGCCGGTGGTGGTCACTGTCTCGGTGAAGATGTTCGTGTTGCGCCCGCGCGAGATGTATGATCCGAGGTACTCGTCATCCGACTCCCACCACCAGCGGTAGTCGAGCTTGTATACGTTGACCTCCACCTCGCTGTGAACAGGCTTGCCGTTCTTGTCGAGGGTCACCAGCCTGATCTCGTTGGGACGGTCAGTGAAGAGGATGCGTCCCGTTGCCCCCAGGGCGGGAATATTCATCCCCACGAACGCGGGGTATGGCGCATAGGGAATGACAGTCTGGTTTATGCTTGCATCTCCGCCCTTCTCGAAAACCTTTGTTGTGAATATTGCGTTGAGCATGCCGGGTGCCTCCAGCTGTTCGTCAGGGGTGAAGCTGACAGAGGCCTCGCCCGAACTGTTGATGTTCCCGTCATAGACGGTCATGCTCTCGAAGTAAAACTGGGTGGCAGGGTCATCAAAGCTGTACTGGCCGTACTTTTCAAATGTTGTTTTCACCGGCTTCAGCAGGAGGTCGACTGTGGTTTTCATGTCGCGGGCCACTGTTCCGTTGAGCCATGCGACCTTCATGCTACCTTTGATTGTGGCTCCTGTTCCTCCGGCAACTGCATCGGGGAAATCAAGTTTTATCTTAAGGCGGTTGGGTTTGACGGTCTCCACCTTTATGACGCGGGTGAACGTGGCTGCACCGATACGCACCTGTGCGCGGTAGTTGCCTGTCTCAGCATCGTCAGGCGTTACCGTTGTAAATGTAAGGAATCCCTTGTCGTTCAGGGTTGTAACCTGGTCATCTATCCGCTGCCCCTTACTGTTGTAAAGCTCGAAGTGCACCGGGTGACCGGCGGGGAGCCCCTGGCCCAGGTCACGCACTATCACGCCCACATAGATCGAGTCACCGGGCCTGCGTACATCGCGTTCGGTAAACAGGAATGCCCTGATGCCATCCTGCGGCGACTCGCCCGATACATCGAATGAGCTCATTGACAGCGCATTGCCATCCTGCAGAGAGAGGTAATTGCGGTTCTTGTCCTTTCTGGCTATCACCAGGAACGGTTTCCTGGGGCACGACAATGCTGCAATGCCGTCCTTGTCGGTCGTAACCGTTCCCATCAGCTGGTTCTGGTAGTCATATACCTCCACCGAGGCAGCGTCGACAGGTTCGGCAGAACGAAGGTCACGAACGAAGATCCTGAGGTTGTTATCAGTGCCGCTCTTGGCAATTATGCCGAGATCAGATGCCAGGATATTACTGATGAGTTTCTTTCCGGGATTGTAATATGAATCGTTGCAGGGATTTTCATTTTCGCGCCAGTCGTAGGCGTAATCGTAGAAGAGACCTTCTTCCGAGAGCGAGTAATAATCATCCGAGCCGTCCCACCGCCGGTCTGTGTCTGCCAGTTCGAGCATCTCCTCGTATTTTGTTGTCTTGCGCTCGCCTGTGCAGGGGTAGAGCGAATACGACGGGCGCATCCCCAGCTCTATGCGGTAGAGAATACCCTGTTCCGGCTCTATGTAGTTTGCAAGGTCAATTGTGAACAGGTTGTATCTGTTCGGATCGAATCCGGCAGAGCCGGTGAGGTCAATACGGCCCCTGTACACCGGCCTCCCGAACTGTTTGATGCTGTTGCCGTAGTACGAGGCGTCGCCCATGTTGTTCTGCTGGAGGAAGTAGGGGAGGTTGTTCTCGAAGATCTTGATGATTGTGATGTCTACGGCGCTGAGGTTGGCTGCCAGGAAGGGGAAGATCAGGTTACCCGAGGAGGGCATTATCACGCCACGGCCGGCGGAACGGATCCCCGGCTCCACGGGGGTGAAGTTGATGCTTCGCTTAACCGGCTCGCCAAGGCGCTGTCCGCGTGTGTTGCGAATCGAACCGTCAACTGTCAGCTCGATCACCCCGGCAACATTATCTCCCGGGATGACAAGCAGCTTGTTCGCTTCGGCGCTGACAGAAAGGGGATGGGAAGGCTCTGATGTCACCATCCCGTCAAGTTCGCCGGAGGTCTCGAGCAGATCAGAAAAGAAGATCTCGATGCTCTTGCTCTCGCCGGGAGTGACCTTCACATCTGTGACAGTAAAGACTCCTTCGGCCGGGATGGCAACGGCAGTCTGACCTTTCGACTTAATCCCGAAGGCTGTTCCGTTCCATGAGACCGTCAGCTCTGTCTCCTCTTTCGCCCTGCGTATCTTCTCAATTGAAAAAGAGTGCACGTTGGCTACGGAATGATCCCATATGATCTTCTCGTCGCGCTTCCCGACACTGGCGGTGATGTATTTCTCGACCTCGCCGTTTTCAACCTGGTCTGATGTGACGACGGTGCCGGTGAGGGTGTATGTGTTCCCGTCAGGAAGGTCAACTGTAACGGGATTAAGGCTGACAGTGAAGTTCTTCTCGACAGTGCGGAATATCAGCGGGAAGAAGCGGAAGCGCTCCTCCATTTTTCCCAGCTTGCCCAGGTCGAGGGTCCCCTGGTATGATGTCCCCGGTGCCAGCGGTTTTGAAGGCTTGAACACCAGGGTGATGTCATCAGCCCACTCTGCCGAGCCTTTGACCGACGGCTCGAAGGAGAAGAGACCCTGGGTGCGGGTGCGGTCTACGGTTGCAGCAAACTCCGGTGTGAAGACCACCTGCAGGGTGCCGGTCACGGGAACGATGCCCGAGGTATAGGCAGAGATGAATTTGCTGAATCCCTTGTCAATGATTGTGACAGCCTGGGAGACGGCTCCGGCCTCTTTGACGCCGGTCCCTTTCTTTCCCTGTCCGCATGACATGACAATTACGGCAATAATTGCCGTGACCAGGAGAAGACGACGATTCATGATATCAATTTTTTAGGTTCGTTCAGACAGAAATGATTTCTCATAAGCTCAGCAGGGCATCAGTGATCTGACTAAAATTCATCAGACAGCTGTGATCTCGGCCCTGAGTTTGGCAATATAATCGCGTATCTCGTTCAGCGTCCCCACCGTAACAGTCATCTCCGACCCGGAGGTGGTGATGACCTGCCTGAGAGTGTCAACTTTGACATTCCCGGGCTCATAATAGATCTCGAATTTATCAAACCAGCGATTGAGGTACTTCAGTTTCTTCGTGTAAAAGACCACCATAGGGTCACTGTAGTAGTTCTTCATGAAGCTCAGCAGTGAAAGGAGCGAGTATTTCTGTTCGGCTATCTTGCCCACCACCTGGGGGTCAGGGTCAGCCGGGTCATAGGCGATCTGTGTTGCGAGGTACATCGCCTCCACCCATCCTCCCATGAGCATCAGCCCGAGTGTCCCCTCGTTCCCCTCCTGGCGGAGGTGACTGTCGATCTTTGCATAGGCGTCGTTCATCAGGTGCGTCACCGAGTCGGGATTACTCATCTCTGCATCGAGGCTTCTTATGGCGTCATCGAGGAATGAGTCAGGCATATTGAGCCGCTGGCTGAGTGTCTTAAGTGTATTGAAATAGTTTATTGTCTGGCGGTTTACGCCGAAGAGCTTTATATAACCCATGTCTACCCCGTACACTCCGAGGTTCATTGCCGCCTTGTAGCTGCTCATGTACAGATCACGGTTCTCGGGCGGAAGGATTATTGTGTCACTGTACCGTATCCCGAGACGCTCGAAGATGTTGCACACTTCCACAGGCGTAAGGAGGCCGTAGTAAATCTCCCTGATTTTTGTGGTGTCACCGGGTGAGTCGGGGATATATGTTGAAAAAACGGGTACCGGCGTTTTAGGACTCCTGTCTGCCTTTTTGCATGATGCGGCAACGAGTATCAAGGCGCACATTGCAAGGGTGACAGTAAGGATTCGTTTCATCAGTTGCAGAAATTTGTCACCAAGGTAGGAAAAAAGATAATATAAGGCAGTAGGCAATAGGCAATAGGCAATAGTGTTGGCAAAGATTTTACACGTTATCTGCCCTGATAGTCGCAAGGGTGAAGGGGAGGAGGCAATATTGGAGTCTGCAGTCGGCAGTACCAGTCGGCAACAGGGATTTTTCGCCGTAGGCTATAGAGCATAGAAGTACAGCAGGTCAGATAAACAGCCTGCCGCCGAGGCCGGCGGAGATTTTTTTCTGCAGTGTTGTCATCAGCTTGTACTGTTCCTGCAGCGCCGAGACCTTTTCGTCGTCATCACCCGCCTCCGCTATCGCTTTACGTATCTCCTTCTGCATCATCTTGATCTTGTCACCCTTGAACTTCAGCACTGCATCAGGAACCATCTCCCTGAACTTCACCTCCTCGGTCTCGACATAGGCGCCGTGTTTTCCCCAGATGAGGCTGAGAGTGTCTTTTTCCGTCAGCATGTCTACTGTGGCGGCGCTGATGACAGGATTGGCATGGTGCACGAAGTTCCTTTCGCCGGGGATGAGCCCCTGGCTGACAGAGAAGGTTATCTCCTCATACATCGCAGCGAAGACCGGATCGTCAAACTTAAGACCGTCTTCATTTATTTCTGAGATTATGTAGTCAGCCACGGTGGTTACTGTCTCGATCCCCGTCTCCTTGTCTGTCTGGCGAAGGAGTACCTCTGAGCCGTACCGTATCAACAGCCTGATAACCTCCTTCTCCGACCAGAATGATGTCTCTTCACGTTTCTTCTGCCGCTGCGGCGGCGAAACAGCAGTTGTGCCGGAGACAGCTGACATGTCTGACAGGTTGCCTGTGGCGGTGTCCTGCCCGGGCCAGGCATTGCGGTTCTGGAAGCTTGGCTGTTTGCGCAGCTTCATCACCTCGTCGAGCACCACCTCCTCGGGCATGCCGAGCTGCGTGCTGCACTCCTTCACATAAACGGTGCGGGTTATCTGATCGGGGATGACAGCTATCGAGCGCACCACCTCTCGCACCAGGTTGGCACGCCTGACAGGGTCGCTCTGCGCCTCGTCGAGGAGTATCTTTGTCTTAAACCTTATAAAATCTGTCTCGTTCTCCTTGAGATAGCGCCGGTATTCCTCGTCAGAGACTTTTTTTGAGTAAGAGTCAGGGTCTTCGCCGTCAGGCAGAACGACGATACGCACGTTCATCCCCTCCTCGAGCACCATGTCAGTGCCTCTGAGTGAGGCTTTTATGCCGGCTTGGTCACCGTCGTAGAGCATTGTGATGTTGGGAGTGAAGCGCTTGATGAGGCGTATCTGCTCCTGTGTAAGGGCTGTGCCTGAACTTGCCACAACGTTCTCTACGCCAGCCTCGTGCATCGAGAGCACGTCTGTGTAACCTTCCACCAGGTAACAGCGGTCTTCCTTGATGATCGCCTGGCGCGCCTGGAAGATGCCATAGACTATCCGGCTCTTATGATAGACCTCTGTCTCGGGGGTGTTGACATACTTCGCCGCCTTCGGGTCAGCCTTCAGGATGCGACCGCCGAAACCCAGCACCTGCCCTGAGAGTGAGTGAATGGGGAACATCACCCGTCCCGCGAAACGGTCGAACATGTACCCTTCCCGGTCAATCGTCAGACCGCTGGAGACGAGGAACTCTGTCTTGTAGCCGGCGGCGATGGCCTTTTTTGTAAAATCGTCACGCCGCTCATTGCAGTATCCGACCTCGAACTTGCGGAGGACGGCATCGGCGAAACCCCTCTCGCGGAAGTATGACAGGCCGAGGGCCATCCCCTCATGACCGTGGAAGAGGTTTTCAGAGAACTGGCGTGCTGCATACTGCGTGACAACGAGGATGCTCTCGCGCTCATTCTGTTTGGCAAGCTCCTCGGGGGTGACCTCCTTCTCCTCTATCTCGATATGGTATTTCTTCGCCAGCCACCGGAGCGCCTCGGGGTATGAGAGGTGCTCGTGCTCCATGATGAAGTTGACGGCATTGCCTCCCTTGCCGCATCCGAAACACTTGAATATCCCCTTGGCGGGGGAGACTGTGAAGGAAGGGGTTTTCTCGTTATGGAACGGACATAATCCCAGCAGGTTGACCCCTCTTCGCTTCAGCGAAACGAACTCTGAAACGACGTCGGTTATCTGCGCCGCGTCGAAAATACGTTCTATGGTTGAGTGGTCGATCATGGTCCGGTAAAGGTAAAGAATAGTCTGAAGGTCTGAAGGTCTGAGGGTCTGAAAGTCGAAGGAATTTAATATCTTTATTATGCTGTATTTCTAAAATGTGTAAAAATGGGAACAATCAAGAATTTTGAGGAGCTTGAGATATGGAAATTATCGAGGGAATTGGTTAATCTGATTTATTCGGATTTCAGGTTATGCCGTGATTTTACCTTCAGGAATCAAATCACCGGTGCAGGAATATCTATCATGAATAACATATCTGAAGGATTCTTCAGGAACAGCGATTCTGAATTCAGGCAGTTTTTGAATATATCTAAAGGGTCTGCCGGTGAGGTTAAAAGCATGTATTACATTGCGGAGGATCAAAATTATGTTGCTGCTGATCTTGCACTGGACAGAAGAAGAAGGTGTCAGTTGATAATGGCCGGCTGCAGCAATCTTATGAAATATCTTAAATCATCAAGAAAACCCTGACCTTCAGACTCTCAGACCTTCAGACTCTCAGACCTTTTTCCTTCACTGCTAATTGCAAAAAGCAATAATTGACT
>CAZWOC010000026.1:0-5334 GCA_964635655.1 uncultured Rikenella sp. | reverse complement strand
TCAGACTCTCAGACCTTTTTCCTTCACTGCTAATTGCAAAAAGCAATAATTGACTATATTTGCTTTATATAAAAAGCAATTATGGAACAACTGTTTGAAAGATACTATCGTTTGCTTGACAGTACCCCGATGAATTTTACCAGGGGTTATGCGGAGAAAATTAACTGGAATGCCCGTATGATAGGTGTCAGAGGAGCCCGTGGCATTGGTAAAACGACCATTTTGCTCCAGTACATGAAGCAAAATTTTCAGCGTGACGGTTCTGCTCTCTATGCAAGTCTTGACAATTTGTGGTTTTCGGAGAACAGGCTTATTGATCTGGCAGATGTGTTTGTCAAGCAGGGGGGAAAATACCTCTTTCTGGATGAGGTGCATAAATATATTGGATGGTCGCAGGAACTGAAAAATATTTATGACGGTTATCCGGATTTAAAGATAGTCTTTACTGGTTCATCCCTTCTTGAAATTCGGAAATCCAGAGCTGACCTTAGCCGCAGGGCGGTTGTCTATCATTTGAGGGGGCTGTCCTTCAGGGAGTACCTGAATCTCACTGAAGGAATAAAACTGCCTGTCTTCAGTCTGGACGATATCATCTCAGGTCATGTGGAACTTGCCCATGAGGTGCTGAAGCAGGTCAAACCACTCAAATATTTTACCACCTACCTGAAAACAGGCTATTATCCATTCTTTCTTGAAGTTCCGGAATTATATTTTCACAGGCTTGATGAGATTATAAATCTGATTCTGGAAAATGAATTACCTCTTTTGAGGAATGTCGAATTAGCCAATGTGCCAAAGTTGAAGCTTCTTTTGAAAATCCTGGCTGAATCGGCTCCTTTCATTCCAAATATTGTAAAGCTGAGTGAAAGGTCGGGATTGACCCGCAACACGGTCATTATGTACCTGGGTTATCTTGAGGAGGCTCATCTGGGAAAGAACCTGTATAAGAACGCGAAGGGAATTTCAAGGTTGCAGAAACCGGATAAAATATATCTTGAAAACACCAATCTGATGCATGCCCTTTCACCAGTCGGAGTCAACAGTGGCAACCTTCGTGAAACATTTTTTGTCAATCAGCTCGGCGAAAGCCATATTGTTGAGTATGCCAGCGAGGGCGATTTCGTGATAGACGGGAGATTTGTTATTGAGACAGGTGGAAAATACAAAGGATTTGATCAGGTCAAAGGTATCAGGGACAGTTATGTGGTTTCAGACGGTATTGAGTACGGCACCGGAAACAGGATTCCTCTCTGGCTGTTTGGTTTTTTATATTGACCGCCAGGATTCATCCACCTTTGAGGTCCGGATATAAAGCAAGTACAGGTTGCTTTCCGAAAGAAGGTGTGCCCGAAGCAATTGCTTATTTCAAAAAGCAGAAACAGGCAATAATTGCTTTTTATAAAAAGCAAAATTCGCAAAGATATTTATGCTTGTAATTCTGAACTCCAGATGATCTTTTTCCCGAACCCCATCCTATTGTCTGTCAGCTTGATATGATTGAGTTGGATGACCCACAGGTGGATCTCTGTTAGGGCGGCGTAAGGGAAACGTTTCAGATAGATGCTTTTTGCGCGGCGGAGTTCATCACCGGTGGGCTCGCTGACGGTGCCGGTGAACTGTGCGCCGCGGATACGGCCCACACGTTTCGTCTCCAGGGCGATTGTGCCCGCAATTTGCGGGTTGCTCCTGAACTCTGCCCCGTGCCTTGTGACAGGGTCAGTGGTGATGACAAGTGTGTTATTCTCCTCATCCCAGGCATAAAAGCACGATGCGCACCACGGTCCCTTTTCACTGACTGTGGCTATGCTCAGCAAGTGGTGCCTGCGGAAGAGTGATTTTATCCGTTTGTGAAGTACTGGCTGTTCCAATTGAATATGTTTATTGTAAGTCTTTTCCCGGCCGCTTTGTCAGAGCCGTCACTCCGGTATCCGGTTCGTGTTCCGTCCTCAGTTCCCTCCCTCCGGTATCCGGTTCGTGTTCCGTCCTCAGTTCCCTCCCTCCGGTATCCGGTTTCTGTTCCGTCCTCAGTTTCGTCCGGCTTATTGGTTCCCTGACTGATGTGTTGGTTTTTATTCCTCGTTCCACCTGAAAGTATCAATCTTGAAACCTGCCAGAGTAAGCACCCTGTCGACCATAGTCATCACCAGGTCGTCAATTGACTGCGGACGGCTGTAGAATGAAGGAGTAGCGGGACATATAATTGCACCGGCCTCGGTGAGCAGCTTCATGTTGTTGATATGTATGAGACTGTAGGGCATTTCACGGGGTACGAGTATCAGGCGGCGCCGTTCCTTCAGCATCACGTCGGCAGCGCGGGTGATGAGGTCATCAGACACGCCGTGGGCGATGCGTCCCACCATGCCCATCGAGGCGGGACAGATGATCATAGTGTCATATGTTGAAGATCCGGAGGCGAACGGTGCGTTGAAGTCGCTGTTGCTCCAAAGTTTTTCGGTGCCTGCGGGTGTATAGCCTTTGCCGGTTTCGTAGAGCATAATCTCTTCAGCGTTACCGGTGAGGATGACGGCCACCCCGGCAGGTGTCTCCTGCAGCCTGCGCAGCCGCTCCAGCAGCTTAACGGCGTATATAGACCCGCTGGCGCCGGTGATGGCAACGATTATCTTTCTGTTACTCATAATCATTCAGTCAGGCAAAGATATCAATTGTTTCAGCTAACCGGCAAACCTGGTTGCCTGAAGTCTTTTGAAACAGTAGCCTCCTCGGAAATAACAATCTGGTGATGATTATAGTTCCTGAAAGAATTCTCCGATCCTTAAAATGCGCAGACTGTTCTGGCGGTTAAAAAGGAGATGTTCAAAATCCCTGCTCTTTATTTTAAGATCCAGGGTCTCCAGCACTTTCCCAAGAGCCTTCTTAAGATCATCAAGGCTGGAGATTTTGTGTTTAGAACTGAGAAATGAATAGTCCGGACTGGTCTGACCCAGCAGGAACATGACGTCGTAGAAGTCACGACCTTTTTGCCGGTCTAGCATGGCTGAAATCTTCATTGAACACAGTATTGAATCCGGAGGAACCGGGAACGGGGAAAAGAATCCGTTAAGCCTGATGTTTGCCAAAACAGGATTGTAAGCGAACTTCTGATCCTGAGCTTCAACCTTTATCAGGAAACGCTCCGCCCGGTGTCCTGTAAGGCCGAAATCAAATAAAAGCTCCGGGAAATGGATATTTCTTCGGAATGCCTTTATCCGGGTATTCTCTTTATCCCTGGCTTCAGCTTTAAATCCGTTCCGATGAAGAAGATTAATGATGTCATCAGTCATGAGCATAAACTCTTCCCTCGACAATTCTTTACAGTCGAAATCGAGATCCTCAGAGAACCGGTCAATACCCTTCAACAGCCTCAGGCATGTTCCCCCGATAAGCGAAATTTTCTTTATCCATTGGGTCGTCGACAGGTAATCAAGGATAAGAAGTTGAATATACTCCTTCAGAATATACCTGCTGTGCATTGGATTCTCGCGCACCAGAGGCGGATAAAAATTTCTAAGGTCATCGATTCGTATCATGATGCATAGCTACTTAATAGCAATTTGACTCTTTTGTCCAATGCCCGGCTCTTAATCCTGGAAGAGTATTCGATAAGCAGGTCGACATTAAGTTCTTCATGCATAAAGTATTCATCCAGCCGGAGTTCTTCCATCTCCCTGGCAGTGTTATAGAAAGGGTAGAGGTAAAGCAGGTCGATGATTGCCTTTTCCGGAGAAGCAAATAATAATGATCGGCCATCTGCCATCTGCCTTGGGTTGTATCCGAACATCAGGTCTTCCCTGACCGATCTGTAGACATAAGTTCCAGAGAGGTTGGTAAATGAAGCTGTTTTCAAAGAAGTGACACTGGTGATCTGGGTGACGCCTTCGGGGATGATTCCGTAAGAAGCCAGTGCAGTATGCAGGCTGACATAAGAGGGTCGGTAGATCCGGTTTGCAAAGTAATATGGATAATCAGGCAGACTCAGATATTCGGGGAAAGTATAATACCCCTGCCTCAGCCTGATGATCAATCCCTGGCTTGTCCAGCGTACAAGGTTGTTCCTGTTGAAATCAGGTTGCCATGCATATACCGGGTTTACGTTAAAGCAGGCCAGGGGAAACAACTGTGTCCTGAATTCAATAAAATTCATCAGAATTATATTTCTATTATGCAACAAATATAGTGCAAAACAGAAACGAAGTCAATTTTTTATAACAATAACTGGTCTTACGTTCTCGTTTGAGGGTCTGATCCGCCAGCTGGCGGATTAAAGTCACTCAGATAACTCAGACCTTCAGACCCTCAGACTTTCAGACTTTTCCTAACTGTTGCCTGACAATCTTCGCAATGTATTTGCCGAGGATGTCAAACTCGATGTTTACAACTGTTCCTGCCTTTATCTGGTGGAAGTTTGTCACCTGCCACGTGAATGGTATGATGGCCACGTCAAACGATTTATCCTTTGAGTTAACAACGGTCAGGCTCACTCCGTTCACGCTGACTGAGCCCTTCTCCACCGTGAGGTGCTCGGGCGACTTCGGTTCGTATTCAAATGTGTAGTACCATGAGCCTTCTGCCTCGCGCACGGAGGTGCACGTTGCAGTGAGATCGATGTGCCCCTGAACCATATGTCCGTCGAGGCGTCCGTCGAGGCGGGTACTCCGCTCAAGGTTAACCTTGTCGCCCGGCTTCAGCAGCCCCAGGTTGGTCTTGTCGAGTGTCTCGCGGATGGCGGTGACGGTGTAGGTATCACCCTCTTTCTTCACCACCGTGAGGCAGACGCCGTTGTGCGACACACTCTGGTCGATTTTCAGTTCACCGGCGAACGAGCACTGCATCGTAATATGGATGTTATCCTTTTCCTGTTCAATTCGCACCACTGGTGCAGCTTCCTCTACTATTCCCGAAAACATGTTGTCAGATGTTTGTTCCGGACAAAGATAGAAAATGTCGGGGGAAAGGGATTTGAGAGATGCAGGCTTTTATAAATCCTGATGGCCTTCGGCCAGGTCGGACATACGCCTGCAGGCAGGTACGTTCGCAATTCGCCAGGCAACAATACTGAATGGACTGCAGCCAAAGAAAATCTAATGTCAGACCGTATGACCGCCAGACTGCACGACTGCCAGACTGCACGACTGCCAGACTGCACGACTGCCAGACTGCCAGACCGCAAGACCAGGGCCAAGCGTAAAGAAATGACCCGGTGGGTCATTTTAGCGCAGGAGCCAGCTTGCAGGGCCGGTGTCGCGCAGCGACAGACCTTCAGACCTTCAGACCCTCAGACTCTCAGACTCTCAGACTCTCAGACTCTCAGACTCTCAGACTCTCAGACTCTCAGAC
>CAZWOC010000025.1:0-45684 GCA_964635655.1 uncultured Rikenella sp. | reverse complement strand
TGATGTGGTCAATTTACTCCGGCGCAATGTGGTCAGATTATCCGGCGTATGCAGTTATTCTTCCAGATTTTGAATATTTTAAAATTCATATTGAAACTGGAAATCATACCAGTTTCCAATTCTTTTGATCCATTAATATTATGTTGTTTGAAACATTTCACTTTTGGAATACTGTAGCTCTTTTCTGCTACCGCATTGTAAAGGTCCACGAAACATCTTTCCTTTGATAGATAAAATGCATCTAACCCCCAAAAAAGGATTACCGGGATCAAACCGATTAATACAACATTTGGCTCACTGATTGCTCCTGAAAGAGCGAAAAGAGCAGAAATTAAAGTAATCGACCATCCCTTTAAGGTAAATGAATTAGAATTATGGCGATTTATTACTCCTTGAATAAATTCTAAATGCTTTTCCATTGTATTTCAATTTTAAGTCATAACTATAATGGAGTCCTGTTGTTACAAAGTTATGAATAATAGAAGATTGCTATATTTAAACAATACTTCATTGATTTAGCCATTGACCTAGTTCAGTAATATATATTTTCCCATTCTTGTCTGGCGGTAGTTTAAAATAAAATCCTGATTTAAAAGTATATCCAGTAGCATTAGTAAACTCGTTATTATAGTCAATTCTTGGATAGATTTGCAAATACTCGTTTCCTTTATAATTATGATCATACGAACCTTTTTCCTTTATTGGCAAAATAGCGATATGGTCAATATAACGGTATGTATCACCAATTCCAAGTTCCCAATTGCACCAATATGACTCAATTGCTCTTTCAGTAGCTAACAGAATGAACTTACGGCAGAACTTGATTACTTCCTTTATCCTAACTGCTGTTTCACCTGACGTTTGCGCAGGCATCTTATTGTCCATACTATCAATATATACCTTTGCCCCGTGTTTCTCAAGCATTCCTATGACTCCACGAACCTCATCAAGGTCATCATGTTTGTGGGATAAAAAGACTGTTTGACTATTCGAGGATATTGACCTATAACTTGAAATTCTTGATTCGGTTAAAATGTCTTTTATTTTGGATTCATTTACCAGGTAAGATTTAAAGTATTCTCTTTCAAAGATCATAGCCTATAGTATTATTAATTAAATGTTTAGGTCAAATAATTAAGGTTAAACGGTTTTCAATTCATTACTTAATTTAACCTCAAGATCATTGTAATCCTTATAATGGAGATATCGTCTATGTCGAACGTCAAATGGAACATCTTTTTTATTTTGTGTTAATAAAATAGAATGTTTCTCATGAGCATGACAAAACCCTAATTCGTAAAAGACGTTAGGATTTTTTCCCGTTAAATCCGCGATTATTAAGTCTGCTCTAATTATCATTTCTTTAATGGTATCCATAATAATGGAGTGACTTGCAATTTCTGAATCTCGACTGCATGTAAATCCATGGGATGTTACTACATTTTTTATGCTTTTGTATACAGCATTATATTGGGGATCAAAAGGCATGATGATGAAACAAACTTTGCGATCAGCAACATCATCAAGAAGTCTATTTATGGATGCTACCGTTGCCAATGAAATTTGATTTTGTTCAACGGCATTTGCTATTAATCTTTTACATTTTCCACAATATTCCCCTTTCTTCATTCCAATGTTTATATCGGTAAGATTATCACAAAAGTCACTAGGACAACCATATGTTTTATCTTCATGAGGCGCATAATCAATATAGAAGGTAAGAATTGCATCAGCTAATAAATATTTAATACCTTTTTGAATTGGGTATGTTGAGAAACTATTCCAATTTGCCAGAGATAGAATTGCAGATTCTCTGTAACAAGAAGAATATAGCTCTTCGTTCAATGGATAATTAGTGATTCCTATTGGAAGTTCCTTATATTTGTTTTTAAACATAAAGTCTTTTAGGAGATCATGTAGGTATTCATCAGAAAATGAACCGTCTGGAAGCATTTGTTTATTATCTGGTTCTAAAATCTCAGACGAACACTCGAATATTAGACCATACGGAGCCTCATTTAACTTAATAGTCAAATTGCTGACTATTGTAGCGAGGTCTTTGCCAATGTTAACAAATCGAAATCTATTCATAGTTAAAATTATTAAATGTTTATTTTTTTGCTCTTGTATATGTAACGGAGCGAAGTCATTTGGCTCTTTTGCTTTTGTGTGCGGGCTGGATGTAGTGTAGCGCAAAAGCAAATGTGCCAAATAAGTGGTCGCGGTTTAATCGAAGTTTATCAAGGAGTCGTATACTGAGCAGTGGTTCAATTCATTAACACTAACGTTGGCGGTATGTGGCGTTGCCTCAGAGTCCCGGTGGCGCGT
The DNA here is from genome assembly GCA_964635655.1 of uncultured Rikenella sp. GTDB lineage: Bacteria > Bacteroidota > Bacteroidia > Bacteroidales > VadinHA17 > SR-FBR-E99. Next base: position 43,356 of record CAZWOC010000025.1, on the reverse strand, counting down.
GTTTTTGCACTCGTGGTGCGATGCAGGGATATGATGTTGATTTGTTGATTGTCGCGTTGGCAAAAACCGTGACACCAGGAGTGAGTCCCCGGCGGGAGCCGGGGCAGGCCGCACCGCCGACCACTTAACAGTCCACTTTAGCCAGAAGATTCTTGCGGTGCGGAAAAGCCAATGACATATACCGACCTGTTAGGGGCAGCATATTTATTTAATTATGAATTTATTTCGCAAATAGTTACCTTCTATCTAATAAACCACTAGTAATTAAATCAATGTCAATTGCTTCACTTAAGGAATTTATACATTGAATTGCCTCTCTAACAGTATCAAAGGTTGTTGGTAGCTTATCATCAGCTTTAAGCCTTAGGAGCGTCCCATATGATTGTTTAAACCTTTCATCTGCCTTACCATCATTGTGTATGATTAGATGTCGCATTTCTAAGTACATTAATGCCTTATTCTTCAAGCTTTCATCAAGGCTGATAGAAGTGTGACATAAGATTTTCTCTAGAAGTTTCGGAGTACTTTTTTCGTCCTCAAGTTTTCTAAAGACTGAATTAGTCATTTTTTCCGAAATGTTTTCATAAGAACCTAGAGTAACAATTTCTACATAGGTCAAACTTTGAGTGTTTACTTTACCTACTATTTTCATCGGATCTTTTGAGTACATTTCTTTTAAAATTTCCTTCAAATAGGATTTAAAGGCATTATACAATTCAAGAATTGAAAACTCTATGTTTTTACTTCTTGTGTAGTTAAAGATCCTGAGATAATCTTTTACGGGATGTTTTAGATGCCCATAATCTGATGAAGGCAATCCCAAGGCTTCTGAAATAGGATTGTTTTTAATGCTGTAGCTTGAAAGCCAGTTTGAAGTGTTTTTCAGAGAAGCATCCACAACCTGTAGATGTTGATTGATATAATCAATCCTGCTTCGGAATTTTTGAAATTGTAAACAGGAAAAAGAAATACAGTGATTTCGGGAAAATGAAGTGCAGTAAATTTGGGAACAAGAGTGCAGTGTTTTCGGGAACAATACTGCAGTGACTCTGGTGTAAAATTATGCCTATTTTCTCGTAAGCTTTCATCAAGATTTAAAAAATTGTTTGTCTGTTCTGCATTCTGTAACTCTTACCCTGGAGTTGGATTAACTGGCACTTGTAAAGCAACCTGTCAAGTAGCGCTGTTGCCAGAGTCTCATCGTCGACTGATCTGGCCCACTCTGCCGGGGATTTGTTTGTTGTGATTATAAAAGATGTGGTCTCATAGATTTGATTTAAGCAGACAAAGAACCGGTTGCCATCTTCCCTTCCAAGAGGCAGGGTCATAACATCATCAATAACAATAAGCTGAGCTTCTGAGAGTCTTTTAAACTCCTTTACTGCGGTCGGGGTAAGTTCCTTCATCCGCAGTGTGGCCAGGATATCGTTCATACCCCGGAAGTATGCCTTGTAACCACGCTGAAGGGCATCATAACACAAGCCTGCAGAGATGTATGTTTTGCCGGTTCCTGATGGTCCGCTAAACATGATATTGTAGCATTGATCCAGCCAGTTGAGCTCACGGAGTTGGTTCAGCTGCTGAGCCGACAGTCCTGAGGCAAAATTAAAGTCATAGCTGTCAAGGTCATGATTTAATGGCAGCCTGGCAAGCTTCATCTTCAGTGTAAGTTGTTTGGCTTCCCTGCCCTTAATCTCGTAAGAGAATAAATTATGTGTGAACTCATCGTAACTCGGAGAGTTTTGTTCTGCCTCATCCAGAAGGCTGGTTATGTTACCCCCGATACCCGATAGGCGAAGGCGTGTGGCCTGACGCCTGATAAGTGGTATATACTGACTCATGACATCAGAGGCTTTGGTTAAAAATCACTTCGTACTCCCGTATGTCACTTCTCTCGGGCTCTATGTTCACTATCAGCTGTGTCTTAGCATCTCCCAGGGGCTTGATGACTGGTCGTGGCGCCGTAGGGTGGGTCCTGCCGGAGAGCTGGCCCTGGAGGATCGATTTGAAGTCACTGGCGCTGAACAGGCTGTTATGCACACAAAACTCAAGGGCTACCTCTGCCTGCTGCTGCCCGCTTCTCTCTGCCGCCGTCAGAACCGCCGTAAGCTGGTCCCGGACATAGCGGGGATAAAGAGTGTTGATCTTATCGATAAATGTATCTATCTCACCGGTGTGACCAAAGAACTCCCTTACTCTGCCACGGAGAGCATCAAGTTTAATGGAGGTATCCCTGCGATGATTAGTGTTTATGATATTATTACCCACCCCCTCCGGGATAAGATGTGTGGTGATTATACTTCCGCCGGTATCTTTTATAACCAGCTGATTACCCTCTTCTGTTACAAATACTCTCGACTCGTCGTTACGGTAGGTTCCGAAAGGAAGCGAGTAACTGTTGCCCCGGTACTTTATTGTATTTGTTTTAATAACCTTATGACCATTAACTCTTGCAGCTGTGAGTAGTGGCATCCAGCGACGTAGGAAGGGCCGCTCAAGCAGCCACTGCTCCTGCGGCACCTTACGGGTGGTATTGTGCACCATGCCATTACCCGTTCGCTCAAGCCAGGCCATGGCCTGATCATTAAGGATCTCAGTGTTTATGAATGTGCGGTTAAAAAGAAAGTTTTGCTTGACATATTTAACCGAGTTCTCAACCTTGCCCTTGCTCTCGGGATCACCGGCCCGGCAAAAGGTAACCTTAAAGCCCCGGCTGGCCTGGTATCGATTAAAAACATCTGTCATAATATAATCTCCGCCATTTTCCCGGTGCAGAAAAACAGTGTCCTGATCATAGATTATCTCCAGGGGTATACCTCCGAAGAACTCAAATGCCTTCTCATGGGCTATGACTGCATCATCAGAAGTAAAGGGCCTGTCAAGAAACAAAACAAATTTTTGGCGGCTGTAACACAAAAGCATTACGAAAAAGTGAACCTTGGCCCACTCCCCGGTACCTCTCCGCAGGTTCTTCTCCCCAAAGTCAACCTGGGCCAGGTGTCCGGGAGGAAGGTCCGGTACTGCTGAGTACTGTCGCTCGCTGGCACTGACCCTGACAATACTATGGTCCCTGCGTACCATCATCACATAGCTGTAAACTGTCTTCGGATCAACCTTCGGTATTGTATTAAACCGCTCCTTGAGCTTATCATGCATTACTGCCGCCGGAGTATCAGGGTACTGCTGAAGGTATTTGACAATAAAATCACGGTAGGGATCAAGATGACGGGCCTTTGCCCACTTCTTCTCTATAAACCTGTCATAATCTTCTTCCGTCATACCCAGTATCTTCTTTACTGTCCGGAAGTTGATTTTTAACTGATCCGCTATGCGCTGAATGGAAAAATGTTCAGCATCGCGGAGTCTTCGGATCTCATGATACATAATGATAAGTTGTTTTTGTCGTGCCTCCATCTCAGTCTTTTTTATCAAAACCTGAAAGGTAGCACAGGTTAATAATCACGTTAACTTATCACTGTATTATTGTTCCCGATTTTACTGTATTCCTGTTCCCGTTTTTACTGCATTGCAGTTCCCATTTTCACTGCATTTTTGCTTCCCGATTACATGAAATGCTTTTGATTCATTTTGTGGCATGGCTTAAGTATTTAGATGATATGCAATATGTTGCCGCTAACGTTCGGCGGTATGTGCATGTTGGCGCAGCATCGCGGTGGCGCGCGTTTTTGCACTCGTGGTGCGATGCAGGGATAGGATATTATTTGTTTATTCTTGCGTTGGCAAAAACCGTGACACCAGTGGGAGTCCCCGGCGGGAGCCGGGGCGGGCCGCACCGCTGACCACATAACAGTCCTCTTTAGCCAGAAGATTCTCGCGGTGCGGAAAAGCCAATGACATATACCGACCTGTTAGGCACTGGCGGTTTTTTAATTCTCGGTCTGTTTTTTATCATATTTGCAATGATTCTCAATCCAGTTTTAGAGCGGGAAGGGCGAAAAGGCTCTTTGGCAAAATTTGGTTGAAGCGTTGGCTTTGTGTGTTTTGCAAATGTGCCTTGCAGCGAAGGGAAAGTGATATATATTTAATCATTCTACAAATTATGAAAGGAATAAAACACAAGGGTCTTCTTTTGGAGTCATTATTGTCGTTCGAAATTTCGCCCTTGTTACACTTACCCTTAAAATGTATTTATATTTTGTCATATCTGTATCTCTTTTATTTCCCATTACTATTCTATCTGGGTTACTAACAATTTCTCTTTTAGCCCATTTTGGCCAACCTTCAAATATTATTACTTCATCAAACTGTTTACCTTTAGCTTTATGCATATTCATAACTACCACTCCTTTTTCTGGATTTTGAGATGTTGCAAAGTGTTCCACAATAAAAGCTTGCCTTACAATTTCAAGCGCATCTCTATATGCTCCATAATTTCGCCAATTTTGAGATAAAGACTCTCTTAATTGCGAACCTCTGTTCAATAGTCTGAGATTCTTAGCCTCTAGAGCAATATTTTTTAATCTTTTACAATTTGAAGATTCCAAAGTGTTTCTTATTGTCAACCAGTCATCGTATGGACTACCAGTAAATTCTAGTTTTCTGCAATTGTTATAACCTTCGAAAACTGCAAGCAATACACTATTCTTTGGAATTTCTTTATTTGCTTTAATTATGTCATGCAATTTATCATATGATTTTAGAATTGCTGATGCTTCATTTATATCTGTTTTTGTTGGCGTTTCACCGCCCTTCCCATAAAAAAAGTTGCTTACTAAATGAATAAATTGGTCGAAATCCTCATTACTATTAATTGGTTGTAATAAAAAAGCAATTACTTCGGCTGCTAATATGGCCCCATGCATATCAATAATAGCATGATGATGGATCGATGGTAAACTTGAAGTTTTTAAACTAAAATTATCTGATACTTCTCTCATCAGTTTTTTTGTGGGTACCAATATGGCTAATGTCCAATTTTTTAAACCTCTTTCAATTAGTCTTTTACGTGCTTTTATTGTATTTATTTTAAGCTCTGAAAAAGCCTGATTGCTATTAGATGGAAATGTTAAAAGTTCTATTCCATTATATTCATCTTGAAAATCACCCTTCAAAATATCATTTCCAAATTTTACAATATCAGTACCATTGCTGCGATGGTTTTCATTACTCAAATTAAATTCATTTGGTGTAAAATACTCTTTGTATTGATTTATCCTTTGTGGGTCAGCACCAATAAAGTCGAAAATCCTTTGTTCAGAATCAGCAAGAGCAATCATAACGCATTTTTTTCCTAAAATTTGAATTACTTTCCATTGTTCAAAATTTGTATCTTGGAATTCATCCAAGATTATCACTGGAAATGAAATGCTCAATAAATTAAGTATTTTATTACAGTCTTCTAAAAGTGCATAAGTTAATTCAGCAAAAAGATCGAAAGCAATCTCTCCTTGTTCAAATGCAAGTTTTCTAATAGCAAGATATTCAATTTGTTTCTTGTCTTCCAATTCCCTTTTACTTAAATCTTTGTCTTTACCATAGGCGTTTCTAATATTTGACAATGCAATTGCTTCACTAGATGGTGTTAAAATAGACAAGTTCCTTGGTAGACCTAATAAATACCCATGTGTTTTAATTACTTTCCAGAAAAATGCATGATATGTATCAACATAAATTCTCTTTTTGATTTCTTTTGATAATAATTTATGTTCATCAATTGCTTCAATAATCCTCGATACCGTTGCTCTTGCAAAACTTAAGAAAAGTACATTTTGATTTTCGCATAATTTCTCAACCCATTGACCTGCTTTTATTATTGAAATAGTAGTTTTTCCAGAACCTGGACCACCAATAATTAATTGATTGCTGAAATCCTTAATAATTCTTTTTTGCTCGTCTGAAAATTCAAATTTCTCACTAGCCATATCCAATTAAATTTCTGGTGAGGATTCATACAACTTTTTAATTTCAGTGCAAACATATTTAAGCCATTGAGGAATTTCCGACTCTTGGCATTGTGATAAGAAATCGGCAATTCCCCAACTACCCTTAGACCATAAAAAATATTCTAATAAGGCATTTTGTAGATCATCAATAGGATTTGGATATTTTTTTCTTAAATGAGATGGCCAATCTAATAATTCACAATATCGCTCCATTGCATCAGTTGTTGTATTTTTAAGGACGAGATTTTCAAATCCTTTTTCTGAATGCATGAATAGTTTTTCTACATTTTCTTCAATAAAATTTTTATCTTCCTCACTTTGCTTATCGCATAGAGCAAATACTCTCTTACCAAGCTTTCTATACAATTTAGCGAAAGGCACAATCTTAGTTTCACTACCTGCATCTATTATACAAATCCCTAGTGATTCAAGTGATGAATATTTAGTTGGATTAAGTTCTGAAAGTCTTCTTGCAACTGCTGGTAAAGAAGTTGTTTCTGTTTGTCCCTCTGCTATTATTATTCTTCTGGATAAAAGTCCTTCGCTAAATCTTTGACGAAATTCTTGTCTATAAGTTTTTAATTTAATCCCATCAGGTAATTGTATTTCCGATTGATTTAATATACCATCATCGTCTCTTGAAAGAACGACAGTTTGTGATATATCAAATTCTTCAATAACATATGGAGAATGAGTAGAAAACAATGATTGTGCTGAAAGTTTTTTAATTTCATGAACAATATGTTTTTGTGTGTATGGAGGAATGGCTATTTCTGGTTCTTCCATTGCAAAGATTACATTCTGTTTTTCTTCTGCTATTTGTGATAACATTGCCAATACAAGAATATTAATGGTCCCTGTACCTTGTCTATAAAATGGGGCTGAATGCTCACCAGAACCAGTAGCAATAAAGGCTGTAATAATCTTTCTGAGATGTTCTCTTGTTAAATTAGATACTTTAAGATGAGGGGTAATACCCCATTCCTTAGGCACAAATTTTTTTATTGCAGTTTCAATACTTTCTAGAATTCCTGAAATACCTAATTCTGGATCTGCAGCAACTTTATATTGATTAAGTTCTGCAATTGTTTTTTCCCACATCTGTGGTCTCAATTCTTTTAATCTTAAAATAATATCTAGCAAGCTGCCTTTTTCTAAACTTAGAGCTCTTGAGCCGGTTCTTAATGTTCTGAGATAAAGAAATCCACATTTTTGTTTATCTTTTTTCGAAAATGACTGAGGTCTATCATTTTCCTCAATTGTTCTTGTGTAGTATGTTGCTCCAATAAAATCATCATCTTCTTCATCATATTTGCCAATAAAAGAAACTCTTAACGCGGCAACTATATTTTTTTTATCAATCGATTTCGGAGGAGGTGAAGTATGTAAATCATTTTCATCTACATTCCACCATTCAATATAATCCTTAAAATAGCTTTGCTGGTCTATAGATAAGTCCGTAATTACTACTTCAATATCAATCTCTGGATTATTAATTTCATTATCATTTGAAATGTATTTCCCATTATAGAAATCATGTTCATCAACCACTGGATTACGATTTGCTCTATCTGGCCCTAAAGTCAAATCAAGAGCTTCAAAAATTGTTGATTTACCCACATTGTTATCTCCAATTAAAACAACATGGCCAGAAAAATAAAGCTTTCCGGATTTTATTCCCCTGAAATTATTAATAGTTAGTCTTGAAACTCTCATACTAAGCCTGTTTTATTCATTATACAATAGTTCATTAATTGGGTAGGGAAAAGCAAGTGTGTGAAAGCGAAGGGAGGGTAGTGGGGACGGGCTTGAACACTCTTGCTTTGTGCGTTGGCTTTCATTTATTCTATCCTTCTTTCGGTTTAGTATCAATGTCGCCAATTTTTTCTCCGCTTGTGCCTAACGTTCGGCGGTATGTGCATGTCGCCGCAGCTTCGCGGTGGCGCGTGTTTTTGCACTCGTGGTGCGATGAAGGGTTATGATGTTGTTTTGTTTATTCTCGCGTTGGCAAAAACCGTGACACCAGGAGGGAGTCCCCGGCGGCAGCCGGGGCAGGCCGCACCGCCTACCACTTAACGATCCTCTTTAGCCAGAAGATTTTCGCAGTGCGGAAAAGCCAATTGCATATACCGACCTGTTAGCACCAGTCTATATTAATCTAACCGAAATACCATGACATTGTCGATAGAACTTTGTTTAAAACCATTTTCATTTAAGCGAGTACCAATGCCTATAGATGAACGTTCTTCAAAATGTTTTATAAACCAAACATTCAGTTTTTTGATTGTTCTATTGAATGAGACTGATGAATAAAAGGATTCTCCCATATCTTTTGCTACCAATTCTTGTTTTCCTTTTCTTATGTATACAACCATCGCAGCAGAAGGGATGCTATAAATATTTGTCGAATCGATATAGGGAATTTTCCCAATATAGTCTTGATTTAAATATAGACTGAATTGTGCCTTTTCAGAAGGTATACTTGTATATACGTATACCTTTTGTGCTTTTTTATTGAATGCTTCTCCTTCACCTTGTTTGGTGCAATTTGATGCAATAAGTACTAGGATGCAAAAAAAGAGAATAATTTTTTTCATATGGGAGCAGAGTTTGATGTTGTTTAATTATTTATTGCATATACGAAATGGGCTATAACATTAGAATAAAGGCAGTTTGCATAAGAAAAGTGTAAACTATGTGTCTTAAACTCTGTAAAGGATGTGACTTTATCGTACGCGATTGGCGCTAACGTTCGGCGGTATGTGGCGTTGGCGCAGCTTAGCGGTGGCGCGAGTTTTTGCCATCGTGATGATATGTTGTACTAATCTTTTCGTTACAAATTTGTCGTGGTATGCAAAAACCGTGACACCAGGTGCGAGTGCCCCGCACCAGCGGGGCCGGCCGGCACCGCCAATTACAGATCTGTCGCTTTAGCCACGAGATAGTCGCGGTGCCGTAGGCAGTTGCACTTACCGACCTATTGTGTGCTGACTTTTTATTTGGTTACTCTTTTATTTTAGTTTTCTTACGATATCGTTATTCGTTATAGTTAATTTATATTTTGCGACTCCTCCATCACCCTTCCGTGCATTTCCTGAAGTAATTTTTAGATTCCAATTTTCCCTCTGCAAATAGTCCATTTCTATTTTTAAAGTGTCATTTACATTGATATATAATGACTCAAAACAATTTAAAAATCCATCTGATTCATCATTGGCAACACCCAAATAATAGTTTACATATATTATTTTTAATTCTTTAGGTTCTAACGTTAATACTGTATCAACATTCCATTGTTTATAACCAACTTGTATCCTCCAGTCAGATTGATTATCTACTTCGTATATATCTGTTGCTCCTGGATCACATGAGCAAATGAGCAAAGCAATAGAACCAAATAAAAATAATTTTTTTAGCATATCTTTCTGTTCATTAATTAAAGCCATTCAATCGAGCATAAGGTTGCACACAACGTTCGGCGGTATGTGGCGTTGGCGCAGAGTCGCGGTGGCGCGTGTTTTTGCACTCGTGGTGCGATACAGGGTTATGATGTTGATTTGATTATTCTCGCGTTGGCAAAAACCGTGACACCACCAGGGAGTGCCCCGCGGGAGCGGGGCCGGGCCGCACCGCCGACCACTTAACAATCTTCTTTAGCCAGAAGATTCTCGCGGTGCGGAGCGCCAATTGCATACACCGACCTGTTAGCGGCAGTGTTTATTTTTTATGAATTTATAAAAAGACATATTAGTATTTTCGCCAATCTTTTAATATTTCAGTAAAGTAATTTTTATCAAATGATTGAAATAAATCAACATTAATAAAACTGACGAAAACATTATTCTTTTCCGCCCATTCTGAAATTTCAATGTCAATCTCAAAATCTGGTTCAGAAGTTAGATTAACTAATGTGCCATTAGGTGAACCATATCCATCTATAAAGGCAAATACTTCTTTATCCACACCATTAATTGTCAAGGTATAAGGTGCTAACATCTTAAAATTAAAAAATTCAGAAGCTTCATTCCATGCTCTAATAGCTAGGGCTTTTTGTAATTCTGTTATCATAATTTATTGACTGTGTTAACATTGCCGCTAACACTCTTATAAGTCCACTTAAAGTAAATAATATATTCAGGGAGAACTATTCGGGCGTTGGCAGGCCTAAGTATGCCTGATCATATGGCCTTCTACTTCCGGTTTACTTAATGCACAGCCCCGTCAGTCCCAATGGCATCCTCCCCGCCAATAGCACCCGCACTACTCCAAAATGAACCAAAGAGACAAACAGATCGATTCAACATCTAAGTTATGCATTTGCAGTAATACAATAACATAAATCACTATGGTTTTTTATTCAACAAATGACTCGAAATCACTAAGCTGCTTCATTGTGATACTCCACCGAAACTTAAAACCTCAAGTCCACCCGTCACACAACACCAGTTCCACCCCCTCCCCTCTCCCGTGAAAATTGACTATCTTTGAGCGTACCGGATGAATAACATCACCGGTATGTAAAGAATCCAGGAACAACTTGTATGGCAATGAAATACGAAGACTTCATCGTCTCAACACTCGGAAAGGGAAATGTCATCTCACCCCTTAAAACGGGCCAGCGCGCAGAGAGCCAGGTCTATAAATTCATCGGCGACGAAGAACGGGTAATCTATGATGTCTCATCGGAGAACTACGAGCACTGCCGCGCCACAGGCGAAACCCCGGTCTCATTCGAGAAAGCAGGCCCCAAAGAGATGATCTACTTCGAACCGGCAAAAACGAAAGTCGGAATAATAACCTGCGGCGGTCTCTGCCCGGGTCTTAACAACGTCATCCGCAGCCTCGTCAACCAGTTGTACTATCGCTACGGCATCAAACGCATCCTCGGCATCAGGTACGGCTATGAAGGCCTTATTTCGGAATACAACCACGAGGTGATAGAGATGACCGCATCCATGGTCAGCGAGATACACCTCTCGGGCGGCACATTCCTCGGCACCTCGCGCGGTAACCAGGACGTCGGCAAAATGGTAGACACAATCGAGATACTCAACATCAACGTGCTCTTCTGCATCGGCGGCGACGGCACCCTGCGAGGCGCTCATGCAATCTACGAGGAGATCACCCGCAGAAACCTGAAGATAGCCGTGGCAGGCATCCCGAAGACAATCGACAATGACATTGACCTGATACAGAAATCGTTCGGTTTCGAGACGGCCTTTTCAATTGCCCATGACATCATCCGTAACGCACACAACGAAGCACATGATGCATACAACGGCATCGCCCTTATAAAACTGATGGGACGCGACTCCGGGTTCATCGCTGCCAACGCTGCCCTCGCGGTCCAGGAGGTCAATTTTGTACTGGTACCGGAAATCTCCTTCGACCTGTACGGCGAAAAGGGATTTCTCAACATCCTGAAAAAGAGACTGGAAGAAAGGCACCATGCTGTTATTGTAGTAGCCGAAGGAGCCGGTCAGGACCTGTTCCCGGCACAGGGGCAGCAAAAAGACGCCTCGGGGAATATTATCCATCAGGACATTGGCACCTTCCTGAGAGACAAGATCAAGTCAGAGTTCAAAGCCCTGGGATTCCGGTATTCTCTCAAATACATTGACCCCAGCTACATCATCCGCAGCTCCCCTGCCAACGCCAATGACAGCAAGTTCTGCAACCTCCTGGCCCAGAACGCCATCCATGGAACCCTTGCCGGCCGCACTGATTTCGTTGTCGGATACTGGAACAACCAGTTCACCCTGATGCCAATACCGCCCGTGGTAGCCAAACGCAAAAAGATTGACGTGGAGGGTGAACTGTGGTGGAACGTGCTCGAGGCCACCGGGCAGCCTATCAGCATGAAAAACGACTGACCCTGAGCGTAAAATTCCGCTCAGAGAAATACTGCTGCCCACACCAAAATAGTTGAAAAACCGGGCTTCAGAACTCTATCCCGACGGATACCTCCAACATCCCGAAGGGCTTGACCTCTTTCCCCTGGCGGGGCGAAGAATCATCAATCCCGGACTCCGGTAAAGTGTAATCCCAGGTAAACTGGTTCCACTCGGCACCTGCATATAAGCCGGCGTTCATGAACAACCCCTCCCTGAGAAACAGATCTCCTTTCCTTGAGGATGCGGGTATGAGCTTCTGCCCGAACATGAACCTGTAACCGGTATTGACCATCATGACGACCTTCTTATTATCACGGCTCCATTCATTGACATAATCCTCCAGGTAAAGCACGTCTGACATCTCATACTCACCGATGATGCCGAGATAAGCTTTATCCTTCTTCACTTTAAAGAACCACACAGGTCCGCCGCCAAAGGCAATCCCGGAGAAATTATCAGGTCTGCCTCCCTTATCGGTATCGGCCTGATGGAGGATGGGTGTCAGTGCACCCACTGAGGAAAATCGCGCGTGAGCGCTAAGGCTTAACTGTCTGGTAATGTTATACTCAGCTGTTACAACAGGACCGAACTGCACGAACCCGAGCAGGTTCGAGTGCAATGTCCATCTCGGCCAGGTGGTGGCTGATGATTTTGGCCTTTGATTCTTGTTGACACCGGAAGGATACTTTTTCTGCACACTTGCAGAAGAAAACGGTTCTTCACCTCTGACAACCGCAACAGCAGAGATCAGTACCAGCATCATCATAAACCTCTTCATCTCAGAGTTCTTTTAACAATCTAAAAGAGAAAACGTCACAGGGGGTCACAATATTACATCTAAACTAATTAACAGTCCATCCCGGCACAGCGCCACACCACCCGGGATCTGTACGGCCGACAGCGCAAAGAACACCTGACTGCTGTCAAAGGCATCGGCCGGAAGCTTAAATTGCGCCGGAGAAAGTGTCACCCTTATCAAGGTCACCTGTCTCCCACCCCTTGCGGAGCCAGCTCGAGCGCTGTGCTGCGGTTCCGTGGGTGAAGCTGTCAGGTACAACCCTGCCCTGGTATTTCTTCTGAAGCACATCGTCACCGATTGAAGCTGCAGCATTGAGGGCCTCATCGATGTCACCTTCCTCAATGGAGTTGAACATCTCGCTTGCATAGTGCGCCCACACCCCTGCGAGGAAATCAGCCTGCAGCTCGAGCCTGACAGTAAGCTGATTGCCTCTGACCTCGCTGAGACGCTGCCGCTCGGTCTGAACCTCGTCGAGGATTCCCATCTGTTTCTGGACATGATGTCCGATTTCGTGTGCCACAACATATGCTATTGCAAAGTCGCCGTAGACACCATACTTTTCCCTGAGGTCATCAAAGAAGCTGAGATCAATGTACACCTTCTCATCACCCGGGCAGTAGAACGGTCCGCTGGCAGCAGTGGCATAGCCGCAGGCTGACTGGACCTGATCCCTGAAAAGCACCAGTGTCGGCTGACGGTAAGTGGCTCCCGACTGGGCAAAAATTTTTCCCCAGACCTCTTCTGTGTCAGCCAGCACCACAGACACAAACTGAGCCATAGAGTTCTCTTCTTCCGAAGCCTCAACCGGACCAGATGTTCCGGTCGAGCCCGATTGTTGAAGAATGCCCGATGGATCACCGCCGAGAAGGTAAACGAGCAATACAATTACAAGTGTGCCTATCCCGCCTCCGACAACCTTCGTGCCGGTGCTCATTCCCCTGCGGTCTTCAACATTGTCGCTGCCGCGACGACCCTGCCATTTCATAGTATTCGATTTTTATTGTCCCTGCCGCGATGACCCTGCCATTTCATAATATTCAATTTTTAAAGTCATTCCGGTAGTGACGAAAATACTAAATCAATTCAATATATGAAAAATTCAGCATTGAACAATTTCAACCGTAATCTGTTTAACGGATAAATAACAAGAAAATGAAACCAAAGGCTTTTCTGATTTTAACGATTGTATTTGGACTGATAACAATAAACAACAAAACTATGGCACAGAATTATACCTTTCCGGAACTCCCGTATGCATACAACGCACTGGAGCCGTACATCGACGCCCAGACAATGGAGATCCATTACACAAAACATCACAGGGCATATTTCGACAATTTTGTCAAGGCAGCCGGCGAGGCTAAAATTGACAATCTGACCCTCGAGGACATTTTCACGAGAGTCAGCATCTATGCACCTGTAATTCGCAATAACGGAGGAGGTCTGTACAACCACACCCTCTTCTGGAATATCATGGGGCCCAACGGCGGTGGTCAGCCTGAAGGTGACCTGCTGAATGCAATCGAGGAAACCTTCGGCTCATTCGACAAGTTCAAAACTGAATTTGAAACGGCAGCGAAGACGCAGTTCGGCAGCGGATGGGCGTGGCTGGCTGTTGACGCCAACGGCAAGCTGTTCGTGTCACAGACACCGAACCAGGACAACCCGCTGATGGATGTGGCTGCAAAACGCGGACAGCCCATACTTGGCCTCGATGTCTGGGAACATGCATACTATCTCAAGTACCAGAACCGCAGGCCGGAGTATGTTGCAAATTTCTGGAATGTGGTTAACTGGAAGAAGGTTGCCGAGCTCTACAGGGCAGCTGTGAAGTAATTATTCTGATCAAATAACCTGAAAAAGGGAGGCCCGGCTGAACGGGTCTCCTTTTTTTGTGGTTATTTGTCCCCTATCAGTCTGAATCCCAATGAGAACTGCAGGAAATTATTCCTCCACGGGTCAATGTACTCCTCGTCATTGGTAGCGGAGACAAGGCCGAGAACATACCTGACTGTGAAGTTGATCCTGAAGGGCAGGTTCGCTTCGGCGCCAAATGCAAGTCCCACATCGAGGCTGTTGTACCAGTCGCGTATGTCTGTTATCTCACCGTCGTCCTTGTCTTCCTGCTTTGCAGAGAGGAGGTAACCGAACGACGGCCCGACATGTACATTGGCATATTTGAGGGGCTGGAATTTAAAGAGCAGCGGGAGGTCAATATATGTCAGTTTGTCCTTGACATTGTAATAGACATCATCCCAGTCGGATCCGCGGGAGCAGACGGCAAGTTCCGCCTGGAAGCCAATCTTGTCGGTAATAAAGAGGTTGCCATAGACGCCGCCGTTATATCCTATCAGCTGGCGCACCGCTACTCCGGCGCCCTCACCCGTAGTTGTCTGGGTGGAAAGGTTCAAGCCTCCCTTTACACCAGCGCCAAACTGGAACTGGGCTGCTGATGATACTGCAAAGAGAAGTAAAACAGTGATGACAAGGAATAGTCTCTTTTTCATGGCTACTTTTCGGGTTTGGTTGAAATACCGGTCAAAGTTAAACCCCTGAAAATCAAATGTCAAGTTTTTCTCAAGTAGCAGGGTTCTGCCGCACGCGGCGAAGAAGCAGCAGGGCCCATGAATATTGGCTGGGGATCCGGAATTATTTAGTACAGCTGGAACATGTTTCCTTCTCCGGTTTCAGCCCGGCTGGCAAATTGCTGCAGTTGAAGCAGACCTCGTTTTCGAGGTTTCGCCCCGCAAAATAATCATCAATGTTCCTGAGCGTTGTCTCCGCAATGTTGTGCATGGCTTCGCGTGTAAAGAAGCCCTGATGCGAGGTGATAATCACATTGTTGAATGTCAGCAACCGTGCCAGAACATCATCAGCCAGCACCCTGTCAGAGAGATCCTCGAAGAAGAACCGGCTCTCCTCCTCGTACACATCGAGGCCGGCCGAGCCTATCTGCCCGCTCTTGAGCCCCTCGATGAGATCAGCGGTGCGGATCAGCTTCCCACGACCTGTATTGATCAGCATGACACCCTTCTTCATCATGGCAATTGATGACGAGTTGATCATGTATTCAGTTTCCCGCGTCAGCGGGCAGTTGAGAGAAATAATGTCAGAGAGGCGGTAGATCTCCTCCAGCGAGGTATAGCGGCTGCCGGTCTCAGCAGCAAACTTCTCATCCGGGTAATTGTCATTCAGAAGTACCTCCATCCCGAAGCCGCGCAGAATTCTTACCAACACCTTCCCTATCTTCCCGGTGCCGATCACCCCTGCTGTTTTACCGTACATGTCGAATCCCATCAGTCCCTGCAGAGCGAAGTTTGTATCACGTGTCCGGAAGTAAGCCCTGTGCACCTTGCGGTTGAGCGTCAGCATCAACGCCACTGTGTGCTCGGCGATTGCATGAGGAGAGTATGCCGGCACCCGCACCACCCTTATGTTATTAAGCGCGGCCTTCAGATCCACGTTGTTGAATCCCGCAGAGCGAAGTGCAATGAGCTTCACACCGTACTCCTTCAGCTGCCTGATCATCGATGCATCAACAGTGTCATTGACAAATATGATAACCGCGTCATAGCCCTGTGCAAGCACCACATTGTCAGGCGTCAGGTGAAACCTGAAATATTTGATCGTGAATCCGTAATCACGGTTAAGTTCATTGAATATTTCGGTGTCATAAGGTTTGGCGTCGAAAAATGCTATCCTGATGTTATCCATTTTTTTATAAATTGTGGTTGTTAACCGGATAACAACAACCCGGGTTGATTGTTCTTTCCTGAACGAAGGAAGTTTATGCAGAATTCATTAATTTCATGATCACCAATAATTCGAAAACTATTAACCATTCAGTTAAACACATAAACTCTAAATGAAGACGAAATCACTTGTTACAGCATTTTTCCTTATCGTTTTTACCTGCTCTGCGGTACTTAACGGTCAGGATGCCAAACCATGGTATTTCGGAGATCCGACTCCCCGGCCTGTACCTGACCCGAAAGCTAAAGTGCTCCCGCTCATAAAAGTCCAGGGAAACAAATTCATCAACGACAAGGGTGAAACCGTTCTTTTCCGGGGGGTTTCAATCTCTGATCCTGACAAGATCGAACGGCAGGGACACTGGAACAGGGCCCACTTCGAGCAGGTTAAAAAGACCGGGGCTATGATAGTGCGCATTCCGGTTCACCCTGTCGCATGGCGAGAAAGAACGCCTGAAAAGTATCTTGAGCTGCTGCATGATGCCGTTGAGTGGTGTACTGACCTCGGGATGTATATAATTATCGACTGGCATTCTATCGGTAATCTCGGGACGGAGCTGTTTCAGGATCCGATGTACAACACAACAAAGACTGAGACATATGAGTTCTGGAGGACCATCGCGCGGAATTTTGCAGGGAACAATACAGTAGCCTTCTATGAGCTTTTCAACGAACCAACAATCTACCGGGGTGAGCTGGGTTCACTGCCATGGTCTGAGTGGAAAAAGATAAATGAAACCATGATCAACCTGATAAGAGCCCATGACCCGGAAACGATACCGCTGGTTGCGGGGCTCGACTGGGCGTATGACCTATCCCCTCTCCGCGATGACCCGGTAAATGCGGAAGGTATTGCCTATGTTACTCACCCTTATGCGTTCAAGCGTGGTCAGCCCTGGGAGCCCAGGTGGGAGGAGAACTTCGCCTTTGCAGCAGATAAGTATCCGGTGGTTGCTACGGAGTTCGGCATGCACACTGACATGAAATCTCCTGAATACCAGGATTATGGCAATCGATTGATCAAATTCCTGGAAGCAAGGGGCATCAGCTGGATGTGCTGGGTCTATGACGCCGAGTGGTGGCCCCAGATAATCAAATCATGGGATTATGATCTGACCGAAGGCGGCCTATTCTTCAGCAAGGCAATGAAGGGCGAACTGGAGTTCCAGCAAAAGGCAGCAGGGAATTAGGACTGGCTGTTTATTGACCTGCCGGGTTCTCTTCATACCTGCCGGGTTCATTTCGTACCTGCCGGGTTCGCTTCGTACCTGCCGGGTTCACTTCGTACCTGCCGGGTTCAGAACTGGCTGCTGAAAACAAGCGCGACTGCCTGTCAGCAGTCTCACCTGTCTTGCGACATCCTATTCATGCTTCGGATTGTCATACTCAGGCTTGTAGACAATCCAAACACACCCGTTATCGAATTTTTCTTCCCGTATAAGGCTGAGGCTCATTGTTGCGGCAATGTCATTGAACATGCCGTAAGCATCTTTCCCCTTTATCAGCGGGTGGATCAGAAGGCTGACCTCATCAACCAGCCGGGCATCAAGCAACAGATTACCAAGTACCCGTCCTGTGTCAGTCACGATTCTTTTTACATTGTATCTGTCTGCCAGAAGCTCCAGCGCCTCTGCCATATCCACCTTTTCGCCCCTGGTGCGTATGTACCTGTAGCTCCTTTCCTCAAGGTGCCTGATGTATTCATCAGGAGTATGTTCCGTGACCAGCAGTATGACATCCCTGCAGAATTCAAACCGGCGGCATGTGTGGAGCATCCCCTTGCACTTACCCGTTGAATCGATGATCACCCACCAGGGCAGAGCGGGATTACGGTCAGGCTGTTCGAAATCTTCCGGCACCTCTTCCGGAATCCCGTCGCCGAACATCGCCTGACCCTGAATTATTGTTTCCGATCCTATCAGGTTCGCGTCAGGATCAAAACCTCCTGCAAGCCTGTAGTGCAGTTCCATGTCGGGCATGAATCCTGTCAGTGACCCGTCAAGTGTCACGGAATTGTGCAGCACTATGTATGGTTTCATCATCAGTTATTTATAAGATAATACTGAAACAGTTACAGAACCGGAATTACTCCTCTTTGAGAATGTTTACCTGGCAATCATCGGATTTTCGGCCCTGTCATAAAAATCCTTCTGCAGCTGCTCAACGGTGTTGTTGTTTTTCAGATACCTGATCAGGGCGGCCAGCTGGACTGCATCCTTTTCTATCAGTAACTCTCCCAGTTTGGGATCGACCCTGACAATGTCACCTGCAAAATGATTCGGAAACCTGGCATACCAGTGGATACCGGTGAAACCGTAAGGCATCTCTGCCAGTCTCTTCTGATCAGAGCCTGACTCTTTGGCCATGGCGCCTGTATCAACCAGGTCAGGCCTGATGAATGACATCATCGCTGTCTCTTCCTCACCGGCATGACCGTCAAGGGTGGCCACTTTCAGCTTATTGATCTCCTTGTCCATCTTGTCATCAGGCCCGCCCCGGAAGAGAACAACGATGTAGTCTTTTCTCGCGGCAAGCTGTGCCTGGCAGAAGTACTGCAGGAAATAGGTGCTGCCACCATGACCGTTGAAGAGAATGATCTTCTTAAGACCATTCCTCGAAAGCTCGGCGCAGGTCTCCTCCAGCATCTGCCAGATCAGGTCGCTGCTGTAGGCAACGGTGCCGGGCTGATGCTTCGCCTCAAATATCTGTCCTGCGTAGTAGGGTGGGAATACTACCGCATACTCCTTCTGCGCTGCCTTTATTACTGATGCCCTGGCTTCAAAAAGGTCGCTTCCGAGAGGGAGCTGTGTGGCGTGCTTTTCAATTATCCCCACGGGGATAACGCAGACACCACCTGCCTTCTCCACTGCTTTTAAAAACATCGGTGACGTCAGTTCTTCCATCTGGCAGGGAAGTCCTGCGGCATCACCGGACTCCGGGGCGATGATTTCTGTTGCCTTCGCGGGTTGCTTCCCGCCGGTGGCGGAAATCTCAGGTTTACCCTGCCCGGCAAGCAGTGCAGTAATCATTAATATTACAGTAAGCGTGATTGATTTTTTCATATTTCACGGTTTATTGTCATTTAAAGATAATGCTTCCCCGTCACTAAAAAAGATCCTTCTCCACGCCGTTCCTCAAAAAGGCCAGACCTTCAGGAAAGGCCGGAAATGTCATTCATATCTGAGTGCCTCCACCGGGTTTCTGTTGGCTATCCGCCATGTCTGCCAGGTGACTGTAAACAACGCGACAGCATAAACAACAAGAGGACCGGCTATGTAAGCCCAGTATGGCATGGATGCATGGAAGAAATACTTATCCAGGAAAGCTTTCCCGATAAAAAATGCAAAAGGCACTGCAACTGCAAAAGCAAGGGTTATCCACCGGGTATAGTTTGCCAGCAATAATCTCATTACCGAAGCTGTGGTTGCTCCGTTTGCCTTCCGGATGCCAATATCCTTGGTCCGGTTCTCGGCGGTGAAAGATGCCAGTCCGAACAGACCAAGGCAGGCCATTATAACTGCAATGAGGGAGGCCAATCCTATCAGGCCCGGTGAGACTTTCATCTGCGAATTTATTACCCGCTTATCACTTAACAACTCAGGCCGTGATGTTGACTCAGGATCATACCGCTTTTGCACACTGCTTATCTCTTCTGCCAAAGATCTGTTTTCATCAAGAGAGGATTTCACAAGTATTAAGGAGGCATCCTGAGGTTTAATACGAATTATTACCGGCACAAAAGGACCCGCCAGGTCGAGGGCATGAAAGTCATTAAACACCCCTATCACGGAGCCTTTGTTACCTTCAAATGAGATAAGGCTGCCGACAGGATTTTTGTTATTCATTATCGTTGCTGCAACATCATTGATAACATAATTAACCGAGTCAGCTGAGAATGACCGGTCAAAAAAGCGTCCGGCCACCATTTTAATGTCTACTATTTTGTTATAGTCGAAATCAGTATTTATGCACCAGAAAGGGACATGTCCCGAATCATCCTTACCCTCCCAGCCAACATCATTGGAAACCTGTGCACTATAGGTGGGAATGCAGTTTGTGAAAGTTACCGCCTCAACGCCGGGGATTGACAATAAATCAGCTTTAAAGCTTTCTGAATGGCCGGTTATTTTCTCAGTTTTGTCAATGGCAATCACATTATCTTTATCAACTCCGATATTGAAGTTTTCCAGGTACTTATCCTGATTCTTAATTATCATCAGGCAGATAATGAGGACCATCGGTATAATAAACTGAAAGACTATCAAACCCTGCCTGAAAATGCTAAAGCTTTGATCTTTAACGGCTTTACCCTTAAGCACACTTACAGGATCAGATGATCCGAGATATAACGCCGGGATAATTCCTGATATAAAAGCTGTAAACAGCGTGACAGCGACAAAGAAAATGAGGGTACCTATGCTTGCAAAACGAAGATGGGCATCTGCATTAAACATCATGTTGAATAAAGGCAGGAGGACAGAGACAATAATGACTGCGAAAGCCAGGCTCACCAGGGTGATGAAAAGCGTTTCTCCCAGATATTGAAAAATAATTGTGGATCTGGCGGCACCGGTGACTTTCCTGATTCCAATTTCCTTATACCTTTTTATGTTCATTGCAACGGAAAGGTTAATGAAATTGAAACAGGCTATCAAAAGGATGGCAAAAGCGATAACACCTATAATAGCTATATTCTTCATCCCGTCCCATATCCATTTCCCGTTGGCATATCTGTAGAGCATCTTATCGCTCAGGGGAAAGAGAACAAGCTCCTGGTTTAATGTTACCTCCTCATCCTTTATAATATTGCATATCTTACTGCCAACCAATTTATTATCGGTGTTCTTATTCAACAGAACCCAGGTTTCGTTAGATGAGGCGCCTGACTCCTTTGCCCACTGATTAGCAGTAAGAAAATCAGAAAACGGCAATATGAATTCAAAATCAAATACGGATTTATCTGTGACGCTTTTCATCACCCCTGTGATATAACAGTCTTTCAGCTCTTCTCCATTCTTTAAGACCAGAGACTTGCCCATGCAGTTGGTTGTACCGAAGAATTTCATGGCCATCTTTTCTGAAATGACAATAGTTCCGCCTGACCGGAGAGCATAATCCGGGTTCCCGTATAGAAGAGGATAAGTAAAAAGTGTGAAGAAACTGCTGTCGGCATAAATGCCCTGTTCGGTGAATGATTTATCTCCGGTCATAAATACATGTTCCCTGCCGGAGACCCTTGCAACGGACTCTATTTCCGGAGACTTGGCTTTAAGCTTTTCATCGAGCGATGCGGAAATATATGGGTTCAGAAAACGGTCGCCTGAAGAGAAGGTTACAACTGACTCAACTGAATAAAGCCGGGAATAATTTTCATTGAATTTATCATGGTTCAGGAGTGTCTGAACATATAGCATGGCAATTATGGCACATGTGAGCCCAAATGAAAGGCAGATAAAGTTCAGGATCGTATATGTCTTATTTCTCTTCAGAAATCGCAGGGTCATATTCACCATACTCTTTACCATATTTCCGGTGTTTTTTTGTTGAACAGTTTGATCATTCATATTTCAGTGCCTGCGCCGGATTTATCAACGAGGCCCTGTAGGCATGTATAAAAGTTGTCACAAGGACAACAGCCGAGGCAAGAATAAAGGTGACAACAAACACCCACCATCTGATACCAGTCCTGAATGAATAGTTGTTCAGCCACTTATCCATAAAATAAAAAGTCGCAGGAACTGAAATGATTGCAGCAAAAAGTACAAGCCGGAAGTTTTCTT
The DNA here is from genome assembly GCA_964635655.1 of uncultured Rikenella sp. GTDB lineage: Bacteria > Bacteroidota > Bacteroidia > Bacteroidales > VadinHA17 > SR-FBR-E99. The sequence goes on along the minus strand of CAZWOC010000025.1, from coordinate 21,228 downwards.
TCAGAAAAGAGCAGACGATTGATCGTTCAGTGCTGCCAAAGACCTTTTTGATCCCGATCGTTTTTGTTCTGGTACTTACTATAAAGAGGGTAAGGCCAAACAGTCCAAAGGCAGCTATCAGCAGGATAAAAAGAGAGGCCACCGACACTATACCTGTAAGGTCCTTTTCTGAGGAGTATATCTCTTTAAAGACATCTTCTATCAGTGTATAGCTGAAAGGTTTGCCGGGTACAATTTTCTGCCATTGGCTATCAAGCTCCGGCAGGACAGTATTTAATGTTCCCGGCCTGTAATGTACTGCAATCTGATGTATGTATTTATCTGACATGCAGATACAAAGAGGAGGAGTATCCGAGTGAATTGAATGAATTTTAAAATCGTCCACAACACCGATTATGGTTTTATTGAACAGCTTTTTACCTACCGCATCATCTAATCCAAGTTCTTTTATTGCCTTTTGGTTAAGTATCACGGAATTTTCCATGTCGTTACCAAAATCACGGGAGAAGTCTCTTCCTTCGACAACTTTTACTCCCATTGTTTTTAAAAAATCATAATCAACTTCAAAGTGTTCAACAGGCACTTTACGCTCCATGTCGCGGAAATGCTGATACAAGGTGATGCTATAGTCCATACAGGGTATGCCCCAAATGGCCCCGGCGGCCATTACAACGTCAGGGTTTGACCTGATACCGTCAATTAAAGCCTGATAATTACTGCTGTTATCGAGATCAATAAGAAGGATATCTTTATTATTAAAGCCAGGATCATTGTTAACGGCAAACCTGTATTGAGAACGGATAACAAGTGCGCAGGAGACAAAAGAGCAGAAAATAATCAGCTGAATGGCTATAAGTGAGGATCGTAAATAGTTTTTACTCTTTCCTGACGTCGCTGAACGGGCAAGAATATCCATGACCTTCAGGTTTGAAAGGTATGACGATGTGTATATTCCTGATATCACACCACATAATATTGTCAAAAGCAGGTAGACTGAGAGATAGATTAAAATATTTGAATTGATAACATAAAGTCTTGTCTGAAACAGTCTCTCTGCCACAGGCATTACAAACTGCATCAAAATAAGTGCTATCGGCAGGGCAAGCAATGAAAGTACAACCGATTCGGTAAGCAGCTGAGTTTTAAGCTCTTTAGTGCCAGCGCCTGCCGCTTTTCTTATCCCTATCTCTTTTGCCCTTCCTGTCGACACTGCTGTTGACAGGATGACATAGTTTACTACAGCAACAATTATAATAAGAAAGGCAATGACAGAAAACAATCTTATGTTACCCTTATTTCCCAGTGGAAACCCATTATTATCAATATTTTCAGAGTTAAGATAAATATCCGACAGGTTTTGAAGAGAATAATGATGTTTTACCGCTCCGCCGAGCTTACTTTTCTCAATATCCCTGAATTGATTCTCAACTGAGGAAATATCGCAATCTTTTGAAAGCATTATCCAGGTAGTGTACCAATTCTCGTTCCAGCTCACATCGATATTGTCAATACCCATCATAAGGTTCAGTTTATCAATGGACCACTGACTGTTAATGAAGCACTTTGCCTGTATGGAAGAATTTTCCGGAAGGTCTTCAAAAACTCCTGTCACTGTCAACAGATTCTCTTTTTTGTTTATCAATACGGTGATCTCTTTGCCAACGGGGTTTTGTCCGGGAAAGACTTTCGCGGCAAGTCTGTGAGAAAGAACAATAGAGTTTTTATCATCCAGCAGAGCTCTGCCGGAGATTCTGTTTATCATTTTGAAAGAAAAGATGTCAAAAAACTCAGAGTCAGTAGTCAGAGCATTCTGAACATCTATATTTTCCTCTTTGTACTTCAGTTTAAGCCCTTTTATCCTGAATGTATTAGAAGCCTTTTCGACCTGTGGAAGCTCATCTTTAAGTGTTTTTGCCATGCAAAAGGGGGTTTCTCCATGAGTCTTGCTAAAATCAACGAACTCATTCAGCACCCTGTATACCTGTTTCCGGTTTTTATGAGAAGAGTTGAAGCTAAGCTCATTGATTACAAAAAGGAATATTATGAATGAGACTGCCAGGGCTATAGACAATCCTGCAATATTTATCAGTGCGAAGATTTTGTTTTTACGCAGGAATCTCAGTGCTGAAATCAGATAGTGTTTAAACATAAACTGTCAGTGCAAAAAACAACAAATGGAAAAAGTCTTTTCTATAAGCTGTTAATCAATAATCATTCATACCTGAGGGCTTCCACCGGGTTTTTGTTTGCAACAACCAGGTAGTTGAGTATAGAAATAGCAGTGATTATTACCAGTACAGACAGACTGCATAAAGCAAAAATGCTCCAGTGAAGCGGTATTTTCGACGCAAAACCTTCCATCCATTTGCTTGCAGCGAACCATGCGCCAACAAGGCCGGCTAATGCTGCCGGGATGGCAATGTATTCAAGGTCAAGAATAAACACCTTTAAAATATCAGACAACCTGGCCCCGTTGATTCTTCGTATAGCCAGCTCTTTGCTCCGGCGTGACACTTCTGTAACCGTGTACCCAAGGAGCCCCATGAAAGTGATAAGCAGTATAATTATGTTTCCGGCAACCATGGCGCTCCTGAACCCCTTTTCCTCTGAGTAACATGCTAACTGTTCAGCTTCAAGACTCCTCACAACAGCATCATGATGAGGCAGAGCCGTGTTCAGAACAGCTGCAATCTTTTCCATTATCCCTTTCTGCGATCCCTCAAATGTTTTTACCATTATATAGCATGTTAATGAAGGATACGCTTTTAACAAACCCGGAAATCTTTCAGCAGGTAAATAAGAAAAAACTGCAGGCTTGGTAGTCTGCGACACAAGAGATCCAATGACAAAATCATTACAAACACCTTTTATTGTTACTGTTCCATGTTCAGACAGGTTAACCTGTTTACCCAGCACACCGTCACTCCAGCCACAGTAAGATGCAAGCATCTGAGCCCCTTTCTTACTGATAATTAAATCATTGACAGCGGAATGTTCCCTGGTGAATGTATTACCCTCAGTGACAGATATGTCAAGGATGGAAAGGTAATTATCGTCGATCCAGTAAAAATCACCGATCGAAAAAAGCTCTTTTTCATCATTTGGAAGTGATATGGTGTTTCCCGCTGCGCCTTCAGTCGGTATACAGTATCCCAGACCAACCGTTTCAATCTGAGGTATGGTTCTGAGTTCTTCTATAACTGTCAATATTTTGTCTGACGGCAATCCGCTTGAGGATGCGAAAAATACATTTTTAACATTGTAACCATGATCCGCATTTCTCATTTTATCATACTGTAATGAGACAATAACCAATACTGTCAGAATAAAAGTAGCACCGACAAACTGCAGTGACAGGAGAGCCAGTTTCCATTTATTCCCTTTCTGCTGATAATTACGGAATGCAACGGCAACGGGTATACGTGCAAAAAACCGTCCCGGCAGGTAACTGATAAGCAGGAGAACAGTCATCAATATTAACAACAGCGGCAGAATAACACCAGGTGTGAGGGCTGATAACAGCTGATGACCCATCTGTGCTTCAGCAAAAGGCTTGAGCAGAAGTATAAGCAGAAATGCGCCTGACAGCGCGACAATAAAGAGTAATGATGTCTCGGAAAATATCATTTTTTGCAGGTCGGCTGCCTGCGCTCCGCAGGTCTTATGCACGGCTGAACTTTTTGCCCTGTTGACAAGTGCGCTGAGAGTCAGTAAAACATAGTTCAGAAGAGAGACAAATAAAACAGCAAAGGCTATCGTACTGAGAAGGACCACCATGTCCCTGTTATCCTCAAGGTTAAGCTTCCTGACAGGCTTAAAAGTATATGTCAGAACCGTTCCCTTCTGGATCTCTTCAAGACGGGCTATGTCCTGATGTACCTCCTGCATTTTGCGAACCGCCGGGGCCAGTGACTCAGGATCAACACCCGGTGCAAGTTTAACGCATGCATAGTAACGGTCATTACCCATCCAGTTGTTGGTGCCATCCCACATAAACTGACCAATTGAAACCATTGAAATAAGCACATCATAACTGTAGTTGGTGTTCTCAGGCAGTGCTTGAAATATACCGGCTATAGTTAACTCCTTACCAGGAAATTCTTTCATCTCAATCACTTTACCTATCACATCACCACCCATCATTTCTGCAATTTTACTGGAAACCATGCAGTTCATTGATGATTTCAGTATCTCCCCCGGATTTCCGCTTATCATTGGTCTGGGTATCACATCAAACAGGTGTTCGTCTGCCAAAACAAATGTACCCTTGTAGCTTTTTCTGTCATCGGTATAGAAGTCGGAAGTGGTTAGATGACAAAGGCGTGTTGCTGACTCAATGCCTGGCACTTCAGCTTTTAATCCGGGTGCGACAGCACCACTGACTGCACTATAGGTTACCAGTTTATCTGATGATTTATCAATCCTGAAGTTTTCACAAACAACATAAACGCGGTCGGCGTCGGGATAAAAGCTGTCATAGCTGAATAGGTAAAAGACTTCTGACAACAGCAGGATGCCAAAAGCCAATCCGGCAGCCAGTGATATTATACGGGTCAGTGAATGTTCCCCTTTTCTGAATAATTTACGGTATGCAATTTTCAATGAATTCATTACGCTCAGTATTTTCTTTATTTCATGTTCTCCATATCCCGCCTCCTCTTTAAGAGACCAGAATCATCACACTCAGGTTCAGGGACTTTGGATGCGCTTCACTCATGTCGTAATGCTTATGCCGGGTTCTTCGATGCAGCTTTCATACTTTGCATTGATAAACACATGATTGAAACCACGACAGTGACAATACATGAGAGAGCGAATATCAACCGGTTTCTCAAACGCTCATTGTCTGCTGTTCCTGTACCTCCATTTCATTCTCGGTTATTATCTCCCCGTCGAAGAGGTTGATGATACGGTGAGCATAGGCTGCATCGCGCATGGAGTGGGTGACCATTGCGATTGTGGTTCCTGCCTTGTTAAGGTCAGAAAGAAGATTCATCACCTCATGACCGTTCTTTGAATCGAGGTTGCCGGTCGGTTCGTCTGCAAGGATCAGCTTCGGATTTGCCACAACCGCCCGTGCAATGGCCACCCTCTGCTGCTGACCCCCTGAGAGCTGCTGGGGAAAATGGTTCCGGCGATGGCTGATTTTCATCTGCTCCAGCACTTTCTCCACCCTTTCTTTTCTCTCATGAGCGCTAAGTTTAAGATAAACAAGCGGTAACTCCGCGTTTTCATATACATTGAGCTCATCAATCAGGTTAAAACTCTGGAAAACAAATCCTATGTTTCCTTTTCTCAACAGCGTGCGATTACGCTCTTTCAGGCTGCTGACCTCCTGCCCGTCAAAGTAGTATTGCCCTTGGGAGGGATTATCAAGTAATCCGATAATATTAAGCAGGGTTGACTTGCCACAACCGGAAGGTCCCATGATTGCAACAAATTCGCCCTTTTTTACATGCATATTTACATTGTTCAAAGCGCTTGTTTCAATCTCTTCAGTACGGAAAACGCGTGTTAAGTTGACTGTTCGTATCATTTTATGTATTATTTATTTGACTTTTATCTTTGATCTTACTTTAAAATGAGCCTGTCATTGTTCCCAAACAGGTCATAACCTGATGTTATAACCTTCTCACCTGGTTGCAGCCCCTCAAGGATTTCGTAATAGAGAGGATTTTGTTTGCCAATCCTGATATTTCGTTTTACGGCCTCTGTTCCTGCCTCGTTTACTACAAAAATCCACTGTCCGCCTGTATTCTGGAAAAATCCTCCGCGAGGTATCATTATAGCTTTTTCTGATTCACCAAGCTCAAGCTTCAGGTGATAGGTCTGGCCGGTTCGAAGGTTCTCCGGTGTTATACTGTCAAAGAGGAGACCTATTTCAAACTGCCCCTCACGAACCTCGGGGAATACCTTTCTTACAGATAATTTTACCTCAATGCCGTTACGTTCGAATGAAGCCGGGAGATCATGCTGAACCCGGTCAATATAATGCTCGTCAATTTTTGCCTTGACCTTGAAGTTGGTGAGAACATTTATCTGCCCTATTCTCTGTCCGCTGCTGATTGACTGCCCGATCTCGGCATCAAGCATACCGAGCTGACCGTCAACCGGAGCCTTGACATTCAGGTTATCAAGTCTTTCATGAACAAGGGCAAGTGTTTGTCTCATCTTGGCAAGGTCATTTTCAAGAGTGATCATCGAAGTTGCCCTTATGACTGAATCATTCAGAGCTTTCATCCTGTTTATTTTCAGGAGGTTCTGTTCATAATCAAAGTCCTCTTTCGCCTGCAGGTATTCCTCTTTGGAGATAAGGCCCTGCTCATAGAGAGAACTGTATTGCTCATACGTCCTCTTTCTGCGTGTGAGCTTGTATTCGCTGTCAAGCACATTCCGGCGCGACTCAATCTGCTCAGTCTCGAAGTTTATCCTGGTGGTCCTGAGGTAGTTCTCTTTTTCGGCCAGTGCTGCCTCACTCTCAAGAATCGTCTGGTAAAGCTGACGGTTCTCAAGCTTTAGTATTATTTCGTCCTGATGGACCATTGATCCTTCTTCCACAAGCAGTTCAGTGACCCTTCCGCTCTCAGCTGCATCAAGATAGATAGTCGATATCGGCACTACCTGACCGGTAACGGAAATATAATCATTGAACATTCCCTCTTCAACTAGACTGACTGTGACCTGATCTTCTTCCGTCCTGAAGACAGACCCCTTGCTTCCGAAAAATATCTTTGCAATAAGCAGCAAAATGAAAACAATGCCAATGCCCCAGAAAATATGCTTTTTCTGCAGGCCTCTCTTCTTCTCAATGGCTTTATCCATTCCCATGGTATATCTCTCCTGTTAAATTCTCTTTTTAATTTTCTGAATCATCTTTCCCAGAATCGGTTTCCTCTGTAAAAATCAATAATCCGTTTCTTGATTTCTGCAGTCAGCTCTGATCGCAGTACCTGTGCGTAGGCCGATGTCATCCGGTTCTTTACAGTGTATAGATCGACAACGTTAACAAGTCCCTGGCCATATTTCATCTCCGAGGCTCTGTAGGCAAGCGTATCTGCATCGAGCTGTCTTCTTGCCTGCAATAACTCAGCCGATGAAGCCTTCAGGTCATTTATATTGGTCATCATCTCAAAATAGAGATCCTGTTTTGCCTGGTCAAGCTTTGCAACTGAAGAGGCGTATTGAAGCTTTGCGATTTTGACATTTGTTAAATTGTTCCTCTTGTAGAATATCGGAACAGAAAGTGTCAGCCCGGCATATTTGCTCTCTGTCTCCTTTAACTGTCTGTAAAATTCAGCATGGCTGTCAAAACGATAATCAGCTCCCAGAGATGCATTGGCTTCCAGGGAGGGGAGAAATGCGGCCTGGTAAATGCTTACATTTTTTTTACCGGCCCTCATCTCCGCTTCTGCTGATTTCAGCTGTGGCGCCCACGAGGAAAAATCAGCATATAATTCCTTTACATCATAACCGGCCGCAGTATCGTTAAGGGTCGTAAGGTCAGGTCTGGAAAGGACTATTGCAGTGTCACTGCTGATGTTCATTGCCTTATGGAGGCTGATCCATGATGATTGAAGCTGGTTTGATGTCTGAATGCAGGCAAGCTCCTCCATTTCAAGGTTTGCCTTTACCTCAAGCAGGTCGGTAGTTGCTTTCAGACCCGCATCAACAAGCGCCTGAGTCTTTCTGACATTGATCTCAGAGAGGCCTTTCTGCTCCTGTGTTATTTTCAGGAGCTCCTCGTAATAAATAACATCATAGAAGGCATTCATCACAGTAAATGCAAGGTCATCAACAGCATCAGCCTCCAGGCTACTGGCTGCCTCCTTTTTGTATTTCAGATACCTGATTTTATTTTCAAGTGAGAACCCGTTGAAGATATCCATTGAGGCTGAAATGCTGAAGGTGCTGTAGTAATTCGGGACAGTCACTATTTCATTTGTATACGTATCCACATAACGGCCGGCGTAATAATATGCCTGCGCCCTGGCTCCGACTGATGGCATGCGGTTCCACTTTGCCTGAATGTAGTTCTGCTCCTCAATTGCCCTGTTATAAGAGGTCTGTTTTAAAGCCAGATTGTTTTTCACTGCATAGTTGATACAATCATCCAGTGTCCACTTCACCTGGGCCCCCGCCTCTGAACACAGAACAATCAACAGCAGCAGAAATGTCCTTCCCTTCATCATATAAGTGTTTGCCACCGGCATACCAAAACAATGCCATAATTGTATCTGATTGGGATACTTTACATTATAAAACCACGGAGAGATAAAAAGTAAAAAATGTTTACATCAGAGTGTAAATTATTTTTACACTTCGTGCATTAATTCACCGAGGCAACTAATTTTGACTGAAAGAATTTTTAATGACAAAAGGTTGTATTCTTATAGTTGACGATAACAAGAGTATTCTCAGTGCCCTGGAAATACTTCTCATGCAGGAATTCCAGGATATCACCACATTGCATGACCCCGGACGGATACCTGCAGAGCTGGAGAAGAAGGACTATAACCTTGTTTTGCTCGACATGAATTTCAAGGCAGGAATTTATAAAGGCAACGAGGGCATTTACTGGCTTGGTCGCATCAGGGAGACTCATCCTGATGTTTCGGTTGTGATGATGACAGCTTACGGTGATGTGGAACTGGCGGTAAAATCTCTGAAGATGGGTTCAACTGACTTTGTCCTCAAGCCCTGGGACAATGAAAAGCTGATAGCGACACTCCAGTCAGCCCTGCAGCTGAATCTTTCAAAAAGAGAGATAAAAAGACTGAAGGAAAAGGAAAAGGTTCTGAAACGGGAGCTCGACAGGGATCAGAAATACATTATAGGTTCATCACCAGCTTTAATGAATGTGCTGAATATTGTGCGAAAAGTTGCCCGAACCGATGCGAATATCCTTATTACAGGAGAAAATGGCACCGGCAAAGAGCTTATTGCACGGGAGATTCACCGGCTGTCCGGCAGGGCTGAGGAGGTACTTGTAAATGTAGATATGGGTGCCATAGCAGAAACTCTTTTTGAGAGTGAGCTTTTTGGCCATACCAAAGGAGCATTTACTGATGCATCTGAATCAAGACCCGGAAAATTTGAAGCAGCAAACAAAGGAAGCCTGTTTCTTGATGAAATAGGAAATCTGCCTATACATTTACAGGCTAAACTGCTCAATGCCATTCAGAACCGGCAGATATCAAGGATTGGTTCAAACCAGCCGATACCGATTGACATACGCCTGATATGTGCAACGAACAAAAACCTGGAAGAAATGGTGAAAGAAGGACTTTTCCGGGAGGATCTGCTCTACAGGATAAACACCATCCAGATTGAAGTGCCTCCTCTGAGAGAAAGAGGTGAAGACATTCTGATACTTGCCGATTTCTTTATGAAGAAATATTTATCCAAATACAACAAGCCTGATCTGAGGATAAATCAGCGTGCCCGGGAGAAACTAATGAAGTACTCATGGCCCGGCAATATCAGGGAACTGCAGCATACCGTTGAAAAAGCTGTCATACTAAGTGATGACAATGTACTGAAACCCGAAGATTTTTTCATGCGCCAGATCTTTCCGGACAAAATAGCCGAGACAGCCACTACCCTTGATGAGATGGAACGGAAGATGATAAAAAAAGCCATAACCCAGCACTCAGGCAACCTGAGCGCCGCTGCTGACCAGCTTGGAATAACAAGGCAGACCTTATACAATAAGATCAAAAAGTTTGAGATGTGATAAGCAAAAACCTTTATTTCAATATTGCTGTAAGAGTGGCATTGATAGCCGCTGCCTCCTTTGTGACCTCCTGGCTTTTTCTGACCGGCAAACCGGTTGTTTTAGGTTTTGCCGGTATTATTGTTGTTTTATTAATCTCGGTTTTGCTTGTCAGATTTCTTAATTCCACCAACCGCCGGCTCAGTTATTTTTTCGAATCGGTTAAGAATGAAGATTTTACTCTTGCATTTCCGGTTAAGACAGGAAACAGGACCTTCAGGGAACTTAATGACAGCATGTCAAGGCTGAACAGCAAGATTCGCCAGTTAAGGGTTGAGAGCAGGCAACAGGAACAATACTTCCAGGCATTGCTTGAACATACGGCCACAGGAATAATTACATACAACTCACAGGGTTTTGTTCTTCATGCAAACAGTGCGGCAAAAAAAATGCTCTCCGTTTCTGTTCTCACTCATCTGAAGCAGATTGAAAGGACCAACAGAAAGATTTACCAGGCAATCCTGGACATAAAATCCCAGGAACAACGCCTGGTCCCTGTCATTAACGAAAGAGAAACCACACAACTGTCGCTGAAGGCATCATCATTCAAGAGCGGAGACGAAGAGCTCATTATTCTTTCCATTCAGGATATAAGAAGCGAGCTCGACGAAAAAGAGCTCGACTCATGGATGAGACTTATCAGGGTTATGATGCACGAGATCATGAACTCAATTGCACCTATTGCCTCGTTATCGGAAAGCCTGGGGAAGCTCTATACCGAAGACGGGAAAGCTCTTCCTCCTGAAAGGATAAACAACAATATCATCCGTACAACTATACAGGGTCTGGGAGTAATCAGGAGCCAGGGAAACGGGCTGCTTTCCTTCATTGAGTCATACCGTAAACTGACGCGCCTGCCCAAACCTGATAAGAAGCAGATAAGGGTTGAAAGCATGCTGAACCATGCAACGATACTTTACTCATCCTTTGAATGCCCGTGTAAAGCCAGGCTGACGGTTGCCTGTGTGCCACCCGACCTGGAAATCTTTGCAGACGAGACGCAGGTGTCGCTCTGTTTGATAAACCTTGTAAAAAATGCCATGCAGGCAAATGAAAACAACAAGGAAGGTCACATTCATATCTCGGCATCAATAGCAAATAACCATCCGGTTATCAATGTGACTGACAACGGGCCGGGTATCCCTTCTGATCTGATCGAGGAAATTTTCGTACCATTCTTTACAACCAGGCAGGAAGGCAGTGGCATAGGACTGAGCATTTCAAGGCAGATCATGCGTCTTCATGGCGGGACACTTGCCGTCAAATCTGTCCCCGGCAAAGAGACTGTCTTTAAGATGGTCTTTTAGCATCAATGCCAACATCCGCCGGAACCTGACGGACCTGCGCCACTGATATTCCGGAAACAAAAAAGCCACCTGTAAAGTGGCCTTCCTGGTCGGTCTGCAGGGACTCGAACCCTGGACCCGCTGATTAAGAGTCAGCTGCTCTACCATCTGAGCTACAGACCGGAAAAATTGTGGTGCAAAAGTAATACTTTTCTGAATATTATTTGCGTAAAAAGATCTATTGTTTCGGGATAATCATCTTCTCCATCGGAAACTATTGTGTCAGAGTAATCATACCCTCCCGCTGAATCTATTGTGTCAGCACAAACATATCCTACTGTTGAATCTACTGTGTCAGCACAATCATACCCTCCCGCGGGATGGCCCTGTAAATAATCTTCGCCTCAGCCTTCGGAATCCATATTTTTATATACGGCACATACGGCGGAGTCTTCAATTTCACAACAGATCCCATCGTTGATGAAGCCATCCTCATCCTGTCCTTCAGATCAAAAATAAACCTCGACCTGCGATCAGCGCCTATTGTATCTTCCTGCTGCTCAAAGAAGAAACGGATATTACTGTCAGTATCAAGTGTAAAAAACACTGCTTCAAAATCAGTAGTGTCAGGCTTCACATCAATAACCGCCTGGGAGGTGTCCTTCGGGGCGATCTTCACATTGACCGGGTCCTTCAGGAAAGTGGCCTGCATGCCCGTGATTGTCAGCGGAGAAGATAACATACTGTAGATAGCCTCCTGGTTAGCTCTCTGAAAAAACGGAGAAACATCATATTCCTCCATCGCCACAGTCCTGACCGGGAGTCCCTTGATAAGCAACTGAATTACGCTGTCGCGAACATTTATAAGCAACCCTATCGAGTCTGATTCCGCCATCTTCACCTGTGAACTAAGGAAGGCTTTCTGGCGAATCATGTCGATATATCCGGGGATTGCGCAGAGGTTAATCGTGTCATCTTCCTTCTGTTCGAGCGAAGCGAAATATGCATTGTCGAATTCTTTAACCGTTCGGTTAACGGCCGACACTGACATCACAAGAAAGTAGATTACAAAGAGCGCAAGAACGCCTCCACCGATTAATAGCCAGATTTTTGTTTGCCGGTTCATCGCTGTTGTAGTTGTCAGTAAATATAAACCTTCGAGCCCACACTGAGAGCGGAGAAAACAACTTCCAGGTCATCATCGCTCAGCCTTATACAGCCGTGTGTCACAGGCATACCCAGTTGCCGCTGATAGAGCGTACCGTGAATGAGGTACCCGTCGCCCAGGCTCATTGCATAATCGCCCAAAACTCCGTACTCATATCTCGACGGGTCACTTTGTCCCGGCACCGGGAGGCCTTCCTCCACAAACGCCCAGTCAGGCTTGCGCCAGACAGGGTGGGTAATTTTGCCCTGGATTGTAAACCTGCCGCGCGGAGTCTTGAAAATCCATTCCTTATCACCCTCCTCGGTCTTCAGCAGTGTGTAACTGCCTGAAGAACAAAATCCTTCACGCATGATCTTCCTGCTCCTGTAAAGCGTGAACCGGTTATCTACCGTATTGATGACGAGGTATGTCTGAGTCGGTATGAAGGAGGCCAGTTTACGTTCGTGGCGTGTGATCTCGTTCGCGGTAGCGGAAATCTGCTTTTTGATGGCTTTGTTCTGCAGGAGTGACGAGTCTGCCCGGCACTCAGCGCGGCTTGTACCCCAGGAGTGCTGCAGGGCAGGGCCTATATAAACCGGGACTGCAAACACAAACAGTACCACAAGCAATACTGCCAGTGTGATTAATGTCGCACGCGCCCAACGGTGGGTTTTCACAAAATCAACCGTTTTGTTCAGAAAACTTCTGAATGGGGATGGGCTGCCTGAGGCAGCTTTTTCAGTCAGATTTTCGCTCTGCTCTTCCATGATCACTTTTCTCTGGAGGAGAAAAACTCCTCGAGGGTTAATGTTGAGCCGATAATTGTTACCGGTGTTCCTTTTGAAACATATTTGAATAACATGTCCATGTCAGAGTTCTTCAGGGCGACACATCCCTGGGTCCAGTTACCTCCCTTACCGCCTTCTCCGTGTATCTCAATCAGGTCGCCTATGCTTGCATCAGCCGGGAGCTGTCCGTTACGTATCCGCTCATTGAACTCCTGCACATCAACCTTGTTAGGATAATTGATCATCAGGGCCTTATGATATTTTGTAGACCCGCCGGAGAGCTTTTTTGTAACGAAATATTTTCCCTCCGGAGTGGCCATATCGCCCCTGCTTTTCTTATCCCCCAGCCAGTTACTCCCGAATTCTGCCTCAAAGGTATATTTCTTTTTGCCACTTTGGTACAGGTGAAGAACCGGAGGTATCTTTTCCACAAGAATTGCGTATGAATTTGTCCTGCGGCTTTCATCTATGGCGTCCCTGGCCCACTTCTGCCAGTCGGGGTAGTGTTTGAAGTACTCCTCGAGGTTTTTCCTGGCAAGGTTATAAGTGCCGGAGATGTATTCGTTGGCTTCTGTGATCTTGACGTTTCCGTCGACGTATTTTTCCTTCTCTAAATCTATCTGTGCCTCTTTGATCAGGAGCTTGCCGCGCGCGTGTTTCTTCTTCATGTCCTGCGGGAGAGGCATCGAAAGGAATATCTTTTCAAACAGTGACATTTCGCGGTTGAGGCGGCTCAATTCGCTCTCGAGGTTGCTCCTGAGGCTTTTTGAACGGGCTATTGTGTTTTTGGAGGCAGCTTCAGCCTTCTTCACTGCGAGGTCTGAAAAAAAGATCACCCTCTCATAATCGCGCAGGAGGATGAATCGTTCGTTCTGGGTTCGCCATGCGGCCATGGCGGAATCATAGTTGTTCTTCGCTTCGCGAAAGAGTTTAGGTGAATAAACTTCTGACTGCAGGTCCCTGGCTCTTGCAATTGCAGCGCGTGCCAGTTCCACCTCAGGCTGAGGCGGTTCAGGCACCATGGCCTTGAAGACAAAGACGCCGGCAACCGTAAGTACCACGGCAACAATTGAATACACAACAAGATTGGTCAGGGATCCTCTTTTCATGGGTGCGAAGTTAAAAAAATCCCCGGGACAATGCCCGGGGACTCTTTCTTTGGTGGTCAGTATTTCTTAGTACTTGATACCAGCCTTGTCCATTGCAGCCTTCAGCTCGGCAACGATGCCGTTGATACCTTCGGTAGCAGCTTTAACTTTGTCAACAACCTCAACATAGTTTGTTCCGCCGTCAAACAGGACCTGAGTATCGGTAAGTGAAGTTTCGATAACAGTCAGTTCGTTCTTCATTTCTTCAACTACTGCTTTGCCTTCCTTGCCTTTCGGAGCTTTCAGAAGAAGAGCCTTTGCTTCTTCGAGAGCTGTCTTGGCACCGGCCATCATGGTTTCAGCTTCAGCTTTAACTTCAGCTTTCTTGGCTTCAACATTGCCTGTCAGTTCAGCAGCCTTGAGAGAGATACCTTCTGCAGCAACTTTGATGGCTTTGAAATCCTTTGCTGACTTTGACTTCTGTGTTTCGATGTTCTGAAGCATGACTGTGAGTGAGTCATTCAGTGCAGTGAATTCTGCGGGGAAGTAAACGTCAGTCTGAACGGTCTTGGCTGAGTCAAGAGCTGCTTTTGCAGCGTCAAGAGCTTCCTGAGGAACTTTTGCGCAGCTTGCCATGAGAGCAGCAACTGCAACGGTTGCGATTGCTAAGAAAAGTTTGTTTTTCATTTCTGTTTAAAATTTGGTTCTGTTATAATGTTAAAAATGTCTCTTTCTTTATGATGGCCTCAAATTCTGTTCTGAAACCGCCGCAAATTTATATATATTTTTTAATCCCGTTTTAATTTCTTTCGGATTTTTTTAATGGAATTTTAATTTCTGCTTTTGCGATTTCCCGGAATGGCGCTGTTTGTGGGTTTCCGCCTGCAAGGCGAAGCTTTTGCTTAGATGATTTGGGGCTGTTGCGGAGGGATTTTTTTGCGAGAGGAGCTGTTTTGGCGTGGCGAAATTGATGTTTTGCGGCATGGAAATCCAATCTGCTGAATGTAATTCTTACAGCAAGGATAAAGGAAGGCTTTGAACAGCACATCCTGTTTTTTGAAAACTTACAGTAGCCTCGGGAAAAATCAGAATGCCCCTGAAGACAGCATTATAAGTAGAACAACAATATATACTGCCAACAGCACGAGTCCGATTATGGCCAGAATGTACATAATATAGAATGCCCCGGTTTGTTTTCCGATGGCTGTTTCAAGGTCTGTGGCGGAGTTGGATGAACTGTAGCCTGTAAAGGCGTCTGCCGACTCCCTGAATCTTTTACCCATAATGTAATAAGGTATTCCCAGGATTGCACCTATTATTGTGATGCAATAGAGCACACCTCCAATCATCATCAGCAGCCCTACGAACTTCATGTATTTCGGCAGGCTGGACAGGTTGGCTGACATTGGAGTGATTGACTGGTTCTGATCTGGGGTTAATTCACCGTTTGACATAATTATTCCTCCTTGATTTAGATTGTTGAGTGATAAAGTTAGGAATTGTTCTAGCAAATTTCAAAGGGATAGCCGATGTTATTTATTGTCTGTGGAGATGCATCAGGCGGGCTGAGGCTGTTTATCGTCTGCGGAGATGCCTTGGGGCGGGCTGTGGCTGTTTATCGTCTGCGGAGATGCCTTGGGGCGGGCTGTGGCTATTATCCCAAAAACTGGCTGAGGTAATTTATCTTCTGCGGAGATCCTCTGGGGCAGGCTGAAGGTATTTATCTTCGGTGGGAATGCTAAAGGGCAGACTAATAATACTTATTCTGGGCTCTGATGCCCAAGGGCAGGTAAATTTCGCAGCCGGTTTAGGACGATTACAAGGGATCATTCTCTGAATGCATGGCCTTCAGGACCTCATCCTGCCCCCGCATGATATTTGCTCCGCCACCTGTACTTTAATTACGGAATGAAATCCAACCTGGTCGATTGCTTCCCAAGCCTCCGGAACAGGAGCACCCATAAATATTCGAGGCTGTATCTGAATCCGGCCTTTTGCCAGAAGAACAATATGGTGCTCCACAGCAATACATTAATCCCGCCAAACAACAGACAACCATTTATTGTCTGATTCCACCCCGGGACCAACTGGTGCCACAGCATTCTGAACAATTCCGATGTGGTTGTCTCCAGCATATAGACCGTCAGACTCACCCTGCTGAACCACCTTAAAAGTGACAGGCGGATCAGCAGCCGGTTACTCTTCGCCTGCGTCAGCAGTGCAGGAACAATAAGCAGAATGAAGATTCCGAGCTCGAAATTCGTTTTGAAATACCAGAAAAAATCCGGTTTCGAGATTGATTTATCAAATTGCATCATCCCTGCAAGTCCGTACAGGGAAAACAATAAACCCATCGGCGCTGCATACAGTTTCAGCAACCTCTTCCTCCCGTGATGTGCCATGAGCCCTATCATCATGCCGATAAGGCCGTAAGCCAGGTATGGCAATAAGGGGTAGGGATTGGCAATTGTAAAGCTGAAAAAAGCAGCGATAAGTGAATGGTGAGATTCAACTGACTGTTCAAAAAGAGGGAAAATCCAGATCCTGGCAAGGGAGAGAATCATAGTAAGGACCCCTGTGGCCCCGAGGATCAGGTACTGACTCTGCTCCTTCCTGACGTTTCTGAGAATAAGGTACAGGACCGGGGATAATACTATAAGGTTTAAGGCTACTGTTGACAGGGAGGAGCCCTCAAAATACTTGGCATAATCAGGGAAAATCAGCTGTCCGTTCCTCAGAGACCCGGCCACTACGGTCAGGTCAGGCAAGTTATTGATGAAATCGATATTCCACCTGCCAAGGAAGATGTTTAAAATGTAATGGAGGACAACATAAAACAGCCCGGCAATCACTAAATACCGGAAAGGTTTGAATATCAGTGCCCCTTCGCTCCTTCGCGCCAGCATAATTGTGTTAACAACCATTGAGTAAATGATGAAAATTCCTCCCCAGAGAGCCATGAAACTCATTATAACAATAAGTAGCGGAGGACTTTCAAAATCGATTTTATGGATATTGGCGAAATTATAGATTGATGAATGAAAGAAAATTATCAGTATCAGCGCGAAGCCCCTCAGCACATCGAGCGATTCAATCCTTTTATTTCCGGTCAGGTCATTCATTTATTGCAAATTTTCGCCTGATCCTTATGAGTTTCCCCGAATTCCTGCTGGATTCCGGGTTTCCGAATTCCACCGATACTTCGGGCAGCTTGCATCTGTACTTTGCAAAAACATCCTTAACTGACTCTGCAACTGCCTGTTTGTCAAATTTTGCCGGTTTCGCATCTTCCTTTAACTTTATTGTAATAAGCACATGCTCCGGCGAATCCTGCGTGGCCTGGTACTCATCAATCTCCTCCGATGCCGATATTATTGCCCTGCTTATATAATCAGGGAAGATGTGCTGCCACCTGTCGCCATCTATGGTCCTGGCCCAGAAGAGATCATCGGCCCTGCCCTGGATAGACTGAATGACCCTGAAGTTCGAGCCGCACCGGCATTTTTCAGGACTTATTGTCAGGATATCATTTAACTCGTACCGGATTATTGGTTGCGATTTCTTGTGCAGATCCGTGACGATAAGCCTCTGACAGGGATGGCCGGGCGGTGTTTCCGATCCATCTTCGTTCAGGACCTCAACCAGCACCATGTCCTCATTTATATGTAGGCTTCCCAGTTTGCACGAAATGGCTATTGGTCCCTCTGTGCATTTGTATATCTCATGAATCGGGCACCGGAACACATCGGACAGGTACTGTTTCACATCGGGATAGAGGATCTCCGCGTAAGAGACAATTCGCTTCGGCGCGACCGACAGTCTTCCGGCTTCGACTTCCCTGGCGATTATCTTCAGCATCGATGGCGGTGCCGAGATTACGTTCGGCTGAAGCTGCTGCAACTGATCATTAACCTCATCCGTTGAGCCTAGCTGGCTTATGTAAGTCATCCTGTGGCCCAGAATATTCAGGTTGAAAGCCGGCGAGCTCACCCTGAGGATAAATGCGAGGTTCAGCTTCTCCTTCTTCGGGAAATGAAAACGGGCAAACAGGGCCGCCTTCATGTACATCTCCTCCCGCCTTGTCAGAATCTCCACCCCCTTGTTGCCGCTGGTGCCGGACGACATACCAACATTCAGACCGTTCAGCCTGCGGGAGAAGTCCCTCGATTTCTCAACTTCCAGGCAAAAGTCTATTATCTCCTTTCGGGTCAACCCAACCGTATTGTAGTCAGTCAGGTTGTCCATCATGATTTTCTTGCTGACTGTCGGAAGGCTTGCCAGGTTGCTGAGGTCAAGGCCCTTGTAGAGAATACGGAAGAACCGCGAATGTTTTGATGCATATTTCGCCTGGGCCCTGGTCCTTTTTGCCTGGTACCGGCGGATCTCCGGCTCTGTGAAATGGCGGAACCGGTATTTACAGAGGAGGAAGAACAGGAGGAAGCTCCTGGTTTCGAGCCCGTGGAGAGTGGTGAATATGGCAGAGAGTAATCGTTTCATCCGAACCGCTCATTATCACTACACCCTTTCAGACAGTATTAATGCAAATATAGGCAATCACAGGGCGGTTTGTCAATGACCAGTTGGTATTGACTTTAAAGGCGGGCATAAGGCACCTCAGGCCGGAGTGCACCCGGTTATCGGGTTAAATATGTACTTATAATCAGATGACGCGTTGTTGGCAAAAAATAAACCCCTTTGCCATACGGCAGAGGGGTCATTCAAGTGTTGCGGAGAGAGGGGGATTCGAACCCCCGGTACGGTTACCCGTACGGCAGTTTAGCAAACTGCTGGTTTAAGCCTCTCACCCATCGCTCCAAAAAACGTACTTAATGCTGTGAAAATTGGCCGGACAATGTATTTGCCGCTTCCGGGAGTGAAGCATTTAATCTTCACCGCACTGTAGCATGCATTACTTTACCCATCACTTTAACAGCGGGGCAAAAATATAAAAACATTGGATACTTTACAAGAATACGTTTCTCTTTTATGACACAATCAGGAATCATGGCCTATATAATAAATAGGTATTGCTGCCCAATTTTAGTTGATTTACCTAAAAGACACTTCTATCTCATAAATTTGTTCACTTGTCAAAATAAATACTCCGCTTTCAAAATCAATTGTAAATTTATATCGTGGTAATCTGCCCGACTAAACTAACTTAACACAGAATACCTGAGACCAGTATAGCGTAAAGGATCAGAGAGTAAGTGAATTTATCAGAACAGGCTCAAAAAAAAAGAGGATACGAGCCCGTATGGCTCTTTTGACCCAAATGAAGAAGACCATTTGAATAACATCGCAGACCATAGAGCCCCAATGCCATCGTTGGCTTTTCACTGTCAGGATGAAAGACATATAACCTCGTTATGTTGCTCTTACTTTTTCAAACACTTTGGGTATTCTGAACCAAGGGCTGCGGATGACCGGATCAACCTCCTCCGGGAGAATCCATCTGTTACATTCGTAAGGTTGCATAATACCGGTATTAAGGCAGGACTATATCTGAACATTCCGGAAAATTTCAATAACCCAAACTGTCTTTCGCAGACACCTGTTCTTCCGTTTCCGTGCACAACCATCTGTCCTGACATTTATTGTACTTCTGAAGCAAAAAACACAACTATTTCTTATACCAAAAATATTCTCAGATTCACAAACAACAAACATTTAGAACCGACGTATAAATATCATTGTCACCAGTAGCGGAACATATAATTAGACCATTTTTCTTCATACTGACCAGTCTTAAACTCCGGCCCATTTTCAGGAAAGTCCTGATAGTGGGGGGAATTTGGTTTCTCAGCATTTCTCAGGCTATTGGCCAAACGATAACTATTAACACATCAATTCCTGACAACGTATGCCCAGGGAGTGATCTGTCAATAAATTTTACAGCTGGTACAGGCTTCAATCCTGGAAATACCTTCACCGTTCAGTTGTCTGATGAAGAGGGTGACTTTTCTACTCCCACAACAATTAGTGACGTACTTGAGGAACAAGAGGGGACTTACACTATTTTGGCTACCATCCCGACAGGCATTCAGGGTGGATCTGATTACAGGATTCAAATTTTTGGAAGTGACCCTAGTATATACAGCATACCATCAAATTACTTCTTAATATACCCTCCACTATTAACCGGGTCACATAATACAACGGGCTTGATTGTGTGTGAAAACTACGATCCAGCGTTACTTGATATAAATGATCCCCCACCTTCAGGTGGTTTAACTCCATATAGTTATCAATGGTACGTAAACGGAACTCCAGTCGGACCAGATCAACGCTCATATGATCCTGATAACATCATTGGTACCGGTCCCTTTGAATACTACTGCATAATCACAGATGCTTGTGATCAAACTGCGGAGACGGCACATAAAGTTATTGTTGTAGAAGAAGACCCTACAGTTACAATCTCTGGAGGTGGCACAGTGTGTGAAGGAAGTAGTTCAACATTGATTGCAACTCGTGATGGCGGAACAGGTACCTATTCATATTTATGGCAATATAGAGCCTTACCATCTTTAGTTTGGATTGATGCTACAGATACAGATAATGAGTATAATCCGCCTACTAATAATCCCGGAACACTCATTTGTCGTGTTACCCTTATATCAAACGGAGCAGCATGCAATGACTCAAGAGACGAGGAAACCGTAACCGTAAATGCCAACAACACACTGACACTGACCTCAGCATTTGGCACTGATTATCAGACCGTTTGTATTAACACTCCTATTACTAATATAACCTATTCAACCACCGGTGCCACCGGTGCATCATTCAGCGGTCTTCCTGCTGGTGTGACAGGTTCATGGGCCAGCAATGTGGTAACTATTACCGGCACACCAACCACAGCTACTGGCAGCCCATTTAACTACACCGTCACTTTAACCGGCGGTTGCGGATCTGTTACTGCTACAGGATCTATAACCGTAAATCCTGACAACACTATAACCCTTACATCAGCTTCGGGCACAGCCTCTCAGACCGTTTGTATTAACACTCCTATTACTAATATAACCTATTCAACAACCGGTGCCACCGGTGCTTCATTCAGCGGTCTTCCTGCTGGGGTGACAGGTGCATGGGCCAGCAATGTGGTAACTATTACCGGCACACCAACCACAGCTACTGGCAG
>CAZWOC010000024.1:0-47612 GCA_964635655.1 uncultured Rikenella sp. | reverse complement strand
CAAGAGCCGTACCTTGACGGAAAAAAGAGAGGCTGCCCCTTTTGAGACAGCCTCTCATCTGACAGGGTGGAAGACCGGGTTCGAACCGGCGACCTCCAGATCCACAATCTGGCGCTCTAACCAACTGAGCTACAACCACCGTTTTCCGGAGTGCAAAGAAACAGCAAAATTCCCATTTTGCAAACAGTTATTTTTATTTTGTTATCATTTCCTTCAAATGTAACTTAGCCGGGCCAAATCAGAGGTGGTACAATTATTGTTGCAATACAGCATTTCAGAGACTTTAACGGAACAGTTTGACAAGGCTGAAATTCATAGATAACATCTCAGGGCTGCAGGCTGTGCAGTTGCTGAGATTCCTTGTCTTCCTCATTATCAGCGTCGTTTTCACGAAGAGCCACCTCTCGCGTGCCCAGATAGGAAACTGGGAACTGTTCCTGTTCATCTCAAGCCTGCTAAGCTTTTTCTGGGTCTCCGGGATTATTCAGTCACTGCTTACCCTGTATGACCGCAACCGCACATTCCGGGAAGAGGGAACAAAAGAGGGCCGGAAATCACCGGAGATATTCAACGCCTTCCTTCTCATTTCGTTCTTCAGCCTGCTGGTCTTTCTGCTCGGGATACCCATCCGGTTCATGCTGGAGTCGGGGTCTTCAGACCCCGGCATACCGTATCCCAACCTGCTTCTTCTTTACATCCTGTTCAGCAATCCTGTTGCACTGATTGAATACATATACCTTCTCAACAAGCGGCCCCACAGAATTCTTCAGTACGGCATATACACCTACTCGGCGCAACTTCTGCTGGTGCTTGCTCCCGTGGTGGCCGGCTACGATGAGAAAAGCGCAATACTGGGCCTGTTCGTCATTACAGGGGCCAGGTGGGTATGGCTGATAATCCTGTTACGGCGGTACACGCTCCTGAAGGTCTCTTATGACTTTATCAGGGAACATCTCAGGGTGGGGATGCCACTCATTCTCACTTTCCTTATAAGTGGTTCCGCCCAGTATGTTGACGGTATCATTATTTCAGCCCGCTACGCCGACCCGGGTGTCTTTGCCATGTACCGCTACGGCGCCAAGGAGTTCCCGCTTGTATTGCTCCTGGCCAACGGACTAAGCAATGCACTTCTTCCACGGTTCAGCACCAGGGAAGGGATGCGCGAGGCCCTGGTGACCCTCCGCCAGAGGTCTGACAGGCTTATCAAATACCTCTTCCCGATCTCGATGGTCACACTGCTCGTCGCACGATGGGTGTACCCACGCCTCTTCACACCTGAATTCACCCGCAGCGCTGACGTCTTCATGATATACCTGCTGCTTATTATTCCACGCCTTATTTTTCCCCAGACAATAGTGATAGGAAGACGCAAAACCAGCGTTACACTCTATACTGCTGCCGTAGAGCTGGCTGTCAACATACCCCTCAGCCTCCTCCTTATTAAACCATACGGTGTGGTCGGAGTGGCGCTGGCTACATTCATCGTGTATTTCCTCGAAAAGATCTTCCTTATGTACTATGTATGGAAAAAAATGAAGATAAAACCATCTGAGTATATCCCGCTTACAAGGTGGATCATTTTTTCTGTCCTGCTGGTTCTTCTTTTCGTGCTTGTCGACCACCGTATCATTGACATTCACTGATGCAGTTTGCCGGGCAGCAGAATAAAATGCCCTGACTATAAGACACAACCCGGGTCAGAACCATCAGACTCTCCCATATGGCCTGTCAGTTCGGTTTCCCGAAAACTCTATAATGCCAAAAAGAATTATATTTGGGGCAGATATGCAATGCCTGAATTTATGGCTTTAAACTACAGCAACACGGAGGATTATTTCAGCGCTTTCCGGCGAAATATAGTGGGGATTGACCAGGAGTACACATCACCTTACGGTCTTCAGAAGATTATTTATTGTGACTGGATAGCCAGCGGCAGGCTGTATGGCCCCATTGAAGATAAGATGAGCCACCAGTTCGGTCCGTTTGTAGCCAACACCCATACCGAAACATCCGAGACCGGCTCGATGATGACCTGGGCCTACCATCATGCCCAGGAGATTATCAAGAAGCACGTAAACGCCGGGCCTGACGATGTCCTTATAGCAGCCGGAGCCGGCATGACTGCGGTGATCAACAAATTTCAGAGGATACTTGGACTGAAGGGTTGCATGTACCCTAAAACAGCGCGATGCCTCAGCGAAATTGACCGCCCCGTCGTATTCATTACCCATATAGAACATCACTCGAACCAGACTTCATGGTATGAGACTTTTGCCGATGTGGTTATAATTGAACCGGGAAAGGATCTCACAGTTGACCCGGAAAACCTCAGAAAACAACTTGAAAAATACAGTGACAGGAAATTCAAGATAGGGTCATTCTCAGCCTGCTCAAATGTGACAGGGGTCTTTACTCCGTACCACACACTGGCGCGTATAATGCATGAGTACGGTGGCTTGTGCTTCGTCGATTTTGCAGCCTCGGCCCCGTATGTCGACATAAACATGCACCCTGAAGATCCGATTGAAAAGCTCGATGCAATTTTTTTCTCGCCGCATAAATTCCTGGGCGGACCGGGCTCATCAGGTATAATGTTGTTTGACAAATCATTGTATAAGTCTGCTGCTCCCGATCAGCCCGGTGGCGGTACTGTTGACTGGACCAATCCCTGGGGCGAATACAAATATGTTGATAACATTGAATCGAGGGAAGACGGCGGCACTCCTGCCTTTCTTCAGATGATGCGGGCTGCCCTGGCAATCAGGGTCAAGGAGCAGATGGGCACAGATAAAATCATGGAACGCGAGAAAGAACTCCTGGCGAGAACTTTCAACGGCCTGTCTGCCATACCCGGGCTGCACATCCTGGCATCAAACGTCAGACACCGGCTGGGAGTCGTCTCGTTTTACATTGACGGACTGCATTATAACCTGGTGGTCAGGCTCCTGAGCGACAGGTACGGGGTGCAGGTCAGAGGCGGATGCGCCTGCGCCGGGACATACGGTCATTATCTTCTTGACGTGACATATGACCACAGCCACCGCATTACTGAAATGATCAACAACGGTGATCTCTCCGAGAAACCGGGATGGGTAAGACTCTCTCTCCACCCCACGATGACTGACAGCGAGCTTGATACAGTAATTTCCGCCCTGGACGAAATTGCGAACCACGGGCAGGAGTGGAGCTCCGACTATAACTACAACAGGCGGACCAACGAATTCACTCACAGGGATGACAGGGGTGCAGGTGCTGAAAGGGTCCGCTCATGGTTTAACCTTCAGACCTGATGAATATGAAAGTAACTGAAGTGACCACCGATGCCCTGCGCAGGGAGTTCGTCGAGTTCCCGAAGAGGCTTTACAGGGATGACCCGAACTGGGTCTGCCCGCTTGACAGTGAGACAGAGGCTGTCTTTGATCCTTCACGTAATGCTGCTTTCGCCCACGGCGAAGCAACCCGCTGGATTCTCTCCGGCGATGACGGTAAAACAATCGGCAGGGTTGCAGCTTTCATCGATGAGGAACGCTCAAATGCAAACAGACAGCCGACAGGAGGCCTCGGTTTCTTCGAGGTCATCGAATCACGCGAAGCCGCCTTCATCCTCTTTGACACCGCAAAACAGTGGCTGGCAGGAAAGGGAATGAAAGCCATGGACGGCCCGATCAACTTCGGGGAGAATGACAACTACTGGGGACTGCTTACGGACGGGTTTATGCAGCCCGGCTTCGGCATGCCATACAACAAAAAATATTACAGGGAGTATTTTGAAGAGTACGGTTTCAGGACATATTTCGAACAATACAGCTATCACAAGGACGTGGCTGCCGTGGAGGTCTTCCCGGAGAGGTTCAAAAAGATAGCTGAATGGATTTCAAAGAGACCCGGTTATTCATACCGCCATTTTGAGCTTTCACAGAGTGACAAATTTGCTGCTGACATGGTCGAAATCTATAATGCGACATGGGCAGTATTCAAGGAGGATTTCACCCCGCTTGATCCGGCAAGGATCAGGAACACGCTGAACCAGGCGAAGGCATTCATTGATCCGGAACTGATTTGGTTCGCCTACCACAATGACAAACCTGTGGCATTCTTCGTAATCTTTCCGGACCTTAACCAGATTATCCGGCATTTCAACGGCCGCCTGACATTGTGGAACAAGATCCGTTTCCTCTGGTACAAGTCGACTCATGAGATGACACGTGCCAGGGCCCTGGTGGCCGGTGTGCACCCCTCATACCAGAACAGCGGCATCGAATCTGCAATCTTCCTCGAGCTCTTCCGCGTCTTCAGGAAGAAACGGTTTTACAGGGAGCTTGAACTTTCATGGGTGGGCGATTTCAATCCCAAAATGATATCCATATATGAGGCAATCGGGGCGCAGAAGGCCAAGACCCACCTCACCCTCAGGTACATGATCGACGACACCCTTCCTTTTATAATGTATAAGGATGAGATGGAGGAAAACAGGGCTGCCCGGGAGGCAAAACTGAAGAACTGAAATTTTTTTAATACACCTTTTGTATTTTCTTTATTGTTCATTATCTTTGCACTCCCTTGAAAAAGGGATTTTTGAACAGTAATAAATCAAATCAGAGATGAAAGAAGGTATACATCCGAACAATTACAGGCTGGTTGTATTTCAGGATATGTCAAACGGATTCGCCTTTATGACAAGGTCAACTGCTGCGTCACGTGATACGATCAAGTGGGAAGACGGGAAGGAATATCCGCTCATCAAGCTTGAGATTTCAAACACATCGCATCCGTTCTACACGGGCAAGATGAAACTCGTTGACACTGCAGGAAGGGTAGACAAATTCATGAACCGTTACAAGGATCATCTCGGCAAAAAGTCGAAGTAATTGAAAATCATATGATAGCAAGCTGCCTTAAACAAGGCGGCTTTTTTTTTGTTTGTCATTGACATCTGCAGGCAGGAAGCCGCTGACAGAGGTACAAATGAATTATAATTGAGTAAATTTGCATACTTTTACCCGATATGGAAAAAAAGGTTTTCGGAAAGTGGGACAGGATAGGAATGCATGAGCTGGTAGATGAGGGGAGGGAGATTATCCCGATTCTTTCTGACAGTGATGACCAGGAGCTTGAGGATGTACAGATACCCGGCAGTGTGCCGTTGCTGCCCCTGCGCAACACGGTTCTTTTCCCCGGTGTTGTGATACCGATAGCTGTCGGCCGCTCAAAGTCGGTACAACTTGTGCGTGATGCCTACCGTGGTGATAAACTTGTAGCTGCGGTGGCCCAGCTTGATGCCGAGGTTGATGACCCCGGAATACGTGATCTGAATGTTGTCGGAACGCTGGGCCAGGTTGTCAAGCTCCTGGAGATGCCTGACGGAACCACCACCGCAATTATCCAGGGGCGGAAAAGGATTGCCGTGGAGAGCGTCCTCCAGACAGTGCCATATATGACCGCGATGGTCAAGGCAATGCCGGAACCCCGCGGTGTTGAGGATGAGAAGGACTTCGAGGTTATAATCGGTTCACTCAAGGATCTTTCAGTCAAGATCGTCAAGCTCAACCCGAACATTAGTCCCGAGGCCACTTTCGCTGTCAGGAACATAGAGAACAGCACCTACCTTATAAATTATATCAGCGCAAACACCGAGATCAACGTCAATGACAAGCAGAAGCTGCTCGAGGCGTCTACTATAAGGGAGCGCGGGCTCAGGCTTCTTGAACACCTGGTGCGTGAGATCCAGCTCCTGGAGCTGAAGAACGAACTGCAGTCGAAGGTCAAGTTCGAGATTGACCAGCAGCAGCGTGAGTTCCTGCTTCACCAGCAGATGAAGACAATACAGAATGAGCTGGGAGGCAACCCTGTCGAGAAGGAGGTTGAGGAGTTTCGCGCCAGGGGCGCGAAGAAAACCTGGGGAGAGGATGTGGCAAAGGTGTTTACCCGCGAGCTTGACAAACTCTCACGGCTGAATCCCGCGGCGGCGGAATATTCCGTACAGGTCAATTACATCCAGACACTGCTTGAGCTTCCGTGGAACGAATACTCTGAGGATAATCTTGACCTGAAAAATGCACAGACAGTCCTTGACGAGGATCATTACGGTCTTGAGGAGGTGAAGGAAAGGATACTTGAACACCTTGCGGTGCTGAAGCTGAAAGGTGATCTGAAATCACCGATCCTGTGTCTGTACGGCCCTCCGGGGGTGGGCAAGACCTCGCTGGGCAAGTCAGTCGCAAGAGCATTGGGCCGCAAGTATGCACGCATGTCGCTTGGCGGTCTGCATGACGAGGCTGAAATAAGAGGCCACCGCAAAACATACATCGGAGCCATGCCCGGAAGAGTGGTACAGAACATAAGGAGGGCAGGCTCTTCCAACCCGGTATTTATCCTCGATGAGATAGACAAGGTAGGGCAGGATTTCCGGGGAGATCCCTCTTCAGCGCTTCTGGAAGTGCTCGATCCTGAGCAGAACACCCACTTTTATGACAATTTTCTGGAGCTGGAGTTTGACCTTTCAAAGGTGCTCTTCATTGCCACGGCAAACACCCTCTCCACGGTAAGCCCTGCACTGCGTGACAGGATGGAGCTTATCGAGATATCAGGGTATCTTGTGGAGGAGAAGCGTGAGATAGCCGTCCGGCACCTTATCCCCAAGCAGTTG
Organism: uncultured Rikenella sp.; assembly: GCA_964635655.1. Taxonomy (GTDB): domain Bacteria; phylum Bacteroidota; class Bacteroidia; order Bacteroidales; family VadinHA17; genus SR-FBR-E99. The sequence continues at coordinate 40,966 of CAZWOC010000024.1, read as the reverse complement.
GAAGCCCATGGCGTCACATCTGAACAGTTTGCAATGCCCCGTGAGATAATTGAGGAGCTGATTCAGAAATATACCCGGGAGTCAGGCGTAAGGGAGCTTGACAAGAGGATTGCAAAACTGGTAAGGTTCAGGGCAAGGGAGATAGCATTTGACCTTAAACCTGATCCGGAGATAACATCTGCCAGGCTTGAAGAGATACTGGGGCCCCCAAAATACCTGAAAGACATCTATGACGGCAATGACCAGGCAGGTGTTGTCACAGGCCTCGCGTGGACTGCCACAGGAGGGGAGATTCTCTTCGTCGAGACGAGCCTGAGCCGGGGCAAGGGCAACCTTACCCTCACCGGAAATCTTGGTGATGTGATGAAGGAATCAGCTGTAATAGCCCTGGAATACCTGAAGGCCCATGCATCACTGCTGGATCTGCCGGAAACATTCTCGGAAAAATGGAATATTCATATCCATGTTCCTGAAGGGGCGATACCCAAAGACGGTCCTTCGGCAGGAATAACAATGGCCGTGTCGGTAGCTTCGGCATTCACCCAGAGGAAGGTGAAAAAATATGTTGCAATGACCGGCGAGATAACTCTCAGGGGAAAGGTGCTCCCGGTGGGCGGAATCAAGGAGAAAATCCTGGCAGCCAAGCGTGCAGGGATAAAGGAAATAGTACTCTCGGAACAGAACCGCAAGGATGTGGAGGAGATTAATGAGAAGTATGTCAGGGGGCTGAAATTCCGTTACGTGGGTACAATAATGGATGTGCTTGACCATGTGCTGTTACAGCAGAAGGTTGCAAATCCGCGGCAAATAGACTTCGATTAACTGGAGGACCAGGTCATGAATAAAATTGCTGTTTTCCCGGGCTCTTTCGACCCGTTCACCGTAGGTCATGAATCACTTGTCAGGCGGGCATTGTCACTGTTTGACAGGGTGGTGATTGCTGTCGGCGAGAATGCGGAAAAGAAAAACCTCTTCAGCATCACAATGCGGATGAAAATGATCTCAAAGGTCTTCGAAGGGGAGAGCAGGGTGGAGGTAGCCCGTTACAGCGGCCTGACAGTTGAGTTCTGCCGCAAACACGGAGCCCGCTATATCCTCAGGGGCTTGCGGACTGCCGCTGACTTTGAGTATGAACGGGCTATGGGTCACATGAACTGGAAGATGGCTCCCGAGATAGATACTGTTTTCCTGCTCACAAGCACCGAATACACCCCTGTCAATTCGACGATTGTACGTGATATAATCAAGAACGGCGGTGATGTTTCAGCATTCGTGCCTGCAGCGATCAGGATTTCCGATTATCTCGGGAAATAACCCCCCCGCCGGGCAGGACAGGTTTATTTCACCCTCAGGGTATAATTCAGAAGGTCAAGAAGCGACTGGAAAGTGTTTGATTTGATGCCGGCAATCTCGTCGGGCGCAAGCCATTGGGCATGGGTGATCCCTTCTGATGCCTGAGGGTCGGTGATCATCTCACCGCGGTAACTCATCCTGAACCACCATGTCTTCTTCATGTAGGGTTTGTTCTCAAAGAGATAGGTGTGGTAGCTCGGAGGCAGCGTCCCCTCGATTCTGTGGCCGTGAATGTTGCACTCTTCGGTCACTTCCCTGACAGCGCACTCTTCAGGTGTTTCACCCTCTTCCATGTGACCCTTCGGAAGATCCCACCTGCCGTACCTCATTATGAAGAGATATTTTCCTGACGGGTGTTTCACCAGCCCTCCTGCTGCTTCAATAACCACGAACCATGAGGAGAATACCTCCCAGAGATTGTTGATATCCGATGAATAAATATTCAGTGACGGGATCTCATTATTGACTGCAAACTGTGATATTTGGGTGAAGAGTTCCTCCGGCTGATTGTATTTGTGATAAAGGGTGTATTTTTGCACCCTGTCGGGTTCGGGGGAAAGAGTTATAACCCTGTTGTCAAAATATATCTTATACTTCACCATATGGACGAAACAGCCAGAAAAACCGCAGAATTCCTGTTGCAAATTAAAGCAATTAAATTACAACCGGCAAAACCTTTTACGTGGGCCTCGGGATGGAAGTCGCCCATATACTGTGACAACCGCATGACGCTGTCGTTTCCGGAGGTCAGGGGTTTTATCAGGGACTCATTCGCATCGAAGGTGCGTGAGCTATACCCTGGTGCTGAGCTTATAGCCGGCGTCGCCACCGGCGCCATTGCTCACGGTGCTCTTGCCGCTGATGCTCTGGGTATGCCTTTTATATATGTAAGGTCAGGTGCCAAGGATCACGGTCTCGGAAACCAGATCGAAGGCCGTTATGAAAAAGGGCAGAAAGTTGTGGTTATTGAAGACCTTATCTCCACCGGGGGAAGCAGCCTGGGAGCGGTTAAGGCTCTCCGCGAAGCGGGATGCGAGGTGCTGGGGATGATTGCAATTTTCACATATGGATTCGGAAAGGCCGCTGATGCATTTGCAGCCGGGGACTGCAGGCTTGACACCCTCAGCAACTACAGCGTGCTTGTGGATATGGCCGCAGAATCAGGTTACATTTCACCGGGCGATGTGGAGACACTTAAGGAATGGCGCAAGGACCCGGCTTCATGGGGGATCGGGAAGGAATAAAACCAGGGTGGATTATTGATTATGAGAAAAGACGGAGGGGTCTCAAAATGAGCCCGATGACTACCTATACAAGCAGAAAGGGAGAGGTGCCATGCGGAGACAGCGACCTCTATGCCTTCCTGACAGACATGAGAAATCTCAGGTCGGTGCTCCCCGGGGGTGCAGTTACAGACTGGGAGGCAACGGAAAACAGCTGCAGCTTCAGAACTGACGGCGCCGGCCGGATTACCGTATCGCTCTCAGAGGCCAGACCTCATTCGGAGATAAAATACGAAGCTGAGTCATTCCTCACGGGAAAGATGGCTGTCAGAGTCAGCCTTGAGTTCATAAGCGGAATGAGATCGTCAATACAGGTCGATGCCGGGCTGAACATGAATCCGCTGCTGCGGATGATAATAGGTGATTCTGCAGGTAAATACCTCGGGACCCTGATGGATCTCATAGAGTCATATGACGGCTACGACAGGGTCAGAGGATGTAATCAATCTCCCTGAACGCGTACAGGTGACAGGAACCGTCTCTTTTCCTGACCGAGAGCATGCCGTCAGGCATCACCTTCTCAATCATCCCTTCAAACTCACCTGCCTCATCTGAGTAGTGGTGCCATTCGCCTGACCTGTACAGGGCATTGTGGTATTCGGTCTCCAGGGTGGCAGATTCGCCCCTGAGGACCATTGCATACCTCCTGTCGAGTGCATGAAAGAGCCCGGCGGTTACAACTGCGAGGTCCATTTCATGTCCGGTCACCTGTCTGAGTGATACAGGATTAGGGGCTCCGCTCCGGAATATTTCCTGGTTTACATTGAGGCCTATGCCTGCAATGCTGCTTCCCAGGGTCATGCCCATGATAGTGTTCTCTATGAGGATACCTGCAATTTTGTCATCTCCCACATATATGTCATTGGGCCACTTGATCCGTGCAGCAGGGCTGTGTTGTGCCACAACGTCATATACCGCCAGTGAAACCATCCTTGAGATTATAAACTGGTCAGAGGGGCTTACAATGACCGGGTATAGTATCACGCTCATCAGCAGGTTCTTGCCCGGCTCGCTCTCCCAGCTGTTTCCGTGCTGGCCCCTGCCGCTTTCCTGGTATGATGCAGTTATCACAGTACCCTCGGCAGGAGCCTTCTCCCTTAACATGGCAGCTGCAACCGTGTTTGTTGATGACACTTTTTCACAGTGCCTGACATATGTGCCTACTATCATGACATTCACCTGTTAAAATGGTGCCTTTATAGCGGAAAACGGCTTCATTTCCTGTCTTGAACAAATTGGCATCCAAATTGTAAAAAGAAATAAAGCCGGGCTAAAATACGGATAAATGTTCGTAATTTTGCGGCTGTTTACAGAACTGTTTATAACTGAAAAGATTATTGATGGGAAAAGGCACAAAGGAGGCCACCGTGGTAACTGACAGCATCGTCAGGGGTCTGTTTGAGAAGAAGGGTGAAAAGGTGGCCCTGATTGATCTGAGGAATATTGAAAGCAGGATGTGTGACTGGTTCATTATCAGCCACGCCACATCCACAAAACAGGTTGATTCACTCGCATGGTCGGTGGAGGATGTGGTCAGAAAGGAGACAGGGCTAAAGCCTTACCACATTGAGGGCAGGGAGAACTGCATCTGGGTTCTGCTTGATTACGGTGATATTCTCGTTCACATCTTCCAGCATCCATACAGGGAATTTTATGACCTCGAGTCATTATGGGCCGATGGCCGTGTGACATACCTCGAGGACAAAGTGGAAAAGAAAGGTTAAATAATACTATGGCAGAGAGCAAAGAGACTCCGAAGTCAAACAAGAACGATAAGAATAACGGCAAGTCGTGGTTCAATTCCAGCTGGCTGTTTGCAATACTGTTGCTGACATTCATCGTCTTCCAGGTACTCACCTCCGGGAAATACACCCAGAAAGCAGGCCAGAGGGAGATAGAGGAGATGGTAATGCATCATGACATTGAGAAGGTTATCATTGTCAATGAGGAGCAGGCTGAGATTTATATCAAGGCTGACTCGCTGAAAAGCGGGCGTTATCCCAAATTTGAGGAGCACCGCAGTTTCGGCATGCAGCCACCCAGACCTCACTTCTACCACACTTTCGGTACAGTGGAGCTGTTCCAGAAATTTTTCGAAGAGGCGCAGACAAAGGCGGGTTACACCGAGGATCAGCGCATCTATCTTGATTATCAGAAGAGGAAGGATTACCTGGGTACATTCCTCGGGGTGGTGCTTCCCTTCCTGCTGATAGCAGCGCTGTGGATCTTTTTCATGCGCCGGATGTCTGCCGGTGCAGGTGGCGGTGCAGGTAACATTTTCAGTGTCGGCAAATCGAAGGCCCAGATCTTCGACAAGGACACCCACATCAAGACCAACTTCAGTGATGTGGCAGGACTGGAGGAGGCCAAGACTGAGGTGATGGAGATAGTCGACTTTCTTAAGAATCCGAAGAAATATACCTCCCTTGGAGGAAAAATACCTAAAGGTGCTTTGCTCGTAGGTCCTCCGGGAACGGGTAAGACGCTGCTGGCCAAGGCTGTTGCCGGTGAAGCGAATGTGCCGTTCTTTTCGATCTCGGGGTCTGACTTTGTTGAGATGTTCGTCGGCGTAGGCGCTTCGAGGGTAAGGGATCTCTTCAAACAGGCCAAGGAGAAGGCGCCGTGCATAGTCTTTATCGATGAGATCGACGCTGTCGGGCGTGCACGGGGACGAAACCCGAACTTCGGGGCCAATGACGAGAGGGAGAACACACTCAACCAGTTGCTCACCGAGATGGACGGATTCGGGACAAACAGCGGTGTGATAATACTTGCAGCCACAAACAGGGCTGACATACTCGATAAGGCACTGCTCAGGGCAGGCCGTTTTGACCGGCAGATAAATGTCGAACTGCCTGACATAAAGGAACGTGAGGCAATCTTCAGGGTGCATCTCCGCCCGATCAAGCTGGAGCCGGATTTTGACGTTGCTTTCCTGGCAAAACAGACGCCGGGGTTCTCAGGCGCTGACATAGCGAATGTATGCAACGAGGCTGCCCTGATCGCCGCCAGGAGGAACAAGACCACGGTTGAGAAACAGGATTTTCTCGATGCCGTTGACCGCATAATAGGCGGGCTCGAGAAAAAGAACAAGATCATTTCAATGGAGGAGAAGAGGACAATCGCCTACCATGAAGCAGGTCATGCCACGGTCAGCTGGCTGCTGGAACATGCAAGCCCGTTGCTGAAGGTCACAATCATCCCAAGGGGAAAAGCATTGGGAGCCGCATGGTACCTGCCTGAGGAGAGATCGATATCAACCAGGGAGCATATCCTCGACGAACTGGCTTATGCCCTTGGCGGGAGAGCCGCCGAGGAGCTTGTTATAGGAAAGATATCGACAGGCGCACTCAGTGACCTCGAAAAGGTGACCAAGCAGGCATACGCAATGGTGGCTTTTTTCGGCATGTCAGATGAGGTAGGAAACGTAAGTTTCTATGATTCGTCAGGCCAGTCAGAATACGGTTTCACAAAGCCATACAGTGAAAAGACGGCAGAACTGATTGACCTTGAGGCCAAAAAGATCGTGGAGGAATCATACCTCAAGGCAAAGGAAGTTATTTCTGCCAATATTGAAGGGCTGAAACAACTGGCTGAACAGCTTTTGGATAAGGAAGTTATCTTCAGTGAGGACCTTGAACGGATATTCGGCAAGCGCAGGGGTGAAAAGCCTGCCGCAGAGGAAGTGACACCCGTGGCTGAAGCTGCCGCTAAGACAGCTCCGGAAACAAATGATGCAGGTTCACCAGCACCGGGGGATGATTCTCCCGGGTCATCCTCCGCCACCGCTTCAACCTCCGGTGATGGAGAATGAATGGATTGCCATAGCAGGTTTTGCATATGATGTCAGAAGCCAGATCGCTGTTGAACGGCTGCTGACGAACGGCGTGGATGCTGTGGCTGTGGACAAGCGTGACAGTATTTACAAGATAGGCGAGATCGAGATATTTGTCCATCGTGACAACGTGATAATAGCCAAGGAAATAATCAAGGATCTATAGGGTGACAAATTTTGTCAGACGCACCATTACAGGTGCCTTCATCGTGATTTTCGTACTCGGTGGTTTCTGGTTCCACCCGGTCTCCTTTTTCCTTGTCGGTGCGGTAATGATTGCCGGCACACAGCGCGAATATTACGTTATGGTCAGGGGTACAGGTGTGAGACCCCAGCTTATCACAGGTATAATCAGCGGATTCCTCCTTTATGTAATCTCTACTATGGTGGCTCTCGGATGGATTCCCAGGCAGTGGTTCATGGCAATGATTCCGGTAATATCGATAGTGATGGTGATCGAGCTTTTCCGTAACGTGGAAAGACCTTTCGATTCCCTGGCACACACCTTTTTTTCGATACTTTATACTGCAGTTCCGTTTTCAATGTTTCCATTCTCGGCATTCAACCGTACCGGCCTCGCTCCGCTTCTGCCGATGGAAGGAATTGTCTTTTCGCCAGGAATCATGGTAGGTTTCTTCCTGCTTTTGTGGACAAATGACACCGGGGCTTACATAGTAGGCTCCACACTGGGCCGGCACCGTCTTTTCGAACGCATCTCACCGAAAAAATCATGGGAAGGATTTTTTGGCGGACTCATACTTACCCTGCTGGTTGCCAGGCTCTTTTCCGGATGGCTCGGGGTGGCTGACATTAAGGGTTGGATGATTATAGCCCTGATAATTTCAGTAGGAGGAACACTGGGCGATCTCCTGGAGTCGATGCTCAAGCGCAGCCTCGGGTTAAAGGACTCAGGAACGATATTGCCGGGCCACGGGGGATTTCTTGACAGGTTTGACAGCGTGGTGGTTGCCTTCCCCCTTGTGTACCTTTATATTGCAATAATGCTTTGACATGACAATCGGAAAATTCAGGATACACAGGGAAGGATATGGAATAATTGCCGGGGTGCTTCTGGCTCTTATTGTGCTTAATACGGCAGGATGGATGATCTGGCACGGACCTACCCCGTATCACTGGCTGGCCCTCACGGCATCACTGGTCCTGTCTGTGTTTATAGTTATGTTCTTCAGGGCACCTGCCAGGCTTCTTCAGCCTGACCCGCTTCTGATTTACGCCCCGGCAGACGGAAAGATAGTTGTAATAGAGGAGACATTTGAAAAAGAGTACTTCAACGACAACCGGCTGCAGATCTCAATTTTCATGTCGCCTTTCAACATGCACAGCAACAGGTATCCCATATCAGGGACGGTGACCTGGACACATTACCAGCCGGGAAAGAAGTTCCATGCCCGGAGCCCCAAATCATCTGTTTTGAACGAAAGAAGCGGCGTGGTTGTTAAAAGTGACAGCGGAACGGAAGTTCTTGTCAGGCAGGTGGCTGGCGCAGTTGCCCGCCGTATAGTGACCTACTCCAGAAAGGGTGATAAGGTGCATCAGGGAGATGAACTCGGATTCATTAAGTTCGGCTCCCGTGTAGACATCTTTCTTCCTACGGGAACAGTTGTCGACGTGCAGATGTTTCAACAGGTAAGGGCAAGCAGAACAGTTTTAGCAAGGGTTATTTAATTGAAATATGATGAAGACAGACAACAGGATTATAGAACTTACTCCTGACGTGAAATGGATAGGGGTGCTTGATTATGACATCAGGACATTTGATATCGTGATGCATACCGATCATGGCACAACTTATAATTCCTATTTCATCAACGCTCAAAAGAAGACAATCATAGAGACGGCCAAGGAGAAGTTCAGCGATATTTTTCTGAACAAGCTGAGGCAGGTAACTGATCCGGCTGAGCTGTCATATATAGTTCTTGATCATACCGAACCTGATCATTCAGGTGCCATGCGCCAGCTGCTTGACCTTGCCCCTGACGCAGTGGTGGTGGGCAGCGGCAACGCAATAAGGTACCTGGGTGACATTGTGAACAGGCCCTTCAAATCACTGGTTGTAAAGGACGGCGATACACTTGACCTTGGCGATAAAACGCTGAAGTTCATCGCGGCTCCGAACCTTCACTGGCCTGACAGCATATACACTTACCTCGTGGAGGACAGGATCCTGTTTACATGTGATTCGTTCGGGGCGCACTACTGCCATGAAGATATGTTTAACGACCTAACAGGCGATTATTCTGCTGATTTCAGGTATTATTTCGATGTGATACTGAAACCATACAGCAAGTTCATGGTCAAGGCGATAGAAAAGATCCGCCCTCTTGACATCTCAATGATAGCCACCGGTCATGGCCCGATCCTGAGAAAAAACTGGAAGAAGATTGTCGATGAGACTCTCCGGTTGTCTGAGGAATATGTTGCGCTAACGGAACGCTCAGGCCTGAAACGGCTGCTGATAACATATGTATCAGCATACGGTTATACAGCTGAGATGGCCCGGCTGATAGCGACAGGCGCATCGAAGGTTGACAATGTTGAGACGGAGGTGATTGACATAGAGACTGCTGAGTTAGGTGACCTGGATTCGAAGCTCACAATTGCCGACGGAGTAATCGTCGGATCGCCGACTATCAACCAGAATACACTGCTTCCGGTTTACAGGCTGATGGCTGTCGTCAGCCCGCTGCGCGACAGGGGCAAGCTGGCAGGGTCATTCGGATCATACGGCTGGAGCGGTGAAGCGCCTTCTCTTATAGCGGAGATGCTCAAAAATCTGAAGCTCAAGTATTTTGAAGAACCGGTCGCATATAAGTTTATCCCTGAGAAAAGCAAGGAGCAACCACTGACCGAATATGGTGAACGGTTTGCCAGGGCGTTGACATCACCTGTCGCCTGAGGGGCCCGGTACCTGCCTGCGTGCCCTGCTAACTGCCTTCATATCAGGCAACCTGCCTGCATGTCCGGCTAATTGCCTGCATTTCCGGTACCTGCCTGCATGCCCTGCTAACTGCCTTCTTATCAGGCAACCTGCCTGCATGAATAAACTGCCATCCATAACAGAAAGAGGCTGCCCCTTTTGAGACAGCCTCCAACCTGCATGTTTACCTGATCCTGCCCGTTATGAGATTGAGATCGAACGGATTTTTTCTTTTTTCTTCTCTTCTTCCAGCTTGGGTATCTCCACGTTCAGGATACCATCCCTGTAGCTAGCGCCTATCTTGTCACCGTTGACATCCTCCGGCAGATAAAAACTCCGGCAGAATGAGCTGTAACTGAACTCCCTGCGCCTGTAACCTTCAAGATCTTCCTGCTTCTCCTCCTTCTGCTCGGCAGAGATTGTGAGAACATCATCCTTCACTTCAATCTTCAGGTTCTTCCTGTCCATACCGGGCACTGCAAGCTCAAGATAGAACGCTTTCTCATCTTCCCTGATATTTACTGCAGGCAGGCTGGATGACTGCCTTGTAAAGGACGGGAAGAAATCTTCATTGAGGAAATCCGACAATGTAATCGGTTTGTAATTCCTTCTTGTAATCATTGGTAACATAGTAACCTCCTTTTTTATACTGTTAGACTTTTTTTGCGTTTACACCCGTAATATTTCAATTCCTGTGCCGCCTGATCAAAGGTGACATAATGGCATGAATTCGGCAGGCCGGTGTGCCAATATGGCATTTTATATTCTCCGGTTGTTAAACCGGGAATTATTTCTAAATTTGAATTTATTGTCCTTTGAGCGTGCCATTAGGTGCGGTAAACGTTTATAATACTGTTGCTGAGTCATGAATACCACCCTGCGTAACATCCTTATTATTATTGGTCTGGCATTGCTGGTATATCTTTTATGGTTTTTCAGGAATATAATTGCCTATGTGCTTGCCGCCGGAGTGATCTCACTGATAGGGAGGCCTGTTGTCGATCTTCTGAACGGGATACATATCTGGAAATTCAGGTTCCCGAAGGCGCTTAGTTCACTGCTTACCCTGCTGATGCTTTACGGGTTACTGGCGCTTTTCTTTGTCATATTCATCCCGCTTGTGACCAGTCAGATTGACGCCCTGTCAGGTTTTGACGCCTCATCAATCGTACAGGGTCTGCGTGACCAGCTTGACAAACTGGATGCGGCACTGAGGAAGGTTTACAGGGACATGCCTGCGGATAAGACACTGTATGACATGGCAGTCACGACAATCACAAATATTCTCAATCCCGCCTCGATAACTGATTTTGCCGGGAATATTGTTACAGTGTTCAGGAAGATGATTGTCGCATTTGTTGCAATAACGTTTCTTGCCTTTTTCTTTCTGAAGGATGAGGGACTGTTCAAGGAGACAATTATGGTTATGGTTCCTGACCAGTATGAAAAGCGGATCAGAAATGTACTTCACTCTATCAAGAAGCTTCTGATCAGGTATTTTATAGGGATTATACTTCAGAGTACGGTTGTGCTGATCAACATTACAATAGGGATGACAATTGTCGGATTCCCGTTCCACCAGGCGCTCGTGATGGGGCTGCTGATAGGAATATTCAACGTAATCCCCTATGTCGGTCCCTGGCTCGGAGGTTCAGTGGCTGTTCTCATGGGGGTGGCCACAGCAGTGACTACAACAGGTTATCCTGTGATCTGGCTGCTGATAATATATATGGTTATCGTTATTGCATGCACCCAGATAATTGACAATAACCTGATCCAGCCGATGATATATTCGCGAAGCGTCAACGCCCACCCGATTGAGATCTTCCTGGTCATTTTCGCCATAGGCAGCTTCGCCGGCATCGCCGGGATGATACTGGCTGTGCCGGCCTATACAGCTCTCAGGGTCTTCGCACGGGAATTCTTCTACAACTTCGGACCTGTGCGAAAGATTACATCGGGTCTGGGGAAGGAGGGCAGAGACACGGAACCGGAGGTACAATGAAAAATACAGATAAAACAATAAACAGGATATTCAGATTTTATTATGACGGATTCCGGACCATGTCATGGTGGGGGAAGAGAGTCTGGATAATAATCCTTGTCAAATTATTTATAATGTTTTTAATACTGAGGCTATTCTTTTTCCCTGATTTTCTGAAAGTCAATTTCAGCAATGACAGGGAGAGGGGTGATTATGTCCTGGAACAATTAACCGGTAATAACTGACAATATGATTGAAAACTTTGACCTGTCGCTGGTGAACTGGTCGCGTGCCCAGTTTGCGCTGACAGCCATGTACCACTGGCTTTTCGTCCCGCTCACGCTCGGGCTGTCGTTCATGCTTGCGTTCATGGAGACCCTCTATGTGCGCACGGGTGACGAGATGTGGAAGAAGATCACAAAGTTCTGGATGACGCTCTTCGGTATCAATTTTGCCATCGGGGTGGCCACCGGGATCATTCTCGAGTTCGAATTCGGAACCAACTGGTCTAATTATTCCTGGTTCGTGGGTGATATATTCGGGGCGCCGCTGGCTGTCGAAGGCATCCTGGCCTTCTTCCTCGAATCGACCTTTGTTGCAGTCATGTTCTTTGGCTGGAACAAAGTCAGCAAAAGATTCCATCTTGTATCCACATGGCTTGTCGCCTTCGGCGCCAGTCTTTCTGCACTGTGGATCCTTGTTGCAAATTCCTGGATGGAAAACCCTGTAGGGATGGTTTTCAATCCTGACACAGCCCGAAATGAGATGAACAGTTTCCGTGATGTGGTCCTGAACCCCGTTGCAGTTGACAAGTTCCTGCATACGGTTACATCCGGGTTCGTCCTCGCCTCGGTGTTCGTGGTTGGTATCAGTTCGTGGTACATGATCAGAAAGAGAGAACAGGAGCTGGCACTCAGGAGCATTAAGATAGCCGGCATCTTCGGGCTGGTTTCAGGGTTGGCGGTAGCGCTGACGGGTGACAGCTCGGCACGTACTCTGGCACAGGTTCAGCCGGTCAAATTTGCCGCCATGGAAGCCCTCTATGAAGGAAAGACTGACGCCGGCCTCACGGTTATAGGTGCACTGACTGACAGCGGCGAAAGACTGGGGGAAAGGAAGGTTCATGATGTAAAGATGAAGATAGAGATCCCTAAGTTGCTCTCGATTATGACAACCGGCAAGGGCAGCGGTTACGTCCCGGGGCTGAAGGACCTTGTAAACGGCAACCCTGAAAGGGGAATACTGTCTGTCAGTGAGATGATGGAACGCGGCCGTTATGCAAAACAGGTGCTGACTGATTACAAGATGGCAAAGGAGTTGGGTGACACCGATTCAATGGCTTCCCTTGCAGCCAAATTTGAGGACCGCGACTTCATCGAAAACTACTTCAGATACTTCGGGTACAGTTATTTTGAGCATCCCTGGCAGGTGCTGCCCTCGGTACCGGTAACGTTTTATGCCTTCAGGGTGATGGTGGGCCTGGGATTCTTCTTCATCCTCCTTTTCTTCCTTGCAATCTGGTTTCACTACAGGAAGACACTTGAAAAGAACCGCTGGTTCCTGTGGCTGGCCCTCTTCTCAATACCCCTTGCATATCTTGCCAGCGAGCTCGGATGGATAGTGACCGAAATGGGACGCCAGCCCTGGATAATTCAGAATCTCATGCCTGTGCATGTTGCAGTGTCAAACATAAGCGCCGGGGCAGTGCAGACAACATTCATGCTCTTTGCAGTGCTCTTTACGGCTCTGCTCATAGCCGAGATTTCAATTATGGTAAAACAGATCAGGATCGGACCAAAACATTAGGAGGAAAACACAATGACAATGATTATATCACACGCATTCCTGCAAGGTTACTGGTGGCTGATAATATCACTTCTCGCCGGCCTTCTCGTATTCCTGCTCTTTGTACAGGGAGGGCAGTCGTTTATCTTTTCACTTCCCCGCAATGATATGCAGAGGAAGATGGTTGTCAATTCCCTGGGGCGAAAGTGGGAGTTCACATTCACCACCCTTGTGACATTCGGAGGAGCCTTCTTCGCCTCTTTCCCGCTTTTCTATGCCACCAGTTTCGGAGGTGCATACTGGGTGTGGATGGCCATACTGTTCAGTTTTATAATACAGGCAGTTGCATATGAGTACAGGTCAAAGCCCGCCAACATCCTGGGTAAAGGAGTCTTTGACACATTTCTTTTCATCAACGGTTGCCTGGGACCCTTTCTCCTTGGTGTGGCTGTAGCCACATTCTTTACCGGTTCTGACTTCTCACTCGATCTGTTCAACAGGGTACAGTGGGGATCGGGCTGGCACGGGCTGGAAGCGCTGATAAACCCTGTCAATCTTCTGCTCGGACTTGCAGTGCTCTTCCTGGCAAGGGTACTCGGCCTTATGTATCTGGAAAACAGCATCGAAGACAAGGAGCTTACCGTTTCGATCAGGAAAGCTCTGCTGAGGAACGCTGTTCCGTTCCTTGTTTTCTTCCTGGCTTTTGTCGCCGCCATCCTTCTCGGGAAGGGATACAGGGCTGACGCAGTCACAGGAGAAGTCACGCTTGTGAAGTACCACTACCTGCATAACCTTACCGGCAACATATTTACCCTCGTTCTCTTCCTTGGCGGGGTAGTACTTGTGCTGGTCTCATTGTGGCTTGCCATCTTCAGGGGATCGCACAGGGCGATATGGTACGCCGGTTTCGGCACAGTACCTGTTGTCATGTCTCTTTTCTTCCTTGCAGGTTACGGTGAGACGGCGTTCTATCCCTCGTCAGCGAACCTGCAGAGCTCACTGACACTGGCGAAGGCCTCATCAAGCCTGTTCACCCTGAAGACGATGATGTATGTTTCCTTCATCATCCCGTTCGTCGTAGCTTATATATGGTATGCATGGGGTTCAATCAACCGCGAGCGGATCACCGACGAGGAGATGGCTGGTGAAGGTCATGCCTACTGATTGTTCTTATTCTCATACCGGTTTTTCAGATGGATATTGTGCAGACGGGATTGTGGGGGTTTGGTGACGGGCCTCTGATAATTGCCGGACCATGCAGCGCCGAGAGTGAGGATCAGCTCTTGAGAACGGCCATCGCCCTGAAGGAGACAGGCCGGGTTCATCTCTTCAGGGCAGGGCTCTGGAAGCCCCGTTCCAGACCCGCTTCGTTTACAGGTGAGGGTTTCCGTGCACTGGAATGGCTCCGCAGGGTAAAGACGGAGACAGGCCTGCCGGTGACAGTGGAGGTGGCCTCACCGGAGCATGCCACGGCAGCCCTTGAGGCCGGCATCGATGCGGTGTGGCTCGGTGCTCGTACAGTCTCAAATCCGTTCAGCGTTGACGCAATTACCTCCGCCCTTCAGGGGACTGACATCCCTGTTCTGGTCAAGAACCCGCTCAGCCCTGATCTCGAGCTCTGGATAGGAGCGATAGAGAGAGTCTACAGCGCGGGCATAACAAAGATAGCAGCAGTGCACAGAGGCTTCACTCCCTATGACAGGAGCCGTTACCGCAATCTCCCCAAGTGGGAGCTGGCGATCGAACTGCGAAGCCGGATACCCTCACTGCCTGTTATCTGTGACCCAAGCCATATGTCAGGCAGGGCTGACCTGGTCCCGGAAATGGCACAGAA
Source organism: uncultured Rikenella sp. (assembly GCA_964635655.1). Classification (GTDB taxonomy): domain Bacteria; phylum Bacteroidota; class Bacteroidia; order Bacteroidales; family VadinHA17; genus SR-FBR-E99. The sequence continues at coordinate 25,954 of CAZWOC010000024.1, read as the reverse complement.
AGCGTTTGACATGAATATGGCAGGACTGATGATAGAGGTTCATATTGATCCGGCGCATGCATTGAGCGACAAGGAACAGCAGCTTGACCCTGAGGGTTTTAAAAAGATGATGGGAGAGCTTCTGTTCCGGACTTCAACTTCAGGTGATACAGGATTCAAAAACCATCTGGAAGAGCTCCGCAACAGAATCGACTCCATAGACCATCAGCTTATAGGGCTTCTGGCATCCCGGATGAGGATTTCGGAAGAGATGGGCGAATTCAAATGCCGTAACGGTGTAACAGTCTTCCAGCTGGAAAGATGGCTCGAGATAATTCAGACCCGTACAAGGCACGGTATCAGCGAGGGTCTTGACAGTGATTTCGTGGGCAACGTGATCCGGATAATACATGAAGAATCAATCCGCTGCCAGGATGAGGTGATGAAACGGTTACGCAGCGCCGGAGGATGTCTTCCTCCCGGTAACGACGGGGAAAAGGAGTGAGATAATTATATATGCCGCCATTATCATCGGCAGCGCCCCGATCCGGAAGAGAACAAGCAGCAGCAGGCTTACAGAGATGAATGTATAGCGCTCCTCGTTTCCCTTCAGTCTGATACTGGCAAACTTAAGTGAAAACATGCGGGTATTCAGCAACATCATAACGGAAAGAAAAAGTGCGAGACAACTGACGAACCACGGTGACCCGGCCATGGCGTCATAGACCTGTGAATCAGTCAATGCGGCAGCCAGTGCCACGGATATAACTGTAAAGGCGCTTGCCGGTGTTGCCATTCCCCTGAATGATGATGACTGGGTGGGGTCATTATTGAATTTTGCGAGACGCAACGCTGACGCAGCCGGCAGTAACGCTGCCACCGCAAAGGCCGGGATGGCTGACATCCCGCCCGAAGCCAGCAGATTGAAGATGACGGCACCGGGAGCCACACCGAATGTCACCACGTCAGCCAGGCTGTCAAGGTCCTTTCCCAGGTCAGAATATGCCTTCAGCAACCTGGCTGCCATGCCGTCAGAGAAATCGAACACCATACCGGCCATAATGCAGTATGAGGCATAATCATTATATCCATTTACAGCACAGAGTATTGCGCCAAAACCGCAAACCAGGTTCAGCAGGGTCAGGGTGTTAGGGATGCGTCTTATCATGACTCTTTTTAAGGTATCGCTAAATTACTACAATAGTAGCAACTATTATTTGTTTATTTTTGCTCAGGCAATATGAGAGACCTGACCAATATAAAAATAGCTGTTGACTTTGACGGTACAATTGTTGATCATGAGTATCCGGCAATCGGCAAGGAAAAGCTTTTTGCCTTTATCACCCTGAAAGAGCTTCAGAAGAGAGGTGCACTGCTTATAATGTGGACCTTCCGTGAAGGCAGGGAGTTGCAGGAGGCTGTTGACTACTGCCGTCAGAACGGAATAGAGTTCTATGCTGTAAACCGGAACTACCCGGAAGAGCAATGGACAGACAACACCCCGCGCAAGATCAACGTCGATATCTTTATCGACGACAAGAATGTCGGTGGTTTTCCGGGCTGGGGTGAGGTTTTGAATATGATTGATCCCTGGTCTGACAGGGAGGAACAGGCGATGCGTGAGATTAAAAGACGCCGGTTCACACTGTTCGGAAAGAAATGAACAAAGGATCCATGAAGAGAAGTACTGTTTATGTCTCACTGCTGAGTCTTGCACTGGTGACAATAATCTCCTGTTCCGGGTCGCCGGGAAAACGGCAGGGACAGGCTCCTGAAGGGATGACGGCATCAGCTGACACTGATCCGAGACCTGCAAAAAGACTGATAGAGGTACTCGGCCCTGCTGACAATGCAACTTTTCCCTGCACCGGAAAAATCATCTTTTCGGTGAATCATGCAGCCGGCCAGTTGAAGGTCGACTCCGTACAGGTATGGACAGGCAGCAAGCTGGAAAAAACCTTGCTTACTCTTCCCGCCACGGCGGAACTGGTGATGACCGGTGACCCGGGAAGGATATCAGTCAGGGCGGTAGCCTTTTCTCCGGTGTCGAAGCCTCAGACTGTGACTCTTTTCATCAACCTGGTCTCCGATATTACTCCGGTTACCTACCGTTACAGGGTCGTCAAAAGCTATCCGCATGACAGGAAAGCCTATACCCAGGGACTTGTGTATGATAACGGGTTCTTTTATGAGGGGACAGGTCAGCAGGGTGAATCTTCCCTGAGAAAGGTGGAGCCTGAGACCGGAAAGGTTCTCAGTCAGGTCAGTCTTGACGGGTCGCTCTTCGGTGAGGGGGTGGCGTTGCTCGGTGACCGTATTTACCAGCTTACCTGGACCAGCAAGGTTGGCTTCGTATATGAAAAGGAGACTCTGCGTCAGCTGAACCGTATCTATTACCAGACACAGGGATGGGGACTGACAACAATTGGTGACAGCCTTGTGATGAGTGACGGAACGAACGTCATCTGGTTTCTCGATGCTGATTTCAATGTTCTCTCTTCGGTCGATGTATGGGACAATAAGGGTATTGTTGATAACCTGAACGAGCTTGAGATGATTGACGGAGAGCTCTGGGCAAACATATGGCAGACTGACCGGATAGCCCGGATAGACCCCCATACCGGCAAGGTGCTCGGTTATGTCGAGCTTGGGAACCTGCTGCCCCGTGAGGAGCGGACCCAGGAGACTGATGTTCTGAACGGCATTGCATGGGATCCCGCAGGCCGGCGCCTGTTTGTCACCGGCAAGTACTGGCCACGCCTTTACGAGATCACTGTTTCACCCGCAACCCGCAACTGAAACAGGTCTGACAGTCGCCACGACTGTTGAAAACATGTTCATAACCCCGAAAAAAATGTTTACAATAACATATTGGGCCTGATTTCGGGCATGGGCATTAATTGTAAATTTGAAGCTCATTAAATTAAGGAAAAAAGGGATCATATGTCAAGGATTATTGCACTGGCAAATCAGAAAGGAGGAGTAGGAAAAACAACTACAGCAATCAACCTGGCCGCGAGTCTGGCTGCGCTTGAAAAGAAGGTTTTGATTGTTGATGCAGACCCGCAGGCAAACGCAACTTCGGGTGTAGGCATTGACCTGAAGCAGGTTAAAACAACGATTTACGACTGTCTGATTGACGGGGTCAATCCAAGGCAGACGTTGCTTCAGTGCGGTATTGACAATCTGTCGGTAATGCCTTCAAATATTGACCTTGTCGGAGCCGAAATAGAGATGCTTGAGAGGCCTGAGCGGGAGAAGACTCTGAAGAAGGTGCTTGAGCCTGTCTCTGCTGACTATGATTACGTACTTATAGACTGTTCTCCTTCGCTTGGGCTTCTGACTGTGAATGCTCTTACGGCGGCTGACTCGGTGATTATCCCGGTGCAGTGTGAGTATTTCGCCCTGGAAGGGCTGGGCAAGCTGCTTAATACTATAAAAATAATACAGACCAACCTGAACCCTGCGCTGGAGATAGAAGGCTTTCTTCTTACGATGTATGACTCACGCCTGCGGCTTGCCAACCAGGTGGTGGAGGAGGTCACACGTCACTTCCAGCAGATGGTATTCAAAACGATCATAGGACGGAATGTAAAGCTCTCGGAAGCGCCGAGCTACGGACAGCCTGCCATACTCTATGATGCTGAATCGAGGGGTACTGTCAATTATCTCAACCTGGCCCGTGAACTGCTCGAGAGAGTTGAAGCCAGGCAGAATATCTAAAACCTTTTGACCGCGTTATGAACACAACAAAAAAGAGCCCGCTGGGCAGAGGTCTCGGAGCCCTTATTGATGGTGTTGAGAAAGAGGTGCTTGAAAAGAAGGTTGAAGCCAACCTCCAGATTGACATCACCACAATCGATGCCAACCCGTTTCAGCCACGCACGCGTTTCGACAACCAGGCCCTTGAGGAGCTTGCGTCTTCCATCCGCCAGGTAGGGATAGTTGTCCCGCTTACCGTGCGTGAGACCGGTGACGGACGTTACCAGCTTATCGCCGGTGAACGCCGCCTTCGTGCAGCACGCATAGCCGGACTGACACATGTGCCGGCTTACATTCGCACTGCCGATGATACAGCCATGCTCGAGATGGCCCTCGTCGAAAACATACAGAGGGAAGACCTTGACGCAGTCGAAGTAGCAATAACATACCAGCGTCTGATCGAAGAGTGCAGCCTTACACAGGAACAGCTTAGCGACAGGGTGGGTAAACAACGCTCGACAGTGGCCAATTATCTGCGGCTGCTAAGGCTGCCTGCCGAGATCCAGCTCGGCATCCGCAACAGGAACCTCACTATGGGCCATGCCCGGACACTGGTGAACATAGATGACCCGGCCAAACAGATAAAGGTTTTCTACCATATAATAGAAGAAGACCTCTCTGTGAGGGCGACCGAAGACCTTGTGAGACATCTCCAGAGCGCTGCCTCAAAGGACCTTTCAAAAATCGAGAAAAAGAAAAAACTCAACACCGAGTTTGAAGAGCTGTCAAAACAGCTAAGTAACTTCTTCAAGTCTGAAGTGCAGTTCCGGATCAACGAAAAGGGCAGGGGAAAGATCGTTATCCCTTTCGCTGACAGTGATGAAATGGAGCGCATAATAGGATTACTCGATAAACTTGACAGGTAATTTTACTTATATTTGCCGGCAAACGGAAAATGTTTGCCTTTGAAACCCGTAAGTTATATATCAGCTATCCTACTGTTTGCAGTCTCTATTAACTGCATCGGGCAGACGGCTGACTCCGTTCCTGTCAGGAAAGAGAGGGCCAGGCGGTATACAATCGAACCGGTAAGATCGACTATGTTTGCTGCTGCATTGCCGGGCCTGGGACAGATATACAACCGCAAATACTGGAAAGTCCCGTTCGTCTATGCCGGGTTCGGGGCACTCGGATACGCCGTCACTGTCAATACAAAAAACTACAACTCGTTTATAAGCGCTTACCAGGATTTTAACGATATTATACCTGAGACCGACAGTTATCTTGAGCTGCTTGCCAATCTCGATCCGGCGCAGTATGACCCTGTGCTTCATCCTGAGACATATAACCAGTCAACCGCGACATGGGTTAAAACCACTCTGCTGAACGGGGTGGACTATTACCGGAAGTACCGTGATCTTTCATATATAGGCATCGCGGCATGGTACCTTCTTACAATTATTGACGCTCATGTGGATGCCAGCCTTTTTGACTATGATATCACCGATGACCTCAAGGCTTCAGTAGTACCGCTGAACTTTAATTATTCGGGAGTGTCACCGGGTATAACATTTGCCGTTACAAAGACGTTCTAGTTTTATGAAGAAGAATCTGAAAAAACTTTTCCTGCCGCTGTTGCTGACAATTGTCGCCTTGCCGGCATACCCTGTCAACGATACAATCATAATACGAAATGACGAATCGACGGAGATAATCGAGCATGACCTCGACAGCCTGCTGAACAACTGGTTTATCAGGATGTCGATTGCCGGTACTGACCTCACCGCAGCAGATTCGGTCGTCTCAGAATTCAGCGACTCGATATACAAGGACCGCCTGAGCCGGATCAACTCGGTAATAATTCCATCGTACAACAATATTGTACGTAACCACATACATGTTTATACCGAGCGCAAGGTTGACAAGTTCAGGATAATCCTCGGGTTACAGGATTATTATTTCCCGATGATCGAGGATATTTTTGATTATTACGGTCTTCCTGTGGAGCTTAAATACATGGCAGTCATTGAATCAGCCCTCAATCCCAACGCTGTAAGCCGGGTGGGGGCTACCGGACTGTGGCAGTTTATGTACAGTACCGGAAGGATGTACGGTCTGACTATCAACTCGGTTGTTGACGAGAGGCGTGACCCTGTTAAGGCTACACATGCTGCTGCCAGGTACCTGAAGGATCTTTACGGCATTTATAACGACTGGATACTTGTTATTGCAGCTTACAACTGTGGCCCCGGTAATGTCAATAAGGCTATCCGCAGGTCAGGCAACCGCAAGGATTACTGGGAGATTTACTACCGCCTTCCGCGCGAAACCCGTGGATACATCCCGGCATACGTGGCAGCCACCTACGCAATGAACTACTACCGTGAACATAATATAACCCCGTTGCAGATCAATCTTCCGCTTGCGGTTGACACGGTTATGGTTTCAACGGACGTCCATATTGAACAGATAGCTGCTGTTCTCGACCTGCCTCTTGAGGAGCTCAGGGCGATGAACCCGCAATACCGCACCGGCCTGGTCCCGGGAAGGAGCAGACCCAGCCCTGTCACCCTGCCCCTTGACAGGCTCGGCGATTTCATCGCAATGACTGACACGATTACCGGTTACAGAAAAGACCAGTACCTCACAAGGGTCAACCAGACCTCCATGCCTCAGCCGCAGTCAGCCTCCTCCTACAGCCCGCCGGATGTAAGCGGCAAGACAAAGCTGACATACACTGTCAAGGACGGGGATAACCTGGGATTCATATCGGAATGGTATGATGTGGGCCTGTCAGAGCTTAGATACTGGAACAACATCTACCGTAACACGATCAGGGTAGGGCAGAAACTGAGTATTTACGTCGATCCGGGGAAGGCCGAGCGTTACACCAAAATCAACAGCCTGAGCTTTGCCGACAAGCAGAAGCTGGAGGGCAAGCCTGTCGCCACACAGTCACTCTCCGCTGCTTCACCACAGGCGTCAGCCACAGCATCACTGGATGGTGATTATGAGTTTTATACAGTCAGATACGGTGACACGGTGTGGGACATAGCCAAGAAGTTCGACGGCGTTTCAGCCACTGACATACTGAAACTGAACAATATATCCGATGCTTCAAGGATACAGGTGGGACAGAAGCTGAGGATCAGGAGGAAAAGCTGAATAAACGAAAGATATGCGTCCCGGCAGAATCCTGCTATTTCTGCTTGCTGTCGTTCTGACACTCTCCGTACTGAGTCTGCTGACTGTCAGCAGGCAGGCGGGGGAGGCTGTTATTCAGCATGAGCCGGAGATCGCTGTAGAGGAAAAGTTACAGGAATCAGATACAATAACACCTGCTGTTGTGACCCCGGCACACCTGCCAGGTCCGGGTGACATTCTGAGGGATGCCGTTGCTGATGGCAGGCAGGCAAGGATAATATATTACGGTGACTCGCAGGTTGAAGGTGACCGTGTCACTTCGCTGCTCAGGCGTGAGCTCAGGCAGGAGGGAGGCGGCACCGGCCCGGGGATGATCTCTCCTGTGATGCCTGTGATGTACACCAGATCATGGGTGATCCGCTCTTCATCAAACTGGAAGAGATACACCCTGCTCGATTACAAGGACGGTAAACTGCCTCACAACCGGCTTGGTCCGATGCTCGCCCTCTGCCGTTTCACACCTCCCGGAGACACCATGCTGACACGCTCCTTCGCATCAGTGAAGGTAAGCGCTGTCCCGGGCGCTGACCCGTCAGTGTCGGTATATGACAACCTCAGGATCTTTTACGGCAACAATAATGACACTGTTCTTGTCGGTATAAAATCAGGCAGCTCACAGATTGACTTTTCAATGCTGCAGATGGGAGAGGGTCCCATGGAATATTCTGTTCCTTTGCCTTCAGTGTCAGAGGTGACGGTGGAATTCACAGGGAGAAATTCACCTGATATTTATGCACTGAGTCTCGAGAGCATGACAGGTGTTATTGTAGATAACGTGCCGGTTCGCGGCAGTGCCGGGCTTGAATTCGTGATGACTGATATTCAGGGTTTCGAGGGGTGCTATTCAGGGCTGAAGCCTGACATGATCTTCCTGCAGTTCGGGCTGAATGTTGTAAGAAATGTCAGGAGTGAATACAATTATTATGAAGAGGGGCTGGTCAAACAGATTGAATACCTGAAAAAAGCTTCGGGTGGCGTACCTGTTGTGCTTGTCAGCGTGACCGATATGGCACTGCGTGACAATGACACAATCAGGCGCTTTAACAACATAGGGGCGATACGGGATGCACAGAAGGCTGCTGCTGCAAGAGGCGGCGCCCTTTTCTGGGATGCCTGGGAGTCAATGGGAGGTGTGGGCTCGGTACTCAAATGGCATAACCATACTCCTCCGCTTGTATCCAACGACCTGACCCATCTCTCGAACGAAGGTACTGACACTATCGCTGCAAGGATCTACTCCTCACTCATGTCACCGCGCCTGAATCAGGCACCCGGCAGCGCTGGAGGGCCACAGCCTGTCGCTGACATCGTTCCGGCAGACATCTCAGAGCCGGTTGAGACAACAGACGAACAATCCATAACAGATGACCCCAGGTTCACTATTCCACGTCAGATACTGGGATGGGTCGCTTCAGTAATCAGGTACCATCCTGACCAGACATTCATCTTTACCACCACCGCATTCTGGATCTTCTTTCTTGTGGTGATGGCCGGGTTTGCACTGCTGCACCGCAGGAGAGCCATGTGCCATACCTGGCTGCTGTTCGTAAGCCTTTATTTTTATTACCGTGCCGGAGGACTCTTTATAATACTTCTTCTGGTCACAACAATCCTTACATGGTTCACCGCCCTCCGGACCGGCAAGGCCGTGAGCAGGGCAGGCAAAAGGTTATGGCTGATTACAAATATTTTAATCCTCCTTGGATTCCTCTCATATTTCAAATATGCAGGATTCTTTGCCGGCGTGATCAACTCAATCTTCAACACCTCATTGGTGCCGCATGACATTTTTTCGGAACTGTCGAACAACCTCTTCGGAACGGGTTTCAATGTAAACACAATCATTCTCCCTGTCGGCATCTCGTTCTTTACATTTCAGGCGCTCAGCTACAGCATCGATGTCTTCAGGGGAAGGATGAAGGCAGAGCACAACCTCATTGATTTTGCCTTCTACCTTACCTATTTCCCACAACTGGTGGCCGGCCCTATAGTCAGAGCTTCAGAGTTCATCCCGCAGATGCGCGGTGAGTACACTATCAGCCGCAATGAGTTCGGATACGGCCTTTTTCTTATCCTGCAGGGGCTGATAAAAAAGATGCTGATTTCAGATTTCATCTCCACAGGATTCATTGACAGAGTCTTTGATGCACCGGCAATCTATTCAGGCTTTGAAAATCTTATGGCTGTATACGGTTACGGGCTTCAGATTTACTGTGACTTCTCGGGCTATACCGACATAGCAATAGGGGTGGCGATGCTTATGGGATTCAGGCTGCCCCTCAACTTCAATTCACCATATAAGGCTGTAAATGTCAGCGACTTCTGGAGCAGGTGGCATATCTCCCTCTCGAGGTGGCTGAAAGATTACCTTTATATCCCCCTGGGGGGGAACAGAAAAGGTCCGGTCCGCACCGGGATCAACCTGATGATCACAATGCTTCTCGGCGGACTCTGGCACGGAGCGGCAACACGGTTCGTCGTATGGGGCGGAATGCACGGTCTGGCACTGGTAGTGGAAAAGATATGGCACTGGCTTTTCCAAAAGGTGAAAGTCAGGAGACGCAGCGCACGTGTTGCAGGAATATTGATTACATTCAACTTCGTAAGCTTTGCGTGGATATTCTTCAGGGCCGGATCAATGGAACAGGCCGGCGTGATGCTCAGCCAGATATTTGCTTCATTTTCTCCCGGCGACTACGGCACTGTATTGATGTCATACCTGTCAGTGGTTGTACTTATCGCTTCAGGATACATACTCCATTTCCTGCCTGTGACTGTAAAGGAGTCTTACAGGGGCCTCTTTATCAGGATGCCTGTTGTCATACAGATGGTTGTCACTCTTTGTGTGGTACTGCTGATACACAGGCTCGGTACAGGGGTTGTGCAGCCTTTCATTTATTTCCGGTTCTGAAAGAATTGCCCTCTTGAGAATAAGGGGCAAAGGCAGGTTATTTTGCCTCTGTCATCAGCTCAGCTTCTGAAATACCTTCCGATCTGGCCTTGATCATTATCTTTCCGGGGCCGCCTGCCTTTAACAGGATTGATGCTATACCAGCCTCTGTCTTTGAGGGGTTGTCACCTATCAGTTCGGCATCTCCCCTTACAGTGAACTCCACCGGGGTATCAGCCGCAAAGACCTGGTTGCCTGCCGAATCTGTCAGAGTGGCATAGACAAAAATGACATCCGAGCTGTTTGCCTGTAGCTGCTTGTTGCTGAAATCAGCCGTCAGGCGTATTGTAACAGCTCTTCCCGGTGTGGTGACAGTGTGCCGGGCCACCTCTGTCCCGTTGCGCACTGCTTCAGCTCTTAAGGTCCCGGGATAATATCCCGGAAGTGTAAAGGTGAACGGAGGATGGTTCAGGTTAACTGTGTTGAGATCAGTGTCAGGCCCCTTTACTGCAATGAGCGTGTCATTACGGAACAGCCTGATAGTGTCAGCATTGCTGTAAACCCTGGCAACTTTCCCTGACGATGGCATATTATAGTGTGCTATAAAGCATACAGGACCTTCGTCCGACTGGCTCCGGTAAAACCAATAAGCGAACTTTGGAAGCCTGAAGATATCCATTATCCCTGAGGTTTCGATATCGGGTGCATAACCCCTGTTGTAATCGAACATCAGCCAGTTGGCATCACCGAAACAGGGTCCGTACATATTGTCATTATGTGCTTCCTGAAAATTCCATGCCTGCTGTAGCATCCGTCTGTCTCCCGCGCCGCGTGACTGCCGTGAGTTTCTTTCCTCAGGCTGAAGATCCCTGAACTCATCCTGGCTGAACCCGGCATTTTTGGCATAGTATTCCCAGTCACCGTATTCGCAGATAAACAGAGGTTTCTGTTTGCTGTAATTCTTCCAGTAATGCGGTGCTTCGGCATGCTGCCGTGCCGGGATGAAGACATCGCATATCGTGTCGGTCCAGCTGCATGTAATGTTGTTTCCCGGCGGAAGTTCATCCTTCACGGTCTGGTGAAGACGCCGGAGGAAGCTGACAGGCATGACAGTCTCGTTCAGTGACGATTCCCACATCACTACTGACGGATGGTTGCGGTCACGGCGGCACATCATCCGGGTGTCCCGCACAGATGCCTCGGCGAAGAGAGAGTCGCCCATGAACTGCCATCCGGGAATTGAATTGATGACCATCAGGCCGATCTCATCGCAGGCGTCGAGGAAGGCAGGCGACGGAGGGTAGTGAGAGCAGCGCACGGTGTTGAAACCTGCTTCCCTGATCTTGACGGCATCACGGTAAGAGGCGTTGTCTGAAAGGGCGTATCCTATATATGGGTATTCCTGGTGCCTGTTCGTCCCGGTGAGTCTTACAGGTTTGCCGTTAAGGAGCAATCCCTTATCGGGTGTTATCCTGACTGACCTGATTCCGGTGCGTGTCTCCCGGTCGTCAATGATACTGCCGTTTTCCGAGAGCAACTGTGTGCGAACCGTATACAGGAAAGGTGTCTCAGGTGTCCACAAGGCCGGCTGCATGACAATCATCCTTGTCATGATGCGTTGCCCCTGGCCCGGTTCAAGGTCGGTCAGTTCGGACAGGGAAGAGGCAACCTCCAGCCCTGCTGCATCAAGCAGCACATTCTTCATCCTGAACGACCTGGGGATATAGTCATCATTGCTTACATGAACCGAGAGAGTAACTGTGGCTGACTCGCGGCTTACGTCTTTGACCCCTGTCATGATGCCACCGCCGACAGTTGAATGATACTCTGGCGGAGCTGTAATGTGCAACCTGTCGGTGACGTACAGGCTTACGTTACGATAGAGGCCGCTGTACCACAGGAAATCAAGCTCGTTCAGAGGCTTGCCGGGGGGAATATGCGGATTCTCCCTGTTGTCAAGCCTCACAAGTATCTCGTTATCCCTGCCGTATTCCAGGTCATCGGTAAGATTGACGTAAAAGGGAAGGTATCCTCCTGTATGACGGCCGATCTCGGCGCCGTTGAGATACACTATTGCATCATGCATTGCACCGTCAAAAAGCAGCCCGGTGTGTTTCTGCCGCTGGCGCCTGTCAGGGTGGTAAACCTTCTTATACCAGCATATTCCTGTCCACTGATTGCCTGTAACAACGAGCGGCTCAATGAAGGCAGTATGTGGAAGAGTCACCTCCTCCCATTTATGGTTCGGTATTATCCCCGGAAGAATCTTGTCAGCATTGACAGAGTCCTGCCTGATGAATAACCAGCTGTCATTGAAGGAGACCGGTGTGCCGTCGCTGTCGTTCCTGCCGCAGGCAGTTATGAGCAACATAGCTGCCACCAGCATCTGAAGCAATATTATGACGGCATGTTTTCTCATTTCTCTCCGAATCCGGAAACAGGGTGGGCGTATGCAACAACATCCCTGCCCGTGATCTCGTCAGGGCAGAGGATTATGAGCCTCTCAAGGACGTTCCTGAACTCCCTTATGTTGCCGGTCCATTTGATCCTCTGCAGTTCGGCAATTGCATCGGGCCGGATCTTTCTTCTGCCCATTCCGTACTCGCTGCAGATCAGGGTGTTGAAATGATCGGCAAGAAGGGGTATGTCATCCTCCCTGTCGTTCAGGGTGGGCACGTGTATGAGTATCACGCTCAGCCGGTGATAGAGGTCCTCCCTGAAGGTGTTGCGGTCAATCTCCTCCCTTATGTTCTTGTTTGTGGCGGCAATGACCCTTACATCCACATGAATGTCCTTGTCTGATCCGACACGGGTTATCTTGTTTTCCTGCAGCGCCCTCAGGACCTTGGCCTGTGCCGCCAGGCTCATGTCACCGACCTCGTCGAGGAAGATGGTTCCTCCGGTGGCCTGCTCGAATTTGCCGATACGTTGTTTGATTGCTGAAGTGAACGAACCCTTTTCGTGACCGAAGAGTTCACTCTCTATAAGTTCGGAAGGTATTGCCGCGCAGTTGACCTCTACGAAGGGGCCGCGGGCGCGGTTGCTCTTTTCATGTATCTGGTGCGCCACCAGTTCCTTGCCGGTACCGTTGGCCCCGGTGATTAACACGCGTGCCTCGGTGGGTGCAACCCTGTCTATCATCTCCTTGACCTGGACAATTGCAGGTGAGTTGCCCACTATATCGTACTTTTTGCTTACCTGTTTTTTAAGCACCTTTGTCTGGGTGATGAGAGAACCCCTTTCCAGCGCATTGCGTATAGTGATGAGCAGCCGGTTAAGGTCAAGAGGCTTCTCCAGGAAGTCAAACGCCCCTTTCTTGATGGAATCTACAGCCGTATCAATGTTGCCGTGCCCGGAGATCATTATGACAGGCACATCCGAGGATAGCTCCTGTAGCTTCTGCAAAACCTCGATACCGTCCATCTTTGCCATCTTGATGTCACAAAGGACGGTGTCATACTGCTGCTGGGAGTAAAGTTCAATTCCGGCAACTCCATCCTCTGCGAGATCAACCTCGTACTTTTCGTATTCAAGTACATCCTTCAGGGTGTTCCTGATTGACCTTTCGTCATCTATGACAAGTATCTTTGGCATCTCAGGTTGGTTTTATCCTTTGTATTTCATCCACTTCCAGAGTTCCTTGTACGTTGTCTTTTTCCCGTACATGAGTATCCCGGTACGGTAGATCTTCGCCGCCATCCATACTGCACCGATGATTGTGATCAGCATCAGCCCCATCGAAAGGGCTATCTCCCATGCCGGCACGTCAAAAGGTATGCGCGCCATCATCACTATCGGGGAGGTGAGTGGTATTATCGAAAACCAGAAGGAGAGCGAACTCTCGGGGTTCTGCATCGTACCCATGGCCACAACAAATCCAAGTATTATGGGTATTGTCACCGGCATCATGAACTGCTGTGTCTCAGTCTCGTTGTCTACGGCTGAGCCGATGGCTGCAAAGAGTGAAGCATACAGCAGATACCCTGTCAGGAAGTAGAAAACAAAAGTGAAGATTATAAGTCCCCATGGCTGGCCCAGCGCTCCGGCAAAAATCTGCTGGAATTCAGTGAGTTGCTCCGGCGTCACAGTGGTTGTGCCTGTGCCGGTTGCTGCCTGATCTGCCCCGGCGAGGCTCTGCGGAAGCTGCTGTATCTGCTCCATGGCTCCCTCGGGAAGAAGGCTGCTCTTGACAACAGCTACCAGGGCAAGAGTAAGTAAAATCCAGAGTGCAAACTGGGTAAGGCCGACGAGCGCCACACCAATGATCTTGCCCATCATGAGTTGCACCGGCTTGACCGAAGAAACTATAACTTCAACGATGCGGTTGGTCTTCTCCTCTATAACACCCCGCATGACCATCGAACCGAACATGAAGACAAGCATGTACATCAGGAATCCGCCTATGTAGGCCAGCGCCATCGAGATGCCCGTGCTTGTTTCACGGGTGCTGCCCGTCTCGTCCATCTTGATTGTCTGAACCCTGACACTGGTGTTTATTGTGCGGAGGATCTCATCAAGATTCTCAATGTTGTATGCCAGCAGCTTCTGGCGTTCTATCTCCCTCTCGAGTGAACCCGAGATATGGTCAAGCAACCCGATCGGTGGTTGCTTCATCGAAATCAGCTGGATGGCATCAGGATTTGTTACAAGGTCCGGTGAAATATACAGGACTCCATAATACCCCATTTCTGAAAAGTTGTTCTTGATGTCGTTGAGTTTAACTCCCGGCAGATACTCGAAGTCGGTGTCCTTTGTATCAGGGATGACATTTGTGAAAAGGTCAGTACCCTCCTCGATGACGGCAATCTTTTTAAAGTCCTTGTCCTCATTGTTCATTACAAGAGCCGGGATTATGAAGATAAGGGCAAAAAGGAACGGGGTAAGGAAGGTCATTATAATGAATGACTTCTTGCGTACCCTTGTAATGTATTCCCTGCGGATTATAAGTGATATTTTGTTCATGGCTCAGTTTTTTACAGCTTCCCTGTTTTTGGTTTCAACCACCCTGATGAATATGTCGTTCATTGACGGAAGAGCCGGATTGAATGATATAACCTGACCGGCAGCGGTCATGGCGCTGAGGATCCCGTTGTTGTCGACCGGATCTGTCGCTTTGACCAATACCCTGCTTTTGCCTTCATCAAAGGTTGAAGAGAGTACCTTGAAGTGGCCGTTGGCCGAAGGAGTAACCTCCCCGGCGAAGACTATCTCAAACTCATTCCCTGCCCAGTCGTGGCGGATCTTATCCACACTCCCCTCGAGGATCGTATTGGCCTTGTTGATGAGAGTGATATTGTCACACAGTTCTTCGACGGAGCTCATGTTATGTGTCGAGAAGATTATTGTTGCGCCCCTCTCGCGAAGGAACAGAATTTCGTCCTTTATCTGTTTGACATTGATAGGGTCGAAGCCGGTGAAGGGTTCGTCGAAGATCAGTAGCTTCGGTTCATGAAGCACTGTTGTGGCGAACTGCACTTTCTGCTGCATCCCCTTGGAGAGCTCCTCCACTTTCTTGTCCCACCATTCGGCGATTGAAAGCTTTTTGAACCAGTACTTCAGCCGGCGCATCGCTTCGGCATGACTAAGCCCTTTGAGTTGTGCAAGGTACAGGGCCTGTTCGCCCACCTTCATTTTCTTGTAGAGGCCGCGTTCCTCAGGAAGATAGCCGATCATGTTGACATCTTCCGGCTTCATGGGACGGCCGTTAAGGAACAGTGCACCGCTATCCGGCGCTGTTATCTGGTTGATGATGCGGATCAGGGTTGTCTTACCCGCTCCGTTAGGCCCCAGAAGGCCGTAAATGCTTTGCTCCGGAACGCTTATGCTTACACCGTCAAGTGCGGTCTGGGTAGCAAAGCGTTTCGTAACGTCTTTGGCTTCAAATAATATCATTGTCTTTCCACATTAAATAAAATACAAGTCCGGGAAATTCAAAGATATAAAAAAAGGCTGATACCTTCTTTATGAAGCTTATCAACCTTTTATATCGCTGTTTTCCGGCTTTCAGGAGAAGTAATTCTTCACCCTGTCGAAGAAGCCCTTGTCATCTGCATCAGGCTTCGGGGTGAAGGTTGAAGAGCTGCGGTATTGTTCAAATGTTTTCTGTTCGTCCCTGGAAAGGTTCTTTGGAATCCATACGTTTACATTCACAAGCAGGTCACCCTTTCCGTACCCGTTGACATCAGGCAGCCCTTTGCCCCTGAGTCTCAGTATCTTTCCACCCTGGGTGCCCGGATCGATCTTTATCCGGACCTTTCCTTCAATTGTCGGCACCTCTACATTGGCTCCGAGAATGGCGTCAGGAATGCTTATAAACAGGTTGTATATCAGATCATTGCCTTCACGGATAAGGTCATCGTGTGGTTCCTCGTCAATTACAACTATCAGGTCGCCGTTGATGCCACCGCGGCGTGCCGCGTTGCCTTTGCCTGTCACAGAGAGCTGCATGCCTGGTGCAAGTCCCGCGGGTATTGAAAGGGGTATCACCTCCTCGGCCTGAACGATTCCCTCTCCGTAGCATTTCGGGCATTTCTTTGTGATTGTCTTTCCTTCGCCGCCGCAGACGTTACAGGGCGAGGTGGTCTGCATCTGGCCGAGGATTGTGTTCATCACCCTGGTTGTATGCCCGGTGCCCTTGCAGGCTGAGCAGGTCGTTACGTCGCTGTCAGAGGCTGCGCCGCTGCCGTGACATGTGGAACAGGAAACATACTTGCTCACCTTCACTCTTTTTTCCGCCCCATGGGCGAATTCTTCGAGGGTGAGTTTTACCTTAAGTCTCAGGTTTGAGCCCTTGTTCACGTTACGCGAGCGGCCGCCGCCGCGCCGCGAACCGAAAGCGCCACCGAAAGCGTCACCGAAGATGTCGCCGAATGACGAGAAGATGTCTTCCATAGTCATCCCGCCGCCGAAGCCTCCACCTCCGAAACCGCCGCCATTCATCCCCGCATGCCCGAACTGGTCATACCGGGCCCTCTTCTCATCATTGCTGAGAACCTCGTAAGCCTCGGCAGCCTCCTTGAACTTCTCCTCGGCATCCTTGTCGCCCGGGTTCTTGTCAGGATGAAACCTGAGGGCCTGTTTCCTGTAGGCCTTCTTGATCTCATCCTTCGAGGCGCCCTTGGTTACGCCAAGTACTTCATAATAGTCTCTTTTCGACATATAGCAGTTCAGAACCGTTCTTTCTATTCGCCCACCACCACCTTCGGGAAGCGGATCACTTTTTCATTGAGTGTATATCCCTTCTGGGTAACATCTATAATCAATCCCTTCTTTTTTTCGTCTTCCACTGCAATTGTAGTCACAGCCTCGTGACGGTCACTGTCAAAGGGTTCGTTGATGGCCTCTATCTCATGCACACCGTTCTGCTTCAGGAATTCACTGACTTTGTTGTATATCAGCTCAAGACCTTCCTTAACCGCATTGCAGTCATCGGTGATGCGCATCGAGTTCATGGCTCTGTCAAAGTCATCGATAACGGGGAGGAGCTTTTTGATGACAGACTCGCCACCTGCCTGGGTAAGTTCTATTTTTTCCCGGAGTGTACGTTTCCTGTAATTGTCAAACTCTGCCGAAAGTCGCAGGTATCTGTCCTGCATTTCTGTCAGTTTTGCCAGCAACTCTTCCTCTGCCTGGCTCTTTGCAGCAGCTTTGGTTTCAACTTCAGGTGCCTGTTGCCCTGAAGCGTCACTCTCCGTACTTGTTTGATTATCCGCTATTTCCTGTTCGTGCATGGAGTCATCATGCCTCTCTTCGTGACTTTTCTTTTTTACCATGATAAAAACAATTTACTATGGGCCTTAAGCAAAATGCCGGCCACAATCCTAAAACTGACAAAGTGGCAATTCAGAGGGTGAAAGCCACGGCTTCAATCTCCACAAGACACCCGTGATGGAGGCCTGCAACTGTGATGATTGACCTGGCCGGGTGTACCGGACCAAAGAAATCGGCATAGGCCCTGTTGACTTCCTCCCAGTATTTGACATCAGTGGTGTAGATTGTTGTCCGGGCAATTGTGGTTATGTCACCTCCTGCAGCCTTGACGATGCTGAGCACGTTTCTCAGAGCCTGTATAGTCTGTTCGCTGATATCTCCGGTCAGCTTATCTCCGGTAAGTGGCATCACCGGCAATTGGCCGGAAACAAATATCATATTGCCGGTGACAACCGCCTGGGAGTAATGCCCACCCGGAAGCGGAGCCTCATAGGTGGTTATGTTGGTAATACTCATGGGCTGAAATTTTAAAATTGTCAATAACCGTTCTTGTGCTTCTTCTTGTTCTGTTTCCCTGCCATTCCCTGGTATTTGTTCTGGGGCCGTCCTCCCTGGTGCCTGCTCTGGGTTTTGCTCTTGGGGGGGGCCAGCAGATCCCTTACCTCGGGCATCTTGAAGTTCTCGGGCACCTTCAGCCTGTTGCCCGACATGTCAGAGAGATCCCTGATTATTATCTCGTCAGCCACCTGTGCCTTG
The DNA here is from genome assembly GCA_964635655.1 of uncultured Rikenella sp. Lineage (GTDB taxonomy): Bacteria > Bacteroidota > Bacteroidia > Bacteroidales > VadinHA17 > SR-FBR-E99. Next base: position 7,713 of record CAZWOC010000024.1, on the reverse strand, counting down.
TTCCATGTCAGGTAGTCTTTTTTCATCTGGTTAAGGATGAGAGTAATGAGATAATCCTTTTCCTCACCGTCTTCCATGTTGGCTGCAACGTCTATCATGGCGGGGATTATCCGTCCGTAATGTGAGTACCTGATGTCGCCATTGTGATAGGGGACCTTGTTGGGTTTTGCGTCGAGCTTCTTGCGGTCCGGGGCCGGGTACGGTGAATCGACATCAAGGTCGAAATCAGAGATTATCATAAGGTGGTCCCATAGTTTGTGCCTGAAATCGGTTACCTCCCTCAGGTTGGGGTTCAGGTTTCCCATTATCTGTATGATCGTTCTGGCTGCCTGGTTCCTCTCCTCGGGATCCTTGATTGACTTGATGTGTTCAATCATCTTCTGCACATTCCTTCCGTATTCAGGCAGGGACATTCTTTTTCTTTGTGTATTGTAGTCGAAACTCATCTGTTAAATTTTGGTCAAAGCTACTAATAAAAACGATCTCAGAGACCAAGAAACTGGATGGCAAGCCCTGAGAATGCAATGGTTGCACCGGCTATCACATTGACCCAGCGCTCGAGGGGTTTAAGGTTTATCCGGCTCAGACCGAGCCTGAAAGCCAGCACTACCGACATCATGGTGGCTATGGTGACTGCGGAAAAGAGCAGTGAGACAAGCACCACACCGCTAATGTTGTTTTCTGCTGCCGGGTACATCAGTATGGGTATAAGCGGTTCACACGGACCAAGGACGAAAACAAGAAAGAGTATCCAGGGCGTAACGTTCTTACTGTCAGTGAGATGAACATGTGCGTGACTGCTGTAATGGTCATGCTGGTGTTCATGTGCCGATCCGTCGGCATGAGTATGAATGTGAACGTGTTTTTTCTTCCGGTAAAGAGAACGAAGGCTTATAACCATGTATACAAGGCCGAAAGCTATGAGCAACCAGGCTGCTATATTGCCCCTGAACCCTTCCAGAAATTCAAGTTTCGAAAGGGAAATCCCGGCTGCAATGCCAATGAATCCTAAAACCACCGAACTGAGCACATGACCCAGACCGCACAGGAAAGTTATGAGCATTGTCTTCCTGACAGTCCATTTGCGCGCCTCACCCATCACTATAAATGGCAGGTAGTGGTCAGGGCCTACAAGGGTGTGAACGAACCCGATGGTGACCGCAGTGCCTGCAAGTAGTATTGTTGAACCCTCCATTCCTGTGCCTGATTAAGGTGTAAAGATAATTATATTGGTGTATCTTCTACTGTGCAACCCCTGTCCACTTTCCGCCGGCAAGGGTCATCTCCCTGAACCCTTTCCCGTTGTTGCGGAGGAGACGTCTCGCATCAGTTATGTATACAATCATGTCATTGTAATCCTGTTGATTCTGAAAGAATTCCGGCCTGTGCTCGAATTCAGCGCAGGGCAGGATGTAGAACCTCTTTTTGCCGTTTTCCACCGGGGTGTAGACCCATGTGAGAATATATCCGGCGTCAGAAATGATTGTCGTGTCAGGTCCTGCCGTGATGTCAAGCCTGATCATCAGCCCTCCGTCACGTCTTCTTGTCCTCTGGTTTGAAACAAAGTTGCCCATAGACCAGACGACAGGTTCGCATATTCCTGTCTTCTCTGTTACGGCCGTCACGGGCTGGACCACATGGGGATGTGAGCCTATTACAATATCCGATCCGGCCCTCAGCAGTGCCGCCGCTGTCAGCTTCTGGTCAGCTGACGGGAGGGTGTCATACTCTATGCCCCAGTGTATGAATATTACAGTCCTGTCTGCGTCAAGCCATTCTGCCCTCTTTATGTCAGCTGCCGCACGGACGGTATCGATATAAGCGACCGTAGCCGGTGGCGGCACCACTATCCCGTTTGTTCCGTATGTATATGCAAGCAGTGCAATTCTCATCGAGTCATGGCAGATCATCAGGGGTGAGGTGATATCACGTTCTTCAGGGCTCTTCCATGTGCCTGTATGCCTTATGCCGAGACTGTCAAGCACCCTGACTGTGCGCAAGATACCCCGGGGTCCCCTGTCGGCTGAATGGTTATTGGCAGTTCCGAGTATGTCAAATCCTGCATTCCTGCATGCTGCAGCCAGCTCATCCGGTGAACTGAAGGCCGGGTAACCTTTATAAGGCCGGCCTCCCAGGGTGACCTCGAGATTGCCGACAGCCACATCTGCTGCTGATATTAACGGGGCTATATATTTGAAGACACTGTCATACTCATACTTCCCTGTCGAATCATTCAGTGCTGATTCGAGCTGCCCGTCATGACCCATTATATCACCGGCAAAGAGCAGGGTGAGCACCTGGTCAGCCTCCTGGCCTGACACGGCAGGCATCAGGCTCATGCAAAGAGATAGCATAATGATTTTCAGAGTTCTCATCACTGTCCGGGTTAGGAGTATCCGTATCAAAAATAGTCATATCTTAGCAAGTTCAAAAATGTTCGTATAAATCATGGAACACCTTAATTCAGACGTTGTTAAATATCTCCTGCTACCACTCTTTATCTTCCTGGCAAGAATATTTGACGTTTCGCTCGGCACCCTGAGGATAATATTCGTCACCAAGGGTATGAGAAGGGTGGCTCCCTTTGTCGGGTTCTTCGAGGTGCTGATCTGGCTCCTTGCAATAAGCAGGATAATGCAGGATCTGGATAACTGGGTCTGCTATCTGGCTTATGCCGGAGGATTCGCAACAGGCAACTTCGTCGGGATGTACCTTGAGGAGAGACTGGCCATAGGTCATGAAATGATAAGGGTCATAACCCGAAAGGATGCAACCAATCTTATCGAAGATCTCAGGAACAAGGGGTATGGTGTCACATCGGTAAAGGCTGAGGGGATAGAGGGAGAAGTAGCGGTAATTTACATTATTGCAAGAAGGAGTATGATCAGTGAAGTTCTCGACGAGATCAACGCGTTTAATCCCCGTGCCCTTTATACTGTTGAGTCTATTAAATATGTAAACAAGGAAATCTTTCACCGCTCCGAGGAGGAACGTCAGAAGAGCTGGCTCTCAGGTCACATGAGGAGGATGGGGAAATAGCCCTCTCTCACTTTTTACCTTCGATATCGCTTATGACAACCGTGTCTCGCTCACTGACAGTGGGACTCATCCAGAAAATGATTATATGATCACCGGTAGTGGTGGGAGTGAATTTCAGGGTGGAGTCAGCTCTCACAATCACATCAGGACAGAAACCGGTCGATTCGAAGTCCGCTGCCGCCCAGATTTCATAAACCCTGTCGTCCTGCTGATCAATTTCAAACCTGATGCCTGACCAGCACCCGTTGTCTGCCGATGCGCTGACATATATGTCTACCGGCTGGTTTATCACACCTGCCTCAGGTACATTACGCATATCAATCGGTATCACGACGTTTGTGTAGAATGTCTGCCCGGGGTCAAGATTGCATGAAGTCAGCATGGCCATTGAAACCAGCATTGCAAGAAGTGTTTGTTTCATTATTTCAGTATATTTTTATCCTGTATTGCTTAACAGGTGTGTCAGGCACAATAACCATACCAATTTTATTCAGCCTTGTAAAGTGCGAAGGTGCTTATATACGGAGTGGCCCTCGATGAGACAATTGTCAGCCTGATTTCGTCGGCCTTAACCTCCGGGAACCGTATCAGGCGCTTGTATCCTATCGTGGTGCCTGTGGCAACCGTGTCCCACTTTGATCCTGCCAGCGCTTCTATAATGAATTTCTCCACACGCTGGCCTTTGCTTATGTCTTCCCTGAGCATCGCCACATTGAATGTTGCCGCTATCGCGGGAACGAAGGAAGCCACCCGGTTGCGACGGGGACTCCATGAGGTGTCGTCGTTGCCGTCGATAAGGTTCGATGTGCCACGCCCATAAGGTCTGGAACCGTTCAGGAGATCAGTGGCATACATGTTGTCAATCCATTGCTTCAGCCCCTGCAGGCTGCGGATGTCATATTCGGTTATCAGCCCGCGGTTGTCAGGGGGAACATTAAGCAGGAGAACAGCATTGCGGCCTACTGAGCTGAGATAGATGTCGGCCAGCTTGGCCACGTCTTTGACAAGTGTGTCCTGCGATGCATGCCAGAACCATCCCGGTCTTATTGAGACATCCACCTCTGCGGGGTACCAGAACAGGTGATCCGCCCTGTCAAGGAGGCTGCTGCTGCCAAGGTCCTCTGACATGGCATTCACCTCCAGCGCTTCGTTGATTGTGACGCTCTCAGGGGTTCCTCCCGGAGCCAGCACTGTGGCGCTCCATTCGGTCTCGCGGCCATAGCCGCTCTCGGTACCCACCCACCTCACATCTTCACCCATGATGGCAGTGACTGCATCAGGTTGCAGCTTCCTGATAAGGTCATAGTATGCCTGCCAGTCATATTCCTGCCGGCGGCCGTCAGCATCTTCGCCGTTGGCGCCGTCAAACCATACTTCGTCGACCTTTCCGTACCAGGTGAGCAGTTCTGTCAGCTGCTCCATGTAAAAGCGGTTATAAGCCGGTGAGTCACCGTAGCACGCGGCGTTCCTGTCCCACGGCGAGAGGTACACCCCGAACTTCATATTGTATTTTTCGCATGCATCCTTCAGTTCGCGGATCACGTCGCCTTTGCCGTCCCTCCATGGGCTTGAGGCCACCGAATGGGTCGTTGTCTTCGTGGGCCAGAGACAGAAGCCGTCATGATGTTTTGCAGTGATTATCACCATTTTCATTCCGGCTTCGCTGAGCACCCTGACCCACTGTTCTGCGTCAAGCGACGATGGGTTGAAGAGCTCCGGCGATTCCTTGCCGGTGCCCCATTCCATGTCAGTGAACGTGTTTATTGTGAAATGAATGAAGGCTGTCATCTCCAGCTTCTGCCACTCCAGCTGTCGCGGGTGGGGGATGACGCGTGCCGCCATCGCCTCCTTCACACCCAGATTGGGCTGTACAGGGAAGTCGACTCTCCCCGTGAATAACTCGGTCTCGCGATGCCCGGTGCAGGAGGTGATCATCAGGACTGTAAGGGCAGCTTGAATAATCCTTTTCATCAGAATAGCTATTTGCCTGATTTTACAAATTTAACATTGCGAAACCGTAGTGCGGACCAGTCGTCATCGATGGCCACCTGGCTGACCGGCCTGAAACCGGCTCCTGTAACACTGTCCCAGCCCCTGTCACGGTTTATGTCGGATTTGTACCTTCGGGAGGTTCCCTTGGGATAAGCCATCCACAGTTTTCCGTCCTCGCTAAGGTTGTGGATGCATGCCGGCCCCAGGTTGTCAACATCGGCTGAGCCGGGATTAAATGAAATAATGAAGTCATACAGGTAACGGGCATTGATCTCGTTGTCAATCTGACAACCGGGCAGCAGCCCGGAGATCCTCTCACGAAACTCCTCCGGAGCATTAAGTACCGCGATTCGTTCCTGTTTACCGTACCTGAGCTTTTTCAGAATATCGTCCATTTCTTTATATTCTTCCCGAGGCAAATATACAAATAAGAGGGGATCAGGTATAATGCCTCCTGCCGTGTCCGGTTTTCAGGTTTTTATAGTATCTTTGCAGTGTCGATTTGGGGTGCCTTACTTTACAGGCTGAGATCATACCCTTATAACCTGATCCGGGTAATGCCGGCGTAGGGAAAGAGAGTAATCGTTTCCGGCCTGTCTGAACACCCTGATTTCTGACGGTGTTTTTATTAATGGCAGTAAAGGTGATGAGTACAAGAATCTGTTTATCTGTTTTGCTTTTGTCAGCAGGGGTAATTGCGTCCGGGCAGGGGCATGGCAGCCTTATTTCCGGAAGGGTAACCGATAAGAGTGGTATGCCCCTGCCGGGAGCCTCAGTCATAATTGTCGATGCCGGCACCGGGGTAGCCACTGACAACCAGGGGCGGTACACCCTTCGGGGGCTACGCGACGGATCATGCAATCTGCAGATCAGTTATACCGGCTTTGAGACGGTTGATACAGCCTTCGTTTTAAGCGGAGTGGCTATGATTGATGTGTCTCTGAAAGAGGCTCTTTACGTGGTCGGTGATGTGATCGTAAGGGGCAGCCGTGCAGGGTCACGAACCCCCATGGCACATACAACCGTCAGCTCCGGGGAGCTTCGTGAGCGTGACATGACAAGAGACATGCCGTTCCTGCTGGCAATGACACCTTCTGTTGTGGAGACATCGGATGCAGGCAACGGAATTGGCTATACATCACTTCGTATCAGGGGCACGGATGCCAGTCGTATCAACATCACACTCGACGGTATCCCCCTCAATGATGCTGAATCGCAGCAGGTCTTCTGGGTCGATCTTCCTGACCTTGCATCCTCCACCGGAAGCGTTCAGGTACAGAGGGGAGTGGGCACATCCACAAACGGTGCCGGGGCCTTTGGCGCCTCGGTAAACATCAGCACCATGTCACACCCTGATGATGCCGGCGCCTCAGCTGACATCGCATACGGCTCATTCAATACATCGCGCCTGACGGCGAAGGCATGGACTGGGATGCTTGACGACAGGTTCAGCATGATGGTGCGGGCGTCGCAAATACGGAGCGATGGCTTTGTCGATCACAGCAAGGCTGATATCCGCTCTGCATTGGTATCCGGAACATGGTCAGCACCCTCTGATCTCATCCGTTTCAATATTATTACAGGCAGCCAGACTACAGGCATCAGCTGGTGGGGAGTGCCGGCGGAGATACTGCCTGAAAACAGGAGGTATAATCCTGCAGGTGAATATGTTGACGATTCCGGGACAACCCGCTATTACGAAGATGAGACCGACGTGTATACCCAGAATCATTATCACCTCTTCCACACTCACCGGTTCCCCGGAAGGGTGAGCCTCAGCACTGCGGTGCATCTGACCACCGGAGCCGGTTACTATGAGGAGCAGAAGAGCGATATCAGCCCGTTTGATTACGGGATTTCAGATATGTACCCGGCTGATCCGGTTATCAGCGAAACGGATATCGTGCAGCGCAAATGGCTCGATAATCTTTTCTACGGCGCAGTGTTGTCGCTGATCAGACAGGGAGCAACCACGGAGTGGACACTGGGAGGAGCGGTGAACAGGTATGACGGTGATCATTACGGTACAATTCTCTGGCTGGATAAACCGGGTGACGTTTATCCGGGTTATGAGTGGTACAGGAACAACGGGGTGAAGGATGAGGCCAATATCTACGGTAAGATGAATACTGCACTTACAGGCAGCTTCAACGGTTTTATCGACCTGCAGCTCAGGCACATCTCATACCGGTTTGCCGGTCCTGACGATGACATGAAAGCCCTTGACGGCAGCCATCGTTTCCTGTTCTTCAATCCCAAGGCAGGACTTTTCTGGAACAACGGCAGCGGGAGCGAGGCTTTTGTCTCTGTTGCAGTGGCTCACCGTGAGCCCACACGGGCCGACTATAAGGATGCAGCCGGTGATCCTGCTGCTACACCGGGACGGGAGCGGCTGACAGACTTCGAGGGCGGATACACTTTCAGGACCTCCTCTGCTGCTCTTGGTGTGAACCTCTATTACATGCTGTACCGCGATCAGCTTGTCCCTACAGGAAAAATAAGCACAACGGGGTATCCTATCATGACAAACGTCCCTGAGAGCTACAGGGCAGGGGTGGAGCTCTCAGGGAGCTACCGCCATTCGCCGCTTGCGGCGCTGAAGATGAACCTGACACTCAGCAGAAGCAGGATAAGGGATTTCAGGAATTATTATTTCAACTATAACACTGACGACTGGAGCGA
>CAZWOC010000023.1:0-51441 GCA_964635655.1 uncultured Rikenella sp. | reverse complement strand
TACTTTAGTAGCCAGTACATTTACTGTCTTATTTGCCAAAGTGCTCATTCCATTTATCCCTTCCCCACAGATCGACTCCTTGCCAGGGATGGCCCAATTAGTCATCCCCGGGCTTCAGCCGTATTTTTCTTTGCAAGAAAATCTCTTATTACAGGCACTTTCATAATCTGTTTTTTTCTGGAAGCATCCAGCCTGTAAATTTTGTTGCCAGGGATCAATGACTCAAGAGGGATATCAAGATAGCGGTTTAACATGGTTATCATTTTAAGCGTAAGCTGACGCTTGCCATTGAGAACTTCCGAAGCCCTCGTTTCCCCACCAAAGAGAGGAGCAATATCCTTCTGCAAAAGATTCATCTGATCCATTCTGAACCTTATTGCGTCAATCGGATCAGGAGCTATCCCGGGGAGTTGCTCCTCCTCAAAACGCTCAACCAGAATAGAGAGAAGTTCAAGTTCATCTCCTTTTGAAGAGCCCGGTTCTATCGGATCATCCTCAGAGCACATGATATCACGTATCCTTCCCACGGCAGCTTTATATTCCTTTTCAGTTTTAATAACCTTAAGATTCATATTTCACCTCCTTCACATCAATTTTATCATACTCTTCATGGGTCCCGAACCAGACAACAAATACTATTCTTAATTTATATTCAATATCAACTATCAACCTATACTCATTACCCTTAATGTTAAAAACAACTCTTTTGGAACTGATTATACTGGCATTCTTATACTTCAATTTCAGTTCCGCAGAATTATTCCAATTGGTATATTTCACCTCATAAATCCAGGCTTGTACAGCTTTTTGTGCTCCACTGTACCTGGGGTCCCTGAAATAACCCTGAAGCGTTCCTGCCTTTATTAACCGCATTCTGCAACAAAGATACAACAAACTTACCAAATAAGGTAACTGCGGATATTTAAAATCCCTTATATCCTTTAAATCAGAAGAAATAAACATCTTTCTGCGGGATCGTCTCCTCAGTTTGATCTGAGTTATAGAAGCGTAAATTTTGCAAAATCCGAAGGTACCGGCCACCAAGATCGGGTCAGAAGCCGGTCATTTTTCAGTATACCCTGAAACCGGAGAAATAGCTACTTTGGCCAATAAAGTATTCATAATTTGAGTCTTGTCTCGCCCATAGTGTAACCACATTCGAGGAAGCCAGTTTCAAAGTAATACTTCCTGTATAACGTCCGGCCATGAATGAGCTAAGCAGAATTTCTTCGCGGTCATCAACTTTGACAATTACCGTTGTACCATTTGGAATATCAAGGGAAACATTAAATGTGTATATCCCATCCGTAGGTGGTTTGAATTCTCCCAAAGTTGAATTATAATGATTGCCAATATTGAAATTCGGGGCTGTAACAAAATCATCAAAGATTAATTTAACCGCCTGTTTCGAGGGCAGGGTTAACTGATTAGTATTTATTGCCCTGAAAGCAACTTCTGTATCAAGTTTAACTGTATTGCCTCCTGAAATTGACAGATCCCTTGAGCTCCTGTCAAATGTAAGTTGCTGGTCATCAGTTGCCGGGTCTCCGGTGTCTCCCTTCGGTCCGGGAGGGCCGGCCGGGCCGGGTTCAAGCGATTTGCCGGCATAGAGCGCATACGGCACGGCCATGAACTGCATCGTGCCCATATCCATGAAAAGATTTTCAAACTTCACCTCCACCTGCAGGTAATGGTTGACAGTTGACCAGTCTATCGCACCGAAGGTGCCAAGGACGGGATCGCCCTTTCCTATTATCAGTGAAAAAACCCCGTACCTCGAGGTTGTGACAGCAGGGAATACCTCCTGGTACACTACAGGGCCGGTGGGTGAACCGGTTCTGATCGAGAACCGTACTTCTATTGCCGTATTTACAAGCTCGTTGCCGTTGTTGTCACGGGCAACCGCCTGGTAGTTGATGCCTCCCGGGACATTGCCCTGGGCTCCGGCTGTCATCGTGGCTGCCGTCATAACTGCAATAATCGCCAACACCAAAGAAATTACTCTTTTCATACCCTGCTGTTTACAGTTTTTCAATCTTGAATGATCTGCTGATTACGCCATCGGTGCTGATCACATTTGCAATATAGATACCGCGGCGGTAATGTGAAAGGCTGATCTCGTGAAAGTGATCATGACCAGCTGACAGGTCAAGTTCGTCAGTGTACATAAGCGACCCTGGCAGGCTGTAGATGTAAATCCTGTAGTGCCTGGCAAGAACGCCGTATACCCTTATTGTGAAGATCCACGGACCCTGTTCGCTGTTCACCGTGACCGGGTTCGGGAAAAAATCGACTCCGTTGCCTTCCCTGTCCGGAAAATCCTGCGGCGGTATGAACCTCGGCTGCTGATATCCCTGCGAAAGGTTATAGAACGAGGGCAGGGATACCTCCACGGCAACCTCACCGACGGTCTGCTGGAACGTAAGCCCGGTATGGGTAACCAGGTTACCGGCGGGCACCAGCACCTGGTGCGACAGGTTATACATCTTCTGCGGGAAGGTGCATGTGCATATGAGCAAAAGGATAACAGCGGTAAAAAACCGTTTCATAACAAAGGCCCTTTTGTTTTCATAGCCAAAATTAACACTTTTCAGAGAGATACGGGTCTTCCGGCGGTGAGATTGAGTTTTGTCAGCAGCAAAGTGAGTCTGAACCGGCTGTCAGTATGACGTTTGCGGTGAGCACGACGTATCATTGCCGGTGATCAGTCTCAGGCTCCGGAGGAGCGCTGCGTGTCATTGCCGGTGATCAGCCTCAGACTCCGGAAGAGCGCGACGTATCATTGCCGGTGATCAGTCTCAGGCTCCGGAGAGGTTCAGTGAACCTGAACAACAGCGCAAGGATAATTCCCGTGCCAAGCTGTGCGGCAGCGGCCAGTGTCCACGGAAGTGCTGTCCGGCGCAGCAGCCATCCTGCCAGGAAGGTGAGCAGGAGCATCAGCATGAACATAATAATCCTCCCTGTCCCGGCTATGCCGGTCATAGTCCTTCTGACAGCAGCCATGCAGGCAACGGCAACAAGGGTCTGCACAGCCAGTGCGGTGTATGCAGCACCGGCAATGCCAAGCCAAGGGATCAGCACCAGGTTGAGGGCAACACTCAGAACCATGCCTGACAATGTGATGATTCCCAGTACCTTCAGCTTCCAGGCAGCGGTAAGCATAGTGCTGTAAATATAGATCGCTCCTACAGGTATAATGGTGATCATCAGTATTCTGAAGGAGATCACGGCGCCGGTGGCAGGCGCCAGGTACAACACATCGAGTATCTCTGCCGGGAATGTGGCGAGAGTCACTGCTCCTGCTCCCAGCGGTGCCATCAGCATACGTGCGGCCATCTTTGCCAGTGGTCTTATATCCTGACCTGATGAGAGTCCCCTGGTCATGATCGGAAGAAGCATGCCGCCAAACATTACCGGGATCATTGCCAGTGCGTCGAAGAGCCTGAAACCCTGGGCATAGTTGCCGGCTTCAGTGGCACCGTCAGGCAGTAGGCGCTCAATCATCACAGAGTCGGTCCGCCAGCAGACTGTCATTGCAAAGACAACGGCCGCATAGGGGAGCCCGTCCATGATAATGCTCCTCATGATGGCTGCGTCAGGCTTCACCCCGGCAACCCCGCCCCTGCGCACAACAAACACAAGGGAAATGCACATTACAGTAAAATAAGCAGCCGTCTGCGACCATACAAACCATTCTATCCTGAACACATCACCGGAAAAATTGCCCCAGAGAAGGAGAGAACAGATAAGGATCATTATCAGCCTGTCGGCGACCGAGAGGAGGCTGTCAAGCAACAGGTACTGCATACCGCTTAAATTTGAGCGGAGCCAGAGGATCATCGAAGCCATCACCTGATTCAGCATCAGGATAAGCAGCATTGTTATCTGCCATCCCCTGTAGCCCAGGGCGAAAGCCACGGTAAGAGTGACAGCGAAGTAGGCCGCTGTCAGCAAAAGGCGAAGCAGCAGTACATTGCCGAACCAGAGTTTTACCCTTGTAGGATCGGCTGACACAGCCCTGTTGTTGAAGCCCGACAATCCCATGTCAAGCAGCAGGGTGAAAAGAACAGAGAAGCTGAAGAGTGAGAAATAGCTGCCATATGCGGTCTCTCCTACCACATTCTGCACTGTACGGTCAATGCCCAGCACCCAGAACGCCTTCACAATGATGCTGACAGTCAGCAGGAACAGAATATTTATCAGGAACTTTCGCCTCAAGTCAGTCTGCTGTGGATATGATAGTCAATGTCAGATTATCCCTTCTCCGGTTGAAAGAATGAATGCCAAATTATAAATTAATTGCCACATTTGTATCCGGCAAGCTGCAGAGGAAGATGATAATAGCCATTAATGCGCGCACGCTCAGGGCAGTACCGCATGACGGCATCGGATGGTTTACATTCGAGGTTGTCAGGGGGATTATCCGTGACCATCCGGAACACAGGTTTGTGCTGATCGGTGACAGGAGTCTCCGGGGTATGCCGGTAAGAGGAAAGGGGCCTGATGGCTTTTTGCAGTCTGCTGAAGTCAGCAGGAAAGACAGGTTTCCGGTGGAGGCCGGCAACGTTGAATTTTTGACAATCCCGCTTCGCACCGTTCATCCGGTGCTGTGGCATGTGTGGCATGAATACCTGTTGCCGCCGTTGCTGAAGCGCACCGGGGCGGATGTGTTCATCGCTCCTGACGGTTTGATGCCATTGCGTACGGATGTGCCGTGCATCCCTGTTATACATGACCTGAACCATGAGCACCGCCCCGGTGATATACCACATGCAATGTGCAGGTACTACCGCCGGCGATTCCCGCTGTATGCGGGTAAGGGAGCACGTATTGCAACAGTCTCCCACTTTTCAGCCGGAGACATAGCCTCAACCTATGGCATCAGCACTGATAAAATAGATGTCGTACCCAACGGTGTTTCCGAAATCTTTTCTCCGCCCCGTCAGGGCGAGGAAGAAGCAACGAGGTTACAATACACCGGTGGCAGGCCCTACTTTCTTTTTGTGAGCAATTTTTCACCCAGGAAGAATGTCGGGGCGGTAATAAGGGCTTTCGAGCTTTTCAGGGATGCCGGTGGTGGTGATCATGTGCTTCTTCTTGCGGGGCGAAGGCTTTATCTGACTAAGGAGATGGACAGGTATCTGGAGGCTTCTCCTTACAGTAAAGACATATTATTCACCGGCACGGTGACGCGTGATGTTCTGCGCCGGCTTTACGGGGCTGCGGAGGCTCTGACTTTTGTACCGTGGTTTGAGGGTTTCGGCATACCTGTTGTGGAGGCGCAGCGGTGCGGTACGCCGTGCATACTGTCAGACAGTTCATCGCTGCCCGAGGTTAGCGGCGGCGCGGCGCTCTGCGTCAGCCCGGCTGACGCAGGTGCCATAGCGGAGGCTATGGCACGCCTCGTCACCGACGGCGCGCTACGCCGCCGACTGGCCGCCGAAGGCTATTCAAACTCTCTGAGATACACCTGGGAAAACGCGGCCGGAGAGATGTGGAAATCAGTCATTAAAGCTACAGGAGGGCCCGGGTGATGCTTAAACCATACTTCCTCGACGGAAACAGGGAGGCCGGTTGCGACGAAGCAGGCCGCGGCTGCCTGGCAGGCCCTGTATACGCGGCAGCTGTAATCCTTCCGAAGAGATACCGCAACAGGGAACTGAACGACTCTAAACAGCTGACCGCCCGCCAGCGTGAACGGCTGCGTTCGGAAATAATCTCATCGGCCACAGCCTGGTGTATCGCGTCGTGCTCCAATACCGAGATTGACGAGATGAACATCCTCCGTGCCTCCATTACTGCAATGCACAGGGCCATCGCAGGACTGACAGTCACACCTCTGCTCCTCCTCATAGACGGAAACCGGTTCTATGCATACAGCAACATACCCCATCACACGATAGTACGCGGAGACGCCACCTACCTCGCAATCGCCGCAGCCTCGGTACTCGCAAAAACAGAGCGTGACCGCCACATGGAGGAGCTCGACGCTCTCTACCCCTGCTACGGCTGGCGACGCAACAAGGGATACCCGACAGCTGAACACCGCAGGGCTATAGCCGGGAACGGACCGAGCCCGTATCACCGCCTCTCATTTAACCTGGTTGACCTCCAGGGAGAGCTCCCATTCTTATAAAATGTTAAAATAACAGATCCCGAATCGGAATTTGATATCTTTGGCCCTTTGCCAGAATAATCAACACTGTAAACCATGAGAAAACTTTTTGCAATCCTTGTTATCCTTGTAACCTTTTCAGCCTCGCAGGCAAGAGCTGATGAAGGGATGTGGCTGTTGCCGCTCATCGAGAAGCTCAACATCGGCACAATGACCGATATGGGGCTCAAGCTGACCGCGGAAGATATCTACAGCCTGAACCAGGCGAGCCTGAAAGACGCTGTCGTCATCTTCGGAGGCGGCTGCACGGGTGAAATAGTATCTCCCGAGGGTCTCCTTTTTACCAACCACCACTGCGGTTATGGACAGATCCAGAACCACAGCACCGTGGAGCATGACTATCTCAACAATGGCTTCTGGGCCATGTCAAAGGAGGAAGAACTCCCCAACCCGGGCCTTGCAGTCACCTTTCTCGTACGCATCGAGGACGTAACCTCAAGAGTTCTTGGAAAGACTACTGCCGACATGACCGAAGCGGCACGCCGCGAAGCCGTCCAGGCAGAGAGCGCCGCAATAACCGCTGAAGCGATAAAGGGCACCCACTACAACGCACGCGTCGGGTCATTCTACAGCGGGAACCAGTATTTCCTGCTTGTCTACGAGGTCTACTCAGATGTAAGACTTGTAGGTACACCACCTAACTCTATAGGTAAATTCGGCCATGACTCGGATAACTGGATGTGGCCGCGCCATACCGGCGACTTCAGCGTATTCAGGGTATACATGAGCCCCGACGGCAAGCCGGCTCAGTACTCGAAGGATAATGTACCACTCAAACCGAAGCACTTCCTTCCCGTCTCAATCAAGAACCTGCAGAAGAATGATTTTGCAATGGTGATGGGTTACCCGGGCGGCACTACCAGGTACATGACATCATACGAGGTTGACGAGGCAATGAAAATAACCAACGCCAACAGGATAAAAATCCGCGGTGAGCGCCAGGAGATATGGATGAAGGATATGCTGGCAGACCCGAAGGTCAACATCCAGTACGCTTCAAAATACTCAAGCTCATCCAATTACTGGAAGTTCTCGATCGGACAGAACGAGGGTCTCACAAGGCTGAGAACGGCAGAAAAGAAAGCTGCCTTCGAGGCTGAATTCATGAAATGGGTCAATGAAGATCCCCTCCGCAAAGCCCAATATGGCAACGCGCTTTCACTTATTGAAAACGCCGTTAAGGGAAGGGCAGAAAAATACAACGTGGTTCAGTATATCTCTGAAGCGTTCAGGGGCTCCATGGAAATGGTCAGCATGGCTGGCCAGATGACCATCCTGGAGGAGACTCTTGCAGGCAAGGACCAGAAAAAGATCGATAATCTGATGGCCAGGCTTAAGGATTATGCCGACGGTTACTACGGTGATTACAATTATCCTACTGACCGTGCTGCCACAAAAGCGATGATTAAGCTTTACAGGGCTGATATCGATGCAAAATACTGGCCGTCGTTCTACACCCTGATAGACACAAAATTCAAGGGGAACGTTGACGCCTTCGTAGACAACATGTTTGAGAAATCAATCTTCACCTCACGGGAGAAACTGAATACATTCCTTGCTGCCCCCAGCCTGAAGGTGCTTCAGAAGGACCCCGCATATGTCGTTGCAAAATCAATCGAAGCCCTCCGTTCAGTACTTCAGAATGACATTGCAGGCTTCAATGCCGATCTTTCAAAAGGTCAGCGTCTGTACCTGGCCGGTGCAATGAGCTACCAGCCGGACAAAACGCAGTATCCTGACGCAAACTCGACCATGAGGCTCACATACGGCAAGGTACTCGATTATTATCCGTATGATGCTGTTCATTATAACTGGTATACAACACTTGACGGCGTTGTTCAGAAATTCAAGCCGGGCGACTATGAGTATGATCTGCCGAAGCGTCTGATTGACCTGAACAACAGCAGGACATACGGACGCTATGCAGCCCCCGATGGTCATCTGCCCGTCTGTTTCATAACTGACAACGACATCACCGGCGGCAACTCAGGAAGCCCTGTCATCAACGGCAATGGTGAGCTCATCGGGCTGGCCTTTGACGGCAACTGGGAAGCAATGACAGGAAACATAGCATTTGAACCTGACCTGCAAAGGTGTATCAACGTTGATATCCGCTATGTACTCTGGGTGATAGACATCTACTCAGGAGCAGGGTATCTGCTGAATGAAATGGATATAAGGCAGTAGGCAGCAGGCAATAGGCAATAGTGAAAGGGGCTGTCGTATCAGAGGCAGCCCTTTTTATATTAAAATATCACAAACCTTCCCATAGACTGTATGTCATTGCCAGCACTACTGCCTATTGCCTCTTGCCTAATGCCTAAATAAATGCTACTTTTGCAAAAATTTTCCGATGCAGTTTAATTTCCTTGACATATTAGCCTGCTTCATGGTGTTGTTCGCCATCATTGACATCACCGGATCAATCCCCATCATCCTGGATATCAAATCCAAGACGGGTAACATCCAACCATGGAAAGCCACACTGGTATCATTCCTGATTTTCCTGGCTTTTCTTATTTTCGGCGAGAAGCTTCTCAGCGTCTTCAGCGTGGATGTCGGGTCATTCGCAATAGCCGGCGCTTTTATCATTTTTCTTATTGGAATGGAGATGGTCCTTGGCGCTGAATTTTTCAAGCATGATTCACCGGGAGGCGGAACAATTGTCCCGATCGCTTTTCCGCTTATCGCCGGAGCAGGTTCAATAACAACAATCCTGTCGCTTCGTGCGGAATATGCTACCATAAACATTCTTATTGCCCTCTTGCTGAACATGGTAATAGTGTATATCGTGCTCAGGCTCACATCGAGGATTGAGCGTCTGCTGGGGCCGACGGGGCTTCATATACTGAAGAAGTTTTTTGGAATCATCCTTATCGCCATAGCAATAAGGCTGTTCATCAACAACACCGGCATCACCTTACCGCAATGAGTCCGGGAGAGGTGACAATTTACACCGACGGGGCCTGCAGCGGCAATCCCGGTCCCGGGGGCTACGGTGTGGTTCTGATGTCAGGCAGGCACCGTAAGGAGCTCTCGGGAGGATTCAGGTTCACCACCAACAACCGTATGGAACTCCTCGCCGCCATAACCGGTCTGGAGGCGCTGAAGTTTGACGGTCTCCGTGTAAAACTGTATACTGACTCGCAGTACCTTGTCAATGCTGTCAACAATGGCTGGGTTTTCACCTGGGAGATGAAACGGTTCGCAAAAAAGAAAAATCCTGATCTCTGGATGAGATTTCTGGAAGTCTACAGGCGACACAAAGTGACGCTTATCTGGGTGAAAGGACATAATAACAATCCTGAAAATGAGCGGTGTGACAGTCTCGCCGTGGCTGCCTCGAAACTGCCCGGCCTCCCTGAGGACGAGGGATTCAGTCCTGACGGAGATGGTGATGAGATGATCTGAAAAGTGAGAGTAATTTTTAACTTTTATAAAAAAAGTGCAATTTTGTATAAAATGGGGATAAATGAAAAGCTTCATACATAAAGCCACAGAACTTACACCGGAAATAATCCTTTCTCCTGCAGACAACCGGTTTGTTATTGCCGGGAAATCTGCTCCGGAGGATGTGAGGGGTCTGTATTACCCGGTCATTGAATGGATGGAAGAGTTCGTGGCGGAAGTAAGAAAAGGGAATAATTATACCGATAAGAATCCTCTCCGGATGAAACTTGATCTTGAATACTTCAATTCGTCCTCTGCGAAGTTTCTTTTTGACATTTTCGCGCATCTGCGCGATCTGAACAATGATGGTATTCCGGTTGAACTGGAATGGCATTATGACGAGGAGGACACCGACCTTCGTGAGGCTGGTGAAGATCTGGCCCTGCTCTGCGAACTGCAGTTCAGATATTGCCCGAAAACAAGATGAACAGTCTGAGAGGGCCGGCAGAACTGTACCGGCTGCTTGATACCCTGCAGATACCCTATCAATATATAGAACATCCTCCGGTACCCACTGTTGAGGAAGCAATGAAGTACTGGTCAGGGATTGATTCAGGCCACTGCAAAAACATCTTCTTCCGCAATCACAAGGGTGACAGGCATTATCTTGTCATACTTTATTATGATTCGAAACTGAATATAAAAGAGCTGGAGCAGAAGCTGCATCAGGGTAAACTATCTTTCGCCTCCGACAGGAGGCTGATGCAGTATCTCGGGCTTACCCCGGGCTCCGTATCACCTTTCGGTCTCATAAATGACCACACCCGTCATGTCCATCTTTTCATAGACAGAACCCTTCTGGACCATGAGCGGCTTTCATTCCATCCCAATACAAATACTGCATCACTTATTATCCCGCGTGAAGGTCTTTTCAGGTTTCTCGAACATACGGGAAATACCTGGGAATATTTCTGAGTCTAAGTCATGCAGCGAAATGCAAAGCCCGGTCGTCTTTATTCCGGACTTGCTTCTGGACTTAAAACTATTACCGCCATGAAAAGAATTGCATTTGCTGCAGCCACGCTGCTTCTATGTACCCTTGCAGGGGCTGCTGAGTCACCACAGGACTCCATACCACGAAAATCCTATCAGGCCACATTCACCACTTCACCCCCGGTTATTGACGGAGCAATAGAAGACGAAGCCTGGCTGGCCGGCGAGTGGCAGGGTGACTTCACACAGTATGAACCTCACAACGGAGTGCACGCTTCCCAGAAAACCGAATTCAAGCTGCTGTATGATGATAACAATATTTACGTTGCCGTCAAGTCATACGACACCTCGCCTGACAGCATCGTAAGACGTATCTCCAGAAGAGACAACGGTGATGGTGATTTCGTCGGAATAGGTTTTGACAGCTACAATGACCTGCAGACCGGATTCGTTTTCCTGGCCAATGCGGCAGGTGTTAAAAACGATTTTATCTGGTCACAGGACGGTCGCATCGAAGATGATACATGGGATCCGATATGGTTCGCCGGGTCAAAAGTTTATGACTGGGGATGGGTCGCTGAGATGAGGATACCTCTTACCCAGCTCAGATTCAGGATCACAGATGAGGGTGTCTGGGGGCTCGAGATTTTCCGCCAGCTCTTCCGCACACAGGAGTTGTCTGTCTGGCAGCCTATTGACAGAAATGCTTCGGGGATGATCCATAACTTCGGAAAACTTACAGGCCTGACCGGAATCAAACCGAGGAAACAGGCAGATATAACCCCATTTGTCGTGGGAAGTCTTGAGACTTTCGAAAGCGAGGAGGGTAATCCGTTTGCCACCGGCAGAGCCTGGAAATACAACGGAGGGCTGGATGCCAAGTTCGGAATCACCAACAATATGACCCTTGACCTTACAGTCAATCCCGATTTCGGCCAGGTTGAAGCGGACCCTTCAGAGGTTAACCTCACTGCATACGAGACTTTCTTCCAGGAGAAGAGGCCTTTCTTTATTGAGGGCAACAATATCACTTCCTTCAAAACAGGTATCGGTGACGGGGATCTCGGTTTTGACAACCTCTTCTATTCGAGGAGGATAGGACGCAGTCCTCACCTGTGGGCCGAGACAGAGGATAACGAATTTGCCCGGGTACCCCGTGTTACACCGATAATCAGCGCTGCCAAGGTAACAGGGAAGACTCCTGACGGACTCTCAATCGGCATTTTGGAGGCTGTGACAGCTGAGGGAAAAGCAGTCATCGATTCACTCGGACATAGAAGTGAACAGACAGTGGAACCGCTGACCAACTATTTCGTCTCCCGGGTAATGAAGGACTACGGTGGAGGCAGAACTATAATCGGAGGTGCATATACAAACACACACCGTTTCATTGACGGAACAGGTACGGATGAGCTGGTTCGCAACGCCAATACGGCAGGCATAGACTTCACCCACTATTTCGGCGAGGAACGCAACTGGTTCACCTCCTTCGCTGCCGCAGCCAGCAACCTGACCGGAAGCACGGAAGCCATTGAAAACCTTCAGCGCTCGACGGTACATTTATATCAGCGGCCTGATGCTGATTATATTGAAGTTGATCCTTCCAGGGAAAGCCTGAACGGTTTTGGCGGCAACATCCAGGGCGGTAAAGTCGGTGGAAAATGGAATTTTATGGCATTTGCCTATCTTAAGTCACCCGGCTTTGACCTGAATGACGTGGGATACCTCCAGAGTGCAGATGCAATGGTAACCGGACTATGGTCAGCATACAATTTTGACAAACCTTTCAGCATATTCAGACAGATAAGGCCCAATGCCAACTACTGGACCGGGTGGGATTTTGGCGGAACACATTTGTTTGAAGGAGGAAACCTGAGCCTTTATGTTCAGTTTAAAAACCTGTGGTGGACTAACTTCGGTGGAAATTACGAGAGTAATTCCCTGTCAAACGGTCTTCTCCGCGGGGGACCTGCCATGCTGTATCCCTCTTCGTTCAACAGCTGGTTTAACCTCGGTACAAACAACTCAAAGAAAGTTTACACAACAGTTTATGCAAACATTGCCCGCGGAAACGATAATTTTATGAAGAGGTTTTCAGCCGGCATGAATCTCAATGTCAAACCCGGACAATCATTCACAGCTACAGTCTCACCGTCATATTCAAGGAACCGGAACAATATACAGTATGTTACCAAAA
This sequence comes from uncultured Rikenella sp., assembly GCA_964635655.1. Classification (GTDB taxonomy): domain Bacteria; phylum Bacteroidota; class Bacteroidia; order Bacteroidales; family VadinHA17; genus SR-FBR-E99. The sequence continues at coordinate 38,686 of CAZWOC010000023.1, read as the reverse complement.
CAGACAACGGAGGTCCATATATCCTGTCACAGATAAATCAGCAGATTGTAAGCCTGTCACTGAGACTTAACTACAACATTACTCCTGATCTGACGATCCAGTACTGGGGACAGCCGTTCCTTGCAGCCATGGACTACAGCAATTTCAAGTCTGTAACCGATCCCATGGCAGACAAGCTTGAAGACCGGTACCACCTGATAACTGACCAGGAGACTTTTTATGACTCTGAAGAAGATCGGTACAACATAGATGAGAATCTTGACGGAACCACTGACTACAGCTTTGACAATCCTGACAACAACTATGACCAGTTTCTTTCAAACCTGGTTGTAAGATGGGAATTCAGTCCGGGGTCGACGTTGTACCTGGTATGGTCACAGACAAGAAGTTACAGTGATTCAACCGGATCTTTTTCGCTTGAGCAGAACCTTGACAACCTCTATACTTCACAAAAACCATATGATGTTTTCCTTGTAAAATTCACATACCGGTTCGGTTTGCGGTAAGAGCCGCGGATCGCAGGTCCGAAAGAGCGATAGTAATTTTCTGTCGCTCTTTTTCCATTTTGACAGGCCAGATCATGAATGAAAGAAATTTTTACATTTGTGATACATTTACTGTCCCTGAAGCTCCTGACAATGAAAAGTGTTCTGTTGGTTTTCCTTTCATTCGTTACTTTGGTTCTGGATGCCCAGGACTATGAAAAGAGAGTTTATACGGCTACCCGAACGGTTGTTACTCCCCTTATAAACGGTGAACTTGACGATGCGGCCTGGGCCGCAGGGCAGTGGTCCGGGGATTTCTGGCAGTATGAGCCCGCTGAGGGAGCCCCTGTGAGTCAGAAGACTGAGTTCAAGTTGCTCTATGATGATAACAGCATTTATGTCGCAATAAAGGCGTACGACTCGGCCCCGGACAGCATCGTATCACGCATGACCAGGCGTGATGATACTGACGGTGATGAGGTTACAATAGCATTCGATTCCTATTTCGACCAGCGCACTGCCTTTAGTTTCGGGGTAAGCGCAGCCGGGGTAAAGGGTGATTTCATATGGACTGACGACGGGATGAATGAAGATGAGACTTTTGACCCGATATGGTATGTGAAGACAGGGTTATATGACTGGGGATGGGCTGCCGAGATGCGGATTCCGCTTACACAGCTTCGCTTCTCCGACAGTCCGGAACAGACATGGGGTCTTGAGATCATAAGAAATATCTACCGCAATGATGAAACCGTCATGTGGCAACCCATTGCAAGAAACGCATCAGGCCTTGTACACAATGCCGGTTTGCTGAAGGGTTTAAGCAATATTACACCCAGGAGGCTTTTTGACCTGACCCCATTCGGTGTGACAAGCCTTGAGACATATGAGGGGGAAGCAGGCAATCCCTGGAATGACGGGAGTAACGTCAGGGCAAATGCCGGACTGGATGCAAAGATCGGGGTCACAAACAACATGATTCTCAGCCTTTCACTGAACCCTGATTTCGGCCAGGTGGAGGCTGACCCGTCTGAGGTAAACCTGACAGCATTTGAATCATACTTCAGGGAAAAAAGGCCGTTCTTCATTGAGGGGAGAAACATTACCTCATATAACCTCGGTGTAGGTGACGGTGATGAGGGAAATGACAACCTGTTTTATTCAAGAAGAATAGGGAAACGGCCGTCACTGAGCTACTCACCGTACGACAATGAATACTCCTGGACCCCTTCCTTTACCCCGATAATTGGCGCCGCAAAGCTTACAGGCAAATCTTCGGACGGGCTCTCGGTGGGAGCAATCGAGGCCGTGACGGCACAGGTGAACACACGTATTTACAACGATGTAACCGGAGAAACCACACACACTACTGCTGAGCCACTCGCTAACTTTGCGGTCGGGAGGGTGCAGAAAGACCTTAACGGCGGAAAAACAATAATCGGAGGAATGGTTACAAGCACAATCCGTCAGCTGGACGAAACCACCGAAGACCGCTTCCACAAATCGGCCACCACGGGTGGATTGGACTTTACACAGTACTTCGGAAAAATGAACTACATATTCCAGCTGCGTACAGTCTTCAGCAATGTCACAGGAACAGAAGAGATGATAGCCCGTACCCAGAGGTCAGTCATACACAATTTCCGCAGGCCTGACTCTGATTATACCGAATATGATCCGACCCGCACATCACTGACAGGTACAGGAGGAAACCTGATGGCCGGGAAAATCGGAGGCAACTGGCAGATTCTCTACCTGTCTGCCTGGAAATCACCGGGTCTTGAACTGAATGACGCAGGCTACATGCAGGTCGCTGACCAATACCTGGGAGCCGGGGTAATCAATTACAACATATATAAGCCTTTCGGCATCTTCAACAGCATGAATTTCGGGACCAATCTGATTCATCTGATGGATTTCGGCGGGAACCTGAACGTGGCAGGTGTTTCCGGGTCATGGTCAGCCCATTTCAAGAATCTGTGGAGCACATTTCTCAGCGGCCAGATCAACAGCCCCGAAAAAGACAACCTGATGCTCCGGGGAGGCCCTGTAATGAAGATGCCCGGCAACATGTATCTCGGCGGAGGCATAAACAGCAACTCAAGGAAGAAACTGAGCGGCGAATTGGACTTCAGCTATTTCAGGACTTTCCATGATGTGAGAGAGGCATATGAATTAGAAGTTGAGATCGAATACCGTCCTGTCAACACACTCACAATAAGCGTAGAACCCGGGTGGAGCAGAACCGTCAACATGATGCAGTATGTAACCACCCAGTCATTGACAAGCGGGGTTTACACCCCAAGATATATCTTCGGCTCCATTGACCAGAAAATACTGAGCATATCACTCCGGGTAGACTACAACATAACCCCGGATCTGACAATCCAGTACTGGGGCCAGCCTTTCTTCGGGTCAGGGAAATACAGTGAATTCAAGAGGGTAACAGACCCCGTCGCGGGACAGTTTGCTGACAGGATAAGTGTTTTCAGCCCCACGCAGATTGAATACTCTGCGGGATACAATGAGTACAGCATAGATGAGAATGAGGACTTATGGATTGATTACTCATTCGGCAATCCTGACTTCACAGTCAGCGAGTTCCTGCACAATCTTGTTGTAAGGTGGGAGTTTCTGCCGGGGTCAACCGCCTATCTTGTCTGGTCGCAGACCCGCGATTACAGTACAGATGACGGGATTTTCGATTTCAGTACCCAGGCTGACGCATTATTCGGCCATACCAGGCCTCACAATGTTTTTCTTGTCAAGTTCTCTTACAGATTCGGGCTGCACTGAGAGATGCGGCTGCCGCCGCGATAAGGGCAGATTCGGGATGCCTGAAGAATGCGGCTGCCGCCGCGAAAAGGACAGCGTCTGAAGGTCAGTGACAGGAATATCGCTGCCAGCTAAAGCAGGGATGCAGGCTGTGACCCGGCCGGTTCCCGGGCATCAGAATCTGAATCCGATCTCGAGGCTCATGAACCTCCCGGGGCAGACAGCACCCTTGCTGTCATAAAATTCCGTGTCAAGCAGATTCTGTACTCCCAGGTCAACGGATATCTTTTCCGCGAACAGCCTTGACAACCTGAGATCGACAGTAACATAGCCAGGATAGCGGTCACCGGCCACAACCTCGTCAAAGATATTCTGGTCATTGACCCACATGGCTCCCTGGTAACGGGCAACAAGCCCCACATTGACGAAACGGTTATTCCACCGGGCTGTCAGTGCCAGAGTCGTTGACGGGACATCAGTCAGGTGATTGCCCGTAAGATCGATGGGGTCAGAGGCATCCAGCGGCCTGTACTCTGAAATTACCGAATAACTCCAGCTCCAGGCTGCCCCGAGTACAACTGCCCGGGAGACAGGCCAGTTCAGCTCGGCTTCGGCGCCTGTTATCTCCACAAGCGGGATGTTTGTCCTGACAAGAATTGGCCTCAGCCCGTATCCCATGTCTAATGAATCTCCGGTGTTTACATAATACAGGAAGTCCCTTCCCCGTGAGTACCAGGCAGACATGGAGGCCCTTAATTTTCCGGCCACTGTGAAATCACCCCCTGCCTCTATGTTTGCAAGGTATTCGGGTGAGGCATCAGGGTTGGCAAGCTTGAACCCTCCCTTTATCCGGCCTGACCGGCATAAGTCGTCAAGCACTGACGGGCGGAAGCCTCTTCCTGCAGAAAGGTATAACCTTGTCGAAGCTGACGGGGTATAATTGAGAGCCAGTTTCGGACTCAGAGCGCCCCATATGACCTTGTCCATTTCCCGGTCCTCGATATTCCTCATGAAGACAGTCTCAGCCGAAGGGGTGTCAATATAGAAGGCACCGTCGCGAAACATTGAAATATCATACCTGATTCCTGCCGTCAGGCTCAGCCGGTCAGGCAGCAGAGTGAAAGCATCCTGAAGGTACAGGCCGGCACTTACCATTTTCCCGCGGTTGTAAACAATATCGGTGGAGGTGTAATAAACATCTGCAGCATCCACACTGCCTGTTTTAATATCTGTTCCCGCGGAGAGCCTGTGGCGGTCTCCTGTCTTCAGGGTGACGGAAGAAAGCAACCCGGCGTCGAGCCGCCCTGACACTACATTGTACCAGGTATAGTCGTCCTTCATGTATTCATTTACCTTCCTGTAGTTCTCCTTCAGCCAGAACAGGCTCACATCCGCCGTCAGGCGGTCACGTTCCATACTGTACCTGGTTCTGAACTGCCAGGTGTCATGGTCGGTTGTATTGCCGTGAGGCTGCCAGACAAGTTCACCGGTACCACGTCTGTCATTGTATGCTATGAAATCGGCTTCTATGAACTCACCCTTCCTGATATTGTACCCGGTTTTCAGGCTGCCGGAATATTCCTGCATGTCAGAAGCCACAATATAGGGATTTGCAGCCCGGTCAAACTCTGACTGGGTAATGTAGCCGTCACTCTGGCGATATAAGCCATTGAGAAGGTAGTAGAAGCCCTTGTCGTCATCGCTGCTGAAGTTCTGGCCGAGGCTGGCACGCCCGGTGAACGTGTTGAAAGTCCCATACCCTGCTGTGATCCTTCCCGAGAGAGGACCATCAGGCCTGCGTGTGATTATGTTGATCGCCCCTCCCATCGCGTTGCTGCCGTACATTGATGAGGCCGGACCCTTGACAACTTCGATCCTCTCCACCATTGCCGGGTCAAGGAGGTTCCAGTTTACAGAACCTCCGTCTGATTTATTGACCGGGACCCCGTCAATCATTACAAGCACCCTGGCCTGTTCGTTGCCGCTGAGGCCACGCATTGTAACGCTCGACTTGTGTGAGATGATACCGAATGAACGGCTTATATTCAGTCCCGGCACAGTGGAGAGCATCTCGTCGACTGTTGCAACAGGCCTTGATTCAATAGACGCGGAGCTGATAAGGGTGACACGTGCCGGAACATCTGCAATGCGGCCCGGACCGCGGTTTGCGGTAACGATCACCGCACCGGCGTCAATGACCTCCTCAGTGAGGATGAAGCTGACAGTGGCGGTTGCACCATCCGTTACCTCAACAACGCTCTGCCGTGTTGTGTATCCGAGTATCCTTGCCTCCAGGGTGTGGGCGCCGGCAGATACCCTGTCGATCAAAAACCTTCCCTCTTTGTCTGTGGTTACTCCCCTTGTCCCGTCAAGGATCACTGCTGCGTCGGAGAGAGGCCGGCCTTCTGATCCGCCTGTAACCCTTCCGGAAATGGTTCCCTGCGCACTGACTCCGGCAGCACAGGCCAGAAGAAGTACTGCAGATATTATTAATTGTGACAACTTCACTTTATGTTGATTTACCTGGGTTTATTTCTGGATCTTTACCGCTATCTCAATCTCTCCTGCCGCGGTCTCGTCAGCGTGAATAACCTTTATCAGTCCATACTTTCCGTCAGCGGTACGGAAGGGTATCACTTTACCTGTTAAGGCATATTTAGTCTGACCGCTTACACTTCCCGGCTTGTAGGCATTGACAAGCAGGCTGTCATTGGCAGCGAGATCAAACTGAGCCGGGGTGACGAGGTTATTGTCAGAAGTGAAGTAGTCATACATCGTCTGGTTCTTCGTGCTCCATGAACCGAAAAGGGGATAGTATGTCAGGGCCGACGAATATGCAGGGCATGTCAGGGTGGGTGATGAATTTCCGGATGTGAGATACCAGAATGCAGCCATGTCTACCTCTGCCTCGTGGCCGGTCACGCCTGCGGCATCCCATGCAGAGCCGGTGTGCAGATCGGCAAAATGGGGCAGAGAACTGTTGTCCTGAAATCCGAGCCTGACGGAAGGATGATGGCTGATCTCACCCCATGCCGAACCGGCACCTTTCAGCACAGTGAGTGATACCGATGCAGTGTCCCGGTACGAGTTCATCACTGAGAAGATCCACTTCTCCACCTGTCCGTATCCCCGGGGATAAGTAAGAGTGGTATCCAGACCACCGAAACTGATAAACAAACCTTTGTCTGCTTCAGTAACAGCCACACCGTCAGATACCCGTTTTACAACAAGGTTGGTGATTGCGCCCCCGCCTCCGGAGACAGAGAGCCCGAACCTCAGCGTTCCTCCCGGCGCCACAGCAGATCCGTCTGCTGTAAACAAACCACCTGATTTGAGAAGGATAAGCGGAGTGGTCTCCGGATCCTCACCACTGCAGCCGGTAAAAACAAGAACTGCCAGTATGGCAACAGTCTGAATCAGCCTGGTCATGGCCGCCTTACTTTGTTTTTACAAGGAAAGTGACAGAACCGCTGGTACCCTGCGTCACGGCAGTGGCTAAAAGAAGACCGTATGTTCCTGACTGGGTCTTGAATGACCATACCTGGCCAACCTGTACATCCTTAGCCTTCCTGCGGCCGTTGGCGCTGTCAAACGAGGTCTCTATAAGTGCATCACCGTTCTGAACTGCCTCAAACTGGGTCTGGGTCAGTGCAGTCAGGAAGAAGTATGTTGTATTCTTGGTAGTCCAGTTGTCGGGCATGTCATCACCTGTGAATATACCGTCAATGCCTGAACCCGGGGAAGCCAGGGCAATGTTGTTGCCGCTCTCTGCTTCATAGAAACAGAAGATGTCAATTGATGCGGTACTTGCGGCTGCCTGGCTCATTGTATAAGTCTTGTCCAGCGCAACTGAATAGAATCCCGGTACTGTGGTATTCCCCTGGGCACCAAGGGTTACTGAAGGATCTTCCTTCTCCTTTTCACAACCAGACATCATAACCGCCACCAGCGGAAGAACCATTAAGAGGGCAAATTTTGCTTTCATGTTGAATTCTGCTTTTTTATTCGTTATGCATTTGTTTTCATATCGCGGACAAAGATAACACCCGGTATTCATAAATAAATGACACAAGTCATTGAAATGTGATTTGTTTAAGATTCGTGGTACATTTTTTGCGTTATATTAATCATGAGGCGTTTTTTCCTTTAATTTATAAACCTAAACTTTCAGTTATGAAGATGAAAAAAGAAAAAGCTCCCGGATTTGATGATATTATCTTCCGGGATCGGAACAAGGAGTACGGAGCATATGATCTGCGGCGCCGTTACGGGTCAACGATGAGCATCTCACTTGCTGCCGGTCTGTTGGTTGGGGTCTCATTCTTCCTGGTGCCCTATTTTACGTCTGACCCTGTTGATTATCAGCCAGGCCAAAGGATTGATGTAATCGCGATGCCGGACCCTGACCTGCTCACTCCGCCGCCTGTTGCTCCTGAGCCCCCTAAGGCTCCGCAGGAGGCGGTGAACAATCTTCGCTTTGTTCCCCCGGAGGTTGTAGTTGACGGACAGGAAACCGGTGAAGGTATCCTCACGGCTGAGATGCTAAACCAGGGAATTACCGACGGCGCTGTAACGGATGAGATCCCTGCGGATCTTACGGATGCCGACCCGGTTGTGCCGGTTGAGCCGGAGCCTTATGTTTTAGTTCAGGAGATGCCCTCATTCCCCGGAGGGAAAGAGGAGCTGATGCGTTACATCGCGGGAAATGTAGTCTATCCGCAGGATGCCGCTGCCAACGGGATTCAGGGAACCGTGCTGCTGAGGTTTGTCGTCACAAGTACCGGGGAGGTCTCCAGGGTGGAAGTCACCCGCAGCGTCAATCCGCTGCTTGACGGGGAAGCGCTCAGGGTCATCAGTGGTATGCCGAGGTGGAAGCCCGGGAAGCAGGACGGGAATCCTGTTCCGGTATGGTTCTCGGTTCCCGTGGTCTTCGTGCTCAGGTAAAATTGCAGGACCCGGATATTCCCGGGGTGGTCTGTGTTATCAGACAAAATTCCTGTCGAGGAACTTGCGGAAGTTTTCAATATACTGTTCGGTGACCGGAATGCGTACTTCGCCGAAAACGATGCGGCCGCGCTCGATGACCTTCACGGTATCAAGATTGACGATGAATGAACGGTGAACACGCATGAACCTGTCTCCGGGAAGCCTGGACTCCAGCGCCTTCAGGGTTGACAGCGAGAGGACAGGCTTCTTTTCATCCTTCAGCCAGATCTTTACATAGTCCTTAAGCCCTTCAATGTAGTGGATCTCTGAAAAATTGATGCGGCGTATCCGGCTCTCTGACTTGATGAAAAGAAAATCATTGTTCACCTCAAGGGCCGGCAACTGGTTTCTTTCCGCTGCTGACAGCTGGTTTCTCTCCGCTGCCAGCAGCCGTTCCGCCTTCTGCACAGCCTTCAGAAACTCTGCATAGCTGAAGGGTTTGAGAAGGTAATCCACCGCATCGAGCCTGAATCCCTCCAGGGCGTACTTTTCGTAGGCAGTTGTAAAGATCACCTTCGGCCCTCCGGCAATTACCTTTGCCAGTTCTGTTCCCGTCAGGTCAGGCATCTGGATGTCGAGCAGCACCAGGTCAACATCTGATGACTGAATGAAGGCCACCGCATCAACAGGGTTATCAAAGGTGCCGGCAAGCTCGAGGGTTGGGGTTTTTTCAACATATCCCTTCACCAGTTGCAGTGCGAGGGGCTCATCGTCTATGGCTACAACCCTTGTCATCTCCTGCCGTTGTCAGCTTCTTACTGTAAGCTTAACTGTAAAGACAGTCTCCTGGTTGTCTATTCTCAGGTCATGGCGGCCGGGGTATAGAAGTGCAAGCCTCTTCCTTACATTATCAAGCCCTATTCCTGAAGCTACCTGCGGGCCATCAGAATTTTTCCCGCTGACGCTGTTGGCCGAGATGAATGTAATCATCCCGTCCTCGACTCCGAGTGCGATATCGATGAATGAGCTGCCCACGGCGCTGACCCCGTGCTTGAATGCGTTTTCAATGAAGGGGATGAAGAGCAGTGGCGGCAGGTCCTGGTCAACATATTCCACAGGAAAGGTTACCGAAAGCTTCACCCGGTCACTGAGTCTGAGCTTCATCAGGTCAATGTAACCCTTCATGAATTCTATCTCATTGCTGAGCCGGGTGTTTCCGTGTTCCGACTCGTAGAGCATGTATCTCATCATCTTCGAGAGGCTGAGGACCGCCTCCCTGGCATCCTCCCTGTTTATTTCTATCAGGGAATAAATATTATTGAGAGTGTTGAAGAAGAAGTGGGGGCTTACCTGGTTCTTGAGAAGGGCCAGTTCGGAGTTCAGCTTCTCGCGTTCCAGTTCCTTGATCTCCTCCTCCTTTCTGACGGCGCTTTCAGCGTACCTTATCCCCACGGCAAATCCTGATACAAGAAAAGATGTGATGAAGAAGTTATATAGTGCCATTCCTCCGCCTCTCGGTCTGCGGTGGTCGTTGCGGGGAGTCTCCTGCTCTGCCTCCCTGATTCGTTCCCTAACTTCGCGCGGAGGCGCGAAAAGATGCTCGTAGTACTTGCCGGAGGCATAACCCATCAATACTATCAATGCGGCTGCCAGTACCAGGAAGGCAAACCATTTCTTCTTTTGTGCCAGGCGCGGAACAAGCAGGAAATAATTGGCGTAAAAGAGAACCACGAACACGAGGGTATTGAACAGTACAACCTGGGTTGTCCGCTCATCCTTGAAAAGCCCTCCTGAGATCAGGAACTGTGGAATAATAAACAGTATCAGCCAGCCTGTTGCATGGAGCAGAACAGGGAGACCCTTTCTCTTTCGTGTAACCGTACCAGTATTCATAGGATCATCAAAGCTAATCATTCCAGTCAAATAATCACTCAAATCTCAGGGCATCAATGGGGTCAAGATCTGCTGCCCGTCGTGCAGGATACCACCCGAAGAAGACTCCTATCACGGTGCATACCACGAAGGCAAGGATGACAGAGCTCCACATCACGCTTATGGGCCACGAGGTGAGCATCTCCACTATGGACGAGGCGGCGAAACCAAGTACTATGCCGATCAGCCCTCCGAAGACGCTGAGGAGTATCGATTCTATAAGGAACTGAAGCAGTATGTCAACACTTCTGCCGCCGACAGACATTCTGAGGCCTATTTCGCGGGTGCGTTCGGTGACTGAAACATACATAATATTCATGATTCCGATGCCTCCGACAAGAAGGGATATCCCGGCAATAGCCCCCAGCAGGATAGTAAGTATCTCTGTGACAGAGGTCATTGTTGTCGCCAGCTCCTCCTGGCTCCTGACCTCGAAGTCATTGTCTTCGTTCTCACGCAGCTTATGGGTGCGGCGGAGCACCTCCTCCACCTGCGATATTGCCAGGTCTGATTCTTCGGCGCTGCGGGCCGACATCTGGATTGACTGGATGTAGGTCTGTGCGAGGACTCTTTTCTGTACCGTTGTATAAGGTGCAATTATGACGTCGTCCTGGTCCTGCCCGAAACTGTTCTGACCCTTCTCCTCGAGGACGCCGATTATCTTGAATGGTATGTTCTTGAATCTTATTGTCTCACCAGTGGGGTCGATCCCTTCCCCGAAGAGTTCATCGGCAACTGTCCGGCCCACGAGGCATACCTTCGCGGAACCTTCCGCTTCGGTGTCAGTGATATTTCGTCCGCTGATGACATCCCAGCTTCTGATATCAAGATACTGTTCGCTCCCGCCATAGATCGTCGTGGGCCAGTTCGAACTGCCGGAGACGGCCTGGCCGCTGCTTCTTACCTCCGGTGAGATGGAAACAATTGCATCACATTCCGCCTTGATGGCTTTTATATCTGCCACAGTAAGGCGCTGCGATGATGAGCTCCCCTGCTGAACCCCTCCCATCCTCATGTTGCCGGGCATTACGAACAGCATGTTTGAACCCATGCTTGCTATCTGGTCCTGGATGCTTTTCTTCGATCCCTGCCCTATTGCAAGCATTGTAATTACGGATGCAACGCCAATTATTATCCCAAGCATTGTCAGGAATGAGCGCATCTTATTACGCTTCAATGCGTTGATTGCTACTTTTAAAAGATTTCCCGGATTCATTTCATTCTGTTTTTAATCCTGCTCCACTGGCAGGGCTCTCAGCATCTCTGCAGCATTGAGCCTGTTTATTACATTCTCTTCCCTTATTATATGACCGTCACGGAAGACAACACTGCGGGTCATGCAATTTGCAATGTCCGGTTCATGTGTCACGAATACTATTGTCTTGCCCTTGCTGTTCAGCTCCTGGAAGAGTGCCATGATTTCGTATGATGTACGAGTATCAAGGTTACCAGTTGCCTCGTCGGCAAGGATTACGACCGGGTCATTTACAAGTGAGCGGGCTATTGCAACCCTCTGCTGCTGTCCGCCCGAGAGCTGGTTGGGCATGTGATCCATCCTGTCTGCCAGTCCCACCGCCTCCAGGGCCGCAATGGCTTTCTCCCTGCGCTCTTTAGTGCCTACCAGGCGGTTGTACATCAGCGGGAGCTCCACATTCTCAAGTGCGGAGGTCCGTGAGAGAAGGTTGTACGACTGGAAAACGAATCCGATCTTCAGGTTGCGTATTGCCGCACGCTCGTTTTTGGACATCCCTGCGACATTGACGCCGTCAAGGAGGTAGATTCCGTCAGAGGGCCTGTCGAGGCAGCCGATTATGTTCAGCATCGTCGATTTGCCGGAGCCGCTGGCTCCCATGATTGCAACAAACTCACCCTCGTTTATCTTCAGGTTCACCCCGCGGAGAGCATGAACGGTGACCTCCCCCACATGGTAGTCCTTTTTGAGAGTGGATATGTCAATTATTGTCTTCATTGCTGTGTACTGATCGGTTAGTTTGCTCCTGAACGCGAGCTGCTCTGTGTGTTTCTTCTTCCCGGAGGGGTTGGCATAAACGGATTGGAGGCTACCTCTTTTTCCTTTTTCTCCTTTGTGGTAGCCACCGTCATCTTTACGACTACCTCGTCACCTTCGGCGAGGCCGGATAACACCTCGGCATTCACACCGTCATTTGATCCGAGCTTAACCGGAACAGGCCTGATTCCGTCACTGGTCTTTATCCATACCATCGTAGGCATCTCGAATCCTGCACCTGAACCTGCACCAGGAAATGATCCTGAACCTGCACCAGGAAATGACCCCGAGCCTGCACCCGGAAATGATCCGGAACCTGCACCCGGAAATGATCCCGAACCTGCCTTGCCATTCATCGTGCCGGGTACCTTGCCCGCCATGAAAGCTTCGGCCATTTTGGCCAGGTACTCTGCCTCCGGCTTGAACTTGATTGCCTTGTAAGGGATTGTAAGAACATCCAGATGCTCTTCAGCATAGATGATAATGTTGGCCGTCAACCCGGGAAGGAGTTTCAGATCCGGGTTCGGGGCGTTGATAATTACAGTGTAGGTAACCACAGTGGATGTTGTCACAGGCGAAAGCCTTATCTGTTCGACTGTTCCGGTGAATGTTTCACCAGGATATGCATCGACGTCAAATTCGACCCTCTGGCCTACCCTGACAATACCTATGTCTGATTCGTTTATGTCAGCCTCCACCTGCATCTGGGTAAGATCCTGCGCAATTGTGAAGATCTCCGGTGTATTGAAGCTTGCCGCCACCGTCTGGCCTTCGTCCACGGCCCTGTTCATCACGACCCCGTCGATGGGTGAATATATTGTGGCATAGCCGAGCTGCACAAGAGCCTTGTCATACTGGGCCTGTGAGTTCTTCAGGCTGGCTACTGACCTGTCATAGTTGTACTTCGCCTGGTCGAAATCAGCCTCAGCTATCAGGTTTTTCTCCCAGAGAGCCTTGGTGCGTTCATAGTTCGAAGCCTGGTATTCCATCTCAGCCTTCGCGTTGTCAAGGGTAGCCAGCGACTGCTGAACGCTTGACTTCAGGGCCGTCTTGTCAAGCTCTGCAAGAACCTGACCCTTCTTTACCGGTGAGTTGAAATCGACATAAAGCTTTTCAACTATACCTGACACCTGTGTGCCCACAACCACCGATGTGATTGCCTCGAGGGTGCCGGTGGCAGTGACCTCATTGACTATTGAACCCTTCGTCACTTTAGCCGTCTCAAACTCGTAAGTGTTGCTTTTCCGGCAGCTGTGCACCGTAAGCAGCGTCACAACAGCCACTGCAACGAACCCGGCGCTTATGAATACATTTCTTTTTTTCATCTTGATTATTTTTTGCTGTTTTTATTTCAGAATGTCAGTTCGACTCCTTTATAAAAGTCGATTATCTTGTGGCTATAGACAAGCTCGTATTTTGCCTGGAGCAGGTTGCTCTCGGCAGAGGTAAGATTTGTCTTCTGTATCAGGAAGTCAGCCGAGTTCATTGCTCCCAGCTTGAATTTTTCCTCCGACACATTGTAACTTTCAACTGATGAGTCATACCTGTTCAATGCTGCCTGGTAACTCAGCAGAGCCGATTCGGCATCGAGCACAGCCTGTTCCACCTCCTTGCGGAGCTGGTTCCTGGTGTTGAGCTCATCCAGTTCAGCAGTGGTGATACCATATCTCGCCCTTGAAACAGAGGCTTTATTCTGGTTGTTCCGAAAAATAGGAATCGAAGCCGACAGGCCCAGTGACGGAGAGAATCCGTTTTTCAGCTGTGAGCCGATTTCAGCAGCCTCGGCGAACCCTGTGCTCAATCCGGCGCTGAGCGACAATGAAGGGAAGAATGCGCCCCTGGCGATCTCAAGGTCGATTGTGGCGCTTTCGCGGTTGATCGCAGCTATCTTCACCTGTGGCTTCACCTCCAGCGCATCCTGGTATACAGAGACTGCGTCAGCGGCAGGAGCTGTGGAAATAATGGCGTCGATATCAGGACGCAGGATCTCGAACGGCTCGTCCACCGGGTATTCCATAAGCTGCATCAGGTTCAGCTTTGCCATCTTCAGGTTGTTGGCAGCTGATGCCAGCGAAGACTCCTCTGACGCAAGCTGTGTCTTAACCTGCAGGTAGTCAGTGTTGGCGATGGCGCCGAGCGAAAGCCTCTCAGCGGCCAGTGCAAGCTCCTCACGTGTGGCATCAGCCTGGTTGCGGGCATTTGTAACCTGCTCCTGTGAATAAAGAACCTGGAGATATGCACTCATAATGTTGAGTGAAACACTCTCCTTTGTCTGGTCAGCGCTGTACTGTGTTGATTTGTAGTCCAACCCGGCCAGCCTGACCCTGTTCCTGAGCTGGAATCCGCTGAACAGCGTCAGTCCGCTGCTTAATGAGGCAGTTGTACGCGATGAGCCTACCCATGAGGATTCATCGGTGCCGCCTGCATCCAGTCTCCATCCGAAATTTTCACCCATCGATCCGCTGAGTGAAGGGAGCATGTTGTCCTTCGCCTGTTGAAGGCTGATCTCGCCAAGGCTGACTGATACAGCTGATTTCCGTACCTGGATATTTTGCTGCAACGCATACCCGATGCAGTCTGTCAGTGACCACTGCTTCGTCCGGGCTGAGGGGGATATTTCCCCGGCTGTGCCGGACACAGTCCCGGGTGTCTGTGCGGGCTGTGCTGAAATGACACCGGCTGCAAGTAAAAGAGCCGCTGTCACTGTAAAAAATCGTTTCGTTCTCATCCTTTTCATTTTGTGAAACTTGATGAGACAAAACTATTATGGGTGGCAGGTCAGTAAAAATTTATTAGACCGGATGGCTTTTTTTACCGACAGAATCCTCCCGGTGGCCGACGGAACAAATCGTCTGTCTCCGGGTCCGGGAAGTAAGGATACCCAGGCCCATGATCCGTCTGAGGGTATTCAGGACCATGATCCGTGTGAGGGTGATTTGTTTGAGGGTATTCAGGCCCATGATCCGTATGAGGGTGCTCAGATCATGATCCGGGAAGGGATCTTCATGTTCCCGCTCCCGGTTCGGAGGCAGTGCTGATTCCCTCCGCCACTTCGGGCAATATGCCCATTCTGACATAAACAGGTCTGACCAGTTTCTTCAGTTCAGGCAGGCGCCTGTAAAAAGCAAGCGACCCGACAAGGCAGACGGCACCGCCGATGAACATTGTCCAGGGGGTGCCGAGCACCTTGGCCATCCATCCCGCCAGCAGGCTTCCGAAAGGAGCTGTTCCCATCAGGGCCATTGTATAGAAACTCATCACCCTTCCGCGCTTGTCTTCGTCAGTGATCGTCTGAAGTATAGTGTTGCTGGCAGCAGTATGTGCCATCATCCCGAGTCCGGTAAAGAATATCAGGAACATTGAAACGAAAAAAGAGGAGCTCAGTGACAATGCAATCAGTCCTGCAGACAGCAGTGCTGCCGCAGCAGGAATGAGTCGTCCCAGCCGGAGAACGGTATCGCGTGAAGCCAGGTAAATTGCTCCCAGGAGCGCTCCGGCGCCTGCACCTCCCATAAGGAACCCGTAGGTGTGTGAGTCACCGGCAAGTATCTCTTTTGCATAAACCGGCATGAGCACCTGGTATGATGCACCCATGAAGCTGACAAGGCTGAGGAGATAAATAATATGCTTTATGGGAGCGAAGCCGAAGGTGTAGTCAAGACCCTCCTTCAGTTCCCTGAATATCGGAGTCCTCTCTTTCTTTTCCCTCGTCTCGGCCACGTTCATCATTAACAGTGAGGCTATTACGAATATGTAGCTCGTTGCATTTATCAGGAAGCATGAACCTTCGCCTACTGTGGCAAGGACAATTCCTGCAATTGAAGGACCTATCAGCCTCGCACCGTTGAACATCATCGAGTTAAGAGCAATTGCATTGCCGATGTCCTCCTTCCCGTTTACCATATTTATTACAAAGGAGTGCCTGGCAGGCATATCGAATGTGTTTATGATACCCAGGGCCAGGCTCAGCACAATAATATGCCATATGTCAAGGTTCCCGGTCAGGCTCAGCCATGCAAGCACTCCCGCCTGGATCATCGAGATTATCTGCGTCACAAGCATCACGCGGTAACGGCTCCAGCGGTCGATAAGAACACCGGCAAACGGCGCCAGCACAAAAGAGGGTATCGATCCGGCAAACCCGACAACCCCCAGGAGAACCTCCGAGTCAGTCATGCGGTAGACTGCCCACGGAAGTGCGATGCGCTGCATCCAGGTGCCTATCAGGGAGACACTCTGTCCGCTGAAGAACAACCTGTAGTTGCGGTGACGCAGTGAACGGAAGATTGTGTTCACCCTGAAGGTTCCCGCATCGTTGAACTGATTTTTCGCTCCCATCACGTTTTAACTGCCGGTATGACCTGACGACTGTTTTTCAGAAAACGTACCTGATATAAAAACCGCTGGGATAAATATTCCAGCTCCATTCCCCGTCACGCCTGGAAGTCATCGTATCAGCCCCGTGGCCTTTACTCTGACAGTACTTTTCATAATCTCTTGCTGCCTTCATTGGTTGTGTCCATATCTGGGCTTCTGTGATTGCAGTGTTGATTGCAAAGTTCTCAAGGCCGTCCATGAAGGTGCGCTTATATCCGAGCCACGTTATGAGCCCGCTGCTGAGGTTGACAACCCCTGCGATAGCATGCGTCTTCCACGACCTCCCCTCCTTTTCCCTGGCGGCCAGTGCCTTCAACAGCTGTGCTGCCTGATCCGGAGACAGCTGTTTTTTGCCGGATTCATAATCACGGTATGAAGGATAATCTGAATTCTTCGGAAGAACGGGTGTGATCAGTTGACCCATCGCCCCGAGGAAGGTTGTTGCGGCACCCAGGGCCATATCCTGGCGCAGGGTTTTGTTATCTGATGTGAAATACACTATCCCCTGGCCTGCAGTGGCGGCGCTGTAACCCGCCAGCCAGCCGTACCACCACCGCTCGGCGCCAGCCTTATCCTTCAGGGCTGTAACCTGTATGCTACAGGTATCTTTCCCGGTAAGAGTGTCCGGGGTAACTTCCTGTCCCGCAACAGGACATATAAAGAAAACGCATAGTCCGCATAACAGCGCTGCGGAACTCCACAATCGACAGAATCCTCTTTTCATTGTGCCTTGTCTTTATTGTTACCGGTCAGGAAAGCAGATTCCCTGAGTTTTGCAGAAAGAAGGAAACTCACAACCATCAGGATGCAAAGCACGGATAACGGCCAGGTCATTGACCCTGATACAGGTGATTTGAACCAGTCCATGCCGAATATGAATGCAATTCCGGATACCTGGCCCATCAGGAGGAGAAAACCGTTTGAGGTCCCTTCAGAGACAGGAAATGTCACCTCGGCGCCGTACTGGAATCCGATCGGCCCTGAGCTCAGCAGGAAGAACCCGAAGGCTGCGGCAGAGATGAGCAGCAAGGGGTAATTCCCGGTGAAAGTAACGCCGGCCAGGCCCAGAGTGGCTCCCGCGAGGGCGATCTTTATAAAGGGAATGCGCCTCCTGAACCGGTCAGAAAAGAGAGGCATAATGATTGCACCTGCGACGCCCCCGAAGATCATCAATCCACCTGTTATTCCTGCCTGCTCGGCAGTGAAGCCTCTCGGGCTCAGGATATTTTCAATCCATGTCGTTACTGAATTGAATACCCCCAGTCCGATAAAAAAGATAACCATGAGCCACAGAAAATCACGGTTGCGAAAGAGGAGCCTCATCCCGTCGATGGCCAGGGCCCGCTCTTCCTGGTCCGGGCGGCACGGAGGGGTTACCGGACGTTCCTTTGCGAAAATGAAGAATATGACAGCGGTAAGGATGGATACGGTACCGTACAAAAACAGTGTCCCTTCTATGCCCCTGCCATTCACAAGGAACGGGGTCAGGCTCATTCCCAGGAGTATTCCGAAATACATGGCCAGGGTACCCAGCCCGGAGGCTGTGGCTCTCTCACTGACAGGAAACCATCTCGAAGCCACCTTGGTGATAGAGTTGAGCAGGAACGGCTGGCCTATTGCAATACCTATCTGAAATATCAGGACCAGGTTATAGTCACCTGCAAAGAGACCCCGCAGCAAGCCGAATACTCCGGTTAGGACAACGCCGGCGCCGACACCTGCGCGGATGCCGTAAGTGTCTATGATCCATGATGCCGGGATTGAAACAACCAGGTATACTATCATGAAGCTCATTGAGAGGATTCCGATCTGCAGGTCGGACACGCCGTAAAATACTGTGGCATCTTTTGTAATGGGTGCAAAGGTGATCCACATGATCTGGTTGACAGCTATTGCCAGCATGTAAACAGCCAGCATGACCCACCTGTAACCGTAAACCCTGAATTCAGCTTCTTTCATCGAATTGATTGTTTTTGAACTGTGCCTGTCGGCATTTCACAGATATGATACCTGAATCAGTGTGTAAAAGTAACCTTTCAGCAATTATCCGGGCTCAGTTCCGGGAAAAGAATTACTCCTCCCCTTAACATACTATTAACCAATTATGCCGGTGACTCCTTCCGGTGAAATGTGTAACTTGTGATGTTGAAATAAAATCATAGAAATGAAACCTATTCCACGAAGAAAATTTATCCGGGGTACTGCCCTGGCAGGAGGAGCGCTGCTGTTCCTTCCCGGAGTACAGGGATGCAGGTTTGCGGGTGGCAGTCCATCCGGGAACTACTTCCTGGACGAGTTTGGAATTGATGATGCTCTTATCAGCAGACTGCTGTCAAAAGCATTGTCACGGGGAGGTGATTTTGCCGACCTCTATTTTGAATTTTCCGTAACAAACTATCTTGGGCTTGAAGACGGGAAAGTAAATCAGTCAAACGGTGACATATCACTCGGAGTCGGAATACGGACTGTGAAAGGAGACCAGATAGGTTACGGTTACACACAGGATCTCTCTGAGGAATCAATGATGTCTGCAGCAGCTACTGCAGCCTCCCTGTGTGATATGACGGCCGTGCTGGCTGCAACCTCCTTCAACCGGCCACAGACAGGCAGTTATTATCCTGTACCCGAAGGTTTTGACGGCATTCCTGCACAGTTGAAGCTTCCTGTTCTGCAACAGATCAATGAGAAATGCTTTTCACTTTCTCCCGAGATCGTAAAGGTTAATGCCGGCTTCCAGAGCAGCATAAAGCGTATTCTGGTTGCCACAAGTGACGGAATCAAGGCTGAGGATATTGTCCCCGGAGGATTCCTCTATTCGTCTGTGGTGGCCGAAAGGGATGGCAGGCGGGAACAGGCATTCTGGAACCTCGGCGGACGTCGTGATTTCTCATTTTATGACAATGATGTAATAAATGAGGTGGCTTCAAAATCAGTCACCAACGCACTTACCCTGTTTGATGCAATTCAGCCTCCCGCAGGTGAGATGCCTGTGGTTCTCGGCCCCGGAATAACCGGCATCCTGCTGCACGAAGCCATCGGACACGGAATGGAGGCCGACTTCAACCGCAAGAAGACCTCAACATACAGCACGATGTTGGGAAAGAAGGTTGCAGAACCTTTCGTAACCATTATAGATGACGGAACAAACATGAACCTGGCAGGCAGTCTGAATGTGGATGACGAAGGAACCCCGGGTAAAAAAACAGTGCTCGTTGAAAACGGGATACTTACAAGTTATATACATGACAGGATCTCAGCTAAATACTACGGTGTGGAGCCCACCGGCAACGGCAGGCGCCAGGACTTCATGAATTATCCTGTGCCGCGTATGCGTAACACATACATGCTTGGCGGCGATGCGACGCCTGAGGATGTTATCAGAGCAGCCGGAAACGGAATATATGTAGAGGACGTGAGTAACGGGCAGGTGAAGATCGGCGAGGGTGACTTTGCCTTTTATGTCTCCCAGGGAAGATTAATCCGCAACGGCAAACTCACTGCCCCCATCAAGGATGTAAACATTATGGGGAACGGCCCGACGATGCTTGCAAACATCGTTTTGGCCGCAAATGACCTTGAAATGAGCAGAGGAGGAGCCGGGCAGTGCGGCAAGAACGGGCAGGGAGTGCCGGTCTCATTCGGACTGCCAACATGCCTTGTCAAATCGCTAACCGTTGGTGGAACTGAACAGAAAGGAGGCAGGTCATGACTACACTGAAAGACAAACAGATGAGTTTCCAGGAACTGGCAGACTGGGTGATAAGCCGCACACTGAAAGCCGGAGCCGGCGAATGCAAGGTGAGTCTGTCAAGAAGACGCTCTGTGGAAATTAACTACCGTGACCGCAGGCCGGAGGTGATCAAGGAAGCCACAACGCAGGGGCTTTATCTTGAAGTATTCGCCAATAACAGATATGCAGGCCAGTCAACACCTGACTTTCGCAAGGCTACCCTTGAACCTTTTATAACTGACCTGGTGGCCGGGGCAGGAATAGTGGAGGAAGATCCCTTCCGCACCCTCCCTGATCCGGGCTATTATGAAGGAAGGTCCGATGCTGACCTTCAGCTGTCCGATCCGGAATACGGTCAACTGACCCCGGAGGGCCGGCATGCAATGACCAGGGCAGTGGAAGAAGCGTGCCTTAACAAGGGAGGAGCAAAAGTCATCTCAGTTGAAGCGGGTGAATATGATGAATCATACGAGGAGTATGTGAAGACAAGCAATGGTTTTACAGGTTCTTCAAAAAGCACATACTGCAACGTGGGAGCTTCAATGACCGCACAGGATCAGGGTGACCGCCGGCCGGCAGGATATAACTATGTCAGCTGCAGGTACAGAAGCGATCTTCCCCCGATGGAGGATGTGGGCACCGAGGCTGCAAAGAGAACCCTTGACCTTATGGGAGGCAAAAAAATTGCTACTACAAAGATCCCTGTCATTCTTGAAAACCGCGGGGCCGGACGGGTGCTGAACGGACTTGTCAGCCCGATGTCTGCCGGTAACATACAGCAGAAACGGTCATTCCTCGCTGATAAAAAGGGAACTGCAATTGGAAGCAGCCTGCTGACAGTCATCGATGATCCATTCATCCCGAGAGGACTGGGATCAAGATACTATGACGGCGACGGATTTCCGGCACGTAAACGTAATCTTATAACCGGCGGTATTCTGAATGATTTCCTTGTCGACTGGTATTACAGCCGCAAACTGGGCTGGGAACCCACCTCAGGCTCCCTCTCAAACGTCATAATTCCGCCGGGAACGCGCAGCCTCGATGAAATTATAAGAGATCTCAAACGCTGTATTGTTATTACCGATTATATAGGTGGTAATTCCAATACAACCACCGGAGACTTCTCCGTGGGCATAATCGGGAAACTGTATGAAAATGGCAATTTTATTCAGAATGTTGCTGAAATGAATATTGCAGACAACCACATGAACTTCTGGAACAGGCTCGTCGAAGTGGCCAATGATCCGTATATTTACAGCCAGGGACGGTTCCCGAGTCTTGTCATAGATGATGTTGTAGTGGCGGGCATCTGATTATCTTTGAGGTGTAATAAAAATATGCCGGGAGGAAAGAGGAGCTCTGTTATGCCTCTTTCCTTCTTGATTTGCATTATTCTTATGCATATTTTTCGAAACAGACTAAACAGGTAAATTTTTAGAAATTGCTATGTACTATATTCTCTTTTACAAAACAGTTGAAGACTACATTGAGCGGCGTGCACCGCTTCGTGGCACTCACCTTGATCTTGTGCATGAGTTTCACTCTGAAGGCCGGATAGTGATGGCCGGGGCCCTGGCGGAGCCTGCTGACGGAGCCGTACTGATATTCCGCGGTGAAACCCCGGAGGCAGCTCATGAATTCGTCAGCCGTGATCCCTATGTAAAGAACGGACTCATCACCGAATGGTCTGTGAGACCCTGGATAGTTGTAACAGATTAGCGTCAATCCTGAAATAACAAAGACATATGAAATTGATTAACTGCTTTAACGTAAGGAGAAGCATCGGTGCATTCTTACCCATGCTGATCCTCCTGCTGGCTTTCGCCGTTCCCGGCAAAGCCCAGAATCCCTTCATGCAATATCCTGACATACAGGGCAATACAATCGTATTCACAAGCGGAGGCGACTTATGGAAAGTTCCCGCCGAAGGCGGAACAGCCTCACGACTTACATTCAGCGACGGACGGGAGTCATATCCGGAAATATCCCCGGACGGGAACTTCGTGGCTTTTACCGGCGAGTATGACGGCAATGCCGATGTCTATGTGATGAACATCAACGGTGGTGACATTGAAAGGCTTACATGGCACCCCGGAACCGACGAAGTTGTAGGCTGGAACGTCACCAAAAACAAGATCATGTTCACATCAGGACGCAACAGCCCTTCGAGGTATGTGAAGATGTACATGGTTTCCCCGGACGGAACAGGACTTGAGGAGATGATAATGTATGACGCCGCACGCGGAAGTTTCTCGCCTGACGGCACCAGGATTGCCTATAACAAGGACTCCCAGGACAATGCAACATGGAAGCGGTACAAGGGCGGCCGGGCACAGGAGATCTACATCTATGACCTCGCAACAGACAAGGAGACCAACATAAGCAATTATGACGGTTCAGACAGGTGGCCTATGTGGATCGGTGACAAAATATACTTCAGCTCTGACCGTGACAGGGTGCTGAATATATGGTCATATGACACCGGCAGCGGGAAAATTGAACAGGTCACCAGGCATAAGGAATACGATGTCCGTCACCCCGACTTCGGGGGAAACCAGGTTGTCTATGAACTGGGCGGAGATATCTGGAAGCTTGACCTGGCTACGGGCGCTGCCGCCAGGGTGCCGGTAAAGATACTGCAGGACATGGAAGAAAGGCGCCCGTACATGAAGGACGTAAGCCGCAACATAACCCGGGCAGATGTTTCACCTTCAGGGAGCCGTGCACTGATAGTTGCCCGCGGTGATATTTTCACCCTCCCGGAAAAGGAAGGGCCTGTGAGGAACCTGACAAACTCTTCCGGCACCCGCGACAAGGATGCAGTATGGTCACCTGACGGGAAATGGATAGCTTACTTTTCGGACAACTCCGGCGAATATGAACTTTATCTTATCGCTCCTGACGGGAAGGGTGAACCGGTGAAACTGACATCACTCGGCGCCGGTTACAGGCATACGCTTAAATGGTCTCCTGACAGTAAAAAGATTGCATGGACAGACCAGACACTGACATTATGGTTTATTGATGTGGCAACAACGGCAATTACAAAGGTAGATAAGGAAGAATACGAGAATGTGGATGTCTCCCTTGACGTCAAGTCAATATTCGATTATTCATGGTCGCCTGACAGCCGGTACCTGGTTTATTCGAAAATGAACGAGGCCTTCATGTACCAGCTTTATGTATACGGACTTGAATCCAGGGTGATCAATTGCATCAGCAACGGCCTCTTCAATGATTTCAATCCTGTGTTTACAAATGACGGTGAATATATTGTATTCATATCCAACCGCAGGTTCGAACCGACCTATTGCGATCTCGAGTGGGAGATGGTCTATCAGAAGATTGCAGGCATCTATGCAATAACCCTGAGAAAGGACGGGCTCTCGCTGACTCCTTTCAGGAGTGATGAGGAACCCGGCGCCTCAACTGCTGAGACAGCTGCACCGGTGGCTCTGGCAGCCGGCAAAGGTTCTGCTGCCGCGAAAGGTTCTGCCTCCGTGAAAGGTTCCGGCAGCGCAAAAGGTGTGACGGCCTGGAAAACTCCGGCAGCCCCCTCTCCCGTGGCTGCCCGGGGTGGTATGGCACCCGGTTCGCCTGTTACCGTACGGATCGACTTCGAAGGGATCACTGACCGCACCGAGGCCCTTCCCCTTGAAAAGGGCAACTACAGGAGTCTCGCTGTAAATGACAGGGCCCTCTTCTACCTCAACAGCGACGAAGGCAACTTCAACCGTTTCGAGGTTGCAGGCCACGGGCCGATGAACCTCTCCTCATGGTCATTCAAATCCGCAAAGGCGTCTTCACTGGCAGAAGGGATAGATGATTTCAGACTATCGGCTGACGGCAGCACAATTGTTCTCCGGAAAGACGGAGGCGTATCAATGATGCCTGCTGACGGAGGAAACCCGGCACCGCTGAAGCTCACCGACCTGAAGGTCTGGTATGACCCTGTAAGCGAGTGGAAGCAGATCTTCAACGAGGCATGGCGCATGGAACGCGACTATTACTATGAACCCGGTATGCATGGTCAGGACTGGCCTGCCATGAAGCTGAAGTATGAAAAGCTTGCAGACAGGGCAACATGCAGACAGGATCTTACATTCATTATCGGTGAGATGATTGCCGAGCTGAATACCTCACACACATACGTTTACGGCGGTGAAAGCAAAAGGCGCGCTGACCCGGTAAACGTCGGGATGCTTGGGGCAGACTATTCTGCTGACACACAGAATAACCTCTATCGCTTTGCGAAGATATACAGGGAGAAGGACTGGTCGCGCGAAGCATGGCCGCCGCTTGCCAAACCCGGTGTAAATATTGTAGAGGGTGATTACCTGCTCAGGGTAAACAATGTCGATGTTAAGGCTGACAGGGATATTTACAGCTACTTCGTCGGCCTTGCCGGCAAGCAGGTTACGCTGACTGTGAACTCGAAGCCTATGATGGCAGGGGCACGTGAGGTGACGGTTGTACCTTCCGGGAGTGAGTCCGCCTTCCGCTATATGGACTGGCTGGAATCGAACCGGCTGGCTGTTGACAAAGCATCCAACGGGAAGATAGGGTACATATACCTGCCTGACACATGGAACAGCTCGGCTACTGATTTCCCGAGGTACTTTTACTCGCAGACGAAGAAGGAAGGGCTCATCATTGACGGCCGCTTCAATGGCGGAGGACTTGATCCGGAGATCTTCCTGCAGCGTCTGAGGAAGGATCCGCATGCTTACTGGACCCGCAGGCAGTCTGTTGACCAGCCCATTCCGCATCTGGCCGTAGAAGCACACATGGCGCTGATAACCAACAGGTATGCAGGCTCAGGCGGAGATGAGCTGCCATATGAGTTCCGCTGGTTCGGCATGGGGCCGATAATAGGCACCCGTACCTGGGGCGGGCTGGTAGGCGTTTCCCAGTTCATCGAGCTGATTGACGGAGGAACCATTACTGCTCCCGATTACCGCATCTACAATGAGAAGGGCGAATGGGTTGTTGAGAATGAAGGTGTGACCCCTGACATCATTGTTGATGTAGACTCAAAGAAGTACTCTGAAGGATATGACACTCAGCTGATGAAAGCCGTTGAGGTTGTCATGAAGAAGATTTCCGAAGAGCCGCGTCGCTGGCCGCAGCATAAGCCTTACCCTGTTGACAGGTAGTCAGCTGATGCTGGTTTACAGGCTCCGGATCTGATTCCTGCGAAATGAATAAATGCAAAATGAATTGAGGAGGTGCATCACCGGCGCCTCCTCTTTATTTCCTGTCGCCTTAATAAGCTGCCTGGCGAGGAGGTCAATTACCGGCACCTGCTTCCTGTTTTCCTGCAGCCTCAAGTAACTGCCTGGCCGCCTGGTCATCCGGGAACCCGTTGGCAAGCTGTCGGGCGTATTTCGTTGCCTTATCCTTCATGCCATGCTCCAGGCAAAAGGTGGCCAGGGCATAGAGGTAATCATAATTGCCGGGCTCCCTGTTCAGTGCTTTTAAAAGATATTCTTCGGCTTTGGCGGTGTTTCCAAGAGTGTTCTCCAGAAGCCCGAGGTTGTAAAGTATCCTTGTCTGTCCGGGCATCAACTCTGCAGCCTTAAGGAAGTACTCCCTGCTCTCTTCATACCGTCCCTGTTCGGCCAGCAGCATGGCAATGGAGTTGTTGAGTTCGGGAAGTCCGGGATGGTCCCTGATCAGTTCGCGAAGCAGTTTCTCCGCCTCGGCTGTCTTTCCCTGCTGTGCGCAGACAGTTGCAAGGTTCACCTTTGCCATGTAGAACTGATCATCAACCACGAGGGCTTCGCGATATGCGGCTTCTGCCTTTGCCATCTCGCCGGCATTTGCATACATAATGCCCAGGTTGAACAGTCCGCCCTGGAAATCGGCGTTGTAGAGGTTTACCTCCCTGTATTCATCCAGTGCAGCCCTTCGCGCTGTACGGGCAGCAGGGCTCAGCTGATCCTCCCTTACCTCCGAGAGCCTGATGGCAGCCTCGGTCCTTATCCCCTTTACAGGGTCATTGAGAAGAGGCAGCATCAGCTTTTCATAGGTGGTAACATCCTTCGGGTTATAGCTCACCACTGCCGTATGTCTTACCAGCGAGGCGGGGTCAGTCATCGCCCGTTCCACTGCACGGTTACTCTCCGGGGTATTGAAACGTCCCAGGAACCTCACTGCCGTGGCCCTCACCATAAGAGGAAACAGCTCATTCTGAGAGTAAAGGATCAGGTCAGGAACAGTACCCTGGTCTCCTCTTTCTGCTGCTGCAAAAATTTCTCCGTAGTGTGGTCTGGTACGCTCACCGTACCATTTATGGATGTAGCTCTGTGACCATGCTGTGGTTTTATCCTTGTGGCAGTCATTGCAGGCATTGGGCACTCCCGTTTTTGCCGTCAGGTCAGGGCGGGGTATCCTGAAGCTGTGATCGCGACGGTAGTCAATGCCCATATAATACCTTCCGGTCATGTGACAGTTGACGCATTGGGCGCCGGTACCCTCAACATATTCAGGTTCTCCGCGGTTGATGAGCCTCCCGTTGCCGGTAAGATCCGGACCATTGGCTGAACCCCTGTCTCCGGCCTGGCCGGACAGGCTGGCCGGATCCATCTTGTGAAAGTGATGCCTCGGTGAATCATATATATCCGGTCGGTGGCACTGAAGACAGAGCCGGTTGTCAGGCTCCTTCGTCCGGGCCGAGTGGGAGTCATGGCAGTCACTGCACATAACGTCCTTCTCGAACATCCTGCTCTGGGTGAAAGAACCGTATTCATAAACCTCATCAAGAATCTGACCGTCTGAATGGTATATTGGCTGAGCTGTCAGTGTCGGGATCATGTAATTGAGGAGGTCGCTGTTGTCATCGGTGTAGTCACCCATGATAGCCCGGCGCGAGTGGCAGCGTGCACAGACATTTAACAGTTCCTCGTTGTTCAGTTCCCGTGTACGTACAATCAGACCGGTGTTGACGTCTGCCGGCCTGGAGCCCTCAGGCAGTGCGGCCCAGACGAGGTGCTCAGATGCCGGGCCGTGACACGCCTCACAACTCACATCGATCTCTGACCAGGTTGTGTTGTAAGCTTTGGTGTCCGGATTATAGTTCTTTTTCAGGTTAGTCGAGTGGCAGTCGGCGCACATGCCGTTCCAGTTCTGTGCCTGGCTCGTCCAGTGGAGCCAGTTGCCCGGTCCTACCTCCTCGTCAGTATAGATAGTATCACCCATATGGAACCACTTGCCTCTCTCAGTATCCCAGGCTATCGGGAGGCACTGGAGGCGTCCCCCTTCAAACGGCACGAGGTACTGCTGGAGGGGAGTGTATCCGAAGGTATAGGTGACCTCGAAATCCTCGAATTTGCCGGTTGCTCCCTCAGTATTGACGAAGAACTTTTCGCCCCGGCGGAAGAAACGGTGCACCTCCCCCCGATGCCTGAACTCAAAATTATTGAAGTCGCCGAGCACGGTGCTGTCAGTTGCGATGTCCATTGCCAGGTCATGGTGTGAACCCCACCAGAGATCATACTCTTTCCTGTGGCACTCAATACAGGTGGAGGCGCCTGTAAAAGATGGACCCTGCTTCTGCTCCGCACCCTGCTTTTCGATTGAGGTCCTTACCAGGTATATTGGGAAAGCTGTCACCAGGACAACTGTGGCAATGAATCCTGTCATTTTCCAGGTCTTTATCCTGTCCGTGCCAACGTTAAAGAGCATAAGTCAGTTGGGTTGGTTCAAACTTTTTTCGCTTTGTCACATGGCTCAGATCGACCTTTACCTTTCCCTGCTCAATTATCAGGGGCAGGTAATCGAGCGGTCTTGGAGCAGGTGAGCTGAGGACCAGGCCCCTGCGGTCAAACGCTGAGGAGTGGCACGGGCAGTCGAACTGCAGTTTCTCTTCATTCCACAAAACCGAGCAACCCAGGTGCGGACATGTCAGTGAGAGTGCCAGGAATCCTCCGTCCTCCTCCCTCACGATGTAAAGCCTGTTGACCCTGTCAGGGGTGACCGAACCCAAGGGGAAGTCATCCACGTTGCCTATCTCACGGAGTGATGAGGCCGGCCTGCTTTTATGCGCCTCGCGCGATGGCTTCATGAGGCTGGCAATGAACCAGAGCACCTCGGCTGCGGCAACCAGGCCAAGTGCCAGCCACATCCTCTTCAGGAAGCTTCGTCTTCCTTTCTCAGGTTTAGTCTGTTTGTCTGTCATTTTCTTGTCCATCTTGCGGTTATGTTTTCTCTGCTCAGCGGTTCCACGGCCATACCAGGTTCATCCCCTCACCCCTGAAGAATATCCCGGTAACTGTCAGCACGGCATAGGATACAACCATCAGAACAATAACTGATTGTATCATTTCAGGCCTGGTCAGTGACCGGCGCCTCTTCAGGTATTTCAGGAAGAACCACATAGTTGAAGTCATTATGAGGAAAGGAATGAGGCCGGTGGTCACTATCGGCGGAACGCCGGGAAGAAGCGTCTCTGGGTCGGGAAGGAGCTCACTGACTGCTATAAAGATCACCGTAAACACCGCACCTGCAGCTGCAGCCGTTTTTGATGAGCTTATTCCGGCCGGTGACAGGAACCAGATGCCATGGTTTTTGTCAGCGCTCTTTACGTATGGCATCCATACAGCTGCAGCCAGCACCGCAACTGGCAGTATGAAGACCGCAAAAAGCGGGTGAAAGTGAATCAGCAACTCCTGGAGGCCCATGAAGTACCATGGCGCCTTTGCGGGGTTCGGGCTGAAGGACGGGTTTGCCCGCTCGCGAAGAGGTGCATCCAGAAGACTGCTGGTAATGAATATAAGTGCGAGCAGTGTCACCGCCACCACGAACTCCCTGTTTAAAAGGTGCGGCCTTGTGTCAAGCATAGAGCTCTCTTTGTCCCTCTCTGCCACAATGACGCCTCCGGCACGACGAATCTTCCAAAAGTGCCATGCCATTAGTGCAATTATCAGCAGCGGGATGACACCGGTATGCAGATTGAAGAAGTTGGTGAGTGTGGGTTGACCGACCTCGGTTCCGCCCAGCAGGACTTTTCTTACAGGTTCACCCGCCAGCGGGATGTAGGAGAGCAGGCTTGTGCCAACCGTAACGGCCCAGTATGAGAGCTGGTCCCATGGCAGAAGGTACCCTGTGAAGTTGGAGAGAACCACCAGAATCAGCAATGCCAGTCCTGTTATCCAGGTCACGTCTCTCGGGGGACGGTAGGCGCCGGTGAATGCCGTGCGCAGCATGTGAAGAAAGGCAATCCACACAAAGGCTATTGCGCTCCAGTGGTGTATGTTGCGCAGCATCTTCCCGAAGAGCAGGCTCTCCTGCATATTAAGTATCGAGTTATAGGCATTCTCCGGTGAGGGTTCATAGTGAAACTTAAGGAGCAGTCCGGTGATTACCTGTATTATAAGGAGCATTGCAGCCATTCCGCCCAGGCCGAAGGTAAGACTGAAGCGGAGGGTGGCGGCCTTCACCTTCCGGGGGTGGAGATGAAGGATGAGTCCGAAGCGTGTTTTATCTCTCTTTTCAGTGGCGTTCTGTTCAGTCATCAGGATTTCCGGCTCGATGCAAAAAATGCAAAGATAAATTATTTCGCTTTGCATTTACGGCTGTCTCCCGGGTCTGGCGATGACTCCTGCCACTAAGAAAAGGGCAGGAAAGTGATACCCATACTTCCCCTGCTTGTCTCAAGGCAATGGAACTGGACGGAAGCATGGATATATGCAGTAATCTGCATTCTCGGCTTCATAATAAGCAGGATAATTGCTGCCAGGCGGAATCCCGGGCTGCTGGTAATCCGTACCTCGCTTGAAGACCGGACGCTGCAGAATGAGCTGGCCGGTTATGATGAATATGCCCGGCATACACGATACCGTCTCTTCCCGGGTGTATGGTGAATTCAATTTTGTTTTATCTTTGCCCCCGCCCGGGACGTTAGCTCAGTCGGTTTAGAGCGCTTGCTTCACACGCAAGAGGTCACTGGTTCGAATCCAGTACGTCCCACACGGATAGAATGAAGGAATCAGCAATTACTGACTCCTTCATTTTTTATCAGGGTGAAACATAGGTGAAACAATTTCACTTCCATAGAAATAGTTAAGCCTCCCATTATACCCCTGAAACTGTTCCATTTTAAAATTATCTTATAAGCCTATAAAGTAAGACTTCATTTTTGGCTGCGGTTAAATCAAGATACCACTTACCATTCAAAATGTAGAATTGACTTTCAAAAGAATGAAGGCTACCGTTCGTCAAGAGTTCTCCCACGATATAAGCGGTATCTCCTTTTATTTCTATTTCTGATGTGCTTTTAATTGAAATATATTTCCACTTTTCTGCATCCACAGTCCAAACCGTATCACGAATAATTCCTTCCGGATCAGGAAATTCCGGGGTTGTGACACTTTCTGGGAGTTTCGTTCTATCTTTCTGGAAGATAGAATCTCCTACAAAGTACGAGTAAAAGGAATTAAATATTTCATTCCCGGATTCATCAATGTTGATATTGCTTTCTATCCGTGAAATATGACTTTGTTGCTGATCTCTTGACGTGCAACTCAGAACACTGATACATGCTAATAACCAAATAACTCCTTTCATGTTAATCAATAGTTAGTTAACTCCAAATTGAACCATCATTCTCCAAATAACTGAATATGACACTACATCCTATGACCAAGATGAACCGACATAAAACATATGTGACGCTACAGGATGAACGATAAAGATATAGATACAATTATTGGGGGTCAAGCTTTGAAGTCCGACTCACCCACCGTACTAATAGTATCAAGTATCTGCCAATAATGAGAGAGATAAATATGACAATTGCAGCTGTTTTAATTTTGTCCTGAAGATCACTCTTAAAATGAGACATTCTATTATAGTTTATTCTATCCTCCAGAATGTCGTCAAGAGTAACCCCAATATCATACCTACTATCATTTGAAAAAGCATCTCCAACAGCAATGCTGGCACTGCCTCTTTGCTCCCGAATTCTGTTTTTGACTTCCTGCGGTACAGGTGCGTTCACTGGTGGTTTGTATGCTATATATAGGATTCCATAAGTTACTGCAACCAAAGCGATGCCTAATATAATCAAGAAGAAGAGAGTTCTTAGCTCTTTAGCTATGATGATCTGATAATCCGTATTCATAATTTTATTGTTTGAGGTTTTAGTACTTATTTACAGTATTTCCTTATATAATCATATGCTTCTGACTTCCCAAGTTCCCCTGCCTTACTCCAATTCATACAGGCACTATCCTTGTTACCTAATTCATATGACGCCCTTCCTTTAAAAAAATAAGGATTTGACATTTCAGGGTTTAACTTTATTGCATAATCACAATCAGCAATACAGCCTTTATAATCATTCTGGTTGAATTTTATTTCTGCCCGGCTATCATATGCAACATAATTCGTATTATCAAGCTCAATCGCTTTGTTAATGTCAGTTAAAGCTTCTTGATATTTCTTCTGTAAGAATTTTTCCCACCCCATGTTGTTATACGCCATTGAGTTTGAAGGATCAAGCGAAATACAACTTTTATAATCCTCAATAGCACCATAAGAGTCACTATTCCCTGATTTAAGCATACCTCGCAAGAAATAAACTTGGGCATTATCCATGTCTGACTCCTTACTTTTGCGTAAGAAATAAGTAAGATCAACGATAGCCTCACTTCTTCTCTCAAGGTTTGCGTAAGCAAGTCCTCTATAGTAATAGGCTTGTGCTAATTCTGGTTCTAATTGTAGGACTTTTGAAAAGTTTTTTATAGCTGCTTCAAAATCATTCTCCTCAAAGCATTTAGCTCCAGCGTCCCAGTACTTTGCTGCAGGATTAACTGATTCTCCTGGTGATTTCGTGCTGGAATTTTGGTTTACGCGAGAGTTATAGTTACTAATTGCAATATTAACATCGGTAGCAATTCTTTTTATCCTATTATAATTAGCACCATAGTCTCGAATAGCTTCTAATTCTTTCTGAAGTGGATTTAATTCAGCGATAAGTTGTTTGTCATTTGTCTGAACAATAGCAGTTTTGATTTTCTCATTGACTTGAAGAGCTAAATCATACCCTTGATCATATCTTGCTTGGGCATCATTGGCATTCTTCTGAAGAAATTCAAGAGGAATTTGAGCCTCTATTGTTAAA
Organism: uncultured Rikenella sp.; assembly: GCA_964635655.1. Lineage (GTDB taxonomy): Bacteria > Bacteroidota > Bacteroidia > Bacteroidales > VadinHA17 > SR-FBR-E99. The sequence goes on along the minus strand of CAZWOC010000023.1, from coordinate 6,326 downwards.
ATGGCGATACACATTAGAAATACCGAAATTCCTAATTTACTTGTTAAAATTCTTATTTTCATATGGTTTGTATTTAATGAACAACGTGGACCTACATCTTACTGCACTGCAGGTACCGCTAAGCACCCCAATCACAATAAGCAAAGCCCACGTCTTACCGTGAGCGTATTGCCTATTACTCTTGTGATTGTAAAAATTAGCGGTTTTGCAGTGCAAGAATAACAGCTCTACGCAGTTATGTTATTTCAAAAAATCTATTTCAATAGTTTCAATTACCATAAAGGTACGAAATCCATTAGTAATATGAAACGTTACTGACTTCCTCTATAGTATGAAATTGTACTTGTAAAGGGTTTATTTGGAATGGGAGAAATTAGGAGTAATTAACACCTTAATTATTATATTATTAATTACTTAGAGTATATGTTATTCTGCTTAGAGGTTGAGTCCTACTTGAGTTTTTGGAGAAAGTTCGTCTAATCCCGGATTTAACCATCCGGGTTAGAACCTTTCTCCACCGAACCAGTTTGATATTCTGCTTGAGAGTATATCATCCCCTTTCGTTTCGGAGAATACAGTGAATCACCGTGTCCTGTATATTGAGACCAACTTGCGAACCTTCCGGTAGTCCGTCACACCCTCTCGTCTCTTAGTTCCAAGGTTGCCCTGTATGTGAATCCCACAGTAAGGCATTCGTGAATTACCGCTGTCGTTAATAGTTCCGACCAGTAACTATTACAAAAATAGTATTCGAAGGTCGCAAACTCCAAATTTTCAGCCTATTATTTTTATTCTGTATAGCGTAAAGTTGCACTCCTATTATTCCCCAGAATAATGACGGCTCAATGTTGACAGGTATAATCAAACCAAATGATAGACCTAAAATGAGTAAGTGTTAAATAAGGTTCTCCCCATTGGTTCATCTTACTGAAATCTGTCTTTGTTTATCTGGTAGAGTATAAAGATGGTTATACCAAAAACAAGTCCTCCAATCATGAACCGACCTGCATCTTCAAAAATGTTTTGTTTTACATCCGGATCACCGAGCCAAATAATTCCGCCTATAAGAAAGCCAGCAATTCCAATGATAACACTTAGGATCGTTTTTGTTTTCATGTGATAATTATTTTTAAATCCCTAAGGAAATTATATGTTTTCATCATTTTAATAAATCCAATGGATGTGGCTTATCGGTAACCTGTTAAGTACCTCCTTATATGATCGCCATTTAGGCAGATACTTGTCCATGTAATTAATAAACCGCTCATTATGTGACCTTTCGAGCAGATGAACAAGCTCATGTACAATAATATATTCAAGGCATTCTATTGGTTTCTTTGCCAATTCGAGGTTTAACCAGATTCTTTTTGCAATTGGATTACATGTACCCCATTTGGTTCGCATCTTTTTTACCCCAAACTCTTTGGTCTTCACACCAATTATTGCCTCCCACTTACATATCAGGTCCGGAATGATCTTCTTCAGTTCGATGCGATACCATTCATCCAATATCTCTTGTTTTTTACCAGCAGGGGTATCGGGTCGAACATACATAATGATCTCTCTCTGTGTACGGTTGACAAACGGAGTTGAATTGTGCTCAAGTACCTTCAATAAATATCTCTTACCAAATAAATAGTGACTCTCTTTTGACAGGTATTCACGAGGTGTCTCTCTTTCCTGATTCTTGAACTGTTCCTGTTTTTTCTTAATCCATTTAAGCTTTGATATTGCATAAACACGAATAGTGTCCAAGTCCATCCTGTTGGGTGCAGATATTTTTACCCTTCCATTGGGAGGATAGACACTAAGATGTATATTCTTAATGTTCTTCAGTTCAACTTCGACCTTTATATTTCCAAGCTCAATCTGTGGCATTAATACTCCTTCTGTTCAATAATGATCTTGAAAATCCTTTCAACTGTCTCTTCTATCCCATAAGGTACAGGAGGATCACCCAAGTTAACAGTATCACCACCTTGCGAATAACCTCTTAGTGTGTTGTAAATAGCGAATTTTATTTCCCTTTCTTTAGCAAGATTACCCCTGAAACCATCTCTTTTTGAATTCCTGACAGCAATATCGACAAGCATTGCTAATTCTGGATTCTTACCAAGGTTGTTATAAAGTGCCTTTTGTGCAAAGGTCTTAATAACATCGGGAGTGTCTTCTGCTCTTCCTTCGTTTACCTGTGTTACAAGCTTTGCAATTCTTTTGAGATATTCTTCATAGCTTATTGCATTATCTCCTCTTTCCTTAATGATCGCTGCCAATAGCGTTGACATATCATCAAAAAAGGCTGGATCGAGCAGATGCTCACGAATTATCTTCTTCCTAACGTTGTTTTCAATGGTTTCAGCTACAGCCTGCTCATTCCTTTTAATTCCAGCCGGTAGATTTTCAATTGCACCTGCAATTCCGAGCTTTGTGATAATATCCAATAAGGACATATCACCAAATAGTGAAATGGTCTCAGGATCATCAGCCTGTATATAAGTGTCAATCAAATGACGCATATCTGCCTCATAGGTTTTCATATCCAGTGTTTCTCCACTTGCCCTGCGAATCTCCTCCCTGAGTTTCAGATAATGGTCAATTTCACCTTTAATATTCTTAATATCCGACTCAGAATAGCCTGCTTGGGGCATCTCATCCGCAATGTTTGCGTATGCACGTATCAGTGAAACCGTGTTCTTGTATAATGCTGTCCGTTGCGGTGCTCTTTCTTTCAAATCTTCCGGCTTTTCGGTATTTCCGCAGAAGTATCGGATAAATGCCATCGTATCTTTGGGTGGTTCAACCGGCTCGCAAAGCAGTGCTATCTCCTCCAAAGCACTATCCAGTCTCTCTTTTCCGGCTTTCAACCGGTCCTTCAGCATTATATCAATATCCTTTGGCTCGAATTCATCATAATCCAGTGCTGAAGTATATACCGCTACAGCATCCTCCACCTTCTTAAACAGGTCCTTGTAATCAACAATGTATCCAAAGGGTTTGTCATCTCCATCCAGCCTGTTTACCCGGCAGATTGCCTGAAACAACCCATGATCCTGCATACTCTTATCAATGTATAAATAGGTGCATGAGGGAGCATCAAATCCTGTAAGAAGCTTGGAAACAACAATCAGGAGCTTCATATTTGCTGGTTCATGAACGAACAGGTACTTTGACTCATCCTCATAGGTTTCCGTCCTTGTTTTATTTGCCTGAGGAGTTACATCTTTAAGGATTTCGTTGTACAGGTCGTACATGAACTGTTTATCTGTCTCAGTATTTGCCCCAGTGTCCTCAGTCGTGATATCGCTTGTTTGTGGATTGTAAGAGGTTACAACGGCAAATTTGTTTCTCAGCTCGGTCTTCTGAAAGAGATCGTAGTATTTACAGGCTTCATAGATGGAAGATGCAACAAGAATAGCATTACCCCTTTCAGAGCTTAGTCGTGGTTTGGTGTTAAAATCAAAGATTATATCCTGTACAATCTTCTCCATACGTGAACGACTGCTCAGTACAGCCTGCATCGTTCCCCATCTCATTTTTAATTCTAACTTCTGAAAATCATTGAGTCCTCTGGTTTTTGCCTCAAACCATTCATCAACTCTTTTCTGAGATGTTAACCTCTGGTCAATGTCACGTGCCTCATAAATTAAATCCAATACAACCTGATCCTCAACTCCCTCATTAAATTTATAGGTATGGATGTACTTCCCAAACACTTCAAGGCTTGTCTGTTTGTCGGACCTCAAAAGAGGTGTACCCGTAAATCCAATGAAGACTGCACTGGGCAGCATAGCTTTCATTGTCCGGTGTAATCTTCCTGACTGCGTTCGGTGTGCCTCATCGGCAAATACAAATATTTCACCAACAGCATTTGATGGCTGGCTTGCCAGTTCCTGTATAAACTGGTTGAAGTTTTCCACATCTCTGCGTCCGAACTTATGAATCAGCGAACACAATAATCTTGGTGTTGCCTGACCTAATCGGGTCATCAAATCCCTTCCGCTTGTTGTCCTGTAGATATCTTCGCCAGAATCTTCAAAAACTCTTTTTATTTGCTTATCCAGCTCATCACGGTCAGTAATGACAACTACACGGGCACGGGGATTATTTTCAAGTATCCATTTCGCAAGTAAAACCATTACTATGCTCTTTCCCGATCCCTGTGTATGCCAGATAATACCTCCTTCATATCTCTTTACATACTCCTGTGCTTCCTTAACTCCAAAATACTGATGAACTCTTGGTAACTTCTTTACACCGCCATCGAAAAGAACAAAGCCATAGAGCAATTCGACGAATCGCTCTTTATAACAAATCTTAATAAGGTACTTTTCAAGCGGATTCCTGCTATTATCCTCTACATCTTCCTTCCATTTAAGATAATACTTCTCAGGTGTGTTAATTGTACCATATCTTAAACCCTCTGTTTCATTCCCGGCAAATATATACTGCACCGTAGCAAAAAAAGGTTGAATGAATTCATCCTGCTGGTTAACAATGCTCTGGCGAATACCCTCATTAATAGAAACGATACTCCTTTTAAGTTCAAGAACTGCTACTGCAATTCCATTGATATAAAGCACAATGTCAGGTCTCTTGGTCTGATTGCCTCTGATTGTAACTTCTTCTGCAACAGAGAAATCATTATCCGAGAAGTCTTTCCAGTTTATAATATGGACTGTTTCGTAGTTCTCACCGGCTTCAGCCTTCACTTTTACTCCGTACCGCAATAGCTGGTAAACAATTTTATTGGTAGTGTAAAGACTTTTATCAAATGTTGAAGCAGTTGATTTAAGGGCAAAGATTGCTTTTGAAACCTGTACTTGAGAATACCCTTTTCTGCTCAGATAGTCCGTCAGAAGGGATTCTTCAATGTTGCTGTTTGATTCCCTCTCTTCCCAATTTCCGAGATATTTATAACCCAATTCTGACTGGAATAACTGAATTACCCTATCTTGGGTTTTCCGCTCTATTTCGCCAATAGGAGACATGAGACTATTTATATAATTTGAAACTTACTTCGTATTTGAAGAAGTCGATATTATTTACAACTGATAATGCCCGCCTAATACGGATATCGTCTTCCAGTGCAATAATTGCTCCTCTGACTGTCTGCCCACTTTCCAAAAGCTCTTCTTTGATATATCCCATATACCTTTGGACCTGACCTACCACAACATCACTTGCACGTCCTTTCTTTAATTCAATAACCAGAATCTCTTTGCCATCCTTACTTATTGCCAAGATGTCTATATTACCTGTATCTGAAGGATATTGCTGACCAACCAACTCCCCATCGACCTGATAGATGTTGTATTTCTTCCCTAAAAGGGTCTTACTCCAATTTTTCACAAGAAATTCCTCAAGATGCTCTTCCAACGCAAATACCGAAGGATCTTCAACAGTTGCATCAGTAGCTATAATTGTACTGGTGGGTAAATTGCCAATGAGACTTTCAATTTCTTCAGCATATTTGGTTATATCACTTGTAGTGCCGATTGAACCCGCTGAATGTTGTAGTTCTTTACTCATTTCAGACCGCAGAATGGTTCTGTTTGACCAAACTACCTTTCTTCTATGAGGTAATATATTGTTTGGCTTATAATAGTAATCACCTGCGATTTCGCCAACATAGTACTTACCAGTTCCATCGGGGCAAAGGACAATATCACCTATATTAATTCCCTTACAGATAGTCCAGAGCATTCCACAGGCAAGACCTGCAGCAATTTTGCTTTTATCTGGATACTGCTTTAACCAAATTGGAATGAATTCTTTATTAAAATCTCTCCAATTATCCGGAAGGCTATAGGTTAAGTCCTGATTTATATCAAAATCTGCACCGATAAAACCCTCCTTGTAACATTGCTCAGCGTATTTGCTATTTGCACCGAGCATGATGCGTTTGTATTGTTTCATGATATTTTCAATCTGATTTTGCCAGTTAAAAGGTTATGCATTAAACCTTTTTTTATTGAAATGTATTTTTCCATTTTATTTTCTAATAATCCTATATTGAGATCAATTTCGCTAAATATTGAAGATATTTTTGTTTGCTCATCTCCTGTCGGTAACGGAATTTCAACTTTTGATACATGAGATGGTCCAAAATTTAATTGTGCTGATCCGGTGGCTTGACCTCCGATTTGCACTTTAAAGTTGTCGGATTTTAAATAATGAAACAGATATTCCCGAATCAGTTTGTTTGATGTTGGTCGAAATCGCATTGTGCTTGTATTCATACATAAAGGAAGATCATATTCTTTTGCTATGGTTGCAAAAAACGGTCAAATTGACCACCTGACGCCGGACTAAACTGACCACCCCGC
>CAZWOC010000022.1:0-54688 GCA_964635655.1 uncultured Rikenella sp. | reverse complement strand
TACCGCACTTATCTGCTACTGTATACGTGTAGGTGACCGTCCATGAACAGTCGTCCCCGGTAGGTGTACCTGACTTCGTTACTGTTATCGCTCCTCCGCAGTTGTCTGTGTACAGTGACGCTATGTCTGACACTGTCGGGCCGGCAGGCACTGATGCAAAGCACAGGTCCATGCTGGCCTGGCCTGTTGGGAACACACCCGTAAGTACAGGCGGAGTATTGTCTGCAACAGTAACATTAAACGTGCAGACAGATACATTTGCCCCGTCAGTAAAAGTGTAAGTAACGACAGTGGTCCCAACCGGGAATGAAGAACCAGGAGCGTGGCTGCGGGAAGAAAATGTAACAGCTCCTTCGCAATAATCGTTTGCGGTTGGTTCCGTCCATGTAACTGTCTGTGAACAGTCCGGATTCAATGGTCCGGTATATGCAGTAATATTTGACGGACAACCTGCTATCACCGGCCCGGCCAGATCATTGATAACAGCTACTGTCACAACTGACGAGTAAGCTGTTCCGCACATACCCACACTTACAGCGGCCCTGTACTGCCATGTTCCGGATATGGTCACAGTCTCACTGAACGGAGTTGCATTACTGCCGGGAATATCCATCCACTCGGTATCCGTTGCAAGTTTCTTTTGCCATCCGGTTAACCTGCCTGTATATCCGGTCAGGGTTAATGTAATATTATTACCTACACACTCCGGGCTGCGGCCGACAGATGCAGTGCCACCCACCGGAGTATTGGGGTATATCGTCAGTGAAGCCCTGGAGGCAGCACTCTCGCATCCGTTAACCGTCTGGGTTACATAATACGGATATGTGCCCACTGTTGTCCGTCCGGTGGCGAAGGGTGTTCCCCAGCCGGCAAGTGAAGTCAGACCGGGATCTGTATACCATTTAAGACTTCTTCCCGTCGCTTCAAGATCAGCCACATTCCTGACACAGCAGAAGGCATCAGCAGTTAAAGGTGCTTCAGGAACAGGTGTAACTATTATGGTCTTTGAAACCGAGACGTTGCAACCGTCCACAGTGTGTGAATAGGTGATTGTATGAGTACCCGGACCTGCGTTGCCCGGATTAAATATATTCCCTGTAACGCCGGGGCCTGAGAATGTTCCTCCTGACGGATAACCTGTAAGAGTGACAGGACCGTTACATGCACCTGCTGAAACAAGGGAGCTCATCTTGTTCTCCGCCCCTGCCGTCACAAAGGCTCCGGGTGCAGACTGGTTGTTATACTCCGTTTCAATCCACCCTGCTGTCTTGCGCGAGAGAGAATATCTTGCCTCATCGATAATTCCATCAAAGTATTCACCGCCGCTATAACTTCCCAGATAGACAAACTGCGGCACTGCGCTCTGTGTAGCAGCGGTTGTCGATGATGCTGCTTCAACTCCGTCGATATATAACCTATGAGTAGTTCCGTCAAAGCTATACGAATAATAATGCCAGTCGTTTGCCGAAGGCAGGAAGTTGCTCCACAATAACGGTGCTCCACCCCAGTTCCACACAACAACCCTGTACGAGCCGCTTATCTCCCTGAAACCCATTTGTACAGCCGAGGTGGATCCGGCTCTCTGTAAAACCATTATGTTCTGAATCCCGGAAGGCAGGGATGAATATCTTGCCCATATACTGATTGTCTGATTATAGGCATTCCCTCCAAATCCTGCTGTTGTGCCGGCCCGGAGGTAGTCATTGGTACCGTCCAGGCTCCTGGCTTCTTCTATCAGACCTGTAATTTCCGATGAACCATTGTTGGTGAGATCATTGTTAAATGCGGTGGCGTCGCTGAATGAATTGTTGCTGAGATGCCAGACAGCCTTATAGCTGCTTATCCATGTCGACTCGGTGGAAGGGTTCGTTGTTAGACCGGGATTTCCGTACAGGATCCGGATCGGGGTATTACCGGATGAAGACAAAACGGGGACGCGTACCCATGCAATCAGCCTTCCTGTCAGAGGATCATACGATTCAATTTCATGGTCGAGCTTGTTGTTCGCAGGATCGGTAAAGATAATGTCATATCCGTTGTTGCTTGTTACATGGCCTCCGTTTGCAACGGTTCTGAGATAATCCTGAGTAATATCCACAAGTACCGGAAAATCACTCAGATCCTGAGCTCCGGAAGCCTGGTTTACAGAAAGTTCTGAGTAGTAGTTGAATCCGAAGGAAACTGAAGGCACATTCAGGATTGCCCTGCGTGTCATGATACTTTCACCCCTGCCGTCGGTCACCACGCAGTAATACTCTCCCGCATCTTCAGGACCGACATTACTGATACCCATCGCTGATAAGGTGACTCCGGAAAAATGGCCATCATTGGCAAGCATTTCTCCCGAACCTCTGTACCATTGGTAAGTCAAAGGAAGGAACCCTGATGCTACGACCTGGAATACTGACGGATCAGAAGAACCAATGCATAATGTCCTGTCGGCCGGCTGTGTAAGAATATAAGGACCTGTTTTCCCAATGCAAAACTGAGTGCCATCTGCTCCCGTGGAGAAGGGCAATGTCATTCCTGACCGGCTGACAACCGATCCTGCAACCCCTGAATGGGTTCCGTCTGTTGTCCAGTTGCCTGTACCAGTCCTGCGAATGATTCTTGTTTCTGCAGTCACCGGGTAAGGTCCAAATCCGGTTGCATCGAGGCCAAGGCTGTAATTTGCTGACGAGAATGAGTTCTTCGCCTGTGCGACCCAGTATCCGGTAGTATACTGATTGGTAATCGTATAAGAACCACCGTCTGTCAGAGGAAGGCCTGCATCACCCGGATCACCACCGATGAATCTGACAAGCAGACTTCCGGGTATGAGATCGGTAAAACTGACACTAAATGACTGGGTTGAGGTTGAAGAGCCTACAGGGAAGAGATAATCCTGCATCGTCTGTGAAATGAAACGTTCGAAACCGCCAACAACCGTACCTGATGTGTAGACCAGTGAGGATGCACTGCTGTTCGAAAGGATGAAATCATTGCCGGCAGTTGAAATATTACCCTGCTGCATTGTCAGTATCCCCGTTACGGAAAGGTCTCCGGTAAGTGATACACCGGCAGGATTATCAACAGTAAAATTGCGAACTGTTGACGGCAGACCGTCTCCTGTTACCTGGGCCACCCCGCCGTAGTATGTGTAATCTGCGCTGGAACTGAATGATCTTGTACCCGGTACCCTGATGTTTCCTCCTGAAGCACCTGTTGTTGCGGAGGTAATCCCGTACGGGTCACTGAGCATCAAACCCCCTCCGTCATTCAGAGTGAATGTTGCGGCTGCAACGAACGGGCCTGATACTTCAATTATACTTGTTCCCATGTCCAGTATTGCGCCGCTGAACACGGTAAAATTCAGTCTTGTGTTGGAAAAGCTCCCTGCTGTTCTGGTGTATGTCTGTATACCAGGGCCCTGGAAATTGATGTTCCCGATACCCGAACCGCTTGTCAGGAAGTTGCCCCCTGAGAAAAGAAAGTCTCCGGTCAGGTTAAAATTACATGTAAAACCTCCTACTGCAAGATTAAGCCTGCCTCCGGTCTGAGTGTACCCTCCAAGATTCAGTGTATAGCTCCCGGTGGTTGCAACGCGCAGATACCTTGAACCTGTGTTCGCCATTGTGAAGACTCCCCTCACCTCCAGATTGGCATTTATATTGATATCATCCTCCTGGCCGGGACAATTCCATGTCAGGTTTCCGAAAACCTGGTTAAGACCGGATGGGAGCACCGTTTCCGCACCAACAATTGCACATGTCGAATTGACTGACCATGTAGCCACAGGAATGTTGCCCCCGTCAAGGCGGTGATTGTAAAGAGATCCGTCATTGAACCTGATTGCAGCACCCGGATTTAAAACAATGTTGTTATAATTTTCGACTGTCCCGTAGACATCGAGGTCAAAAGCTTCGGCACCGTTACCAATATTGAGATTCCTCCAATTATTGACCCTGAGAGTTCCGCCTGCCTCAATAATCAGCTGATCAAGGGTTTCGCTTGAAAAAACGGTAGCTGTATGACCATTGCGGACAGTAATCACTCCGCTTGCAAGTCCCGGATCAGTAGCTGCTGCAACCCATGCTGTTCCGTCATATACCTGCCAGTTTCCCGGAGTATTGAACTGGGCATTACCATTGGTTCTGTAATCACCGGCTGACTGTCCGTGCATGGCAGGAATATCCAGCAGGATAAAAAGCATTAATGCGGTGAGACAGCGAATGGTTTTGCTAAAACGAGATGAAAACAGAATATCAACCGATATAAACTGCTCAAGCCGGCTTTTCAGCATGGTGCTGATTAAAGAAACATATTCAGGCATAATCATTCTTTAGTAACAAAACCTTCTGAAAGGCAAACTGAAGTTCGTTACTTATACTCATGTAACGTTAAAATGGTTGCTTCATTGCAGAGATTTTAAATGCTTTAGCCGTGAATTTCAGAGAAAAAAAACGTGCCGGCAATCGCAGCCGGCACGAATTATCCACATTGTAAAATGTTTATCAACACGTATTGTGCCTGAATTCTAAAGTATTAGCATGGCATCACCATAGGTTCCAAACCTGTATTTTTCCTTAACTGCAGTGCGATATGCATCAAACATAAGATTGTAGCCTGCAAATGCAGAAACCATCATTAAAAGGGTTGAATAGGGCAAATGGAAGTTGCTGACGAGCATATCCGGAACCTTGAAGTCATAAGGAGGGAAGATGAATTTGTTTGTCCATCCGTTAAACGGCTTAACCATTCCCGAGGTCGAAACGGAGCTCTCCAGGGTACGTACAACTGTTGTTCCCACAGCACAGATCCGGCTCTTTCTCTCCTTAGCTTTGTTTATCAGCACAGAGGCATCCTCGGAAATTATGATCCGTTCTGAATCAACCTTGTGTTTTGTCAGGTCCTCAACATCTACATTCCTGAAGTTGCCCAACCCCACGTGCAGTGTAATCTCTGCAAACTCAACACCGACAATCTCAAGCCTCTTGAGCAGTTCCCTGCTGAAATGCAGTCCGGCTGTCGGTGCAGCTACTGCACCCTCGTGCTTTGCAAAAATTGTCTGGTACCGCTCATTGTCCTCGGGTTCAACCGGCCTGTTGATGAACTTGGGAAGCGGAGTCTCGCCGAGCGAATAGAGAGTCTGCTTGAATTCTTCATATGTGCCGTCGAACAGGAACCTAAGTGTTCTGCCACGCGAAGTCGTATTGTCGATTACCTCTGCCACCAGAAGATCGTCTTCCCCGAAATACAGCTTGTTTCCGATCCTTATTTTCCTCGCCGGATCGACAAGCACGTCCCAGAGCCTCTGCTCACGGTTCAGCTCACGAAGCAGGAATACCTCAATCTCAGCCCCTGTCTTCTCCTTGTTCCCGTATAGCCTGGCCGGAAAAACCTTGGTGTTGTTAAATACAAGCACATCCTGCTCCCTGAAATACTCCACGATGTCTTTAAACACCTTATGCTCAACCTCCCCGGTATCCCTGTGCACCACCATCAGCCGCGATTCATCCCTGTTTTTCGAGGGGTAAAGTGCAATCAGTTCCTGTGGCAGTGTGTACTTGAATTGAGATAGTTTCATGATAAAAATCCGTTAGTGCAAGAAAATTTATACGATTATATTTTCACTTTGTTTCAAATTTTCCAGAAAAAATTTGAATTCTTCTACAGAAAGTGCCTTTTCAAGGCGAAAGTCACCTATTGAGCTGCGAACAAGTGACCTCAGGTGAGCTCCGCTTCCCAGCGCTTTCCCAAGATCACGGGCGAAAGCCCTGACATATGTTCCCTTGCTGCAGACAATTCGTATCGTGGCATCGGTCCCGCTGTAATCAATCAGCTCCAGCTTACGGAAAACAACCCTGACACTGTTGAGCCTGTGTTCAACCTTCTTACGGGCAAGCTCATACGCCCTCTTCCCGTCAACAAACTTTGCTGAAAAAAGCGGAGGCTCCTGATCCTGCTCCCCGAGAAAATCCTTCAGCCTCTCCTTAATCAGTTCCCCTGTAATATGACCGGCAGGGTACTCTGCGTCTGTCTCGCTCTCAAGGTCGAAAGAAGGAGTAGTCTGTCCGAACCTGATCATTGCAACATATTCCTTGTCAAGGTCCCTGAATTCCTCAATTCTCTTTGTGGCTTTCCCGGTACAAATTATCATGAGGCCTGTTGCCAGCGGATCAAGGGTGCCGGCATGGCCCACCTTCAGTTTCTTCAACCCGCAGTGATGACGAATTGCCAGCTTCACCTTGTTCACAAGATCGAAGGAGGTCCAGTAAAGAGGCTTCTGAAACAGAAGTACCTCGCCATTCTCAAAATCAGAACAATTCTTCAGCACTTCAGGCGAATATTATTAAAGAAAGTCCGGCTATTAAACAGTACAGGGCAAACCATCCAAGCTTTCCCTTTCTGACAATATTTAACATCCAGCGGCAGGCGGCATAGCCTGACACGAAAGCAGCAACAAACGCGAGAACCAATGGAAAAAACACTACACTGACATCCTTTGTATCAGTGGTTATCAACTGCATGAAATTTGCCCCGATTATTGGAACCATTACCATCAGGAATGAAAACCGGGCAAGCTCATCCTTACTGTTACCCAGCATCAGTCCGGTTGAGATTGTCGACCCAGACCTGGAGAGCCCCGGGAGAACTGCAATTGCCTGGGCTATGCCAATCACAAATGCACCCCCGTAAGTAATGGGTTTGTTCCGCCCGGGGACGAAATGACCTATAATTAGAAACAGTGAAGTGACCAGCATGAATGACCCTGTAATATCCATGTCGGCTACAAACAGTGACTCCACCAGATCCCTCATTGTAAACCCTACAATTGCAACCGGTATCATTGAGACAACCAGCTTCAGTACATATTTCGTTTCGTCATTCATCCTGAACTTAAAGACTCCGGCCAGTAACCGGCCAATATCCTTTCTGAATACAACCAGGATGCTCAGTACTGTCGCACCGTGCACGGCAACAGAGAAGAGAAAACTCTCCTCCACCCCTCCAAACAAATATTTCACAATCTCAAGATGGCCATCACTGCTGACCGGGAGAAACTCGGTCAACCCCTGCACCAGCCCGAAGATCAGGGCTTCATACCAATTCATTATAAGCTATTTGATCCAGGAAGAACAATACCTTACTCCCGTGGCCTTTTCATAATTGCATATATCTCAAAAATGAACCCTGCCAGAACAATCAGCGGAGCCAAAGTAATCCTCCTGAAACTGAAGATTGTATCCGAAAAGACTTTCGGGTCATCAGACCTTCCTCCTGCCATGAGAATGAAGCCGACAATAATTACTGCAAAGCCGATTGCCATCAGCTTGTAGTTCTCCCGCCCCAGGGCGAAACCGGTCTTTTTTTCTTCTTCCTTTTTAGCGATCATATCGTCCTAATAATATAATTTATCTTCGTGCATGCCGAGATACCTGTTTACAGCAAAGAATGTAGATATTCCGTTGATAAGAACCCCGGCTGCCGCCAGTGCCAGGCAAAGCAGGAGGAAAAGATTGATATTTTCATATGTAAACAGAGTAAAAAACTCCATCTCGATCAGATACATCAGGCCCATTAAAAGCCCTATTGCAATCAGTGCGGCCAGGAAACCGAAAAAGAGACTCTGCAGCAGGAAAGGTTTACGAATAAATGACCTGTTGGCACCGATAAGCTGCATTGTGTTTATAAGGAACCTTTTCGAATAAATCGAAAGCCTTATTGTATTGTTTATGATTGTAAGTGCAATGAGGAATAATAAAAGACTGATTACCAACAGGAAGGCGCTGATCTTGCTCACATTGTCATTTATGAGGTTAAGTATCGACTCCTGGTAGTAAACTTCATCAACCACAGGGTATTCAGCGATGACTTTTTCAAGCCTGATCACGCTGTCAGGATGCGTATACCTGGCCTGTAAATAAACGTCAATAACCGGCATAAGGGGATTATAACCCAAAAAATCGAGGAAGTCCTCACCAAGATCATCGCGAAGTTTAGCAGCTGCCTGATCCTTGGGTACATATTCCGTCTTCTTTACGTAGGGTTTTGCATCCAGCTCCTTCTGCAGCATCCGGATATCAGCCTCCCGTGCATCTTCCTTCAGCATGATTGTAAACGAGAGCTTCTCCTTGAAGTAGTCAGACAGCTCGCGGGCATTGATGAGTATTATTCCAAGAATTCCCAACAGGAACAGCACAAGGGAAACGCTTACAACAAGTGTCGCATAAGAACTGCCGAGCCTGTACCTTGATATCCCTCCTGTTGATTTAGCCACTTCGGAAAATTTGCCTCAAAAATAGCATACAAACCGCCAAATCCTTCAGCAGTCATCCAATTTTTTGATAATTAGGCTGAAGAGAAGCGACAGAACCACTCCTGAATTTAATCTGCCGGAGGTTATACCTCGGTCATCCACCCGAATTCATCGGGCTCATCGCCATTCTGTATACCTACAAGTTTATTATAGAGCTTCATCGAGACCGGTCCGGGTTTTCCATCCTTGCAGTATTCATATACCTTCCCGGTTTCCGGATCGAATATTTTTGCTATCGGACTGATGACGGCGGCTGTACCGCATGCGCCTGTCTCTTCGAACTCGGCAAGTTCTTCAACAGGTACAATTCGTCTTTCAGTCTTTATCCCCATGCTTTCAGCTATGGCAATAAGGCTCTTATTGGTAATAGAGGGCAGAATAGACTCTGACTTAGGCGTTATGTAGGTATTGTTCTTTATTCCGAAGAAGTTTGCCGGTCCGCATTCGTCAATGTATTTTTTTTCTTTGGCGTCGAGGAAGAGGGCGTTGCCGTATCCGCCGTCATGGGCGTTGACAATCGCTCTGAGGCTTGCGGCATAATTTCCTCCGACCTTGATGTTTCCTGTTCCGAGCGGAGCTGCCCTGTCGACATCACGGCAGATAAGCATGTTTACCGGTTTTACTCCTCCCTTGAAATAGGGTCCGACCGGAGAGACAAATACTATGAACGTATACTCCGATGCCGGTTTGACACCAACTTCGGCGCCGCTGCCGTAAAGGATAGGCCTGATATAAAGTGACGCTCCCGAGCCGTAAGGCGGGACAAACTTCTCGTTCAGCCTTATGGCAGTGAACACAGCTTCCCTGAAGAGTTCTTCGGGAACAGGGGCCATATGGATACCCCGGGCAGAGGATGAAAGCCTCTTTGCATTCTCATCCCACCTGAACAGCCTGACCTTCCCGTCACGGCACCTGTAGGCCTTCATGCCTTCAAAGGCTTCCTGCCCGTAGTGCAGACCTGTTGCAGCAATATGTATATTGATATACTCGGAATCAGAAACTTCCGGCTTGCTCCACTGACCATTCTTAAAAAAGCATCTGACATTGAAATCAGTTTTAATGTAGCCAAATGGCAGATTGTTCCAGTCTAAATTTACCATAACACTTAATTTTGGATTTTTCAAATGTACATCTTAAAATATAAGTACCAAATGATTTTAAGAATTGTTGAGCTTCCCTCCGGCAAATTCACGGAGCGCCCGGAGTTGCTCATCTGCAGCCACAGACCTTAACCTGCATGCTGTCTGGGTCAGGAACCCGTTTTTCTCAATCTTTTCAGCCAGTTCCCGGAACCATGTTTTCTCATCATCGGTTTTGCCGTAAGCTGTTTCTTCCCTGTACAACCTGTCAATCATTGCAATAAAATCAATCCTGCCGGTGAAATCATAAACTGAATCATGAAGCACTTTGCCGGCAGCGCTAATCTGCTCAGGAGAAGATGCCGAGTTAATCAGTTCACTTACCGCTTCCAGAGTCTGCGGGCCGAATCCGTAAACTGAAAGTATCTCTCCTGCCCTCTTCAGTGCCGCAGCCCGGGAATCGTTATAATCGAAGGCATACCCGAAATACAGGAAAACTGATGCAAGTCTCACATGAATATACTCCTGGTCTGAGAGTTTCTCAGCCCTTGCAAGGAGGTCTGCCTGAAGCGAAACACTGCGAATGTAATCAGGACTGTGAAAAAAGAGGTCCGGCGGGGCAATTTCTGAATACCTGGAAAAAACATGTTCTTCCACATCAAGAACCCGTATCATTTCGATCTTGGTGAAAAACCTGCCGTTCGGAGACCCGTCAGCCTCCCGGAGATCAGGCCTTATGCCAGTAACAAAATACATGTCAAGGTCACCCTTGTACTTGACAGGCATCCGGCCACGGTAATCGCAGGTAAAATATTCCTTTACAAACTCATAGGTTGTTCCGGAAATGTTGACCTTCCCGGCTTCGCCGGACGACTCCATCCTGCTGGCAGTGTTTACAGTATCACCCCATATGTCATATGTGATCTTCTTGTGCCCGACTACTCCTGCCACCACCGTTCCGGTGTGAATGCCTATCCTGATATCCCAGAAACGGGCAGCAGGTCTCGACGGATCATTCTTCATCGACTGCATATACTTCTGCATCTCGAGGGCTGCCAGCACAACCTCAACGGGATTGGTCCTGTTTCTTTCAGGGATGCCGCCGGCACACATGTAGGCGTCACCGATAGTCTTGATCTTTTCTATCCTGTATTTCTCAGCCACAGAATCAAAATGAAAGAAAAACCGGTCAAGCTCATCGATCAGCGTCTCCGGATTCATCTCCTCCGCTATGCGGGTAAATCCCTGTATATCTGAAAAAAGTACAGTAACAAAATTGTATTTCCGCTTGTCAGCTTTGCCCTTTGACATAATCTCCTCGGCAGTGCCCCTGGGCAGCATATTTGCAAGCAGGCTGTCAGACTTATCCTTCTCATGCTGAAGCTCTTCCGTTCTTTCCGCAATCAGTTCCTCGAGCCTCTTCTGCCTTTCCATATAGAGCCTGTGGGTCCTTTTCCGCATCATTATCGCTGTACTGATCAGCAACAGCGGATACATTATCAGAGCCAGCAACGAAAAGTACCACGGAGGCCTGACCCTGAAGCCGAACGTTCCTTCTCCTGCATCATCTCCTCCGGCCAGACGGTAACGGTACATGAATGTATATCTTCCGCCGTCAAGGCTCGTGTACTCCTTGTAAGCCCTGTCAGTCCATGCAGTCCATGCATTGTCAGGCCCGGCCATGAAATAGGAGTATTCGATATCCGGAACCCTTTCCATCATGAATACTATTCCGTCACGGTAATTCAGAACGGGCATTGCGCTCGCCGTATCGATTCTCGTCCCTGACCGGTAATTGTATACACCTGTCATCCTGTCCTCATCCTGCCGGGGAAAGCCTGCAACCGGGGCTGAGGCAGAAACCGCAGGGGACAAACCCTCACAGAGCAGGATGCATGCAAGGACAAGTCTCCGGAAAGGGTTGATTACCATTGAAGATTAATATTGTGATCTATACAAAAATAAACTATAATTTTCCGGTTTTGGTATACACTGACAGCCTTGTCACGATGCAATGATTAATTTTGCCTTTTACCCGTTCAATCTATGGAAATCGTATTTGCAACAAATAACAAACATAAAGTCAGGGAAATAAGTGACCTCCTGGATAAGAATTTTACAATTCTTTCCCTCGCAGACCTGAACATCACTGAAGAAATACCGGAGGAGGCAGAAACGCTCGAGGAAAATGCCCTTTTCAAGGCCAGGTACGTTCATGAGAAGACAGGCCTTAATGTCTTTGCAGACGATACCGGACTTGAGGTCAGCGCCCTCGGCGGAGCTCCCGGAGTTTACTCTGCCAGGTATGCCGGCGAAGGCAGAAGCTTTGATGACAACATCGAAAAACTTCTCCGTGAAATGCAAAATGCAACAGACCGGAGCGCCAGGTTCAGAACTGTAATCGCCCTGATCCTGAACGGCACCGAGTATCTTTTTGAAGGAACTGTCGAAGGCGAAATAATAAGGGAAAGAAGAGGCGATGACGGATTCGGTTATGACCCTGTTTTTCTCGCTGCCGGGTATGACCGTACCTTCGCTGAAATACCTCTCGGCGAAAAGAACCGGATCTCGCACAGGGCGAAGGCCGTCAGGCATCTTCTCGAATTCCTCGACAAGGTAAAATTGTGAGTACGGAATTATCAAAAATGCCCGGAAAATAATGAAAAGGATCATCCTGACCGTATCCCTGGCTCTGGCCCCACTGCTCCTCTCCGGCCAGGGACCCATTGGATCATGGGATGATCATCTTCCGTACAGCCGTTCATATTCGATCACTGCAGGAAACGGAAATATTTACTCTTCAACCGGCTCAGCAGTTCTGGTGCATAACATTAAAAGCGGCACCAATTCATCACTCTCAAGGATTTCAGGACTGACTGAAACTGCAATTGCTCTTGTTGCGTGGTGCGAGGCCGAAGAATCCCTTATAATTGTCTACCGAAGCACAGGAATAGACATCGTGAAGAAAGGGGTCATTTACAATATCCCCGACATTAAAAACAAGTACATCCCCGGACTCAAGGAGATCCACAGTGTGACAATCAACGGCAGCCGCGCCCTGCTGTCGGGCAGCTTCGGCATTGTAGTGATCGACGTCAGGGAGAGGTATGTGACTGATACATGGAGACCCGGTCCGGATGGGGAAATAAACAGCGTCAACGGATCAGTCATCCTTGGTGATATTATTTATGCCGCCACTGCCCGCGGGGTATGGTATGCCCCGGTCAGCCGGCAGGGACTCTCATATTTCGGGAACTGGGAACAGCTTACAGGACTGCCATCCCCAGATTCAGAATACGGCAGTATTGCAGCAGCCGCTGAAGGCCTTATGGTTACCAGACCCGGAGAAACGGGTGTTCCCGGATCACGTGATTCTCTCTTCCTCGTCAAACCTGACCGGCATGCAGTCGTGGTGGCCTCTGAACCTGCCGGAACAATCAGAGCTCTCGACGGTGACGGAAACCGCGTGATAATATCGCTAAGCTCCTCCCTGAGAATAGTGAACCCTGATGGAACTGTCACCGACGAAATAAACAGCTA
This sequence comes from uncultured Rikenella sp., assembly GCA_964635655.1. Lineage (GTDB taxonomy): Bacteria > Bacteroidota > Bacteroidia > Bacteroidales > VadinHA17 > SR-FBR-E99. The sequence goes on along the minus strand of CAZWOC010000022.1, from coordinate 41,770 downwards.
CGGCTGGGCTGAAACCACACCGGCAGACGCCCTGACAACAGGCCAGGACCTATGGATCGCCGATGCTTCCGTCGGCCTTGTATCAACCGTAAATTACACCGACTTTAAAAACCACACACTTGAAGGACCTTATACATCCAACGTGGCTGACATTGCTTTTTCGGGTAAAAACTACTATGTGACCGGCGGAACGGTTGACAACGCATGGGGAAATGTGTACCGTCCCTTCCAGGTCTTCACGGGCTCAGGGAAAACGTGGAAAAGCCATATCCTCTACGGTGAGGCTGACAGGGACGCAATGCGTGTGGTCCCTGACCCGGATAACGAAAACCACTTTTTTGTATCATCATGGGGCAACGGACTGTATGAATTTCTTGACGGTGAGCTTGTCAATAACTACAACCAGTACAATTCACCACTGGCAAGCATCAGGCCGGGAGAGAACTATTCGCGCATCTGCGGGCTGGCATGGGACCGGTCAGGTAACCTCTGGATGGCGCAGACGGGCGTTCCGGGCAACCTGAAAGCTCTGACCCCTGAAGGCACATGGATCACAACACAGGTCAACCTTAACGCTGCTACCGCCGGTGACATTGTAATAGACCGGAACCAGTACATCTGGATGGTGCTTCCCCGGGGAAGCGGGCTGCTTGTATATGATCCTGCAGGCACGCCCGCCATCACGACAGATGACAGATGGATAAACCTGCATGTACAGGACACCGAAGGGCACACGATGAACAACATTTTCTCAATAGCCACGGATGGAGACGGAAATATCTGGACAGGAACAGACATGGGACCGGCAGTATTCTATAACCCGGGTAAAGCATTCACTTCTGACCTGAAAGCATCAAGGATAAAAATACCACGCAATGACGGTTCAGGACTTGCCGATTACCTCCTGGGCACGGAGACTGTGACAGCCATCGCAATCGACGGAGCTGACAGGAAGTGGTTCGGGACGATCAGCTCGGGAGCCTACCTTATGTCAGATGACGGCCGGAAGGAATTGGCCCATTTCACAACAGAAAACGGTCCGCTCCTGTCAGACAATATAGTGAAGATCGCGGTTAACGGAGTCACAGGCGACGTGTGGTTTGGCACTGCTGACGGAATAATCTCCCGGCGTGGAGAAGCTACAACAGGAAACAGTGATTTTTCCGGGATCTATGCCTTCCCAAACCCTGTCAGAGAAGGCTTTGAAGGGGTGGTTACAATAACCGGGCTTATTGAAAATTCTTCTGTAAAGATTACAGACGTCAGCGGCAATCTTGTATACGAGACAACCTCGCTGGGAGGGCAGGCTGTATGGGATCTGAAAAACTACAGGTCTCAGAGGGTTGCAACCGGGGTGTACCTGGTCTTCTGCTCAGGTGAAGACGGAACACTGTCAGGGGTGACGAAGATACTGATAATCAGATGATCGGTTGTCGGTTGTCGGTTATCGGTTTTCGGTTATCAGTTATCGGTTATAAGGGTTTTTATGCGTTCAATCTGAAGCTTTTTGTTCACCTCCCTCAGGCGGCGGGCGGTACCGGTAAAATACTGATGCCCCGAGATAAACTTAACCTGCAGCTTGTTCCAGTCATTCAGGCTGGTGATCTTGTCCTGGGCCTTAAGCTCTTCATAAAGTGTGTTTGACACCGGGATGAAATCACTTCTTCCCAGGTAATCAAGGTCTGAATCACATATTATCTGCTCAAGAAGGTCACCCGGCCTGGGTGGCAGTTTAGTAGACATTATTATCCGGCATATCCTTTCAATCTGTTCCTGGCTGTACCCGTACGCAGGCAGCATTTCACGCACAAGCAGCGTACCCTGATACTCGTGATCATCATATGAAACTGTATGCCCTGCATCATGGAAAAGGGCTGCTGTCTTCAGAAGCAGGACCTCTTCATCGGTGCACCCTTCAGCCCACCCTATCAGCTCCACCTCGGTGACTACATCAACAGTGTGCTTGACGTTGTGATAGAACAGGAAATCAGGCAGCTCTTTCTCCAGCCTGTCAAGGATCACTTCCTGTATGTCTGTGAACTGTATTAGTCCGAACTTAACCCTGAAAGAGTTGTTCGGGACAGATCCGTTCGCGTCTGAAGAGAGACCCGCCAGCAAACCCTGCACCTGGTACATCTGGATGTTCCCCATGTATTTCACCGGGAGCTTGCCATGATACTCGCACCTGAAAAACTCCTTTACAAGCTCGAATGTCATAACGGAAATAAGTATCGAATCCTGGTCAGAAACACCCTGTATCCGGCTGGCTGTGTTAACCGCCCTCCCCTTTATATCATACGAGACCCTGCTCTTCCCTGAGGCGGTTGCTGAAACCGGCCCTGTATGTATCCCGATCTTCAGGTTCCAGATTCTCCGGTCACCCCTCCGTTCAGCCTCGAAATTTCTCAGGAACTGCCTGAGCTCCACAGCAGCCATCACCACTTCGACAGGATTTGTAATGTTCTTTGCTGGTATGCCTCCGGCGCACATGTAGGTGTCTCCTATTGTCCTGATCTTTTCAATATGGTACTTTTTGATTATCCTGTCGAACTCGAAGAAGATCTCGTCGAGCTCATCCATCACAACCGCCGGGTCCATCCCTTCTGTAAGGCTTGAAAATCCCTGTATGTCAGCAAACAACACGGTGACCATATTGAACCTGAGACCCTTCTCTTCTTCCGTGACCCTGGCTCCCTTAAGCTCATTGTTCTCGACAAGAAGCCTGTACTTTTCATTGGTTTCGAGAAGTCTCTCCTTCTCACGTTCAAGCTTCTTCACCTGTTCCTCAAGCTCCTTGTTCAGGCGTACAAGTCTTGCTATTCGCTTGAGGAGCTGATCTTTGGATGCTGATTCCATCTGTGAATACCTGGTATATCTATACCTTATATAAACTCAGAGGTCTGCCGTAGAGTATGTTATGACGAAACTTTAATAATTTTGATGCAGGCTGAAATACAATGCTGACAAGGACAAAAGCAATACTGCTTCATCATGTGAGATATTCTGACAGCTCACTGATAGCCCATTTCTATACACAGGAATATGGCCGTCTGTCAGTAATGGTCAAGGGCATATCCTCAAAGCGGGGAAGTGCCAGGTTCAACTACTTCCAACCTCTGAACATCTTCAACACGGAACTTTATTACTACGAAAACAGGGAACTTCATAACCTCAAGGAGATGAGCCTCGCCTATATCCCGAAAAGAATTTCCGGCGATATTCACCGGACCACGGTGGCGATGTTCATCAGTGAACTGCTTTACAACGTGATAAGGGAGGAAGATGTGAACAGGATGCTGTTCGATTTCATAGAGTCATCTGTCATCAGCCTTGATGAAATGAATGAGGGCATCAGCAATTTCCACCTGTGGTTCCTTGTTGCATTTACAGATTACACGGGAATAGGGCCTTCCGGCACGGAGACCGGTAACTGCTTCTTCGACATGCTTACCGGGCAGTTTACCCCATTACAGCCGCAACATCATGATTTCCTGGAGCCGGAGGCGGCCACTGTTCTTAACCGGCTGCTCCATATGCCTGCTGCTGAAATACATACACTTCGCCTTACAGGCGAAGAGCGAACAGACCTGCTTGCACGACTTCTGAAGTATTACAGTCTTCACCTGCCCGGAATCAGGCAAATCAGGTCACTGCAGGTGCTGAAAGATATTTTCAGATGAGTTATGTACCCTTTAGTTATCTTTGACCAAAATTTCCAAAATGCCTTTCATCCCTGCCGTCATTAAATGGATAAATACAAAGCGTCTCTCACAGATAGACCTGTTCAGGAAATACCCCGCAGAAACCCAGCAGGAGGTTCTGGCAAGGCTGATATCGGCGGCCAGGGATACTGAATGGGGAAAGGAGCACGGTTATGGATCAGTCACCACCCACGAAGACTTCTGCCGTAATGTGCCTGTACAGTCATATGAGGAGATGGTCCCCTGGGTCGAACGTCTCAGGGCCGGGGGAAAGAATATCCTCTGGCCCGGCGAGGTCAGGTGGTTTGCCAAGTCGTCAGGTACAACAAGCACAAAAAGCAAGTTCATCCCTATAACGCGTGAATCGCTTGAGGATACTCACTACCGCGGGGCGAAGGATTGTCTCGTGCTCTACACCTCTGTGAATCCGGACACAAGGATCTTCCTGGGCAAAGGCCTTACACTCGGCGGCAGTCATCAGATAAACAGTTTCAGCAACAACTCACTCTTCGGTGACCTCTCCGCCATCCTGATAGAGAACGCTCCTGCATACGCTGACCTTATACGTACGCCGCCGACCCGCATCGCCCTTATCGAGGACTTCGAGGAAAAGATGAGGATGATAACCGAAAAGACTGTTGATATGAATATCACCAGCCTGTCAGGTGTCCCTTCGTGGTATCTCGTCCTTATCCGGCATATACTTCAGACAACAGGCAAATCAAACCTTCACGAGGTCTGGCCCAACCTGGAGGTTTTCTTCCACGGAGGTGTCAGTTTCACCCCCTACCGTGAGCAGTACAGGAGGCTTTTGCCTGATCCGAAGATGCATTTTATGGAGACATACAATGCGTCGGAAGGCTTCTTCGGAATCCAGGATGACCTGACGGAAAACTCAATGCTCCTCATGCTTGACTACGGAGTATACTACGAGTTTATTCCCGCCGACGAATTTGGAACAGGCAACCCACGCGCACTTACGATAGGAGAAGTCGAAAAAGGGGTGAACTATGCGATGGTCATTTCGACCGACGGAGGTCTCTGGAGATACGCCATCGGCGACACGGTAGAATTTACAAGCCTGTTCCCGCACAAGATCAGGATAACCGGCCGGACCAAGTTCTTCATCAATGCCTTCGGCGAAGAGGTTATTATCGACAACGCAGAAAAAGCACTTGAAAAAGCGTGCCACGGAACCAACGCACATATAAGCGAATATACTGCAGGACCGGTCTACATGGGTGATGAGAGCCGGGGAGCTCATGAATGGGTGATAGAGTTCGACAGGGAACCTGAAGACCCGGAACATTTCACTGAAATCCTCGATACAACCCTTAAGGCCCTCAACTCTGATTACGAAGCCAAAAGGTACAAGAATCTGACACTGGCCCGACCCATAGTCCGGATAGTACCAAAGGGTACATTCTACAAATGGTTCAGGGAGAAAGACAAGCTCGGAGGTCAGAACAAAATGCCCCGTCTTTCGAACAGCAGAGAGTTTGTCGAGAGCGTCCTTAAAACTGCAAATCTCTGAAATCTTTTTATCAACAGACAGTATATCTCCTTCCCTTTTGCCTATATTTAAACACGGAATTTAACAGTCATTTTTTATGCATATCGCCATAGCAGGCAACATCGGATCAGGCAAGACCACACTGGCCGGGCTGCTTTCAAAACATTACGGCTGGCAGGCTCATTATGAGGATGTTGATGACAACCCTTACCTGAATGACTTTTACGAAGACATGCAGAGATGGTCGTTCAACCTGCAGATATACTTCCTTAACTCCCGCTTCAGCCAGGTTCTTGAAATCAAAAAAGCCAAACATACGATAGTTCAGGACCGCACAATATACGAAGACGCTTACATCTTCGCCCCAAACCTTCATGCCATGGGGCTGATGTCAACACGTGACTTCGAAAATTACTTCACCCTCTTCAAGCTGATGAGCTCACTTGTCGAACCGCCTGACCTCCTTCTCTACCTGAGAGCTTCCGTCCCGACCCTTGTCAACCAGATCCAGAAACGCGGACGCGAATATGAAAGCTCCATCAGACTCGATTATCTGAAAAGACTCAATGAGCGCTACGAGGCGTGGATCGAATCATATAAACTCGGAAAACTGCTGATTCTGGAAGCAGACTACTATGACTTCCCGGAAAACAAGGAACACCTCAGCGAGGTGATTGACAGGATCAATGCCGAACTGCACGGACTATTCTAGCGACTGCCTGAAAGAAATATAAAGAACCATCTTCACGATGGTTTTTTTGTTTAATTTTGATATGATAAGTGTTGTCAATGTCTCATTAAATAAAGAATTCAAATATTATGAAGAAAGTCTTAGCTATTGCTGTGTTAGCTGTTGTCAGCCTATGGAGCGCTGCACAGACTGTATCAGACAAAAGCATTCCGACAGACCCGGAATACCGTATCGGAAAGCTCGAAAACGGCCTTACCTACTACATCCGCCACAATACGGAACCGGCAGGCAGGGCAAGCTATTACATCATCCAGAATGTCGGAGCCATCCTGGAACAGGACGACCAGAACGGACTGGCACATTTCCTCGAACATATGGCATTCAACGGAACCCTGCATTTCCCGGGTAAAACACTTCTGAGTACCCTCGAAAAGCATGGCGTGGCCTTCGGTGTCAATATAAACGCCTACACCAGCTTCGACGAAACCGTCTACAACCTCAGCGACGTGCCTGTCGATAAGCCCGGACTTATAGATACCTGCCTGATGATCCTCGCCGACTGGTCCGATTTTCTGACTCTCGACGAAGCGGAAATAGACAAGGAGCGCGGTGTCATCCTGGAAGAATGGCGCAGCAGGCGAAACGCCCAGTGGAGAATGATGACAGAGATGCTGCCTGTAATGTATGAAGGTTCGATGTATGCCAAAAGGGATATCATCGGCGACACAGCAGTCATCAGAAATTTTGATCCGGAGACCCTGAGGGCTTTCTATAATGAATGGTATCGTACTGACCTGCAAGCCATAGCCGTCGTGGGTGATCTTGACCCGGTTGAAGTTGAATCTAAAATAAAAAGTATATTTTCCTCTATCGCGGCAATAAAGAATCCGTTGCCCAGGCCTGAAAATCTTCTCACTCCAAAGAAAGGGACCAGGTATCTCCTTATAACTGATCCGGAGGCTTCGAGGACCACCGTGAGCCTGCAGATCAATGACCGCGAACCGGACCGGAGAGCGAGAGACCTGGATTATTACCGTGACGCCTTCGTGACCGCACTGATGAACACGATGATGAATAACCGATTCAGTGAACTGGTACAGAAAGGTACTCCCCCTTTTATAGCCGGTGCTCTCAGCTACTCTTCCGACCTTCCGAGGAATTACAATGCTCTGACTCTTGCAGCATATACAAACGAAGGAGAGGAAGCCAAAGGATTTGAAGCTGCACTTACAGAACTGGAAAGGGCCCGCCGGCACGGCTTCACAAAAGGGGAACTCGAAAGGGCGAAAGCCACAATGCTGTCAAACTTCGAAAATCAATACAAACAAAGGGACAAGATCAGCAACGACGACTGGGCAGCCCGGATCCAGGATCACTTCCTGACCGGAGAACCCATACCTTCAATGGATATGCAGTATGATTACTATAAGACAATACCTCCGACAATCACTGTTGAAGAGGTCACGGCCAGGCTGCGGGAACTGGTGAGTGACGATAACCGGTTCATCATCGTCCAGGGACCTGACGATAAACAGCATCTGACCGAAGCCGAGGTTCTGGCCATAATGGCAAAGATGGCGGCAGCCGACATCAAACCCTATGAAGACATCACGGGCGGCACAGACCTTATATCGGAAGAACTTAAAGGAGCGGAGATAATCAAAACTGTTCCGGTGCCTCAGTTCGGTGCCACTGAATGGACCCTTTCAAACGGCGCCCGGGTGGTATTCAAACATGCCGGATATGAAAAGGATAATGTCACAATCAGCGGGTACGCATTCGGCGGATCATCATTCTACCCTGATTCACTCGAACCTGCACTGAACCTCTTCCCTCAGGTAATATCGATGTACGGGGCGGGGGAATTCGACAACGTGGCCCTCACAAAAATGCTTGCCGGCAAAAAGGCATCCGTTTCGCTCGGAATCCAGGAGACAATGCAGACAATCAGCGGTTCTTCCACCCCGAAGGATTTCGAGACCATGATGCAGTTGCTCTACCTTCGGTTCGCCCGGCCCAACTTCAATAAAGAGGCATATGACGCCATAATCAAAAGGTTTACAATGGTAATCCAGATGATGCAGAAAGATCCGAGCAAGATACTCTCAGACAGCCTTCAGATGAACATGACCGGATACCACCCGAGAACATTCCTCCTGACTCCTGAATCGATGAAGCTCCTGAAATACGATGACATCAATTACATCTATCAGACTGCATTTGACGATGCTTCGGCATTCACATTCTTCATTACAGGCAACGTGGATGAAGCCGTGGCCCGCGAGATGGCACAGCTGTACATCGGATCACTCCCGTCGAAGCACCTGTCTGAATCATACAGGAACCTGGGCATGAACCAGCCGGAAGGGACTGTCAGAAAAGACATTTTCATCCCGCTCGCCGTTCCGAAGGCTACCGTTGTGATAAACTATTCAGCAGAAGCTGATTACAAACCGTCAAATTACCTGGCAATCGATGTGCTTGCCAAAATACTTGACCTGGTCTATACGGAAAAAGTCAGGGAGGAACAAGGAGGAACATACGGAGTCAGCCTGAATGCAGGATCACAGAAAAGACCAGAGGAAAAGTCGTCACTGCTGATAGCTTTCGAGTGTGATCCGGAAAGAGTTTCCGAACTCAAGGCGATAATTTATGAGGAGCTGGACGCAATCGCCAAAGACGGCCCGAGGCAGGTAGACCTGGAAAAAACCGTCAGCAACCTCCACAAGACCCGTGAGGAAGCTCTGCAACACAACAGTTACTGGGCAAATGCTGTCAGCTCCTACTATATGGACGGGATTGATATCAATGACAGCCGGAACTATGCTGATATTCTTAACAATCTTACAGTTAAGAAGATGAAGAAGGCGACGAAGAAATTTTTGTCTAAGGCAGATCTTCTCGAACTGGTATTCCTTCCGGAGAAGAAATAAAACTACGGATCTCACGGCCTGTTTCAGCGCTGTGGGTTCTTTTGTTGTCTTCGAGATCAATACAGCGGGCGCCCGGTATGAGGGCGGCTATCTCCCTGCCTTCGTCATGGCTGTGGAAACGGTCCTTCGAGGCTACCACAACCAGGGCAGGCACGGAGATCTGTTCAAGACACCCGTTCATCCTGTAACAGCTGAGTTGCCTGACGGCCATGCCCAGCCTTGCCGGTTCTGCAGTGTCAAGATTGCGGCAATTGATGCGATACATCTCCGGATCAGACTTTACATTGATGATGAAGGTCCTCATATACCATTTTACAAAGGGCACCACCGGCCTGTAGATGTACCGTGCCAGCCTCGCCAGCAACAGAACCGGGCCTTTGAACGGAAATGAACTGTTGGGCTCAATCAGGAGTACGGCTTCCGGTTTTCTGTGCAGACAGGGAAAAGCCTCGGCGATAACGGTGGCTCCCAGTGAATACCCGGCCATTACATAAGGTGCCGGATCGGGTATCATGAGCTTTGCAAAATGAACTATGTCCGAGGTTATTTCATCTACAGAAAACCGGTGATCAGGGTTGATCCTGGCAGTACTTTTCTCACGGGTTTCCACATAAATTACAGTATGGGTGCGGGTAAGCTCGACAAGTGTCTCCCTGAAGTTTTCAATCAGCGAAACAAATCCGGGAATGAAGAGGATCACAGGTGAATTCACAGTCTGTGGCGGTGAGAAGACTATTGCAAGGAGTTCAACTCCTGTAGGAAGAGGAACATATTCAGCCCTGTAAGTGGCATCACTGTGGCAGAATGGGGAGTAGTCAATAGTCAGGGGGTTTGTTTTCATATGTCAGATCTCCGGCCCGGCATTTGCGCTCTATTTCTTAATTTCAATATCAGTCGACCTGTAGGAAAAGATCCCATCTTTTTTGCCTCCCGGTTCAGAAACCTGCAGGTTCACGAAAGATGCACCGTGAACATCATCAAGCACCACAGCGGTGCGGTAATCCTTCTTTTCGCAAACCAGTCTGACATTCTCCATCGTGATCCCCCTTGCGTGCCTCAGGTAAAAGCCCCAGGCGGGAAGTTCTTTAAACATCGAGAACTCAGGATAGCTTGCGGCCAGTTCAGGCACCTTATCCAGCTCGTCGAGCCCTACCTTTGCATAATGAGGATTCCCTCCGCCGGGGTAATGTATCTCGATATTCTTCAGGGTTATGTTCTCAATCAGGGCGTCAGGCATGCCAACTATGGAGGAGGGTGAAATATTCCTTGGCAGATCCTCGACCGGACCTTCGTAGTTGTATCCCGCATCAGGCTTGGTGGCTGGCACCTCCGCATAAACGTTGGATATAGTCACCCCGTTCATCCTCCCCTTTCTTCCCGCACGCCTTTCTCCTATCCTCAGGAAAATGACGTTGCCTGTGTTGAGAGAGCGAAGGCTGTCGACCACTATATTTTCAACAAAGCCTCCGTCAACGGCTGCAAAAGTGATTGCCGACCTGTATGTGTCGAACACCAGGTTATTGATTATGCTTATGTTACGGAATCCGCCTTGCCCCACAGTGCCGAATTTGATCCCGTTGGCGCTGGTCCTGACTGTGTTGTTACGGATCCATACATTCTGACAAACGAAGTCAGCACTGTGTGATTTCAGACATATGCCGTCATCCGCTGCATCAAAATAAGAGTTGGAAACAACTACACTGTCACAGTCGACAATGTCAACACCGTCATTGTTCCAATATGACTTGCTGTCAACAGTTATATTGTCAATGACAAGGTTGCGGCACTGGTCGTACTGCTGGTTCCAGCTGCCGGGATCCCTCAGGTTGATGTCCCTGATCACTATGTTCCGGCATCCCCTGAAATAGATGTTCTGCGGTCGTATTGTCTCGTTCGGACGGTCGTACTTCAGCGGATCCTTCACAACCCCCTTGTGTATCATATCGACGAGGTTTGTGGCAACCTGGAAGCCCTGTCCGTCAATCACCCCTTTTCCCGTGATGCCTATGTTCTCCTGGTCCAGTGCGAAGATGAGGGCAGTCCAGTTAAAGTTCTTCTCATAATCGAAGGGATTGGCTGAACCGACGAGAATTGCTCCCTCCTCAAGGTGGATTGTAACATTTGACCTGAGGTAGATGGTTCCTGTCAGGTACCGCCCCACATAGAAGACCAGGCGGCCACCGCCGTTTTCACTGATATAGTCAATTCCCTTCTGGATAGAGCTGGTGTTGAGGGTTGTCCCGTTTGACTTTGCGCCAAACACAGATGCATTGTAGTCCTTCGCCTGAAGCTGAACTGAGACAGCCGCCAGGGTTGCAAGCAACAAGATCGTAACTTTTTTCATGTCATATTTTGTAGCAACTGACAGGCCCAGTCATCCCCATCGACTGCAGGGGCTGATTTTTTGTCCCGGAATTTGTCCAGTACTGTGCAATTGGATTGTCAGTCAGTGATTTCATATAATTGCCCATGGAAGTTGTGACAGTCACCTCCACGGTGTTCATTCCCGGCTTCAGGTATTTTCCGATGCTGAAGATCCTCCTTCCGTACCATTTAATGCCGCAGCTCACGCCGTTTATCTTCAGCTCAGAGGTTCCGTAAACCTTTCCGAGATTTAATGTCATTCCCTCCGGGTCATTGCATTCAATTGTTGTGTAGTATCTCACAGTCCCCGAAAAATATACAAAATCCGGCATATCCCTGAGGTCTGTCAGCCTGTCAATCATCACCTCCTTCACAGAGCCGTCGCGGCAGTGCCTGAATTCAGCCATCCAACCGCTGTCAAGCAAAAGAGTGTCCATACCGCTAACCGGCAGGGGTCTCCATTCCTCCTCTGCTTTCTCCATGTCAAAGGCGAAAAGTAGTGATTCTGCCGGGCCGAGATCAAGCATGATGCTGCCATCCGGATCCGGTTTAACCCGTTTCCTCCCGCCCGTCTCCGGATTCCATACAGAGCAGTTATGCCAGCGGATCAGTCCGGTGGAGAAATGCACCCGTGTGCTGCGTGATTCATGAAGATGAGAATTGACAATAAACACGTATTCCGATCCGTCGTCAGCACTGTATCTTACCTGCATAAGGAAGGGATCCGGCGCCTCAATATCTATCCACGGATCAATCCGGTACCGCTTTTGAACAGTTCTGTACCATCCTATAAAATCATTTTCCGGCTTTTCGAGCACTATGAACCGGTGCGGGTATGCCTTCATCTTTTCAACAACGAGTCTCACCTCATTATCATTCCTTTCATTGTTACTCCACCCGGCTGATTTTGAAGGAAACGTTTCGATGCAGAAAATCCTTCCTCCCGCTCTCACAAATTGAAGCAACTTTCGGGCGCTGTCCGGTGAGAGGCTCTCCACGCTTACAAGGAACAGTGTATGATACTTCCGGTGACCATAGCAGAGTTTCTTTCCTTCAACAGAGGCGTCCCGCAGGATTCTTTCGGAGATATAATCACATCCGCTGCCGTTTTTTGCTATTGCTTCCCATACCAGGGAGAGATGTTCAGCATGCAGCACCGACGGGAACGGCTCATTCTGCATCCCGATGAAGCTCCACATGTCAGCCATGGGAGGCAGCAGGGCGATGTCAGCGTACATGTCACAGTTCTGAAGCAGCGTTGACAATCTTGCCTTGTACTGATTCAGCAGGTGAAAATGAGGCCACCAGTTGTTGTTCTCGTTGAAATAGCCTCCATATCTGATCCATCCCGGCCACGGGGCTTCCTGAGGCGAGTAGTTGAATCCGTGGAATACCGAATGTGTCACCCCTGAAACAATGCTCTGATCACTGCCCACCTTCAGGTTTTCAAGGGAAGTATTGAAGACAGTGTAAGTGTCGGTCATCTCCTCGCAGCTTATCAGTCTTTTGCCGGAGAGGTGGGCTGCGGACGAGACGTACTTGTTAACCATTGTGTAAGCGCGGCCGCGCCGGTAGTCGCTCTCCGGCATCTCCTCACCTATCCTGTGCTTGAGCCAGTTCATCGTCCATGACTCTCCTTCAGGGATATCCACCAGCATGCTGCTCTCCAGGGGGAAGAACCCCCTTCCGTAGGCCTGCATGCGTGAGCTGACCCCCAGCTCCCTGCACCAACCCGTAAAGGTCTGCATGAACCGCTCCTCAAGAAGCTCCGCCTTCGTGGTCTCAAAATCATACCGTATGCGGCAGATCATATCCTTTAGAGCAGGGCCTGTTTCCACCCCGTAGTTCCAGTCTGTCACATTGCCCATTGAACCTGTCCTGAAAAGAACAAACGGCAGGTAAGGAAAGATGTCATAACCCCTGCGCCTGAAAAACTCCTCCCTCATGTCATCGGTCCAGTTGGCGCCCTCGAGCTCCATGCTGTCTGTAAAGAGAGCCCGCAGATGCTCCCTCAGAGGTCCGGTGACAGGCTCGATCGATTCTGACATCCTGTACAGGAACCCGTTTACTGCATCCCTGTTGAAGTGGTCGATAACGGGACCGCTTGCACCCGGGGCGCCGTTTATCACCTGCATGAAACCAGTGACCTGTACAAGAGCATAGAGCGCATGATCACCCCCGGGTATGAAAATGTCGAAGAACTCCTCTCCGGTCATGCCGGACAGGTCAGTTATTTCATCGGCTGAGGTAAGCGGGTCAGGCACCAGCATCAGGGAAAGCAGCGAATGCTTCCTGCCAGGAAACTTATTACTTATTGCAGGGCCGGCTTCCAGAAAGATTTCTTCCCGTGAAATTGACAATTCTGCCGGACCGCTGACCTTACGCACGGCGACAACAACAACCTGTGACCGTTCCTCTTCAGCCGTATCCTCTGCTCCGAAAGGCCATCCGGAACCGACGATCAGGTCGCAGGTCATCTCAAGCCTCTTCGCCTCGGCGAAAACGACCTTCAACATATTGCTCCACTCCGTGCTCAGCCATTCAAGGGATGGTTTCCCGTTATCATCACCGTTAAAACGGGAAGGAAACTCCACCGGGTTTATCTCCACACCGCCAATACCTGCTGCCTTGAGCAGTTGCATTTCCCTTACGAGTTCCTCCGCTTCGATCTTGTTCCCATTCCACCACCACCTGACGAAAGGGTGGTAACCTGATGAAGGATTCCGGAACAGCTGAAAGAGGCCGCTCCCTCCTGCGATGGCGTTATCCGTTGCAGCCAGACCGGCCCCGGCCGCCTGTCCTGCAGTTAACGCGGATACTGCCGGGACTGCAGAACCTGAAAGGGCTGCCAGCGGACGCACTGTCACCCATCCTGCAGCAGCGAGGGCGCTTCCTGATATAAACCTCCTTCTATCCATTTTTTCTGAATGGAAATTCCCTGAAAATATCCCAGCTTTTCCCGTTATGCTTCAGCAGGAAGATACTGTCAACTTCAAAAGTACCCCTGAATTCCTCATTCTGAAATTCAGGCCACGCCTCCCTGAAGGCTTCTTTTGTAAGATCGCGAGTGGCAACGGTTATGTGGGGCTGGACATCATTCATGATCTCGCTGACAGGAAATCCAAGGTTTTCGGCCAGAATTCCTTTCAACCGGCCATGGATTGACTTTACCGGATCCGGATCATCTATCCTGATGAAAATGACCCTCGGGGCGAAGCAGCCAAAGCCATTCAGCCTTACAGCAAAGGGAGTTTCTTCAGCAGCAAATTTAGCAAGAGCTTCAGAGATGGCAGATTCATCTCTGCTGTTCCTTTTGAAAGGCATCTGCAGTGTAATATGAGCAGGAGATTTGAGTGCGTGACCGGCGTTGTAGTCAGCCTTTATTCTCTCTTTGACAACGCGTACCCGGTCCCTTAACTCCTTCCCCGGAATAAGGGCCATGAAGTAAAGATCCATTTTATTCAGATGATACGCGTAAAGATAAGAGTGTTTTTATTTCTTCGGTACATAATCCTTGATGCACCGTACAGAGAGGCCGAAGCTTGGATCGCCATTATAACCATGTGCTACACCCACATTATCATAAACCATATACCTCCAGTAAGGCGCATCAGTTAAGATTGTAAAGGAAGTCCACCAATAACCGGCCCCAGTGAAATTCTGAAACCCGCCTCCGCCTGTCCGCCATCCTCCACCAAGAGCTGTGAAACCGTACTCATTGGTAGCTCCTGTATTTGGAGCAGCCCAATGATCATAACCCGCTTCCTTAAGCTTACCCCCGGCAACTGTGTAGCCGCCGGCGAAGCTCTCAAGTTCTGTCCATTCAGCATCAGTGGGAACATGCCAGCCAGCCGGACAAAGCTTGTTCGTTTTTACCGTAAACCAGGTATACAATGCTCCGTAATCACCCTTGTTTCCTATGTCGTTATTGTACCAGGTGTAAGCAGGGATTTTGAGGTTTGTGAGGTTTGCCCAGTCACTATTGTCAGGCACATATGGAATAGCTGTCCCGTCATTAAGTTTTGTAGTTCGAAGGTTTTCTTTCAACCATGTCTGAGTGCCAATAACCACAGCATTATAACTGTTTCCGTCAGTATCTCCGACAAGGGTTGTGAATTCCTGTTGCTCACCGTAACTGGTCGTATAGATGTTTGTGGCGTAGGCCCGCAGATAGAATCTGGTATAGTGCTGCATTGCGGCCGGAGCGCTTGCAAATACTCCAGCGCCGGTGCCATCAGTCGTCCTGCTGTTGGAGACTGTGGGTCCTGGGTTTGTACTCCAGCATACACCCCGCGCAGTTATGGCTGACCCGCCGTCATCGGTGATATTTCCACCCGTGGTTACAGTTGCAGCTTTTATGTTGCTTACAGCTGCAGTTGAAACAACCGGGATGCCGTTTTTGGTTGTGAAGCTCCGCTCATTGCCGTATGTAGTTCTTATAATGTTTTTAGCATAAGCCCTGACATAATAAGTTGTATTCGGAAGCAATGCGGATAAACTGGCCGAAAAACTGCCGGTACCTGTACCGCTGGCAGCATGACTTCCGGCTGTGGTCGGCCCCGTGTTTGTCCCCCAGCATATACCACGTTCAGTAACCGCCGATCCGCCGTCGTCGGTTATGCTTCCCCCGCTGGTTGCAGTTGCGGCCATAACACCTGATATCAAATTGGTTGTTAAAACGGCGTTGCCGTCTTTAGTCCGAAAGCTCTCCTGGTTTGAAGAATAACTTGTTGTAACTGCATTCGTTGCATACGCCCTGACATAATATACGGTGTTAGGTGACAGCCCGGTCAGGCTGCTTGAGTAACTGCCTGTACCGCTACCGTCAGTCGTTTTTCCGACGCTGCCTGTCGTCGGATTCTGGGAGGTGCCCCAGCAGACACCCCTGGCCGTCACCGCTGCACCGCCGTCATCGCCTATTGTGCCTCCGGCGGTGGCGGTGGCAGCAGCAACAGAGGAGGGAGCATTTACCGTAAGCGTTACTATGCCGTTCCTGGCTGTGAATTCCTCCTGGTTCCCATACGTTGTCCCCACTCCGTTAGTGACGTACGCCCTGACATAATACCTGGTCCCGGGCTGGAGACTGGCAATGGAGCTTGTGAAGGTGCCCGTTCCGCTGCCGTCAGTCGTTTTCCCGACGCTGCCTGTTGTCGGATTCGGGGAGGTGCTCCAGCAGACACCCCTGGCTGTTATGGCTGACCCGCCGTCATCAGTGACCGTGCCGCCGCACTTTGCAGTATAAGCCATAATATCAGACACAGCATTTGTGGTAACATCCACCACCCCGTTTTTTGTTGTGAACTGTCTCTGCTGACCGTAGTTGGTGCCAATGCTGTTTGTAGCATATGCCCTGATATAATAGACTGTGCCAGCCTTCAGATTGTTCAGGTCGCTTACGAATGATCCCGATCCTGATCCGTTTGTCGTTCGGGCTATTTCCAGGGTCGGATTCGGATGGATATCCCAGCAGACACCCCTGGCAGTAACCGGAGAGCCGCCGTCAAGGGAAATGTTTCCGCCGGTGCGTGCCGATGAAGCTGTCACAGAGATTACCGTGTCAGTGGAAAGGGTCGGAATGGTTGCTGCTGTCCTGAACTCCTTTTCAGGCCCGTATGCAGTGCCTGATGCATTTTCAGCATAAGCCCTCACGTAATAATCTGTACCCGGTAACAATTTTGTCAGACTGCTTGTAAAAGGATCAGGACCGCTGCCGTCAGCAGTTTTGTTGCTGCTTGTCGTGGGCAATCCGGTGGCCTTTTTTTCCCAGCAAACGCCTTTGGACAGGATGGCGCCTCCGCCGTCATCAGTTATGGAACCACCAGAGACAGCTGTGGCGGATGTAACCAGGGTGGGAACATCGGTGATGACCACAGCCATCCCGACGGCCTGAGTCATAAAAGACACATTCTGCCCGTAACCGGTGCCTGAACTGCTCCCGGCATAAGCCCTTACATAATATCTTGTCCCCGGTGTCAGCCCGGTGATCGAGCTGGTAAAGGGACCGGGACCAGAACCGTCAGAAGTCTTTTTTCCTGAAACTGTCGGATTCTCCGAAGTACTCCAGCATACTCCCTTTACTGTCACTTCATCGCCACCGTCATCGGTGACATTGCCCCCTGAAGCTGCAGCGGTTTTGGTAATGCCGGCTGCCGCGGAAGTTGTTACTGCAGGCAGGTTTGTTTTTTCTTCACATGAATTGATAAAACACATCATCCATGCAGACAGTATCAGTGTTGCAGAAGTAAGGGAATCCCGTTTCATTACCGTAAGCGTTTGATTGAGTAATTTTCAGAAAGGGCAATGCCCGGGGCTGAAGATGAATAGTTTCAGCCCTCTTTACACAAAATTACTTCACCGTTTACCGGAAGTCAAATTTTTGTTCGGCGGAACCTGAGCATAAGGTACCCTGCAGTGCCTGAAACAAGCGACCCGGTCATAATGCCGATCTTCGCCGAATCCATCAGGATTGCAGCGTCCGAAAATGCCAGGCTGGCAATGAACATCGACATTGTGAATCCGACTCCTGCAAGCATTGCCGTACCGAATATCTGGCCAAAGGTGACTCCCTTCGGCAGGCTGGCCAGCTTAAGCTTCAGGCCGGCGAATGAGAAGAGGGTCACTCCGACTGTTTTGCCAAGGAAGAGACTGAGAGCAAGGGTGGTGATCAGAGAGAAATCCGGATCCATACCGGAACTGAAAGCAACGCCGGCATTGAAAAACGCGAAGACGGGCATGATGAACATGGCTACCCAGCCATGCAGAACATGCTCGAGATGCTGCAGGGGTGATTGCACCTTTTCCGTCCATTGCTCAATGTCATCAATTCTTTCTATCTGCTCATGAGTAAGCAACGGAGTCAGGTCAGAGTCATGTTCCCTGAATTCATCGGCAATCCTGCACATCTCCACGGTAAAGGTATGAGCATCAGTCTTCTGTCTGAGCGGAACCGTAAAGGCCAGCAATACCCCGGCGATGGTGGGATGAATTCCAGATTTGAGAAAGAAATACCAGATTATTATGCCGCATGCAAGATGAAGGTATTTAGGAAACAGGTTCCTGAGGTTCAGGAAAACAAGAAACGTCATTGGTACGGCAGCCCATGCAAGCATCATCCAGTCAATTGAAGAACTGTAAAACAGGGCTATGACCAGAACGGCGCCTATGTCATCTATTATTGCAAAAGCCGCAAGGAAAACCTTCAGGCCGACAGGAACCCTGTTGCCCAGCAGCTTCAGAATGGCAAGAGAAAAGGCTATGTCAGTAGCCATCGGTATGCCCCATCCATGTGATGCCTGAGGGTTTCTGTTCAGAATGAGGTAAAAAACCACCGGAACAAGCATCCCGCCAAGGGCGGCAATAAGAGGAAGGGCCGCCTTAGAGGGTGAGTTCAGCTCACCTATCATCAGCTCCCTCTTGATCTCCAGCCCGATCATGAAAAAGAAAATGGCCATCAGACCGTCATTGACCCATAACAACAACGGTTTTTTCAGACTGAAGCCACCAGCTTCGAAACCCAGCGTAGTCTCCCGGAGTGTGTCATAGAACTCGCCCAGCCGGGAGTTTGCAAATATCAATGCTATGATTGTCGCCCCGAAAAGCAGAATCCCGCCCAGGCTCTGAGAACGGTCAAATTTCTGAAATGCGGTAAGAATAATACTCTTCATTTACAACAGGCTGCGGGGTAAGTCACTCAAACCATGTTTTGATGTACACCTCACGGTCATGCTGAAGGTCAGTTGCACGGTATGATACTGACGAGTCATTTTCAATCACATAGACCCAGTATCCGGAGACGATGCCCGGGCTGTAAAATTTTCTTCTCAGATAGAGCCTTTCGCCACCGGCGAAGTCACATTTGCGGCCGTAAGCGGAGATCTTGCCGTACTGACCTTCCATCGTCGTCTTTATCCAGATAATGTTCGGACCTTCATAATTTTCCGGCCCTGTATGACGGTACTCAACGAAATCACCGACGTATTTCCTTGTTATTATCAGGTTGTCTTCAGTAATTGCAGAAGCGCTCTTTCTCTGGGTGCTGCATGCTGCCGCAAGTGCAACAAGCATAAGTAAAAGAACTCTTTTCATCCGATCACTGTTTGGTCCGACATATACCGGCTTCTTCCTTCCGGCGGGGTTGTCAGGCTAAAGTTACAACTTTTTTGAGACCGGATTGAAATTCCGTTTTTGCAATAGCGGACGTCAGTGTCTTACAGTAAAGGGGATCATCTTCCTGCCTCTTCTTCCGTCAGCGGCAATACACTCGGCTACAACAAGATATTCCCCGGTCTCGTCGGAAGTCCAGAACTCAACCGCTGCAGTACCGCCGACACCGGCCCTGACCGAGGGGTTCCAGTACAGCGTGTTGCGGTAATCGGGAATACGGCTTGCCCTGAGTGAATCGGTTGAGTAATCAGGTGAGACTGTTTCATAACTGTCAAGCATCATTTCATATTCCTGCCTCATGACAGATCTGTCGAATTCAAGCACACTCAGGTCACCCTTATGGGAAACGATATTGATTATACCGTCCAGAACCAGTTCTCCTGTAAAAAACCTGACACTTAAAACCTCTACCTTCTCAATCTGCGATGACGGTATTTCAAGCACCTTTTCCAGATCATACACCGGTACGCCGTCGAGGATTACAAGTGGCTGTGAATTGAAGATAATGCCCTGATACCTGTTTGTAAGCCGGAGAGTGAGGTTTTCATCCCTTCCGGTTGTTGTCAGCCCGGGTACGATCTCCTTGAAAACCTCCCGGAGAGTTGTGAGTTGTATGAAATCCGAAAGAACCACCGAACGGTCAGGCTCACCGAAGAATCGTGCAATGTTTCCATCTGAGAGCTTTACTCTGCTTTTCGCCAGGAAAGGATCGTAGATGTTTCTTACCTGCATGCTGATGATTGCATCATTTAACTCACCAAGCATTGTGGTATCAGGATAAAAGGGCCCCGGAGCCTGGCTGAGCGTCATCGGGAAGAGGAAGGGATCAGCGAGATCGACGTAGTAGCCTTCCTTCCGCGGGTTCAGCCGCTGGATCACGATCTCCTTCCTGCCGTATTCCGTTATGGGGAAACTGAATCTCCCATCACTGTCGCTCCGGGTAAAAATGCAGTGTGCAACCCTGCCAACAACTGACAGTGTAAGATCTTCTCCTGCAAGAGGTTCTCCGGTTTCAATATCACGAACAACCCCCGTTACGAGGTGACCTTCCGGTTCCGGAAGAAAGGTTATCTCACCCTTCGTACCGGAGGTACCGGAAAAAACACCGTTCGCTTCACAGAAAATCAGAAAATCATTGATGCCAGGCTCTGTGATATCAGTTCTCAAAACCTGTACCGAAGGCAGCTGCAGATCCCTGGAAAGACCGTCGAAGCAGCTTCTGTTAATCAGTCCCCGTTTTACAACCGATACTGAAATGATGCCGGAAAGCGGGTTGCCGTCACCGTCGGTCATTCTGAAAGTCAACCTCTCCTTTTCGCGTGCGGTTAACAGGGAAGAACTTGTATTCACATCCAGGTTTACCGGTTGCAGGGAGTTGTTGTAATACCACCTGGAAGCCATTTCATGACCTTGCAAATCTGTAATAGATACCCTTGCAAGACCTTCGGGAAGACTTCCCGGCACGAATTTCACAACAATATTACCTGCAGCATATACCTCTTTCACCAGGGGTGCACTGCTGACCGGCGCATAGGTGACTTTCAGCATTTTGCCTCTGATATCTTCATCGGTTGCCAGGCGGATCGATACTTCGCCCTGACTGCTCCCGGCACTCATGTAAAATGTAACACCGGTTTCCTGTACTTCAGGCATGTTATATTTTCTTCCTGCACCTGCTTCGTCTGTCATTACGAGGCTCAGTTTCCCGGCGTCAGGCGGAGTCAGTTCAAAGATGGCCGTCCCGTGCCTGTCTGTACTGAAAGCGGCCAGAGTATCCGCGGCAGCAGTCACCACAAAGCCCCGGGCAGACACAGGATCACCCTCTTTATTGAAACACTTTATCCCCAGCCTGCCTTTAAGACCGGCAACCAATGAGCCTGTCTCAGGAAAATACGCCACACTGTCAGCCATGTTGTCTGACGGCGGAATCTTTGTCCCTGCAAAGCTCCGGAACGGATTTACAACAGTGATCATCCTGTAGCTGAAGAGATCCTGAGAGTAGTTTTTCATCAGGTTGGTGAACGAACGTACTAAATAGTTCCCCGTACGTAGCGTGTCAGGGATCCTGAACACACCCGCCCCGGTGAAACCGTCTGTACCTGTTTTCACCTGTACCACAGGCGATTTATTGCTGTCAATCAGATCTGTATAAACAACCCTGCTTACTGTACCGGGCGTGTGCGTCAGACGCCCGATCTGCCATACGTTGAAAAATACCTGCTCGCCTGCAATATAGATATCCCTGTCTGTGGCCAGACGAATCTCCTCGATGTCAGGCATTTCACCATGGGCACGCGTACCGGTAACAACTGGTCCCTGTGCGCAAAGCGAAACCGGAACCAGCACAACGAATATAAGCAGTAAGTGCAGCAGAGCAGGGAAAAGCGGCAGGCCGGTATGGTTCTCTGAAAGTTTCATCCGATTTTGCTTATACGAGATCAACCCAGAACAATGGTTTGCTGATACTTCCCCTCAGAGTACAGTCTGCACAGTAAGGTTTCACGAAAATAAGCCTGAATAGCTCATAATTACTATTATAAATGGGGCCTACAAATGAATAGCCTGAATGCAGAAATGCAGCATGAATATCGTCAAAGGTGTAACCTTCGCCAAGCCCTGACGAGGGATAGTCAATCTCTCCCTTTTCCTGTCTGTCACATTCATAGAAGTACAGCGGGAGGTCCAGTGCCTCAGCATCCCTGAATGTTACGTAAATGCTCTTCTTCCTGACCCCTGACACCTGGAAGTATCCGATTACCTGGTCATCGGCGTTGGTTTTGTTCTTTATGTTGCTGAAGACCTGGAAGGGCTGCTTGTCGAAAATGTCACCGCCGGCCTCATTGATCTCTGTCATCATATGCCAGAACTCATATTCTTCCGCAGATATAGACATCTGCCTGGCCTCAAAACAATACTGGATCAACAGTCTGTCACTCTCATCCGAGGCGATGAAATGAACCGGTTTCATTATAAAATCGCCTATATGTCCTGTGATTGTGTTGTCAATGTCAATCAGGTCAGAACAGGTATGAGCATAACAGGTGCGATTAACCGTTTCAAGAGGAATAATTGTTGAGTCATTCAGATACCTGAAAATGGCCGGATCAGGTACAGAAAACTTCCACCACTCTTCGTATGACCACCGGTAGTAACTTCCGGGAGTTTCTTCCTTCGTGTCGATATAGAATGTAATTCCCTCACGGAACCGCCCTGTTTCCTCCGAAAAAACCTGGTCCCTTCCGAAATAAAGGCTGTCAATGCCGGGAACAGGAAGCATCAGGCAAGGATCAGATTCGTAATTTTCGCCCTCGGCCGTCTCAATTCTGAGTGTATAGGTCCTGCCTGTCTCACCCCTGAAGGAAAGACTGTCAGTCCGGTAGTCTCCCGGATACCTCTCTTCAAGATTGACAGACACTCCCAGGTCATCAGTTATAGTTACAACAGCCCCGGTGACTTTTGCAGGTTTATCATCAGGTAAAAGTGTAGTGCGTGAAAGACGGACATAATTTGAGGTGGCCTCGTCGGTGACAAGCGCATCAACAACCAGCCTCGACTCAAAACTTCTCAGCTGAGGTGTATACGGATCGATACATGTCACAATAGAAAGGGAAATGATTATAAAAAAAATGACCCTGTAAATTCGTTTGATAATGATCCCTTCCAATTTCCGGCTTCAGATTTAATCCTGTGGATGAAGAATTGACAAAAATAGAACTTAAACGCTCCCGGATATCAGAGAGGCCGGAAAAATAAGGCTCCGAAACCATAAAAAATGTTAACTGGCTCTCTATTCGGAATAATATTTGTTATTTCGGCATTGCTTTTAGCATCCTTATCCCAGATGACAAGAAAACCCCTGCTGATTCTCTTCCTGTGCCTTACGCTGTCAGGGTATTCACAGCCGGGGACAACGGTCGGGCCGGATGTAAAGCCGGGTTCCTTCGCCCTCGATGAAATTGCCGGCAGAGTATTGCTTGACAGCATTTATGCAACCAGAACAGGCACACAGTATGCCTTTATAAACGGCACCGAATACTTCCCGTACCACTACAGGGCAAAACATAAGCCCCTTCTTTTCTATGGGGAAGACCGTACGTCGGAAATAACTGTCAGCGGGAGAAAACATAAGGGTATTAAGCTTCAGTATGACACTTTTACAGATGAGGTAATCTTTTCTGAAATTGACAACGATTTCGGCCGGAACCTGTACCTGATATCGATCAAACCTGACCTGATAGGCGGATTTACTCTCTTTTTCCGTACTGACACCCTCCGGTTCAGGTACTTTTCTTCAGAAGAAACCCGCGGGGAGATTCAGCCAGGCTTTTATGAAACAGCGTACAACGGCACCACAAAGTACATTATCAGGCACAGATCCGTTGTGCATCAGCGCAACGGAATAGACGAGTACTATCACTCTCCTGCAGGCTACGTCATCACCCCGCAAGGCTATAAAAGGATATCATCAGGAAACAAATTTTTCAAACTTTTCGGGGAAGGTTCGGCTGAAATGAAAAAAATAGTCGACCGGCAGGGGATAAATCTTCGCAAGGCAGGTAAGAGACAGATAATTAATGTGTTACAAGCTTATGATAATCGCTCCGGCGCAGTGAAATGATTATGAAAAGGAACCTGTTATTATCAGTTTTGCTGGGGTTCTCCCTTTTCTTGCACGGGCAGGATAACAACCTTACATTCCAGTTCAACCGGATACTCTTCAGTG
Organism: uncultured Rikenella sp.; assembly: GCA_964635655.1. GTDB lineage: Bacteria > Bacteroidota > Bacteroidia > Bacteroidales > VadinHA17 > SR-FBR-E99. Next base: position 17,682 of record CAZWOC010000022.1, on the reverse strand, counting down.
ACTTTGTCGACACAATTGAAAGGAGGGTGCCTGTAAGAATCTATTACACCCCGAAATGGACCGATTCTCTTTATCTTGACGTTTCTGCCGTCAACGCCACTGTGGAAGGGGTCCTGGACAAGACTCTGCGGCGTGACGGACTCCTTTTCATGATCACCCCTGACAACAGGATAATCCTTTCGAAGGGTTATGCAATTAAGACCGGCTTTGCGAAGGAATACGAAGCTTATATAAGTGAAAGGTACGCCGAGGCGGCTTCGGCTGAATTTCTCAGGCCGGTGATGCAGGAGGAGGAGTCAACCGTAAGCGATGACTACCGTCTCTTCAGGATAGGCAGGCCTTCTACCGGTAAACTGCCTGAAAGGGTTACCCTGTCAGGTGTTGTAAGGGATGAAGCTGACGGAACCGGAATACAGAGTGTGGTCGTTTATGTAGACAAGCTCCGGACGGGGGCGATGACAAACAGTACTGGTTTTTACTCCATATCTGTTCCTCCGGGACAGTACAGGATCGAGTACAGGATGATGGGGATGAAAACCGCCACCAGGAATGTGCTTATATGGTCAGACGGCTCTTTGGATGTCACGCTCGCCGAAAGCCCGAGCGAGATTGACGCAGTTGTAATCTCAGCAAACAGGGAAAATAACGTCAGGAACACCCGGATGGGCACTGAAAAAATCAACGTAAAGATGCTCAGGCAGATACCACTTGGACTTGGCGAGGCGGACCTGCTCAAGAGCACACTCATGCTTCCGGGGATTCAGACAGTCGGCGAAGCGTCAGCCGGATTCAACGTACGTGGCGGAAGCACTGACCAGAACCTCGTCCTGCTTAACTATGCCCCGATAATAAACGCATCACACTTCTTCGGATTCTTCTCGGCATTCAACTCTGACCTGATAACTGACGTTACCCTCTTCAAAAGCGGAATGCCGGCAAAATACGGAGGTCGGCTCTCGTCAGTTATGGAGATTGTTCCTGCTGAAGGCAACCGTCAAAAGGTTAAGGTCAGTGGCGGTATAAGCCCCGTCACAGGCAGGCTGATGATTGAGGGCCCCCTTGTCAGGGATAAGGTTTCATTTATAATTGGTGCACGTTCAACCTATTCCGACTGGCTCCTGGGAATGCTCAACGACGAGAGACTGAAAAAGAGCACAGCCGGATTCTATGACCTTCAGGGAACACTGACAGCCGATCTTGACAGGAAAAATTCAATCTCACTCTCCGGATACTACAGTGACGACAGGTTCGATTACTTCATGGAAAGCGGCTTCAAATACGGAAATACGGCTGCTACGCTGAAATGGAAACACAGTTTCGGTGACAGGCTCACAGCTCAGTTTTTTGCCATCCTCAGCGATTACAGCTACGAACTGACACAAACCGCTGACTCACTTGAGTCAAACAAGACACACTATAACCTTAGCCAGAAGATCGGAAGGGCTGATTTCACATTCCTCAGTTCGGCAAAAAACAGGATGGAATTCGGCATTGACGCAACCCTCTACTCACTCGAACCCGGCAGGCGTGAACCGCTCGGAAGCTGGTCTGAGGCCATCCCTCTTGAGCTGCAGGGTGAAAGAGCCCTGGAACCCTCTCTCTACCTGAGTGACGAGCTTGAAATAACACCCTGGCTTTCAGTCACAGCCGGGATACGTGGAACGCGTTACAGCAGCTTCGGCCCACGCAACGAATTCATCTATGCAGAGGGAATGCCACGAAGCACCGAAACCATCACAGATACTGTTACATACGGGAAAAACACAACAGTAAGCTCTTACCCGGGCCTCGACTTCAGGTTCTCGTCAAGGTTCATGCTTTCCGGTAGCGCATCATTCAAAATTGGCGCCCAGAGAGCATACCAGTACCTCCACATGATTTCAAACACGACCTCGATGTCACCCGTCGATATCTGGAAGCTGAGTGATACCTACATAAGGCCTCAGAGAGGCGACCAGGTATCAGCCGGATTCTATGTGAACTTTAACCGCAGGGCAATTGAAACTTCAGTGGAAGGCTATTACAAGTGGCTCACAAATACTCTCGATTATAAAGGCGGAGCCGAACTGCTCATGAATCCAACCCTCGAGGCGGATATAATAAACGGCGACGGCAAGGCATACGGTGTCGAACTTATGGCAAAGAAACAGTCAGGCAGCGTCACCGGATGGGTAAGCTATACCTGGTCAAGGGTCTTCATGAAGGTCGACGGACAGTTCGAAGAGGAGAAGGTAAACAGGGGCAACTACTTCCCGGCAAACTACGATAAGCCCCATGACCTTAAGATTGTTGTAAATGCAAAAGCATCGAGACGGTTTAACCTGACGTCAAACTTCGTTTACAGCTCAGGAAGACCCATAACGTACCCTGTTGCCTTCTACAACTTCTACAATTCGACACATGTCTACTATTCGAACAGGAATGACTACCGGATCCCGTATTATCTGAGACTTGACCTGGCTGCCACCATAAACGGTAACCTGCAGGCCAAAAAACTCAACCACTCTTCATTTACGGCCACCATTTACAATGTGCTGGGGCGAAAGAATCCGTATTCGATCTACTTCAAGAATGAGAACGGCATGATAAAAGGTTACCGGATGACAATCTTTGCACGCCCGATATTCATGCTAACATACAACTTCAGGATCTTCGGCAATGCCGAAGGTGACTTTTAGGCACAGTCATGCCGGCATGGCCGGGGCTTCGGACAGCTCCCGGCCACCGGCCGGATCAGTCGGCCTGCTCCTTTTTCCTGCCGCCGGTAAGTTTCAGTATAAGATGAACTGCAAGGTAAATTACAATTATGACGACGAATATGGCCGTCATACCCTGGCCCATAAGTTCAAGTGATTTTATCAGATCTGATTCCATAATTTGCCTCCTTTAAAGTAATCCGGGTACAAGTCCTATTATCACACCACCGGCGATCACGCTTGCTATCTGACCTGATACGTTTGCACCGGCAGCCTGCATCAGCAGGTGGTTATTGGGGTCAGCCTCGAGGCCCAGTCTCTGAATAACTCTCGATGACATAGGGAAGGCCGAGATTCCGGCAGCGCCAACCATCGGGTTGATCTTTTCCTTCAGGAAAAGGTTGAGGAACTTGGCAAATGAAGCCCCGGCAATTGTATCGAATACGAATGCAACCAGGCCCAGCCCCATGATCTTAAGTGTAGAGGGCGACACGAATTTATCAGCCTGCATGCTTGCTGCAATAGTAATCCCCAGCAACAGTGTAATCAGGTTGACCATTTCCTTCTGTGCGGTGTCAGACAGGGAATTGAGAACGCCGCACTCCCTGATAAGGTTTCCGAACATCAGGAATCCCACAAGTGCAATTGATGCCGGGGCAACCAAACCGGCAATGATTGTGACAGCAATCGGGAATATTATCCTTGTCATCCGTGAAACGCTCTTAGGGTTGTAAGGCATCCTGATCTTCCTCTCCTTTTCTGTCGTACAAAGCTTGATTGCAAACGGCTGAATTATCGGAACGAGTGCCATGTACGAATACGCTGCAATGGCAATAGGTCCGATATAACTGCTCTTGAGCACCTGTGACACAAGAATCGATGTAGGTCCGTCAGCAGCTCCGATAATGCCTATGGAAGCGGCGTCCCTGAGGTCGAAGCCCAGAAGGACCGAAGCCGAGATAGTGATGAATATCCCGAACTGTGCTGCAGCACCGAAAAGCAGAAGCCTGGGATTCGAAAGCAGCGGACCGAAGTCGATCATGGCACCTATCCCGATGAAAAGCAGCAGAGGCATCGCTTCCGACGCTTCGATACCGACCTTGAAAAGCCATTCGATAATTCCAGTCACATCCCCGATGCCCGGAAGACTCTGGTTCAGCACGCCTGAAAGCGGCAGGTTAACAATAATAGCACCGAAGCCCATTGGCAACAAAAGCGCCGGTTCAAGCTTCTTCCCGATTGCCAGATAGATCAGCAGGGCCCCTATAACCCACATAACCGCCTGCTGCCAGCTGATGTTGGTTATTCCGTCAAGTAAAAATTCCATGGTACTTTTTGTGATTGATTAACTGTTTATATTAATCCGGTCTTCTTTTTTCTTATCTGGCCGGCTGATCCCATTCAACAAGCGGGGAGCGATAGAAACCGATATCCAGCATTTCCATCCTCTTACCGTGTGCGGCAAGACGTACGCGGTATTCATCCCATGAACGCATTTCTGCAGGGGTCCATCCTATCTCGGCATATCCGGGGAGTCTTGGAAAAGCAAGATATTCCACCTCTTTCAGGTTTGTGACAGTCTCCGCCCATAGCGGCGCCTCAACACCGGTTATGTTTTCCTTCCTGATCTCAGGCACCAGTGAGGCCGGATCCCAGTTGTAGGCATCATCAACCTCAATGTAAGCAGCCCAGCTCAATCCGAGGACTGTTGTCGAGTCGTACTTCATGTCTGTATATGCATATTTGCAGGGAGACATGAGGACTTTTGCCCCCTGGCCGAGCCCCTTGATTGCATTTTCAGCCCTTGCCCAATACTGTACGACAGTATTCGGCTTCAGCGTCGCATTGGCAATCTCATCCCATCCGGTTATATTCTTCCCGTGAGATACTACTATGTCCTGAACCCTGTTGACAAAATATATGTAATCATCCATTTTTGTCGAATGTGATTCGTCGCCGCCGATGTGAAAGTACGGGCCCGGGGTTAGTGCGGCTATCTCACGCACCACATCATCGACAAATTTGTACGTTGTCTCTGAGCGTGTGTCAAAAGTGCTGAATCCTACATTCGTCCCGGTATACAGTTCAACAACCTTGCCTCCGACATTCAGTTCAGGATATGAAGAGAGTGCTGCGTTCGTATGGCTTGGCATGTCTATTTCAGGAATAATGGTAATGTATCTTTCTGACGCATACTTTACTATGCCGGCATATTCCTCCTGGGTGAAGAAGCCGCCTTCGCCGCCGCCCACTTCCGTCTTCCCGCCATGGGCGGTAAGGTTGGGCCATGACTTGATCTCTATCCTCCATCCCTGGTCATCCGACAAGTGGATGTGAAGAGTGTTCATTTTATAAAGAGCAAGCCTGTCAATATGCTTCATTACATCCTCCGGGCCGAAGAAATGACGAGCCACATCGAGCATTTCACCGCGGTGACCGTAAACAGGGTAATCACGAATGGTTCCCGTGGCTATTACCCACGGCCCTGCCTGAATAGTGTCAGCCTCGATCTCAGGTGGCAGGAGCTGCCTTACGGTCTGGATGCCGCGGAAAAGTCCTGCAGGCTTGTTGGCTGTGATTGTGAGCAGTTTATCTGTGATAACCATCTCATATCCCTCTTCGCCGAGAACGGAATCTTCTTCGCCGAGACCAAGCACGATGTCTCCCTTCCCGGGCTTCCGGCCGTCAGTAATAACTTCAAGGCTGAGACCGGTGGAGGGATTCAGCTTCCCTGCAAGGTAGTTGCCGATACCTGTAATTTCCTCAGGGCTCCCGGGCATGATAAAGATGTCACTCTTCGCCGTCAGCGAAAATGATTCGCCGGTGGCTTCCACAAAAACAGGCTTCGGAATGATGCTGTTTATTGTAAGATCAGTGGGGGTGGCGGTTGTACATGAAGTAATCATTGCAATCATGCCAGCTGCCGCGGTGATCAGGGTGAAGATTGGATTTTTCATGCGTTTTTGTTTTTTGCCAGGCCCGAAAAAGAATACGGCCTCAAATATATGTTTTTTAAAATGAGGAATTTTATGATTCTAGTCATCACTTTCACGGTTGGCCGGCAGTGAGGTCTGTTATTGAATATTTTACGCGAAATTTGTATTTTTGAACTTATGGTCATGAAAGTCATTGAGCCGAAAGATCTCGAACCTCTGTCATTTCTGTTCAGGGGAAAAAACGGCCGGCGTTTTGCTGAACTGATCATCAGATTCCTTGCAATTGACAAGGTAAACATGGTCTATGACAACTCGGGAGCATGGCAGGGCCCGGAATTCACCTCAAGGCTTCTTGATGACCTGGGCGTCAGGTACCTGGTTGGAAACGCAGACAGACTGAAAGCACTGCCCGACGGACCTTTCATCACAGTCTCAAACCATCCGTACGGTGGACTTGACGGGATAATCACAATCGACATGATGGCACGGATAAGACCTGACTACAAGTTCATCGTAAACAGGATCCTTTCGCTTGTCAGAACACTCGAATGCAACTTTATACCTGTTGTACCCACAGGCAACAAAAAGACAGGGGTCAAGGCGGCGAGCATCAGGGGCATCCGAGATGCAATCGGACACCTGCGTGAAGGACATCCGCTCGGCTTTTTCCCCTCCGGGGCAGTCTCCGACTTCAGCCTCAGGGATATGAGAGTGAGGGACCGCCGGTGGCAGGATAGCATACTTCACCTGATCCATTCCATGAAGGTTCCTGTTATCCCAATCAGGTTCTTCGACAAAAACTCTCCGTTCTTTTATTTCCTTGGCCTGATAGACTGGAGGATCAGGCTCCTGAGGCTTCCATCCGAGGTGTTCAACAAACGTGACCGGCAACAGCGACTCGGCATCGGTGAGATAATCTCGGTTGAGGAACAGTCACAATTTGCTGATCCGCTCGCACTGGGAGACTATCTCCGGAAGAAAGTCTATGAAATGCCCCTGCCTGATGAGTTTGTTCCAGGTAAAATATTATAACTTAGGTGAAATTTTTGTCATGTCAGTAAGAGGCCCCCGGAAAAACAACCTGAAATCTATTTTCAATACAGAGGTTCTCAGAAATGTCTTCACTGACAGGGTAAGAACCAACCTCCTCAAGCAGCCGGAAGAAATTGCCATTTCGTGGCTTGTCAGGAGAATTCCGGCTTTTATTACTTCAAACATGCTTACCGGAATAGGATTTTTCGGAAACATTATAGTCTCTGCAAGCTTTATCCTTGCATCTTACTTCAGCAGGAACTTCCTGCTTCTTGGACTGGTGGGCTTTGCCATCAGCTGGTTTGGAGACTCGCTTGACGGGAGGCTTGCATATTACAGGAACAAACCCAGGCGCAAGTACGGATTCACCCTCGACATTACAATCGACTGGATCAGCATCATACTGATAGGCGTCGGATACTTCATCTATTCAGAAGGGCCCTGGAAACTGCTGGGATACGGATTCGTTGTACTCTATGGCTGGGAAATGATAATTGCGCTGATAAGACTCTATATAACAGGCAAATATTCAATTGATTCCGGCAAAATGGGACCCACTGAGGTCAGGATAATAATCGGACTGATAATGATTGCCGAGGTTCTCCTTCCGGGCTCACTTAACTGGTCAGCATTCCTGGCTGTAATTGCGCTGTTCTCTGTCAATGTGAATGACACCCGGCGATTGCTCCGCGTGGCAGATGATATTGACAAAAGGGACCTCAGAGAAAAAACTTGAACTATCTTTATCGACTCACAACCTGACCATCATGGAAGAAATTACAGTCAAAGAGGTGATCACAGGCAGGGAACTCCGTGATTTCATCTACCTGCCTGAAAAAGTTCACAAAAATGAACCGGAATGGCTTCCGCCAATCTACATGGACGAAAGACAGCTGTATGACAAGAAAAAAAATAAATCGTACGGTTACGCTGACGCCCTGCTGCTTGTAGCCTACAGGAACAAAAAACCTGTCGGAAGAATAATGGGCCTGATCAACCGCCGGTACAACGAGATCAACAATGAAAACCACGGCCGTTTTTGCTTTATGGAATGCTACAATGACCAGGAAGTTTTCCATGCTCTTATCAGCAGAATCGAAGACTGGGTAAGGCAGCAAGGGATGATCAAACTGGTAGGGCCCCTCGGCTTTTCAGACAAGGATCCGCAGGGATTCCAGACAGAGGGATTCCAGTATCCCCAGTTCATCACAAGTGCCAATAACTCACCCTACATGGTGAACCTTGTTGAAGCCGAGGGATACACAAAGAAAATAGATCTTGTCAACTACCTGGGTGATATTCCTAAAGAATTTCCGGAAGTCTACGAAAGAGTTCTTGAAAGAATTACAAAAAACAGGGAGTTTGAAATAATTGAATTCGCCAGCAAAAAGCAGATGAAACCGTACATCGTCCCCATCCTCGAGCTGATGAATAAAACATTCGCGGAGATATACGGTTTCGTGCCCCTTAATGATAAGGAAAAAAAGGACTTCGCGGCACGCTATATCCACATCCTTGATCCGAAATTTATCAAGGCAGTGAAGAAGGACGGCGAGATTATGGGCTTCGCCATCGGTATGCCTGATCTGAGCGCTGGAATTAAAGCATGCCGGGGGAGACTTATACCGTTCGGAATCTTTAAAGTTCTCAGGGAATCAAAGCGTTCCCGCAAACTGATAATGATGCTCGGAGGTGTCAAAAAAGAGTTCCGCGGAAAGGGAATCGATGTCCTCATGGGTGTCAAGATACTTCAGGATGCCATAAACAGCAGGATGGAAACAATTGACAGCCACCTTGTTCTGGAGGACAACCTCAGGATGAGGGGAGAATACGAGCGGATCGGCTGCAGGGTTGTAAAGAAGTTCAGGATTTACCAGAAGGACCTATAAAGGAATTATTTCTGCCAGAGCCGGCAGGGGTCCGCTTCCCGGCCATGACGGCAGAATGACTTTTGAATGACCGGTTCCGGAAGCGTATCAGTGAAGGAAAGTCACATCCCCCACCATGTCAAAGTATGCACCATCGGCATATCTTCCCGTTGCCTTCCAGACATATACTCCCTGCGGCGCCAGGTTGCCGTTCCCGAAATAACCGTCCCAGCCCCTCTTCAGATCATAACTTTCATATATTAGCACACCCCACCTGTTGAAGATCTGTAGCCTGTACTCCGTCACATTCTCGAAGAAAGGCCTGAAAACCTCGTCCATGTACGGATTCACACCCTCGCTCCACTCTCCTCCCGTAGGGCCGGTTTCGTTCCATTTGAACACATTTGGAAATTTAAGGGTGCCTGTTTTCCACTCAACCACCACAGGCGTATCCATCACCGCGGAATCGGTACATCCATTGACTGTTGACACGTGCAATGCGACTGTATACGACCCCGGCGACTCATACTTGTGATAAGGATTCTCCTCGGTGGAGGTAGTCCCGTCACCAAACTTCCAGAGCCATGAATCGGCAAAGTATGAATAGCTGTAGAAGATCACAATCTGCTCATTGTTGACCACATTCGTGGGATATGCGTCAAAAATTGCAGAAGGATTCTGGTGGACCGTTATGACGCCGTTTGCCACAGCTTCCCCTGCGATGTTGTGCACTGTAAGCTTCACAATGTAACTACCCGGAACATAATATGTATGAACAGGATTCATTTCCGAAGAGTACTGTTTATCACCAAAATCCCAGGTATAGCTCTCACCGTGAATGCTTTTGTTGACAAACTGCACTGTTAGCGGAGCGCATCCTTCCGTGACTCCTTCAAAGGCAGCAACAGGCATCGGGGGCATTATCACATCAATCCTTATGCTTTGCTGTGCGTCGCACCCCCAGCTCATCGGTGGTACGGAGTATGTCAGAATATGGCTGCCAAGACCGGCTGCAGACGGATCAAAGAGACCGTCTGTCAGACCTGGCCCTGACCATGTTCCGCCTGTCGGGAAAGCTGTAAGGGTGACAGGGGAACCGTTCAGGAACAGGGTGTCAGGGCCGTCAGTTATTATCGACGGCAATGCCATGACTGTTATTATTGCCGTATCTGAAGCAGCACAGTCAGTATTCAGGATTTCATATTTCACAATATGATTACCCACTCCGGCAAGCGCGGGGACAAACTGGTTCCCGATCATTCCCGGGCCTGACCACACTCCGCCAAGGTCGCGGGCTGTCAGAGTGACGGCAGGACTGTCTTCGCAAAGAGTGTCAACCGGGGTGATCGTCGCATCGGGAGTGGCCACCGTGAGGATTGCCTGGTCAGTATCAGTACATCCGTTGAGATCTGTTATCGAGTATGTTATAAGATGATTCCCCGAGCCGGCGACAGCCGGGTAAAAGATATTTCCGGTGACGCCGGGACCAGACCACACCCCGCCCGGATCAGCCGCCTGAAGCACAATCACCGGATCGGTGGAACATACAATTCCGTCTGTAACTATAGTGGCATCCGGAACCGGATAGACTGTAACCGAAGTCTGGTCATTGTCACGGCACCCGTCGGCGTTCACTATCTCATACCTTATCGTATGTGTCCCCGGCCCTGCCAGGGAAGGATCGAACATGTCTCCGGAAACACCGTTGCCTGACCACCTTCCGCCCCGATCATGTGCCGTCAGCGTTACCGGAGGTGCATTGGCACACATTGGCGCAACGGGAGTAATCGTCGCATCAGGGTACGGAACAATCAGTATTCTTGCAGTCGTTACAACCGGTGGATGGTCACCGTTGATACGGTCATGGGGGCCTCCCGGAATTGACGGATCATCATACGGATTGCAATAGTTCCAGTTCCGGAGAGTCACCTCAAAATACTGCCCGATAAGCTTGTCATTTGCCACGAAAATGACGTCAGACCAGACGCCTGACCCCGTCACCGGACCGGTCAGCGTAATAATATTGTCACTGTAAGGAAAAGTCCTGCTCCTGCCGTCTACAGTCACAGGTATCCCCGTCATTGTGACGTCAGTACCGTAAATCCATTGTATCCACCGTGTATTGACATTCGGATTGTCATTTTCCTGCGGGGGAACGCAGTTGAACTGCGTCAGGTCCTGGAAGCGGACGTTGGCGCTGTTGCCGAAACAGATGGGATAAACAACGGGGTTGATATGCATACGGCCCCCGTTGTGGTCGTCGTCATCCCATACTGTCACAATCTGTTCCTGGGATGACGAGGTGCACATCACACCGTTGACCACGAGGGTTGCCTGGGGATGATAGTTGCACACATTGCCGGCAGAGGTATAGGTATTTATGGCCGTCGCCTCAAACACCCCGGATGATGTCTCAACCGCCGGAACCGTCTGTACAGTACCGTTGTTCCAGTCGAACCTTATGCTCACGGGGTAACCGTCATCATTAACCCCGGTATAGGTGACAGTCCACGTCGCCGTCACCGGCGAACACAGCTTGTCCGGAGTAATGTTGTTAGCCTTGGAGAGAATTGAACAGTTCTGTCCGACAGCATTCAACGACAACAACAGAGAAATGATATTTAGGATCCATTTCTTCATGAACCATTTGACTACACACCCTCGCCGGTCTGTAATGCAAAACGTTATACGGCACTGAAGGGCCCCGGGTTGCAATTGAGGATCATTTTTAATCCGGCCCGGCAGGTAAAATATTTTAAGTAAAGAACACCATATGGAACAAAACATGTTGTTCTGCTCTTATTTTTGCAGCACGATTTTAATGAATGACAGATGAGCCTGATCAACCCGATCAGCATTATCCGGATACTGAGTTCGATCCTGCTTATTGTAGCAGCTTTCCTCGCAGCCTGCATACCGGTATCGGCCATATACGGTGAAGCAGTGCTTACGTTCCTGTATCCGGTGCTTTTGACAATCACCCTGGCCGCGATCCTGCGTCTTGCCAGCCGGAAATACGATAAGGAGAAAATCAGCAACAGGGATACTTTCCTGATAGTTACTCTTGCCTGGATGATGATTTCACTTGTGGGGGCGCTCCCCTACATGTTCAGTGGAACAATTCCATCTTTCATCAATGCATTTTTTGAATCAGCTTCAGGGTTCACAACCACAGGTGCTTCTATCCTTACAGAAGTCGAAAACCTCCCTCACTCAATCCTCTTCTGGAGAAGCCTTACTCACTGGATCGGGGGAATAGGTATCATCGTGCTGGTGATCCTCGTGCTTCCTACCCTGAAAATAACAGGGTATCAGCTCTTCAGCCTCGAATCGTCAGTAAAGGAAAAGATCCATCCCCGGATAAAGGGAGTTGTAACCAGAATAATCCTCATATACCTGGGACTAACAGCTGCCGAGATTCTGTTTCTCTCTCTTGGTGATATGACCGTTTTTGACAGCATCTGCCATTCATTCGGAACGGTGGCTACAGGAGGATTCTCGACAAAGAACACCAGCATTGCCGGTTATTCGCCCTATACTCAATATGTCATTGCGATATTTATGTTTCTTGCAGCAGTCAGTTATGTCGTATACTACCACCTCGTTTCCCGCCGGTTCAGTAAAATCATGAAAAATGACGAGCTGTGGTTCTACATATTCATGGTAACTGCCAGCGTCTCTTTTCTCACAGTCATCTTATACTCCGGAACCGACAGGAACTTCGAACTCTCCTTCCGCGATTCATTCTTCCAGGTTACTTCTCAGGTCTCATGCACAGGTTTTGCATCCACTGATTACATGAAGTTCCCGCCGATAGGCTGGTATTTCATGTTCCTTCTTATGTTCTTCGGAGGTTCTACCGGGTCTACCACCGGCGGCATAAAGATGGGCCGTCATCTTATCGCACTTAAAAACCTCAGGAATTCATTCGTCAAACTGCACCACCCGTCTGCCGTAATTCCGGTGCAGCTGAACGGACAGCGTGTAACTGATGAAACTGTAAACCAGGTCGTAGTTTTTATCTTCCTCTACATACTCACCTTTCTTGCCGGCAGCATGATAATGCAGATCTCGGGAATCTCAATTCTTGAGGCTTCCGGGGCTTCCGCAACCAGCATGGCGGGAATCGGACCCGGACTGGGCCTCTCGGGAAACATGGGCAACTATGCACATTTCAACCCGGTGGCCAAGGTCACAATGATATTGCTTATGATAGCCGGCCGTCTTGAACTGTTTACATTCTTCGCGGTCTTTACGAAGCCGTTCAGGAGAAGCTGACCCACTACTCCGGTCCGGCCCGGCCCGGATTTCAATCTAAAACACCTTCAGGAATACAGGCTTTGCAAAATTTTTGCAGGAAAAAATTCCATTTCCAAAAAGAAAAAGTGAATTTTGAGTTGTTACTATGTTTTTATCAGCCGTCAAATGAAAATTACAGTCAACAATGTGGCGCTTGAGCTTCACAACGGAGCCAGGGTAAAGGATGCGATAAACAGTTATTATACCCGTTCGGGACGAAAAATCCCCAAACGCCTTCCTGCAGCCGAAGACCGCTTCGGGAACATGGTGGCGCCGGACGGTGAACTGACTGAAGGAAACATTCTCATAATCAAATCCGGACCCAAACGGAAAACCTCTGCCCCGAAAGCAATAGCGATCCTTCTGGCCGCCGGGCTCCTTCTGTCATGCAGCACCGCCAGGCAGGCAGGTGGCACACGGGACCAGGACAGTCACAGAGGTCCGGCTCAGGCCACCGGGGTGCATGCCGGCACAGCCCTTCCGGCGCCATCCGCGACTGTCCCTCTGGCTGACCGCCAGGCGGTAATCTTTTCCGTCAATGACATGCACGCGGCAATTGACAATTTCCCGAAACTGGCGTGGATTACTGACAGCCTCAGGAACATTTACCCTGACGTGCTTCTCATCGCCGCAGGCGATAACCAGACAGGTAACCCCATAAATGACCAGTACCCCGAGAAGGGATTCCCGGTGATTGACCTGATGAATACTGTCAGGTTCAGTCTGAGCGCAGTTGGCAACCACGAATTTGATACCGGTCCGGAGGGATTCGCCAACCTGGTCAGTAAGGCAAATTTCAGCTTCATCTGCGCAAATGTATCCGGAGGGGGTCAGCATGCCGTAAAAATCAGTCCTTACAAAATCATCACCCTGCCCAACGGGCTGAAGGTTGCTTTCCTCGGGCTTCTGCAACTCGGACAGAACGGCATACCGGACAGCCATCCCGACAATGTCAGGAACTTCGTGTTCCGGTCTCCTTATGAAACTGCACCTGAATACCTCTGGCTGAAGGACAGCAGTGACATTTTCGTTGCACTCACCCACCTCGGGTTTGAAGAGGATGTCAGGCTTGCTGAAACAATGCCGGCAGGTATTGATCTAATAATCGGGGGCCATTCCCACACACGTGTCGGAAAGGAACAGATCCATAACGGAATCATGATCACACAGGCTGAGAACAAGCTTAAATACGGCACCCTGATCAAACTGACAGTAAGCAGTGACGGCAAAGTCAGCAGAAGCATGCAGCTGATTGACATCAGGAACTCAAAGAAGGAGAATCCTGAGATACGTGCCATTGTTGACAGGTATAATGATAACCCCGTTCTTAACCAGGTCATAGCGACGGCAACTGACGACTTTTCATCATATGAGGAGCTGGGTTACCTGATGGCCGATGCCCAGCGCGCAGCCGCCGGGGCTGACATCGCCCTGATGAACCCGGGAGGCGTCCGCATTGACCAGCTGCCAAAAGGCCCGGTAACAATCAAGAATGTCTATCAGCTTGATCCTTTCGGCAATGAACTGGTGGTGACAAAGCTGACCGGCGGGGAGATCTTTTCCCTTCTGCGTGCTGCCTGGCCCGTAGACGACAAATCACCTCTCTACACCTCGGGTATCACCACTGAGACAAGAGTCAATGACCAGGGTGACCCTGAGGAGATAAAAATACTAACCGGTGACGGCAAACCACTGGATATGAACAGAATCTACACGGTTGCCATGAACAGCTACATGACCCAGGTTTACAAATATGACCATGCTGATCCGGGTCAGTCGCTCTTCTTTACAACTGCCGATGCACTGATAAGATACCTGAAACAGGAGGGCAACATCAGAAGCTACCGGGGCGAGAAAAGGGTCCGGGTCACAAGGTGACCTGATTTATGTTCTATAGCAGCCATGCGGCACTGAGCTTGATTTTATCAGGTTTAAAGTCCTATCTTGCCTGATTAAATGTCAATGACATGTCACTTAAGATCAGCTCAGCTACTCAGCATGAGTCATTAAAAAGAATTACAGGTCTGCTTATTTGCGCTGCAGCCATGTCAGTTTTGACTCAATGCAGCAAGGGCCCGGCAGAACCGGTATGGACCGCCTTCAGGGCCGCAGATGGCCTCGGAAATGACTGCGTACGGACAATTGCAGTTGACTCCAGGGGCACCAAATGGATCACCTGTGGCCTGAGTAAGGTATCCCGATACGATGACAGGTCCTGGACCACATTTCTCCTGCCTGATTATATTCACGGGACAGTCACCGAAATCGGGGTTGATGAAGACGACAACAAGTGGATTGGTACAATTGCGGCTGGAGTGATAAAGTTTGACGGCAACACCTGGACAAGCTACAACGAATCCAACGGTTTCCCGGGGAATGACATACTTTCAGTTGCCAGGGACTCAGACGGAAACATGTGGTTTGGCACCCGCGGGGCAGTTGTAAGGTATGACGGGCTTGAATGGACCGCCTACACACATGCTGACGGGCTTGCGAGCGACACGATAACTGCCATATGCGAAGACTCTGAAGGTAACATGTGGTTCGGCTCCGTCACCGGGAGTGTGGCCAGGTTTGACGGCACCAACTGGACCAATTTTACCAGGCCGGCCAACCCGATGAAACACATAATCAACAATATTGCCGCTGACCGGGAGGGTAATGTGTGGATCGGCACCGTTTTCGGCGTATGGATATTTGACGGAGAGGGATGGGAACCATATGGCAGTGACCACTTTGCGGGCACTACAGTATATGCGATTGCTGCCGGCCCTGACGGGAAGCAATGGTTCGGCACCTCCGACGGTGTCACCCTATTTGACGGTAAGACATGGACCAGTTATACCGAATCTGACGGGTTATCCGGAAACCAGGTCATTGACATTGCATTTGAACCCGGTGGAGTCATCTGGTTCGGCACTGCCCAGGGAGGAGTTACACGGCTCTCGTATGAATGATTAAGGAACTTTTAAACCTGATATAACTCAAAATGATGCCATATAACCAGTCCGGAGCACAGGGAAAAAAGATTTTCAGGATGATCTGCAGGCTTTTCTTCTGCATATTAATCATACTCGTCACCGTTCAGTGTCATAAAGACCCGTCGGTGCCGGTATGGACTACATATACAACCGAAGATGGCCTGGCAAATAACTGGGTAACGGGCATTGCAGTTGACTCAAAGGGGAACAAGTGGATCTCCTGCGGCTTATGGTCGGTCTCCTGCTATGACAACAGCACCTGGACGAACTATTCAATGCCTGAGGAGTTCAACTGCCATTATATTTTTGAGATTGCAATTGATAAGGACGATAACAAGTGGTTTGGCACTATGGCCGCCGGGGCAGTGAAATTTGACGGTACAACATGGACCAGCTTCAATGAATCAAACGGATTTCCCGGCAATGATGCACTGTCAGTGGAAACATCCTCAGACGCGAGTGTGTGGTTCGGCACCCGTAACGGCGTGGTGAAATATGACGGAACTGAATGGGTCAGTTATACGGAATCAGACGGCCTGGCTTGTGATACGGTAACTGCCATGACCGAAGATTTAAATGGAAACATGTGGTTCGGAGGCCTTTCGGGTGACGTTTCAAAATTTGATGGAACGACCTGGAAGGTTTTCACAAGGCCTTCCGGGATCAGGGAAATTATTCTGGACATGGCCGCTGATCCTGAAGGTAATGTGTGGTTCATTACCGGATCGGGTGCAACCATGTATGACGGTTCACGGTGGAGAAAATATGATGAAACTGACGGGCTGGGCGGTTATGGCGCCTCTGCCCTGGCAGTTGACCCCGAAGGGAAAAAGTGGTTTGCCACCATGAACGGAGTGTCAGTGTTTGATGATCAGGTCTGGACTTATTACTCTCAGGAAGACGGACTGATCAGCAATGATATAATAAGCATTGCCTTTGAGCCGGACGGTACCGGCTGGTTCGGCTCAGGTTATTACGGGCTGTCAGGGCTCTCCTTTGAATAATCCCTATCTTTGGCCTCCATGTCAGATACCGGATATTTGATCCTTGACTTCGACGGCACTGTTGCCGATACACTCGAGATGGCTCTTTCGGTCTTTAACCGGATAGCTCCGGAGTATGATCTCCAGCCCGTCGGCGACAGGGAGCGGGAGTTGTTTCGCACAAAGAAACCGCAGGAACTGATCAGGGACTTTGATATCCCGAAGCTGAAGCTGCTTACACTGACGCTCAGGATAAGGAAGGAGATGAGCAGGCACATCCCGGAGATGAAGCTCTTCGACGGTCTTGAAATGGCCCTCCGGGAAATCCGTGATGCCGGCTACAGGTTGGGGATACTCACATCAAACTCCGTCGAAAATGTAAGGAAGTTTCTTGAAGTCCATAACCTGAATGATCAGTTTAGTTTCATATACAGCGGCCGCAGCTTCCTCGGCAAAGAGAAAGTGATAAGGAAAGTTCTGATCCGTGAACAGATCGAACCGGGGAGGGTCGTCTACGCAGGTGACGAGACCCGTGACATCGAAGCATGCCAGGCTGCCGGTATTCCTGTCATTGCCGTTTCGTGGGGACTGAACCGCAGGGAGCTTCTTGCATCACTATCCCCCGATCAGATTGCTGACAGGCCGGAAGAACTGCCTGACCTCGTAAGGCAGATTATCCCGATCGCCTGAGATACCTGCTTCAGGGCAATCTGCAACTTCACTTTTGGCACACAGAGAACAATGTTTGGGACACTGAGCAAAGCATTTCCTGTGACTATTGCCGAACTTTTGACTGGTATTAAATCCCTAAAAGCCATGCGAAAGTATGAAGCATTTGCCCTGCTGCTCTTTTGTTCATTTTATGAGGCAGCTTATGCTCAGGAAAA
>CAZWOC010000021.1:41853-62395 GCA_964635655.1 uncultured Rikenella sp. | reverse complement strand
CAAGAGCCGTACCTTGACGGAAAAAAGAGAGGCTGCCCCTTTTGAGACAGCCTCTTCTTTATGTATAGCGGATGTTATCCGGTTACTGCATCACATGGTCTCAGACCTGCCGTTACAGAACCAATACTGAATTTACAGCTTGAATACTGAATCATCGATCGGGATGTCAAACTCTATCGATTCGAAATTCATACCGCCGAGCTCAGCGCCATCAACCATCTGGACAATCTTTGTTCCGAACATAACGCCGTTGAATTGCTTGTGCTCCCTTACAAATGACTCAACAATCATTTCCTGACCCATCTGGCTGACTGTCTGTGTCGACTTGACAGGCAGGAAGCTTTCCTTGTCAATGAATGTTGTTGAGGTGGTGCCTTCTTCGCTTGTAACAGTGATCTTGAAGGCTGGTTTACCTTCCACTGCTTCTTCGCCCTCAAGCTTCAGCCTTCCGTCTTTGAAAGCCTCCATGAACGAGTCTTTGAACAGGTTGTAGCCAGTCACACTGCCTAACTGATCGGCAGTAAGCTCCACAGGGTCCTCTCCGCCGGTGAGCGGATTCACAATAAATCCCTTTTCACCGTCAAAGGTAATGATGATCTCCATTCCGTTGAATTCCTGGATTACCTTGATCTTGTTTGGTTTCTTGTTAATAATTGTAATCGGCAATTCCATCCCCATCTGGCTGGCAACGCCCTTGATCTTTATGGTCTGAGCCTTCTCCAGGTTCTCGATGCCATTGGCTGCATAGTACTTGTTTGCAATCTCATCGAGCGACTGGGCACTGCAGACTGATGCCACCAAAAATGCCGCCAGAAAAGCCATTGATTTTTTCATAATGATTTAATTTGATGTTTATTAAAAAGTGTTAACTATAGTTCTTATTAATGTAAGTTTATTAAGCAGGCTTTCGAGCATATCGAGCCTCAGCATGTTTGCTCCGTCAGAAAGTGCGGAAGCCGGTTCGGGGTGAGTTTCGATGAAGATTCCGTCAGCGCCGGCAGCGATTGCACACCTGCCAATTGTCTCTATCATGTCAGGCTGTCCGCCGGATACACCACCTTCCTGGTTGGGCTGCTGTAGTGAATGAGTGATGTCCATTATAACCGGTGCGCCTGTCTGTTGCATCACCGGGATGTTCCTCATATCAACGACGAGGTCGTTGTATCCGAAGAAGCTGCCCCGTTCGGTGAGCATAACTCTTTCATTGCCTGATTCCCTTATTTTGGCTGCTGCAAACCGCATCGAGGCACCTGAGAGAAACTGGCCCTTTTTCACATTTACCACCTTGCCTGTCGCAGCTGCAGCTGTCAGCAGCTCGGTCTGCCTGCACAGAAAAGCGGGAATCTGCAGCACATCCACATAGTCGGCTGCCATCCGGGCTTCTTCAGGTGAGTGGATGTCAGTGACAACAGGAACAGAATACTTTTCCCGCACGGCGGCAAGTATTTCCAGCGCTTTTACATCACCGATACCGGTGAATGAGTCGAGCCTTGACCGGTTAGCTTTGCGATATGATGATTTGAAAATCAATGGTATGCGATACTTCTCGCAGAGCTTTACCGCCTCGGCGGCAACACGGAATGTAATCTCCTCCGACTCAACCACGCAGGGCCCTGCCAGGAGAAGAAAATTACCGCTGCCGGAATGCCGGAGCAACGGAATATTCAGTTCACTGACTTTCATAAGTTAAAATTACTAAATCTTTTATTTCTTCTCTTTATAATCCCTGTATATTTTTTGCCACCGGCTCTCGAGTTGTTTGCGGATTTCAAGTTCACGGGCATTTTTACCCGGATCGTAGAAGACAGTTCCGGCTATCTCTTCAGGCAGGTAGTTATCCTGGACGAAATTTTCCTCGAAATCATGCGCATACCTGTAACCCTCATGATATCCCAGGTCCTTCATAAGCCTTGTTGGAGCATTGCGAAGGTGAAGCGGCACCGGGAGATCCCCGTGCCGGTGAACTGCAGCTATTGCATTTTCAATGGCCATGTATGAGGCATTGCTCTTTGGCGAGGTGGCAAGATAAACAGCAGTTTCCGAGAGAATTATCCTCGATTCAGGCCATCCGACAAGATTAACTGCATTAAAACATGCCTGTGCCAGCAGCAGGGCATTGGGATTGGCAAGGCCGATGTCTTCTGCGGCAAGTATGACCATACGCCGGGCTATGAACTTGACGTCTTCACCGCCTTCAACCATCCTGGCGAGCCAGTAAACGGCCGCATTGGGATCAGATCCGCGAAGCGACTTGATAAATGCTGAAATTATATCATAATGCTGCTCGCCGTTTTTGTCATACATTGCAAGGTTCTGCTGCACATGGCCAAGAACTGTCTCATCGGTCACGGCAATCTCCCCGGCACCCTTTTCCGCCTCGAGCGAAATTGTAAGCTCAAGGGCGTTATACAGCTTGCGGGCGTCACCACCGCTGATACGTATCAGCGCCTCATATTCGACAACCCTGATTTTGAATTGCGACAGATAATAATCATCTGTGACCGCCCTGTCTATCAGCTTCCTGAGTGTATCGTCATCAAGTGGCTTCAGGACGTATACCTGGCACCTTGAAAGGAGGGGAGAAATCACTTCGAAAGAGGGATTCTCCGTAGTGGCGCCTATCAATGTCAGAACACCCTGCTCAACAGCTCCGAGCAGCGAGTCCTGCTGCGACTTGTTGAAACGGTGGATTTCATCTATGAAAAGGATCGGATTCGGCTTGCCGAAAAACTGCTGACTCTTTGCCTTCTCTATGGTTTCGCGGACCTCCTTCACACCGCTGTGCACTGCACTTAACTGGAAGAAGGAGCGCTCCAGCCTGCTCGCGACTATCCTTGCAAGAGTGGTTTTACCTACCCCGGGAGGACCCCACAGTATAAAGGAAGGTACGTTACCTGACTCAATAACCTTCCTCAGCACTCCTTCACTCCCCACAAGATGCTCCTGACCTGCAAACTCTTCAAGGGAATGCGGTCTTAACCTGTCCGCAAGTGGCTGATTTGAAAACATATGGCAATTTCACAAATTCGCATGCAAATTATCACAAAATCACTTGAACTGTCGCTGTTTTTGCCATTTTCAGATAAAATATTTTCCGGTTAGGAAATAATTTGCTACTTTTAGCAATTAATTTTTTGCAAAACGCATACTGTACCTTCCAAGAATTCGTTTAGTAACAGGATATTATCAAAATCCGGTAATTATGAAAAGACCTCTACTGATCACCTTGTTAATTTTGGCAGTACTGCTGTTAATACCGGCTGTGAGCTTTATCAGATGGGCATTCCAGGAAAAGAAACCTGTCGATATAGTTATACTGGACAAAACAGTTCCGGCACTTGACAGATTGGGTCACCGCTCCTTCATTTACGTCCTGACAAACGGAAGGTACGTTAAGGGGGAAAAGGGAGGAAGCTATTCGGCAAAGAAAGATTATTACGGCTTCGAACCTCTCAGGCCTGTCAGGGAAAAGCAGTTCAGGAAGAGAGATTTTCGCCTTACAGAGCTGATTGATCTGGCTGAAAACAATGATGTTATGTACTACACCGACACTTACGGTGTATTCTTCAACGATTGGTACCAGGGGATAAAGAAGACACGCAGGTCACGCAAACTTTACGGCGGACTGAACAATAATGACTACCTCCTGATGGTGGAGATGAAGAAACGCGACAAACTGGTGCTTGTCGAATACAATACATTTGATTATCCTACCGCAGGTCTTGAAAAGTTCAAGACCGAGGAACTCCTCGGCATAGCCTCCAAAGGATGGATGGGTCAGTATTATAAGTCGCTCGACACTCTATCACAGCAGGGTGTGCCGGCATGGATGCCTGCCCTGTACCGGAAACAGTACCAGGAACCATGGACATTCACCAAAGCCGGAGTTGTCCTGCTTAAGGAAAACGGCATCATAGTTCTGGAAGAAGGCAAACACCTTGCAACACCACTGCCTGTGATCAGGACCGGAGCAGCAGAAGCAGAAAAATTCGGACTGCCGGAGACGGTGACATTCGCAAACAGCTTCGATATTATAGACCCGGGGCAGAACAACGTCATCTCTGAGTTCGTACTGAATACCACCGCAGCTGGTGATACCCTGCTGTCAGTCAATGATCTTCAGTCTGTTTTTCCGGCAGTGACACAGGAACCCCTTGCACAGAAGACCTATTACTTTTCAGGCGACTTTGCAAATAATGACATACCCTTCTGGACTGCCAGGATAAAAAATATCCAGAAAAGTGCAAAAGCACTCCTCTATTCTGATAACCAGGATGATCCGAGGAGGTTCTTCTGGCTATATTATAAGCCGTTGATTAACTCTGTTCTTACAGATTATCAGGCCGGTAAAGCCGGAAAATAATATAAGGAATCATATTGTGAAGGAGGCTGCCTCAGGAGAGAAGCCTCCTTTGCTTTTTCCGTCGGTGTAACCGGCTGAACTTTGCCGTGCTGTGCCTGTTGTATTGATGTCATTCATATCTTTATGGTCAAATATCGCAGCATGAAAGCAACAATAATCCAGAGCAGCATAATATGGGAAGACAAAGATGCCAACCTGAGGCATCTCAAATCCCTCCTTGACTCATCAGCCCCGGCCGGAGGTATAGTTGTTCTGCCCGAGATGTTCACAACAGGATTCACAATGAACCCGGGGCCCCTTGCCGAGACTATGGACGGTCCGACTGTCAGTTGGATGAAGGAGCGGGCTGCCGCCGGTGATTATGCTCTCTGCGGGTCACTAATTATTGGTGAGGAGGGCCGTTACTTTAACCGCCTTGTATTTGTCACACCTGAAGGTGATATCTCTACCTACGACAAGCGGCACCTCCATTCAATGAGCGGTGAGCATACTGTTTACAGTCGTGGTAATATGCGTGTTGTGACGCCTTACCGCGAGTTTAACTTTAATATGCAGGTCTGCTATGACCTGCGTTTCCCGGTATGGTCACGAAACCGGGGCGATACCGATGTTATCATCTATTCTGCGAACTGGCCGGCAGTTCGTAGCTCCGTGTGGAAGGCCCTGCTGGTTGCCAGGGCGATAGAGAACCAGTGTTACGTGATAGGGGTGAACAGGGTAGGTGTCAATCCTGACGGCACTGCATATACCGGTGATTCAGCCATCATCGGACCGAAGGGGGAACTGCTTGCATCATCTGAACCCGGGATTGAGTGCATTACCTCTGCCGAACTCTCAAGGGAAGCGCTTGACAAATACCGGGAGGATATGCCCATCTGGCGTGATGCCGATCCGTTTGAGCTGCTATAGGCAGTAGGCAGTAGGCAGTAGGCAGTAGTGAAGTAACTGCCAGTCATATAGTTACGTTATGCGTTGGCAACACTCTTGCCTATTGCCTCTTGCCTCCTGCCTTCGCTGAGCGCATCGAAGAGTACCTCAGCCGGATGCAGTGCAATACGACCTGTGCCATCTTTAACATGGTGGCGGCAGCTGGTCCCGGGAGCACATATAATCACCTCTGCAGAAGCCGCCCTGACATCCGGGAAGAGAACCAGTTCCCCAACCTTCTGAGAGAGTTCAAAATGCTCCTTTTCGTACCCGAAGGCCCCGGCCATGCCGCAACAACCGGAGGGTATCTCCCTTACATTATAGTTCTTAGGAATGCCGAGTGCAGCCACAACCGGAGCCGAGGTGGTGATTGCCTTCTCCTGGCAGTGAACATGCACAAGCACCTCAGCAGGCTTATCGGTGAACATGTCACGTGAAATTCTGCCTTCCCTGAACTCCCTGGCAATGAACTCCTCAAGTGTAAAAGTGTTTTGCGCAAGCCTCAGTGCCTCCGTCCGGTGCTTTTCTCCGGCAAGATCCGGGAACTCATCCCTGAAACCGAGTATCGCCGATGGCTCGATGCCCACAAGCGGCCGGGAATCGGTTACAATATCTGAGAAAACCTCAATATTTTTGATAATCAGCTTCTTCGCCTTGCGAAGGAATCCTTTCGAAATATATGTACGGGCGCTGGCAGCATTGGCCGTGACGGTGATATGGTACCCGAGGCGGGTCAACAGTTGAACGGTTGCAATGCCGGCACTCAGGTCATTGTGGTTGGTGAACTCATCAACGAAGAGAGACACCTCACCTGTCGGAGCGGCAGGGTTGAGCTCGGGCAGGTTCCTTCGCAGCCACCTTCTGAAGGTTTGCGGGGCAAGCAACGGAATGCTGCGCTCGGAGGCAAAGCCCGTCAACTTCTTGATTGCCAGCGCCGTAAACTTGTTGGCGGCAAAAAAGTTAAAGATGCCGGGGATGAACGAAAAAAAGCTGTAAATTCTTGGCAGTGAGGCAATCAGCCGCGTACGGAGTGAGGGCGGATGCACATCGTTATAGTGCTGCATGAACTCGGACTTCAGTCTTGCTATGTCAACTCCGGAGGGACACTCACTGCTGCAGCCCTTGCATGCCAGGCAGAGGTCAAGAATGTCATATATCTCGTGGCTGTCCCATGGATTGGCCTTTCCGGAATACAGCATCTCCCTCATAATGTTGGCCCTGGCACGGGTTGTGAGCCGCTCGTCACCGGTAGCCATATAGCTTGGGCACATGGTGCCCCCGATGGCATTGCTTTTACGGCAGTCGCCCGATCCGTTGCACTTCTCTGCGGCCCGTACGACACCTCCGCAATCTGAAAAATCATAGTATGTCTGCAGCTCCGGTGTAGCTCTTCCAGGCACAACGCGGAGCGAGCTGTCCATCGGGGGGGTGTTTACAATTTTCCCCGGATTAAGGATATTCAGCGGGTCGAAAACCTTCTTTATCCGTTTGTTGAGTTCGAAGTTCTGCTCTCCGATTATCAGCGGTATGAACTCTCCGCGCAGCCTGCCATCGCCGTGCTCACCGCTCATCGAACCGCGGTACCTTTTGACTATTAGGGCAGTCTCTTCGGCAATAGTGCGGAGGAGCTTCACCTCCCCGACATCCTTGAGGTTGATCAGGGGGCGTATGTGCAGTTCTCCGGTGCCGATATGCGCATGATATACAGATTTTTTGCCGTGCGAGGCAAGCATCGCCTCTATATCTGCAACGAAGTCGCCCAGCCTCTGCACATCCACTGCACAGTCCTCGATGAGAGAGATCGGCTTTGCATCTCCCGGCATGTTTGACAGTATGCCCAGTCCTGCCTTCCGCAGGTCCCATACCTTCTTCACATCACTGCCCCAGACCAGCGGGAAGGCATATCCCAGTCCCTCAGCCCGCATTTCAGCCTCCATCTGCGATGCTGTTGAAAGTATCTCTTCCCGGCCTGAGGCGCAGAACTCCACGATCAGAAGAGCCCCGGGATCGCCCTCGATGAAGAACCTGTTCCTTTTCTGGCTTTCAACAGTGGCTGCCAGCCTCAGGATGTTGCTGTCCATCAGCTCTACAGCCCATGGCTTGTATCTGAGGGCAATCAGGTTGGCACGGAATGCATCATTGCGGTGATGGAGGTGAACGCATGCCAGTCCCTTCACCGGGGGAGGCAGAGGCACCAGCCCAAGCTTCGCCTCGGTGACAATTGCAAGCGTCCCTTCAGACCCGCATATGAGCCTTGCCAGGTTGACCTTCCGGCCTGCGCCTGCAGTGAAAGGCTCGCTGTAAAGAAGGTCGTCAAGCGCATAACCGGTGTTCCGGCGGGGGATAGTCTTCTCAGGGTAGTCATTCATGATCGACTCACGGTGCCCCGGACCGGTCATGATCCGCTCTGCCTCCCGGTATATCTCACCCTCAGCGGTTTGCAGGGAACACTTCTGTCTGAACTGCTCAGAGGTGAGCTCGCCGAAGACAACCTCTGACCCGTCATGCAGCAATGCCCTTACCTCAATGATATGATCCCTGACCGAGCCGTAGACAACCGAATGGAGTCCGCAGCCGTTGTTCCCTATCATCCCACCGAGGTTGCACCTGTTCGAGGTTGATGTCTCCGGCCCGAAAAGAAGCCCGTGACTTCGCAGAACCGCGTTCAGCTCATCGGGAACCACTCCGGGCTCAACCCTGACCCATCGTTCTGCAGCATTAATCTCCAGGATACGTCCAAAATGGCGTGAAAGGTCTGCCACTATTCCTGATCCTACGACCTGTCCTGCCAGAGAGGTTCCCGCAGCTCTCGGAATGATGCCGACCCTGTGCTTCGCGGCAAATGCGAGAAGTTTTTTAATATCCTCACTGTCATGTGGATAAACCACTGCAAGAGGTTCTTCCCTGTATATAGAGGCGTCGGTGGCATACATGAGTCTGGAGCTGGCGTCGGTTCGCACTTCGCCCTCGAGGCTGAGGCCGGTTAATCCTGTTGCTGTCGTGGAAATTTCCCCTTTCATATGCCTGGAATCGGAGTCAAAAATAGGGATTTGAAGGCTTCGCGGCAGAGCCGCAGTAACGTTTTCGAAAAAAAAAGACGAAAATTTGAAAATACTGACTATAATCATGTAGTTGATTATTGTACGGTTACACTTTTTTAGTACTTTTAACCCGACACTTTGCTTAAACTAAAATACTGATATACAATGGAATTGCTTGAACAAATCAAAGCCAATGCCAGGCGGCATAACAAAATGATTGTATTACCGGAAGGAACCGAAGAGAGGACGCTTAAGGCAGCAGATGCAGTGCTGGCTGAAGGGATAGCACGGATAACTCTTCTTGGAGATCCGGGGGCAATAAAGGCGATGGCGGATTCATTCGGTTTGAAGAATGTCGGGAAGGCTCAGATTGTCAATCCGCTTGATCACCCGAAGAAAAAGGAGTATATTGACAGGATGGTGGAGCTTCGCAAGAGCAAGGGGCTGACGGTTGAGGAAGCATCGAAGCTTATTGAGGATCCGCTTTATCTTGGAGTTATGATGATCAAGTGCGGTGACGCCGACGGCGAAGTGGCAGGAGCCAGAAACACAACAGGCGATGTACTGAGGCCGGCATTCCAGATAGTAAAAACTGCCCCGGGGATCTCGGTGGTCTCCGGTGCTTTCATTATGATACTGAAAGACAAGGAGTTCGGGGCTGACGGTATAATTGTCTTCGCCGACGGTGCAGTCCATCCTGATCCGACAGACAAGGAACTTGCCGAGATTGCAGTTGCAACAGCCCGGACAACGAAGACTATCGTGGGAGTGGAGCCTAAAGTCGCCCTGCTGAGCTTCTCCACCATGGGAAGCGCGAAACATCCGATGGTTGACAAGGTGGTGAGTGCCACAAAGATGGCGAAGGAGATGGCTCCGGAATTTATGTTTGAGGGTGAGCTTCAGGCAGATGCAGCACTGATAGAGGCTATAGGCCAGAAGAAGGCCCCCGGCAGCAAGATCGCAGGAAAGGCGAACGTCCTTGTCTTCCCCAACCTTGAGTGCGGGAACATTGCATACAAGCTTGTAGAGCGTCTTGCACACGCCCAGGCCATCGGCCCGGTACTGCAGGGCATGGCAGCCCCGATAAATGACCTCTCCAGAGGCTGCTCGGTAAGTGATATAATTAACGTAGTCGCCATAACCGCCAACCAGGCAGCCGGCTTAACCAAATAATTCAAAGCGTATCATGAATATTCTCGTATTAAACTGCGGCAGCTCATCAATCAAATATCAGCTGTTTGACATGCAGGGCAGCGCCAGGGTTCTGGCCAAAGGACTGATTGAAAGGATCGGGCTGACCGATGGCATACTTACACACAAGCCGGCTGGCAAGGACAACTACAAGGTGGTGCTTGACATTCCGGATCACACTGTTGGCATCAATATGGTGATGGAAGCCCTCGTGCACCCTGTACACGGGGTTATCAAAAGTATCTGCGAGATTAAGGCAGTGGGTCACCGGGTGGCTCACGGAGGCGAAAACTTCAAGGAGTCAGTGCTTATAGACAACGACGTCAAGCGCGACATAGAGAAATGTGCCGAGCTGGCTCCTCTTCATAACCCGGCTCATCTGAAAGGTATTCTGTCATGCGAGAAACTGCTTCCCGGGATACCCCAGGTGGCAGTGTTTGACACATCGTTCCATCAGACAATGCCCGACTATGCATTCATGTATGCAATCCCGTACGAGTACTATGAGAAATACCGCGTTCGCAAGTACGGTTTCCACGGAACCAGCCACAGGTTCGTTGCTGAAAAAGCATGCCGGATGCTTGACATGGATCTCTTCAAATCCAAAATAATTACATGTCATCTTGGCAACGGCGCTTCAATTACCGCCATCGAGAACGGGAAGTCAATAGATACCTCCATGGGTTTCACCCCGGTTGACGGTTTGATCATGGGTACTCGTACCGGTGAAATTGACCCTGGTGTTTTACTTTATCTTGCAGATAAAGAGGAACTTAGTGTCAGCGGTGTAAACAACATGATAAACAAGAAGAGCGGTGTTGCCGGCATCTCACAACTCTCATCCGACATGCGTGATCTTGAAGCGGCTGCAAATGAGGGTAATCCGAAGGCGCTGCTTGCCCTTAACATGTACGCCTACAAGATCAAGAAGTTCATAGGAGCGTACATAGCAGCCATGAACGGGCTCGATCTGCTTATTTTTACCGCCGGGGTCGGCGAAAATGACTTCAACGCAAGGAAAATGATTTGCACCGGCATGGAATACATGGGCATTGAAATTGATGCCGAAGTGAACCACGGTGTGAAGGGAAAAGACCTGGTGATTTCGAAGCCTTCATCAAAGGTAAAGGTGATGGTAGTCACCACGGACGAGGAGCTTGTGATAGCATCCGATACCCAGACGATAGTTGCGAAACTGATGCACTAAACACACTTCAAAATGGCATTCAAACACCTTTCCGAACTCAGACAACTGCTTGTCGACAAGCCTGCAAGACGACTGGTTCTGGCTGCCGCACAGGACCACAATTCGCTCTCCTCGGTACTTATGGCCGCGCGTGACGGATTCATTGAACCGATACTCGTTGGCGACAGGGATGCAATACATAATATCGCAGCCAGGAGCAACTTTGACCTGACTGGCATAAGGGTGGTGCACGAGCCTGATTCAGAGATGGCTATCGAGATTGCTGTCAGGATGGTACGCAGCAACCAGGCAGATATTCTCATGAAGGGCAAGGTCGGGACATCCAACCTCCTTAAGGGGGTCCTGAACAAGGAATGGGGACTCAGATCAGGTGCACTGCTGTCACATTTTGCGATTTTTGAGGTGGCTGCGTACCATAAACTCATCGCTGTCACTGATGTTGCAATGAATATTGCACCCAACCTTCAGGATAAGATTGCAATTGTCAATAACTCAGTGGCCTGCCTTAACAGGCTCGGTGTTGATATGCCGAAGGTGGCTGTGCTCGGGGCGGTAGAGATGGTAACTGAAAATATGCAGGCTACCCTCGATGCTGCACTGCTCTCCAAAATGAATCAGCGTGACCAGATCAGGAACTGCATTATTGACGGACCCCTGGCATTTGACAACGCAATAAGCCTTGAGAGCGCTATGCACAAAGGTATCAGGAGCGACGTCGCAGGCGATACTGACCTCCTGCTGATGCCTGATATTGAGGTTGGCAATGTCCTTTATAAATCACTCGTTTTCTTTGCTCATGCCGGGGTGGCAGCCGTAATCCTGGGGGCAACGGCACCAATAGTGCTTACCTCACGGAGCGACTCCGACCAGGCAAAATATGACAGCATAGTACTGGCAGCAGCAATATCAAGAAAAGACTGATATGATAAGCAGTCTCAGGCAGATGGCTGACGCGGTTAAGGCGTCAGGAAAGAAACAGAGGATAGCCGTTGCCTGGGCTCAGGACCCCAATACTGTTGGGTCGCTTCACAGGGCTGTCGTTGAAGGTTTTGCCGAGGCTATAATGATTGGCAACCGGCAAAAGATGATTTCTGTCTGCCGTGAGACGGGAGCAGATCCTGATCTCTTCACTCTTGTGGAAAGTGATGACGAAAAGAGTGCGGCTGAAATGGCCGTATCAATGACCCGCAGCGGAGAGGCAGATGTCGTTATGAAAGGCCTTGTCGGAACAGACAAGTTCCTCAGGGCAGTGATGGACAGGGATAAGGGACTTCTGCCACCTAAAGCCGTAATGAGCTATGTATGTGCAGTTGAGATCCCCGCATACCATAAACTGCTTTTCATAACCGATACGGCAGTTATTCCGTTCCCTGACCTCGATCAGAAAGTGGCAATGGCCCGTTATGCCGTTGAGATGGCACGCCGGTTCGGGATTGAGAAGCCACGGGTTGCATTGATAGGAGCATCAGAGAAGGTGAGCGACCATTTCCCGAATACCCTCGATTACTCGGTGATGTGCAAGATGACTGAGCACGGTCAGATAGCCAACTGCATCATGGACGGCCCGGTTGATCTCTTTCTCGCATGTGATCCGGAGAGCGTCAGGATCAAGGGGGTAGATACACCCCTGGCCGGCGATGCAGACATACTGCTCTTCCCGTCCCTGGAGGCATGCAACCCGTTTTACAAGGGACTGATGCTGTTTGGCGGCGGTGAACTGGCCGGAATGATCTGCGGGACTGCCAAACCCGTTGTGCTGATGTCAAGAAGCGAAAGCGAGCTTTCAAAATACTATTGCGTGGCCCTCTCATGCCTGATGGCCTCCACAAAAGACTGAAACTTATGAATGACAATATAATACTTGCTATTAATCCCGGCTCTACAAGCACCAAGTTCGCCCTTTACAGGGGTACTGACCTTGTGATGCAGAAAACCCTCAGGCATAGCACCGAAGACCTGGCGGGATTCATGAGGATGACCGACCAGATTTCATTCAGGTACGAGGTGATAACTGAAGCACTCAGGGCCGAAAAGACCAACATGGATGAAATAGCTGCCGTCGTTGGAAGGGGAGGACTTGTAAATCCTATTGAATCAGGTATTTATGAGGTTAACGACCTGATGAAGAAGCACCTTACGGAAGCTGTAAACGGGGAGCATGCAAGTAATCTTGGGGCTTTGCTGGCCGATATGATAGCAGGACCCCTGCCGGGCGCAAGGGCATATATTGTTGACCCTGTGGTTGTTGACGAGCTCGAGCCTGTCGCAAGACTCTCAGGTCACCCGTTGATAAGCAGAAAATCAATATTCCATGCATTGAACCAGAAAGCAGTAGCGAGGATCTATGCCGCCTCCGTCGGGAAGGAATATGAGGACCTTAACCTGATAGTGGCTCACATGGGCGGAGGCATAAGTGTGGGGGCACACCGGCATGGAAGGGTGGTAGATGTCAACAACGCCCTTAACGGTGACGGCCCGTATTCGCCCGAGCGCAGCGGAGGACTGCCTGCATGGCAGCTTGCCGAGCTTTGCTTCAGCGGCAGGTACAATCCTTCTGATGTTAAAGCCATGCTGGCAGGGAAGGGCGGAATTGTGGCTTACCTGGGTACAAATGATCACATTGAGGCTTCAAAGCGTGCAGAGTCAGGCGATGCCTTCGCCGACCTGGTGCTTCAGGGATGCAGTTATCAGACTGCCAAGGAGATAGGAGCTATGTCGGTCGTGCTGGGAGGCCAGGTCGATTGCATAATACTTACCGGAGGTCTTGCATATGACACTGCCCATGTTGAACAGATCAGGAAGATGATCAGCCACCTCGGTCCGGTCTTCGTTTATCCCGGTGAGGATGAGCTTAAAGCGCTGGCCTTTAACGGATACCTGGCCATCAGCGGACACATTGCGGTTAAGGAATACAAAGGATAGGCAAGAGGCAAGAGGCAAGAGGCAATAGGCAATAGTGTTGACAATATATGTTGTGACTGCATGAATAGCAGTATTATCACTACTGCCTACTGCCTGCCTAAGGCACTGATACTGCCACCGGCAGAATTTTCCCATTGAAGAATTTGTTTCCATTCACTGCAAAATCGGCTATGAAAGCGGCCATGTCGGCAGGTGAGACCGGTGCACTGAATCCGGGGAACGCCTTCTGAAACATCTCCGTCTGTACTGCCCCGGGGCAGAGGCAGTTGAAAGAAATTCCCCTGGAGGCATACTCCGCAGCAAGACACTCGGTCAGCACTGCCATCGCTCCCTTGGTTGCACTGTACCACGACAGCCCCGGAAACTTCAGGCTCCCCTGGAACCCACCCATGGATCCGATATTTACAACATGTGATCCGCGAACCATCAGCGGCAGAAGCTCTGATACAAGCATTGCTGCCGAGGTGAAGTTGACAGTCACTGTTGCAGCTATGTCTTCCTCTGTGTGTTCCTCAAATGGCTTGTTGACAAGGTGGCCTGCATTATTAATAAGAACATCCACCCTTCCTGCTTCCCTTTCAAGCCTGTTTTTGAGCTCACTGAGCGAAGATCGGCCCGAGGAGATATCCATGGGCACAATTGTGATATTCTTGTTTTCTGCGCCTCCGGAGAGGGTTGTCAGCGATTTTTTGTTCCGGGCAATTGCAAATATATGGTTCTCCGGGTTTTCTGCCAGCCTGATTGCTGTCTCCCGGCCAATGCCTGAAGATGCCCCGGTAATTACTATATTCATCTTATTATCAGATTATTAACTTTGACCTGCGTTATTTTGAAATGCAGAACTAATGTAAATGTACTTAATTTTACCTTTATTTGTAGCCTCAAAATGAGGATACTGCATCAATGAAAAAAATACCGGCACTGATATTGTTTTTTATAATTGCAGCCAGTGCAGCCGGACAGATCCCGGCGACAGATAACAAGGCGGAGGAGAAGCCTCCGGTTAGCCAGCGGCTTTTTTTCGGGGGTTCGTTCGGCCTTCAGTTCGGGACCGTCACAAACATCGAGGTGGCACCTCTTGCAGGTATATGGCTTCTGCCCAGGCTGGCCGTGGGGGCCGGACCGTCATTTCAATACTACAAGGATCCCTATGGCAGAACCTCCATTTTCGGAGGCAGGGCGATGGTGCAGATTACACTTGTTCAGGACCTGAATAATATTATTCCTCTTGGCATGAATACAGGTATCTTTGTCAATGGAGAATATGAGGCGCTGAGCCTTCAGCGTGCCTTTTTCACATCCAGCCCTGAAGCCGAGGGTCGCTTCTTCCACGGCACCTTCCTCGCAGGAGCAGGTATATCACAGCCTACAGGTAAAAGGTCCAGCATGAACATCGTTTTTCTATGGAGCGTTACCGGGAATGATTACGGAATCTATGACACTCCGGAGATCAGGGTGGAGTTCTTTTTTTAATTGAGATAATATAAATTAATTTAAATAAGATCAAATAGTTATGAAAATCGAAACCAACAAGTTTACATCTCTTGCATATACACTTCATGAGGGTGACAAAGACGGTCGCATAATTGAAACTGTGGAAGAGACATCTCCTCTTTCATTTGTATTTGGTGCCGGTCGTTTGCTTCCCGGATTCGAGGCGAACCTGGAGGGACTGGAAGTGGGTTCTGAATTTGATTTCAGCCTTGCTGCTGCAGATGCGTACGGTGAAGTGCGTGAGGAGATGGTAATAAGCCTTCCCAGAAACATTTTTGAGGATGAAGGAGTGCTCAGGAGCGAGATATGCTATGTGGGCAACACTGTTCCTATGATGGACTCACAGGGTAACAGGATGAACGGAGTGGTTGTGGAGATAGGCGATGCATTCGTGAAAATGGATTTCAACCATCCGCTTGCCGGCACGGATCTTCATTTTACGGGAAAAGTCGTTGACGTTCGTGAAGCAACCGCTGACGAGCTGATGGGACCGTCGTCAGGCGGCTGTTCATCATGCGGAAGCAAGAGCAATGGCTGCGGCGGCAGCTGCGGATGATTCATCTTCTTAAAGGCAGTAGGCATTAGGCATTAGGCATTAGTGAAATAGCTGAAAATTATGCAGATCCTGCATTAATTTCGCCAACACTATTGCCTACTGCCTATTACCTATTGCCTATTGCCTGATGCCTAGACAAGAAGCTTTTCCCCTTCTGACTTGGCAATGATTACCGCACCACAGGTGTCTCCATATACATTTATCGCAGTGCGGAACATATCGAGAATCCGGTCTACCGCAAGTATAAGTCCTATCCCTTCAAGAGGAAGACCTACTGCATTAAGCACGACAGCCATCATCACCAGGCCCGCCATCGGGATCCCTGCCGAGCCGATGGCTGCCAGCAGCGCCGTAAATATGACCACCATCTGCTGTCCGAAACTCAGGTCAATACCATAGGCCTGCGCTATAAACATCACAGCAACACACTCGTAGAGAGCTGTGCCGTTCATGTTGACCGTAGCACCAAGTGGTATGGTGAAGCTGGTTATCTTGTTCGACACCCCGTTCTTTGTCTCCACCGCTTCCATGGTTACCGGGAGCGTGGCATTCGAAGAGGAAGTCGAAAATGCTGTCAGCAGGACCGTTGACATGTTTTTCATATGCTTTACAGGATTGGCCCTGCCAAGAAATCTAACCAGCAAAGGCAACGTGACAAATCCCTGTACAACAAGCCCCAGCAAAACAGTTAAGAAATAAATTCCCATGCTCCCGATAATCTCACCTACCTGGTTACCGCTGTTTATCTGTTGCGACAGCACCTTTGCTATTATACTGAAAACGCCAAGCGGTGTAAACTTAATAACGAAGAGGGTTATCTTCATTATCACGTCTAGAATGGCGTTGACGACATCCACAAGGAGGACACGTGGTTTTTCTCCGATGCGCGTTACAAAAAAACCTGCCAGAATTGCAAAGAAGATGATTGCCAGCATGTTTCCTTCAGACATGGCACGGATTATATTCACAGGCACAATATTGAGCAGCACCTGGCCGAAACTCTCCTTACCGGTCGAAATATCCTCAACGGGAACCTGCAACCCCAGGTCAGCGCCCACACCTGGCTTTAACAGCTGCACAAACATAAATCCGGTAAGAATGGCAATCAACGTCGAGAATATATAGTAGCCCATCGTCTTCAATCCCAGACGTCCCAGATTCTCTGCCGTACCCACACTTGCAACGCCGGTCATTATCGAGCAGAATATCAGCGGAACTATTACCATGTTCAATCCCCTGAGAAAAAGGTCCCCCATCCAGTTTGTGTATTTTGTCAGGTGAGGGAAGAAGTAGCCGAACAGGCCGCCCAGGGCAAGCATAATCAGTATCTGCCAGTGCATGGCAAGGGAGAATTTCCTTTTAATCATATTTTATAGGTTTATCCTGAAGCAGGACATCTTCCTGCATATTTTACAGAGTATGAAGATAATCAAAAGTATACTCCGTAAAATATGTTCTAAACTATGTTTCCAGAATTCAGTTTTCCGGGAGAAGGGGAGAGCGTGGAGCGAAAATCCTATTCTCAGCGACTTGAGCCCTGAATGAAAAAAACACTCCTGCGGCTGAGCTGCCTTCTGCCTGTTCCGGGATCAATTTACAATCAAATTACAAATGTAAATGAGACTTGTTGAAGAATAATCAACTCTATTTATTACAAATGTAATCACTTTGGATGTGTCGTTGTAAATAATATGTGAATCACAGTGCTTTATCATATATAGTACACTATATCAATGAATTAATAGAGTCATATGATTTAATAGCATACTACTGCACGCCTAATAACCGATTATGAGTTTAGTTTTTGAACTAATATATGCTATAATATATTAATAATCAGTCTTTACATAACTCTAAACTCAAGTTATAGTACAATCATTTATGCATATTGGTTCACTTTAAATCATAGATGCGGGATGTACTAAACAATGTCAAACCAATCTTAAGTTACAATTGTAAATCAGATTACATGACATATGTAATTAAGATATAGATTACATTTGTAAAAATGAGATTTACATATGAAAGATCGAATTCTGGCCTTTCTGCAGAACGAAAACAAGAGTTATGCTCAATTTGCTGAGGAAATAGGGGTTCAGCCGTCCGGGATATCACACATTCTTTCTGGAAGAAACAATCCAAGTCTTGATTTTGTCATCAAGATGCTGCACCGGTATCCCTCCCTTTCAGCCGATTGGCTGTTATTCGGAAAAGGATCGATGTACAAATACCTGTCGCAGCCAACGCTTTTCGACACAGGTGAACCTCCGGCCGGAAATGAAGAGATTGAAATGACCACAGTACAGCAATTCAAGGAGGAAGAAACGGGTGCCAGGGAAGAAGATCTTACTGAAAGACAGGATTTTCCCGGATCAGGAAACCCGGATATGAAAAACTCCGATGACAGGATCAGAAAGCTTGAACGGATTGTTATGTTTTACACGGATAAAACTTTTACCGAGTACAAACCCTCCTGAAAGAATCAGTTCAAAATGTCTATTTTTGCATTCAAGGAGGGCTGATGAAAAAGCGGATCGAAGATCTTACTGTAATAGAAAACAGGAGGCTTGCCGAAAGCTTCTTTGTGATAAAAGTTGTTGCTCCGGAAGAGCTGCCTGAGATTAATCCCGGTCAGTTTGTCCAGGCCCTGGTGACAGGGAGTCCTGCCACTTTCCTTCGCCGCCCCCTTTCTGTACATGACGTTGACCGCAAGGGAAACAGCATATCACTTCTTGTGCAGATAGCGGGAAAGGGTACGGAACGGCTGTCGGAGCTGACACCTGGTGAGAAGCTCAATTTAATTTATCCCCTGGGCAACTCATTTACACTTCCCCTGAAGGGCGAAAAAGTGTTGCTTACCGGCGGTGGATGCGGAATGGCGCCTCTGCTGTATCTGGGAAGAAAAATCAGCGAATCCGGAATACAGCCTGTTTTTGCACTTGGCTTCCGCAACAGTTCCAGGATTCTGAGCCATGAGGAGTTCAGTGACCTGGGTCCTGTGCATATATCCACCGAAGACGGATCTGAAGGATACAGGGGTTTTGTGACCGGAATCCCGGCATTTCGCGATGAATCATGGGACAGGGTATATTGCTGCGGGCCTGAACCGATGATGAAGGCTGTGGCAGCTGAATGCAGCAGGAGGGGGATCTTTTGCGAGGTGTCACTCGAAAACCTTATGGCATGCGGAATGGGAATCTGCCTTTGCTGTATTGTTCCCACAAAATCAGGAAACCTGTGTTCATGTACTGACGGACCGGTATTCAATATAAACGACCTCAAATGGCAGATCTCAGTATAAAGATAGGACCGATGGAGTTCCGCAATCCGGTCATCCTCGCTTCCGGAACATGCGGCTACGGCACAGAGCTTGAAGACTTTATGGATCTGTCGGCGGTTGGCGGCATCATTGTCAAGGGAACAACCCTCGAACGCAGGGAAGGAAATGCCTACCCCCGTATGGCGGAAACAGCATCAGGAATGCTTAATGCAGTGGGTCTTCAGAACAGGGGGATTGATTACTTCGAGACAAATATTTATCCTCATCTTGCTGAATTTGACACACATGTGATTGTTAATGTCAACGGAAACACAGTGGAGGATTACGTTGAACTTTCAAAGCGTGTCAACAGGCTCAGTGCCATCCCTGCAATAGAACTCAATATCTCATGCCCGAATGTAAAGAAGGGAGGCATGATCTTCGGAACAAATCCCGCCTCGGCCAGGGAGGTAATTTCTGCTGTGCGGAAAGTTTACAGCAAAACGCTGATTGTGAAGCTGTCGCCCAATGTAACAGATATTGCTGAATTTGCCCGCATCTCTGAAGAGGAGGGGGCGGAAGCGGTTTCGCTTGTAAATACACTCCTGGGGATGGCTATTGATGTCAGAACCATGAGACCGAAACTTTCCACAGTTACCGGTGGTCTATCCGGACCGGCAATCAAGCCTGTTGCCCTCAGGATGGTATGGCAGACAGCCAGGGCTGTCAGAATCCCTGTTATCGGGCTGGGAGGGATCATGAATGCAGATGATGCACTTGAATTCATTTTGGCAGGTGCAACTGCCGTCCAGATCGGAACAGCCTCGTTCATTGAACCACGTACTGCCATAGATGTGATTAAGGGGATTGACAGGTTCCTTGTTGATAAAAAATTTGATTCTGTCAGCAGAATAACAGGTCTTATAAATAGGAATTGAGACTGATTTGCTTTAAATTTGAAACTTTCAAGGCAATATCAGATTCAATGACTAAATAATAGAAAGTAATTATGGCGGAAAATTTGCAAATTGACAATCTGGACAGAAAGATCCTGGACATTATAACCAAGAACGCAAGGATACCATATCTCGAGGTGGCGCGCGACTGCAATGTATCAGGAGCGGCAATTCATCAGAGGGTTCAGAGGCTGATAAGGATTGGCGTGATCAAGGGATCTGAATTCAAGGTTGACCCTATTATGGTCGGCTTCAGAACCTGTGCTTACATTGGTCTTTATCTTGACAATCCCGGCAAGTACAAGGAGGTTATAAGCAAGCTGAAGGAAATAGCTGAGGTTATTGAATGTCATTATACCACAGGTAATTACTCTCTTTTTATAAAGGTTTATACCCGTGACAATGAGCACCTCCGTGAAGTGCTGACTGAAAAGATACAGGCAATAGCCGGCGTGTTGCGCACCGAGACGCTTATCTCACTCGAGGAGTCAATAAGCAGGCAGATTCCGGTGTTGTCGAAATAGGCTTTTTTAATAACAATAAGCGAAAGGGCATCTTAAGGGATCGCCCTTTTTTTGTTCCTGTTTGCTGCAGGTGGTTTTACTGCGGGGGCGGTTCGGGCGTAT
>CAZWOC010000021.1:0-41753 GCA_964635655.1 uncultured Rikenella sp. | reverse complement strand
ACAAAATAAAAAAGCAGCCTTCAGGCTGCCTTGTGATCCAGCTGGGGCTCGAACCGGGCCGAGCGCAATAAAATGCCCTGTGGGCATTTTTAGCGAAGGAGCCGGTCTGCAGGGATGGCGGTTCGGGCGTATACAAAATAAAAAAGCAGCCTTCAGGCTGCCTTGTGATCCAGCTGGGGCTCGAACCCAGGACCCCATCCTTAAAAGGGATGTGCTCTACCAGCTGAGCTACTGAATCAGTCCAATTTTTTGAGAGTGCAAATGTATGGCAAAAAATCATCGTATCAAAAAAAAATGCTCACTTTTGCCGAAAATCGTAAAAAATCAGTTCATCGCACAGTCAAGGGTAAAAACTCATTATATTTATCATCTATCTGAGAGCAAATGAAACGCAATATTTTTCGCGATAAGGTTGTAATTGTCACCGGCGCTTCATCAGGTATTGGCAAAGCAACAGCACTTGAGTTCGCCCGCCAGGGCAGCAGGGTGGTCCTCGCTGCACGCTCGGCAGAAAGACTGGCAGATATTGAAAGGGAAATAAATGAAATGGGCGCAGAAGCACTTACCTGCGTCACAGACGTCTCCCGAGAGGATGATTGCCGTCAGCTGGTAGAAAAAACAATCCAAAGATTCGGCACGATCAATATCCTTATCAATAATGCAGGTATATCAATGAGAGCTTTATTTGACGACGTTGATATATCTGTATTGAAGAGACTTATGGATGTCAATTTCTGGGGTACTGTCTATTGCACCAAGTATGCATTACCATATATTGTGAAGAACAGGGGGTCAATCGTAGGCGTATCATCCACGGCAGGGTTTCACGGACTCCCGGGACGAACAGGTTACTCCGCATCTAAATTTGCAATACACGGGTTCCTTGAAACAATCAGGATAGAAAATCTGAAGGAGAAGCTTCACGTAATGATTATCGCACCCGGCTTCACTACCTCTGAGGTGCGCAGGCATGCACTGCTTGCCGACGGTACCGAACAAGGCAATTCACCCAGGGAGGAGAAAAAGATGATGTCTGCTGAGTATGTGGCACGCTGGATACTCAAAGGAATCCGTAAGAAGAAGAGAAACAAGATCATGACCTGGGCCGGCCGTTTCACAGCCCTGCTGCAGAGGATAGTCCCTGCAGCAGTCGACTATGCCTACTACCTCGAAATGAAGAGGGAGCCGAATTCACCTTTAAAATAATTCAACATGGCTGAACTGGCAGCACAGATACGCAGCAGGCAAAACCTGGTGCTCAAAGCCCTACCGGGTCCTGTCTCCGAAGCTGACAGGAAGATGCTCGTTCAGGCGGTGGAGATCGCCAGGTCATACTATTCTGCTGACTCAAAATTCCTCGGGGAGCCATTACCTCTGCATTATCTTGAACTGGCACGTCTTACTGTATCGGCAATCGGCCTTAACCTCCCTGCTGCTGTCAGCGCCCTGCTGTCGGGCATCAGGGAAGACACTGAAGCTTGGGCCCGGATTGACACCCTGGGTGATCCTTCAATCAAGGAGGTAATAAAGGGCCTTTCCCGGGTCACAGCGCTGAAGGGCAGAGACTTCACCGGTCAGGCAGAGAACTTTCGTAAGCTGCTTCTTTCGCTGGCAGACGACGGCAGAGTGATACTGATCGCGCTCGCGGACAGGTTGCTTGTCATGAGACGCCTCGACTGGCTTCCGGAGAAGGAACGTCTTCCCGTCGCATCTGAAACCTACTTCCTCTTCGCGCCACTGGCGCACAGACTGGGATACTACAACATCAAGTCAGAGATGGAAGACCTGGCAATGAAGCTCATGGAACCGGAGGAATACTTTGAGATCGAAGCCAGGCTGAAACAGACAACCACTTCGAGAAACAGGCTCATAAGGGAGTTCTCACAGCCGGTCACGGAGAAACTTGACTCAATGGGCATAAGGTACGAACTCAAAAGCCGAACCAAGTCGATCCATTCGATCTGGCAGAAGATGAAACGCCAGGGAGTTGCATTCGAAGAGGTCTACGATATTTTTGCAATCAGGATAATTATCGATGCTGACTCTGTCAATGAGAAATCGTCATGCTGGCAGGTTTATTCGGTTGTCACAGACCTTTATCAGCCGGATCCCAGCAGGATGCGAGACTGGATATCGGTTCCAAAGACAAACGGGTATGAGTCGCTTCACACTACAGTTGTGACACCGGCAGGCCGCTGGGTAGAAGTACAGATACGCACCAGACGGATGGATGACATTGCAGAGAAAGGACTTGCCGCTCACTTCCGCTACAAGGGTATCAGGGGTGAGGGCGGACTCGATGCATGGATGACACAGATGCGCGAAGTCCTGGGCTCGGTGGAAAAGGAGGGAAGCGACTTCCTCGGGGAGATAAGACCCGGTCTCTATGCTGATGAAGTGTTTGTCTTCACCCCGAAGGGGGAAGTGAGACAGTTGCCGATGGGAGCAACATTGCTGGATTTTGCATTTGACATCCACACCGAAGTGGGCTCCAAATGCATCGGAGGAAAGATAAATGGCCGGAATGTCCAGCTGAAACAAAAACTGCAGAACGGTGACCACGTCTCTGTCACAACCTCTTCAAAACAGACGCCGAAGCGCGACTGGCTTGCGTTTGTGGTTACAAACAAAGCCCGCACAAAAATAAAACAGGCTCTGAACGAGGAAAAGTTCAAACTGGCAGCCGACGGCAAGGAGATGCTGACCCGCAGACTCAAAAACTGGAAGATTCCATATGGCGATGCAACTGTTGTCAGGTTGCTGACAGAGTATGGTTTCAAAACTTCGCAGGATCTGTATTTTAGCATCGCCATTGGCGAAATTGACCTCCTGCAGATCAAAAAGGTGCTTCTCC
This sequence comes from uncultured Rikenella sp., assembly GCA_964635655.1. GTDB lineage: Bacteria > Bacteroidota > Bacteroidia > Bacteroidales > VadinHA17 > SR-FBR-E99. The sequence continues at coordinate 38,899 of CAZWOC010000021.1, read as the reverse complement.
GTGCCGACGAACAACCGGAGGAGGATCAGGTCAGGACACCTGAACTGCATCCCCAGGAAGAAACAGGCGGTGTCGGTGATTATCTTGTTATAAATGAAAAAGTTGAAGGACTTGATTATAAGCTTGCCAAATGCTGCAATCCGGTCTTCGGTGACCGTATCTTCGGCTTTGTGACAGTACTGGAAGGCATAAAGATTCACCGGGCCACATGCCCCAATGCCGATTTCATGGTATCCAGCTTTCCGTACAGGGTTGTAAGGGCACGATGGACCAGACTCGATGCCTCCAGAGGTTTCCTGGCACAGATCAGGCTGACAGGGGTGGAGAACCTGGGTATAGTTGCCCGCATCACTGAGATATTGTCTGAATTCAAGGGTGTTGCTGTCAAAAATTTCACTTACAGCATGAACAACGGCCTCTTTGAAGGAAGAATGGAACTGCTTGTGCCCAATATCAATGTGCTTTACGCCATCATCAGGAAGATTCAGTCTGTAAAAGGAATCACCCGGGTGACGAGGGTGGATGGATAAGTCAGGCAGCAGGCAAGGGGCAATAGGCATTAGTGGTGACAATGCATCAAGTAACAGTATGAATATCACTGGTTTCACTACTGCCTACTGCCTAATGCCTAATGCCTACTGCCTGACATATCAGTATCTCGGATCTGGCTGAACGGGCAGCTTCGCCATCTTTTCCACCTCGAGTGAGGTGCTGCCAAACTCGTCAACAACCTTCCCAAGGATGAGATAGGTGCCGCTGCCGCGAAACGGCCACCCGTTGAGTGACTGCGGGAAGTGGGTGGTGTCAAAGAACTCCCCGTCATTGTCGATAAAACAGCCAAAGTTCATCCATTCACGTTTGACAGTCTTTATGTACTTGACTGTTACCAGGTGACCAACCATCCTCACCCTTCGGCCCACGGCACCCTTCATGCAGGCAGCAGTCACATCTCCCCTGAACTTCGTCTGCAGCAGGTCAAACCAGGTAAGCGTCACAGGGAATCCGAGCAGTTCAATCTCGTCATAGGCATCCTCGAGCTTCGACTGCTCGAAGGGAGGCATTTTAAACCTTTTTGGTTCGGGATTGAAAAGGGTTCGTGCCGTTTCGGTCTTGCCCCGGTTTATGAGCATGTGTGCCTCCCAAAGGAGCAACGCCTTACTCTTTCCCGTGAAGCGGAAAGCGCCGGTACGTATCAGTATGACGGTCTGTTCAAGACCCGGACCTATACGTGAGATGAAGTTGTCTATGTCACTGAAATTACCATTCTTATCACGTTCGGTTATGATGGCCTTTGCAAGGTTTGTCTCCAGTCCCTGGATGTGTATCAGTCCCACGAATATTGTCTTGTCATACAGGGTTGTTTTGTATGTGCTGCGGTTGATGCATGGGGCCTCGATGACGGCTCCCTCGCGACGTGCTTCCTGCACGTAGACCCATGTGCGGTAGAACCCGCCGAAGTTGTTGATAACGGCTACCATGAATTCGAGGGGGTAGTGTGCCTTCAGCCAGAGGCTCTGGAAGCTCTCAACGGCATAGGAGGCTGAGTGGGCCTTGGAGAAAGAGTAGCCTGCAAAAGACTCTATCTGTCGCCACACCTCTTTCGTGATCTCTTCCGGGTAGCCTTTTGCCCGGCAGTTGCTGAAAAAGCGCTCAGTGATCTTCTGCATCTCCATGCGCGACCGGTACTTGCCGCTCATGGCACGCCGCAGCGTGTCAGCGTCTGACAGGTCGAGGCCTGCGAAGTGATGGCATACCTTAAGCACATCCTCCTGGTAGACCATCACCCCGAAAGTCTCGCTGAGCAGATCCTTCATAACCGGGTGGATATACTCAAATTTGTCAGGATTATGAAAGCGGTATATGAACTGCCGCATCATCCCCGAGCGCGCCACACCGGGCCTGATGACCGAGCTTGCTGCCACAAGTGTCAGGTAATCATCGCATCTGAGTTTCTGCAGTAGTCCGCGCATGGATGGGCTCTCAATATAAAAGCATCCTTTGGCGTCACCGCGGCGAAGATGATCCTTCACCAGCGGATCATTCTTGAACCGCTGTATGGCGTGTACGTCTACATCCACACCGCGGTTGGCACGGATGATCTCCGCACTCTCCTTAATGTGGCCTATGCCTCTCTGGCTCAGTATGTCAAGTTTCTCATAACCAAGCTCCTCTGCAGTGTACATGTCCCATTGCGTGGTAGGAAACCCCTTGGGCGGCATGTCGAGCGCCGTGTAACAGCATAGCGGTTCCTCCGATATAAGAACTCCACCGGCATGGATGCTCCTCAGGTTGGGAAAATCGGCGATCTTGTTGCCCGTCCCGAAGATAAGATCCTGAATCTCACCTCTGTTACTCTCTGCGGAGGGATTTGCTATCAGGGCGTCGATCTCGTCGACAGGCAATCCGTGCACTTTGCCCAGTTCGCGGACAATCGACTTGCCACGGAAGGTGTTGATGGTACCGAGGAGAGCTGTATGACGGTGGCCGTAGCGGCGGAAGATGTACTCGGTTACGGTGTCGCGTTCCTTCCACGAATAGTCTATGTCGAAGTCCGGCGGCGATGTCCGTTTCGGATTGATGAACCGCTCGAAGTAAAGGTTCAGGTCGATGGGGTCAACATTGGTGATTTTCAGACAGTAAGCTACGACGGAGTTTGCTCCGCTGCCACGTCCCACATGATAGAATCCACAGGCCATTGAGTAGCGGATGATGTCCCATGTTATGAGGAAGTATGCCGAGAAGCCGAGCCGGTCTATGATCTCCAGTTCGTGTCTCACCCGTTCTTCAGCAACCTTGTTGTTTTTTCCGTAGCGGTACTTCATGCCATCCCATGCCAGTTTCTCCAGGAGGAGCTTGTCGTCGTAGCGACTGGCGGAATATATTTTCTTGTTTTTGTGTGTGGTGAAATCTATCTGCAGTGAGCAGTCGTTCAGCAGTCTGTTTGTGTTTTCAATTATCTGGGGCCACATGGCAAAAGGGCGGGTGGCTTCCTCTGCGGGAACGATGTACTCATCGGGTGCTGCTGTCATCTCCGGTGCAAGCCGGCTGAGGAGGATGTTATTGTCGATGGCGCGCAGGCTGCGGTGCACAGGGTAGTCGGCCGGCGACCCGATTGTGACGGGGTGGAGGATCATGCACCGGGCTATCTCACTCTTTTTCATTGATATAAGGCGGTTGGCGGCGGAGGGGCGAATGCCGATGAACTCGTTGTCGTGCAGTACTTGTGGGGTGGCAATGTTGCCTGTAACGGCGCCGGCTGCGCCTTTTACCCCGCTGCTGTCGGATCCGTTTCCCCTGCCGGTTGTGAACCCGTTTGCCCCGCCGCCAGTTGCATCATTTCCCCTGCCGCCGGCCGGGTAGATTATGTACGCGTTGGGGAAGGAGGGAGGGCGCAGCGGTAGAGGCTCGCCGCTGATGTTATGATGTGTGAGGAACTCGTTCAGTTCGCGGAAGCCCTCGTTGTTGCGTGCTATACCGATGTAGAGCAGTCTGTTGCCGTCACGGAACTCTATCCCGGCGGCCGGGGTGATGTTGCGGCTGCGGCACTCCCTCACGAAGTCGGGCATCCCGGTGGTGTTGTTGATGTCTGTCAGCACCAGTCGCTCCACGCCCGCAGCCGCAGCGAGCTCAGAAAGGCGCTCCACGGATAGGGTGCCGTAACGCAGACTGTAGTATGAGTGGCAGTTTATGTACATTGTCTGAAAGTCTGAAAGTCTGAAAGTCTGAAAGTCTCTTAGATTTGTCTTGCGGTCTTGCAGTCTTGCGGTCTTGAGGTATTGCAGTCTTACTATCCGGTTATCATTTAGTCATGCAGGCAGAATCCTGATTATAAGCTATTTATCACTACTGCCTATTGCCTACTGCCTACTGCCTGCTAATGATAGTACCATCCCCGTAATCTCTCCTCCATGCGTGATTTCTCGGCCAGCAGTTCTGACGCCTTTCTGAGCTCACGCTCGCTACGCTCCGCGGCGGTCATCACCCCGGCCGCCCGGCGTATTGCATGCCGTCCGAAACGGCCACGCAGCCTGTCCATAGTCATATACAGACTCACCATCTCAGGCGTGTCCTCGAACATGTTCAGCTGCTGTACACCCCGCACCAGCCCGCTCACCTTCACCCCGATGAGCCTGATGAGCATGCGCCGCTGCCATAGACGTCTGAAGAGACTCTGCGCCTCGCTGATGAGCACATGGTCAAAGGCAGTGTATGGTATACGCTGCTGCAGCGTATGAGTGTCAAAGTCAGAGTACCGTATCCGCACTGTCAGGCATGATGCCAGCTTCTCCTGGCGGCGCAGCTCATAGGCCAGCTTCTCTGTCATGCTCACTATCATCTGGTTAAGCATAACAGTGTCAGTGGTGTCACGGTCAAATGTATGCTCGGTGCTGATCGACTTCTGCTCGGAGTAGCTGATTACCGGTGTGTTGTCGATGCCGTTGGCCTTCTTCCATATTTCCATGCCGTTCTGGCCCATGAGCGACTCCAGCATCTCGGCCGGTATGACACGCAGCGTGTGTATCGTGGAGATGCCCATGGAGCGCAGCGTGTGATAGGTCTTCTGGCCTATCATCGGTATCTTCCTGATTGACAGCGGATCAAGGAAGGGGATTACATACTGCTGCGCCACCTCCCGCTCTCCGTTGGGCTTCGCCTCTCCGGCAGCTATCTTCGAGACTGTCTTGTTGACCGAAAGCCCGATGGAGATGGGCAGCCCCGTCTCTTTTATTATAGTATCACGCAGCTCATGCGACCAGCTGGCACAGCCGTGAAAACGCTCCATCCCGGTGAGATCAACGTAGTGCTCATCCACTGACGCCTTCTCATATATCGGCGCCTTATCGGCGATGATGTCAGTCACCATCCTCGAATATTTCGTGTACATCTCCATATCGCCGCGGATGAATACTGCCTCAGGACACATGGCACGGGCCATTTTCATCGGCATGGCCGAGCTGACTCCGAAGCTGCGCGCCTCGTAGCTGCAGCTCGAGACCACCCCGCGGTCAGAGCTGCCGCCGATGATCACGGGACGGCCGTTGAGCCTGCTGTCGCGGACCCTCTCCACCGACACGAAGAAGGTGTCAAGATCAAGATGCAATATGCTGCGCGCGTCCATGGTCAATTAGTCTGAAGGTCTGAAAGTCTGTCGCTGCGCGACGTCTGAAAGTCTGTCGCTGTGCTCTGTCTGAAAGTCTGTCGCTTCGCGACGTCTGAAGGTCCCTTGGATTTGCCTTGCGGTCCTGCAGTCAAAGAATCAAAACCACATGACCTTCAGACTCTCAGACTCTCAGACTCTCAGACTCTCAGACTTTCAGACTTTTTTTTCATTTTCTGCTTGTTATTTCAAAAACTTATTTTATATTTGATTAGAAATTAATCAAGCTTGTGATTACAATATAATCAAATTTTACAATATGTACTTCGCACAGAACATAAAATTTTTGAGAAAGCGCCGCGGACGCACCCAGGATGACGTGGCAGCGGCCCTGCAGATGAAGCGTTCCACCCTCAGCGGCTACGAGAATGGCGTGGCACAGCCCGGAATTGAGGCCCTGGTGGCCTTCTCGGGCTACTTCAACATCTCGCTTGACACGCTTCTCAAGGTTGATCTCCCCCGTCTCTCGGAGAGCCAGCTGGGCGAGCTCGAGAGGGGATATGATGCTTACATAAAAGGCAGTAACCTCAGGGTGCTGACAACAACTGTGGCTCCTGACAACCGGGAGAACATAGAACTTGTCAGTGAGAAGGCAAAAGCAGGCTATACAACCGGTTATGCAGATCCGGAGTTCATCGGTGACCTCCCCCTGTTCAACCTGCCGTTCCTTTCACCCAACCGCAAGTACCGCACCTTCCAGCTGAAGGGCGACTCCATGCTGCCCATTCCCGACAGGTCATGGGTGACGGGTGAGTTTCTGCAGGACTGGCGTGAGATCAGGAGCGGACAGGCATATATAGTCCTTACATCCAATGACGGCATAGTCTTCAAGGTTGTGGAGAACAATATAGAAAAGAGCGGCTGCCTGGTGCTCTATTCACTCAACCCCCTCTATGAACCCTATGAGGTCCATGTAAGCGATATAAGGGAGATATGGAAGTTTGTCCATTATATCAGTGACGAGCTGCCGGAACCTGTGCTCCCCGAGAAACAACTCCTCAGGACCGTTGCCTCGATGAAGCAGGACCTGTACCAGCTTAAAAAGAGCATAGGACGTGATATTGAGGACGTTAATGAGCTGTAATAAAAGAAGGACATAACACCCGTAAAACAAGGAAACAGCACTGGTCTATTGCACGATATTTGTAGCTTGGACCTTGTTTATGATCATTAACCCAAAAACGATTACGCCATGAAGAAAGCTGTCATTTTTCTAATCATCCTTTTACTGCCAGCCTCCGGTGAGGCATACAGCCAGATACAGGTAAATATTAAAGCGAGGGACCGCTCAACAGATGACACGATAACAATAAGAAGCGTCACAAGATCACACGGATTGCTTACTCTTCAGACAGCTCCTGATACTGGCATGGAAAAAACAGTCAGGATTCTGTATACCGACATCATAAATTACAGGCTTATTCCTGAAAACATAGAATCATTATGGCAGATAAAAATCCTGGAGTCGGATGTTTATGACAATCTCCTGAAAAACGGATACAGTTTTGACCAGCGTTACGAGATGGACGAAATGATGAAGGAGTATCTCAGAAAGGCGGAGCAGGACAATTCATTTTACTTTGACAGTTATCTTGAGGCAAGGCTGTACGGCATTCTAAGGAAGGTCTATCCGGTCAGGCACAGTGACGGGCGTCCCGGGATTCTGAGTCTGCGCGTTCTGTCGGATATAACACCTGACACCTGGATCGGACCTGACGGAACAATGATCATCACTACCGGTATGATTTCAGCCCTGAACGATGAGGACGAGATGATGGCGCTTATGGCGCATGAGGTTGCACATTTTGCACTTGACCATCATCTGGCGAACTATAAGAACTCAATGGCAGCCGGGATAACGCCAGCCCTGGGCAACCTGATAAGGTATACGTCAGAACAGGAACAGGCAGCGGACAATTGTGCCATCAATGTGTTGAATGTCTGTGGGAAAAACCCCTCTTTGCTTGGTTCAATGCTCCGCAATGTCCTTGCCTGGGGTGAGTTGACCGGAAATTACTACCTGGGAACCTCCCGGGGACTGTTCCCGGATGCTGCTGCCAGGGCAGCAGCATTAAGGGGTACTTTATCAGTCAGATCGGCTGAGTATGATAAGTTAATTGCACCGGTAATTTCATTCAATGCCTACCGTGCCTATAACCAGTCGCAGTATCTTCTGTGTCGCTGGCTGATAGAACGGAATATTGCTGCCAAAACAGCAACGGCCGATGAAATTGTATTGCTCTCCCAGGCCATGATGCATTTATCAGGTTCAGCTGAGGAAGATGAGTCAGCACTGGAAGTTGTCCGCTCCGTAGAAACAGGCATGGCAGACCCTCCACGGGGAGCATTCAGGCAGGAAGCTCTTTTACTTCTCAAGTTGGGGCGCAGAAATGAAGCGGAAAAAGCTCTTGACAGATTCGGGGATGCCCTGGCAAGGGAAGAACAAAAATATAATTCCATGCCGGGAGACTGGTCTCAGGAAATCGCCTGGATAGCCTCGGAAAAGGAATGGCTGTCCATGATGCGGAGCAGATAACACGCTGACTGCATGATATTTTAAATACAACAATAATATACCTGCAGTCATTGTAAAATATAAGTCTCCGGCATCCGTTTCTTTATTCTGAACACCAGTTTAATCATGCCAGTAAAAGACTATAACCCTGCAATGCATACCGCCGAGCATATACTTAACTCGGTGATGGACAAGATGTACCATTGCGGAAGATCATTCTCCAGCCACATTGAAAGCCGGAAAAGCAAATGTGATTACCGCATAAAGAAAGGTTTGTCACACAAGGAGATCTCTGCGGTGGAAAGAACAGTCAATGAGATAATTAAATTGAATATTCCGGTGGGAGAGGAGTTGGTAAGCAGGAGGGAGGCTGACAAAAAGTACTTTACCGGAAAACTTCCTGAAGATGCAGGAGATTCCATCCGGATAATCACCATAGGCAACTTCGATGCATGTCCGTGCATAGGACAACATGTATCAAATACTGCCGAAATAGGTTCATTTTCAATAACATCAGCTGACTTCAACGATGGGGTCCTGCGGATCAGGTTCAGGATTAACCAGGAAGTGGCTGATGAAGGAATCCGCCTGCCAGCATGATGCCTGTAATACGGCCATAAAAAAAACCGGCAAGCGCCGGTTCTTTTATCCGATAATTCCAAAAAAACCGGCAAGCGCCGGTTCTTTTATCCGATATCTCTAATGGATTGTTCTATTCCTTTGCAAGTTTGGAAATCATCTCAACGATCCCGGGAATGTCACTGTCCGCAATCTTGCCCTTGTAGATGCCCCTTACAATACGTTGCTTGTCAACAATAACAATCGTATAGTTGTCCATCGGCATGCCCCAGCTGTCATGAAGCATTCCCTTGTAGTCAAACAGTATTGTCGTATCATACTTTTTGGCCTTTCTGCCGGCAATTGCACGCACGAGAGCATCAGGAAGCTTCGTTGATTTCAGGTCAACAATGCCAAATCCCTTGTAAGCGTTCTGATCGATGATCTTGTCAACATCAATCGCCTTGTCAATCGCATCATTGAAAGGATCGTTAAGGTCATCATTGTCGGGATCGACATAATTGATCTGCAGGACTTTGCCTGGCCAGGAGTTCATTGAGAATTCCTTTTTACCGGCATCAGTCAGAACCCATTCCGGGGCTTTCTTCCCGACTTCGAGTTTACCCTGGGCCGCGGCAAATGGCAGCACCAGCGCTGCCAGGATAACGGTGAACAACAGTCTTTTCATTTGTACAGTTTATAAATTTTAACCGAAAGATAACATTTTTTAGTATTCATGCACATTCTGTCGAAAAATGTGAAGGCATGACCTGATCATCATCTGATTCTCCATGGAGCCGGGTAATTATCTGTCAACAGTGAGGAAATCCACGAGTGGCTTCATAGCCCTGAAGGCTCTGGTGACCAGCTCGTAAAAATCAGGTGCAACAACCTCATTGTCATTGAGTGATTTTTCCGGCAGAAAGCTCTTCATCTTAATCAGCTCTATATAAGGATGATCTCTTGAGAATCCGCGCGGTGGCGTCTTTAACTTTTCACCTTCAAGGCCGTTAAAATACTTCCGGTACTCCCGGCTGTTGATTATCTTAAGCAGATCATCTCCCTCTTCGGCAATCCTCACACGAATGGCATTCAGCCAGGGTGACGGAGGTATATAGGCTCCGCCTGAAATAAACGACCGTTCCGGCTCTATATGAAGATAATAGCCCGGGAACCTGTCGGCAGACTTTTTACCACCACGGACAATGAAGGCACCGAAATTTGTCTTGTAAACAGACTTGTCATTGGTAAACCGTATGTCGCGGTTGATTCTGTATATACAACTCCTGGCCTCCAGACCTTTCAATATCGGATCAAATGTGACAATCTCGTCAATTACAGCCTGCACGAAGAGGGAAAAGTTGTCGCGTGCCGCCTCGTAAAGTGAACGGTTCTCCGCAAACCAGAGCCTGTCATTATGCCGGCCAAGGTCGGCAAGGAATTTAAGAGTGGTCTTTTCGATTGTTATCATTGCAACGCCGGGTTGATTTATAAAAAAGGATTTAGTATTTGAATGATATACAGTCTATTAAATAGTCAATAAGGAATTAACGAAATTACGAAATTAATTTTTATGCAATCTCATTAACGGTTTTCCAATCGGATGTTAAACATATTTGGGTTGAATATGTTTAAAATACATATTTACAGATTATTTACTAAAACCTTTGCGAGATGTCCAGGAATTTGATCATGATGTCCGTGCTGCTGGCTGCAGCAATTATCCTCACCGGTTGTTCCAAACCGGAGAAACCTGACAGCTTCATCTATACTGTCAATGAATATCCTCTTTACCAGGGATTTATTCATAATTATGGTATGCCAGAGGGCGCTACCGGGTATAACTTTGATGCGACGATTCATTCTCAGGGAGTCAGTTACATACGTGAGAGGCATGAATTCGTGGGGGTTGGCCACGTAGTGTTCTTCCAGATGTTCTCATCGTCAGCCGCAGAATTATCTGAGGGAACGTACCTGTTCAACACGGCTGATGCCGGAGCGCCGTTTACATTCAACGTGGCAAACTTCGGGATGAATGTTGATTTTTCAAATGATATCGGAACAATCGTTACTGCTGTATCAGGATCTGTAAAGGTGTCCGGCACCGGTGACAACCGGACGTTTGAATTTGAGTGCATGACAGGCTCTGGTGAGAAGATCACGGGACATTTCAACGGTTGGATCCCGGAATTTGACATGAGGGATAGCAGGAAATAAGTATTTGCCTATAATTAATATTATGTTAAGTAGAAGAAAAGCGCAGTAGCAGGCAACAAGTCAGTCTGTGATTGAAGTACAGTTTCAGCAGGTATGTCTCCTGCCCTTTTTGCAGTTATCACAAAAAAAGAAAGGCACCCTCAGGGCGCCTTTCATAATATATCTGACAAAGTTACTGTTACAGGTTCTCAACCTTAGCCTTGTATGCTTCAAATTCTGGCATCATCTTCAGCTTGAGGTAAATCTCGCGAAGGAACTCAAGTGTTGCAACTGAGGTCGGGTTTGCCTTCTCTGCGTCAATGAAGAACGGAATAGCCTTTTTCATCTCATCAAACGCCTTGTTCTTGGCAATCTCATACTCCCTGTTGTCTGAAATCATATTGGCTTCGTTCAGCATTCCATTTGCAATTGAAACATGGCAAAGACCGATGTTATAGTTGCTTTCAAACTGTGTCGGGTTCTTGGTGAGCGATGCCTTCAGGCTTTCAATTGCTTTCGGGTAATCCTCGAGCTTCATGTAAAGGCTTCCTTCAACCAGATACAGGATGTAGTTCTCAGGATCCATCTCCATAGCCTTGTGAACGAATTCGAACGCCTTTGCTGAGTTGTTGGCATCAAGATAGAACTGTGTAGCCTGCAGGATTATGTCAAGAGTGTCAGGGAAAGCCTTGTAACCTTCCATGAGGACGGCTTCAGCGTTGACAGTATCCTTCATCTTCATGTAGCTGTCGCTCATGAATATGTAGGGTTTTGTGTCTTCGGTCCCCGACTGGGTGCAGGTGCGGAAGTGGGCGATTGCCTCCTGGTACATCTCGGCATTGTAAGCTGCAAGACCGGCGTTGAAGATCACGAGAGTGTCAACCATACCTACGTACAGTTCGCTGGCTGAAACCTTCACATTCCTTTCAAACGACTCCATGGCTTCCTTGAAATTCTTTTCATTGAACTTTGCAATTGCATCATTCAGGAATGAGTTTCCGAGAAGTGCATATGCATTGTCCCTGATGATAATGTTCTTCATCTTCGGGTCAAGCTGGACAGCCTTTTCAAAGTTGTTATAGGCTTCCATCAGAATATCCGGATAGAGAGCTACAGACTTCGGATCGCCTGAATCAAATGCAGCCTGGCACAGTTTTCCCTTAACATAGTATGTCTTTGCGAGGCCCATTGACTTCGGGTTGACGATGGCTGTCTCAATGGCTTCCTTAGCCTTATCGAAAGCACCTTCCCTGATAAAAGTTTCTGCAGCGGTAATTTTTCCCTTCTGTGCCATTGAAGCAACCGAGATGATTACAGCCAGTAGTAACAATGTGATCTTCTTCATGTCTGGATAATTTGCTTTTAAATGTTGGTCCAAAAATAAAACTTTAGAATTTATTCTTCAAATAATTTGCCAAATTACTCGATACTCTCGACGGTCTGTTCCTCCGTGTTGTTTTCAATGTCGTTATCATCCTCATTTACTTCAACATAAGCCACTGAAGCGATTGAGTCGTTTTCCCTGATATTTATCAGTCTTACCCCCTGGGTGGCCCTTCCCATTACCCTCAGGTCGCTTACCGGCTGCCTTAAAACAATCCCCGCCTGCGTAATTATCATCAGATCATACTGGTCGCTGACATCCTTGAGCGCAATCAGTTTCCCGGTCTTGTCGGTTATGTTGATAGTCTTCACTCCTTTACCGCCCCTGTTGGTAATGCGGTAATCGCCTATTGCTGATCTTTTCCCGTATCCGTTTTCTGAAACCACCAGCACATCGGATGATTCGTTTTCTACGGTTATCATGCCGACGACCACGTCATTGTCACTTGAGAGAGTTATGCCACGAACCCCTGATGCGGTGCGTCCCATAGGTCTGACAGTGCCCTCATTGAACCTCACTGCGCGGCCTGATCTGACAGCAAGCATTATCTCATGCTTGCCGTTCGTCATCCTGGCTTCAAGAAGCTCATCCCCTTCCCTCACTGTAATTGCATTTACACCGTTTGCCCTGGGGCGTGAATAAGCTTCAAGCGATGTCTTTTTAATGATCCCTTTCCTGGTGCAGAGTACAATATAGTTATTGTTTATATATTCTTCATCATCAAGTGTTTTGACATTTATAAATGCCCTGACACTGTCATCGGGTTCGATGTTGATCAGGTTCTGCAGGGCTCTCCCCTTGCTGGTGCGTGTTCCTTCGGGAAGGTCGTAAACCTTCTGCCAGTAACACTTTCCGTTGCGGGTAAAGAAAAGCATTGTGTTATGCATTGTTGCAACATACATATGCTCAATGAAATCCTCATCACGTGTGGTGCTTCCCCTCTTTCCGGTCCCTCCCCTGTTCTGGGGGCGGAACTCGGTAAGCGGTGTCCGCTTGATGTAACCCATGCTTGAAATGGTGATAACCATCTCATCATCAGCATAGAAATCTTCCGGATTGAATTCGCCTGCGGCGGGAATTATCTCAGTGCGTCTCTTGTCACCAAACTTTTCCTTTACCTCGGTAAGCTCATCCTTGATAATCTGCATCTGGAGCTTTTCGTCAGAAAGGACCTGGTTGAGATACTCAATAAGTTTCTTAACTTCCTCGTATTCAGCATGCAGTTTATCCTGCTCGAGGCCGGTCAGCTGCCTGAGCCTCATTTCAACAATGGCCCTTGACTGGAGTTCAGAAAGGCTGAAGCGTTCCATCAGGCGCTCACGCGCGATGTCAGCATTCTGCGAAGAACGGATAATAGCGAGGACCTCATCGATGTTGTCACTCGCAATAATCAGACCTTCAAGTATATGTGCCCGCTTTTCTGCCTGATCCAGATCATATTTCGCACGCCGGATGATTACGTCATGCCTGTGCTTCACGAAGCTGTCAATTATCTCCTTGAGCGAAAGGGTCTTGGGCCTCCCTTTTACAAGCGCTATGTTGTTTACGTTGAACGATGTCTGAAGCTGTGAATGCTTGTAAAGATGGTTCAGGATTATGTTTGCGGGCATCTCCTTCTTGAGGATGATTACAACCCGCATTCCGTTCCGGTCAGACTCGTCGTTGATATAGGAAATCCCTTCAAGCTTCTTTTCGTTGATCAGGTCAGCTATCCTCTTGATCATCTCGGCCTTATTCACCATATAGGGAATTTCAGTCACCACAATGCACTCTCTTCCGGAATGGGTCAATTCCACCTCGGTGCGGGCACGTACAACGATCCTTCCCCTGCCGGTTTCAAATGCTTCCCTTATCCCCTGTTCACCATATATTATACCCCCTGTCGGAAAGTCAGGTCCTTTGATATGATGCATCAGTTCATCAACGGTTATCTCGGGATTGTCTATATATGCTATTATTGCGTCAACCGATTCAGACAGGTTGTGAGGAGGCATGTTCGTGGCCATACCCACAGCTATGCCTGATGCGCCGTTCACAAGCAGAAGGGGTATCCTGGTCGGCATTACAGTCGGCTCCTGAAGAGTGTCGTCGAAGTTCGGCTGCAGATCAACAGTATCCTTATCAATATCTGAGAGCGTTTCTTCTGCAATACGCTTCAGCTTGGCCTCAGTGTATCGCATTGCAGCAGGACTGTCACCGTCTATCGATCCGAAGTTGCCCTGCCCGTCAACGAGCGGGTACCGCAATGACCAGTCCTGCGCCATCCTTACCATCGCATCATAAACAGATGAATCACCGTGAGGATGGTATTTACCGAGCACCTCCCCCACTATCCTGGCAGACTTTTTATATGGCCTGTTTGAAAGTACTCCCAGCTCTGACATACCGAAGAGAACCCTCCTGTGAACCGGCTTAAGACCGTCCCTTACATCAGGCAATGCCCTGGACACAATGACCGACATCGAATAATCGATGTAGGCCGACTTCATCTCCTCCTCGATATTTACTTTGATTATTTTCGCTTGATCTGACATATCAGATTGAAATTTAATATATTAGGTTAATAATTACAATACCGGAAATTAATCCCCGAAAATAATCAAAATGACTCATTTAATAACCTTTTGAGGTCTCTATTTGTTAACAGTCCGTGTTAAAAATTGGGCACAATTCTTGACTATACTTTTTTACAATAGAATTAACTTTGAAATCTGGCGTTTTATGTATTTATGGCAGTTTTGCTGACACAATTGCATAAAACCCGTAACGAAAAAATGATGGACGCACATTTCTCACAGAGAGTCAATGATATCCTTGGTTACAGCAAGGAAGAGGCAATCAGGCTTGGCAACAGCCATATAAGTCCCGAACACCTTTTCCTGGGGATTTTACGCGAAGGCGAAGGAGTTGCTGTAGATATACTTCTTAACAACGGTGTTGACCTGCTAATGCTCAAGGGATCAATAGAAAAGAGCATCAAGGCTGACAAGCCGGTGGTGATGGCTGACAATGACATCCTGCCACTGCTGAAGAGTACCGAGCGGGTGCTGAGGCTTGTGCATATCGAAGCTAAGGCCCTTAAGACCAGGGTTATAGACACGGAACACCTGCTTATGGCGATACTTCGTGACGAGAGCAACCTTGTGACAAGGTTCCTGACAGAGCTTGATATTGATTATTCTCTTGTCAAAAAGGCAGTCGAAGCCAATAATCCTGCCGCCCAGGCAGATTTTCCCCGCGACGAGGACGATGAAGGCATCTTTTCGAATCCCGGTCCTGGCAAACAGCAGCAGGGTGGTCAGCAGGCTCAGAAGAGTTCGTCGGAAACTCCTGTGCTTGACAATTTCGGTATCGATCTCACGAAGGCTGCCGAAGAAGGCAAGCTTGACCCGGTTGTAGGGCGTGAGCGTGAGATTGAACGCCTCGCACAGATTCTCTCCAGGCGAAAGAAGAACAACCCGGTGCTGATAGGTGAACCGGGTGTCGGAAAATCAGCAATTGCCGAGGGTCTTGCCCTGAGGATCACAAAGAGGAACGTGTCAAGAGTGCTGTTCAACAAGAGGGTTGTTGCACTTGATCTCGCTTCGATAGTAGCGGGCACCAAGTATCGCGGTCAGTTTGAAGAAAGGATGAAAGCCATTCTCAACGAGCTGGCAAAGAATGACAATATCATTCTTTTCATTGATGAAATACATACAATAGTGGGCGCAGGCGGCGCCAGCGGGTCTCTCGATGCTGCAAACATGCTTAAACCGGCGCTTGCACGCGGTGAAATTCAGTGCATAGGAGCCACTACACTCGATGAATACCGCCAGCATATTGAAAAGGACGGTGCACTTGAGCGTCGCTTCCAGAAGGTGCTTGTTGACCCGACTACAATTGAGGAGACGATAGATATCCTGAACAACATCAAGGAGAGGTACGAGGAACATCACAATGTGTCTTACACACCTGAAGCCATTGAAGCCTGCGTGCGCCTGACAAACAGGTACATAAGCGACAGGAACCTCCCTGACAAGGCTATTGATGCCCTTGATGAATCGGGTTCACGGGTTCATATCTCGAACATCGTTGTGCCTGAAAAGATTCTGACACTGGAGAAGCAGCTGGAGGAGACAAAGAAGGAAAAAAGCAACGCCGTCAAGAACCAGAACTATGAACGTGCTGCCAGCTACCGCGACAAGGAACGTGACATACTCGATCTGATTGAGGCTGAAAAGAAACGCTGGGAAAAGGAACTTGCGCTGAATCGCGAAGTAGTTGATGAAGAGAAGGTTGCCGAGGTGGTTGCCATGATGACCGGTGTGCCTGTTCAGAGGATAGCACAGACTGAAGGAACACGGCTGCTGCAGATGGCAGAGGAGCTTAAGACCAGCATCGTCGGGCAGGATGAAGCCATCGCCAAGATAGTCAAGTCAATACAACGCAACAGAGCCGGTCTCAAGGACCCGAACAAGCCAATCGGTACATTCATTTTCCTGGGCCCGACCGGCGTGGGAAAGACACAGCTTGCCAAGGTGCTTGCAAAGTTCCTCTTTGACACCACAGACAACCTGATAAGGGTTGATATGAGTGAGTATATGGAGAAGTTCTCCGTTTCGCGCCTTGTGGGGGCGCCTCCCGGATATGTAGGTTATGAAGAGGGGGGCCAGCTGACTGAAAAGGTGAGGCGCAAGCCTTACTCAGTGGTGCTGCTCGACGAAATAGAAAAAGCACACCCTGATGTGTTCCATATCCTTCTTCAGGTGCTTGACGAGGGTCAGCTCACTGACAGCCTTGGCCGCAGGGTCGATTTCCGGAACACTATTGTGATTATGACATCAAATATCGGCACCCGCCAGCTGACTGAATTTGGCGCCGGAGTAGGTTTCGAAACATCTGCAAAGAAAACATCCCGCAATGAGCAGAATAAGAGCATACTCCAAAAGGCTTTACAGAAGACTTTTGCACCGGAATTCCTGAACAGGATTGATGATGTCATTATGTTCAACCAGCTCACAAGGGAAGATATCGATAAAATCATTGATATCGAGCTCAAGGGACTCTTTGACAGGATCGCTGCACTGGGCTATAAGATTAAACTGAGTCCGCAGGCGCGCGACTTCATGGCAGATCGCGGTTTCGACGTGCAGTACGGTGCAAGACCGCTAAAGAGGGCCATCCAGAAGTACCTGGAAGATCCGCTTGCAGAGGTGATAATCAGGAGTGCCGTAACAGATGGCGCCGTCATCAGTGTAGGTTATTCAAAGGGAAAAGAAGAGCTGACTTTCAAGGTTGGCAGTAAGAAGGATGCCGATGAACCGGCGGAGGAGGAGAACAACGGTTAGGCAGGAGGGCTGGTTATCGGTTATCGGTTATCGGTTATCAGTTATCAGTTATTGGCAATGGTGATATATGTTTTATAATCAGGATGTTATCTGTATTACTAAATGACTGCATGACTGCAAGACCGCAAGACTGCAAGACCGCAAGACATTTTGGACCTTCAGACTTTCAGACTTTCAGACTTTCCGACCTTTTCAGCATAGAGATCGAATTCCGTTGACCCGGTTATCTTCACGTCGATGAAGGTGCCGGGTTCAATGTTTTTGAGGCCTGTGACAAGTATTTCCTGATCCACCTCGGGCGAATCGTGCTGGCTGCGCCCCACATGAAAGAGTCCCTCCTTCCTGTCAATTATAACACGAATCGTGTTTCCCGTCATGGCGGCATTCCTGGCAGCGGCGATTTCCTGCTGGAGGGCCATGATCCTGGCCACCCTCCTCTCCTTCGTTCTTTCAGGCACCGTATCTGAATAATTCAATGCCCCAAAGGTGTTTTCCTCATGCGAATAGCGGAAGGCGCCAAGTCTGTCAAACCGGTACTCCCCGATGAAGTCAAGCAGCTCACGGAATTCCTTCTCCGTCTCCCCCGGGTGGCCTGCAATGACTGTTGTCCGCACGGCCGCATCAGGCAGCATACGCCTGATATCCTTAAGCAACCTGCGTGTGCCTGTACTGTCATGCTCACGGCGCATCATCTTCAGCACTTTATCTGAAATATGCTGGACAGGAAGGTCTATGTACCTGCATATTTTCGGGTTATCCTGCATCATCTCCAGTATCTCCATCGGAAAGTCAGAAGGGTACAGATAGTGCAGCCTGATCCAGCCAAGATCAGGGATCTCCGTGAGCCGCCTGACAAGTTCAGGCAGCATCTGTTTACCGTAAAGGTCAACGCCGTACAGGGTGAGGTCCTGAGCAATAAGAATGAGTTCCCTGACACCCCTTTCTGCAAGCTTGCGGGCTTCCTCCACCAGTCCTTCGATGGGTTCCGATATATACCTTCCCCGGATATCGGGTATGGCGCAGAATGCGCATGTGCGATCACAACCTTCCGACACCTTGAGATATGCATAGTGTGAGGGTCCTGTCATGATTCTTTCGCCCGTCAGCTCCTGCCTGTATGCCAGGCCAAGTTGTGAAATAATCTCCCGTGGCCTGTTGACGCCGAACCACCCGTCAACCTCAGGCAGCTCATTCTGCAGTTCATTACGGTACCTCTCAACCAAACATCCCATCACGAAGAGCTTGCCCCTGCCTTCACTGCGGATGGCTTCAGCATGCCTTACGATTGTGTCAATGCTCTCTTCCTTAGCATCATGAATAAAGCCGCATGTATTGATTATCACTATGTCAGACGGATCAGCAGAATCTGCCTTGACCCTGTAACCCCCGGCCTCAAGCTGGCGCATGAGCTTTTGTGAGTCGACTGTATTCTTGGAGCACCCCAGGGTGACAATGTTGACCCTGTTACGTTTCATCAGGCCTGGTCACTGAAGAGTGAATCGACAAATGCATAGCGGTTGAAGATCCTCAGGTCTTCCATCTTCTCGCCGACTCCGATATATTTGACAGGTATCCTGAACTGGTCGGAAATTCCGATCACCACTCCCCCTTTTGCCGTTCCGTCGAGTTTTGTGACAGCCAGTGCATTAACCTCTGTGGCGGCGGTAAACTGTTTCGCCTGCTCAAAGGCATTCTGGCCGGTTGAACCGTCAAGTACAAGCAGCACCTCGTGGGGTGCCGACGGAATGACTTTCTCCATCACCCTCCTTATCTTGGAGAGTTCGTTCATAAGGCCTATCTTGTTATGAAGACGGCCGGCGGTATCGATAATAACTATATCGGTACCAGCAGCCACGGCTGATTTTACAGTATCATATGCCACAGAGGCCGGATCGGCGCCCATCTGCTGACTTACAATGGGAACGCCGGCTCTTTCTGACCATATCTTCAGCTGGTCAATAGCTGCAGCACGGAAGGTGTCAGCAGCCCCGAGCAACACACTGTGCCCGGCCTGCCTGAAATTATAAGCCAGCTTGGCAATTGTGGTTGTCTTGCCCACTCCGTTGACACCTACAACCAGGATCACATAGGGCTTGCATGGCAGCGGGGCATCGAATCCCAGGGAGACATCGTGAGTGCTTTTGTTTTCCTCGAGCAGCCCTGCAATCTCTTCACGAAGAATGGCATTAAGCTCGGAGGTACCCACGTATTTGTCGCGTGCAACGCGCTTTGAGACCCTGTCAATTATACGGAGAGTAGTATCAACTCCCACATCGGAAGAAACAAGGACCTCCTCCAGGTTGTCAAGCACTTCGTCGTCGATCTTTGATTTCCCGGCCACAGCCCTGGTGAGCCTCGAGAAAACGTTCTCACGCGTACGGCTCAGACCCCGGTCAAGAATCTCCTTCTCCTCTTTCCTGAATAATCCGAATAATGCCATTTTGAAAAATGTTGAACTCCCAAAAGTAAAAAAAGAGACGCAGTTACCGGCGTCTCCCTGTATTTACTGATCAGGACAACTGACCTTATTTCTTTGTGAAAAAGTCCTTAACGTGGTCGTTATGAACAACTTCTTCCTTGAACTGATATGCACCGGTCTTTTCTGATCTCACCACCTTGATGCACTTGGTGAATGATTTGCCGGTTCCTGTCTTAAGTGTTGCAACAACTTTCTTTGCCATATCTCACTGTGTTATTTTATCTCCCTGTGAACGGTGACTTTCTTAAGTATCGGATTGTATTTCCTTCTCTCAAGACGGTCTGGTGTGTTCTTGCGGTTTTTGGTGGTAATATACCTTGAGGTGCCCGGTTGTCCGGATTCCTTGTGCTCAGTGCATTCAAGGATAACCTGCTGCCTGTTGCCTTTGCTCTTTTTTGCCATTTTCTCCCCGGTTTAAATTAATCTACAATGTAACCTTTTTCCTTTGCTTCCTTAAGCACCGATGCAAGTCCGTTCTTATTGATGTTCCTCATACCTGCAGCTGATACCTTAAGGGTTATCCACCTGTTCTCCTCGGGAAGGAAATACCTCTTTGTGAACAGGTTGGCCATAAACTTTCTTTTGGTCCTCCTCTTCGAGTGGGAAACGTTGTTTCCAACCACTGCTTTCTTTCCGGTGACCTGACAAACCTTTGACATTATTATCCTTTTTTTACTTGTTCTGAAAACTCCGAAAATCGGTTCGCAAAATACGTGATTTTTATTCTATTAACCAAATAAATCATTTATTTTTTTCCGGAAGCGAGGTTACATGTGAGCTTAACGACTGATAATCTGTTTTCTAAGCATGTTAAGAGCGGTTGTGGCTGATCGTGAAATATTGATCAGCCTGTCGTCGGCAAAGCGGTGTTTTTCAGCTACAACACCCCTTGGAGAGGCAACAGCTATCCATACAGTACCTACAGGTTTTTCCGGTGTTCCTCCTGTCGGGCCTGCAATGCCTGTGACAGCCACTGAATAATCTGTGGCCGTCAGTCTCCTGACACCCTCAGCCATTGCCTTCACCGTCTCTTCACTGACAGCTCCGTGCAGGCTGATTACTGCCGGGTCAACGCCCAGCACACCTGTCTTGATGCTGTTATCGTACGCAACGACCGAACCCCTGAACCAGGCCGAGCTTCCGGCAACGCTGGTAATCATGGAGGCTATTGTGCCACCGGTGCAACTTTCGGCTGTGGAGACAGTCATGTTATTGTCAAGCAGCAGATTGCCTACAGTCTCCTCAAGTGTGACTTCATCTTCTCCGTAAATCACATCGGGAATTACCTGGTACAGTTTACGCACCTGTTCCTCCACAGTTCTGCGTATCTGTCCGGCGTCGTCGCCCGTACCTGTAAGGCGCAACTTGATCACCCCGTGTGCAGGGAGATATGCAAGTTTTACCGCTGAAGGCAGTTCCTTTTCAAATCCATCCAGTCTCTCGGCAAGCTTCGCCTCGAAAGTGCCGAAGGTCATAATGTTCTTGTGAATGATTGTCCTCCCTCCGGCCCGGGCAGAGACCATCGGCAAAACATGTTCATTCATGATGTGTTTCATCTCAGACGGTACTCCGGGCATGGATATGACAGTTTTGCCCTCCTTTTCAAAGAGCATGCCCGGGGCTGTTCCGGCATGATTTGCCAGTACCCTGCAATTTTCCGGTACGAGCGCCTGCCGGCGGTTGTTCTCATTCATCTCCAGGTTTCGGCCGGTGATCCTCGCAGTGACTTCGGCAAGAACATCATGGTTCATAACAAGTCCGGATCCGAAATACCCGGCAAGAGTGTGTTTTGTTATATCGTCGCTGGTGGGTCCGAGGCCGCCGGTGATCAGCACCAGCGGAACGCGTCTGAGCGCTTCGTCCAGAGCGCTGATTATCTCTTCCCTCCTGTCAGAGACAGATGTGATACGGTTAACCCTTATTCCCCTCATGCTGAGTTGCATGCCCATCCAGGCCGAATTGGTGTCAACAGTTTGCCCGATAAGCAGCTCATCTCCTATTGTAATGATTTCTGCACTGTTCATATTTTGTTCCGCTCCAACGGTGAAAGAGGCAAAATTATCAATATTTTGGATCACTAATCACCGGGAAACAAAATGAGAAGCGAACAGGATGTCATTCAGGGCGTGACGGAATATGTGAAGGAGGCAATCAGGTCACACGACAGCGGTCACGGGTGGCTGCATATCGAGAGAGTGGTCAGACTGGCACTCCATATAGCTGAACAGGAACATCGCGGCAACAGGTTTTGCATTGAGCTTGGCGCCCTCATGCACGATGTGGGTGATCATAAGTTTGCAGCCCATGACGGACCGGCAGAAATCAGAAGGGTGCTTGGGGGCTTTGATGTTGATAGTGAATTGATTGATGCTGTAGTTTTTATTAATGAAAATATTTCTTTTTCAAAGATGAAACGGCCTTCCGGGGCGAATGTGGAGCTTCAGATTGTTCAGGATGCAGACAGGCTTGATGCAATGGGAGCAATAGGTATTGCAAGGGCGTTCAATTACGGCGGTTTCAGGGGAAACGAAATCTATGACCCGCGTGAGCGGCTGTCAGACCCGCCGCTTCTCTCCGCCTCAAGAAGCAACTCGGCATCCACGGTCCATCATTTCTATGACAAGCTGCTGCTTCTCAAGGATCTGATGAATACCGAAACAGGCCGTAAGCTTGCCGAGGAAAGACATGACTTCATGATCAGGTACCTCGACCAGTTTTTCAGAGAGTGGAATCCCGGAAACAAATTATAGTCTCTCGAAAATATGACTACTGATTCTTCACGTCTGCATGTGGTGGATGCCCTGCGTGGATTTGCCATAGTCTCCATAATGCTGCTTCATAACATCGAACACTTCGACTTTTATTTCAAACCTGAAGGACTGCCTGCATGGATGGTCTCCCTTGACAACGGGATCTGGGACACTCTCTTCTTTCTTTTCGGCGGGAAGTCATACGCAATCTTTGCACTGCTCTTCGGACTGACATTCTTCATTCAGTCGGACCACCAGGCAAGGAAAGGCTTCGACTTTCGCGGGAGGTTTGCCTGGAGGCTCCTCCTGCTACTGTTCTTCGGAATTATAAACTCAATGTTTTACCAGGGTGACATACTTACGATCTATGCAATTATCGGGCTGGTACTTATCCCTGTTGCCCGGCTCGGTGACAGAAGTGTATTCTGGATCGCATTGTTTCTGATGCTGCAGCCTTATGAGTGGTTTGGCATAATTAAAGGGTTACACGATCCGGGAGCCATTCTGGCAGATCCCGCATCATGGACTTATTATGCGAGGACCGGTGAACATTTAGCCGGAGAATCGATCCTGAAGACCTGGGCAGGAAACCTCACAATCGGCAAACCTGCGGTACTGTACTGGACCTGGGAGGACGGCAGGGTCTTCCAGACCGCATCACTATTCATGTTTGGCATGCTGGCCGGAAGGAAAAAATTGTTTGTCATATCAGATTCATCACGGAATTTCTGGTTAAGGACTCTGGTGATAGCTTCCGTGGCTTTCATTCCCCTTTTCATCATCAAAACTCACATCGCCGGATGGATTGGTCATGAAGCCCTTAGCCGCCCTGCGTCGACAATTGTGACGTCATGGTCAAATATGGCTTTCATGCTTGTGCTCGTTTCAGGATTTGTTCTGCTTTACCGGAACGATAGGTTTAACCGGGTGCTGAACATCTTCTCAACCTACGGACGCATGAGCCTCTCGAACTATATAATGCAATCGGTTCTGGGGTCAATAATATATTATGGATACGGCCTGGGTTTGTATAAATATACAGGTGCAACAATGTGTCTTGTGATTGGCCTTATGCTGGCCGTGCTGCAGGGATACTTCAGTGCATGGTGGCTCAAGCGTCACAACAAGGGTCCTCTTGAGTCACTCTGGCACAGCGCTACATGGATAGGCTCGAAATAAGCCCTGGAATATCAGAGGCAACTTATTAAAATCGTTTATAATGTGTTATTTTTACATGAACAAATAAAACCACAGAGAAATGTTTTATGTACTTCTTATTATTATCGTTGTACTGGCCCTGCTGGCGGTAAGCCTGTACAATCGCCTTGTGCGCCTGAGAAACAACAGGGAGAATGCTTTTGCTGACATCGATGTGCAGCTGAAACAGAGACTTGACCTGATACCCCAGCTCGTGGAAGCTGTCAAAGCTTACATGAAGCATGAAAGCACAGTACTCACAGACATCACCAATGCCCGGGCAAGCGCCATTGAAGCCAAAGGAATTGACGAGAAAATTGCCGCTGACGCGAAATTGTCATCAGCACTGCAGGGACTGAGGGTGGCTGTTGAAGCTTATCCTGACCTGAAGGCAAGCACGAACTTCATGCAGCTGCAGGAGGAAATCTCTGACATTGAGAATAAGCTTGCTGCAGCACGCAGATTCTTCAACTCGGCAACCAAGGAGCTTAACAACGCTGTGGAAACATTCCCGTCAAACCTCATTGCAGGCATGTTTGGCTTCAGGCGGGAAACAATGTATGATCTTGCCGAGACAAGAGCACAGGCCGAGGCAACGCCGAAACTGAATTTCTGACAGGAATGAAATATATCGGGCTGAACAGGCAGGTATGGAACAATAATATCAAGTCTGTTATCCTGCTTATTCTCTTTCCGCTGGTGATCCTGGGGCTGGTCTGGCTTTTCGTGTTTTTAGTACAATCATCCTCGGATTTCAACGTAGAGAGGGCTAACGACTTGTTCATCAGGTCAGCGCCCTTTGTGATTGCAGGCGTGGGTATCTGGTTTATAATAGCCTGGTTTTCTCACACTTCAATGATAGAGAAAGCCACAGGCTCTTCCCCGCTCAGCCGAAAGGAGAACAAACGCATCTACAACCTTGTTGAAAATCTTTGCATCGGTAGCGGCATGCCCATGCCCAAAGTAAATATAATCGATGATGATTCCCTCAACGCATTTGCCAGCGGAATTAACACCAAAACATTCACCGTTTCCCTTTCCCGGGGCATCATTGAAAAGCTGAACGACGAAGAGCTCGAGGCGGTTATAGCCCATGAACTCACTCACATACGCAACAGGGATGTCAGGTTGCTTATTGTATCGATAATCTTCGTTGGGATTTTTGCTTTCGTGACAGAGGCGCTGGTCCGATCCGTCCGGTTCACCGGAGGAGGCAGGGGGCGCAAGGATGGCAGGGTGGTGATAATTGCTCTCATGCTGGCTGCGGTGGGCTACTTCCTTTCATCGGTCTTCCGGTTTGCCATTTCGCGCCAGCGCGAATATATGGCTGATGCCGGCTCTGCGCTGATGACAAAGAACCCGCTGGCCCTCGCTTCAGCCCTTGAAAAAATCTCGGCAGACTCACAGATCGAAGCGGTGAAAAGAAATGACATCGCACAGATGTTCATCGATAATCCGCAGGACAAGAAAGTAAGGCCGGTATCATTCTCAATCGGGTCAATATTCATGACCCATCCACCCATAGATAAGAGGATTGCTCTGCTGAGGCAGTTCTGAAGATGACCGGAACTATGGCACTGAACAAAAAAAGGATTTACGAGATCATTTTTGAAGCTGACACGCCTGAGGGCAAGGCCTTTGACGTGACAATCATATCCCTGATTTTGCTCAGCGTTTTGCTTGTGCTTCTTGACAGTATCGTGAGCATAAGAGAAAAGATTGGCCTGGTGATACATGTAATCGAATGGTTCATCACGGGCATCTTTCTCCTTGAATACATTCTCCGGATATGGGTGCTCGAAAAACCGGTGAAATATATCTTCAGCTTTTATGGCATCATTGATCTTATGGCAATTCTTCCAAACTTCCTGGGACTGGTCCTCACCGGCGGTCAGAGCCTGATGGTTATCAGGGCCGTGAGGCTGCTCAGGGTCTTCAGAATATTCAAACTGAGCCGATACACTTCGGCGGGAAGAACGCTGGCGAAGGCGCTTTACCGCAGTCGTGAGAAGATTTTTATGTTCATCGCGGTTATCGTGACACTGGTGGTGATCTTTGGCACAATCATGTATCTTATTGAGGGTGAGAAGAATGGATTTACAAGTATTCCTGTCAGCATCTACTGGGCAATTGTTACGCTCACCACTGTCGGGTACGGTGACATCTCCCCTGCTACGGGGTTCGGTCAGTTTCTGGCAAGTATTGTTATGATAATGGGTTATGCAATTATTGCTGTCCCGACAGGTATAGTGACATCGGAAATGATGCGCATGCCTGAACGCCGGAATACCCAGGTCTGCTCTGAATGTATGTTTGACAGGCATGATGATGATGCCAAATTCTGCAAGAAATGCGGCGCACGTCTTGATCTGCCTGCTGAAGGCCATACTCCGGATGACGGAACAACCGGAAGTGAATATTCAGATAATACCACCGGCAGTATGACACGGCAACCGGATCGGCATTAGATTTTGCGCCTGTCGGCGCAAGATCTCTCACAGGGATGCTTTCAGACAAAAAGGGCTACTTACGTGGCCTGCTTTTGTTATTTGTCATTTCCTCCCTCTGATGAATCAGAGTCATCCGAGATTTTGCGCCTGGCGGCGCAAGATCTCTGACAGGGATGCTTTCAGACAAAAAGGGCCACTGCCGTGGCCTGCCTTTGTTTTCTGTCCTTTCCTCCCTCTGATAAATCAGGGGTCAGAAATTCCAAATAACAAAAGACCCCGGCGATGCCGGGGCCTTTTTGTCTGAGCGGGAAACGAGATTCGAACTCGCGGCCCTCAGCTTGGGAAGCTGATGCTCTACCAACTGAGCTATTCCCGCCTGTAATTTTTATCCCCTTCGGAGAACTCACTAATGCCCTCCCTGCAATCTGGCTCCTTCGCTAAAATGACCCACCGGGTCATTTTTTCACGCTCGGTCCTCTACTGCCTATTGCCTACTTCTCCCTGAGCCTCCCATGGGAGTTGAACCCACGACCTGCTCATTACGAGTGAGCTGCTCTACCACTGAGCTAAGGAGGCATGTATAAAATAAAAAAAAGCAGGGCGCATAAGAAATAAGTGTGGAATAATTATGTCTCGCTGCATTTCCTCGTGCTTGAGGGAATAGCGCCCTGCCGGTGCAAATATAACAAAATATTCAATTCAAATACTTTTTTACATCGCCATGCCACCGCAGACATGGATTGTCTGTCCCGTCACATACGAGGAGAGATCTGATGCCAGGAACAGTGCAACATTCGCCACATCCTCAGGAGTGCCTCCGCGTCTCAGCGGAATCTTCGAGATCCAGTCGCTCTTCACATCATCCGGCAGCTTGCTCGTCATTTCGGTAATTATAAAACCAGGGGCTATTGCATTACACCTCACATTGCGTGAGCCAAGCTCCTTGGCGACACTCTTTGTGAAACCGATTATCCCTGCCTTTGAGGCTGAATAATTGGCCTGCCCGGCATTGCCACTAACACCAACCACCGAACTCATGTTGATTATCGATCCGCCTCTCTGCTTCATCATCGGCTTGATGGCAGCCTTGGTGAGGTTGAAGACTGACTTGAGGTTCACTGTCAGGACCTGATCCCACTGCTCCTCGGTCATTCTCATCAAGAGTGTGTCACGGGTTATTCCGGCGTTGTTTACGAGAATGTCAACACTTCCGAAGTCCCTCGTAATCTGCTCAATTACATTCTCTGCATCTGCAAAGACCGATGCATCTGATACGTATCCCTTTGCCTTCACTCCAAGAGCGGCTATTTCCTTTACAGCCGATGCAAACTCTTCGTTTTCAATAATATTGGTGAGGGCAATATTTGCGCCTTCGGCAGCGAACCGCAGGGCGATTCCCTTGCCGATGCCACGTGACCCGCCAGTGATCACTGCTGTTTTTCCTTCGAGTAGTCTCATCTCCTTAAATTTTGGGCACAAATATAAAGATTTATTTATGCAGCACCGCAGCAACTGTTGCTCCGATATCAGCAGGTGATTTTACCACATGTATTCCGCATTCAGCCATTATCTTCATCTTGGCTTCGGCAGTGTCATTCGCTCCGCCGATTATCGCCCCTGCATGACCCATACGCCTCCCTTTCGGGGCAGTCTGCCCTGCAATGAAACCTATAACCGGTTTGGTTCCGTTTTCCTTTACCCAGTGTGCGACATCAGCCTCCATCACACCGCCGATCTCCCCTATCAGCACGATGGCATCAGTTTCTTCATCCTTCATCATCAGGCTCAGTATATCCAGCGATGTCGATCCAATAACGGGGTCACCTCCTATACCGACGCATGTCGACTGTCCAAGCCCAAGCTTTGTAAGCTGATCCACAGCTTCATATGTAAGAGTCCCTGACCTCGATATCACCCCCACCCTGCCCTTTTTGTGAATGAATCCGGGCATGATCCCGACCTTAGCCTCCCCGGGAGTGATCACTCCCGGACAATTTGGCCCGATAAGGGTCGTGTTATATTCGCGAAGCAGCTTTTTCACCCTGACCATATCAGCAACCGGGATCCCTTCAGTTATTGCCACAATGAGCCTGATGCCCGCATCGGCAGCCTCAATTATGGAATCTGAAGCAAATGCCGGTGGAACAAAAATAACCGAAGTGTCAGCACCCTTAGCTTTTACTGCCTCCCTTACAGTGTTGAAAACAGGCAGTCCGAGATGTGTCTGTCCTCCCTTTCCGGGCGTGACACCGCCAACCACGTTAGTTCCATATTCGATCATCTGGCCTGCATGAAAGGTGCCCTCACTGCCGGTGAATCCCTGTACGATCACTTTTGACTCAGAGTTAAGCAAAATGCTCATTTGAGATCTTGTTTTTTAGTACGTAGTATACCAAATGTAAGGTATTTTTTCATCCTTTTGTTAAATTAGCTGAATATTCTGAGTACGATGGATTTCATTGAACCTGTTCTCTATATCGGGATCTCGCAATCGTTCTTTGCCGGGCTTCTGATGGCTACCCGGAAGCCTTTCACCCGGGCAGACAGGATCATGACAGCATGGGTCTTTCTCTTCTGTATCGAAATGATCTTTGCACTTGTCAACCGCACAATTCTTGACATGTACTCATTCCCTTTCATCGCATTCTCTTACGGACCCCTGCTTTACTTTTACGTAAGGCACATGATAAGGCCTTCATTGCC
This sequence comes from uncultured Rikenella sp., assembly GCA_964635655.1. Taxonomy (GTDB): domain Bacteria; phylum Bacteroidota; class Bacteroidia; order Bacteroidales; family VadinHA17; genus SR-FBR-E99. The sequence continues at coordinate 10,182 of CAZWOC010000021.1, read as the reverse complement.
GTTTTCACCCTGGAACCTGCTTCACTCGGTTCCTTTCCTCGTTTTCTTCGCAGTCTCGGTGTTCTTCCGCCAGGAACCCATATTCGACGATCTGTCAGGATTCTTTGTGAGAGACAGATTCATCCCGCTCAGGATCGTCTATGGCATCTGCTTCTTCCTCTCGGTTACAGTCTACAGTGCACTCTCATTCAAGGAAATAAGAGGACACCAGAAACGGTTACGCGATCTTATTTCATACACCTCCGAAAAAATCACCCTCAACTGGCTTAAAATACTTTCAATTACATTCTACACCGGCTATGTAGTCGTATTCATCCTGGGAGGGATTAAAATATTCGCAGGACTGCTTCCGTTTGATCCTTACATACTTACATTCTTCTTTATAACCTTTTTTTCGTTCGCGTACAGCTTTTATGCTATCAGGCAACCTGAAATTCTTGAATTCCCGGCTGTCACCTCTGAAGACGAACTTCATGACAGGCATGCAGACAATGACAACTCCCGGGTGGAAAACGGTGGCAGGTATGCCAGGAGCGGCCTGAGGGAGGATCAGGCTGAAGAGTACCTCTCCAGGCTTCTCAAATTCATGGAGGAGGAAAAACCGTTTCTTAACGGCGACCTCACAATTACCGACCTCTCAAGGAAAACAGGCATACCTAAACATTACATTACCGAGGTGCTGAACGAAAAATACGGACGGAACTTTTTCACCTTCGTCAATGAATACCGTGTCAGGGAAGCCCTCTCCCGCATAAACGACCCGAGATACCAGCATTATACAATCCTGGCTATCGCCTTTGATGCCGGATTCAACTCCAAGTCAACATTCAACAGTTTCTTCAAGGCATATACAGGCAAGACTCCCAGTGCCTACCGCCAGGCAATCGCCGGCGATAACTGACAGTCTGAGCCATTTGGCGCGGACAATATTGTCATTCTTAACCGGTGCGGACCGCCTGGTCAGGACGACCAGAACCAGTTTCCTCGTCACCTTTGTCACAAAAACATACTATGACCAGGATATACTGTATATGCCTATTCATATTAATAACACTCTCGCCTTCGCTGTCCGGACAGGAAAAAAGTTTCACCTTCGGAGGATTTGTCAGGGGAGGTGCATATCTCAGCACCGGCGAATACCAGCATGATGTCAACGCCGCCTTTGGCGACGCTGCCATTACAATGACAGCAACGGACAACGTTAGTTTCAAAGGCTTCGGTGACCTACGCCTGCGGATGGGACAGCAGTTCGGAGACAACATAAACTCATTCACTCTTCGTGAGGCATGGGGCATGTACTACAACAAATTCATGAGTGTCTCCGCAGGAAAAAAAATTGTCAGGTGGGGAAAAACAGACATATATACGCCACTGTCAAGGTTCAATCCGGTTGATTATACACTGAGGTCACCTGATTTCGAAGATGCCGATATGGGTAATCTCCTTGGCGAGATAACCTTCACTCCTGCCCCGTTCTTCAGGCTCTCGGTTGTGGCAGCTCCTTTCTGGAATCCGTCAATTCTTGTTATCAGGCCTATAACACTTCCTGCCAATATGCAGGTGTTGCTCCCGGAGGGTCTCAGAACAGGCAACGGTTATTATTCATGGGGTGCCAGGGGTGATCTTACATTCAGCGCTTTCGATGCAGGCATACAATATTTTCACGGTCCTGACCTGATGCCGGGACTGACACTTGAAAACGCTGACTATACGGTTCCTCTCCAGCCTGCAATTTCTGTCTCCGGAGTGCCATATATAATCAGCAGCACAGGGTTTGACATTGAAACAACAATTTCTCCTTTTGTGCTGAGAGGTGCCCTCGCATTTACAGTCCCTGACGGGAAGAAAGAAGGTAATGAGGAGATCCCGTTCAGACAGCTCGAATGGGTTGCCGGACTTGACTGGACTCCCGGAGCGGTAAGGGTGACTGCCGAGTACTCGGGAAAAAAAGTATTTGATTTCTACAGTTCCCCTTATGACCCCATCCTGGGAACCGAACCTGACATGCAGCAGATGATGGAACTGTTCAATACACCGGGGTTTGATCCGGTCGAATTCACACGGTTGCAGATAGAGGCATTCAACAGGCTTTATAACAACCAGTTATATGAGTACTACCATTCTGCCGGGCTGAGGCTGGAGACTGATCTGCTCTACGGGAGGCTGATACCGTCAATAACAACAGTATACAACTTCACTTCGAAGGACCTTGCAGTGCGTCCCGTAATCAAATACAAGCCCTCTGACGGTGTGACGCTGACGGCAGGATATGAGTACTACCAGGGAACTGACGGTGGCATCTATGACATAATAGATGACTTCATGAATACTGTATACTTCGCAATCAGGATAGATTTTTAAGACTATGACAGACTTCATTATCAGATACAGATGGGCTATAATATCAGTTTCAATTGCTCTGGCAGTCGGAATGGGCCAGCTGATCCCCTCCTCAGAAACTGATCCTGACATCAGGAACTATATTCCTCCTGATCTGGATTCAAGGGTGACAAATGACTCGATAGAGCAGGAGTTCGGTGTGCAGGATATGATAATGGTTCTTTTCACCGACACCACTATTCTGAAACCGGGAGACCTTCGACAGGTAAAGGATGTAGACAGGGCGTTTGCCAGGCTGGAGGGAATCGGAACCGTAAACTCTGTATTTACCGCCAGGAAGATAGAGGGAAGAGACGGGATGATGATTGTCGATCCCCTTATCGAAAGTATACCTGAATCTGCCGACGGAATGGAGTTGCTGAAGCGCGACATGCTTGCCAACACCTTCGCGCGCGATGTGGTTGTCTCATCAGATATGACCGCCGCTGCCATCACCGGCACAATCAACCCAAACGTGTCTGAATATGAAACCCTTGACAGGGTTGATTCAGTCATTGCTGCAACCAGTGGCGATGCACGGATACTTACAGGCGGACTGCCGTATATCAGGCAATACATCACGTCTGACGTGAATCATGATGCCATGGTTCTGATCCCCCTGGCACTCATAATAATGCTGACGGTCCTGAAACTGTCACTCGGTGACTGGAGGAGCGTATTCATCCCGTTTTCCGTTGTGATTCTCTCAACCCTTGTAACAATGGGTATGATTCCCCTGCTGGGATGGAAATTCTCAATAATTATGTGTCTTGCCCCTATCATACTTATCTCGGTGGCCAATAATTACGGCATTTATCTTGTCGCAAGACACCAGGAACTCAGCAGATCCGGGATTCCTTTGACAGCAAGGGAGACGGTCAGGGCAATAACCGGTTCATTGAACATGCCGGTCCTGTTCAGCGGTCTGACAACAATTGCCGGTTTGCTTGGCCTTCTGACCCATTCGATCATTCCGGCCAGACAGGTTGGCGTACTGGCAGCCACCGGTGTCACCCTTGCGCTGGCGATGAGCCTGCTGATGATTCCTGCGCTGATTTATCTGCAGCATACCCCGGGAAGAAAACGACCTCCGGCAAGACAGGATAAAAATGATCTCATAAGCCGCTCACTGGCAAAGATTTCATCAGTTGTAACAAAACGCCCGGGAAGAGTGCTTGTTATCTCTTTTGCACTGACAATCCTCGTGGGAACAGGCATGGCTTTCCTTAAAATTGATACAAACCAGGAAAATTTTTTCCCACGCAAACATCCTGTAAGAGAGGCCGCAAGCATTATCAATTCGAAGTTCGGCGGATCACAGACGATATCGGTAATGATCAGCGGTGACATAAAGGATCCTGTACTGATGAAGAATATAGACAGTCTCACTCAGCACCTGAAGAGATTTGAGGGTGTTGGCGGAGTATATTCAATTTCGGATGTCGTCAGGGAGATGAGCAAGGCGCTTTATGAGCCCTCGGAAGAGGGATATGACATGATCCCCGGGTCAGGAGAAGCCATCGCACAGATGTTCGAGCTTTACAACATGAGCGGAAACCCGGACGATTTCAAACAGCTGATGAACTTTGAAAACACTAAGGCGCATCTGCTTGTACGGCTGGCAAAACCTGACAAAAAGACGGTCACAAACCTGCATGAAGACATTATTCGCTTCACTGCAGGGTTCCCCGCCAGGGTGACTGTAGGCGGTTATGCGTTCATCATGAATGACTTTGCACAGAAGATAATTAACGGGCAGGTCTCATCCCTGGTTTTTGCATTGCTGACAGTGCTGATCCTTCTTTCAATCATTTTCCGCTCGGCGAAAGGCGGGCTGACAGGCTCAATTCCGCTGGCTGCTTCGATAATAATACAGTTTGGCGTGATGGGGCTGGCCGGAATTGCGATTGATGCAGCAACAGCCCTACTCTCATCGATTATGATCGGCGTCGGGGTCGACTTTACGATCCAGTTCCTCTGGAGATACAAGATCGAGCTGGGCAAAGGGGCAGGATATCAGGAAGCCATTGCTGCAACCTACAGGACCACCGGACGAAGCATAGTAATAAACGGCCTGACAGTGATGGCCGGGTTCTCCGCAACCTTCATCTCAGGCTTTATGTCAATACGGTACTTCGGGTGGCTCACACTGCTGGCAATCGGATCCTGCCTGCTGTATGCAATCATAGTAATTCCCGCATTCATGCTCTGGTTCAAACCCGAATTCATCGAGACTGATCTGAAACAAAACAACAAAAACAGGCAAAATAATGAAAAAGATGTTATTCCTATTGTCAGTACTGCCGGTACTGTTACTGCAGGCTATGTCGGCACAGCAGTCAGATCCCGTGCAACTGATGGACAAGAGTCGTGACCTGACGATGTCAGGAAACATTCAGGCGACAGTGTCTCTCACGATTACAGAGAAAAATGGCGCAGTAAGGACACGAAAACTGAACATGATTACCAAATCATACGATGACGGCACAATCAAGAGAGTTGTGAAGTTCCTTGACCCGGCTGATGTAAGGGGAACAGGAATGCTGATAATTGACAACAAAACCACTTCTGACGATATGTGGATCTACCTCCCGGCACTGAAAAAGACAAGACGCATCGTCAGCACAGAGAAAGGGAAGAGTTTTATGAGCTCGGAGTTTTCGAACGCTGACATGTCAAGCGGAAGCAACAGCGACTTCAGAATGAAACATATGCCGGAGTCAGGCAGGACAGGTGCCTGGATAATCGAGAGTGTTCCTGTCAGCGACGAAAAAGCAGGCGAGTACGGATACTCGCGGAAGGTTACCTATCTTGAGATGGGCAGCCTGAAGACAAACAAGATCGACTTCTATAATTTCGACAACGAGCTTTTCAAGACTATCGAGATACTTGCCACACAGCCGCTCGGAACAAAAGAGGGTTATGTCATGACAGACATGCTTGCCAGAAATCACATAAACGGCAGAAGTTCCAGGGTAAAATTTGACCAGGTAAATACATCAGCAACAATACCGGATAATACATTCATCGCCGACAACCTCTCACGGTAGATTTCAATTACCTTTGTACCCGTCATGGTCATGGTACAGAAGGGAAAAATCATATGCGCTCCGGCCACTTCCGGAGGGGGTGCAATTGCTATTATAAGGGTTTCGGGCCAGGGTGCAATTGAAACATTGTCTGAAATATTTCAACCAGCAGATAAACAGATAGATATATGCAACGCGAAGGGCTATTCATTAATTTACGGCACTATATCTTCGCATGACGAGTTCATTGACCAGGCACTGGTTTCAATATTTCGTGCTCCTCACTCCTACACCGGTGACGATATGGCTGAAATCAGCTGCCATGCCTCTCCTTTCATCCAGCGCCGGATCATTGAAATTCTGATCGGAAAAGGTGTTGAAACTGCCACTCCGGGTGAGTTTACAATGAGAGCTTTCATGAACGGGAAAATGGATCTTTCCCAGGCCGAGGCTGTGGCAGATCTCATTGCCGCCGATTCAGAAGCTGCTCATCGTCTTGCTGCAACGCAGCTTCGCGGAGGATTATCGGAAGGGATTGAAAAACTGAGGCAGGATCTGATCTCATTCGCCTCCCTGATAGAGCTGGAGCTTGATTTCAGCGAGGAGGATGTACTTTTTGCCGACCGGTTTGCCATGACTGAGACAGTCGTCACAATTAAATACACGGTTGACAGACTTGCCTCCTCCTTCAGACTGGGCAATGCAATCAGGAAAGGGATTCCGGTGGTTATTGCAGGGAGGCCAAATGTCGGCAAGTCATCGCTGCTAAATGTGTTGCTTCAGGAAGAGCGGGCCATCGTGTCTGACATACCGGGAACAACGCGTGACACGATTGAAGAGGTATTGCATGTCGGAGGATTGCTCTTCAGGTTCATTGACACTGCAGGACTGAGGCATGGCGGTGATGAGATCGAGATACTTGGCATTGAGCGCACAAGGAACAGGCTCAGGGCTGCCGACATTGTGCTTGCAGTAGCCGAAGCCACTGACACTGCTGAAAACATTGCTGCCATGGCTTCAGATATCGGTGAGATAACAGGCGAAAGCGGAGTCCGGATTCTGATTGTAATTAACAAATCAGACCTCACAGAACAGAAGAGGACTGTCGAACTGAAGAGTGAACTGAACAGCATATGCTCATATCCTTTACTGTTTGTTTCTGCTCATCAGGGTGCCGGCATTGACGACGTAAAAAGAGAGCTCCTTGCATCGGTTGAGACCGGAAAGCTCGATAATCCGAAGTATATTGTCACCAATGCCAGGCACTATGAAGCCCTGAAAAACGCATCTGACAGCCTTCAGAGGGTGCTCGACGGATTCCGTGACGGGATCCCGACTGTGCTGATTGCAACGGATGTGCGCCAGGCTATATATTACCTCGGTCAAATCACCGGCCGCATCACCCCCGATGATATCCTCGGGGAGATTTTTTCGAAGTTCTGTATCGGAAAATAACGGGATAGCAGAGGCTGCAAGACAAAAAAACGGGGGTGTCAACCGGTAAGACTGACACCCCCTGAATTTATCCTTTCAGCATGATTCTGCTAGTACGGTGGCAGATTCAGCGGCAGAACATCATTCATGTACCATACCGTTCCCCTCTTTGATTCAGGGACCCAGAATATGGGTGAAGTATAGTTGTCCTCATCCTGCACTGCCCTGAAATTATCTCCATTGAGCTGTAGTTCATAGGATGGGTACCTGAGGCGTTCAGGACAGGGCTTCATGTAGACTCCCCTGAGTACCATGGGCTCCAGCAACGGATGTCTTGTGCGGCGGAGTTCAGCCCAGAGATCATACTGATCAGTGATGTTAACATGAATATACTTCTGCTGCATAATGATCTCCATTTTGCCTTCCTCTCCCACTGCTGCAGTAAAATCATCTGCAATCTTGCCGGCATATGTAGTTATGTCAGCCTGTGACTTGACGGGGTGCAACACGGCGACATCAGTCCGGTATGAGCTCATTCCGTTAAGCATGTACCACCAGTCGCATGAATGTACCACTGCATCACGCATATGTTCCGCAGCGGTCTTGCCTGTATTTGTATAGTTCTTCAACGCTATCTCAGCCAGCAACAGGTCGACATAGGCTCTTGTCATCATAATTGCGGGGTACTTCTCGTAGTTGAGGAAGTATGTTGCGAAATTGTACATCGAAACCGCATTTTGCGCAAGCGAACTCTCAAGGTTGTCGCCGTAGGCATAATACCTGTTCCCTGCTACGTAAAATGGCGTCTGAGCATCTGAATTCATCGACACACCAATGTAGTCCTGGTTATTATTGAACTTCGTAGGCATGGCAATGACCGGAAGCCTCGGGTCATCTATACCCGGCTCATAGGTGTTTGTACCGTGGTTCATCCTTTTCATAATGACGTTGGGGATGAAGTTGGCATAGGTACGCTCATACATACCCCTGATTATTGTACCGCCTCCCTGCGGATGTTCATAGCTGTACGGACCGAAATAGATGTCGGTTGTCGGAAGGTTTGCAATGGCAGCGGTCAGGTGAGGCACTCCGGCAGCCTGATCAACTCCTGCAAGCTTGATGCCGTACTGCAGCCTGAGTGCATTGACAAACTGGATCCATTTCTGGATGTCTCCCTTCAGGGCGACGTCCTGGGTGGCGAAATAGGCTTTGTTGTCCTCAGTCATGTTATTGTATGCAGCTGTCAGACTGCCGGCGATATCGCCAAAGTCGTCCAGGACTGACATGTAAATTTCCTTCGGATCATCAAATTTCGGATAGAGAATACCGACGTTCCCCTGCAGCGCTTCAGAGTAAGGAATAGAGTTGAAGAAGTCGACGTTTCTGAGTGCCAGTATATCCTTGAAGAGGGTGCCAAGCAGGTAATAAACCTCAACCTGTGCACTCTCCTCGGGAGACATGGCTTCAATTTTTTCCTTCATCAGCGCCCATTCCTTAACCTTTGTGTAATGATAGCCGAATGCATTTGTAACCGCATTGGCCTGGAAGCCGTTCACGCCAGTCTCAACGTCTGCATAATCAACATAGTATGCATAATAACGGTCAGTAATATAGCGGTGGGCCACCTGGGTGTATGCAGGAATACCCCATCCGTCATTCTGCCACCAGTATTCGCCGTAATCCTTTACAAAGAGCTGCCACTGGTAGAGCATGCCTGAAAACATGCCCGAAACGGATTTCTCCTCCGGCGGGTTTACGGTCTCAGGATTCTTGTACTCGTCTTCAAGTACATCCTGACAAGCTGAAAGCGCAAGAGCGAAGACAGCAATTATTATAAATAGCTTTTTCATATGTTTCATTTCTTATTTGGTTAGAAACTGACGTCAATCTTGAAACCGTAGCTGCGAAGCTGTGGTAGCGGGGTATATTCCACAAACTGGTCATTGCCAAGGAGTGATTCCGGGTCAATGTTCGGCATGGTCTTATAGATGTAAAACAGGTTTCTGCCTACAAGCGAGAGAGTAAGCTTCTGCAGCTTGAGCTTGTTTGAAAACTGCTGGGGCACTGTGTACATGATGGCAACCTCGCGAAACTTAACATAGTCGTTCTTGTACAACTTATCAGGTGCAAACCATTCGTTCATGTCCTGGATGTAAGTGGTCCAGTACTCAGCGGCAGTAATAATGATATCATTATTTTCATACTCGCCATCAGAAACTTCCTTGACTCCCTCGAGTACAAGACCGTCATGGTACACCATGTTGTCACGTGCGCCGGCCGGTGCTGCCTGGTTATGCTGCCATTCGATCCGTTCACCTGTTGCATCATCTACATAATATGCCAGTCCACCGTGTGATTCGTCCCTGTATTTGAGTGACTCCACGTTCTGACCGTTGCCCAGGAGATAGTAGTTTGTATGTGACAGGAATGTGCCTCCGAACTTGTAGTCGAACCCGAGGTGCAGGCTTAACTTGCCGTAATAAAGGTCGGTTGTCAATCCGCCGATGAAGTTGGGGTTGATATTCGCGGCTGTGACGAACTTGTCGTTGTCACGCTGGTAGAGACCGTTGCTGTTGACAACCTTATTACCCTGCGGGTCGCGGAGATAGTCATACATCATAACATCACCGATAGGCTTGCCTTCAACAGCCATGATCGAGTAGCTGCTCGAACCGGCAATGCGGTACTCGGTTATGCCAGGATAGAGTTCAATGACTTTCGTGCGCTGATTGGCAGTTGTAAAGGTTACATCCCATGTCAGTTTATCAGTCCTGACCGGGGTATATTTCAGTAACAGTTCATAACCCCAGTTCTTGACATCACCTGCATTGAGCTTGATTTCGCCGAATCCGGAAGCCGGGTCAATACCCAGCCTCATGATCTGGTCATAGGTATGCGATGTATAGAACGAGAATTCAGCCACAAGGGGTTTCTTTTCAAACCACCTTGTATCAAAACCGATCTCCAACTCGCGCTTGCGCTCGTTTTTGATGTCACTTGTAAACAGGGCCGAGGGGCCGTAAACGGTAACAGCATTGGTCCTTTCAACCATTCCTACCCCAAAATCACGGTTGGTCCAATAGGGTGTCGGGGCAGCACGGCCTACATCGGCAAATGACATCCTGAGCTTTCCGTAAGTAAGCTGGGGAATATCAAATGTCTGGCTGAAATTCCATGTTCCGGATATACCGGGATAGAAATAGGAGTTATTTGCCGGAGGAAGCAGTGATGACCAGTCGTTTCTGGCTGTAATTTCAACATAGTATGTATTTTCCCAGCCGAACGATGCCTGGCCAAGAACACTGTACTGTGCATAGGAACTGCGGTTGTGTGAACGTGT
>CAZWOC010000020.1:0-66579 GCA_964635655.1 uncultured Rikenella sp. | reverse complement strand
TTAATCCATCATTTATCCTGTAATTCTTTAAGAAAAGCCGGATTTCTTCAATACGCTTTTCCTGATATTCTGGTATCGATTGATTCTGCATTACCAAGTTTTAGAATAAATACACTGAGATGTGGATTTTACTTTACGATAATGCAACAATGAGGTACTTCTGGGTACTGGAAATGCGATTTATACTTCTGTTTTTGTTGAAAATTGAGCCAGCACAGAGTTAATTAGGTATGAGACATAATTGATTTTGAGGAACATAAGTAGGGAAGGTAGTCCCGACAAGCATATTCTCGCCTTGATTTTTTCAGAATTTTTCCAAAATCATGTTATTCAAAGGTCTTTGAATATTTCTTCAAGTGTTATATTGTGATGACTCTTATAATAATATAGAATCTGAAAGAGAGATGAGAATTGGAAATCCAACCTTCCTTCTTCGATGGCATAGTATGTGTTTCTTGCAACTCCCATTTCTTCAGCCAAGGGTTTATAACCTTTGTTTTGGTCTAATCTGAGCTTTTTTAATTTCTTTCCCAGCTTAACCATAAATTCCTTTTGTTCAGGAGATATTTTATCCGGCTTCTTCACAGTTTTTTTTGTAAAAGTAAAAAAAATGTTGCCCTTATGTAAGGGTCGTAACACAAATATCATATATATTTGCCCTTACATATGGGCAGCGACATTAAAAGTAAGACAAGGTTTGTTCATGAGTTAATTTCGTTCTCCTTTGACGGAGACTTCATGAATTACTTCTTTATCCTGATTCAACTCGACCAGAATGATATCCCGGTGGGCATCTGGATTTTTCCAATGGTCAAAGCAAGTGGGACTACAATCTTATATCCCTATTCACAGAACTAAGAAACAATGTTCAAAAAACCCTTTAAATTTTACCTGTCTGAAATGCCTATAAAATGGACGTTTCAAAATTTGAATTTGACTGTACAAAATACACCCGTTTTATGAACACAAAAAAGAACCATATTAAAGTCGGCATATATTCACGTGTATCAAAAGATACCAGTGATAATGCTAATCAGTTGTTAATTCTCCGGGAATACTGCCAGAAAATGGATTATGAAATCTATGATGAATATGTTGACATAATATCAGGCGGGTCTCCCAACAGACCAGAATTTAATCGAATGATGCATGATGCATCAAAACGAAAATTCGATATGTTATTATTCTTTGCGCTTGACAGACTAACAAGAGAAGGTACACGTAAGACCATCCAATATCTTCAAATGCTGGATGATTATAATGTCAGCTACAAGTCTTATAGTGAGCAATATATTGACAGTTCAGGGATTTTTAAAGATGTGATTATAAGCTTGTTATCAAGTCTTGCACTTCAGGAAAAAATTCGTATAGGTGAACGAGTTAGGGCAGGGTTGGAACGTGCCAAAATTCAAGGTCGCATAGGCGGGAGACCCACAATACAAAAGAATACCATACATTTAATCCGGGATATGAAAAGCAAAGGTAAAAGCATTGTATCCATTTCACGAGAATTGCGTGTGAGTCGTGGTACTGTATATCAGTATTTGCATCAACCTGAATAAGCCTCTCTTATTCATAATTGAAATAAGTCCTGTAGATTTCGATTGCATGAATCTTGGCAAATCTGTACATTCTGTAGTTTGAAAGCAATCCAAGAACAAGAGCAGCAAGCACTATTTTCCAACTGAAAAAAAACAGTGAGGATATGGTCAACAAATAAAATGTTACTGCCATGCCCCGCAACAGGGAGTAGTTTGCATTGAATACATCTATTCTTTTGACAGTTACCTCTTCTTTTAATGAAAGCCAATTATAAACATCCATGCCATAATCTTTTTCTGGGTAGTCCCCGAATTGGTTTTTAATTTTTAAAAGTATTGCTTCCGTTTGAGTTTTATTGAATAAGAATTTACCAAATCTGTTTTTCCTATTTAACCACTGGGTAGGCTTGCCCCCAAGCAGCTTCCAAAAGATACTTTCATATATATTTCCGATGGAATGGAGTATATGCCCTGTCCCATAGGCAAAAATGATGAAAATCAAGGATTCACCGAACTTCGAAAAATCCACAAGTGACTTTCCAGTTATGTTTTCATATGATATTGCCCCTAAGAACAAAATCATAACTCCGGGTACAAGAATGCCGACAAACTCATAAAACGAAAACTCCTTTTTCATAATTTCATTTTTCATTTGAATGTGATGCTGAGACTCCTTCCCAAATCCCCGATATTTTGTAAATTTCATAATACAATATCCACTCATTTATCCATGGAATAGTATAATGCGCAATCGAGGTCGAAGTATTCCACATGAATTCAGCAGGGTAATATAAGCAAAGATGCCCAGCTTTATACATGTGTATTTTGGGGTTGTAGTCAATCTTTGGATTTTTAATATATACTTTTGGTGATATCCCCGGTACTTGAATAATCTCAATATCATATGGCTCAATATTATTCAATGGCTGTAAAATTCCCCTACATTTAAGCGTTTCACCATGACCGTGAATATTACACCTGAAACAGGTATATTCCCTTTCAACAAGCCTTTTTTGCCGATAAAGTATTTGATAATTGCTATTCGCCATAAAACTTGTGTGGCTGATGTTTAATTACATTATCTGCCATTCCTGATAACCTGCCTGTTGATGCAGTCCCAACCAAACCTACTTTTATGGCATCGGCTATCTGTCGAAAACCTTCCGCTTTTGCTCCATTATCAATTCTTGAGATACCTGAGTTGGAAATTTCGAAAACAATTGGCTGTGGTTCATTTTTATTAGGTTCTTCAGCAGTATTAAGAAATCTCGATGACTTGACTTTGGTTAAGTATTGTTCCTTAGCCTTAAAATGAGGTGGATTGTCATCGTTGTTAATGATTACTTTAGATGATGCAATAATCATTGCATCAGGTCTTTTATAATCCAATATTTTCAATGCCGAAGCCTTTGGATTTTTATTTTCTTCAGGATTACCATAGGGTACATTATTGAAGAACGTCCATGAACAATGGTGTGGTGCAAGAAAAATATCCCATTCCAGCATTAAGCTGTTCTTATGTGATTCAGTTATATTAAGGATTTCAGTCCATATATAATGGTCTGCATCCCCTCCAAAAAGAAATTTGCAAGCGATATCTTTGTCATCAGGTTTAATCTTAAACCTTGCTTGCATTACAATACTGCAGAAATTTTGGTCTTTCTCCGCTGTACCAGTTATCAGGCTTTCTTTAAAAGGAGCATGTACGAAAAGTTCAAAATTATTCAGAACCTTCCCATTGAATTTATTAATGGTTTCGCCCGGAATGCTATTTGGTATAGATTGAAATCTTTCTTCGGCATCGTACCCAATTAACCTTAATCTATTACCAGCAGTATCCTTATCTGTGCTGTCATTCTGCCATAGTTTTCTACGCCTTTCAGCTTCTCTTTTAAGTGATTTTGCATCCTCATTGGTACAATCTTTAAAAACCATTGAAGTTACCCATAGTTCATCGATAATAATTTCTTCATTTTTTCTGTTTGAATCACCATAGTCTTCTGGTTTCCCGAAATAAAAGTTCTTTTTGAAACCCAACAAGTGGTCATTATCCGGATGTGTTACAATAAACACATCAAGATGAACATTTTTGTCCCTTTTTGGAAGTTCTGTAAGTAAATCTCCCTTTACATTAAAGATTTTGCTTCCCGATTCTGTTTCTTCCCCTTCCCGGAGCTTACAGTCAACAAGAATATTTGTTCCATCGGATAGCTTTATGATACTGGTATCTCCATTATCTACCGGATAAAATTTAATTTGATGGTTAATCATAACTTTTATTTTTTTACTTTTAATAAGGATAACCATGAATTTTTCATTCTGGTCATGACCAAAGATTTTTTCTGCTGGTTATTATAATGATAAAGGTCGGATGACAAGACGGGAATTAGTCTTACAGAAATTACATGAACTTCCGGAGTCAGAGGTAAATAAAGCTATCCGGCAACTTACTCGTCATGTTTGTGCCCGACTTAGACTCGGTTCTTTAAGAGACAGGACAAAATCCGGAGCACATTCTTCAAACAATCTTGGAATGGATGCAGTAGATTATTATGTTGGAGAGTCAATCAGACGTTTATATGAACCCGATGGATGGACATGGCAATTTGAGAAATACTCATTAGCTGAACAGCTTATGAGGATTGCAAATCATCTGATTTCATGGAAAGTGTCAGCGTACAAAAAGTTAAAAGACTATCTACCCGAATTTGATGACAGGGACGCAGGTGATGTCTATGAACTGAGTGAAACGAATGACTTCCCAGATGATGTAAATGAAGCTACTGTTACAGAGTTGACCAGTCTCGCTTACGAAGTTTCAAAAGATGATGATAATCTCAGTTATTTCACGATGCGATATTTTGAGAAGGCTGACTTCAAAACAATTGCATCAGAAATGGAACTGTCGGTTGAACAGGTTTATGTATTGCGGAAAAAGCTTGTCCGTAGATTAATGCCTTTTAAAAATGAACTGATAGGTTAAATTGGATTTTATGGAAAATGCAAACTATAAAGAAATATACCATCTGATAGATGATTTGTTTAACATCTATCTTGACGGGAAATATGAGGCTGATGACGATACATGTATTATCCAATCAGGGATTGACATAGACTCAATTGTGACTAAAAATATGATGTTGTTTCGGCAACTGAAGACCAAGACAAAAGCAGAATTAAATCAGGCAAAACACAATCGTGTATTGAATTTCCTTCAGGATTTGCAGAATGGTATAAGAGCACATACGGAAGAATATTTAAAATTAGCTGATGATATATTCTCGCAACCAAAAATAGCAGAGGTTCTGCCAAAATACAGAAATCTGACAGAAATATCAGAACAAGACCAGAAATCGATGCTTTTAGATGCCAAACTTCTGGACATTCTTAGCGACATAGAAAAGGAATATAATTCCCCCAAGAATGAGTAATAAAGCCTTAGCGGCAGTAAGTAAGGTTTATGCGGAGTGTGGGATTACTTCTCCATTTGAGATTCCTCTCGAAACTATTATTTCAAGCAGGAATATTATAATTCGTGAGGAATTGCTGGAAGGAGCTGAAGCCAGAATTTTAATGAATGAAAATTCAGGAATAATTACGATTGACAGCAGAATCTACCCTTATACAAAAAAAAGATTCATTTTGGCACATGAACTGGGGCATTTCGAGTTACATCGCAACCTTATAAGAGGCTTTAATGACACAGACGAGACCATAAATCATTGGTATCAACACAACTTGAAATCAGAGGAAATTGAAGCAAATGAATTTGCAGCAGAATTTTTAATGCCAACAGAATTATTTCGAATTGAATGCAAAGGGAAAATATTCGACCATCGGGTTATAGAGCACTTATCGAATTATTTTAAAGTCAGCAAAACCGCTACTATCCTCAAGTTCGTTAAGGAAAATAACGGAAATCATCCAATTTTTGTTGTTTGCTGCCAAAACAACGCTATGAAATGGTTTAAAAAATCGGATGACTTCTATCATTATTCACTTTTTAGTCGCAATCTTCCACCCCCAAGTGGGAGCGTTGCTTTCGATGTATTTGATAAGGGTAGCACATATTATGGTGAAGAACAAACCCAACAAATATGGAAATCCGATTGGTTTGAAACGAAAGATAATGAAAAAGACACCATTTTTTTTGAGTACTGTCTCTATGTCAAATCATATAATTACACGCTCAGTGTTATTTGGGAGAAATGACCTTTTTGTTATACAGCGATAATCCTATCTTTTCCCGATTACAAATTATAACCCTCTCAAGTCAATTCCCGTTTGAGTAAAAAGATTAACAATTTTTATTTAGTGTCGTATGTAAATCAATAGCTGTTTTGAAATCGCTTAGCGACCAAAGCCAGTAACTGCCGGAGTAATCCATATTCCATTCAAGAGTATAAATCCTTTTATTTTCAAGTTCCTGAACGCTCAGTTGAATAATTTCCTCTTTAACCTTAAAGTCCAACAATCGAACAGCAACAACCTTATTTCCAGAAAGACTGCTCTCGGTTTTAAAGTATGGCATATTCAATTTCAACCTTTTGTTCAGCGTTAAAATGATTGGCATGGAAAGCTTAATTTCTGTTAGAGTGATATATTCCAATATCTTTTCCCCGGAACTGTTGTAAAACGATTGTGGAAGTTCTGGTTTATCAATTTTATTGTCAATGGCTATCAAAGATTGCCCTTGCCGACTCTGTTTATTTAACACACGTGATTCCAGAACATTTGTATCAGCCATTACTTCTGACAACTTGGTAATAAATGGAATGGATACAAATTGAAATAGGCAGTCTTCTATGCTTAAATCTACTGTATATATTTCCCATTTGGTTTTTTTGTAGTTCCATAACTTTAAGAAAAGCACATCACCCTCTTGCCATAGCTCTAATATCTTTGCAGGAAAGACAAACGGGTCAGAGTTATTTGAATATACGACACAGATTCGTTCACCGATTCTTAGAGTTTTCATTTCTGATAAAACACACTGATGCTGAATCGTATAAGTGTCATTTGATAATTGAATTAGCTTTAATCCGACAGTATTTCTTGCGTTAGTTCCCATAGATTATCCAATTAATTCAAGTAAATCGTTATCGGTTACGTTCCTTTTCATGCATTCATTGAAGACCATATTCTTGACATCTTTCCAGCGAATGAATAAGCAGCTTGGGTGTTGGTTATTAATGTCAAGTGAATAAGACACTACCTCGTTCGTTGAGGCTTCTGTTAAAGAAAGTATGATTCTTCCATTCTGGTAATCAGTGGAGTTTATGCGATACAATCCAAACCCACTTGGAGACACAGCCAAATATTCCTCTCCAAAATCCGGGATACCAGTGGAATTTTCATGTCTTAGGAATACTTTAAGGTGTTGATAAACATCTGGATGTTTTTCCATATCCTGAACAAGCTCATTAATGCTTGTTGGTGCTGATATTTTGTTTGAATCTGCCTTCATAATAGGTTAGTAACATGTTGTATATCAGGTACTGCCACGGTAACCGCCCCCTATAGAACCGCCCACCTAAAAGCTTCTTATGGGGACTGTCGGTGCTACCTGCATATCTTAAATACTTTAAAAGAAAATTCCGGTGGGATTTTTCATTTGGAAAATCGAAAAATCATTCATTTTTTTTGGAAAAATTCAGAATTATCCCAAAAATTGACTTCTAAAAAATTTTATAAAAAATTATAATTCTTTTACCAATTCAGGTTTGACATCATCAATCATTGAGTCAACCTCTTTTGGATGGATTTTTTTGTAATGGTTTATCATTTCCAAGTCTTTATGTCCGGTGAATTTTGCAATGCGATAATCCGGATACCCTAATTCGCAAAGAATCGAAACTGCACAATTCCTTGCCCAGCTATTGGAAATCATATCATGAATAGGTAGCCATTCTTCATTTGCATTAGATGCATTTGCATATTCGTATCGAAACCTTAGTTTTCTATTGAGTCCAGCTTGTAAAGCGGCTTTCTTTAATAAATCATTGTAATCATGAACTTCAAAGAATTCAGGAAACCCACCAGAATATTTTTCAAAGATTGGAATAAGATAATTTTGGTTGATTTTATTTATTACTTCACCTTCAGTTTTTTGTTGTTCAAACCAAATCCGGTATAATCCGTTGGAATCTTTGTGAATGTTTTCCTTTGAGAGTTTGTAAAAATCAACCTGTCGTAATCCACCAAGCCAAGTTTGCATTATGAACATGTCACGTGCCCTTTCAAGCTTTTGGTCATCGAATTTGAAATAATAGAACCAGTCAAATTCTTTCTTGTAAAGGGCATGGGTGTTTATATATGGTTCAGGATGATATTTAATTAATGATTGTTTCTTTGTTTTCTTTTTTAAATCAAATCGTTTATAATCCTGATTGTTAAGGATTTTCTTTTCAACAAATAAGTAGTCTCCAAATGCTTTTAAGTGTTTGAGATATTTTACCACTGTTGTGATTGTATATGGTTTTCGGTTTGTCCCATCTTTTTTAAAAGAGTAACCTTCTTTGATAATGTGTTTGAAAAATCGTTCAAGCCATTCACCTGAAAAATCGGTTACTCTACAGTTATCCTGTGTGTTTTTAATATATTCTTCAATGGCATATCGTGGAGTATTGTAGGAGTCAGGTGCATAATCATGGATGAAATCATCCCAATAATCCATAATGTATTGTTTATTGTACAACCCCATTGATTTCTTCAACTTGTCAAATTTAGGGTCTTCACTTTCAATAATAAACTCTAAGAATTCTTCATGGCTGGCGAATGCTCCGCCATCTTCATTTACAATAACTTCCCCTGATGCTATTTTACGTTCATTTTCAACAGCATTGTCATCATTGATATAGGTTAATTTAATGATGTTCTCTCTGGTAATCCGAATGTTCTTTTCAATCAATTCAACGATTGCAGATTTTACGAAACGTTCAATCTTAGCAAGCAAGAGGTTTAAGTCACGTATTGGTATGTGGTAAGTTCCGCCTGTGACATATCCTTTATTCCAATGTTCTTTCTTTACACTTATGGGTAATTTATTGTTGTTTACATAATCGTATACCGGGATTTCCGTTTCGAATCCATTATTCATTCGGACACGAATAAAAACCTGATGCCCAAGTTTGCTTCCGTATTTTCTCAACCATCGAGATGTTGTAAATGCCTTTGCCATAGTTGTACCCCTTAATTGTACCCCTGCAAAGATAATTAATAATCAGTGATTTCCAAGGTCTAAAGCGTCATTTATAGTCCCGACAGTTCTGGTGGGGCTACAAACGGCTCCGTGACTTAAAGTCAGTTGCTCAGGCCAGAGACAAAGCCCGGGAGATGATCCCGGGTTTTGTAATTTCATGAGATGAATAAAGTTTCGTACCGGTACTTGATTTTAACTGTCACAAGTGTTCCTGCCGGCATCCCGCCTGTACCAGTCAGGTCTGTGATTGAGAAGCTGTATGTGTCCTCAAAGAGCCTGTTGCAAAGATCGAACAGCTCGTTCATCAGGGTCGTACCCTTACCGGTTGAACCATTTCTGTCTCCGGCGGCATGGGCACGACCGACACCATTATCTTTTATGCTGATCGTCAGTTCATTTCCGCTCCCTGTTACACATATCCCGAGCAGTCCGCCGCTATCCAGGCCGGCCAGGCCGTGTTTAACGGAGTTTTCGGCGAAGAGCTGAAGAACAAGCTTCGGGACAGGAAGCTCTTCGTTTATGCCAGGCTGAATGTAAAATTCAAAAATGAACCTGTTCATGTACCTTATCTTTTCCAGTTCGAGGTACTCCCTGCAGAACTCAATCTCTTCCGCCAGGCTTCGTCTTGATTTCCCTGCCGAGAGGAGCAATTCCCTGTAGAGTCCTGAAAAGCGCTGCAAGCTCTCCCTGGCTTTTTCCCTGTCTGACTGCTCCACAAGATAAAGGACCGAATTCAGGGCGTTGAGGGTGAAATGCGGGTCAAGCTGGTTTCTGATAAGGGCGAGCTGCAGTTCTGAAAGTTTTTTCCGCTCTTCTTCCCTTTTCACAAAAACTCTTTTTGTTGTGCTCTGTATAAGAATTACGAAGGCTATAAATGCTGCATATATTAGCGGAAACAACCCGAAGGAGAGCCAGTAAACGGGATTTCGCCTGTATTCAAGCCAGAACTGGCTGGTGCCTGTCTGCAGGTATATGCGGGGAGTTTCATCCCGGGCCCTGACGACTGACAGCAACAGCTCACCGTTGAATTCCGGTCCCAGCCAGGCAACGACAGGGCGCCTGAATCCGGCCCTGTACACCCATACCCGGCCGGACTCCTGGCTTGTGACAATTATTTCATCCTGGCCGTCGCCATCAATGTCTTCCTGCATAAAGCCCGGTGAACCCTGCATACTTATCTCCCTGACATACTCCCTCTCCCGGCTATACAGGACAACCCCTCTGTCCATTTCTGCAACAGCATAAACGGGCTCCTTTTTCCTGTTCCGGGTTATGAATCCGGTATATGGTTTTACCTTCAGTATTGCCCGCTTTGACATTTTCCCGTCAGGAGTGAATGAAACCAGAGAGGCGAGCGAGTCCTTTTCCGCGGCGCAGACAAGTATGTCTTTGACGATCAAATCAGTCGAAGTACTGATCATTGGCACTACAGATGCCATGTTTCCCCTTACTTCTGTTGGTTCGGACATGAACTGCAGGTTTTTGTCAAGGACAGTAAACCAGGCAGAATGGTCATGGTATTTCATCTCTGAAACGGGAATATTGGCTGAGGCATATACAGACGGCAGAATCTCACTGAGCCCGTCACCGTTGATGTCTTCCTGTACTATATCAAGTATGAACCCACCGATTGGCGGTGATGACACAAGTGAATCCTTCGCCGGGTAATAGGCGTAAATTTTCCTGGGGTATTTTGAGAATCCGGATGTGATTCCGAACAGCAGTTCTGCCATTCCGTCACCGTCAAGGTCCTGAGGCCTGGCATTGACTATCCTCGGATCAGGGCCTGTTCTTCCCGGTCCGGCTGTGTCTATCAGCCTGTTGCTAATGCCCATCGCAGGTCTGGCCGGGTCGGGAACGGAGTGTAAAAGGATGGAGTCACCCCTGAGTGAAAAGAGGTACAGTTCCTTCAGTCCGTCACCGTTGCAGTCTGCAGGGATATTGAGCGGTGATTTTCCCGAGAACCTGAAGGTACCGTCGATGTTCCACTGGTTGAGGGTCAGACCGTCTCTGTGGATTGTTATGCCTGAGCCATTTGGATAGTCGAAGGAACTTATCTTTTCTGAGTTGCCGTCACCGTCGAGATCATTGTAACTCCAGTAAGTGTTCTCCGGGACCCTTGCTCTGCCTGTCAGGTCGAGCAGGTAGGGCTGTTTGATTACAGGAACGCTGAATACCAATACTATAGTCGGAATCGCTGCAAGGATAAATGGGTTGATAAGCAGCGCAAAAGTCCTCTTACGTTCAGGCAATGTCAAATGAAGCAGATTACAAACTTTTAAATTTAATTAAAATGCAGGTTGCAACTACTTCCCGGGGGTAAAATCACCGGAATTACCTATAGCCTTCCATTTCGGAGCCTGATCCGGGGACATCGTCGTACAGATGAGCCAGTTCATCGATGAATGCGTGCAGGCTTGACATCCAGAATCCGTACCTGGTTTTGAACTCATATGACTCATAGGTCATCCTGTTCAATTCATCTGTCAGTTCATTGATCCTGATCATGGAAGGCATATTTTCCTGAAGGAACTCTCTGTAAGCGGTAAGGAAATCTCTCCTGACGACGGCCAGCTCGCGGCATTCTTCGGTTTCAATTACCCGGATCCTTTCCCTTAATGCAGTCGTATTCTTTCCGGAAGCCTGAGCCTCCGAGAGTTCGACATGCAGATCATGGATGGGTTCGTGGTATTTGATTGTCACCCTGCTTTTTCCTTCAATGTATTCCGCAGAGATTTTTTCAATGGCTGCAGTCAGGTTCATCTGCAGCTCCTCACTTCCTGCCATGGTGGTCCGGAATCTTTCAACCGCCGACTCATTATCCGGATTAAACAATGCCATGTTTGGTTGTCCTTTAGCCACCGCCTCTTCTTCCGCAGACTTTTCTTCCGCCAGGAGTTCCTGCATGCGGTCGCTGAGCGGAGTGAGAGCGTCAGCCCACTCCGCTATTGCCTCATGTTTCTGAATGTACAGATTGTCAGGCAACTGAGGAATCATTGCCAGGAATTCATCAGGGGTGTTTTGCGCCAACATGTCGCACAGAGGCAGCAGGAGAGCAAGAAAAATTAATATTTTTCTCATTCCTTTCAGAGTTCAGCCCAAGGCTACAGTTTTACAAACTCAACCCTCCGGTTCATCGCCTTGTTGGCGGGGGTGTCATTTGAGGCAACCGGCTTGCTTTCGCCTGCACCCTCTGCCTGCATGCGTGATGCGTCAATACCGAACCCGGACGACAGCTCACTCTTCACTGACTCAGCCCGGCGCTTTGACAGGTCAAGGTTCATCGCATCATCACCGTCACTGTCAGTATGACCGATGATCTTAACCTTTACGGACGGATTCTCCTTCAGCACCGTTGCAATATCATTCAGTGTTCCGTACGACTCCGGTTTGATATTTGCCTTATTGACATCAAAGGTGATGCCGTAAGTTGTCAGTTTTCCCTCGGTAATAAGCTTGCTGCGGGTATCAGGTGACGCCGTGGTTATCTTCAGGTTTGTAACCATCGGCCATGATCTTGAATCCCATCCGGAGAAGAGAAATTTGTTGAATTTCGTGTGAGCATAAATATTTGTCGGCACATCAAGCGTCTTGGCCCCCTGGTGATAAATCCTGACCCTTCTCTTCTGTACCCATATTATAACGTGGTTCACCTGCTCGGTTACAACCGGGTTCTTCTCTGACTGCCCTTCAATCCAGTCGCCTTCAGGTGTGTTTGTGTACCCTTTTGTCTGCCAGCCATCCTTTGCAAGCCGGACATGAAGCCCGCTGTTTCCCGGGTAGAGGTCATCGTTGATTTCCTTCGGGTCATCAGGGTTCTCCTGGTAGAGGGATAAACAGATCCCGTAACTGTATTCGGCGTCAGGTATAACATCAAACTCAATTATGAAATTATCGGGGAAACTGACTGTTTTTGAATAGCAGTATACTGCATCTTCCCCGTTCATGTGGAACCATTTTCCCGGAGCGATGTTGACCGTCTTTACCTCGCCGCTGCCGTTGGAGGTCCAGAGTGCCGGGAAATCGCCAACAGCATCCTGGCTGAAATCCTCGAAATAGAGGATTTTGTCACCCGGGACAAAGTCATACTGTGTCGAGCTTTCAAGTTTCTGTTTTTGTGACGCTGTCTCGTTCTTTTTCATTTCAGGTTCTCCCTCTTCATCCTCTTCTGCATCAGAACCTGCTCCGGTGCCTTCTTCTTCGTCTTCTGCCTCATCGCTGTTATTTCGCTTCTTTTTCAGAAGATTCCCGACTCCTTCTTCCACCTTGTTGAATCCTTCGTCAACACCCTGTTCAATTCTGCTGTTTATCCTGTTGGTACCCTGCTCTTTTATAACCTCTTTAGGCTTGACTATCTGGGCGTTGACAGTCTGACTCAACAGTAACAGCGACATTATCACAACAACTGTGAAAAACACTCTGATCTTCATGATTCTGGTTTTAGTAAAAATTTATAACTCTAAAGCAGGGAATAATATTATTGGCGGAATAGTAAAAAACCGACATTCATGGTTGACCTGCCGGTGTCACTTTCCGCTGAAGATTCTTGCCATGCTCAGGTTTCTCCTGAAAAAAGCCCTGGGTGTTTCTCCGGTTATTGATTTGAAGTCCTTTATCATATGGGTCTGATCGAAATATCGGCCCAGGAAGACCAGATCCTGGTAATCGATATTTCCACCGCTTGAGGTTGTTTCCCACAGATAATTGATTCTGATAAGACGAATCAGCATTTTCGGCGTTGCCCCGAGCCGGCCCCGGAATCTCCTCTGAAGTGTCCGTTCACTGACCTGAAGCTCATCAGTGATGTCATGGAGAGTGGTATTTGCTCCTTTCCTCAATATCAGGTCATAGCTCCGGTCAGTTTCGTCTGGAATGTAACGGCGGCGCCAGGTGCTGCTTACAAAGGAGGTAAATATGTCCATCCTCGCAGCGTCTGAACTGCCGTATTTCATCTCTTGCCAGACAGGTGAAAGAAGCCTTTCAGGTGCCGGAACCCAGATATCTTTACGGGGAGCAAGGCTTATACCGAGAAGGCGTGACAGTACTGTCGGCTTGCAGGTGACGATCATGGTATCAATCCCCCCTGGCAGACAGATTGAGTTGGCCGTGGGTGTCAGAGGTGCAATAAAGACCGGCGGAAGAGTCTGGTCAACGGGGGAGACCATCTGTGGCCGCTCCTGGAAATGAAACACTATTGACACATCCTCGCGCGGAACAAACTTGTCAGTCAGCGCTTTATGACTGTTGTAGGTTATGAATTCAAATTGTCTGACCAGCCACGACACTTCTTCCGCGGGCTGGTAATACCTCGCCTCAGGCAACATTATAGGAATATGTTCAATAGTTGCCTGACAAGATAAAGATTATTTCAGTCTGTCAAGGCGGCGGATATCATCTTCGGAGATCTCGAAATTGATATCGAAGTTCTGGCGGATGTATTCCGGGTGGACTGATTTTGGTAATGGCAGAGCTCCTTTCTGCAGTACGTACCTGACCGATATCTGTGCCATGCTTTTGCCGTATTTTTCCGCCATCTCTGCGAGGGTTTCCTTCTTCAGAAGCCTGCCTGTGGCCAGTGGCGAATAACCTTCGACCAGAATCCCGTTCTTTCCGCAGAATTCAGTCGTCTCCTTCTGCGGGTGCCCGGCATGGAGTTTTATCTGGTTTACAGCCGGTCTGATGCGGCAGTTTTCAAGAATGGCTTCGGTGTCCTTCACGCTGAAGTTTGAGATGCCAATGGCACGTGTTTTACCGCTCTCGTAAAACTCCTCCATCGCTTTCCACACTTCAATGTTCTCCTTTGTGTAGTCGGCCCCCTTTTCTCTCCAGGGCCACGGTGCATGAATAAGGTAAAGGTCTATGTAATCGAGGCCTATGTTCTCCATTGTCATCTTCGCATGAACGACTGCCTTTTCGTAACTTTTAATCTCGGCGGGAAGTTTTGAGGTAACAAAGATCTCACTTCTCGGTATGCCTGAATCAATGATGGCCTTGCCTACGCTGGCCTCATTACCGTATGCCTGGGCAGTATCAACGTGACGATAGCCTATCTTAAGAGCTTCTCGTACTGAATTATATGCAATGTCACCTGAAGGAATTTGCCAGGTTCCGAAGCCGATCGCAGGTATGGCGACCCCATTTGCCAGGGTAAAGAAGTCAGTGTTTTTCATGGTTGTCATTTGACGATGAAATTAGCAATTTTCAACAAATTATTACCTCGCAGAGGTTACAGCCTTACAGGACGGCCGTTAAATAAAAAACCTCCCCGTCGGCGGGATTATTGGCATCAATCAGCTAAATTCACTTCCTGTATTAATCGACTGATATGCTTAAAGGAATTTCTCCCCTGGTATCGCCTGATCTGCTGGCGGTGATGGCCCGGATGGGCCATGGTGATGAACTGGTGCTTGCCGATGCGCATTTCCCCGGCGAAAGCACCGGCAAAAGGGTCATCAGGGCTGACGGACTACGAATCGCCAGCCTGCTGGAGGCAATTATGCCCCTGTTTGAACTTGACAGTTATGTACCCCACCCGGTGATAATGATGGAGCCTGTACCGGGAGATTATCCGGACCCCGCTGTCGAGGCATCATTTATGGAAAAAATCCGTCTGACGACCCCGGGAGCCCCGCCTGTCAAGCGGCTTGACCGGTTCGCCTTTTACGAGCGTGCCTCAAAAGCTTTTGCCGTTGTGATGACGGGAGAAACAGCAAAATACGGTAATATTATTCTGATAAAAGGAGTTACACCTGTTATGTGAAGTAAAACATCATATGTGTCAGAGAGAGCCACATAGCCTGGGTTAAACCTGTGTTATTATCGATAAAATAATAATATTCAATAAAATGAAAAACTTTACCTCAATTGTACGTTTACTTCTTCTGATTTTGCTGGTTCTTACAGGTATTACAGGTAGTGTCAATGCTCAAAGGCTTAAGCCCGGGCCGCAGGATCTCTCCTTTTTCTCATCGGTTGATGACACTGACCAGCCATACTCAGTCTATATACCGGAAAATTTTAATGAATCAAAGGCTTACCCGCTCGTTGTGTTTCTTCACGGCGCCTGGTCAAATCACCGTCTGGGTATGAGACGTCTTTTCGGTGTGGGCAACAGCCAGGGATATGACTTCATCAAACCGGGGAACGTCGCCTTTGAAAATGACGTTGAAGCCACAAGGTACTTTCCCCCGTTCAGGCCTGTCGATTTCATAGCTGCAGCGCCGCTGGCACGTGGTACCGCCGGCTACCAGGGCGTTCCAGAGCAGGATGTCTATGACATGATTGATGACCTTAAGGCCAGGTTCCTCATCGATGAAGACAGAATTTATCTGACCGGCCTCTCAATGGGAGGAGGAGGCACCCTCTGGCTCGGACTGACGCGTCCTGACGTGTGGGCGGCAATTGCTCCCGTCTGCCCGGCACCTCCTGACGGAACGGCAGAGCTGGCCGGCAACGCCGCCAACCTCCCGGTGCACCTGTTCGTCGGTGACAAGGACTTCCTTTATCAGACAGCCACGGAGTGGAAGACAAAGCTTCAGTCCACGGCTCAGCGGCTTGATTACGTCGAGTACCCGGGAGTAGGGCATAACAGCTGGGAATGGGCATACAAGGACGGATTCATATTCGACTGGTTTTCGCAGTTTAAAAGGGATCTCTTCCCCGAAAAGGTGTCATTTACTACGAAATGGTTCAAATACAACAAGGCTTACTGGGTCACGATCGATGATCTGGTACCCGGTGTGTCTGCCTCTGTGGAGGCAAAGTTCACGGCAGCCAACAGCATTACTGTAGCTACCTCAGGTGTCAATGCATTTACTGTCAGCCTTGAAGGTCACCCGATGTTTACCTCTTCGAAAAAAGTATCTGTAACTGTCGACGGAAGGGCTTTCAATGTGAAAACCGCCGATGCCGCATCGTTTATGAAGGCAGGTGACAAGTGGGAAAATCAACGATTCACCCCGGGGCTCACCTCGAAGCAGAAGGGTGCGGAGGGGCCTCTCTATGCCGCCGTGGAAGGAAGTCATATTTACGTATACGGCACTGCTGACAATCCGCCAGCTGATGTTATTGCCTCAAGGAAGGCACAGGCAATTGCAGCTGCCGACTGGACAGGAATGGCAGGGCGCATTATGGTGTTCCCACGGGTGGTGGCAGACAGAGAAGTAAGGCCAAGTGACTATGTCAGGTCAAACCTTATCCTGTTCGGTACGAGGGAGACGAATTCAGTGATAGAACATTTTGCAGACAAGCTTCCGATGCATCTTGACCCGAAGGCAGAAAAATATGGCCTGGCTTATATCTTCCCGATGAACAGGCATTATATCCTTGTCAACTCAGGCCTGCCCTGGTGGACACCGACTGAGAAGCAGGGACAACAGGGCAGATTGGCCTTCAGCGGGACAAGTGTGGAGGCGCTTAAAGCTTACGGTGATTTTATCCTGTTCCGTGAAACCCCCGACGCTGCCGTCGCTGCCGGTAATTTTGACAATAACTGGAAGCTCCCTGCTGAAGCAGCAGAGGCGCTTTCGGCTGGCGGGGTTGTGAAACTGAACTAAAGAAAAATGAAGGGGAAACTACAACTGGACAAACTATTATTGATGGAGGAACATTACAAATGGCTGAGAGAAAAATAATTCTGCTTTTACTGGCTATCATGACAATGACTTCAGTGTCTCTTTCCGGTCAACATATAAGTGTGACTGCTGACCGGACAGATGTGGGCCGTAACGAGACTATCGCAGTTACAGTACAGGCAACAGATGAAAATGGCGGGCCGGTGCAGGCTTTAATTACAGTATCCGTCGTGCATGCAAGGCGTAGTTCATATATGGGACTTTCAAGCACCCCGGGCAGCTACCACGGAACAAACGTCTCGTATAATGATGTCTTTACAATGATACAGCAGATCAAGCCTTTCAGAGTGACAGACACCCGGATAATCTTTACCAGTGTGGCACCCAATACAAACGGCAGGCAGGACGGTGCACTCATAGTGGTAGACGGGATAATGTTGGGGCAGGATGCAAGAATAATTGAAACCATGAATCCGTTGGATGTCGACAGGATAAACGTCTCAACCGAATATGCAGACATTCAGAGATATACAGGACTCAACACCACCGGGGTGATCGAAATCTGGACAAAGACAGGGAAAAACTCGTCGGGACATGCAGGTAAAATGGAAGGATCAGCTGCAGATTCAAACAGAGACGGAGCAGAGCCTCTGAAGAGTGCTGCGGACAGCATAGCTTCCGCCCGGTCAGGAAAGGTGATTCTGCGTGGCATGGAGGTAAGAACGGATATTTCAGGCAAGGCTCATCTGGATGTTCAATCAGGAAAAAAGCGCGGCGAAATTATTATAGTTGCAGAGTACCCGGGCGCCTCAGGTAAGCCGGAAAATGAAACAGCAACTGTAAAGGTAAGGTAGGGCTTTTCAGCTTCTGACTTTTATACTCTGCAAAATTTGCTAATATTGCGCCGAAAACCGGCAGAATGAAAAAAATCAGCAGCATTGTCTTTGACATAGGTGGCGTTCTTATAGACTGGAACCCCAGACACCTGTTTCGCAAAATTTTTGAAAGTGAGGAGGAAATGGAATGGTTCCTTGCCAACGTCTGCACATATGAATGGAATGTGCAGCAGGACGGGGGCAAGCTTTTCAGTGTCGCCACTGCCGAGTTGCAGGAGAAATTCCCGGAGTACAGTGATAAAATTGCCCTGTATTACGGTCGCTGGGAGGAGATGCTCGACGGGGAGATAAAAGGTACGGTCGAGATACTTCAAAGGCTTAAATCGGCCGGAATACCCGTTTACGCTCTTTCAAACTGGTCACATGAAGCCTTCCCGGTGGCTTACAACAGGTATGACTTCATGAAGGAATTCGACGGACTGGTGGTCTCCGGTTATGAGAAACTGCTCAAACCTGACCATGCAATCTACCGCGTCCTGATGAACCGCTACAACATCAATCCGGAAGAATCTGTATACATTGACGACAACAAACAGAACGCCGATGCTGCTGCAGAGCTTGGATTCCATGCGGTACATTTTAACTCACCCGGGCAGCTGAGAACAGAACTGAGATCACTGGGTATTGAAGTATAATAAATGGCCACAAAGAGGGAGATCATGCTGAATATTGACAGGCATCTTCCTCGCGGCATTTATTTCCAGCCTCTGCAAGGTGAAAACAATTCAGAGACTGCCAGTTTGGTCCTTCGTTGACAGACCTGAGTCAAAGCCCAGATAATTCCGCACTTCAATGACGGAGTTTCCCCCAATCTTGTTTTTTTCTATATTTGAAAGTAAATTAATCTCACATGATACTTTAAATCATGTGTAACAGCATGTATAACAAGCGATCTGACCCGGTTTCTTCCGGTATTGGAAGATCATGGTTTTTTACGGTCGTCTTGATTTTTTGCTCCCTGCAGGTATCATTTTCACAGGAGCCGGTGGTGGTGACTACTGTAAGGGAGCCGGTGGTGGTTACTACTGTAAGGAAACCGGTGACATCTGACAGGAAGGCGGATACTGTAAGCACCAGAGAAATTCCAACCATTCCCTCACGGTCCGTATCTTCACAGCCTGTTAAAGATACTGTAGCTGTACCCGGAATACCGGGCGGCGGTCTGATAAAGGATCGTTCCTCCGATTCGAACTCGATTATCAGCTATGACAGGATCTCTGCAGGCCTTGGATTGGGACTCGATTACGGGGGCCTGGGGGCGAATATCCTCCTTTATCCGCAAAAGAATGTGGGTGTTTTTTTCGGGCTCGGCTACAACTTTGTGAAGACAGGAGTCAACACCGGCATTAAAGCAAGGATTATTGTCGGCAACAGCAGAACCAACGTTGGTATTTCCGCACTCGCAATGTACGGTTACAATGCAGCTATAGGTGTCAGCGACCGGCCTGACCTGAGCAAGGTGTTCCATGGCTTCTCTCTCGGAATAGGTATAGATTTCAAACCGTGGGCCGGCACCGACGACTATGCATTTACCGGGATTTATCTTCCGGTCCGGAGACCGGAGGTGAAGGAGTATATCGACAATCTCAAGGACTCAGGTGTACAGTTTGACGGGGAACTTTCTCCGGTACTTATTGCAATAGGATACAGGATAACAATCAGATAAGATTTGAATAATTCCGGACCGGCCTGATTCCGTATGTATGCATGGAACAGTCCGGACAGAATGGGATTTTTATAAACCAACAAAATGGAAAAGCCACTGTTAAATGACCCGGCACAGTCACCGGAAGATGAGTTGCTTAAAAGTATTCTCGGTGATGGTTACAGGGTGTACACGGAAATGCTGAAAACAGTCACCTCGGGAAAACATGGCCTGAAACCTGAGTGGAGATACTACAATGACGGGAAGTCATGGCTCTGCAAAATGGTCTTCAAAAAGAAAACCGTGTTCTGGCTTTCTGTCTGGGACGGTTTTTTCAAGGCCGGGTTTTATTTCCTTGAAAGGCACCTGCAGGGCATCGGGGAACTTGAAATTGATCCGGGCCTTAAGGATGCCCTGTCGAAAGCCACTCCTTTCGGGACACTTTACCCGGTCACGCTGGAGATGAGAAAAACAGAGCAGATCGGTGACCTGCTCTGTTTGATTGAATATAAAAAGAAGCTCAAATAATTGCGGAACGGTAGCGGAGGCCGGTCGAAACCAGGTGCTCCGGTAACGGAAAAATCCGGCGGATGCCCGCCGGATCCCCGTCCGTTCGATTATCTTGCCACAAGTATCGGCTTGCCGAAGCCGACTTTTTCAAGCTGTTTCATCTGGGTTGCAGCATCACCCACAACCACGTAATACATCCGGCCCGGATCAAAGTACTTCTGTGTGATGGCCTTATGGTCCTCAACGGTCATGTTCCTGATCACCTCCTCCTCTTTCCTGACCCAGTCATCGCTGAACCCATATTTACCGATGTATGAAAGCATGTCTGCCAGCGCTTCGTTGGTCTCGAAACGAAGAGCGTTTGACCTTATCATGCTGTTCTTTATGAACTGAAGCTCTTCTCCGGTGATACCCTCACGGTATTTCCCGAGTTCACCTGTGATTATCTCCATTGTCTCAAGCGTGGCATCTGACCTGACGCTTGTTGAGATTATAAATGGTGCCGGGGTTTTCATCTCGCGGAAACCGCTCCGTGCCCCGTATGTAAATCCCTTCTGTTCGCGCAGTATCTGGTTAAGGATGCTTGTGAATGCGCCGCCCATCCTGTAATTGGCGAAATCAGCCTTTACCCAGTCCGGGTCATTCCGGGTCATTGCAAGGTATCCCGCATAGACAACCGACTGGCGGGAACCCGGGATATCAACAAAGTATATCTGTGACTTTTCAGGCCCTGCCGGCAGTTCATAGCTCCCGGGGACAACCTCTTTGGCCTGCCACTCAGTCTCAAGGGGCTTCAGGGCTTCCAGCACCTCTTCCTTTGAAACATTGCCTGCCACATAAACCGAGGTTACCGACGGTGAGAAGTTCCTTTCATAGAAAGCTTTAAGGATTCCGGGAGTCATCTTTTCAACCGACTCCGTGGTTCCCCTCAGGTCATAACCCAGGATATGGTTCGGGCCATAGGCCAGCTTCATAAACTGATCTGAAGCTACGTTTGCGGGGCGTGCCTGTGCCTGTATCAGTCCGTTGCGGGTGCGTGTCTGCGCCATTGCAAATTCAGCAGAGTCCCACCGCGGTTCAAGAAGGATCTCCTTCATCAGTGACACTGTTTTTCCGAAGTTGCGTGACAGTGTGCTGCTGCTGAGAGTAATCTCCTCACCGGAAGCACGCATAAACACCGATGATCCAAGCAGTTCAATCTCCTCTTCCAACTCCTCGGGTGTCCTGTTCCTGGTTCCCTGCGGCAGCACCGCGGCAACCATCGAGGCTACTCCCGGCATTGAGATATCATCGAGCTGTGCTCCGCCGGCAATGACAACTGACATGCTTACAAGCGGCAGCTCACGGTTTTCGGTGCCGTATACCTGTATTCCGTTCTTCAGTGTGGCTCTCCAGACACCGGGAACCCTCACTTCGGGCTCGGGCCCGGCAGAAGGCTCCACTGTGCGGTCAATTGCCGAAGGGGTCTTTTGCACCGAAGTCTCCAGGATATCTTCTATTGCCACCTGGCTTGCATTTGTTATGTCTTCTTCATTGACAACTGCCCTGGCAGAGTTCTCAGCCATCATCTCCGGCTGTCCCTTCGGGACGAAGCTGGTGACGATGTGCGGCTTGCCCTTGATATATGTTTCATACACTCTCATGACATCCTCGCGTGTTACCGCCCTGATGTTTTCAATGTCCTTACCGAAATATCCCGGATCATTCAGGAGAGTGTTGTAGGAAGCCATCTGGATCGACTTGTTCATAACGCTCGTCAGTCCCTGGTAAAAATTCTTTTCCATCGTGGCTTTGATCCGGTCCAGTTCCCGGTCAGTAAATCCGTCTGTTTCGAAACGGGTAAAGGCCTCATTGATAGCTTCTTCTATCTCTTTGAGGGTTTTGCCCTCATTCGCTGTAGCGGAAACAGTAAATTCCCCTGTCAGCTCCTCGGCGCCGTTGTAGGCTGACACCCGTGAAGTGAGCTGTTTCTCCTTCACAAGGACCTTGTACATCGGAGCTTTCTTGCCTGATGAAAGCAGCTCCGAGAGGAAGCTCAGGGCATAGGAGTCCTTTGTATAATTCTGAGGTACAGGCCATACAATGTTGATCTCCGGCACGTTGGCGAAATTATCCTCATGAAAAAGCCTTTTTGATTCGTTGAGGGTGACAGGCATGGGGTTCCTGGCGGCCACCTCCCCGTGTGATCTGATCTCCCCAAAATACTTGTCCAGAAGCAGTTTCACAGAGTCAGATTCAAAGTCGCCGGCCAGTACAAGTGTCGCATTGTTCGGGCCGTAAAAATTTTCATAAAAACCCCTGACATCATCCACGGTGGCGCTGGTCAGATCTGCCATCTCACCTATCACCTCCCAGCTGTAGGGATGGGAGGAGGGATACAGGTTTTTTGTAATGACGTAGCTTGTAAAGCCATAAGGTGAGTTGTCTGCACCCTGTCTTTTTTCATTCTGTACCACATTTTGCTGGATAGCCAGGTTGCGCGGGGTAACCGAATTGATAAAGAAGCCCATCCTGTCAGACTCGAGCCACAGGATTTTTTCAAGTGCGTTCTTCGGGAAGAGTTCGAAATAGGCGGTTACGTCACGGCTTGTGAACCCGTTGTTATTGCCTCCGGCATTCTCTATAACCCTGTCAAATGCCCCGTTCGGAACATTTTCAGACCCGCTGAACAGAAGATGTTCAAAGAGGTGGGCGAAGCCGGTTTTGCCGGGGACTTCCCTTGATGATCCTACATGGTACATGATTGCATATGAGATCACAGGGTCAGAGTGATCTTCGTGGAGCACCACCTGCAATCCGTTGGGCATCACATACTTTTCATAATCAACACTGAGCTGGTCCTGTTTTGTCTTGTTTCCGCATGAAGTAAGCATTACGGAAGCAACGGCCAGCATCATGACTTTAATAAATAGGTCAGGTCTTTTCATGTAAAAGGAATTAAATGAACTGAAGAGTTTGAATCTTTAAAAATATACATCATTATGGAATTCAGAAAGGATAATTCACTCGTCCCTCAGGAGAATGGCTTTCAATCCCAGATAAACGGGAGGGAGGTCAGCGTTGAAAGTTTCCTGGTACACCTCCATGGCTGCTCCCAGTGCAGTGCTGTAATCTATTGTACTGGCATAGACCCTTTTTCCGGGAATCCGGGCGGCCAGGATTCTTACAAACGTGTCATTATTGGCAAATCCGCCTGTTACATATATTATTTCAGTTGAGTCATCTTCAGATATGATGTTTCTGAATGCCTGGAGGCATTCATCAACCAGGTCATACATCATCTGGTGATAGGCGTCGGCGTAGGTAAGGAAGTGGGAAAGGACTGCCGTTTTATCAGCAAAATCCTCCGGGATGCCGTGGCGGAAGAAGACCCTTCCCCGTCTGACAGACTGAATCTTGAGGATTTTCTTATGCTTGATTTTTATTGTTTTATACAGTTCCCCCGTCACTCCGAAATGATCGTCGAGCAAGGTGACATTCCTGTCATGAACTTCTCCGAGGAGGAATCGGGAGTTTCTTATTTTTCTTCCCCCGAGGGTCAGGTCCGTTCCCGGCCCGTGGCCGGTTACACTGTCAGGTGTTCCGCTGGTTATATCAGCGATGCTCTTTTCTCCTGAAAGGGGTTCATTATAAAACGGGTTCATGAATGTGCATGATGTGCCGGTGGAAACCAGTATAAAAGGTTTGTCCGGGTTCTTCAGGTATGGCACCAGTGATGCTGAGGTGCTGTTCATGCCTCTGCCGCTGAAGACTGCATCTCCTGCAGCGCCTGACTTCAAAATTCCGGCAAGGGCTGTTTCCAGTTCGGGAAGGGAGTCTTCTCCCGCGGCAAGGGTTACGGTCAGTATCCTGTACAGCGATGTGCCTGCTGCCCCCCTCAGGCAGGCTTCCATCCATGCGGAAATGGCTGCAGCACCCTCTCCCGGCATGCCACTTCCGCCGGCATTCCCGTCAATTATCCTTTCATCAGTATGCACTGAGTTCAGGTTCCTGTCAAACAGCCGGAACCTCTTCCAGGTCCTGCCGATATCGAACACTGCAATAACTTCTGTAAAATCTGACTCCATCCGAAACGATAATTTTTATTCAAATATAATCAATGGTTCAGTCACACAGCATCAATGCTTCCGTTGCAGTGAAGTTTGTCCGATTGTCCGACATTTTATACCTTCATCCCTTTAAACCTGACTGGGAATGAACTGGATTGACTTCATAATAGTAGCACTGCTGTTTTACGGGCTGGTGCAGGGATTCATTGACGGGCTGATAATAGAGATAGCCGAGCTGGTTGCACTGGTGCTGGGCATCTGGGGCGCCATTCATTTTTCATGGTGGACGGCCGGTAAGTTGCAGGACTGGTTTGACATGCAGTCGCAGTGGACCGGTATAATATCTTTTGCAGTGACATTTGCAGTAATAGTTGCGGTGGTATACCTTCTTGGCAACCTTCTTGACTCGTTTCTCAAGGCAATTTCCCTCGGATTTGTAGTCAAAACACTCGGTGCCGTGTTCGGGGTGCTCAAAATAGCACTTGTTCTCAGTGTCATTTTCGTCTTCCTCAACACAGTTAACCAGAAGAAGCACTTTCTGCCGTCAAATACGATCAACAGTTCAATGCTGTACAATCCGATTGCCGACATTATTCCATCCATCTTCCCCATTGTGGAGGGTGGAGACCTGATAGACAGCTTCAACCGCCACAAAAAGCAGGCTCCTGATGTGACCATCTGAGCGGTTTTGATATCTTTGCGACACCTAAAATCAAAACGCTGATGATGAACTTTGTTGAAGAGCTGAGGTGGAGAGGGATGATCCATGATATCATGCCCGGTACGGAAGAATTCCTGATGAATGGGAAGAGCTCGGCCTATGTCGGTTTTGACCCTACGGCAGATTCGTTGCATATCGGTCACCTTGTAGGGGTGATGATGCTCAAGCACTTTCAGAATGCGGGCCACACCCCGATAGTGCTGATAGGAGGCGCCACGGGGATGATAGGTGACCCCTCGGGTAAATCGGAGGAGCGTAATCTGCTTGATGAGCCCACTTTGCGCCATAACCAGGAGTGCCTGAAAAAGCAGTTCGAGAGATTCCTCGATTTCAATTCCACCGCAGCAAACAGGGCGGTGATGGTCAATAACTACGACTGGATGAAGGAGTATTCATTCCTCGGCTTCATCCGTGACATCGGCAAGCACATTACAGTCAACTACATGATGGCCAAGGATTCAGTCAGGAAGAGGCTTGATTCCGAGACCGGTCAGGGGATGTCATTCACCGAGTTTTCATACCAGCTCGTACAGGGCACCGACTATCTCTTCCTTTACACCAACCACGGCTGCCGGCTGCAGATGGGAGGGTCTGACCAGTGGGGCAACATCGTCACAGGAACAGAACTGATAAGGCGCAAGGCAGGAGGAGAAGCATATGCAATGACATGCCCCCTGATCACCAAGAGCGACGGTCAGAAGTTTGGCAAGACAGAGACTGGCAATGTATGGCTCGATCCGGCAAGGACCACCCCGTACAAGTTCTACCAGTTCTGGCTCAACGTGGCTGATGCCGATGCGGAAAAATTCATTAAGATATTCACAATGCTCCCGCAGAGCGAAATAGCAGACCTTGTCAAAGCCCATCAGGCCGAACCGCACCTGCGTATCCTGCAGAAACGGCTTGCCGAGGAGGTGACTGTGATGGCACACTCGCGTGAGGACTATGAAGCTGCTGTGGAAGCCTCACAGATACTGTTCGGGAAGGGAACCACGGAACAGCTCAGGAAGATGAACGAAAGCACATTCCTTGCTGTCTTCGAGGGGGTGCCGATGTTTGACGTCAGCGCCGGCATGCTGAAAGAGGGAGTGACCCTTTCAGACCTCTCTGCTGTTCATACGAAAATTGCCGAATCGAAGGGTGAATTCCGCCGCCTCATACAGGGCGGGGGAGTAAGCATCAACAAGGAAAAGGTTGAAAATGCTGAAGTGATAATTACTTCTGATCACCTTCTCAACGGCAAGTACCTCCTCCTTCAGAAGGGAAAGAAGAATTATTACCTTATCAGGGCCGTATAAGGTGCCCCGGACAGAGAATTACAGAATACGCCTAAAACCGGGTGTGATGAAAAACGAAATAAAAGCTGAATTCAGAACCGATTCCGTTGACCTTGTAAACTTCATCATCAGGCATTTCAGGAAATTTGTGATTACCGGGCTGGCAGCGGCTCTGATATCGGCAGTGATTTCACTCCTGCTGAAACCGCTGTACGATTCGACCGTTATCCTGTATCCCTCCTCCAATATTTCCGAAGCCGGCACCCTGCTCGCACAGTCCTCCGTCAATTCGGAGCTCTTCGGCGACGATGACGCAACTGAAAAGCTCATTCAGGTTATAAGCAGTGAACAGGTGCGGGATTACCTCAAGGAGAAATATAACCTTGCAGAGCATTATAATATCAGCCCCGGCGAAAAATACCCCAACACAGTCCTTGCAGAGAAAATGAACAAATACATGCACTGCACGAAGACCACTTTCGGTTCGGTTGAAATCCGGGTGCTTGACCGTGACCCCGGGATAGCCTGTGCAATGGCCAATGACATGGCAGCCCGGGCTGACACTGTCTTCAACAGTCTGCAGCGCAGTGCAGCTTCCGTAATGCTTGACGAGATCAGCAGGAGTTACGAGGTCCAGGACCGTCTGGTAAGGCAATACGAGGATACCCTGACGAATCTGGACGGTGCAGCCGCACTCAGGGTTTACTCGACACTTGAGACAGAGAATGATTATCTCGGAATGATGCGCGGGCGTTATCTCGAGGCCCTTTCAATGAGCCGGCGGACATTGCCGTACACCCTGGTTGTCGACCGTGCCGTGGTTGCTGAAAGGAAAGCATGGCCACACCGTAAGATGATTGTTCTTGTATCCACGGCCTCAGCAGTGCTCCTCCTTGCCCTGTTGCTTTTTGTGGCCGAGGGGCTGAAGCTCCATCATGCCGATGACAGGCAATGAACTGATCATACTGTTAATACCGGCGGTGCTGGCTGTTATGCTGCTGGCTCTGCTTTCGGTCGAGCGCCTGCTTCTCCTGACTCTTTTCCTGACACCTCTTTCGCTTCAGCTAAGTTACCTCACAGGGAGCGCAGGCTTTGATCTCTCTGTTCCTACCGAGCCCATAATGGTGCTTCTCCTGCTGATTACAGTTTTCAAACTTATTGTCAGGCGGGAGTTTCCCCGGGAGCTTCTCAGGCATCCGGTTACATTTCTGATCGGCATTTATCTGCTGTGGACCCTTGTAACCGCGCTGACTTCGACGATTCCGGGTGTCTCCTTCAAAACCCTGGCATACCGGGTATGGTTCACAGCCGGTTTTTATCTCCTGGCTGCCAGGCTTGCATACACTGAAAAATTCAAAAAGGGATATGTAATTGCATATGCTGCCGGGCTGGCAGTGGTGATTGTCTATTTCATTGTAAGGGTGCAGTGGGCGGGGCTGCTGAACCAGCAGTTTGCCCACTCGGCATGTTACCCTTTCTATAAGGATCATACGTCATTCGGAGCCTCAATGGCTTTCATCATCCCGCCACTGGCGGTAATGCTGTTCAGCAGCGGAGGCCTGTGGCGCAAAGGTCTGCTTGCCGCCCTGCTTGTCCTTTTCCTGGCAGGATTCGTCCTGTCATACAGCCGGGCAGCATGGGTAAGCCTCATTGTTGCTGCGACCGTCGGACTGATACTCTGGATAAGAATGCCTGCCAGGATCCTGACGGCATCAGCCGCAGTGGTTATTATCACAATCATCCTGTCCGCAGGGTGGATCTGGCAACAGATGAACAACACCACCGAAGATTCATCTGCCGACCTGGGACAGCATCTGCGGTCGTCTTCAAATATCTCCACCGACCAGTCTAACCTTGAAAGGATCAACAGGTGGAAGTGCGCCCTGCGCATGTTTGCAGTAAAACCCAACGCAGGCTGGGGTCCGGGGACCTACCAGTTTAAATATGCCCCGTTCCAGAAGGCTTCGGAGAAAACTGTAATAAGCACTGATTTCGGCGATGCCGGCAACGCGCACAGTGAATACCTGGGAGCCCTGAGCGAATCAGGATGGCCTGGTGCACTGATCTTCACGGCAATCATGCTCAGCGCGGCATTCACAGGCATAAAAGTGTGGTACAGGGGTAAGAGAGATAAGGCCGGTTATTTTATCCTGGCCATTGTAACAGGACTTTTGACCTATGCTGTTCACGGTTTAATGAACAGCTTCCTCGACAGCGACAAGATAGCAGCCCTCTGGTGGGGTTACATTGCATTGATTGTCGCAGCCGATACGGAAGGTAATCGTGAGCCCGTATAACAGATATTCAGGGGATCTCCACCGCAAGTATGGAGACGTCGTCAAACAGCCTCAGGTTGTTGCTGCTTATGTCTATATCCCTGATAAGAGAATCAATATTTTCCGACAGGGGTTTCCGGTTTGGAAAGTGTTTTATCAGGGGTGTTATCCCCAGGTCCCTGCCGCTGTCGTCCTTAAGCTCCGACAGGCCGTCTGTATAACAGATGATCTTCGTGGGGCTGTCGAGGGTCATGTGATCCGTGTTCACACACGGTATTTCATCGAGCATTCCCACGCCCACGCATGACTGTCTTAACACAGACGAGCTGCCGGTGCCTGTATTGATTATCACAGGCGGATTGTGTGCGGCATTAACATACTCGAGTACACGCGTACGGGAATTGTACCTTGCTATGAAGAGTGTAATAAACCTTTCACCGGCTGAGTTCGAGACCACGAGAGTGTTCAGTTTCCTGACCAGATCCTCGAGGCTGGCCTCTGCCGTGAAGAGGGCGCGGAGGCTGGCCTGGAAATTTGACATCAGCAGGGCGGCAGACATCCCCTTGCCGGAGACGTCCGCGATACAGAATCCTGCAACGCTCTCCGAGAGCTGCATGAAGTCGTAGTAATCGCCACCCACCTCGTAATGCGGGTAGTAAAATCCCCTGGCTCTGATTGTATCATCAGAAGGGAGCCTTGTATTGTCAGGGATAAGCATCATCTGCATCCTGGCTGCCAGTTCGAGCTCTCTGCGAAGCGCCTCCTGTCTCAGGCTCTCCCTGAAGAGGCGCTGGTTCTCTATGGCAACCACGATGATTCCTGACAGCGTCTGGATGAAGTTCAGGTGCTTTATCAGAGGGCTCATCCCTTCCCCCTCTTCATCTATATCGCCGATGAGGACATATGCCGAGGGTTCGTTGTTGTGCAGCACCGGGATGATGAAGTCAACACCCTTGAAATGCATCTGAACCACCTCTGTCTGAATCTCCCTGAAACAAAGGAGATTCTTTTCAACGTCTATTGATTCCTTAAGTGATCCGGGAAAGCCGGAATTGAGAAGAGGTTCCCACTGTTCCCCGAATTTGAACAGCAGTATTTTACCGATCCCCAGGTCGTCGCGGAGAACCGATTCGTATTTCCTGAGCAGCTCTGCTGTCGGAAGATTGGCATTTATGGAGAGTGTAATGTCAAGCAGGGCGTCGAGCTTGAACTTCGACATCTTAAGTCTGTCTTTCGGAGACCTGCCCTCTGTCATCACTCGGTCAGCCCTTTACTCTTTCAATATACGAGCGGTCACGCGTGTCAATACGTATTTTATCGCCGACATTGACAAAGAGTGGCACCATGATTGTAGATCCGGTCTCGATTGTGGCCGGCTTGAGAGTGTTGGTTGCGGTGTCACCGCGAAGCCCTGGTTCCGAATATGTAACCTCCATAACCACGTTGACGGGAAGATCCACGAGGAGCACGTTTTCAGTATCAGCATGCACCACAACCTCGACGACATCTCCCTCCTTCAGGAGGTCACTGTTTTCAAGCATTGACTCCTGCACTGTAATCTGTTCAAATGTCTCGACGTGCATCAGGTGGTATCCCATGTCATCGCTGTAAAGGAACTGGTGAGGCCTGCGTTCCACTCTGGCAACATTAACCTTCACGCCGGAGTTGAACGTATTGTCAAGGACCTTTCCTGTAGTGACATTCTTGAGCTTTGTACGCACGAAGGCGGGTCCCTTTCCCGGTTTTACGTGCTGAAACTGAACGATAGTATAAAGGTCATTGTTGAATTCTATAACCATCCCGTTTCTGAAATCTGCTGTTGTAGCCATAAAAATTATCCAATTCTTGTTAGTTAGTCAATAAACTTCAGGGGTGTTCTAAGCCCTTCATAATTTGTCATATCCACGTGAAATGACCCCACAAAGATATCAAATCGTATTTTAACCGGTAAAAAATTTTCATCGGCAGTGAACCACATTGCCATATCTT
This sequence comes from uncultured Rikenella sp., assembly GCA_964635655.1. Lineage (GTDB taxonomy): Bacteria > Bacteroidota > Bacteroidia > Bacteroidales > VadinHA17 > SR-FBR-E99. Next base: position 35,901 of record CAZWOC010000020.1, on the reverse strand, counting down.
CTTCTGTTTTGAAGACCCTTCCTACCTCGGTCACAGGGTGAAACCGGTAGCACTCGATACGGTTTCCTCTGATCTTAATGGTTTCTTTTCCCTTGTATTTCAGTATGATAGGGTAGAGTTCGTCGGCAAACCAGGTCATCATACTGTATGTTTCACCAGGCACCGGTTCCCTGCCTGAGGCAAGGTAATATTTTCTGAACCAGTAAAAACACGAGACGATGTCAAGCAGTCCTTTCGGACCTGAATGGCGGCCTGTAAGGTCACTGAACAGGATTGTAGAGTCATTTTTTGCCTTGTGGTCGAATCCCACCTCGTTGTATTTCCGGTACCGTCCCTCCTGGATATTCCGTATTGTGAAGACCGGCAGGTCTGTTTCAGGGTCTATGTAACTTTCATACACGTCCCTGACCTTGTAGAGTGCATCAGCAATTCCGGTTGTCTGGCCTGACACGGCTGCATGCCAGACATGCTGACCGTTGTAAAGACCCTCCCTGATCTCGAGTGTGGCCTGTCCGCTCCCCACTATGCCGTACTTGATCTGGTACGAGATCTTTTCTCCGGGCATGTAGGGCTGTTTCTGCGCCTCGAGAACCTGCAGGGCTGCAACAGTTATTATCAAAACAGTTAATGCTGTTTTTTTCATTCCTCATTCAGGTTTTTCCGGGAAGAGGCTTTTCGGGACAGTGGCGATGAACTCCTTGAGATAGTAAGGCTCGAAGTAAGCCGCGTCCTCGAACTGCTTATTCCGCAGAGCATTTACTGACAGGATGTGCAAATATGATGCCGAGAGGATGAATCCTTCCCTGAAGACCGCGTTAGAATGAGTTATCAGGCTGCGGCATTTTTCAGAACCGTTCCCGAAAAAAATCACCCTGTTTTCAGCAAGAACGTCGCCGAATGAGTTCCGGTCAATTATGCTTGCAGAGGTCTCCCTTACGTGCGTACAATCATGAGAGAAGAGAGCGTTATAAACCTCCATCCGCCTGGCGTCGATCATCGGGCAGAGAAGGGTTCCGGGTTGCAGGTCTTCAGGGTAAAGGGTGCCGTAGCCGCTGCACATTGCTTCGAGGGTATTGACCCCTATGAGAGGTATGCCGGCGCCGTAGGCGATACCTTTCGCCGCTGAGACACCTATCCTGAGTCCGGTGTATGACCCCGGACCCTTGCTTACGGCAACCGCATCGAGGTCTGTTGCCCTGATGCGGTTTTCTTCAATAAGACGTTGTATTATTACGGTAAGCTGTGAGGCGTGAGACATGCCAGGCGGAGCCATGGCAAGGCCCTTCACGCTCTTTTCATCACACAGGGCGGCAGAGCAGACAGCAGTGGCAGTCTCGATACAGAGTATCATTCAGTACTTGAAGAATAGGTGTACTTATTTCTTTTTCTTTTCCGTATTGAAGAGAGCTTCCTTGTCGACAACCTCTATTTTGGTTGAGTCGGACAGTTTCTTCGATATGGCGCTGAAAGGCTGAACGATGACCTCTTCACCCTCGGCGAGTCCGCTCAGGATCTCGATGTTGACATTGTCCTGGATGCCGGTTTTCACATCGCGCGCAAGCGCATAGGTTCCGTCTGACAGGAAGACCAGTGTGCGTATCTCGTCCTTGGCTGCAGGGTCAGTGCTCGCAGTGTCAGAGCGGGTTGTGACAGCCTGGATCGGCACTGTCAGAACACCCGTCTTGCTGCTCGTGTAAATATCCACAGAGGCAGACATGCCCGGCCTGAAAGGACTCGGATTCTTTTCTGTGATCAGATCCTCGTATGATTCCTTCAGAATGAGTATCCTGACTTTAAAGTTTGTAACCTGGTCAGATGTTGTTCCGAGGGTGTTTGCTGAATTGGCGATCTCGGTCACGACACCCCTGAAGTCGCGGTCAAGCCATGCATCCACCTCAACTACTGCAGTATCACCGAGCTTCACCCTGATTATGTCGTTCTCGTTGACGTCTACAACAACCTCCATCCGGTTCAGGTCGGCCACGCGAAGTACCTCAGTACCTGTCATCATGTTTGCACCGACAACCCTCTCGCCGAGTTCAACCGACAGGCTTGAGATCGTACCTGTCATGGGAGAATAGACTGTAGTCTTAATCAGGTTCTCATTGGCCTCCTTCAGCGATGCTTCGGAGCTCTTGACCGAATACTCGGCGCTCTCCTTCTCAGCTTTGGCAATCTTGTACTGTGACTCTGCCTGCTCGAAGTCGGCTTTCGAGATCGTGTTTTCCTCGAAGAGTTTTTTGCTCCTGTTGTAAGCCAGCTCTGCCTGTATCAGCTGTGCCTCCACCTGTGCAAGGCGTGACTTCGTGGAGTTGAGCGTGGCTGCGGCACGGTCACGTGACGAGATATAAATTTCCGGCTTGATCTTGAACAGGAGGGCTCCCTTCTGTACAAAATCACCCTCCTTGACAGTCAGTTCGACGATCTCACCGGACACGTCCGGGCTTATTTTTACCTCTGTCTCGGGCTGGATCTTGCCGTTGGCGGTCACGGCCTCAAGTATTGGGTTGACGGCTACTTTTTCGACGGCTACCTTGACGGTTAACTCCTTGCCGAACCAGCCGGCTTTTTTCCCGACTATGGCAAAAACAACAAGAAGTACGGCTGCGGCAGCAAGGATTTTAAGGAGATTATTATTTTTCATCGGATGATTGTTTACTGGAATTATTTGGCAAGGATTGTAATTTGTTCAAGGGTGAGAGGTATGCCCTTGTAAAAATCGAGAACTTTTGTTTTGAAGACATACTCGTATTTTGCCTGGGCCATTTCGCTCTGTGCGCTGAGGAGCTGGGTCTTGGACTGGTTGTACTCGACTGCGGTGACCATTCCCACACCCAGTTTCTGCTCGGCGTAACGGAAAGCCTCCTCCATCGAGGTGACTGCCTTCTGGCTGGCATTGTACTTCTTGAGGGCTCCTGCGGCATCTGTGTACGCCTGCTGGATATTCTTGTAAAGCTGTTTTTTCGTATTCTCAAGGGTGTATCTTGAATTCTCGATACCCAGCCGTGAATTTTTTATCCCTGTATTAACCTGCCAGCCATTGAATATCGGAATGTTAAGCGAGAAGCCAAGGCCGTAGTTGAGGTTGTCGGTGAGCTGTTCCCCGAACGGATATTTTTCATTTGTAATTGGCTTGAGCCTCATGTCAGAATAGCCTGTTGACATCGAGGCGCCGAGGCTCAGTTGCGGACTTCTGTTTCCCTTGGCTATCGCGAGGTCATACTCGGCGCTCTTCAGCTTGTATTCAGCGCTCAGTATCTCCGGCCGGGTCTTTTCCGCTATCGCGAAGATGGCGACAGGATTACCGTCGACAGCCTCATCCTTTAAAGTAATGGCGGGGATGGCGACGGCAAAGTCGTCTGTTGTCTGTAACTCGAGCATCTGAGCAAGGCTGAGGAGGGACAGTGTAAGCTGGTTACGCATGTTCACAAGCTGCAGTTCCTCTCGTGCCGCCTGGGCTTCTATATCGAGGAGATTACCACGGGCAAGACTCCCGGCATCGACCATCTTGCGGGTACGGTCTATCTGCTGTTTTGTCATCTCAACCTGCGCCTCGGTGGCTGTGACAAGCTCCCTGTTCAGAAGTATCTGGAGATAGGCCAGCGCAATATTGAGCGAAATGTTGTCCCTGAACTGTTCAAGATCCTGCTCGCTGGCGAGAACCTCGTACTTGTTCTTCTGGATAGTGTTGTAGTTCACCAGCCCCTTGAAGAGGGTCACGTTGCTTCCGGCATAGAAATTGTTCGACTGCACAGTCTCGTTCTCCGTGAACTCGTAAGTGGTCTCGTCAAGAGCACGCCCGAAAGAGTAGTTATGCGAGGCGCTGCCGTTGAGAGTGGGAAGCAGCTTCAGCTTTGACTGCTCCAGGGCTGCAACCTGGTACCCGGTCATAATCTCCTGCTGTTTTATCTGTATGTTGTTCTGAAGGGCATGTGCTATGCACTCCTCCAGCGTCCATTCTTTTGGCTGAGAAATTAGCGCAAGCGGACTCAGCATCAGAAAAAAGCCCAGTGAGAGAATCTTTCTTTTCATCATTTGAATGACAGCTTTTTTGAGTGTACGAAGATAGGAAATAGATCAGTATTATAAAGACTTCACAGTTATTATGATGTTGCATGTGGGCGGTAAACAGTGTCACTCATTTTTGTATATCTTTGCGCTGCTTTATGATATAGTACTAATTAAATTGATAAAATAATGAGCAACAATGGATTAAATCTGGAGCCGGGTGTGATCAGCGGCGAAGAGGTGAAGAAGCTGTTTGACTATGCCAATAAAAATGATTTTGCAATCCCGGCTGTGAACGTGGTCGGAACCGATTCAGTCAATGCAGTTCTTGAGACTGCCCGCGAGGTTAATTCACCTGTAATCATCCAGTTTTCCAATGGCGGTGCCCATTTCTTTGCAGGCCAGGGGCTGACAAAGGAGAACCATACAGGTGCCATCGCCGGTGGTATTTCCGGGGCGCTTCATGTTCACAATGTGGCAGAATACTACGGTGTACCTGTCATCCTTCACACTGACCATGCAGCCCGCAAGCTGCTGCCATGGATAGACGCTCTGCTCGATGCAGGTGAAGAGTTCTACGAGACAAACGGCAAGCCTTTGTTCAGCTCTCATATGCTTGACCTGTCTGAAGAACCTTTGAAAGAGAACATTGAGACATGCAAGAAGTATCTCGAGAGGATGGACAAGATGGGGATGACCCTGGAGATTGAGCTTGGTGTTACCGGCGGTGAAGAAGACGGTGTAGACAATACCGGCGTTCACAGCTCAAAGCTTTATACCCAGCCTGAAGATGTGGCCTATGCATATGAGGAACTGCTGAAAGTCTCTCCCAACTTTACGATAGCCGCATCATTCGGGAACGTCCACGGAGTCTACAAACCGGGTAATGTCACACTGAGGCCCGAGATACTGAAGAACTCGCAGGATTACATACAGAAGAAGTTCAAGACCGGACCCAATCCCGTGAATTTCGTGTTCCACGGCGGCTCGGGTTCCGAGAAGCATCTCATTGCCGAGGCAATTAAGTACGGCGCCATCAAGATGAACATTGACACTGACATGCAGTGGGCATTCTGGGACGGCGTAAAGAATTACTATGAGGCTAAGAAGGGTTACCTTCAGGGTCAGATCGGCAATCCCGAGGGAGATGACAAGCCGAACAAGAAATATTATGACCCGAGGGTATGGCTTCGCAAGGGGCAGGAGACCTTCATTGCAAGGCTTAAGGAGGCATTTGCCGACCTCAACGCAATGAACAGGCTGTAAGACTTATTAATAAGCTAACATAAAGCAGGTCAGCGAATTGACGTTGACCTGCTTTTTTAATGTTAATAAGTTGCCGCTTTTCATCATCCCATTGGATGGCGGTGCCGGCTACTTTAGCTTAAAATTCACATCGGGATTGAAACGCGGACCGGCAGCTGAGGAGAAGATAAAGAGGAACACATCGCTGACACTCAGGTTGAATGAGAGAGAGGCGAGGGCACTCAGTATCTACTGCAAGCGGTTCAGGGTAAGAAGCAAGTCGGACTTCATGCGGCGGACCATAATGCAGGCAATTGTAGGCAGATTTGATGCGGAGCACCCCTCACTGTGGGAACAGGGAGAATTGACGCTTTTTTCTCACGAGGTTAAAAATAACTGAACAGTAGAGGGAGCAAATCTTATTTTACTATTTTTGTGCAGATACGATGTCGGGGGAAAGGTATCGATTTCGGGATAGAAATGGGATTAGAGATTATTAAAATTGAGCCTTCCAGGGTTACGCCTCAGGTTTTGTTCCTGGAAGGACACATGGAGATTCGCGGCAGGTCGATTTCCGAGAATTCTACTGATTTTTACAAACCGCTGGCGGCATGGGTTGATGCCTATGTCGATCAGACCGAGGTTCGGACCCGGGTGGTGTTTTCATTTGACTTCATAAATACTGCCTCTACGAAATGGATTTACTCAATAGTCAAGCGATTGGCCCTATATCGGAACGTGCATGAGATGGTATCGATTGAGTGGTATTACGAGAAAGGTGACGAGGATCAGTATGAGCTTGGTCAGATAATTCATTCTTTTATTGACTGTCCGTTCATCTTTTACGAGACAGAGCAGACCTGAAAATCACAAAAAATATCTATTTTTGCCACGCCTTATCAGGCGCCGATTGACCCATGGTGTAATTGGCAACACGTCTGATTTTGGTTCAGAAGAGTCGGGGTTCGAGCCCCTGTGGGTCAACATGAGGCCGGCTGAAAAGCCGGCTTCAGCTTTTTGTTATGGGCCCGGAACCAGGTCTGTTTCCCTTCCGTTTTCAATTGATTCTGTCAGATCACCCAGAAACCTTACCATTGGAGCCCCGTCGATGACATCATGGTCAACGAGTATTGTCATATTCAGTATTTCCCTCGGCTTTATCTCATTCCCGATGACCACGGGCTTACGGAGTACTGACCCGATTCCGAACGAAACCGGATGAACCGATCTGTGGATGAACCATCCGTTGACTTTGCCTATCATTCCTACTGATGTGACAGATACGTTGCCCATGGTCCTGAAGGCTGTCACCGGGTATTTCAGGAGAATTTTCCAGAAGAGTCTTCTTATTGACCCCGGCAAACGGTAATAAAGCCTTTCGTACGCAGAGGACTTTTTTCTCAGTACGATATCTTCACGGCTCAGTTCCTGGTTTTTGGCGGCTTCAATTTCTGCCGAAATCTCAACGGCAGACTTTTTGTTTACCTTTTCTATAACAAGAGGCATCGGAACCCTTGTCTCACCAATCTTCTTTTCAACGATAAGCGACACGTTGATGTCATTGAAGATTATAGTCTTTTTTTTGTTATAGAAATAAGCGGCAGCTTCGGGATGTCTGGCAATCACACCTCCTATAACCTTTATCAGCCATGCGTTGAACGATATGCTTATCCCTTTCTTCCTGAGGTCCCTGAGCCTGATCCTGCTGTCGGTGACATCAAATTCAAGCATCGCGGAGATGTGATGCTTCTTCAGGCCAACCCCGAACATGTCGAAGGTTGCTATCCTTGATCGGGCAATATCCTGAAACCTGTAATCAGTGTTCATGAGGACCTTTGCACTTTACCCCGGAACAGATCATTTTAAATTCTAATAGACAATTCCGTTATTGTAATAGACTACCGACTGATCCGAATCAATTACGACTGCAACAGGATAGTCTGATTTTTCCGGTTTTACAAGCCAGGCCAGCACATGATCAGGCGTTGAACCATCTCTCACTCTCGAGAGGTCACAGTAGACAAGTTCACATGTCATGCATCCGTTGGCAACACTCTTACTGTTACGGTAGAAGCTGTCCTCCTTCATTCTCTCCAGAAACGCGGATTCAACCTCAGACAGATCCATGGAGGGTGATGTTCCGGCATCGATGGCGGAAACCACATCTCCCCTGATACTTTCCAATCTTCCGTTTTTGTCAAAATAGAAGAACAGGTCACCTGTCCATACTTTGAGGTTGTTTACATACTGGTGGCAGCTGACAAAAAACTCACCGGAGATGATACACTGTAACCCGTAGAACTGGTAGTTTTCGTACGACAAATCACTTGCCTGGAAGAGGGTTTTAATTGTTTTCAGTTCCCAGTCGTCAACCAGGTGGCCCTCCGGTTTCCCTTTGACCATTTTAGGGCAATCCGTCAGCATTTCACAGGATACTGTCAGAACCAGCAACAGGGGAATGATGATTCTTTTCATTTCGGTAATGGTTAGGGGTCAGGAAGTTTGCCACAATAATTGTACCAGAAAGGGTTAATCCCGGATGGCAAATTGCAGTCCGGCTGAACAGACCGGATATCAAGTCTTGAAGGTAAATTGCAGTCCGGATGAAAGAACCGGGTTTCAATAACTGACGGTAAATTGCAGCCCGGCTGAACAGACCGGATATCAAACCTTTATTGATCCGCGGAATCCCCTGGCGGCATAATATGATTCGGCGCCGTTATGATAAATGAAGACGCGGCCGAACCGACGGTCACCGAAGATTGCCCCGCCAAGCCTCCTGATGTCAGCAGGTGTCTTAAGCCAGCTTGAGGTTTTTGTGTCGAAACTGCCAAGCATCTGCAAATCACGGTATTCCTCTTCAGTGAGGAGCTCTATGCCCATTTCTGCTGCAACGTCGATGGCGTTGCCGGAGGGCTTGAACTGCTTCCTGGAATCAAGAGCTTCACGGTCATAGCAGAGGTTGCGGCGGTTCATCGGAGTCTCAGGTGAACAGTCGCAAAAAATATACCTGCCCGATGCTTTGTCATAGCCTGTCACGTCCGGCTCGCCACCTGTCCGTTCCATCCTGTCAAGTGCCCATAACCTGACAGGTTCTTTTTCCAGGTTCCGGAGTACGTTGTCCCATCTGATGTTTTCATGGCGGCTTCTGTTCTTTTCAAACCGGACCCTGAGTAATCCGAGCAGATGCTCCCTTTCTTCCGGTGGTAGTTCTGTGTGTCTGTCAGCACCTGTCTGTAATGCGCCCATAGTTCAGATATTCATTAGTAAAAATTACAACATCGGAACTGAATTATTGTTTTCAGGCAGGATTCAGAACCAGCTCCCTTAGCCGGCGGCTGCCTGTCAGGTTTTTGTTATGAATTTTGCGTACCTGTACTCATCGCAGATCTCCCCGTTCTTAATTACGGCTGATTTCAATATGGCCTCAAGGGTGAAACCGCATTTCTCAAGCACCCGCTGTGAGGCCGTGTTGAATGAAAAGACCCCAGAGAATATTTTATCCACATCAAGTTCCCGGAAACCGTATTCGCAAATCAGCTTAACGGCACGTGTCGTAATTCCCTTGTTCCAGTAAGGCTCCCCGATAAAATAGCCAAGCTCAGCCGTTTTACGGTAGACGTCATCCTGCCTGTGCAGACCGATGTTTCCCACATACTCTCCCTCAAATTCAATTGCAAACACCTCGTACGGCTCCTGTCTGAGGCATATCGAGATAAATTTCTGAGCATCTTCGAGGGTGTATGGTGATGGGAAAGCATCCCGCAGGTTAGCAGCTATTTTGGGGTTGTTGGCTATCTCTGCCATCCGGACTTTGTCACTGCGCCTGAACTTTCGTATTGTCACATCTCCGTCAGTGAATCTGGCTTCTGTTTCGTTCATTTTTGTCAACCTGTTATCAGGAGCATAAAGGTATTAAATTGAGTAATATTGCACTATGAGAAGGGCTTATGGCTGCATATTGTTTTTTTTGGGCATTGCTCCTGTACTCCGGGCACAGCCCGCTTTCCCCGGGAACGGTCAGCTCTATGTTGACACTGTTGTTCCTGCGGTATTTATTACAATTCCACCTGACACCCTCGCCTGGATCTATGCCAACCCGAACAGTGACAGGGAGTTCCGGGCCACTTTCGTGTTTGACAACGGAACGGTTCGCGATACGGTCGACCAGGTTGGTTTCAGGCTCCGGGGAAACACTTCGCGCCAGTCGCGAAAAAAATCGTTCAAGATCTCCTTCAACACCTTTGCCGAAGGGAGAAAATACCAGGGTGTCGAAAAAATGAACCTTAACGGCGAACACAACGATCCCACAGTGATGCGTTCCAAGATTATGTGGGACATACTCCGGAAATGGGAAATCCCCGCTCCGCGGGCGAACCATGTGAGGGTCTTCATAAACGGCAGTTACTACGGTCTGTATCTAAACGTTGAACATATCGACGAGGAATTTGTAAAATCGCGCTTCGGAAACAAAGACGGCAACCTCTACAAATGCCTGTACCCCGCCGACCTGGCATACCGGGGAGCATCAGGCGACAGCTACAAAGTCTGGACAGGCTCGAGATGGGTTTATGAGCTGACAACCAACGAGGAGGAAAACGATTTTTCAGACCTTGCACAATTTATAGGGGTGCTTCATAATGTTCCTGATGCAACCCTTCCGTGTGACATTGACAGGGTTTTTAACCTACCAGATTACCTTAAAACACTGACTGTTCAGATTTTCTGCGGCGACTGGGACGGGTACGTCTATAACAAAAACAACTTTTACCTCTATCATAACACACTGACGGGCAGGTTTGAATACATACCCTACGACGTTGACAATACTTTCGGGATTGACTGGTCCGGGATTGACTGGGCAAACAGGAACATATATGAATGGCAACCGGGAGGAGACCAGCAGAGGCCGCTTTATGACCGCATAATCAATAATCCGGTGCTGAGAAAACAGTTCAGCTTTTATGCCGGTCAGCTCATTGACAAAGTCCTTGACATTGATTCCCTTGAACAGGCGATCGAGGTAAGGAAGGAGATGATTTCACAATACGTTGCTGTCGATCCTTTTTACCCTCAGGATTACGGATATGACCATACCGACTTCCTCAGTTCTTTTGTCTCTGCCACCGGCGCTCATGACAAATGGGGCCTCTATCCGTATATCGAGGCAAGGAGCGTATCAATGGCTGACCAGACTGAGCCGGGGAGTCCGGAGCCGGTTATTAAGTATGTCACCTGTGTGCGAAAAGCAGGTCTTCCCATTCATGTCAGCGCAGTGGTGGAGGCGGCGGAATCGCCGGTTGCTGTCACACTCCTTTACTCTGTTGCCGGGGGCCCGTTTCAGCAGGCAGCCATGACAGTCGACGCTGGCGGCCGTTACAGCGCCGATGTGAGCGGAATTTCAGACAGGGATGAGGTAAGCTGCCAGGTAAATGCAGCCGTGTTATCGGGAGGCACAGTCACCCGGCCGTGTGACCCTGTTGTCATTGCCCCCGTGGCAGGCGACACACCATTGCTGTTTATAAATGAATTTATGGCTGACAATGAGAATGCTGCAGCTGACGAGCATGGCACCTACAGTGACTGGATAGAAATCTACAACGGTGACAACAGCGATATTTTCCTGGGTGATTTTTACCTCACTGACAATTTCAGTAATCCAGACAAATGGAGACTGCCGTCTGTGATGCTGGGCGCCGGGGGGTTCATTCTGATCTGGGCTGACGGCAACACCGCCGCAGGCAACAGGCATGCGTCATTCAAACTGAGCAAGGATGGAGAGGAGATAGGTATTTATTCTTCAGACATGCTGGTGGTTGACACTGTCAGTTTCGGGATTCAGGAGGAGGATGTAAGCATGGGGAGAAAGAGCGACGGTGCGGAAGAGATCATCTTCATGGCCACAGCCACACCCGGGAGGACAAACAATATAACATCTTCCGGCGGGCTTGCCGAGGAGGAACAGCTTAAGGCCTGGCCGAACCCGGCATCAGGGGGTATTATAAGGCTGAACCGGAAGATTGACTGCGTGATTTACAATTCCCTGGGGATTGTTGTGTTCCGTGACAGGGAGACAGAATCAATAAATGTTGACGGGTTTGCCCCGGGGGTCTATATCCTGACGGATGGGCGGGGAGGGTATTGCCGGTTGGTAATACTGTGAGTCGGCAGTATCAGTCAGCAGTCAGCAGTCAGCAGTCAGCAGTCTCAGTCGGCAGAGTCGGCAGGCAGCGGTCTCAGTCGGCAGTCAGCAGTCTCAGTCAGTACTTGTCACCGCCAACCCTCTGCCGGCTTCAGGCGACTCCGGGTCCTGATGATCAGTCCGTCATTTGTGATCCCTTCGATCACAACTGTATAATCAGCCGGTGAATCGGCAGTATAAAAATCAAACGAGGCCATACCATCTGATGATATCTTAACATCCGGGTTCCAGTAAACCGTGGTCCGGAGATCCGGGGGTCCGATTTCCCTGCTCTCCTCTGTCTCATAGCGGGGAGAATAGAATTCTGCCGGCTTCTGGTACCCGAGAGGCGTTGTGGTTCTGATATTGTATTTTGGCAAGTCCTTGTAGGCTGACATGCCTTTCCTGGTCGTTATCACAATTGCACCTCCGGCTCCGTCACCGCCAAGAATGGCGTTCTGGTTCCCTTTCAGAATGGCTATTCTCTCAACACTGTACGGGTCAATATCATCGATGTTGTAATCATGAATGATCATATCATCAAGGATCAGGACAGCTGCAAGTTCTTCATTGAGATTGAACCGCATCCGCTCGATTATCACTTTGCCGCCTTCCACCCTGGTAAACGGGATGTGGATTATTATTTCAGACAGACTGCCGGGATGCAATTCTTCAATCTGCTCGTAATCGATAATGTTATTGGATGCAACGTTCGCAACGGGCATGTAGTAAGAGAAACCGTAGTCCTTTTTGCCGGGAGCTTTGGCTGTGATTATGACATCCTCGATATAGACGGTGCGCATGCCGTTTTCCATTGTATACCTGGTATCAGCCTTTGTCAGGTAACCGCTCATCTGTCCGTCTTCCGTCGCCGGCCGGGCGATGGCGGATGAGGTCACCGGCAACGAAACAGGCATAGGGTAGGTTTCATTTTCAAGGCTCAGTTCCACTGTCGGTTTTCCGCTTTTATTAAGGGCCTGGATTACAAACTCGGTGCTGTCGGGGAATTCAATTCCCCTGAACGCAAACCGGCCCAGGGTGTCGGTATAAGTAACTTCGATGTAGCCTGTTCCCCATGAGAATGCCGCCACCTCCGCATTTTTCACAGGTTTACCCAGTACCAGCGACCGGACGGCTCCCCTGATCTCCATTCCGGTTCCGGGCTGATATTTCATATGCCGGAATTCGCCGGCAAGCACCGCCGGAATATCATACCGGCGCCAGCCGTTTGTCATCATCAGCAGATCGAGACCCACGGCAGCCCGGGGATCATCTTCCCGGAAGTAGAATCCCGGATTGTTAATATGTCCTTTAAGCTCGGAAGTAAGCAGGAGGGATGTAAGAATTGTGACCGAAGAATCGGGAAGAAGGTCTCTGTTGTCAGTCACCGACACCGAGAAGCTTCCCGGACGGGGTGATCCGTCTGGCGCTGTTATCCTGACATTGGCCTTCACCTGCTGACGTTTTTCGTAACCGGGCCGGTCAGGTTCGAAATCCGCTTTTGCCAGGTCATCCCCCTGGCAGAAGACGAGCCTCTCGCTCAGGGGCTTCATATTACAATCAAGAAGAAGAACCTGCAGTACCCCCGACGGAAATCTGCCGGCATCGAAAAACACCGAGTTGTAATTGTTGTCCCACGGTTGTGCATAATGAATCAGGCCTCTCGTGTGCAGAAGCAGGAACTGGTTCTGTGCTCCTTTGTCTCCGGCTGAACGGAGTACGCTTACAAACAGGGAGTCACCCGAAATCTCCGTGCTGAGGACGCTTATGCCCTTGGCGGAAGCAGGAAGCCTGTACCGCTTTTCAAATCCTTTCCTGTTTTTACATAATGCAAAATACTCTTTACCGGCTGAGGCAGAAATGTAAAACATCCCCATCCCGTCGTGGACCGTTTTTCCACTGGTTATTTCAGTACCGGCAGAATCGGTGACTGTCACCGCAATGTCCTCGGGCAGTCCGCGCTGGTTAATCGACTTGAAAGCCACCCTGCTTTCCGTACCGGCAGGCATATATCCCCCTTCGGGGAAGAAGGAGACTTCGTAATCATCTCTGGTGAAGGGTATTGGAATAAATTCCCGGCTCCTGGCCGTTTCAACACAGAGTATCCTGAAGTCAGAGTCATCCGGGAGTCTGAACGAAAACCTCGAGACAGTGTCAGGATCTGTTTTGACCTCACTGAGCTGCTGCCTGTTTATTTTCATCCTGAGTTTCTCCGGAAAAATCTTTTTGTGTGTTTTAACGTCGACAAATGATACCTCAGCGGTGTACTTCTCCTTGTTTTCATATCTGAATGCAACCACTGTGTTTACACTGGCGGAAAGGGGGCCTTCCACCCGGATATGCTTGCGGAAGATATATTCGGCTCCGGGGTTGAGCATGTTTTCAGTCCAGGCAGAGAGGGTGTAATCGCCCTCGGTAAGTGCCTGGTTAAGATTGATATGTCCGCAGAAAGCCCCTGACTCAGGCCTCACCATCACCCTGTTGACGACAGAATCAAGCGGATCGGTGAGTTCTGCATAAACATACTGCCGTGACAACGGGGTATGGAGTACGGCGTCAGCCACATGAGCCCTGAACCAGATTGTTTCGCCCGCAAGGTATACCGGCTTGTCAAGATGGAGATGGACTTTTTCCTGCGGGAAGAGGAGGATCTGTTCAATAATTCTTCCTGTAAGGGAATCTGTAGCTGCATCTCTGCCTGTTTGTCCGCTGACAGCCGGTAAAAGGAATTGAAGAAAAATAATAATGAGTGTTCTTATGCGCATTGACCGGATCTTCCTTTCGTTAAAGAAGGAGGGAAGAGTAAAAGTATGAATAATTTGCATTTTGTATGCCAGCGCCGGCCGGAGTTATAATAAAACCCTGTATCTGAGGAGTTAAAATCAGAGGGTGCCCTTATGAGGCACCCTCTTTATGTCATTTGACCGGGTTATTCGGAAATAATCGGATCGGGGCTGCCGTCCGGGTCATTGATTACATATCCGGAAGTTTTCGGGTTGCCGCCGGTGGCGAGAAGCACACTGCAAGAATGCAAGACTGCAAGACCGCAAGACCGCAAGACTGCAAGACTGCAAGACTGCAAGACCGCAAGACAACGATCTAATCCATGTAAGGATATCTGAAATCCGTCGCCGGCATGAATGTCTCCTTGATAGTCCTCGGTGAAACCCACCTTACAAGGTTGAGGCGGCCACCGGCCTTGTCATTGGTGCCTGACGCCCTGGCGCCGCCGAATGGCTGCAGACCCACCATCGCCCCGGTAGGCTTGTCATTTATGTAGAAATTACCGGCAGCAAAGCGGAGCATCTGGCAGGCTTTCACCATGGCCGGACGGTCAGCAGAGAATATCGAACCTGTCAGCCCGTAGGGCGAGGTCTCGTTGACAAGCTGAAGTGTCTCTTCATACCTTTCATCATCGTAGATATACAGGGTCACAACCGGGCCGAAGATCTCCTCCCGCATAGTTATAAAATGCGGATCTTTCGTCACAATTACTGTTGGTTCGATAAAATACCCCCTGCTCTTGTCACCCCTGCCGCCGTGGATTATTTCACAGTCAGCAGATTTGACAGCCAGGTCAATGTAACTCATTATGTTGTCAAAAGACTTCTCATCTATTACTGCGTTCATGAAGTTGCGGAAGTCGGCCGGATCTCCCACCTTAATCTCATCCGCCTGCCGTTTGACATGCGCTGAAATCTCTGGCCAGAGCGAGCGGGGGATATACACCCTCGATGATGCTGAACATTTCTGACCCTGATATTCGAATGAACCCCTTATTATTGCGGTGGCCGCTTCGAGGGGATTGGCCGAGTTGTGTATCATGATGAAATCCTTGCCGCCGGTCTCGCCGACTATCCTGGGATACGACCTGTAATGGCCGAGATTTGACGCTGCTGTTTTCCAGAGTTCATTGAATGTTTTGTTTGATCCGGTGAAATGTATTCCTCCCAGGTCCGGATGGTTCATAGCCACGGAACTGATCACCGAACCTGATCCCGGAAGGAAGTTGACCACTCCTGCAGGCAGCCCGGCCTCCATAAAAATCTTCATCAGGAACCAGCTTGACAGCAGTGAGGTGGTTGCAGGTTTCCATACTGTTGTGTTCCCCATGAGGGCAACTGACATGTTGAGGTTCGATGCAATCGCCGTGAAGTTGAAGGGGGTGATTGTGTAAACAAATCCCTCCAGCGGCCTGTATTCGACCCGGTTGAGCTGGTCAGAGGCCGACCGTGGCTGCTCCTGGTAAATCTGCCCTGCAAACCATGAGTTGAATCTCAGGAAGTCGATTGTCTCACATGCAGCCTCAACCTCTGCCTGGTGAACAGTCTTACTCTGTCCGAGCATCGTGGCCGCAACAATCGTATACCTGTATTTCTTCGAGAGGAGCTCAGCTGCCTTGAGCATTATTGAGGCTCTCTCCACCCATGACAGCGTCATCCACTCTTCCTTTGCACTCATTGCCGCCTCAATTGCGTCGCCTGTTTCTTTTTCGCCGGCCATGTGGTATGTGGCCAGCACATGACCGTGGTCATGCGGCATTACAACCTTTCCCGTACGGCCGGTCTTTACCGGTTTGCCGTTGATTATCAGGGGTATTTCAGTGATCTCTGATGATAGCCGCTTCAGCTCCTTTTCCAGTCCGGCCCGTTCGCTGCTCCCGCGGGCATATGACATTACATGCTCATTGTCAGGCCTGTGTATCGAATAAATTGCATTGTTCATTTTCAGAAAGCTCTTTTGTTCAGGAATGAAACAACAAAGGTGCTGAGTTTGTTTCCGGAACCGGGAGGAGAGTCCCGTTTATTCCCTGAACCGGCAGGCGAGCCCCGTTCATTCCCGGAACCGTTAGGAGAATTCCGGCTGTACCCTGAAGAACAGAGGGCTGTTAAAAGACGGTTATTTCTGTATCTCTTTTGTAAGTAGGTCTGTGGCAATAGCAATCATCTCCGGCTTGCCGAGGAGATAGGCAATATCCCTGCCTGAAATTGTGGTGGAAGGTTCCGGGTTAGGAATTACAGTGTCACCGTGCCTGATTGCCACCATAGTAACGCCGCATGTCTTACGCATCGCAGTCTCCGCAATTGTCTTTCCGGCGAAGACGGATTTTTCACCCACCTTCACAGCGGCAATCTCAATATCGGGAATATCCTTCAGCAACGACTGCCCTCTGACGCCCCTTCGCTCCCTGAAGATGCCGTAATTGTCCTCCCTGGTGCGGGCAACGGCCTGCTCTATTTTCATCCTGGGGATAAGGTATTTTCCGAGTATCCTCTCGAAGAAATCAATTGCGGTTTCAAATTCCTCCGGTATTACCTGGCTGGCCCCCAGCCGGTAAAGTTCCTCGATATCAGTTACATGCCGTGTGCGGACTATCACATGGGCGTGCCTGTTGATCGCCCTTATATGCTCCACGATTGAAAGCGCCGTGATCAGGTTCCCGACCGATACCACCACCAGCCCTGCGGTGTGCACAAAAGCCTGCCTCAGCACCGGCTCACACGTCGCATCACCGAAGATTGTGAGGTTGCCTTTTTCCATTTCGCGGCGGGCGCGGTCAGTATCAAACACGATAGAGGTGAACGGCAGCTCCATAGTCCTGATCATGGCAGCCAGGTTGATAGCCCTTGAGTCCTTTCCTATGAGAACCACATGCTTGCTTATCTCGGGTATCTCAACCTGCCTGAGCGGGAACAGCCCGTTGACAAGGAAGGGAGGCAAAGGCAGCCTGAGCATGAGGTTTGCCAGCGGTTTTGCAATCTGTATGAGCAGTGGCGAGAGCGCCATCGAGGTTATTGCTACAGCCAGGAAGAGCTGGTAGTGAACGGGGGTGATAATTGCATACGAAAGACCGAGGCCAGCCAGGATAAATGAAAATTCACCCACCTGCGCAAGCGACAACCCCACAACAACCGTTCCTGAAAAGTTATGCCCAAGGGCGAAGGCTGTCATCCCCGCTATAATTGACTTAATCAGGATAACCAGCAACACTGACCCGATCACCATCCAGGGATTCCCGACCACGAATCCGATGTCGAGAAGCATCCCTATGGACACGAAGAAGAAACTTGTGAAGACATCCTTGAAAGGGATGAGGTTCCCGAAGGCGCTGTGGCTGTACTCGGTGTCTGAGATCATTAGTCCTGCAAGGAATGCACCGAAGGCAAGCGACATGCCAAGCTCATGCGTCAGCATGGCCACCGCCAGGCATATCAGCAAAAGGCTCATCAGGAAGAGCTCCTGGCTCCGGGTCATTGCAATCAGGTGCAGAAGCCGGGGCATCAGCCACCTGGTCCCGGCCCAGATGAAAATCATGATCCCGACGGTCTTGATTATCAGCATCAGAAGTTCGTGCCCCACATCGGCGGTTGCCCCTCCGAGCATGGGAGTGAACAGAAGCAACGGGATCAGAACTATATCCTGAAATATTAGTATGCCCACAACAGTCTTCCCGTAATGGGTCGTAAGCTCGGACCTTTCCTGAAGAAGCTTCAGCACCACTGCGGTACTGCTGAGTGCCGTAAGAAACCCGACGAAGACAGACTCTGTCCATTCGAAATGAAACACCCTCGCTGCAAGCATCGTCACAGTAGCTGTAAGCAGCAATTGCATGAACCCCCCGAGAAACACGACCTTCCGGATGTTCAGCAGGTGGTTTAGTGAAAACTCGAGGCCTATAGTGAACATCAGCAGTATAACTCCTATTTCTGCCATCATCTCAACATTCTCAGGTGAACTGATAAGCCCCAGCAGGTGAGGCCCGGCGATTACACCGGTGATGAGATAACCGATGATTGCAGGAATTTTTATCCTTGTGAATATGAAATTCACAAAGGTGGAGAGGGCAAAAATGATGACTATATCCTTGAGGACGCCAAGTTCCATGAGAGAGCTTCAGATTACAGGATAAAGATAGAAAAAGGTGCGGTTTTTCAGGTCAGGACTTTTCGGCAGCGTCGGTACAACCGGGTTTATCCGAAAGGAGGCACTCCGTAACCGCCTCAAGTATGTTTTTACTGCCTGCCAGTACAAAAAGCCTGTCGTCAGGTTCAATAACAGTCATCCCGTCAGGAACGAGGTATTTGCCCTCTCTTTTAATGAGTGCTATCCGCGCGTTGCGCGGGAAACCGAGGTCAATTATTTTCATCCCGGCTATCATGTTTTCAGCTGAGATTGTGAATTCGGCAAACTCTGAATTCATCGGTTCAGAAAGGAGTACGTCAGCGGCAGTTACATTTTTAACCTTTGCCGGAAGTGACACATGCAGCCACTTTGCGACCAGCGGCACGGTTGTCCCCTGGAGCAGCACCGAGGTCAGTGAAATAAAGAACACGATATTGAAGATCATGTCAGCCTTATCCAGGCCGGCCATAAGCGGGTAGGTGGCGAAAACTATGGGCACGGCGCCGCGAAGCCCGACCCATGATATGAACAGCTTTGTCCTGGCTCTGACCCTGAAGAATGCAAGTATGAGAAAAGTGCTTACCGGGCGGGCGACAAATATCAGGAAACCGGATATAAGAAGCCCGATTCCGATGACCGGAACTATATGGCTCGGGAAAACAAGAAGCCCGAGCACGACGAAGAGAATTATCTGCATCAGCCAGGCCAGGCCGTCGAACATCTTCATTATCGTACGCTTGTGCATCAGCTCCTGGTTGCCGAGATAAAGCGCTGAAACATATACTGCAAGGAATCCGTTCCCGCCGACGGCGGTGGTGATCGAGTATGTGAGGATCATCAGGGTGATCGAAAGCACGGGGTAAAGCCCCTCGTAGTCAAGCTTTATATGGTTGATCACAAACTTGCTTCCGAGGCCGAAAAGATACCCTGCGGCCCCGCCAAGCAGAAGCTGGGTCATAAACAGCAGAAGCACTGACCAGAATGATTGCTCCCCGTCCTGCACAAGTGCAATGAAGACGATTGTCAGTATGTAGGCCATTGGGTCATTGCTTCCGCTCTCGAACTCGAGTGTCGGCCTTATGTGCCCCTTCAGGGCGAGGCTCTTCGACCTCAGTATCGAGAACACTGCTGCAGCATCCGTGGAGGAGACTATAGCTCCCAGCAGAAGCCCTTCATAAAGTGAAAAGTCTGTCACCCACCATACGAAGATGCCAACCGTGAAGGCAGTAAGAAGCACCCCCAGAACCGACAGGGCTATCCCCTGCCACATAATTGGTCTGACTGAATGCCAGTCGGTTTCAAAACCCCCTGAAAAAAGGATGAAATTCAGGGCAACAATGCCTATGAACTGTGCCAGGCCGGGATCATCAAAGGGGATCTTCCCGATCCCCTCCGAGCCGGCAAGCATCCCCACGGCAAGGAACAGGATGAGAGTGGGAACTCCTATCCGGAAAGATGTCTTGCCTGCCAGCACACTTATAAAAATAAGCACTGAAGCAATCAGGAGTATATTTTCAGGTGTGACTGTCACAGGTGCCGTTCAGGTTTAAGCTGCTAAAGATAAAAAAATGCAGTATCCGGACAAAAAAATCCCGGCTGTTCAGGCCGGGATAATGAAGAGTAAAAATACGCGGAGCGGTGTATGATTGCTCCGATTATCGATCCAGTCTTATAAGATCTCCGTCTTTGATGTGCCAGGCTTCCGCATCTCCGTCCCAGGGGCGGAAGAGCAGCAGATCAGTCACTGTGCCGGGCACGAGTCTTACAACTGTGCCTTCCGGAAGGCTGACATCAATGTCAACCGTCGAGCCGTTCCACCGTTCCCCGGCCGGCAATGAAAAATATTCGTCGAGATAAAGTGTGTCACCGGAAAATTTCCAGTCGTATTCAACCTTGCGGGCGTTGTCGCGGGCTTCCCTGCTATCATTGCTTGAAGCCCTCCGTTCAACTGAAATGTAAGCAATACTGTCTTCGCTGGCATAAATGTTCAGGTCAGGGGAACACCAGAGCCTGTTTTCAGTGGTATTGAGGAAGAACCTGAAACCGTCAGCCGAGGCAGTCCTGTCATATTGCAGGGCGTCCTGCTTTTTAACCGAAGCTACCCAGACTGTCTTGGGAGCAGGATCAAGGCTGATCCGCTGTTCAACCGACTCGTTATCGGCATAAACTGCCAGCTGCAGGCTCAGAAACACTCCCAGTGCGCAGACTGAAGCTATCCAGACAATGAATGTAACAATACTCAGTATCCTGTATCGTTCCCTGATCCTGAAGATCATTTTTATACCCAGCCAGGTCAGCGCTCCGAGGGGTATCAGTGTTACAAGCGCTGCAAGTATTATCACCGGCCAGACCATGTTACTGTTTAAAACAATCCTCAGCAGTGTGTGAACATTTGTCATCTCCGGTTCCAACATAGGTGTCAGGAACGGAGAATTGCTGAAAAACAGTATGATGGCAAATGAAAAGAAGAGGAGGAAGCCAATGATTGTAAAGAAGAACCCCGTTACAACCGCAAGCACCCTCAGTATTGCTGACATGAGTTTCCCGAAAGCCCTGAAAAATGCGGAGAGACCTCTGCCGAACCTTGCGGAGAGGCTGTTGGGGTCATACATCGATTTCCTCGTGGAGATAAACTGCTTGTCTGCCTGAGTGGCATTGTCATAGTAATCCTCCGGTGCACCCATTATGTTGATCATGTCATGCACCATCTCCTTCGAAACAAGTGTGGGAGGTTCATTCCCGCCGCCGAAGATCTCGGCGATGCGTGCCTCTATGTCCTGAAGGGTCTCCTCACCGCCCTGTTCGCTTTTAAACCTGGCGTGTACGTGATCAAGGTAATGTTTGAGTACCTCCCAGGCATCCTCGTCAATTCTGAAGAGCTGCCCGGCAATGTTGATGTCAAGTGTCCTTTTCATGGCTGCCGTTATTTCCTGTCACGTATCTGGTTAACCGATTCGACAAGTTCGTCCCAGGCTTTGTCAAGTTCCCTGAGGTAGATCTTCCCGAGCTCTGTCAGTTCATAGTATTTCCTGGGAGGGCCCTGCGGTGATTCTTCCCAGCGGTAGCCCAGGAGCCCTGCATTCTTCTGTCTTGTAAGCAGGGGGTAGAGTGTACCCTCGACGACTATCACCTCGGCCTTTTTGAGCTCGTTGATGATGTCGACGGCGTAACATGAGCTTCTCGACAGTATCGCCAGTATGCAGTACTCGAGGATGCCCTTGCGCATTTGTGCTTTTGTGTTGTCCGTATTCATGGCAATTCCTTTGTTTTTCATTTTTTCCCGCCATGGGCGGAAGTCAGATATTCATCTTTCTTTTTACAGTATCGAACTCCTGCCTGACCGAGTCCTTAATATTGTCGATAGTCACGGGATCTCCGCGCATCTCGAGCTTCTGAGCTGTTGTTCTTGCTTCAGGCAGAACGATCCACAGGATGAGGTAGAGCCCGAGGCCGAAGCCTCCGGCAAAGATCAGGAGAGCAAAGATGATCCGCAGTATCAGAGGATCCCAGTCGAGGTAAGCGGAGATGCCGGCACAGACACCACCGAAGACACGCCTGTCAGGGTCACGGTAGATGCGCCTGTGTGAGCGGGGCGGGACCTCCCCGGAAGACTCACCGCCGCTGATGACCTCCGGCGAACCCAGTATGGCAATCACCTCCTCCACATCCTTCATCGTTATTACCTGCTTGTATGCATTCAGCCGCGCCTTGAACAACTCCGATATCCGTCCCTCGATATCAGACATTATTTCAGCTGCTCCTGCCTCTCCCGAAAATTCCTTTTCCAGGCTCTTCAGATATTGACGGAGACGTTCGTAGGCATCATCGTCCATATTGAACGCCTGCCCCCCGAGATTGATGTTTACAGTTACTTTCATTGTATTTATTATAAGGTACCTGTTAATGCAAGTTAATTTGGTATTGCAAATATATAAATAAAAAATAATACTATGCAATACATAGAAGTAAAATTTTTAAAATATTTTTTATTCATGGAAACTGAACTCTTTTTAAGGGGTTGGGTTGTCATGGAAGGAATGACTAACTTTATGAAAAATTGGTAAGATGAAAGCGTACAACTGGGGGATTCTGGGCACGGGAAATATTGCTCACAAGTTTGCACGGGCTCTGATGTTGCTTGACAACGCGCACCTGTATGCCGTCGGATCGCGTGATATTGCCAGGGCTGAGGAATTTGCCGCCGGGTTCGGGTTCACGAAGCATTTCGGAAGCTATGAGGAGATGCTGGCTGATCCCGGGGTGGAGGTTGTCTACATCGCGTCGCCGCACACTCATCATCTTGAGCACACCCTGCTTGCCCTCCGCAACGGGAAGCATGTTATATGTGAAAAACCGATGTCAGTTACAGCTGCTGAGGTCTCCCGGATGGTTGACGAAGCCCGGAAGAACAATCTCTTCCTTATGGAGGCTCTGTGGCCGCCCTTCCAGCCTTCATATCTCAAGGCTGACGAGATCCTGCGCAGCGGCAAGATGGGCAGGTTGCTGCACATGCGTGGCAAGTTTGCCTTTGTTGCTCCCTATGATCCGGAGCTTCGCACGTACAACCTGGCCCTTGGCGGCGGTGCGCTGCTTGACATTGGCATCTATCCTGTGATGGATATCCTGAGGTATCTTGGTGAGCCGGAGAACATCGTTGCCACCTCACTATTTGCACCTACCGGGGCTGACGAAAGCACTGCCATGATATTCAGGTTCAGTGACGGGCGTATGGCTGAAGCATACTGCTCCTTTGCAACCGCCGGAGGTGTCTCCACCGAGTTTTACTGTGAGAAGGGCAATTTGATTCTCACACGCGGGCGTGACCGCAACCAGCACCTTGTCATAGAGGTTCAGGGTGATGTTGATGACCGCATTTTCACTCCGCCCGCGCAGGGTTACCAGTACGAGGCTGCCGAGGTGATGAACTGTCTTGACCGCGGACTGACTGAAAGTACTGTTGTCCCCCTTTCCTTCAGCCTCACCCTTGCCCGCATCCTTGACGATGTTCGCCGCAAGACCGGCATCAAATATCCGGGGCATGACCGATGACTCGGTTTTTCACTGAACTGCAATGACTGAAGGTTCCTCCTCGTTTGAACGAAAGCGGCTGCTGCTTGCGATGTTTATCCCGTTTCTGCTTATTGCCTTTATGTGGCTGATGGCGGGAGCGTCACTGCTGTTTGAAAGCGATTTTCATTTTCTTGGAATTTTTCCGCGCAGGCTGACGGCGCTGACAGGCGTCATAACCTCGCCGTTCGTTCACTCCGGCTTCCGGCACCTGCTCAACAACAGTCTTCCCCTTTTCATTCTTGGCTCAGCTCTCTTTTATTTCTATTCACAGGTCTCATTCAGGGTTCTGGCCTGGATAACCCTCCTTACCGGGCTTGCCGTATGGGTCACCGCCAGGCCGGCATGGCACATAGGGGCCAGCGGCATCGTATACGGCCTGGCTTCCTTTCTTTTCGTCAGCGGCATCATCCGCAGGCATATACCGCTTATGGCGCTGTCGCTCCTGGTGGTCTTCCTGTACGGTGAGATGGTCTGGGGAATCTTTCCCGGCTTCAGATTTGACATTTCATGGGAGTCACATATGCTTGGTGCAGCTGCAGGGGTGATACTTGCAGTATGGTACCGTGATGAAGGCCCGCAGCGGCCGGTGCCTTTCTATGAACGGGAAGAGGAGGAGGAAGAAGATGAGCCGGAGACCGGTTCCGCCCCCGGGATGGCGCCAGACTCCCTGTCCGGAGCCCAACCCGGAACAGGAAGGCCTGAACAAGGCGGGACAGGAAGGCGTGAACAACTCGGAACCGGAAGTCCTGAACAACCCGGAACGGAAGAAAATGAGTCCGGCCCTGACAATCAAGTGAATTAATTGCTATTTTTATCGCCGCTAAACTAACCTAATAGCCCGGTAATGTACGTCAGAACTGGAACTCCGGCATTCGATGAGCTTATACCCAGGATAAGCAGATTCCTCGAACAGGATCTTCTTGAGCTCAATATCGACGGTGAAAAAATCAGAGGCTACAGGTCACCTGATGCCCGTTCAGTCTGGATAAGGAATTATTCAGACATGATGAGGGCCCTCCGTTACACCGAGACCGACCTGACAAGCGTGGTAAGGCACTTTGCTGACAACCAGGCCCGCAACGGCCGCATCTTCGACTATTTTACAACCTACCCCGAGAAGCAGCCCTGTGAACGGGAGAACTGGACCAAGTACGTAAGGACCCCTGTCGAAGCTGACACCGAGTTCAGGTTTATCAAGGCTGCCTGGCTCGCCTGGCAGGCCACCGGTGACGACAGCTTTATCAGGAACCTCCTCCCCACATTCGAAAGGGCGCTGGCCTTTGTCATGGAAGGGCGTTATTTCGACCGGGAGAAATTCCTGTTCCGGAGGCCATATACGATCGATACGTGGGATTTTGCATATACGGCCGGCCGTCATGACTGGCTCCAGTTCCAGATTGATGAAAACACATTCTGGGGCTATTTTCACGGTGACAACAGCGGATACTATGAGGCCTTCCATTATATGTCGCATTGGTACAGCATGTTCGGCGACAAGGTGCGGTCTGCGCTGTGGCGTGACCGGGCACTGAGGCTTCGCAAAAGCCTTAATGCCAATTGCTTCAACGGTTCATTCTATACTCATTTTGTAAAGCAGACCCCGGTGACTATCGACGGTGTTGACGAGGCCTCGCAGCTCAGCCTGAGCAACCCGGCCGCCATCAACAGGGGCGCTGCCTCTCCCCGGATTGCCACAGCGATAATCAACGAGTACATCAGGAGGCGTGAGACGACAACTGCCTTTGCCGAGTGGTTTTCGATAGACCCGCCCTTTCCTGCCGGTATTTTCGGTGACTACAAGCTTTCGAAAGGCGCCTACTGCAATGGCGGCATAATGCCGCTCACCGGAGGCGAACTCGCCAGGGCTGCACTTGAATACGGATACGAGCAGTATGGAATTGACATACTGATGCGTTATTATGACCTTATTTCACGCAACGGTGAGACATATCTATGGTACTTCCCTGACGGGAAACCCTCGTCGGTGGAGACAAGCACCTCACCCGAAGCCAAACCCACTGACGGCTGGGGTTCATCGGCGATGCTGTACGCCTTCGTGGAGGGACTGGCAGGCGTACAGGACAAGGACAAACTGTTCAGGAGGCTCCGTCTGAGCCCGAAGTGGATATCAGCAGGGGTCGAAAAGGCCGAGGTAAAAATAGACTACAAGAGCTCCGGCGCTTATGTGAAATATGCCTATAGCCATACTGCAGACAAACTGATTATAAACCTGTCGGGGAGTTATGAATATGTTCAGCTCTCGTTGCCGATTCCGGGTAACTACACTGCAGGAGATCTGATTTTTAACGGGAAGGGGAAGAAATATATACTTGCATCTATCAACCAGAGCAACTACCTGATTGCAGATGCAGATGTAACGGGTGAGTGTGAGATAATCCTCAACCTGCTGAAAAAGCGTTGACCAGAAAGGAGTGATATATGAACTCAAAACCGGTAGCAATAATTACAGGAGCGAGCAGGGGCATCGGCAGAGCCATCTCCCTGGCGCTTGCCTCTGAAGGTTATGACATTGCAGCAATTGCACGTACCCCTGACAGCGACTGCATGATCTCGCTGCAACCCGAGATAGAAAGATGCGGAGCACAGTTCTTCCCGGTCGGGCTTGACGTCGCTCATACCAACCTCCATGATGAGGTCATCTCCAGCATACTGGAGCGTTACGGAAGAATCGACATACTTGTGAACAATGCAGGCATAGCCCCGATAGACAGGAAAGACCTGCTTGACCTTGACGAGGAGACCTATGACCGCGTACTGAATGTCAACCTGCGCGGACCAGTATTCCTTGCACGAAGGGTGGCCAGGGAGATGATCTGGATGAAGGACCAGGTGAAGGATTACAAACCGTCGATAATATTCGTTACTTCCTTCCTGGCCTATACTTCTTTTACTCATGCTATTGACGTTTGCATCTCCAAATCGGGACTGAGCATGGCAGCTCTCGTCTTCGCCGACAGGCTCGCCGAAGATGGCATCAACGTGTACGAGGTGAGACCGGGCCTGATTAAGACAGAGCTGACCACACGCAACAAGTTCAAGTTTGATACGCTTATAGCTGAGGGACTCATACCCCAGAAACGGTGGGGCACACCTGAGGATATGGCGAAAGCTGTGGCTTCTCTTGCCCGCGGCGACTGGGCATTTTCATCCGGGACCGTTTTCGAGGTCAGCGGCGGGATGAACATCCGTAGTATTTGATAATCAGTTAAATATACCTCCTTTCTGATCCGGCCGACCGGGAATATTCAACTTTTGTTGAACAAAACCGTGCGCTCATCTGTTTTTGAAAAAAAACACTGAAAGAAAATGAAAAGGATATTTGTTATACTGATTACAGCGCTTTTCACCGTTACGGTTCTCCAGGCACAGAAGAAACTTGTTGCAGATGTGAATTCAACCGTGATAGACTGGAAGGGAGACAAGATTGTCGGCAGTTTTCACGTCGGCACTATTGCACTTAAAAGCGGATGGCTCACGCTTGACGGTAAAACAGTAACCGGGGGTGAATTCCTTGTTGACATGACCAGCATCAGGAACAGTGACATCAAGGATGAAAAAATGAATGAGAGGCTTGTCGGGCACCTTAAGTCAGAAGATTTCTTCGGGGTGGAGAAGTATCCCCACTCGAAGCTTGTCATCACCGGAGGGGCTAAAAATGCTGACGGCAAGATCCTGTTCAAGGGCAATCTGACAATAAAGGAAGCCACTCACCCGGTGGAATTCACCGCTACGGAATCGAAAAGCGGCAATGCTGTGACTTACGTTGCAGCAATAAATTTCGACCGTTCGCTCTATGATGTCAGGTTCGGCTCAGGGAAATTCTTCTCGAACCTGGGTGACAACGCCATCAATGACGAGATAAAACTTAACGTGAAACTGGTTCTGAATTAAATTCTAACCCAGCAGTTCACAGTATAGTTCATAGGTTCTCCGCACGGTTTCTGCGTGGTTGAACTCATTTGTCACGGTCTCCCTTGCCTTCGCCCCGGTGGCGGCAAGGGAGTCCCTGTTTTTCCAGCATTCTGTTATTGCCCGGGCCAGTGCCGGTGCTGATCCCCTGGGCACCACGAATCCGTTATCGCCCCTGGCGAACAGTTCCTTTGCGCCTCCTCCGTCAGTCACTATCACCGGTTTGGCGAGACACATCGCCTCGGTGATCGCCCTGCCGAGCCCTTCGCTGAGCGAGGGTTGAACATACAGATCGCATGCGGCCATCCATGCCGGCGGATTTTTGAGGTGTCCCTTGTGGATGAACCGTTCCGGGACACCGCTCTCTGCAGCCAGTCTCATCGTGTCAGGTGAGTCAGTGCCGTCGCCTATCATTATTATCCTGAACGGCATCTCTTTTGGTAGCAGTCCGGCTGCCTCGGTAAGGTACCTTATCCCTTTCACTTTTCTTAATATTCCCACTGTGCAGATAAGGAACTCATCCTCGCTGACACCCATGGCATCGCGTGTTACCGGTTCAATGTCCCTGAACCATTCCGGGTTATAGCCCCTGTAAATACGCACTGTCCGGTTTCGCCGCCACGGCGGAAGCTGTCTTTTTGCATGTGCCTCTACCGCATCACTGGCGCAGATAAGCCTGTCGATCCGCCTGTTAAGAAATGCGAGCCAGGCTGAAGGATCATGCCAGTGCAGACTGAGGGAACCGTAATATCCGATGATTTTTACTTTTCTTCCGCGGGCAGCCATCAGCGTGTTTGTCATGGCTTTGCCGAAGGTGACGTGGATCAGGTCGGCATTACTGCTGTCAATTATGCCGCGGAGTCTGCTGATTATCACCCGGCTGATCTTTTTGTCGAAAACCACATATTCGACCCTGATTCCTTCGCTTCCGAGCTCCACGGTCTCAGGTGTGGGCCTCTGCGTCACCACAGTAACTTCGACACCCCTGGCGCGGAGCCCTCTTATGAGCATCCTGTCAGCTATGGTTGTGAAAGGTGAAAGCGAGATGTCACTTATGAAGAGGACACGGTATGCCATTGTTATGGTGTCGTTTATCAGTAGTTCAGTGTTTCGGCATTTGCCATCTCTATGAATGACAGGTATATGAGTTTTGCCACATCTTCCATTATCTCAGGTGTGACGGCTGTTTCATCGTCTCCCGGCAGATGGTAGATAACAGGCTTAACTCCGTCGGTGGCAGAGAGATTCATTGTCCTGTACCCGGCAGCAAGGAACACAAGTCCGTCGCTTCGGGGCCTGCCGTAAAAGTTCCCGCCGGAGGCGGAAATCTTCATCGGCCTGTGGATGTACCTGTTGTTTGCATTTTTGAAATACTCCGTCAGTCCGCTGCATGATTCCGATGCACTCACGCCGAGGCCGGAGCCGTTACCCACCATGTCGAGATTGATGTATGTGACTGTCTTTTCCTTCGGGAATGCGGGGTTCTCCGTGTAGTATTTGCTGCCGAGCAGGCCTACCTCCTCGCCTCCGATGAGGAGGAACAGGATTGTCCGTTTCATTTTTATGCCCGAGGCGGCCAGCGCCCTGGCTGCAGCCATTATGTCAATCACCCCGCTGGCATTGTCAAGACCTCCGTCAACGAGGAGCCCGCCTGCATTTCCTACAGCGTCGAGATGAGCCCCGATTATGATCACCTCATTCTTCAGCTTCGGATCGGAGCCTTCGATCATGCCTGCCACGTTGCATGTCTTCCCTTCCGGGTGACGGGTGGTGTTTGCCTTCATCGTCATGACTTTCCCGGTGGCAAAGGATGCCGGTTTGAATGTCTTGTCAATCTGGTTGGTCAGGATTTTATTCTCTTTTCCAAGTCCGGCGAAGAGGTCCGCGAGAGGCTCCGGCCCGATGCCTGTAACTATCAAGTTATCAATATATGAGATATTGGGGTTGGCGCTGTTGCCGTCTATGTAAAGCATCCCGGCGGCACCGTGGCGGGCGGCATTTTCAGCCTTGTACTGGTGATAGCAGTATTTTACCCATTTCGCGTACTCAGGGTCACGGACATCCTTGAAGGGCACATCGCGGTTCATCAGCACGATCTTGCCTTTGACATCCACATTTTTGTAATCGTCATAATTCAGTTCGGGAGCGGTGGTGCCGTAACCGACCCATACAACCTCCGCGGTCACCTCTCCGTTGCCCGAGTTCATTCCGGGGTAAAAGTCAGCCGGGGCGCTGTAGGTTTTCTTTATTACTGACCCGTCTTTCTGGGGAAGGTGGAGCTGCAGCGTTCCGATCTCATTTACGACTGTATACGGGTGGTCAAACCATTGAAAATAAGAACTGTTGTCTCCTGCCGGCCTGATGCCCCATTCACTGAATTTTGCGGCGAGCCATTCAGCCGATGCAAGGTATTCCGGGGTTCCGGCCAGACGGCCGTTGTATTTCGGGGAACAGATCTCTGTCATCCACCCGGCGATCTCCTCGCTGCTTATCGAATTAAAATGCCTGAGAATGACCTGATCATCACCCTGGGCAAAAGATGCCATGGAGATGCCAAAGCTGAGCAGCAGTACATGGAAAATTACAGGGAATCTCATACTTCGCGAATCTTAAGGTTTACCGGGTACAAATATACTGTTCTGGCCGGTGTTAATCAGAAAATGTGTTGTACAGACTGATCCTGTTTTTTGGCATGTCATTCCACAACGATCTCATCACAGAATATCCAGGAGGGCATTCCTGCGCCTCTGTGCCACTGTGGACATTTCTTAAGTGAAACGGCAGTTATTTTTATTTTTCTGACTGTGACGGGCTGCACTGCAAACTGCATCGAAACAGGTGTTATGTCCTGGTCAAAGCCGGCAGTAGGGTAGTGGCCTTTTGCGACGGTGATGTAGTTGATGCCATCGGCAGAGACTTCAACTCTTACCTCTTCGGGAAGAAAAATCCAGGAAACATGGTCGCAGAGGAAATTCATGCTGAAGTTACTTACAGTTACCGGTGCAGGGGGGATGATTTCGATGACCATGTCTTCACCCTGGTAGCCCAGCCAACCTGAGGAGAAGGTCCTGCCCCCGAAGATGCCGTCGGCAAGTGAGCCTGCCCCCATCCCCGCATATCGCGGGGCGATGGTTGTCAGTGACCGGAAGTTCTCAGGTCTGACCTTGTTGTTTCTGAGCGCCATTTCAACAAGCCTGGTTACATGATCACGGTACTCCTTAACTGAGTAACCGTGTTCACTGATTGTTTTTATTCCCGTTCTTTCACTGTTGCTTACGAACTTTTCAAGAGCCTCCATAAGTGGCTCATTGACCTTTTTGCCTCCGGGGGCGAAGCTGATGAACGAAAGGGACGAGTCACCGGCATTCAGTGCATAATCAAGCCATGCAAAGTCAACAGACATCCGTGCACGCAGAACCCTTGAGAGGGTTGTACTGTCATCGGCAACAGCTTTTTCAGCCAGATCCATAAGGTCATGATACCTTGTAACCAGGTCACGCGAGAGAAAAGAACCGAAATAATAGGAGGGGAGGCCGTAAATATCAAGGTTCTGAACATCAGCCACCTTCTTCATGGCTGAATCAGAGAGATCGTAATAGCTTCTTATATGTTGGGCAGCAGCGCCGTAATATTTTCCGATAAACCGGCTGACAAGTGAATCACCGTCAAGATCCGGGTTCCACAGGAGTTTGGAGATGTAATATTGCTTTAGTTCAGACAGATCGGACCAGGAGTTGCCGCTGCCCTGCTGGAACATCATCGGAATCCCGTACTGTCTGAAGAGCTGAATGTTTGGCTGGATTGTACTGAAATTCGGGAAAGGACATAAAAATGTCCGGAACTGTACCACGTAATCCCACATAAAAATGTTATTCGTGAGCTTGCTCCAGTCTGAAAGGTCTTTAACAAAGCCGGCGCTACGGGGATCAGTTGCCAGTGGCATGCCGCGGTTGCATTCGATCGAGCAGAACATTATGTTTACATTGGGCGCCGGCCTGATGTTCTCCGGAGCCTGGCGGGTAAACTGGTAAGCGAGCGTTGAGATCTGTTTGTCAGGAAATTTTTCCGCTATCCGGTTTGCCATCTCAACATAGGCTCCCGAGACAGATCCGTACTTTTCGTACAGGACCCTGCATTCTTCGCATTCGCAATAATTTAAACAATCATTCTGGGAGACCGACCAGTACAGTTTATCAGGCTGTGCAGCAATCCGTTTTCCGAGGTTTTCTGCAAGGATCCGGATCACATCCGGATTACTGAGGCATAGTTGGCCGTCCTGTATGCGCCGTCCGTTTACAAGCGAAAAATATTCCGGATGTGCTGCAAAATATTCTGACGGAGGCATCAGCTGGGAGAATGTGTGCACGAACATGCCCCAGTTGCTGAATGTGCTCATCCTGTTCCAGACGGTAAATGATTCGTCATCGCGGTCAGGGAAATGAGCTACCCTGAAGGCGAATGCAGGCTCATATGCTTTATGCCGGAAGGGGATTGTTATTTTATCAGATTCCGGAAAATATTCCTCTTCCGATGTGAACCTCATGCATCCTGCAAATTCCTCGAGAAAGGCGTAGACAGCCCCGAGGTCGGCATTGCCGTTCTTTCCGGAGATGATCAACCGGCCTTTTTCCGAGATAATGAGGAAACCCTCGTCGCTTAGCATTTCAATCTCACCCAGTATTGCCGTGTCAGTGATTCCTGACCTGCCGATGCATATTGTCCCTCTTGGTTTTTCATCCTGTGATGACCTGCGGAGCGGAGCCCCGGTAATAAGTGAGAAATATCTTTCCAGTTCCGCGGCTGCGGTAATTGTCAGGCTGTCAGGACTGTCACCTGTTACGACCAGGTATCCGGCACCGGGTTCAATGATGAATTTGTTTCCCCCGTCGCATGAGAACGCAATGATTGCAAGTGCCGACAGAAGGAGCCGGCATGCCAGTCTTACCAATCCGGTTTTCATTGTTATTGATCTTAGAGGTTTATGCAGTGCAACTTATTAAAAAAGAATGTGACAGGAGGTCAGTTATGGCCGGATAGTTTGTAATATTCGCAAGATTTGACATTTATTGCAGTATAAATCCTTAATTATGAGTCTGAATGTCGTTGCCGGACACCATAATACCTCCGCCTGTTTTGCGTTTATGCATAGTATGCTTTTTCAGGGGCGGGGAGCCATCTGATGTCAATAAAATACGATGATTCGCATGTTTAGAAATGGAACAGTTGCAGTTTGTTTTGCGTTGATTTTGGTCTCAGGAGTGTGCAACGCACAGAAGACATGGTGGGGTGAGGTTGCAGGTGTTGCCGGTGGCGGCAGCAATGACATATTCAGGTTTCAGGAGCTTGAAGGTGCCGGGTCGGTGACAGGGAAGGGATACTGGACCGGCGGGGTGGAGATACGGCGCCTCTTCGGTGATCATTTCAGTCTGGGGACCGGGATTCTGTATTCGCACCAGTATTATTTTACAAGTCCGGCACCAATGATCGGGGGTGAAGACAGGCATGCCTCCCTCGGGTTGGTTACTGCACCGGTTACAGTGCGTGCCGGTTTCCTCAAATATTTGTTTGCTGATGCCGGCGCTGTCTTTGCCGTACAGACCTCGTCCTCTGATGTTGACGATATGACAGGGCTTGGCACCACATTTGGAGCCGGTGTGCAGTACAAATTCAAGTCCGATCTGTTCATAACGGTGAGGGCATATGCCACCCAATACGGATTACTGCATTTCATACCTGAGAATTATCCGCAGACACTTCTGAATTCAGGGGTGACCTTTTGTGTGGGTTACAGGTTTATCCGTCTTGGCAGCTGTAACTGTCCGGACGACAAGAATCCGGTACGGAAGTTTCGCTGACACCGTATCAGGGGGTTGCGGATTGTGGTGTGGTTGATCTGCAGGTGTGGTGCCGCAGGTTTTTTCCCTGTTATTCTTCGGCGACGGAGTTAACAAGTTTCCTGGCTTCGGCCCATTTTTCTTCGGGCATGCGTGCCCCTATCACTTCGATCACTTTGCCTGCGAGGATTGATCCGAACAATCCGCATTTGTCGAGGCTGAATCCGTTTGAAAAGCCGTACAGGAATCCTGCAGCGTAGAGGTCGCCTGCCCCGGTTGTGTCGACGGCTCTGACGCTGAGGGCGTCTGCTTTGATGACCTCGTCGCCCCTTTTGATCCATGATCCGTCCGGGCCGGTTTTAACCACAGCTATTTTGCAATGTTTTGACAGCTCATTCAGGGCGTCCACCGGGTCGAGTCCGGTGAATGCCCGAGCTTCTTCCTCGTTGGCGAAGACTATGTCTACATAATCACTGATTATCCTTTTAAAGGTAGGAAGCATATCGTTTACGACATTGAAGCTTGCCAGGTCGAGAGCCACGCACATCCTGTTTTTTCTGGCTGTACGGCAGGCCTGTTCCACTAGGGGGAGGTTATAGATGAGGTAGCCTTCGAGGTAAAGGATGTCAAAGCCCCTGAAGTATGTGTCGGTGAGTTCTTCGGGGGTTAGTTCGGTTGCGGCGCCCAGGTGGGTTGCGAATGTACGTTCGGAGTCGGGTGTCACCAGGGCCACTGCGGTGCCTGTCGGTGACAGGGATGACCGTATCAGTACCGGTGTAACGCCGGCGTCGACCATATCCTTTTCATAGAAGTTGCCCATTTCGTCGCGGCCCACTTTGCCTATGAAGGATGAGTGTACGCCCATTATTCCGAGGCCGTACATTGTATTGCCGGCGGATCCGCCGGATGCGAGTGTACTCGGGAGGCCGTTGATTGCCTGTTTGATCTCGTCAGAGCGTTGAGCGTCTACCATTGTCATTGTGCCTTTGGGGAGGCTGAACTGGCCCAGGCATGAGTCATCAGGTATAATTGTCATCACATCGACGAGTGCGTTGCCGATGCCTATGATTTTCTTCATTCGGGGAAAATTTTGACAAAGATATTGCATAAATCGTTTAAAGCGGTTAATTTTGCCACGCTTTTCGGAGCTATAAATCTTCCTCAGTAGCTCAGTTGGTTAGAGCACCTGACTGTTAATCAGGGGGCCCTAGGTTCAAGTCCTAGCTGGGGAGCGAAGCAAGTCAACCACTTACACGGATTTCGGGTAAGTGGTTTTTTCTTTCGGGCCAGTTTTGGGCCAGCTTTCGATGGGAAAGTGGTATTTTTGAATAGAAAAAGTTGGTAAATATTTAAGGTGTCTTAAACTTAAAAAGATGTCGGGTAAAATTATATTGGAATCAACTTTAACCTGCCCCAATTGTGGTTTTAGCAAAAAGGAAGTAATGCCTACAGATGCATGTCAGTTTTTTTATGAATGTACATCCTGTGGTAAATTATTAAAGCCCAAGGCGGGAGATTGCTGTGTGTTCTGCTCTTATGGCTCTGTAAAGTGTCCCCCAATTCAGGAGACTGGAAAGTGTTGTTCTGGAGTGTAAATAATCCCAAACCTTTCTGTTCGTCCCATTAAAAAAGTATCTCAAATCATACCTTAACCTGACCTAATCCAAGGTGGAGATGTCTTAACCCCCTATAAGTTGGACAGATTTATCAAATGAAGATAGTACTTTTTCATTGTCTGGCTGATCCAAACTGAAGATTCTCACCACACCCTCACCAGACCCCATCCAATCTGGAGATCTTCTCCCAGGGTGCACAGGCCGATAGCCATGACCACTTCACGCCGAACATAATTGACCACCTACAGACGGCTACAAATGTCTGTTAGTAAGTAGAATACTATACAGCAGACATGACTGGCCAAATGTGGTCACCCTGTCTGGCTTTTACACTTTTGACGGATTCTATTGAAATTTAAACAGATTGGAAAGTATCTTGACTTTTAACACTCCCGTTGGCCCAAACCTCCGATCCTCCCAGACCCTCACCATCCCCCAACCAAGCAGTAGATCGTGTCTCTGTGGTCAGATTTGATACCTTAATCTGACCTGAGAAAAGGGGAGGTTGGGGATGGGTTGAAATTATGTCCAGCTATTTGGGGGGTTAAGACACCAAAACATCATTCGTTTCCTTCAGCTATGGTGTCGTACCCATAGGCATTCCACTCAAACTGCCATTTTCCTGTATCAATACGCTTTAGTATGCATATTCCCCTACCTGATTGTTTTATTGTTTCTCCTCCTGACAGCGGTGTCATTTGTTGGGTGAACTGGTAAGTTGCCGCTACTCTGTCACCGATGATTCGAATATCATTTAATACGAAATCCTCGTGGAAATCAAAATTAGTGAAGAGTTCGTTTAAAGTTGGGCGGAAGTATTGATTTCCATATTGAATCGGCATTCCTGTTTCAACAGTAATCAAGTCGGGTGAATAGAATTGAAAGATACCCTCAATGTCTTTTGCGTCAATAGCCTCCCGATGGGCATCCTGGAAAGCTTTCAATTCGGCATTAACTGTTTCGGGATCAAGTCCTGGATTTGTCTTTTGATCAGCACAACCAGCAATAAGAATAACAGAGAACAACAGAAGAATTTGTGTTTTCATGATTTCAAGTTTTAAAAAGTTATTATCTTATCCTAAGTAGGTCGAATTCGAACATTTTATGCAAGTTA
>CAZWOC010000019.1:0-72110 GCA_964635655.1 uncultured Rikenella sp. | reverse complement strand
GAAAAAAGAATAAAAATCAATCAAAAAAGAGTCAACGTTATTTAGGCATTGACATGCTGCCTACTGCCTACTGCCTACTGCCTACTGCCTACTGCCTACTGCCTACTGCCTATTGCCTACTGCCTACTGCCTTTTCAACATTCTCAATAAAGAGATCAAACAGAAAATCCGTATCTGTCGGGCCCCCGGATGCTTCGGGGTGAAACTGGGTTGAGAAGAAGGGTTTCGAAACATGTTTCATCCCTTCATTGGTGTTGTCGTTCACGTTTACAAACAACGGTATCCAGCCGGCAGGCAGGGTGTTGTTGTTCACGGCGAAACCGTGGTTCTGTGAGGTGATGTACGCCCTGTCAGTGCCAACCATCTGCACCGGCTGGTTGTGACTGCGGTGACCGTAACGGAGCTTGTAGGTGTCAGCCCCTGCCGCCAGCGCCATCAACTGGTTGCCCAGGCAGATGCCGAAGACAGGACGGTCATCGTCAAGCGACTTCCTTATGTTGTCTATTGCAGCCCGGCACATCTTCGGGTCGCCGGGGCCGTTTGTAAGAAACAGTCCGTCATATTCCTCAACGGAATAGTCATAATCCCACGGAACCCTGATAATAGTGGTGTCACGCTTGAGCAGGTTGCGGATTATGTTGAACTTCACCCCGCAGTCGACCAGCAGGATCCGGTACCGGCCGTTGCCGTACACCTTGCGTGAAGAAGTGCTGACTTCGGCCACCAGGTTGACCTTGTTCGGGTCATAGAACCCGGTTGTCATCCCCTCAGGCTCAACCTTGCCCAGCATGGCACCTTTCTCACGGATCCTCTTTGTCAGGGCCCGGGTGTCGATGCCGAAGATACCCGGCACGTTGCTGCGCCGCAACCATTCGTCAAGGCTCTCGATAGCGTTCCAGTGGCTGTATTCAAAAGAGTAGTCTGAGACTATCAACGCCGAAATATGTACTCCGGACGATTCATAAAACATGAACAGGTCGTCCTGCTCACTTTTCCCTGGTGCTCCGTAGTTGCCCACCAGCGGGTATGTGAGGCAGAGTATCTGGCCCCTGTATGAAGGGTCTGTCAGGCTTTCGGGGTATCCGGTCATGGCTGTGTTGAAGACCACCTCTCCGGCGGCAGCCACCGGTGCGCCGAATGACCACCCACGGTACACCGTGCCGTCCTCAAGCGTCAGCTTTACGCTCAGTCTGTCTGTCTTTCTCACCCTTTGTTTTTTATTGCAGTTTCAATCTGTTCAAGTGCGCGCATTACAGTTGCCCTCGGGCATGCAAGGTTCATCCGCATGAATCCTTCGCCCCCCGGGCCGAAGCGTGACCCTTCATTCATCCCCACGCCGGCACTCTCCACGAAGAA
Source organism: uncultured Rikenella sp. (assembly GCA_964635655.1). Taxonomy (GTDB): domain Bacteria; phylum Bacteroidota; class Bacteroidia; order Bacteroidales; family VadinHA17; genus SR-FBR-E99. The sequence goes on along the minus strand of CAZWOC010000019.1, from coordinate 70,754 downwards.
CCGGTTCAGCTCCTCCCCGCTCATCCCCATGGCACGGCAGTCGAGCCAGATCATATATGTAGCCTGTGGCCTCACCGGCTTTATGACCGGCAACCTGTCACGGCAGAAACCGATCACGAGGTCAACGTTCCCTTTAATATAGTGCATCAGCTGTTCAAGCCATTCGCGGCCATGGTCATATGCCGCCTCAGATGCCACGTTGCCGAAGATGTTACCCAGGTGCATGTGCAGTCCGGTCAGTGTGACACGGTACTTCTCCATCAGCCCGGGATCAGAAATTATCAGCGAGGATGTTGAGAGTCCGGCGAGGTTAAATGTCTTGCTCGGAGCCATAAAGGTTACCGTCACCGATGCAGCCCTCTCTGAGACCGATGCCAGCGGCACATGTTTCACTCCCGGCAGCAACAGGTCAGAGTGTATCTCATCGGAAAGAATTACTATACCCTTTTCATGGCATATCTCAGCCAGGCCGTTCAGTTCATCCCTTGTCCAAACTCTCCCCACCGGATTATGAGGATTTGAAAGAATGAGCATTCTGGTGGCCGGCGTAATTACCTTCCTCAATCCTTCGAGGTCCATCAGATACCCATTATCTGTCTCGATCAGCGGATTGAATACAAGTTTTCGTCCGTGATCTGAGACTGCTCCGTAAAACGGAGGGTAGACCGGAGGCTGAATTATTATCTCATCGCCGGGTGAGGTAAATGCAATGGTGCAGATGTTCAGGGCAGGTACGACACCCGGGCTGAACTCAATCCATTCACGCCTTATTTCCCATTTGTGCAGTTCCGAGACCCACCTGACAAATGCGTCAAAGTAGCTGTCGGGTCTGTATGAGTATCCGAGAACTTCATGGTTCAGTCTTTCGCGAAGCGCGTCAATAATAAAAGGAGGTGTGCTGAAGTCCATGTCAGCTATCCACATCGGGATCACGTCGGCTTTGCCGAAAACCTCCTCACGCTTGTCCCATTTAAGGCAGTTTGTATTTTCCCGGCCGGGCGCCTCATCGAAGTTGTATCTCATTGGCCTGTCTGTTCTCCGGGATGCAAAGTTAGCAGAAAATGAGAATGAACAACCGGCCACCGGTTGTTGTTTAGAAAGCATAAAAACCAGGCCGGCCACAGCTTTAAATTATTCTTGGAAGATTATTCCGGCTGAATTCTTAAAAAGTCTTATTTTTACGTAGCTAAAATACAAGTACCAAACATCAGTCATATGAAAAAGACTTTTACGCAAATTCTGGTTGCTGTGCTTATACTGACAGTTGCCGGCATGTCCTCCTGCAAGAACAGGGGTGAATCAAGGAAACAGAAGGAGATCAACGCCATTCAGCTTGAAGGCCTTGAACAGAAGATAGAAGAGAATGTATATCCGCTTCCCACATCGGCAGAGGTTATCAAGAAGCTCACCGATCTGGATCTCGGTTACATCCTTGGTGCGACAAACCCTCCTGCCAGCGCCCGCAATTATGTGGAGAGCTACAGTCGTTCGGTGAACCTTGGTGTTTACGGCGCTGACCTGAGCTACGCGACCCTGTATAACATGCAGCAGGATGTGATTGATTACCTTGCGGCAATCCGGACGCTTGCCCTTGAGCAGAACCTTTCAAAGATTTATGACGAAGCTCTTTATGACAGGATCAAGGCCAATTTTGACAACAGGGATACCCTGGTTACAATACTTACAGATGCCTTTGACCGCACCTATTCATATATGGTTGAGGCCGGCCAGGCCAATCTTGCCCTTCTAATGGTAGGAGGAGCATGGGTTGAGGGTATGTATCTCACCCTTTCGGTATCCGAGTCAGGCGGTCACCTCTCAGGCTTTGAATCGGCCCTTCTTGAACAGAAGAATTCGTTTACACTGTTCGAGGAGCTTGCTTCTCCTCATAACAGTGATCCGCTTGTAGCGAGAGTGCTGACCTCAATGCAGCCGATACGGGATGTATATGCCACCCTGGGCACCAGCCTTACAATGGCAGACATTGAAAGACTGAAAAAGGCCGTTAACTCGGTCAGATCCGAACTGGTAAAGTAATAAAAAACAGATACAGGAAGACCGCAAATAGTAATTGCGGTCTTTTTTTAAGGTTATGAGGGAATCAGTTTTACATGCACTGATACATATTTTTGCCATTATCTCTACTGTAAACCCGGCCGGGGTTACATCGAGAGGCAAGAAGATCCTTCGCGGTTACCTTCGCAGATACCTTAACCAGGAGCTTGAGGAAGAATATTTCAAGCTCTATGAAAACAACCTCCACTTTTATGAGCGTGAGCTCAAGGCAGTGGAGGAGGGTGAACTCTCTGACGAGGATTCGCTTATAACATTCCAGATAACAAATATTTGCAGGCAGATTAAAAAAGGGCTCTTCCTCGAGGAGCGCATGATAGTCTTCCTCCAGCTGCTTGAGTTCGTCTATGAAGACGGAACAATATCCGAACAGGAGTCTTCAATAATTGATATTGTTGCCCGTACTTTCAACATCTCAAAGGAAGAGAAGACGAATGCCCAGGCTTTCATGCTCGGGATGAAGTTTGACAGGATCACCACTGACACTCTCCTTGCAATAGAGGGGGAGAACAACATAGGTGAAGCATCTTCCCGGTATGCCAACTATCACGAGTGGCACCATATGGTTGCCAGGGGCTTGCGTGGCACAATATACGTGCTTTACATAGCCAGCACCGGTCATCTTCTTTTCATGTACGACGGAAAGATGCAGCTTCACTTCAAGGGAAGGAACGTGGTGCCGCTCAGGCCTTTCCTGCTGGAAGCCGGTGTCAACATCCGCGCCCAGGGAATGGCCCCTCTCTATTATACTGCAATATTCAGGAAGTTCATCAGGGCCAACTTTACAGAGGATGTAATTTTCGAAGGCCATAACATTGAGTACCATTTCAAGGGTTCTGACAACGGCATACAACCCATGAGCTTCAGCGTTAAGTCGGGCAACCTTGTCGGGATAATGGGAGGCAGCGGTGTGGGCAAGAGCACACTCCTCAACATACTTAACGGGAAGGTCCGGCCTGAAAACGGTGCAGTTTACATAAACGGATATGACCTTCATGACGAGTCGGAAGAGCTGAGAGGCCTTATCGGTTATGTCCCTCAGGATGACCTCCTGATTGAAGAACTGACAGTGTATGAGAACCTGTATTACAACGCCCGCCTCACCTTTGGTAATTATGACGAGGCAAAGCTGAACGAGGTTGTCGTCTCAATGCTGAAGGAGCTTGACCTCTATGAATACCGTGACATGCTGGTGGGTGATCCGCTGAACAAAAAGATCAGCGGAGGGCAGCGAAAGAGGCTGAACATAGGATTGGAGCTGATGCGTGAACCCGGGATCCTCTTTGCTGATGAGCCCATATCCGGTCTGGCGTCGCATGACTCCGGGAATGTGATGGAACTGCTCAAGGACCAGGCCGTAAACGGGAAACTTGTATTTGTAATAATCCACCAGCCGTCGTCAGCCATACTCAAGATGTTCGACAGGCTCTGGGTCCTCGACAGGGGTGGGTATATGATATACGACGGTGACCCGGTTGATGCAATCGTGTATTTCAAGACAGAAACTTCCCAGGCAAATGCCGCGGAAAGCGAATGTCCCAATTGCGGAAACGTCGAAACTGACGAGATCCTTCAGATCGTTGAAGCCAAGGTGGTTGACCCCGACGGCAGAAAAGGCCAGGAGCGACAGGTGTCACCGGTTGAATGGTACCACCGGTACAGGCAGAAGATGGAACCTTCCCTCTCCGGAAGACCGGAGACAAGACCACTGCCTGCAAGCAACTTCAAGATACCCGGCAGACTGAAACAGGTGGGCACCTTCATCAGGAGGAACCTGGTCAGAAAATATGCCGACAAACAGTACATGGTTATTAACCTGCTCGAGCCTCCGCTGCTTGCATTCATTCTTGCCTTTGTATCCAAGTACCTTTCTGACGGAGTATATCTCTTTTCAGACAACAAGAGTTTCCCGGTGTTCCTGTTTATGAGCGTGGTGGTAGCCCTTTTCCTGGGCCTTACTGTAAGCGCCGAGGAGATCTTCAGGGACAACAGGATAATTGAGCGTGAAAAGTTCCTGAATATCAGCCGGTCAAGTTACCTTTTCTCGAAGATCACTTTTCTTTTCGGACTGTCGGCAGTGCAAACACTGATGTATGTGCTCATATCACAGCGGATACTCGAGGTTGAGGGGATGATGTGGCGCCACTGGCTGATACTGTTCACAACCTCCTGCTTCGGCAATATGGTCGGGCTGAATATATCAGCAGGCATGAAGTCGGTGATAAGCATTTACATCCTTATTCCACTGGTTCTTGTGCCACAGCTTCTTCTGGGCGGTGCGATGATCCGGTTTGACGACCTCCATCATTCCCTGACAAAAAAAGTATATGTACCTGTAATTGGAGACGTGATGACCACCCGTTGGGCTTATGAGGCAATGGCGGTTGAGCAGTTCCGGTCAAACAGTTACATGAAGCCATACTTTGACACTGAAATGATGATCAGCAGGTATGACTGGCAGTCTGCCTTCCTGATACCCGAGCTGAAGCGTAAGAGCAATGAATGTGTATTTGCTGCCGGGAAACCGGAATATGAAGAGATTTACAGCAACAACCTCAGGAAGCTTGAAACCCATATCAGTGAGCTAAGCTCAGAAGCCGGGCTTGATCCGGCGCAGCCAATGAGGGTTATTCACAGGGAGCCGTTCACCAGTGACGCCTCCTACATTGTAAATGAATACCTTGACTCGCTGCAGAATGTAATCCGGAAGAAGTATATTCAGCAGACAGCTGTCAAGGACAGTATAACAGCCACACTTGTGGCAAGGATCGGTCAGGAGAATCTGGTTCGTCTTAAAACGGCCACCTACAACAATGACCTGGCTGATATCGTGCTTAACCGTACAGTGCAGAAGAAGGTCTACGATACTGAGGAGCGGGTCATCCAGAAATCGGACCCGGTGCTAATGATGCCGGATTCACGGATCGGCAGGGCTCATTTCTATGCCCCCTGCAAGATGCTTGGCAACCTGAGGATAGGTACCCTCTGGTTCAATATGGCAGTGATATGGCTTGTGAACATATTGCTGTTTGTCACTCTGTATTACAACCTGCTGAAACTGCTGCTCAATCTTCTTGAAAGAATAAACATTCCTGGTTTCGGATCTGACAGACTGGTGCCCCCATGGGAACTGATAAAGTAAGGCCTAAGAAACACCTTGGCCAGCATTTCCTGAAGGATAAGCGAATTGCTGCTGCAATAGTTGACGCCCTCCGGGCGGAAGACTGTGACTCAGTTGTCGAAGTCGGCCCCGGTATGGGGGTGCTGACCAATCTTCTGGCTGAAAGGAACCTGCCCTCCTTCAGGGTTGTCGAGATAGACCGTGAGTCTGTGGATTATCTCAGGAAGAACGTTGACGGCAGGCTGGAGATAATAGAGGGTGACTTCCTGGAGCTGGATCTGAGGCCTCTGGGAGATCACATTGCTGTCATCGGCAATTTCCCGTATAATATTTCAAGCCAGATTTTTTTCAGGGTCATTGAAAACCGCAACCGTGTCACAGAGGTGGTGGGTATGGTGCAGAAGGAGGTTGCAGAACGGATCTGTTCAGACCCCGGCAGCCGTGTATACGGCATTCTCAGTGTGCTGCTGCGTGCCTGGTTTGACATCGAATACCTGTTCACTGTCAGTGAGCACGTTTTTTCACCACCCCCGAAGGTCAGGTCAGCTGTGATACGTCTGACACGTAACAATACTGAACGGCTGGAGTGCGACGAGAAGTTGTTTGTGAGTGTGGTGAAGCGCTGCTTCAATCAGCGCCGTAAGATGCTTCGCAATCCGGTAAAGGCGATTGTGCAAACCGGTACCGGTGAGATGCCTCTGCTGTCATTGAGGGCAGAACAGCTTTCCGTAAGCCAGTTCGTGGAGCTGACAAACTGGGTCGACGCGCACAGATTATAACGGATCAGCTATCAGAACGAGTAACCGATCGCTTCAACAGGGTTCATCCTGGAGGCAGCCGAGGCCGGCGCAAAACCTGCAATGATACCGATTGTGGCCGAAATAACAATCGCCAGGGTGATGTTGCCTGCCGTGAGGTGCATCCCCAGGGTGAAGAAGTAATTTACAAAGATTGTCCCAAGGAACACTATCAAAAGGCCGAGGATTCCTCCGGTGACCGAAAGAAGCACTGATTCTGTCAGAAATTGCTGCAGTATCCACCTTCTCTTCGCCCCGAGGGCCATCTGAATCCCGATGATGCTTGTCCGCTCCCGCACAGAGACAAACATTATGTTTGCAATGCCGAAACCGCCAACAAGAATTGCAAAGCCTCCGATAATCCACCCTGCAATGTTGATACCCCTGAAGACGGGTTCCAGGGTACTTGTAATCTGGCTGGCCTGGTTGATTGAAAAGTTGTTTTCTTCTCCCGGACCGATGCGCCTGGCGGCACGAAGGATCATGACCACCTCGTCAGACAACTGCTGGACTGACACGCCTTCCTTCCCCCTGATCATTATGTCTGAGTTGAGGAAAGGATTGCGGAAGTTTACAAACTGACGGCTGAAATTAAGAGGCACCAGTACCGCCTCATCCATGCCGTTATCGCTCATGCCACCCTTGCCCTCCTTTTTGAAAACACCAATGACCTGGGCCTTATACCTGTTGATTGTAATCTCTTTTCCTACAGGCTGTACATTGTCAAATAGCTTTTTGGCAACCTCATAGCCAATGATGGCAACCGGCTTGCCTGACGAAGATTCGTTCTGGGTGAAATAGCGCCCGTTTTCTATTTCAAATGACCTTACGTTTACAAAGTCATGCGTTGCTGCCATAACGTATGTGTCATTGACCATATTTCCCCGGTATTTTATTGATTCACCGGATCCTACAGTATAACATACGGCGTCAACTGAACCGGATCTCCTGATAATGGCCTCATAATCTTCAACAGAGGGAGGAGGCCACTTCATCATATCCCACCATTTAATCTCCGAATCGGACGTCCACGGCCATTTTTCAACATAAATTGTATTATCCCCCAGAGTAGCAATGCTTTCCCTGATACTGTTCTCCATCCAGTCGAATACTGTAAACACCGAAATAATCGAAACAATCCCGATTGTGATCCCGAACAGCGAAAGAAAAGTACGCAGTTTATTGACCACAACAGAACTGAAGGCGAACAGAAAGCTCTCCCTGAACATTTTTAACCACATGTCCCCGTCTTTAATTCCGACCAAAGATAGTCAAATATGGAACATCAATACATCCTCAATAAATCATCAATTCAATTATTTGACAAACGTTGCCAATCAAAAAAAATATCTATTTTTAACCGATTGCTTCTGCCGTTGTATCGTAAATCTATGTTATTGATGATGAATGATTTAAGAATAAAGAGCGCCTTTATTTCTGTATATTATAAGGATGGTCTTGAAGCCATTGTGAAAAAACTCAGTGAGCTGGGTGTCACAATCATCTCTACGGGAGGTTCATGGGATTTTATAACTGCTTCCGGTGTTGCTGCCGGCAAGGTTGAAGATATAACAACCTACCCTTCCATTCTGGGAGGCAGGGTTAAGACGCTTCATCCCGGAATTTTCGGTGGTATCCTGGCGCGCAGGGGCAATGAGAACGACATGAAGCAGGTAGCTGATTACAACATTCCGCTGTTTGATCTCGTTATTGTTGACCTCTACCCGTTTGAGGAGACAGTGGCATCAGGTGCTTCAGACCAGGAGGTAATCGAGAAGATTGACATCGGGGGTATATCACTGATACGTGCCGGAGCCAAGAACTGGGCAGACGTGCTTATAGTATCATCCAGAAACCAGTATGGGGCCCTGATGGAGATGCTTGAAGAAGGCATGGGAACGGTAAGCGCTGACAGCCGTTACCGCTTCGCCCTTGAGGCATTTGCGATGACATCGCATTATGATACTGCAATCTTTAACTGGTTCAACAGGAATGGTGATGCCACCCTGTTCAGGAAAAGCATATCTGAATCACATACACTCAGATACGGAGAAAATCCTCACCAGAAAGGTATCTTTTTTGGTGACCTTGACAGTGTTTTTACCCGGCTTCACGGGAAGGAAATATCATATAACAACCTTCTTGACATCGAGTCGGCAATCAACCTTATTGACGAGTTTGATGAGGTCACCTGTGCCGTCATAAAGCACAACAACGCGTGCGGTGTTGCTTCCCGTCCGGCTCTGAAGGAGGCCTGGACGGATGCTCTGGCCTGTGACCCGGTATCAGCCTATGGCGGCGTCGTGATAGTGAACCGGGAAGTTGATGAAGAGGTAGCCGGAGAGATGGACAAGGTCTTTCTGGAGGTTTTGATTGCTCCTTCCTTCGCACCGGGGGCAGTCGAAATCCTGAGTTCCAAAAAGAACAGGATCATCCTTCAGCGGAAGAGCACCGGTAATGACAGGGCATCATTCAGGTCAATCCTGGGAGGCGTCCTCTGGCAGGAGCGCGACTGCTCCACGGAGACAGCTTCAATGATGAAACCGGTCACCCTGAGGAATCCTTCTGAGGAAGAGTATCACGACCTGGTCTTTGCGAACAAGATTGTGAAACACAGTCGTTCCAACGCCATGGTTCTGGCCAAAGGATTGCAGCTGTGTGCCAGCGGAATAGGCCAGACATCCAGGATTGATGCTCTCCGGCAGGCTATTGACAAGGCAGGAGCATTCGGCTTCACGCTCGAAGGAGCAGTGATGGCGTCAGACGCTTTCTTCCCGTTTGCCGACTCGGTAACAACAGCTCACGAAGCAGGAATTACTGCAGTCGTTCAGCCGGGAGGCTCCGTACGTGATCAGGAATCAATAGATTACTGCAATAAAACAGGTGTTGCAATGGTTTTTACAGGTGTAAGACATTTTAAACATTAAACATAGAACAAGAAACAGTTAAAAAGGACCTATGGGATTATTTTCTTTTCTTTCACAGGAGGTTGCTATAGACCTGGGTACGGCAAACACTAATATAATTGCAAATGACAAGCTTGTGGTGGATGAGCCTTCGATCGTTGCCATCGACAGGAATACGGGCAAGCTCATTGCAATCGGGGAAAAAGCCCGCCAGATGCACGGAAGAACTCACGAGAACATCAGGGTCATCAGACCGCTCCGCGACGGCGTTATTGCTGACTTCCACGCAGCTGAACTGATGATCAGGGGCATGATAAAGATGATAAACACCGGCCCCAAGTTCTTCTCCCCCTCTCTTAAAATGGTTGTCGGTATCCCCTGCGGAAGCACCGAGGTGGAGATCAGGGCCGTACGTGACTCGTCGGAGCACGCCGGAGGAAGGGATGTGTACCTCATCTATGAACCCATGGCGGCTGCAATTGGCATCGGCCTTGATGTGGAAGCACCTGAAGGTTGCATGGTGGTTGATATAGGAGGCGGTACAACCGAAATAGCTGTCATTGCACTCGGAGGCATTGTCTGCAACAGGTCAATCAGGGTTGCCGGAGACGGATTTACCGCTGACATACAGGCGTATATGAGGCACCAGCACAATATCAAGATTGGCGAAAAAACTGCTGAGGATATCAAGATAGCAGTCGGAGCTGCACTGCCTGACATTGAAAATCCGCCTGCAGACTTTGTGGTGCGGGGCCCGAACCTCATGACCTCACTCCCGATAGAGATCCCGGTTTCATACCAGGAGATTGCTTATTGCCTTGACAAATCACTCACCAAGATAGAGGCTTCAATACTCCAGGTTCTTGAGCAGACGCCTCCTGAACTGTATGCTGACATCGTCAACAGGGGCGTGTTCCTCGCCGGCGGCGGGGCATTGCTGAGAGGCCTTGACAAGCGTCTCACTGACAAGATCAACATCCCGTTCAGAGTTTCTGAAGATCCGCTTCACGCTGTCGTAAGGGGCACCGGGGTGGCTCTGAAGAATGTGGAGAAGTACCCCTTCCTGATGAGGTAAACCTTTTTCATGAATGAGAAGCCTTCTGAACTTCCTGCTCAGGTTTAAAACCCTGATACTCTTCGTTGTGCTGGAAGCGTCAGCTCTCGTCATGATCACAACAACCCACAACTATCATCAGACCGTATTTTACGGTATCTCGCGCAATATAAACGGATTCATTGCCAGACGGGTGGAAAAGGGAACTTACTATTTCCGCCTGAAACAGGTAAATGAAGAGCTTGTCCGGGAAAACACAATCCTGCGGAAGAGGATAGAGGGGCTGACTTCAGCGCCTCAGGAGGGATTTGCCGAAGTGCGTGACACAGTCAGCGGCGTTAACTATACATATCTGAGTGCACGGGTTATAAGCAACTCGGTCAACAAACAGAAGAATTTTATCACCCTCGACAGGGGAGCAAGACATGGGGTGGCTGTCGGCATGGGCGTGGCTTCGCCTTCCGGAGTGGTCGGCGTTGTGGTGGGCGTATCAGGTAACTACTCGGTTGTGATGTCACTGCTAAATACAGATTTCCGCCTCAGCGCAAGTATAGCCAGCAATGATTACTTCGGATCGCTGGCCTGGGACGGCACCAACTACCGCTATGCCAGACTCTCGGAGATCCCGCATCACGTGGAGATCAGTGAGGGAGATACGATCGTGACGAGCGGCTTCTCTGCGATATTCCCTGCCGGCCTGATGGCCGGAACACTTACGGGAGACCAGAAGCGCGGGGGCGATTTCGTCTCACTTAAGGTGCTCCTTTCCGTGGATTTCAAGAAACTCACAAACGTTTATGTCATCGGAAACCTGAAAAAGGAGGAGAGACTGAATCTTGAGCAGGAGGTGGTGAAATGAACAGCATACTAAGATATACCGGAGCTTTCCTGATCCTGGTCGTACTTCAGCTTGTCATCTTCAGCAACATTGAATTCAGCGGGTATGTCAACCCGTTCGTATATGTGATGTTCATCCTGATATTGCCGGTGTCAATACCCTCGTGGATACTTCTGCTGCTAAGCTTTCTTACAGGTTTTATAATAGATCTTTTCAGTGGTACGATGGGGGTTCACACTTTTGCGACCGTTTTTGCCGGTTTCGTCCGTCCCTGGGTCCTCTCTCTAAACGTGACTGCTGAGGCAGCTGAAGGAGATATGTCTCCTTCGTCAAACAGAAGCGGTTTGCGCTGGTTCCTTATTTACGCGTTTACAGTTGTGCTGGTGCATCACCTGGCTCTCTTCTTCGTGGAAATCTTCAGTTTCAGACACTTCTTTCACACAATTCTGAGAGTAATGCTGAGTACTGCCGTTACTACGTTCTTCATAGTTCTTTTCGACTTCATCAGGCCACACAGATAAGGAGGCGGTTATGAAGGACCGGTTTGCGAACAGGAAATACTTTATTATGGCGCTGGTGTTGCTGGCGGCCATTATCCTTATTGTACGGCTTTTTTATATACAGATAATCGACAAGACTTATCGCGTCTCGGCAGCCAACAATGCACTCAGGCCGGTAACACAATATCCTGCCCGGGGGCTTGTTTACGACAGGAACGGAAATCTCATTGTATATAATCAGGCCGCCTATGACCTGCTGGTCATACCCGTCCATACAAGCGCGTTCGATACTGCCAGGTTCAATGATATTCTGGGCATCACTCCTGAAGATTTCAGAGCCAGGATGAAAGCCGCGGTCTCCTATTCAAGAAGAGCACCTTCCGTCTTTATGAAAATGATTTCATCGGAGACATATGCCGTCCTTCAGGAAGAACTCTACCGTTTCCCCGGTTTCTACGTACAGGCCAGAACACTCAGGAAATATACAAAACCGGTGGCAGCTCACCTCCTGGGATATGTCGGTGAGGTTGACAATAAGCTCATCGCGAAAGACAAATATTACAGGTCAGGTGACTATATAGGCGTCAGTGGCATTGAAAAATCATATGAAGAGCAGCTCAGGGGACGGAAAGGGGTAAATATTTTCCTGGTTGACGTCCATAACAACATCAAGGGATTATATGCCGAGGGACGATATGACACTGTTGCCGTTCCCGGGACGAATCTGTGGTCGACCATTGATCTTGATCTCCAGGAATACGGTGAGAGGCTGATGCAGAACAAGACCGGTTCAATTGTCGCCATCGAGCCATCCACCGGTGAAATTCTGGCACTGGTCTCATCTCCGACATATGATCCGTCTCTGCTGGTAGGCAGGGTCAGGTCAGAGAACTTTTCAATGCTGCAGGGTGATACTGTCAAGCCGTTGTTTGACAGGGCGTTGATGGCCTCGTATCCTCCCGGTTCCACCTTCAAGATAATGAACGGTCTCATAGGGTTGCAGGAGAATGTAATACGCCCCACTTCGCTGTTTAGCTGCAGCAACGGCTACCATGCAGGATCACTGACGGTGGGGTGTCATTCACATGCCTCTCCGCTAAACCTTCAGCAGGCTGTTGCGCAGTCGTGCAACGCCTGGTTTTGCAATGCCTTCCGCAATATACTTGAAAACCCTGCCTACGGATCAGTGCAGGATGCCTTTGACAAGTGGAGGGAGTATCTTGTCGCCTTCGGATTCGGCAATAAAATGGGAATAGACCTGCCGAACGAGTTGTCAGGCAACATTCCAACAAGGTCATACTATGACAGGTACTACGGGAAGGACCGCTGGAAAGCGCTTACGGTGATATCTCTGGCAATAGGGCAGGGTGAGATCGGGGCAACACCCCTTCAGATGGCGAATATGGCTGCGGTAATTGCAAACAGGGGGTCATTTTATATACCTCATGTAATAAAGAAGATTGGTGATGACGGTGCACCGTCACCCCTTTATACCCAGAAGTATATCACCGGAATATCACCTGAAAACTTTGTGCCGGTAATAGAAGGTATGGAGGGGGCAGTAAACGGCGGCCCCGGTTCAACAGCCCGCGGTGCCCGCCTTGACAGCATAATCATCTGTGGCAAGACCGGGACGGCTCAGAACCCTCACGGCAAGGATCATTCGATCTTTGTAGCCTTTGCCCCGAAGGATGACCCGAAAATTGCAATTGCCGTTTACGTGGAGAACGCCGGTTTCGGCTCCACCTTCGCCGCACCTATCGCAAGCCTGCTTATTGAAAAATACCTCACAGGCGAAATACAGAGAAAGTACCTGGAGGATCACGTACTGAACATGATAATTAAACCGGGTGGAGAAGAGTAACAACATATTTGAAAGGCTCGACTGGGTAACGGTTATGCTGTGGCTTGCAATGATGATCATGGGATGGCTGAATATCTACGCAGCTGTTTACAATGAGCAGCATACAAGTATTCTTGACATGTCACAGCGGTACGGTAAACAGCTGATTTTCATTATCGCGGCTCTTGTTCTGGCCGTTTTGGTGATGGTGACCGACAACAAGCTATGGTTCTTTTTTGCATGGTTCATCTATGGTTTCTTTATCCTGCTGCTGGTGCTGGTACTGGTTATCGGGAAGGAAATCAACGGTGCAAAAGCATGGTTCGGAGTGGGCGCTTTCAGCATACAGCCATCCGAGTTCGCCAAGTTCGCAACAGGCCTGGCTCTGGCCTCATATTTAAATTCCAGACGTCAGTCCATGGGGCCAAGGCAGATGATTGCAGCCACCGCCATAATCCTGGCGCCTGTTCTGCTTATTGCATTGCAGCCTGACATGGGGTCAGTGGTGACATACTTTGCGTTTTTAATAGTCCTGTATCGCGAAGGAATGAGCATCTGGGTGTTCATAACGGCTATACTTGCCGTGGTTCTCTTCCTCCTGACACTGATACTCGGTAACCTGCCGGTGGCAATCGGACTCCTTGTTGTTGCGGCAATCGCACTGCTGATTACATCCGGATATATGGTGTCACTGAAAGCAGCCGCAGTTATGGCTGTCGCCGGAGGGGTGGCCTTCGTTATCGGACATTACCTGCTTGACCTTGATACTGTGCTTATAATTGTTTTTGCAGTGTTTCTGGCAGGAATCGTTTATGCCTGGTACATATACCGGCTCAGAATGATAAATCAGGCGGTTATTTACGCTTTCCTCCTGGGAGGTCTTCTTTTCCTGTTCACTGTCGATTACGCCTTTCATGAGATCCTCCAGCCGCACCAGCAGACGAGGATCAACATCATGCTTGGAATGGAAGATGATCCCTACGGGGAAGGATACAACCTTAACCAGTCACTTATCTCCATAGGGTCAGGCGGGTTCGCCGGGAAAGGATATCTGAATGGCACGCAGACAAAGTTCAAGTTTGTCCCGGAGCAAAGTACAGACTTTATCTTCTGCACTGTGGGAGAGGAGTGGGGATTCATCGGTTCCACCGTTGTAATTGGTCTTTTCGTCTGGCTGCTCCTGAGGCTGATGATGATGGCTGAAAGACAGCGCACAACTTTTGTAAGGGCATACGGGTACGGTGTCTTCGGATTGTTCCTGGTCCATTTCTTTGTCAACATCGGGATGACAATCGGGGTGATGCCTGTGATAGGCATACCCCTTCCGTTCTTCAGTTACGGGGGAAGCTCACTGTGGGGCTTCACATTACTGCTGTTCATATTTTTGCGTCTTGACGCAGGAAGGACAGAATACCTGGGTTGATCAGAACGGCACCCGCATTCCGGGTGAAAGCACAATGCCAAACTCTGATTCCACGTAGCTGACCAGCTGAGGGAAGAATTCCATGAAGTCCTCCTCTATTGAGTAATACTGCTTTTTCCATACCCGCATAGCCCATCGTGTCTCCTTTGGGAGTGAGGTTATGCCACTGAGGGTCTTAAGAACTCTCTTGATGCCTCTGCGTGTCTGGTATGTCTCAAGCCAGTTGTCGATAATAAAGAACGGCATCTTCTCACGGACATTCTCCGGGAGTATCTCGAAGTTATTAACCATTGCCCGGTAGAAGTTGTAAGTCACACTCTCAAGCGGTCTTCTGGAAAAGAGATCCCATTCTCTTGTCAGGTAATGATCATAAAGGATGTCAATTATTACCCCGGCATATTTACGGTACCGTCCCGTGAAATGAAGCTTGCTGCGGTGTACTACAGGATGCCTGTCGGTAAATGCATCTATGTGCCTGTGAATGATAATTCCCTTGCGGATCCCCTCCGGGTACTTAAGGTAATCACGACCTTTTACATAGTCGCCTATGTAATTCCCGATGATTATGTTATCCGAGTCGCCTGAGAGGTATATGTGTGCCAGGACATTCATCCGCCGAAATTAGTGCAAAGATTCTGCCAATATGCTGAGGTTTAAAATATTAAACAACAAAAAAATCAACAAACGCTCATCATTTATTAACTTCCATATTATCAAAATATTATAACCTGGATAAAGAATGAATTAAAGTGATTATTATCACTTCCGGTTTCAGTTACAAATTATAAATTTGCCGGATACGTCACCTTACAAATGCAGATATTCTTTTAAAAAATAAATAATTAACGAGGAGGTTATATGTTAAAAAGGAATGTTATTATCATTGGTGCCGCAGGTAGGGATTTCCACAATTTCAATACCTATTTCCGCGACAATGAGCTTTACAATGTAGTTGCCTTTACAGCTGCCCAGATACCGGATATCGACGGCAGGAAGTACCCTGCCGGTCTGGCCGGTAAGCTTTATCCCGATGGCATTCCTATCTATGCGGAAAGTGATCTTCCCCGCCTGATAAAAGAACAGAAGGTTACCGATTGTGTTTTCGCCTACAGTGATGTACCGTACGAGAGGGTGATGTCAGTAAGCGCCATTGTAAATGCTGCCGGTGCAAACTTCATGCTTCTGGGCTGGCAGGAGACAATGGTAAAGAGCACCAAACCTGTTATTGCAGTAGGTGCTATCCGCACCGGTTGCGGTAAAAGCCAGACCTCCCGCAGGGTCATTGAACTTCTCATGAAAAAAGGACTGAAGGTAGTGGCTGTACGCCATCCGATGCCTTACGGCGACCTGATGGAGCAGAAGGTGCAGCGTTTTGCGAAGGTTGAGGATCTTGAGAAGCACAAGTGCACTGTCGAGGAGATGGAAGAGTATGAACCTCATGTCGTACGCGGGAATGTCATTTATGCAGGTGTCGATTATGAAGCTATTCTCCGCGCTGCAGAGAATGATCCTTCAGGTTGTGATGTGGTGCTGTGGGATGGCGGGAACAACGACTTCCCATTCTACAACCCCGATCTGATGATCACTGTCACCGACCCACACCGTGCAGGCCACGAACTTAAATACTATCCAGGAGAGGTGACCCTCCGCCTGGCCGATGTGGTTGTAATAAACAAGATGGACAGCTCGGCTCCTGCTGACATTCAGACGGTTCGCGAGAGCATCGAGAAGGTGGCCCCGAAGGCTGTTGTCATTGATGGTGCATCCCCGATAAGTGTTGATGATCCATCTGTGATCAAGGGCAAAAGGGTGCTGGTTGTAGAGGATGGCCCGACACTTACCCACGGTGAAATGAAGATAGGTGCCGGTGTGGTTGCAGCCCGTAAGTTTGGTGCTGCCGAACTTGTTGATCCGAGACCCTTCACCGTTGGCAAGCTCACAGAGACCTTCGAAAAGTATCCTAACATAGGTACACTGCTTCCTGCAATGGGATACGGCGACCAGCAGCTCAAGGACCTGGAGACCACCATTAACAACACAGACTGTGAAGCAGTGGTGATTGGCACTCCGATTGACCTGAACAGGATCATAAAGATCAGGAAGCCTTCCACAAGGGTGTGGTATGATCTCCAGGAGATAGGCAACCCCAACCTCGAGGAGGTGATTGACGAGTTTGTGAAGAAGCATAAACTGGTCTAGCGAGGCAAGAGGCAGTAGGCAATAGGCAATAGTGAGGTCTTCAGTCTGCATCCCGGTTACGGATATGACAGGCTGAAGACCTTTTTTCAAAATGACTGCCGGGGGAAATTACCTATATTTGCCATGACCTAAAACATAAAGGGATGAAACAGGCAATTTCTGTCAATATAAAGGGGATAGGCTCATTTGCAGACATTTCTGCACTTGACGCAATCCGTGATAAAGCTATTGTAAGCCTTAAGACGCTGCGTGAGGGAACCGGCCGGGGAAGCGAGTTCACCGGATGGCTTCACCTGCCGGACCGGACTGTAAATGATACTGCAGCGGTAAAAGCATGCGCTGCACGTCTCCGCAGCCAGGCGTCAGTGTCTGTCATTGTGGGTATAGGAGGCTCCTATCTCGGCGCCAGGGCGCTTACCGAGGCACTTAATGACCCCTTCGCTCCGCAGGAGCACAGGCTGCTGTTCGCAGGCCATACACTGAGCGAGGATTATCATTCAGCACTTCTCAGATTTCTTGACGGAACTGCATATAATATCGTTGTGATATCCAAGAGCGGCACCACCACCGAGCCTGCAATTGCTTTCCGCGTGCTGCGTGACCACCTTAGGAACAAGGTGGGAACACCTGAATCGAAGGCGCACATCGTTGCCGTTACTGATGCGCACCGTGGCGCTCTTCATGATCTGGCAGTAAATGAGGGATATGAGACATTCGTGATACCTGATGACGTGGGAGGCCGTTATTCCGTGCTCACACCGGTGGGATTGCTGCCCCTGGCGCTGGCAGGCTGCGATATTGACGCATTTGCCCGGGGAATGCTCGATATGGCTCTCTCCGTCAGGGAGGATGATGACAAACTGGCCAATCTGGCTGTGACATACGCAGCAGCCCGGAACACACTGTATGAAATGGGTTATTCGACGGAGATACTTATCAGCTATGAACCTTCACTGGTTTTCCTGGCCGAGTGGTGGAAACAGTTGTACGGTGAGAGTGAAGGCAAGGAGAGCAAGGGTATCTTTCCGGCCTCGGTTACATTCACCACTGATCTGCACTCAATGGGTCAGTATATACAGCAGGGCGAACGCAAACTTTTTGAAACAGTGGTTCATGTGAAGGATTCGCGCCATTCGCTGGTAGTGCCGGGGGCATCGGACAATTCTGACGGAATCGGGTTCATCGCCGGAAAAAGACTGACGGAGGTCAATCACCGGGCTGAGGAGGGCACCAGGATTGCCCATATCGAAGGAGGAGTACCTGTGATACATGTCACCATGGAGCGCATAGATGAGTACAACCTTGGGCAGCTGATGTATTTCTTCGAGCTGGCATGCGCCATTAGCGGCTACATTCTTGGGGTCAATCCGTTCGATCAGCCAGGGGTGGAGTCATACAAGAAGAACATGTTCGCCCTTCTGGGCAAACCGGGCTTCGAAGCAGAACGCGAAAGGCTGGAGCAGCAGCTGCGGGCTAAAGCATAACAAAGTCGGCAGTACCAGTCGGCAGTCAACAGTACCAGTCAGCAGTATCGGCAGTCAAATGCTGAGTGCTGAGTGCGGACTGCTGACAGCCGACTGACCAGTCAGTCCGGCTTATATAATCCGTGGATATCCGCCCCGGCGAAACCTGCATCATAGAGATATTTCGGGACATTATTGAGCCTCTTCACCTGTGCAGGTGTGATGAGGGGGTAGTGCCTTACCGTGTATGTAAAATCGCCAATGTATTCGAGGTCCTCTTCAGTGGTTTCCCAGTCACGGTTATCAAACCTTGAGAGATCGATTGTCCGCGAGTAGCTTCGCAGTGTTTTTTGCCCGTTGAGGTTATAATACAGATCGAAGTATGACATTGCCAGTTCGCGCAGTGTCCGGTACACCGGTTCGCGGAAACGGAGAACTGTGGTGTTTGATTTGGCAATTGCGCCCCAGCATCTCCCTTCGCGGAAGACGGCAATAATATGGTCATCGTCGTTTTCGGCCGCAAGGTCAACTATCAGGGGTGGGAAACCCAGTCTGCGGAGAGCTGCTGCGGCGAACATGCCGCCATCCATGCAGTGCGCCATCCTCTCCTTCATTACCAGCAGCGGTGACAGCGTCCGTTTGGTTGAGTTGTATGGAATTGAATCCAGGAACTCCTGTATCCTCACCGGAGAATCAAGAGGCTTCATCAGCCTGTCCAACTCCTTGTGTCTCTGCTCCTTCACTCTTGCCTGCTTCCTATTGCCCTCTGCTACAGTCTGGCTCTTCGCTAAAAAAATCCACTGGATTTTTTATTAACGCTAAGCCCTCTATTGCCTCTTGCCTGCTGCCTAAGCCTCCGGCTTCATCTGCGGGAAAAAGAGCACATCCTGTATCGACGGCTGGTTTGTCATGAACATTGTCAGCCTGTCAATGCCCATTCCCATACCTGAAGTAGGAGGCATGGCATATTCAAGTGCCCTGACGAAGTCCATGTCGATGAACATTGCCTCATCATCACCTTTTTCCGAGAGACGAAGCTGCTCCTGGAACCTCTCGAGCTGGTCGATGGGGTCATTCAGCTCTGAGTAAGCGTTTGCCAGCTCCTTGCCGTTGACCATCAGCTCGAAACGCTCTGTCATCCCATGCTTGCTGCGGTGCTTCTTCGTCAGTGGTGATGTCTCCTGCGGGTAGTCGATTATGAATGTGGGCTGGATGAAGTGATGCTCACACTTCTCGCCGAAGATCTGGTCAATCAGCTTTCCCACGCCCATTGAGGGTGAGTGGCCGATCTCCATCCTGTCGCATTCGCGGCGCAGGTCATCCTCGGTCATGTCGGTGATGTCAATGCCGGCATACTCTTTTATGGCGTCAGTCATGGAGATACGCCTGTAAGGAGCCTTGTAGTCTATTACATGTTCACCGAGGGGCACCTTCGTGGTACCATGGAGATCCATGGCTACCTTTTCAAGTATCTTCTCGGTGAACTCCATCATCCAGTTGTAGTCCTTATAGGCCACATATATCTCCATCACCGTGAACTCCGGGTTATGAGTGCGGTCCATACCCTCGTTGCGGAAGTCCTTGGCAAACTCGTAAACACCGTCATAACCGCCTACTATGAGGCGCTTGAGGTAAAGCTCGTCCGCTATGCGAAGATAGAGCGGTATGTCAAGGGCATTATGGTGAGTGATGAACGGTCTCGCTGCGGCGCCGCCTGGTATAGGCTGAAGCACCGGTGTCTCCACCTCGAGGTAACCGTATGAGTCGAACAGCTCACGCATCGATTTGATAATCTGTGTGCGCTTGCGGAAGGTTTCGCGTACCTGGGGATTTATAATCAGGTCAACATAACGCTGGCGATAACGCATCTCGGGATCGGTGACTGCATCATACTGCACACCGTCCTTCTCCTTGACTATCGGAAGAGGGCGGAGCGATTTGCTGAGGAGTGTCAGCTCCTTAACATGGACGGTGATTTCTCCCATCTGCGTACGGAAGGCAAAACCTTTAATGCCTATTATGTCACCTATGTCAAGCAATTTTTTAAACAGTGTGTTGTATTGTGTTTTGTCCTCCCCAGGGCAGAGATCATCACGACGCACGTATATCTGTATGCGACCTGATGAGTCCATCAGCTCTGCGAACGAGGCGTTGCCCATGATGCGGCGGCTCATAATACGGCCGGCGAGACACACTTCGGGAAATTTGTTCTCATTGTCACTGAAACCTGCCAGAATCTCCGCGGCCGAAATGTTGACCGGGTACATTGCAGCCGGATAAGGATCGATGCCAAGTTTGCGTATTTCATCAAGTGATTGCCTGCGAACCAGTTCCTGTTCACTCAGTTGGGGTGTACTCATGCTGTGAAAATTTGTGCAAAGGTAATATTATGAAGACAATAGTCAATAGAGGCAGATGTTACGGTGTCTTACAGGTCAGTTTCAAAGTCCTGAAATCGATAAAAAATGAGATAAAAAATTCCATTATAGACTAAAATGTATTAAATTCGACAAAAATATTCACGTATGGACGAAAAAATTGCATTACTACGTAAATATAATTTGTGGGACGCAAAGTCCTTTGATTTTGGATTTAAGCGCAGTGAATACACTGATAAGATAGCCGGGTACGTTGGGAACCGCCTGGTGAAAGTATTGGTCGGACAACGGCGTTCGGGCAAGAGCTATATCCTCAGGCAGGTCGCAAGGCAGCTTATAGAAAGTGGGATAAGACCTGAGAATACCCTGATTATCAATCGTGAATTTGCCGATTTCGACTTTTTAAGAGCCTACAAGGATTTGGACGGGCTCATTAAGCTTTACAGGAAGGAACTTAATCCACAGGGGAAAGTATATGTATTCATTGATGAGATTCAAATTATTGAAGAATGGGAGAAGGTAGTTAATTCATATTCCCAGGACTATTCAGATAGCTACGAACTTTTTATCACCGGTTCAAACTCAAAAATATTGTCAGGAGAGCTTGCCACACTCCTGTCTGGCAGATACATATCTTTTGAGGTTTTTCCTTTCAGTTATCTTGAATATCTGGGGATTACGAATCAGAAGCGGGGGCGCCAGAGTTATATTGCGTATATGAACAGTGGAGGACTTCCTGAATTGTTTATGATAGCAAAACAGGAGTTCAGGCGCAGTTATGTGGCTGCTATCAAAGATACAGTCCTGTTGAGGGATATCATCCAGCGGAATAGCATAAGGGAGCCCAGATTGCTTGAAGATGTTTTTGTCTATCTGGTAAACAATGCTTCAAATCTTGTTTCAGTATCCAATATCGTAAATTATTTCAGGGGACTGGGGCGAAAGGTAAGTTATGATGTGATAGCGAATTATATCGGATATATACAGGACGCTTTTCTCATACATCGCTGCGACCGATATGACATAAAGGGAAAAGATACAATATCGGGCAATGCCAAGTTCTATGTCAATGATCTGGCATACAGGAATTACCTATACCCCGGATTTGGATATGGCTTTGGGTATCTTATTGAAAACCTTGTGTTTCTGGAGCTGCGACGCGCAGGTTTTAGCGTTTATGTTGGAACATTGCGAAACAGGGAGGTGGATTTTGTAGCTCACAAAGGTGAACAGATTGTCTATATTCAGTGTGCTTATCTGCTTCACGATGAAGTGACTATCGAGCGCGAATACTCCGCCCTTGAAGCCATTGATGATAACTTTGAAAAATTGGTCGTTTCCCTGGATGAGGTATTATTACCTGTCAGAGGCGGAATCAGACATGTGCAGTTATGGAATTTACCCGGATTGTCATTGCTATCCGGGGAATAGTATCCCTCTTTCTGTTCCTGCAAATTGGGTTGTTATAACTGATCTTCCGGGTAGTATCAATGGGAGGGCACCGTGTTACAATTTGTAACTGATCCCAAAGTTCACATTGACCGGGGAAACTGCTTTAATTATACCCGTGGCGTTAACTCCGAGGTTTACATTCCATTTTTCACCGGTCCGCACATTGATCCTGCAGCCCGCTATACCTCCGAAAAAGGTTCCTTCGAGGACCCGGTTCACATACACAATATTTGTCATCCTTCCGATGTAATCCGGGCTTTCAGGCATCTCATAATGATTCAGATCGAAAACATTTGACTGCCAGGTGATTACCGGTCCGGCAAAAAGCTCCAGCGAGACTGCCCTGCTGTTGCCTGCCCTGAGCACAGGGGCTGCATAAAGACTGTAGGCTGCATGATGGTAATTGAGGTCGAGAAGCCTCACATCATTTACGGTTTCATTTCTTTCGATTGTCCGTGATCCGAGGGTGTAACCTCCGCCAACCTCCAGGCTGAGCCAGGGTTTCATACTGTGCCGGAGTGATATTGTATAACCCGCACCGTGCATCCGGTACTGCGGCATATACACATATGAACCCGACAAACCGAGAGACCCCTTCTCCTGTGACCAGAGTGTGCTGCAGCCGAACAGCAACGCCAGAAATATTATCTGCTTTTTCATCTCCTTATGCTATCAGAAGTATAGAAATTCAATTGTAAGCCGTACTGATGCCATGGTTGATTTGTCCAGAATGACAAACTCTGCCTCATCACCTTCAGCCGTGATCTTAAGGGCCCAGGCCGAATCTTCGTCAACCTCATCGCCAGTCCAGTAGTAGCCGGTTTCTCTGTGTTCCAGGAGCTGACCGTCTGTGATCTTCCCCGGACAGGTGAGCTGAAGACCGTGCTCTGCCTTTACCTGAAGGTTGAAGCCTGCGAGGCCGGCCCCGCCACAATAGTCTGTCATCTGTTGCCATTCAGCCCTTGAAGGCAGCCTGTAGTCCTCATCCAGGGTGTCAGCCACGCTCCAGGGCATGAGTGTTCCGTATTTTGCCCGTTCCTCTGAAGATTGGAAGTTATACCACTGCTGCGAGTCCTGAAGCTGTATATTGTCATAAGCCCAGACCCATGTCCGGTGGTGGTCAGGATATGAAAAATCATAGTCTATCCTGCGGAAATCAATCTCAAGATCAGACCAGGCATTTTGAATTCTGTAGTCTTCCCAGGTGTAGAATCCCTGATACAGTTCTGTTATGGTGCCGCTGCTGCCGCGCACCTGCAGACCGATATAGCCGTTGTGTTCGTACGGGAACTGAACTGTTACAACAGGATTACTTGTCCAGTCTGTTTCCCATTCCAGGTGATCGCCGTTGAGATCCCATCGGTACTCCAGCCGGTCACTCTCTTCTGTCGAAAAGGAGCCGGACGCATCAAGGTTTACCATGAACATGTACCTGGGTGTTGTCTGTGCAGAGAACAGTGCCACCGGCGATGACAGGTCTGCATGGTCACATGATGCAATGAGTACAGCAGACAGTAGCAGGGTGAGTATAACAATTTTTTTCATGACAGTCAGACTATTTGGTATAACTGAAGAGAACTCCGAAGAGGAAGCTGATCTGGAATCCGAACTCGTTGTCAAGGATACTGTAGTTGCATGAGAGAGCCGAATCGAAATAGAGATGGTAATCAAGCCTCTGCTGGAAGCCTATACCTATTTCGGGAGTCAGTGAGCCTTTTATGTATCGCTCGAGGCGAGGGTTACGGGATGACGGATCGTAACCGCTGCTCTCTGAACGGGTTGTTATCAGCGAGAGCAGATCGCTCATTTTAAAGAGTCCGTAAACTCCCTGCAGGTTGTTGCCGCTGCGCCCCTGTTCTATATCCCTCTTCTTGAGGAAATAGTAGCGTCCCCCGAGTGACAGGCCCTGGAGATGAAGTGCTTCGCTCTCAGACCATGTCATGATAGAGTTTACTTCTGTCACTGCCGAAAGGGAAGTGTTGATCTTCTGTTCGAACCCGCCATGCACTGTAAAGACCAGGAAAGTAAAATTGTCACTGGGCTTGAAAGGCTGGATGCCTATCTTCAGCAACCTGTCTTCGTCTGCCAGCCGCACATCGAGGTAGCGGTACTTGTTCCGGTAGTAAAAATCCTGATCCTGCTGCAGTTCTGTCTCAATCTTAACAGTATCGGTCTGTGCGAGACAGTCTGTACCAGTAAGGGATGCCGCGCACATTATCAATATCAATGCTGACTTCTTCATTTCCTGTTACTTTTTAAATAGTTCGCGGGCATCGAAGCCGATACCAAGTGTGATCATCGAGATTGCCGATCCGGTACTGAAATGTGACCGGAAATCAGCCCGTGCGTTCAGGTAAAGGGCAGGAGAGACCTGCCGGTGGTAGTCGACGCCGAAAGTGATTCCGAAATCCGGCGCCTTGTGAAGCGCCTGCTCATAATACTGCATGTAGCTGTACTCCCCGGTGGCAGGATTGTATGAGAACCATGTCCCGCCACCTGTTGCATCTGTGTTTATAAAATATGCGCCGCAGACGCCGCCATGTACGCTGAAGAAGCGCTGGCCCATCCTGAAGGGAGAGAAGCCCAGTTCGGCACTCAGGTCAATGGCAGTCTGGTTCTCGAAGGCCCCTTCGATCCAGCTCTCTCCGTTAATTATCCATGAAGTGAGGTTCTCACGGATATAGAACCGTTTACCTATTGTCTTAAGGTGGGATATGCCGGTGCCGATTCCCCAGCAATCGCCGTCGCCCGAGAATACAGCCCCGCTGTTGACGCTGAAGATCCGCTTGTTGTAAGGGCTTTCCCTGAAGCCCTGTGCGTTGGCTTCGCGGTTCATCGGCAGAACCAGTGCAAGGGCTGTCAGACAAAGCAAATAATGCCTTGCCCGCAAAACCCGTAATGTAAGTGTATCCTTCGTTTTCATAGACGGATTATTTCTTTGCTATCGTAATGTCACAGTATGAAGTGGTTACATCAATCAATCCTGCAGGGGCCGGGGGCCTGATTTCCACCGGTTGGTTCCTGTATTGTTTCCCGTCAGACATTAATATCCTGCCCTGCGGTGTTTTGAGAGCGTACTGGTATTTGCCCGGCTCATCCAGGGAGATTTTAACCGTTGTACGGTATCCCTTCACTATCAGTGGCCCTGATCCGGTCAGTTCAATGTCTGCCGTTCCGTATGAACAGTTTATGACAGTTGCAGCTTCTGTGGCCTTCATCATTATATCAGATTTCTCGGCATTGATATCAGCCTTTCCGCGAACAGATGTCAGTTCCATGTCCGAGTACCGGGCTGTTATCGCGGTGGCCGGGCTGATGTCAGTCAGGCGAAGAGAGCCAAATGACACACTGGCCGTCACCGAGGCAAGGTTGACAGCTTCCACAGGGCCATACAGGTTGGTGATCTCCACGGGAAGGGATGAAGGCATTATGATCTCGATCTCCATACTTAGGTTGCTTGTGATCTGTTCCAGTTCTCCCCGGAATGAATTTCTGATCACGAGGATGTTTCCCTCTTTCTCAGCTGAGTAATGTATATATTTCAGATCAGCTACCGCCTGTTCTTTATTCCTATTCCGCGAGACCGGTCTGAGCAGTACCTTCACCTCGCTGACGGCTGCACCTCTGACAGTTACCGAGGCTTTCTCACCGTATACAGAGACCGCGCTGATCCCCTTTCCGAAGCTCCTTTCATCACTCCCTGAAGCCTTTTGCATCAACTCCTGTGCCGCGAGATCGCAGGTTCCGAGGAGGACGAGGCTCAATGTCATATATTGCAGGATTCTCATGAATGGATCAGTTTTATCAGTTCCTGCAGTGTGCCCGACTTAAGATTTTCGATCCGGATGACCGACTGTATGATTTCAGGGGAGTCGCCCACCTGGCCGATAACCGTTTCGAGCTGCCGGAGCTCCTCACTCAACTCCTGGTATAACTGCATCTTTTCCCTGAAAAGTTCTGACTGGCATGCCGGGGCACCGGTCTTGCAGAGGTCCTTGATGACCTCGATGGGGTCTTCATCTTCGCGGGCAGGAGTCAAGGAGGTGCTTATCTCTTCACTCATAACGATTTCACTCTCGACGGTTATGCCTTGTTCTGTCCGCACAAGGCGTGGTATCATGAGCACGAGCAGTGCAACCGCAGCAACTCCGGAAATTGTCACGAAAAATATCCTTCTGTTAAGTCCGGCCCTTTGGCTTCCGGTCCGCTGTCCCCCGGCCCGCCGTTTCCCGACCTGTAGAATTTCATCTCTTTCTCCGGGTCTGCGCGGAGTCCTTTCCATCTGGCCGGTGACGTCTGTTCCGGATGATCCGGTCAGACTCCCTTCCTGCAGTGCAGCCTCGATGGCTTCCCAGGTACCGTATGAGGGAGAGTGCACGGGCAGATCCTGAAGCGTTCTGCTGATAGCCTCTTCCGTATCCAGGGCAGCTTCAATCCCCCTCCACAGTGTTGCGGAAGGCGGGTGGGAGGGCAGTTCCTTTAATCTTTCGGATAATATGTCATCAAACTCTCTGTTCATCTGACGGTTTTGTCAGTCGATTCCTTAACAGTTTCTTTGCATAACTCAATTGGGACTTTGACGTCCCTTCACTTATATCCAGTATTCCGGCCACTTCCTGGTGCTTATAGCCTTCGACCTCAATCAGTACAAACACGCTTCGTGCCTGTGCAGGCAGTGAGAGTATGGCCTTCTCGAGGTGTTCGGCGGTGAAATTGAACGAGCCCTCTGACGCCTGGTCAGGGATCTCGTCTGTTGCCACCTGCAACCGTGCATTTTTCCTCAGGTAGCTCATCGCGTTTCTGATTACTATGGTGCGCATCCATGTATACAGGGACGATTCGAACCTGAAGTTTGCAATTGACCGGAATATCTCAATGAACGAATCCTGAAGAACATCATTGCTGGCATCGCGATCGCTTATCAGCCTGTATGCCAGGGAGTAGAGCCCGGTGCTGAACCTCTCGTACAGGGCGCGTTGCACCAGCCTGTTGTTCTCCAGGCATCCCCGGACAAGCTCCCTGTCGGTCTGGTTCAGTTCACTCAGCTGCATCTTCGTCTTCTGTATGTATAGTGTAGATTCCGGTTAAAAAGGTTGGAAGAAGGGTAAAAATTTTTCGGCGACAAACATGCCAAACAGGTTCAGACAGCCTGAAGCCCAATGATCAGGCTATACATACAAAATTACCGGGATTGTTTGTAATATACAATTCTTTATCGTCCGCGACGAAGCAGCGGTTTTTGGGTGCCTCTAATCCAATGCTTTATCCCCCACGACAGCCTGGCGGCTATCGGGACAGGCTCTGCGGGGAGAGAAGCTAATGCTGGTGCCGTTATCTAGCGCCGCGGGTCACAGGACTGAATGAACTCCCTCAGCAGCATCTGAAGCCTGCGGGTCACAGGCCCCGGGGTACCGTCACCAACAAGCTGTTCGCTGACCCTTATAACAGGAATTATCTCTCCGGTGGTGTTGGAGATAAACGCTTCATTCATGTAGGGGATCATATCGGCAGCGACGGCCTCTTCAGACACGCTGATACCATTGGCTTTCGCAACGGATATGATGTTCTTCCTGGTTATTCCCGAAAGGATGCCATTGTTCTCCGGATGGGTGCAAAGTGTTTCGTCCCTTACGAAAAAGATGTTCGAGTGTGCTCCTTCGGTTACGAATCCGTCTCTTACGAAGCATACCTCTGTAAATCCTTTGTCATGAGCCTCCTGGTATGGAAGGATATTGGCTATCAGGGCAGTAGTCTTTATATTACACCTGTTCCACCGGGGGTCAGGGGTGAGCCAGAGGCCGACACCCTTCTCAGCAGCAAGGGTATTGATGCTTTGCCTGCGGGCGAACCCGTAAACGGTGGGCCTGACCGGAGGGTCGGGGAAAGCGTGGTTACGGGGTGCAACACCACGTGTGGCCTGAAAATATACTATCGCACACTCAGTGCCAAGTTCGTTTCGCTGTATAAGCTCTTCAAATATTTCCTCAAGTTTTGCTTCGTCCTCCCATGCAATGTGCGTCTCGCGAAGGCTGCGCCTGAACCTGCCGGCATGACCTGCGAGATCGAAGAAATAACCTCCATACCATCTTGCGACCTCGTAAACACTGTCACCAAAAAGAAAACCCCTGTCGTCGGGACTGATCAGAGCCTGCGCCTTCGGGAGAAACTGACCATTAAGATATACTACTTCCATATTTTAAGATTTACACTTTGCCGGTCGGATCATGTTCACATTTGCCTCATATTACGTACCCATGAAGGTATCCGGTAATTAATCTTCAAAGATACAATCTGGAAGGATTGGTCATACAAATATCACCTTATCCATTTCTTTATTTGTGTACCTTTGCATATTCATTAAATCAGGGAAGCAGGTATTATGACAGGTTCGAGGCGGCTGCCATCATGGCTAAGGATGGAGAGGGCTAGGGGGGAGAGCTACACGATGGTGAAGAACCTGGTTGAAAGCCATCGTCTGCATACAATCTGCACCTCGGGCAACTGCCCGAACATAGGAGAGTGCTGGAATGCCGGCACTGCCACCCTGATGATCCTGGGCGACATATGCACCAGGTCATGCAGGTTCTGCGGAACTAAAAGCGGCAGGCCCCTTCCTCCTGACCCGGGCGAACCTGAAAGGGTTGCACAGGCGGTAAGGACATTGAACCTAAAACACTGTGTCATTACCTCGGTTGACCGTGATGACCTGCCTGACGGCGGCTCGGAACACTGGGCTGAGACTATCAGGAGAATCAGGGAGGTAAATCCCGGAGTGACTATCGAGACACTGATACCTGATTTCAGGGGAAATAATGAAGATATTGACAGGGTAATTGATGCGGGCCCGGAGGTGATTTCGCACAATATCGAAACTGTTAGACGCCTTACCCCGCTGATCAGGTCAGTTGCAAAATACGAGACAAGTCTGTCGGTTCTCAGGCATATTGCTTCGCGCGGTGTACGCGCTAAATCAGGCATTATGCTCGGCCTGGGCGAGACCGAAGCGGAGGTGACTGAAGCGCTGAATGACCTTTATGCAACCGGTTGCAGAATCGTGACAATCGGGCAGTATCTTGCTCCAAGTCTCGATCATATGCCTGTGGTTGAGTATGTTACACCAGAAAAGTTTGAGGAATACCGGCGAAGTGGGATTGAGATCGGGTTTGAGTTTGTGGAGAGCAGTCCGCTTGTAAGAAGCTCGTTTCATGCGGAGAAGCATGCAGGTAGAAAATAGTTTTCGGTTATTGGTTATCTGTTATCGGTTATCTGTTAAGTGAATGAAGAGTTATAAGGATCTTGAGATATATAATGAGGCTTTCAGGTTGGCGCTGGCTGTTCACAGGATGACTCAGGAACTGGCTAAAACAGAGCAGTATGAGCTGGGGAGCCAGGTGCGAAGATCTGCTCAGAGTGTGAGATCCAATATAGTGGAGGGGTATGGCAGGAGAGAGTATAAAATTGAGTTCATAAGATACCTGGTTTTTGCCAGCGCTTCACTACTGGAAACCGAATCTCACCTTGAGATGATACGAGATTTATACGGTAATGCCGAAATTACCGGACTGATCGAAGATTATAACATGCTGGGCAAAAAGCTTGCTGCATTTGTTCATTATGTGGAAACCTCCTGGATGACCCCCCATGATAAATAACCACCAACCGATAACCGATAACCGATAACCGATAACCGAAAACGGAAACATGCCCCACCTGGTTATATATGATGATCTTGGCCGGAAGGACTTCAAGGAGACCTGGGATTACCAGGAGCGTTTCTTCAATCCCAAGGTGGCAGAGAAGAACCGGCCGGAGACGGAAGGAGAAAGAACTCCTGACCGCCTGATTTTCGTCGAGCACAATCATGTATATACACTTGGAAAGAGCGGCTCAGAGCAGAACCTGCTCCTTGACTACATCCAGTTACAGGCCCGCGATGCCGTGTTCTACAAAATAGACAGGGGCGGCGACATAACCTATCACGGACCCGGACAGCTTGTCGGTTACCCGATCTTTGACCTTGAAGAAATGAAGCTTGGGCTTCGCGAATATATTCATCTGCTTGAAGAAGCAATTATCAGGTGTATCTCCCGTTTCGGTATTGAAGGGAGCCGCCTGGAGGGCGCCACAGGGGTATGGATTGACCCTGACAAGGGAGCCCGTGCAAGAAAGATTTGTGCCATTGGCGTAAGGGCCTCCCGGTTCGTGACGATGCACGGCTTCGCCCTTAACGTAAGCACTGACCTCTCCTACTTTAACCATATCAACCCTTGCGGTTTCACCGACAAAGGTGTCACCAGCATCACGAAAGAGACAGGTAAGCAGACAGAAATGGAGGATGTGAAGCGAGTGATGTACAACACAATGAGGGAGGTCTTCGGATATGAATATTATTAAAAATAAATATAATGGAAAAAAGGTGGCTCTTGAAAGAGAGGGGCGACACACGTGTCGTCACGACCCTGGCGACAGAGATGGCGGTGCCTGCCGCTGTCGCCAGCCTGATGGCTCAGCGGGGCATCAGAACAAAAAGCCAGGCTGAAGAATTCTTCAACCCTACACTGGGCTCCCTGCATGACCCCTTCCTGATGAAGGACATGAACAGGGCTGTTGACAGGATCAGCACGGCAATATCACGGAATGAAAAGATACTTGTGTACGGCGACTATGACGTCGACGGCACCACTGCTGTGGCTATGCTCTATTCTTTTCTGAGAGAGAGGCACTCCAGCCTCGATTATTATATCCCTGACCGGTATCATGAGGGGTATGGGCTTTCTTCGAGGGGGATTGATTATGCCGCTGAGGCGAACTGCAGGCTGATTATTGCGCTCGACTGCGGGATCAAGGCTGTTGACAAGGTGAAGTATGCCCGGTCAAAGGGTATCGATATCATTATTTGTGATCATCACCTGCCGGGAGATGGAATCCCGGATGCCACGGCTGTTCTTGATCCAAAGCAGCCCGGATGCAGTTATCCATACAAGGAGCTGTCAGGGTGCGGAGTGGGTTTCAAGCTCATGCAGGCTATCTGCAGGGTGCAGAATATACCGTTTGAAAAGATCATTCCTTACCTTGACCTCGTGGCCGTGAGCATCGGGTCTGACATCGTTCCGATGACCGGCGAAAACAGGGTGCTGGCCTATTACGGGCTGAAACAGCTGAATAACTCGCCCCGTCTTGGATTTCAGAAGATCATAGAAAAAGCGAAGATCCGCAAGCCGCTGGCGATCGAGGATGTGGTGTTCCGCATCGGGCCACGCATAAACGCCGCCGGCAGGATGGAGTCGGGGAGCAGGGCCGTTGATCTGCTGGTATCGCATAATCCCCAGGAAGCACTTACTATCTGCGACGCTATTGACATCAATAACGATGACCGCAGGAAGAAAGACAGCGAGATCACATCCGAGGCCCGGCGCATGGTGAGTGAGGACAGCAGGATGGGCAATGCACGCACGACAGTACTCTTCCACCAGGGATGGCACAAGGGAGTGATAGGTATTGTGGCCTCACGCCTTATTGAGACATACTACAGGCCGACGGTGATTCTAACCGAATCGAAGGACGGGTTTGCCACCGGCTCTGCCCGAAGCGTGCCGGGATATGACCTCTACCAGGCCATTGAATCATGTTCTGACCTGCTGGAGAGTTTCGGAGGCCATATGTTTGCTGCAGGACTGACATTGAAACAAGAGAACCTCCGGGAGTTTCGTGAGAGGTTTGAAAAATTTGTCAGTGAGACTATCCGTGACGAGCATCTTGTCCCCTCGGTGAATATTGATGAGGAGATACCTCTTGAGGATGTGACACTTGAGCTGTACAGGAGTCTGGAGCGGTTCCAGCCCTTCGGACCGGAAAACACGGCGCCGGTATTTGCCTCTCGCAGGGTTAAGACCCTCGCGTGCCAGCCAGTGGGCACCAACGGCATGCACCTGAAGCTTACTTTTGCGCGTCAGAATGG
Source organism: uncultured Rikenella sp. (assembly GCA_964635655.1). Lineage (GTDB taxonomy): Bacteria > Bacteroidota > Bacteroidia > Bacteroidales > VadinHA17 > SR-FBR-E99. Next base: position 38,749 of record CAZWOC010000019.1, on the reverse strand, counting down.
TGAGCCCCTGGGCGCAATTGCCTTTGGCCAGGCTGACATGATCGAGACATTCCGTGAGTCAGGCGGTGTGGTAGACATTGCCTACTCCGTGGAGCTGAATGAGTTCCACGGGAAGACGTCGGTGCAGCTCAATATTAAGGATATTAAGGGGTAGAGGCAGTAGGCAGTAGGCAATAGGCAGTAGTCGAAACTTGGTAATTATCAGTAAATGATCATGTTATTGTCAACACTAATGCCTAATGCCTCTTGCCTAATGCCTCTTGCCTAATGCCTTTTTTTCGACCTTTTCCTTGACATTCTCCTCTCACTGTCCTAAATTTGATGGAGTAATTATGTCTCACCATGATGCTGCGGTGGAATGCGGTATTATTGCTGCTTTTTTTCAATGTAGCCGGGCTGCGCGCCGGAGAACCCATTTTTGTACCACATGGCGCAGATGCCATGGGGATGGCGTTTGCTGTTACTGCCACCCCCGGACACTGGAACTGCTTCCATAACCAGGCGTTACTGACTGCGGTTCCGTCAACAGGATTCTCCCTCGGGCTGGAGAACCGGTTTATGTTGCCTGCACTCTCTTCAAAGGCTGTCAGTGCGGTATTCGCCATGAAACCGGCCCCTCTGGGTTTCGTGGCAACACATTACGGCAACGCCGATTACTACAGGCTCTTCACCGGAGTGGGCAGTGCGGTAAAAATCACCGACGCCGTCGCACTCGGGGTGCAGGTCGATTATATCTCCGAACACGGTATTGGCGAATACCGCGATGTATCACATGTTACATTCGAGGCGGGAATGACCTGTCTCCTTTCACCTGCCCTGACTGTCGGGGTCCACCTCTTCAATCCGTTGGCTCCCCTGAATGCTCTTCCTTCATCAATTGATGCAGGCCTGAGCTGGAACCAGTCTGACGGACTGTTCCTCACCCTGACCGGTTCCAAGGTGACCAATGAACCTCTCTCCGTTCAGTGCGGCATTTCATGGGATGTGAAGGAAAGGCTGACTTTGCGCACCGGGTATATGAGCTCCCCCTCTGCCTTCGCGTTTGGTATCGGGTTCAGAACAGGCCGCCTGGAAGCAGATGCAGGTTTCCTTCTCAACGGCGCCACCGGTGTTACCTCTTCTGTTTCAATTACATGGACAATCAGATGAACTGCCACTCATCCCCAGAGCCACAATTATGACTGTAATAGAGATCAGCCGGGCTTCAGTAACACAGTAGTGACTGCAAGAAAAAACAGCCGGGCTTCAATAACACACTAATGACTCTATGAAAAAATTATCGGGCTGCAGGATCACTATTGCAGTAATCATAATAACACTCCTCCCGGGCCGCCTGTTGTGCCAGGAGGAAAACCAGGCCCTCCGGGAATCGGTTGAGGAGATACTTGCCCTGTCTGAAGATGCTGATCCGGCTGCCATGCTGGAGGAACTGGAGGATTTGAAGGTCTCGCCTGTGAATATAAACAGCGGTGACGAAAAAGAGATATCGAGGCTCTTTTTCCTGTCGGAATTCCAGGTAATGGTGCTTGCCGATCATATAAAGAAGAACGGAAGTGTTGTAACCCTTTACGAACTTGCCCTGCTGCCTGCCTTTGACCGCAATACGGTTTTGCTGATGGCTCCGTATATCTCGCTTGAGCCTGTGGTGCAGAAAGGAGGGAAGAGCTACGGCCACACACTGGTGACAATGACGGTATCATCCCGCTTCAGCGGGAACGAAACCGGGGCGGAGGGAGTACGGTCATTGCTGAAGGTGAAGCATGAGCAGGGAAGCATCAGTTTCGGCCTGACAGCGGAGAATGACCCGGGAGAACCGTTCACATTCAAAAATGCTCCCGGAACCGATTTCCTCTCAGGCTATATTCAGTACAAAGGCAAGGGATTCATAAACAGGATCATAGCAGGAGATTTCAGGATCAGGGCCGGCGAAGGGCTGCTCTTTAACAGCAGCAGGTGGATGGGTTCGTGGCTCAGCTCACCGTCGTTCATATCAGGAAGCAGCACCCAGGCACCCTATACATCAACCGAGGAGAACAATTTCTTCAGAGGGATCAGCCTGACTCTCGGCTCCGTTAATGCCGGGGCAGTGCTGTTCGCCTCTTCGAATAAAATCGATGCCCGTATCCTGTTTGCAGAGGACAGTACTGCTGCCGGTGTCAGAAGTCTTGTCAGCGGAGGAATTCATACAACGGAATCCCAGCTGGAGGCACGCAACAGTCTCACGGAAACAATTGCCGGCTTTCGCCTTATTGCCGGTGCAGAAAAGGTCAGGGGCGGCATAAGTGCATCATCAACGTGGTTCTCAATGCCGTTTCTGCCTGACATAGCCAAACCGGAAAACCTTCATGCTTTTACGGGAGACAGGCTGGTCAACCTGGCTGCCGATATCAGGGCAGGAACAGGTTCTGTCCTCTTCTTCGCTGAAGCGGGAATGGGGCTCTCCGGATCGCTGACAGGCACTGCCGGAGGCGATTATCATGACATGCAGACAGATACAACCGGAACAGATATTCCGGGTTCCCGGGCAGACACATCCGGAACAGGTCTTTCTGATTCAGCGTCAGCAATGGGCGGACTGAATCTCAGGGATTCATGGGCAGCCATGGCAGGGGTGAGAGTAAAGCCCTCGGCCAGGATTACATTCAACATCCTTGCGCGTCATTTCGCACCCGGATACCATGCATTTCATTCCGGGGCATTCAAAACCGGGTCAGAATCAGGCAACGAGACAGGCCTTGCAGCTTCCCTCCACCTGGAGGCTGCCAGGCATTTTTTCATTTCGGCTGCGGCTGACAATTACCGGATCCCTGCCCCTCGCTACCGAAGCTCATCATCAGCCATCGGAAGCAGGATTGAAATCAAGGGAGAATACCTCCCGGGGGATAACATCTCACTGAGACTCTCCTGGACATCGTCATCACGGGAGTATGATGCAGCAAGAGAAACCGGTACGGCATCATCGGTGACGCAAACAAGGCGACAGCTCGGGTTTGTGTTTGACATCAGTCCTTCGGAAACCTTACGCTTCACAACACGTGCATCGGCATCGATCATCTCACCTTCACAGGAGAAAGGCTACCTTCTCAGCCAGGATCTGGCTTGTTCGTTCAGGACTGTACCTCTGAAGCTCTGGTTCAGGTACGCCCTCTGTTCCACCAGGGGCTGGGACAGCCGGCTCTATGCCTGGGAGAACGACCTGCTGTCGTCATTCAGTGTGCCGGCGATGTACGGTGAGATGACGCGGTCATTCATCATGCTTTCATGTAAACCCACTGACCGCATCGAAGCACGGGTGAAGTACGGTTATACATGGGCCGGAAACAATTCAGAGACAGGCATCAGACAGGAGGTGAAGGGGCAGGTAAGGATTGGGTTTTAGGCAATAGGCAGTAGGCAGTAGGCAATAGTGTTGATTGCAGTAATACAGGAAGATATGGAAAGTTTCAGGGAGCTGATTGTGTGGCAGAGAAGTCTTAAGTTGGTGAGATCGGTTTACGAAGTTACCCGAGGTTTTCCTAAAGAGGAAATCTTCGGGCTAAAGATGCAGATCAGGAGATGTGCAACTTCTGTACCTTCAAATATTGCTGAGGGTTACGGGCGTCAGCATACTTCAGAATATATAAGGTTCCTTCAGATAGCAAGAGGTTCTCTGTTTGAGTTGGTTACTCAACTCGAGATCGCTCTGAGCCTTGCTTATATCCAGGATATCAGTAACCTGGAAAATGAATGTGATGAGATTGCCAGAATGCTTAACAGCCTGATCCGAAAATTATCAGAAAGTCCCAATAAACGATGATCCTCTTCTCCTTGCTTCCTCCTGCCTTCTGACATAATACCTGCTGCTCCCACTCTTGCCTACTGCCTATTGCCTACTGCCTACTGCCTACTGCCTATTGCCTACTGCCTTCAGACACCGGCCACCTTCTCCACTATTGCCTATTGCCTATTGCCTACTGCCTGACAATCAATTCGTCCTGTTCCTGTACTTCACTGCCCCCAGTTCCTCGTTGGCCTTGACGATCTTCAGCTTCAGGCTCTCCTTGTAGGCGATCAGCTTTTCCATGACAGCCTGGTCTCCGGTGGCGATCATCTGGGCTGCCAGTATGCCGGCATTGAGAGCTCCGTCAATGGCTACAGTGGCCACCGGTATCCCGGGAGGCATCTGCACGATGGCAAGCAACGCATCCATCCCGTCAAGGGATGCCTTAACAGGTACTCCGATAACCGGCACCGGAGTCATCGCTGCTATCACTCCCGGCAGATGTGCCGCCATCCCGGCTCCGGCAATTATCACCTTTATTCCCCTGCCGGCAGCGCTGCGTGCGAACTTCTCCACCGCTTCAGGGGTGCGGTGCGCCGACAATGCATTGATCTCAAAGGGAATTCCCACACTGTCAAGAAACTCTGCTGCCTTCTCCATGACCTTAAGGTCGGAAACGCTGCCCATGATAATGCTTACTGCCGGATTCATATTCTCTTTTTTAACGTATAGACCATTGCCGGGGCAAAAATAAGCTTTAAATTTATAATTTTGCGGCATCAACCACCTCAACCATGAATGAGATAACAGTCCTTGACAGAGAGTTCTCGGTGTACATCACCGAAGACGAGATACAGAGCCGTGTAACGGCTCTGGCTGAAAAGATCAATGCAGACCTGAAGGGTCAGGATGTCCTCTTCTTCGGAGTCCTCAACGGAGTATTTCTTTTCGCTGCTGACATATTCAGGCAGATAAACCTGGAATGCCAGGTCTCATTTATCAAACTGGCCTCATATGACGGTATATCAAGCACCGGCAAGATCAAGGAACTTATCGGCTGGAACGAGGATATAACCGGCAAGACGGTAGTGGTCCTTGAGGATATAGTAGACACCGGAGCTACGCTCGAACGGGTCATCGGCGAGCTGAAGCTGAGGAAGGCAGCCGATGTAAAGATCTGCACACTGCTCTTTAAGCCGGAAGCCTATACGAAGGATATCCCGATAGACTACATCGGTTTTGAAATACCCAATAATTTCGTGGTGGGATACGGGCTTGATTATGATGGTTACGGCCGCAATCTCAGGGCGATTTACAAACTAACAAAATAACATTCTGTAATGGTAAATATTCTTATGTTTGGCCCTCCCGGATCAGGGAAGGGAACACAATCGGTTACCCTTGCCGGGAAATATAACCTCCTTCATCTTTCCACCGGTGACATGCTCAGGGCTGAGCTGGCTGCCGGTACACCGCTGGGGAAAAAGATGGAAGCCATAATGGCAGCCGGCGAACTTGTGCCGGATGATGTTGTTATAGCAATGATTGCCGGGAAGATAGATTCCACAACCGGCAAGGCAGGTTTCATATTTGACGGTTTCCCCCGCACAGTGGAACAGGCTGAAGCGCTTCAGAAGATGCTGGCAGAAAGAGGGATGAAGATAAACCTCATGCTTGTTCTGGAAGTCAATGATGCCGAGCTTATGGATCGCATGAAGAAGAGGGCACTGGTATCAGGCAGGGCCGATGACGCAGATGAGAATATAATCAACAACCGCATCGCCGTCTACCGCGCCAAGACTGAACCTGTGATTGACTTCGGAAGGAAGGCAGGAGTCTCAAGGAGCGTCGACGGTGTAGGTTCTATTGATGACATCTTCGGCAGGCTCTGCACAGAGATAGAAACTGTAATTTAGCTCATGGCTGATACTAACTTTGTTGATTACGTAAAGATCTTCTGCCGCTCAGGTAAGGGTGGCGCGGGATCGGCACACCTCAGACACGAGAAGTCGAAGCCGAAGGGTGGTCCTGACGGCGGCGACGGCGGCAGGGGTGGCGACGTAATCCTAAGGGGTAACTCTCAGCTATGGACCCTGCTGCATCTTAAATATACCAAACACCTGTTCGCCGGTCACGGCGGGTCAGGCGCATCAAACCAGAAGAGCGGCGCCGCCGGTGAGGATATCATAATCGAGGTCCCCCTTGGCACGGTAGCCCGGGAAGAGGAGTCGGAGAACATTCTCTTCGAGATAACCGGTGACGGTGAACAGAAGATCCTGCTTAAGGGAGGCCGCGGAGGCCTGGGTAACACCCACTTTAAATCGGCCACCTTCCAGACTCCCCGTTTCGCCCAGCCGGGCGAACCCAGCCTGGAGGGATACTTCATCCTTGAGCTGAAGGTGCTGGCTGACGTCGGACTGGTGGGTTTCCCCAACGCGGGCAAATCGACGCTGTTGTCTGTAGTCAGCGCTGCTAAACCGAAGATCGACAATTACCCGTTCACAACACTCACCCCAAACCTCGGCATAGTAAGCTACCGCGATGACAAATCATTTGTGATGGCAGACATCCCCGGCATCATAGAGGGAGCCGCGGAAGGAAAGGGACTGGGTCACCGGTTCCTGAGACACATTGAGCGCAATTCGGTGCTGCTCTTCATGATACCCGCTGACACTGAGAATATTGCAAAGGAGTACGGCATCCTGGTGGAGGAGTTACGCAAGTATAATCCGGAGCTCCTTGACAAGAACCGGGTGATGGCAATCTCAAAGTGTGACATGCTTGACGAGGAGCTGACTGCTTCAATGAGACCATTGCTACCCGGTGACATACCGGTAGTTTTCATATCATCAGTAAAGGGAACAGGTATCACAACCCTGAAAGACCTTCTCTGGAGGGCAATAAACAGCTGACAATGGTTGAGCTGGACCATAAAATATTCCTTGTTCTCAACTCTCTTCACACACCTTTCCTTGACAAGGTGATGTGGACTGTGAGCATGAGGGTGGTGTGGATTCCTTTTTATATACTTATTATCTGGCTCCTGGCGGCTAAATACGGCAAACGGGTATGGATACCTCTTGCACTTGTGCCGGTGCTTGTTGTTCTGACAGATCAGGGCTCCAACCTGCTTAAGAACCTGGTTGAACGCCCTCGTCCGTGTCATGAACCCGCACTTGCCGGCCTTGTGCACACAGTGAAGGGTCACTGCGGAGGTATGTACGGCTTTGTCTCGGCGCATGCCGCAAATACTTTTGGTATAGCAGCATTCACAATCCCGCTGCTACAGAGGCGATGGTTTACCTGGACGGTCATCATTTGGGCCCTGATCGTCTCATATTCAAGAATATATCTTGGGGTGCATTACCCGGGAGATGTGCTTGGAGGAGCCCTCCTGGGACTGGCTTCAGGCGCAGCACTGGCATGGACAGCCACTAAACTGAACAAAAGCATTAAAAAATGAACATAATCAAGTCACTGTGGGTATGGATCTCGAGCATAGCGTTCGTCCTGCTCGCCCTACCTGTCGCAATAATCCTCTGGCTGCTGGCGCTTGCCTTTGACCGCCGGCGTCTGATGAACAACAGGTGGATGGTCATCCAGGGGATAGTGCTCACAAAGATGAGCCCCTTCTGGAAAGTTATAGTTGACGGCCGCGAGAAGCTTGACCAGAAACAGGCTTACATAATCATTCCCAATCATCAGTCGCTTCTGGATATCGTCTTTTTCAACATGCTCCGCCACCGTCTGAGGTGGGTCTCCAAGGCTGAGATCTTCCGGGTGCCGGTGGTAGGGTGGGAGATGAAGATGGTCAAATACATCGAACTGATCAGGGGAAACAAATCCAGCGTTGTAAAGATGATGGAGAAGTGCGTGGAGTCACTCCATGACGGCATCTCTGTGGTGATATTCCCAGAAGGAACACGTTCACTGACCGGCGCCATAGGGAAATTCAAGACAGGTGCTTTCCAGCTTGCCGTGAAGACAGACAAGCCTTTGCTTCCCGTGCTGATTGACGGCACAGGCGAGATCATGCCCAAAAAAGGGGGAATCATTTTCAGAAACCGCCGTATTGTGAGGATCAGGGTACTTGATCCCATATTCCCGGGGCAGTTCGGCACCGGTGACCCGGAGGAGCTTGCCACGCGGGTACAGGCGCTTATGGTCACCGCCATGGATCAGCTCCGCAGCGAGGCGTGAACAGGCATTCATTGTCAACACTACTGCCTCTTGCCTCTTGCCTCTTGCCTCCATTTCAGGGCATAATTCCCCGGGGTTGTTAATAAATCAAAAATATTCGCCTTGCCTAATTCTTTATATTTGACCCAAAATTTGGAATAATGGACGGCAATTATTCTGAGGAGAATATTAAAACCCTTGAGTGGAAGGAACATATCAGGCTGCGCCCCGGTATGTACATCGGCAAGCTGGGTGACGGTTCTTCTCTTGATGACGGAATCTATGTCCTGCTTAAAGAGGTGATGGACAACGCGGTTGACGAGTACATGATGGGTTTCGGACGTAAAATTGACGTCACGATAGCCGGCCCGGAAGTGAGGGTGCGCGACTTCGGACGCGGAATACCCCTTGGGAAAGTGCTTGACGTATCTTCCAGGATGAATACCGGCGCCAAATATGACTCAAAGGCATTCAAAAAGTCAGTGGGTCTCAACGGTGTGGGTATAAAGGCTGTCAATGCCCTGTCTTCTTCATTCATAATCAGATCATTCCGTGAGGGTCAGTCCAAGGAGATAGAATTCAGATCAGGGGAGCTACTGAGGGATGAGCCCCTGAAGAACACAGGTGAGGAAAACGGCACGGAAGTGATATTCGTCCCTGACGAGGCCATGTTCGGCAAATACCACTTTATTCCTGAATATGTTGAGAACATGATGAAAAACTACTCATACCTCAATGCAGGTATGGTCATCAATCTCAACGGCAACAAGATAGTCTCGCGCAACGGCCTGGTTGACCTCCTCAATGACAACATGAACCGCGAAGGGCTTTACCCCATCATCCATCTGAAGGGAGAGGATATTGAGATTGCTCTTACCCATGGCATGCAGTACGGTGAGGATTACTACAGTTTCGTCAACGGCCAGCACACCTCGCAGGGAGGCACACACCTCATCGCATTCCGCGAAGCAATCACCCGCACCGTCAAGGAGTTCTTCAAAAAGGACTTTGACGCTTCTGACATCAGGTCGTCAATCATAGCCGCAATTTCGGTCAAGATAGAAGAGCCCATCTTCGAGTCGCAGACCAAAACCAAGCTGGGCTCGAAGGATATGGGCCCCAACGGCCCCTCGGTGCGCAACTACGTGGTCGACTTCATCCGCAAGAACCTCGATGACTATCTTCACAAGAACGGCGAGACCGCCCGTATAATGCTGAAGAAGATACAGGAGTCGGAAAAGGAGCGGAAAGCAATCAGTTCAATACAGAAGCTTGCGCGTGAACGCGCGAAGAAGGTGAGCCTCCACAACCGCAAGCTGCGCGACTGCCGCATTCATTACAATTCAAATGATGAGCGAAGGCTTGATTCAACCCTCTTTATCACTGAGGGAGACTCGGCCAGCGGATCAATCACCAAATCGCGCAACGTGGAGACACAGGCTGTGTTCAGCCTTCGCGGCAAGCCGCTGAACAGCTATGGCCTGACAAAGAAAATAGTATACGAGAACGAGGAGTTCAACCTGCTGCAGGCAGCGCTCAACATCGAGGAATCACTTGATGACCTCCGCTACAATTATGTGGTGATAGCGACAGATGCCGACGTTGACGGAATGCACATCAGGCTCCTCCTGCTGACATTCTTCCTGCAGTTCTTCCCTGACCTCGTCCGCAAGGGCCACGTCTATATACTCCAGACACCTCTCTTCAGGGTCCGCAACAAAAAACAGACCCGGTACTGTTACACCGATGAGGAGAGGAAGAAGGCGATAAAGGATCTCGGTCCTGACCCCGAAATCACCCGCTTCAAGGGGCTCGGAGAGATTTCTCCTGATGAATTCATTCACTTTATCGGGAAGGACATGCGCCTGGAGCCCGTGATAATGAAGAAGTCAGATCCGTATACCCAGTTCCTTGAGTTTTATATGGGGAAGAATACTCCTGAACGTCAGGACTTTATAATTGGCAACCTGCGTGTCGAGGAGGAACTTCCCGAGACAGCACAGGCGTGAGTGATGGTTTCAGCAGATTATGAAAGAGAGTGATCCTTTTGAACTGATCCCCGAAGAAGAAGGAGGGGAGAAGGAAGAACCCAAAACCAGCTATATACCTGCGGCCCTGCACACAGTCACGGTCCTGTCAGGCATGTACCAGGACTGGTTCCTTGATTATGCCTCCTATGTGATACTTGAACGTGCCGTGCCGCATATTTCCGACGGACTGAAACCGGTGCAGCGCAGGATACTTTACTCCATGAAGCGGATGGATGACGGGCGGTTCAACAAGGTGGCCAACATCATCGGTCATACAATGCAGTTCCACCCTCACGGTGACGCCTCAATTGGTGATGCATTGGTCCAGCTTGGTCAGAAGGAACTGCTTGTGGAATCGCAGGGAAACTGGGGAAACATACTTACCGGTGACGGCGCAGCGGCCCCGAGATATATTGAGGCAAGACTCTCCAAATTTGCCCTTGAAGTCACGTTTAACAACAAGACCACCGAGTGGATGAGCTCATATGACGGGCGCAACAGGGAACCTGTCACCCTCCCGGTGAAGTTCCCCCTGCTCCTCGACATGGGCGTGGAAGGCATCGCCGTAGGGCTGTCGTCAAAGATTCTCCCGCACAACTTCAATGAACTGATAGACGCCTCAATCAGCTACCTCCAGGACAAACCGTTTGAACTCTATCCCGACTTCCCGACCGGAGGGATGGTAGATGTGTCAAAATACAATGACGGTGCCAGGGGAGGTGCTGTCAAAGTCAGGGCCAGGATCGAAAAGGTTGACAGGAAAGGACTGGTAATCACAGAAATACCTTTCGGCAAAACCACTTCCTCACTTATCGAATCAATCGTTAAGGCCAATGACCGGGGCAAGATCAAGATCAAAAAAATTGACGACAATACAGCCGGTGGCGTGGAGATAGTAATCCAGCTCCAGAGTGGCGTTTCTCCTGACAAGACAATTGATGCACTTTACGCTTTCACTGACTGCGAACTCTCCATTTCACCAAATGCGTGCGTAATAACAGACGAAAATAAACCTGCCTTTATCGGGGTCAGTGATATTCTCAGGCACTCGGCAGACCAGACTGTCAGGCTTCTCACGAAGGAGCTTGAGATACGCAAGGCTGAACTTGAGGAGGAATGGCATTTTTCGTCGCTTGAAAAGATCTTCATCGAGAAACGGATTTACCGTGACATAGAGGAGAGCGAGACATGGGAGGCAGTCATCACTGCCATTGACAAAGGGCTGAAACCCTATAAAAAACTGTTCAAACGCGAGATCACCCGTGATGACATTATCAAGCTCACGGAGATTAAAATCAAGAGGATATCAAAGTACGACTCATCGCGTGCCGACGAGCACATCAGAGGTCTTGAGGAAGAACTGGAGGAGGTAGCCAATCACCTTGCAAACATAATTCCCTACGCCATAAATTATTACCGTCAGATAAAGAAGAAGTACGGAAAGGACAGGGAACGCCGGACGGAAATCAGGAGCTTTGAAACAATAGAGGCTTCCAAGGTGGTTGCTGCCAATGCCAAGCTCTATGTTAACCGCCAGGAGGGCTTTATCGGCACAGGCCTGAAGAAGGATGAATTTGTTTGTGACTGCTCTGATATAGATGATATTATTGTTATCAGGAAAGACGGCACCTATCTCATCACAAAGGTTGCCGAAAAGCAGTTCGTCGGGAAGGATGTGATTCATGTGCAGGTTTTTCTCAGGAATGACACCCGCACAATTTACAACATTGCATATCAGGATGGCCGGGAGGGTCCGTATTATGTCAAGCGCTGCGCCCTCACAGGGCTGACACGCGACAAGGAATACAACCTGGGGAAAGGCAGTGCCAACACAAGGGTACTTTACATGAGTGCCAACCCCAATGGAGAGGCAGAAGTGATCAGGGTTTACCATAAGCCCAAGGCCCGTCTCAAAAAGCTCACTTTTGATTTTGATTTCGGTGAACTGGCCATCAAGGGGCGAAGTTCAATGGGTAATATACTCACCAAGAACCCTGTCCATAAGATAACCCTGAAAGAAAAGGGGTTGTCCACCCTCGGAGGCCGCAAGCTGTGGTTTGATGATGCTGTGATGAGGCTGAATGCCGACGGCAGGGGGAAATTCCTTGGTGAGTTCGCATCAGAAGAGACGCTTCTTGTTGTCACCCGTGGCGGATGGTACAGGACCTCCGGCACTGACCTGTCATCACATTTTGAGGATGACATCCTCCTCCTTGAAAAATTCAGGGAGTCAAAGATTTTTTCAGCTGTTTACTGGGACCAGGAACAGGAATTCTACTATGTCAAGAGGTTTGCCTTCGAGGAAGCAGACCGTCTGCAATGTTTCATTTCCGACAGTGAAGGATCAAGGCTTGTCAGCCTTACAGAGGTGGAGTATCCACGGTTTGAACTGAAATTTGGCGGTAAGAATGAAGGAAGAAAGCAGGAGATAATAGAGGTTGCCGAATTCATCGGGGTCAAGAGTTTCCGTGCAAAAGGGAAGAGGCTCTCAAATTACAGCGTTACGGATATCCGTGAGCTGGAACCTGTTGTAAGGAGTGAAGCTGTTCCGCCGCCGGCGGAACCGGAGACAGGCACCGAAAACGAGTTACCTCCGCAGGGTCATGTCGCTGATGACCCGGCCCAGATGAAACTAGATCTTTAGGAACCCGTGAATATATATCTCATAGGTTTCATGGGAAGCGGCAAGAGCTCGGCAGGGAAGGGCATAGCAGCTCTTCTTCGCTGGAACTTCGCAGATATTGACAAACTCGTTGAGGATAATGAAGGTATTTCTGTGGCAGAGATCTTCGCCTCAAAAGGGGAGGATCACTTCCGGGCTGCTGAAACTGAGGCCCTGCGCACTGTGTCAGTAAGGTCCAGAACAGTGGTTGCCTGCGGTGGAGGTACTCCCTGTAATGAAGGAAACATTGCACTTATGAAGGCAACAGGTGTAACTGTCTATCTGAAACTTCCGGTAGAAGCCCTTGTGTCACGGCTAAAGCGCTCACGGATTCACCGGCCGCTGATTCAGGATGCCGCGCCTGCTGACCTTGAAACCAGGGTTCAGGAGATACTCTCCGCAAGAAGAGCCTGGTATGAACAGGCTGACATCATAATGGATGCAGCCACCCTGAATGTGGAAGAGATGACTGCCCTGATAGCCGGTGCAATAAGATCCAAAGGAGCTTACTTGTAGGTTTGGATTTTTCCCAGTATCTTTAATAAGTCAGTGTACAATATCCCGGATATGCCAGAACCCAGAACAGACATGAAAACCGGTTTCAAGTGGATTTTCCGGTCCTCCACGGCACTGATGGCTATTACATCTGCGGTAATGGTGGCGGTACTGACCGACCTGTCCCTTTTCCGTGCAACCCCGGTCCTTTTTACCCTGACACTCACCGGGATAGTTCTCGGATCAGGTCTGATGATCAAAAACCGGTATTATCTTCCTGTGCTTCGCAACCTCAGGTTGCGTGGAAAGCTTTTCCTGGCACCTGCAGTTCTTCTGGTTCTTACTGTCCCGTCTGCCGTCATTTCTATATACTATGACCTGACAGGAAAAGAATCGTTCCTGCTGCTTTCCGAGCTTGTCACCTCCTTCGCAGCAGCCTTTTTCTACTCATCACTGACGGTGATAACCCTCCCGGCAATGGCTTCAGTCATGTATCTTGAAGAAAAGGCCGGGCTTTCATTTGCCGGATCTGATTCAGCCGACCTGACCAGACGGACCCTCACTGCCGCTTCACTCCTTGCCGTAATCATTGTTGTGGTTGGGCTGGCGACCGGAATCAGGGTATCACGGGCGATTTTTATTTTTCCGCTGGCAGCAATCTTGATGATTATGACTGGCATTGTCATCCTGGCTCACTTCCGTATCAGACTTGCAGGGATGATGACTGAGCCGGATCCCATGTCAGAAAGTGTCAGGGTACAACAATTACGCCGAAAAACAGAGAAGGGGTTCAAAAACGTACTTCTCGCTGCTGACAGTTATCTTGACCTTATCAGCGGCAAGCTTGATTATCTAACCAGTCTGGCGGGTGATACATTTGCTGCAGAGATCATCTCAATGGCCTCGAAAACGTTTGATCCTGCATTGATTCCTGCCCTTAAAGCCATTGCTTCAGGAACCCGGTTCAGTGACAGGATGAAACAGGATGCATCAGCCGGGATTGCTGTCATCGAGAAGTATTACTCTGACCCCGTAAGGAACAGCGATCTCCTTCGCCTTCCGGGTATCCCTGAGAAGGCAGCCCTTGCCAGGACTGTCATGCTCGGGAAGAGCAATCCCCAGGAACAGGATATAGCAAAACTGCTGGGCGACACCTGCCCGGAGGTCAGGCGGACAGGCCTTCTGGCAGCTGGCCGCTACGGGATGACAATGTTCCGCGATGAGGTGATGAAGGCGCTTAATCAGCCTGAAACAGCCCGCGAAGCTTATTACACACTCAGACAATTCGGTCCGGAGGTTTACGGTGACTCGATAGGCATCGCTATAAGACCTGACAACGGCGAAAGAGAGAATTATATAATTATCAGGCTGCTTGAAGCCATGCCGGTTAATGCAGCGCTTCCCTGGCTGGGTAATTTCGTTGTCTCAGGCCAGCCGGGAGTGAAGCTTAAGGCAGCATCCGTCGTATGTGGCAGAGGCTGGTCTCCACAGGGTATACACAGACAAAGGATCGAAGAAACCCTGATTGATACTCTGCACGTGGTCGCAAGGCTCATTGCCATGCATTCAGAGGCCACAAAAAACAGGGACTTTCTTCTTGCTTCTGCCCTAAAACAGGAGAGAAAAAAGAGCAATGAACTCATCAGTTGCCTGCTTTCGCTCCTCACCGGCAAGGCAGCTTCGGGAATAATGTCTCCGCTTACGGATAATTATAGTCCATGTCAGGCAGGGGTAGCATCCGAAGCTATCGACAGTCTGATAAACGAACCGTTGCGCAAACCCCTCAGAGCCCTGCTCGGTAACAGTAATGACAATTACAAGCTGGCAGAACTCTCCCTTTACTTCCCGGTCAGAAGCGTTAAGGGCAGATCAATCCCGTCCTTCCTGCTCACCTCTGAACAGAATATTACCGGGATATGGAGCAAGGCTTGCGCCCTCCATCTGACATCGACGGAGGGAAGGGGGCTTGACAGGGAATCTGCAATATCCTACCTGTTCAGTAACAGCCCAATACTTCAGGAAGAGAGTGCCAGGGCTATAAGGAGGTTAAATCCTGATTGGTACAGGGATGTTGAGACCCGGCTTCCTGAACCTGCAAGGTCGAGAATCACAGCCGTGATCTCCGGCACCCTTCCTGAATCAGCAATGATTTTTGAAAAGACAAGGTTCCTGAGCCTGTGCTTCAAAAACATACCCGAAGAAAAGATAATTATGCTCGCCTCGCAGATGCGCTACTCCGAATCTTATGATGCAGGCTCCCTTCCCGGGGTGATTTCATGGGTCATGCCCTCAAAAAACGGGAAGACCGGTCTATACTCACTGGCTCTTGCCGACATTGAAACATTTGTGTTTTACTATTCGGAATTCGAGGATATATTTGTAAATTATATGGATATTCAGGAGGGAGTTCGTGCTACATAAAATTGTCTTCAATGCCAGATAGGAATATAATAATCAGACCAAATCCTTTTCCGGGGCTTAGAGCATTCAGACCGGATGAGGGGCACCTGTTCTTCGGACGGATGGAAAGTACATTGAAGGTGGTTTCCAGGCTAAAGGAAAACAGGTTTGTAACTGTACTTGGCGCTTCCGGCAGCGGCAAATCTTCACTCGTAATGTCAGGTGTGATTCCTGCTCTGCTTAAAGAAAACACTGAAGAAAAGAAATCATGGTCATATCTCGTCTTCAGACCTGCACTCAATCCGGTTGATCATCTGGCATCCGAACTCTCTTCACTCTCTGCCGGGGCTGGATTTAACCAACTGCCAGAGATCAGTGTGGCTGCATCACTGCACAATAAAGCGGAAGGACTGACAGATGTGGTTAACCGGATCAGAAAAAACCTGCGTCAGCAGGTGGTGATTGTCATTGACCAGTTCGAGGAGATATTCCGGTTCATGCCGGTTACTTCCGGGGGCCTTCCGAATGACGATGCAACAGACTTCATTGATCTGATTGTCAATGCAATGCAGAAGCCTGACCACGGATTGTACATCATCCTCACGCTCAGGTCTGAATATGTCTCGGAATGCGGACGTTTTCACTCCCTCACGAACCTGATGAACAGCAGCAGCTACCTGTTGCCCCAGATTCCCGTCGATCAGCTTGCCGCGGTAATCGAGGAGCCGGTAAAGCTAACCAGCGGATCGATTGACAGGTCACTTGTAAAGCTCATACTCTCCGATATTGAAGAGAGACCAGGCCAATTGCCCGTACTGCAGCACCTGATGATGCGGATATGGAATGAGTGGAGCCGAATGGGTGATCTTAGCCGGCCAATAAGTATATCTGACTATGAGGCCGTAGGGAAACTGAAGGGAGCCATCTCCCAACACGCAGGCCAGGCCTATGAGTCACTCGATGAAAGGCACCGTTATGTTTGTTCCCGGCTCTTCAGGACAATAACCACCCGTTCAGATGATGGCAGGGAGTTGCGAAAGCCGGAGCGGATCGCTACAATTGCAGCACAAACCGGATGCCCTGAGCGTGAAATCATAGGTGTTGCTGAAGTATTCCGGTCACCTGAATATTCTTTCCTGACACCGTCGAAGGAGGTTCCTCTCAATGGGGAGAGCATCCTTGACCTTACACATGAGAGCATTATCAGGTTGTGGGGGACCCTTCGCAAGTGGATGGATGAGGAGGAAGCGTCAGTGCGGCTCTACAGGCAGCTCGCCGGAGCTGCAGCCCAATACCAGGAGGGTAGCGGGCGCCTGTGGACAGCACCTGATCTTTTGCTTGCCCTCCGGTGGAGAAATGAGAACAACCCCACACTGGCATGGGCAGAGAGAATAGACCCGGCCTTCGAAAGGGCAATGATCTTCCTGAAAAACTCAGAGGAAGAATACCGTATCCGCGAGGAATACGGCAGAAAAAGTGGAACAGAAACAGTCAGACGGTCAAAGCTCGCCGCAAGCATTCTCGGACTGCTGGCGCTTCTGACTCTTATTGCCTTCGGCGCAGTTATCTCACTTAGAAACAGAGCAGTGCGGCAAAAAGAGATTGCTGTTCAGATGAAAGACGAAGCAGTTGCTCTCAATAAAAGACTTAGTGACAGCCTTCAGATCCTGGCTTCTGCTTTAATTACGACTACTGGTCCGGAGGCATCCGGGACCATCATCACGGATGAGAGGGCAAAGAATGAAGAATCAGGAGAAATATTGGCAGAGAACAGGGAACCGGGGGCCAGTCAGACTGAGGAGTCAGTGAAGGAGTTGTCTTCTGAAAAATCTGCTGCCCTGAAAAAGGCCTCTGAGGCAAACAGGAACCGGATGATCTCACTGGCAAAATCACTGGCTGTAAGATCTCTTAACTATACCGGAAGGACGGACCTCCAGGTATTGCTTGCATGGCAGGCTTACCTGTTCAATCAGAAGTACTCAGGGACGACCGAGGACGCCGATGTGTTTGCCGCTCTCTATGATGTATGCAAGCGTTATGGAAACAAATTCTTCATCAGGTATACAGCTGACGGCATCACTTATACCGCTATGGCTGAGGGAGCTGACGGTGAATTCTTTACTGCTGATACGAAAGGCAGAGTGCTGAGCTGGAATACAAGACATCCCTCAGAAGGGTATGGTCTTGTCTGGACAGGCAACAAGAATATAAGCGTCATGACAGTCAGCCCGGACAATTCATGGCTGGCCTGTGGGACAGATGACTCAGAGATACTGATGATCCCTCTTGATGACGATTCAATCGGTTACCAGTTGCAGGACTCGAGCGGAAGCATTACTTCGCTGGTCTATTCAGACAACGTTCATCTTTTTTCATCAACCGCAGGCAGTGGCGTCAGCGAGTGGGATCTCGCCACACGCAGGGCTAAAAGGATAATCAGTGACCCCTCCGGGATAACCGTCATCGGATTATCCGACAGGAATTCAATGCTTGCCGCAATCACCGGTGAAGGTAAACTGGTCTGCTGGCAGAACGGAAAACCGTTGAAATATCTCCCCGACCCGACTGGCGGCAGAATCAGAACTGCACTTGAATTCATCCCGGAGAGTGACAGGCTGGCGACGGGAGACAATGAAGGAATGATCGAGATATGGGACATCTCTGCCGGGAAGACGCAATCCGGTGCAGCCGGACATATGGCAGCAATAAATAAAATTGCCTTCGACATGACAGACGGTCAGATGATCACAGCTGATGTGACAGGGGAATTAAGGCTCTGGACGATGACCGACCTGAAACAGACTCCGGTAGTATTTACAGACGGTGGCAAGGATGTTCTGAACCTTGCATTCAGTGACAACGGTGAAGCTTTTCTGGCTGCGACCAGGGAAGAAGTCATCCGTCGACCTGCACATATAAGAAGCATGACTGACCGATTATGTGACAAGGTATCGAGAAACCTCACTGAACAGGAGTGGGCAGCTTTTGTCGGACGTGATATTGAATACGAACCTGCCTGTCCTGACAAGGAATACCACATCAGGGTCAGGGAGATCAGGGGCGCCAGGTGATACAAACTTTTTTACCCTTTGCCTTGTTATAATGCTTCAATGCAATTCCTTCCGGGGAATTGGCTATTTTTGCTACCTGTTTAACAAACCTTAAAGATTTAATGAAAGACAACAAAATATTGCTGATGATCCTTGACGGATGGGGAATAGGTGACGGCACAAGGAGTGATGTGATAAGTTCCACCGGCACACCCAATATTGATGTGCTGAAAAAGACCTATCCATCATCGCACCTGCTCACTTCAGGTGAGGATGTCGGTCTTCCCGAAGGGCAGATGGGCAACTCGGAAGTAGGGCACCTGAACATAGGAGCAGGCCGGGTCGTGTACCAGGATCTGGTTAAGATAAACAAAGCATGCCGTACAGGCGAGATCCGTTCAAATGAAGAGCTCCGTCAGGCTTTTGAATATGCACGTGAAAAGGGAGTTAAGGTCCATTTCATGGGGCTGCTGTCTGATGGCGGGGTCCATTCGCTTGACAGCCACCTGTATGCCTTATGTGACATGACAGCGGAGTATGGATTGAAGCATGTATTTATCCATGGCTTCGGCGACGGCCGCGACACAGACCCGAAGAGCGGAAAGGGTTACATGGCAAACCTTCTGAGACACCTCGGGAAAAGCAACGGGAAAGTGGCGTCGTTTGTAGGCCGCTACTACGCAATGGACCGTGATAAGAGATGGGAACGGATCAGGGAGGCCTATGACCTGCTTGTTCACGGAAAGGGCTCCGCGACGACGGACATCCTGCTGGCTATGCAGCAGTCTTACGATGCCGGGGTTACGGATGAATTCATGAAGCCCATAGTTGTAACCGGAGCTGACGGGAAACCAATTGCAACAATAACCGAAGGAGACGTGGTTGTGTTCATCAACTTCCGCAATGACCGTGCCCGGGAGCTTACAATGGTGCTGACACAACAGGATATGCCCGAAACCGGCATGAAGACGATACCCCTCCGTTACCTTACAATGACACCTTATGACGATAAGTTCAAGGGGCTTCATGTGATATTTCCAAAGGAGAACGTCGACAGGACACTTGGCGAGATCCTTTCGGAAGCCGGGAAGAAACAGCTTCGGATTGCCGAAACTGAGAAATACGCACATGTTACCTTCTTTTTCTCCGGCGGAAGGGAAAAGGAATTCGAAGGAGAGGAACGGATACTCATCCCTTCCCCGAAAGTCGCCACCTATGACCTTCAACCCGAAATGAGCGCATACGGAGTCAGGGATGCAATTGTCGCCGAACTGAACAAACAAAAGTTTGACTTTATCTGCCTCAATTTCGCAAACGGAGACATGGTTGGGCATACGGGCGTGATTGAAGCCATTCAGAAAGCTGTAAAAACAGTGGATGAATGTGCCGGTGATGTTGCCAGGGCTGCCATTGCGAACGGGTACGAGGTTATTATAATAGCAGATCACGGCAACGCCGATTATGCAGTAAACCCCGACGGGTCACCCAACACTGCCCATTCACTCAATCCTGTTCCCATTTACCTTATAAGCAACAGGTATAAAAATGTAAGGAACGGTATCCTTGCAGATGTGGCGCCGACAGTGCTGACGATGATGGGCATATCCATACCTCCTGAAATGACCGGCAAATCACTTGTGTGACGTAGACGATGCTTCAGATAGATGACACCATAGTATCGCTGGCGCTTATTGAGAAGAGGTTTTTATGTGACCTGCCGGCCTGCAAGGGCAGCTGCTGCAGGTACGGAGATACAGGCGCTCCGCTTACCCCGGATGAGGCATCAGCCCTGAAACGGATATGGCCTGACCTGTGGCCTTTTCTCCGCCCGGAAGGAGTCAGTGCAATTAAAGAAATCGGAACAAGCACAACAGACATTGAGGGTGAACTGGTCACCCCTCTCATCAACAACGAGGAGTGTGCCTACACGGTGATGGAGGATGATATATTCAAGTGCGGCATAGAAATGGCGTTCAATGCCGGTGCGGTGGACTTCCGCAAACCCCTCTCCTGTCATCTCTTCCCGGTACGGATAAGGCAGTACCGTGATTTCCGGGCAGTGAACTATGAGGAGTGGACAATATGCGAACCCGGTGTCGCCTGCGGCGCGAGACATAAAACAGAACTCTATGTCTTTCTTCGCGAACCGCTGGTAAGGGCTTTTGGCGAGGAGTGGTACAACAAACTGCAATGGGCTGCCGGCGAATATCATAAATACAACAATCATGGAAAACATTAGAAACTACATCGAAACCAACAGGGAGAGATTTCTTGATGAGCTCTTCGGACTGATAAGGATTCCGTCAGTCAGTGCATCCGAATCCAATAAGGCTGATATGGTCAGGGCTGCGGAGTATATCCGTGACCTGCTGTCAGCCAACGGTGCTGACCGTGCAGAGGTCTATGCCACCCGGGGCAATCCCATTGTCTACGGTGAGAAGCTTGTCAGCCCGTCGTTGCCAACCATCCTTGTCTACGGTCATTATGATGTGATGCCTGCCGAACCTCTGGATAAGTGGAACTCGGCACCTTTCGAGCCTGAGATCCGCAATGGCAGGATATGGGCCCGCGGGGCCGATGACGACAAAGGGCAGCTCTTCATGCACCTCAAGGCGTTTGAGATGATGAACGCAACCGGCACCCTCGCATGCAACGTAAAGTTCATGATCGAAGGAGAGGAGGAGGCCGGCTCGGTCAGCATCGCCGGATTCTGTTCTGAGTACAGTGAGATGCTCCGTTCTGACGTGATCCTGGTTTCGGATACCACAATGATCTCATCTGAAATACCTTCAATCACCTCGGGGCTGCGCGGACTTTCATACATACAGATAGAAGTTGAAGGGCCGGACCGCGACCTTCACTCAGGCATCTATGGCGGTGCCGTCGTGAACCCGTGCAATGCGCTCTGCGATATTATTTCCAGGTTGAAGGACAGTGACGGAAGGGTGACAATTCCGGGTTTCTATGATACGGTAGAAGTTCCGTCAGATGCAGAAAGGGCCAAGATGGCGGAGAGACCATTCGACCCGGAGGAGTACAGGAAGTCAGTTGGGGTTGACGCGCTGGCTGAAGAGAAGGGCTTCTCCACCATGGAGAGCGTCGGCATCAGGCCCACACTTGACGTGAATGGTATATGGGGCGGCTATACAGGCGAGGGGGCCAAGACTATCCTTCCTTCAAAAGCTGCTGCCAAGATTTCAATGAGACTCGTCCCCTTCCAGGAAGCCGAAAAAATCGCCAGCCTGGCTATAAATTATATTAAGTCGATTGCACCGGCAGGTGTCACAATAAAGGCAGAATACCTGCACGGAGGCGAGGCTTACGTGAGTCCTCTGGATACCGCGGAATATCTTGCCGCAGAGAAGGCATACACTGAAATCTTCGGTAAAACCCCAATACCTGTACGCAGCGGTGGCAGTATTCCCATAATTTCGACATTTGAAAGAATACTAGGGGTCAAATCGATACTGATGGGGTTCGGCCTTGAGGCCGATGCAATACATTCACCAAATGAGAATTATCCCCTTGAGAACCTGTTTGCAGGGATGAGGGCCATCCCGTTGTATTTCAAGTATTACGCAGAGTTGAAGAAAAAGGGCTGAAAGTTGCCCGGTTAATGTTTCCCGTATACGGGAGAGCTCACGGCGGTGTTCGTCAGGTTCAGTCAATCAGCAGCTTAAGCAGTTCCACCTTGGTGGAGGAACTTTTAAGGACAGTGAAAAGATTGCGCCCTACCCGTATTTTTTCCTGCTGCCTGGGTATGTTGCCGTGTGCAAACAGTATCAGTCCGGCAAGAGTTGTGTATTCATCACTTTCGGGAAGCCCCAGGTCATACTCTTCATTAAGGTAGTCGATGTCAAGACGCCCGGAGAGAACATATTCCTTTTCGTTTATCTTTTTCTCCACAAGGTCACTTGTGTCATGTTCATCTTCAATGTCTCCGACTATCTCTTCCAGGACATCCTCAATTGTGACTATCCCGGCTGTTCCTCCGAACTCGTCGACAACGAGGGCTATGCTCTTCTTGGCATCAGACAGGAGCCTCAGCACCTTGTTGGCTGTCATCGTCTCCGGGACAACTGTCAGTTTCCGCATACCGGTCGTTATGTCTGACGGTTCATGAAGTATGTCCTTCAGTTCATAGTAGCCCACCATATTGTCAATATTGTCACTGTAAAGCAGGATCTTTGAATGACCTGATTCAATGAACTGCTGCCTGAGTTCGTCGGGTGACGACTGCACCGGAAGGGCTACTATTTCCGTACGCGGAACCATGCATTCACGCGCTTTCACAGATGAAAAATCAAGGGCGTTCTGGAATATCTTCAGACTGCTGTTCTCCTCCTCCTTCTCCTCTTCCGTTTCAACCAGGTCATTAACGAAGTGATCAAGATCAATCCGGGTGAAGATACGGTTCTCCTGCTCCTTCGTTTCGGTTTTAATGCCGAAGAATAACCGCATTATCATGTTGGCCAGCCAGAGTGTGAACTTGCTGACAGGGTAGAACAGATAGTAGAAAAAGGCAGTAGGAATTGCAAAGAAACTAAGGAAGAAGTTTGGGCTGATGCGAACCACAGACTTTGGCAGGAAGTCAGCGAAAACCAATATAATCATTGTGGTTATCACTGTCTGGATAATGAATATCAGCACTTCGGACGGGATCAGATGTTGAAGCCATGATTCAATAAGGTCTGCGGCCAGCATACTGAATATGACAGTGGCTATGTTGACCCCGATGAGCATTGTGGAAATGTAGAGACCAGGGTTGCGGGTGAATCCGGATATTATTCCTGAACCGAAATTGCCCTGCTTTCGGTCAAGCTCAATACGGAGCTTGTTGGAGGCTATGAATGAGAGCTCCATCGCCGAAAAGAATGCGGCAAGCAGAATTGCAAAAGGGATGATGACCAGCGGGTTCATATCCCAAATTTACAGTTTTTTTCGCTGTGAGTCCCGGAGAAATGCCAGAGCAAAGGCGCCGGCTGTCATCACATAGAACAGCAATGCCTGGCTGATACCGTGGTTGATAGTTTCACGGATGGCAATAGCAAGGCATAACAATCCCAGGATGGCCCAGATGATCTCAATCAGCAGGAGTGATTTCTTGTTCATCCCTTATATAAATTGTACCAGTTACGTTTTTGATCGTCCAGTTTGAAAAGCGTGAGTCAGAATCGAATCCCGTTCCCATAACAATCTGGTCATCATGTGTGAACCTGACGAACCTGTCAGACCAGATTTTGTCTTTCGGCTGGCTCCAGAAGAGCAGTTCAGTCTCCAGAACCTCACCTTTGTTACTTATTGCAACTACACTGTCGCGAAGCTCCCAAATCTCATCCTTATCGGTATAACGTGCATATTTTGAGGTGATGCTTGCCTGGGGCTCATTTGTCATGTCATAAAAAAGTACTGTAAGCCCTTCGGGGAAGAGTGTATGAGGATTCTCCTCTGCGGTGAACTGCTGTATCAGGGGTGTCCGTACAAGCATTGTGACTTTCCCTGAATCAGTGTACATTGTCTCAATATTCCTTGCTGACAACGTCGGGAGCCCCTTTATCTGGAAATCCTTTACAGCCTCCTCCTTCCTGTCACATGACGAAAGCAAAGCAGTCCCGGCAATCAGGACTGCTACGATGATTCTGTATGGGATGCAGGATTTCACTGCTGTTATTCCTTCCTGAACCTGATTATTGTTGATTCATTGATCCAACTGCCAACCTGGTAGGGAGTCCCCTCTTCGACCATGCTTCTGAAGAAGGCCTCTTCCTTTGTCGGGAAGAGCCTGGAATAGATTGCTATGCGTTCATCTACCTGTTCCTTCAGGGTCGGGTCTGTATTTTTTGCCTTCACAAGGTAATCAACTACAACCCAATATACTGTCTGGTTCTCGAATGTTTCACCTATTCTTGATCCGGCATAAGCCTCAGCTATAATGAACAGGGCGTTGCCGTTTGTGGGGTCGAGTGAAAATGCTGCCCTTGCGAAATCACGTGCAGCCTGTTTGCTGTCAGACGTCAGTTCCAGTGTGGCAAGTTTGGTCAGCAACCCTGACTTGACCTTGCTGTCTGTCTCAAGGTCTATGGCTTCTGTCAGGTACTTTTCTGCTTCGCTGTACTTTTTGCGTGCCAGGTTCATCTCGGCCAGCTGAGCCGCTGAGGAGGCACTGGGGTCAGAACGGTAAAGACTGGTGGCAGCCTTGTAGTAAAGTTCAGATTCCTTGCATCCTGTCTCGCCCAGAAGAGAAAGAACCTTTCTCAGCATGGCAGTATCACCCGGGTTATTGTCGACGCTGGCAGAGAAAAGATGCTCAAGGTTTTCACAGGAGGCTGCTCCGCTTGATCTGAAAACGGCATCAATGTTTTTCCTCGCCTCGGTATAACGGGTGTCACCCGGCTTGCGTGCAAGCTGGTTGTCGACAACCTTCATCGAATTTGAATATGCTGTTATCACTTCCGGAGCCTCAATGAGCTTGAGAGCATAGCATTTGGCGGTGATGGCCATGTAAAGGCTCGAATATGTATGGTCAAAACTCTGTGGCGATTGCTCCATGACACCTTTGATAAGACCATAGCACTTACTTGCATAATCAGGGTCATTGCCGCCAAACTCATAGAGTGCAAATGCCTTGCGGAGATTGTTTGCAGGTTCCTCGTTGAAATACTTCGTCCGCTGGTCGAGAATCATCAGAACTGTGTCAATATAGGCCTTATTCCCGCTCTTGCGGAAGAACTCCTTGAACATGGTTTCTCCCTTGATATAGGTGTTTTTGGATGAGCCGGGACATTCATTGAACACCGGCCTCCAGAACTGTACGGCCATGTTGTAGTCCTTGTTCTCATAATATGTCGAATAGAGTGATGTGTTGCGCAGACACCTGGTGCTGTCCTCACCCCTTCCGAACGGGGTGCCCGTTTCAATACCCTTCTGGGCCTGAAGGGCCAACGAAAACACTGACAGAAGCAAAACAGTCAGAATTGTGCTGGTTGATCTTTTCATCTCTTTCTTAATCATTTAATTAGTCATACTGTCTTTTCAGGAACCAGTAATCATACAAATTCAGGCTGGCTCCGACCGATACCCGTGTCTCCTGCGGGATCTGCCCGTTGCTGCTGCCCCGGGTGGAGAGATCCACTGCAAGTGAGATCCGCGATCTCGATCTTTTCATTGGTATACCTGTTCCAAAAGTTATGCCGTACTCTTTGACTTCCTCGCCGACAAAAAGGGTGTAACTTTCACCATAACGGCATCCTATGCGGTATTCGAGGCGATCAAAAAAATTGTAATTTGAGTATTTGTCAGGGATGTATTCTGCTCCTGCATGCAATGAAAGAGCATCTGTATAGGTGCCGTATGTACCCGGGAATGATGCTTTGCTCCATTTGGTGTAAACAATGTCAGCTCCTGCGGTCAGCTTATCAGTCTTGCCAAGTGAAAACCCGAACCTGACTGACTGCGGCATCCTGCTTGTTGTGGAGAGCGAGTTGTAGGAGAGAGTGTCAAAAGCCAGTGCCGAGGTCTGTACGTTCGAGTACCTGAAGGTCAGGTCCTCATTTTCCGTGTCCAGATCAAATGCCGGGGTATATGTCACTCCTGCATTGAAAAACCTGTTCTCTGACAGCGGAATAATTAACTGCACCGATGCATCGTAGCCGAAACCCCTGAGAGCTGAGCTGCCCTGTTTCCTGGTATTGAAATAATTATTGTCATCGGTGAATGAAAAGTCGTTTGATCTTGTTTCCTCACCGAACATGTAAAAAACATTCGCTCCGACGGAGACATATTTAAAAAGGCGTACCCCGGTGCCAAGCAAGATCTTCTGGTATCCGCCGGTGCCGTTGTGGTGCTCGTAAACAGTGCCGGTAACTCCGGTTCCCTCTGATTCGAAGCCTATGTCATATGCTCCGTTGGCATAAGGAAGCACTGCTGCAGTAACGCCCCATCCCTTTATTATCGGGAACCCCATCATCAGATGAGAAAAGGTCATGTCCTGCGATTTGTATTTCAGATCGTTTCCCTTTACCAGGGCTGACCCGTAGTCAATGCCGAAGTCGAATAGAAACGAAGTCGTATCTATGCTGCTGTAAGAGGCCGGAGTCAGGAAGTTAAGTGTAACGTTGTCCCTGATGCCGCTGCTGATGCCGCCCATGGCTTTCGACCTGAAGTTGCCCTGTTGCTCGAGGTTGCCTATCCCGTACCTCGCGAAGGGGGTATTGACATTTTTCTGTCCTGCTGCTCCCGTTGCAAGGAGAACAAGGAGACATACCAGACCTGCTCTTATGCTCTTATACATTTGTTTCCAGTAAAAAGTTCAAACCCTCCGTTACCAGGTCAGGGTAGTGAAGCAGATTGGCTCCGGTCAGCGGGGATATTATCCCGCAGTCTCCACCCGTGATGACCGCAACGGGATTATGATGCATTTTTTCGAATGTGCGAATATACTGAATTATTTCATAAGCCAGGCCCATTATAACGCCTCCGGCGATTGCATCTTCGGTTGTTCTGCCCGGGGTTGTAAATCCGCTTCTCTTTGTCACCAGAGGGAGACGACCGGTGTACTCATGCAGAGCGCGAAAACGCATCGACAGTCCCGGTGAGATACTGCCACCCCTGAAAGCACCGCCAACAACCTGGTCAATTGTAAGGGCGCTGCCGGCATCCATTACCAGGAGGTCACAGCCAGGATGCCGGTTAACCGCCCCGGCAGCGGCGGCAAGACGGTCAGCCCCAAGAGTCTCCGGAGTGTCGTAGTCAATGGCAAACGGGAACTTTGACAAGGCGGTGAGATGATGCACCCTTTCAGCCCTGCTGCCAAGCCAGTCAAGCAGCGATGAGGGGTCACCGCCCACACTGGAGACAATAACTCCCTTCAGTCTCCGCTGCCCGATGAAACTGCCTATCAGCTCATTGTCAGCAGCGTTGAACCGCTCCTGGCAGACAATTTTCCCTCCACTGAAAAGCGCAGCCTTGACTGATGTGTTTCCGATATCTATTACCAGGTTCATCTCTTAGTTGGCCTTTGTGTTCAGTGTCGACTCATGATATGTGATTATGCCTTTAAACAGGTTAATCGCTGCTGCAACTGAAGTTATATTCCTGACTGTCAGGCTCAGCTTGTTGTTGTTTTGTTTTACGGACATATTGCCCTGTCTCCTGTTTACATAATTCATCACAGAAACAAAAAGTGAGGAACGGTAAAACTGTGACGACTGATCTGTCACAAAGTTAGCAATCAGTGTGTTATTTTTAATGATTACCTTCTCTATTCCTGCGGCGGCGGCAGCCCACTTCAGCCTTACAAGCTCGAGCAGCGCCCTGGCTGGTGGCGGGGGTGGTCCGAACCTGTCAGCCAGGTGTGATTCATACGCTTTCAGGCCCGCCTCGTCACGGATATCATTGAGCTCTTTGTAAAGCCTGATGCGTTCAGGAATATTTGAAACATAATCATCCGGGAACATGATCTCCATATCTGTTTCTACGGTCACATCCGCGACAAATTGTTTTTGCAGCTCCCTGGCTTCAGGCTCCTTCTTTTCCGCCGGCCCGGGGAATAGTCCTCCGAACTCCTCCTCCTTCAGTTCCCTTACAGCCTCGTCAAGTATCTTCTGGTAGGTTTCATAACCGACGTCGGCGATGAAGCCGCTCTGCTCGCCTCCAAGCAGGTTGCCTGCTCCGCGTATGTCAAGGTCCTGCAACGCTATGTTAAAGCCGCTTCCCAGCTCATAGTTCTCCTCGATGGCTTTTAGTCTGCGGCGGGCATCGCCTGTCAGCACTGACAGAGGGGGAGTGAGCAGGTAACAGAAAGCCTTCCTGTTTGAGCGGCCCACCCTTCCCCGGAGCTGGTGCAGCTCTGAGAGACCGAAATTGTGGGCGTCATTTATAAAGATCGTATTCGCATTCGGGATGTCAAGACCTGATTCAATGATTGTTGTGGCCAGTAAAACGTCATAGTCGCCCCGGATGAAATCAAACATGACGTTCTCAATTTCATCACCTTCCATCCGGCCGTGCACAACGGCAATCTTTATCCCGGGGCAGAAATGCAACAGGGAGGCCTTGACCTCCATAATGTTTTCAATCCGGTTGTTGATGAAGAACACCTGGCCGTTACGGCTCACTTCGTACTTGATTCCGTCACGGATTATATCCTCGTTGAAGCCGTGCAGTTCCGTGATGATCGGCATCCTGTTAGGCGGAGGGGTGCTGATGACAGACAGGTCTCGTGCTCCCATGAGCGAGAACTGAAGTGTCCGGGGTATGGGTGTGGCGGTCAGGGTGAGAGTGTCAACGCCAGCCTTAAGAGTCTTCAACCTCTCCTTTACGGCTACACCGAACCGCTGCTCCTCGTCGATGACGAGCAGGCCCAGGTCCTTGAATTTCACTTCTTTGCCTGTTAACTTATGTGTTCCTACTATTATGTCAATTTCGCCATCGGCAAGCTGTTTGAGGATCTTCTTCTGCTCGACAGACTTTCTGTGCCTGCTGATGTAATCAACCTTGCACGGGAAATTTTCGAGGCGCGAGGAGAACGTTTTGTAATGCTGCAGCGCAAGAATTGTAGTAGGCACGAGCACAGCCGTCTGTTTTCCGTCGGTAGCTGCCTTAAATGCTGCCCGTATGGCTATCTCTGTCTTTCCGAATCCCACATCTCCGCAGATCAGGCGGTCCATGGGCACCGGAGCCTCCATATCCTCCTTTACTGCCACGGTGCTGGCAAGCTGATCCGGAGTATCCTCCCAGATGAACGAAGCCTCCAGTTCCCGCTGCAGGTACGAGTCAGGCGAGTAGGAGAAACCGCCGGAGGCTTTTCGCTTTGCGTAAAGAAGAATAAGGTCACGCGCGATGTCCTTTACCTTCTTCTTCGTTGCCTGCTTCATCTTCTGCCATGCCCCTGTGCCCAGCTTGTTGATGCGCGGAGGGGTATCATCCTTACCCTTGTACTTCGAAATACGGTGAAGGGCGTGAATGCCTACATACAGTATGTCATTATCTTTGAAAACCAACTTTATGGCCTCCTGCATCCGGCCGTTGACCTCGATCTTTTCAAGCCCCCCGAAACGGCCAATGCCATGGTCAGTGTGAACCACGTAATCACCCGGGTTAAGGTCAGTAAGCTCCCTCACAGTCATGCTGTCACGGCGGGTGAAAAAACCTTTTATCCGGAACTTGTGGTAGCGGTCAAAGATCTGGTGATCAGTATATACCGCTATCCTCAGATCATGATCGGTGAAACCCTGATGAAGGTTGAGCAGGAGAGGAGTGAACTGCACATTCGGGTCAGTCTCTGCAAAAATCTCTTTCAGGCGCTGCTCCTGCACGTCACTCTCCGAGATGATGAAGTTGCTGTAACCCTCCTGCGTGTTTGTGGCCAGCCTGGTGGTAAGCAGTGTGAAATTTTTGTTGAACGCCGGCTGAGGCTCGGTCCGGAATTCGATGTTGAGACTTGCGGGATCATGCCTCCCCCTTCCGAAAAAGATGCGGCGGTGATGTGAGCAGAGTTCCTCAAGATGACGGCCGGTGATGATTATGTCACGCCTGTCAGAGATCTCTCCCTTGGAGCTGCGTGCGCGTGCCTGCGCCCATATATTGTCAGTCTTCTCAATTATGTAGTCAAAATTGTCACTCCATATGATCGAGGATGGCGGAATGAAATCGATGAAGCTGTCAGAACTCTCCTGGAAGGCAAGCTCCCGTATGTCAGGAATAACCTGGATCTCATCGTGCAGCTGCAGGGAGAGCTGGTCATCAGGACTGAATGTACGTATTGAGTCTACTTCCTCGCCGAAGAAGTCTATCCTGTATGGTTTGTCAGCCGAATAGGAGAAGAGGTCGGTGATGCTGCCCCTGACGGAGTACTGGCCGGGCTCATACACGAAGTCAGTACGGCGGAAATTGTACTCGCGAAGTACCTCCTCGAGGAACTCAATTGAGAGTTTTGCCCCTCTCTTAATTGAAAATGTGTTTTTCTTGAGGCTGGTCTTGCTTACAACCTTCTCCATGACCGACTCAGGGTAGGTGACAATGATGCACTTTCTCCTTCCTGAACTGAGGAAGCTGAGCACTTCTGCCCGCAGGATGATGTTGGCGGGCTCGGTCTGGTCATACATCACCGACCTTTTATATGTGCCCGGGAAGAAAAAAATGTTTTCATCACCAAGGAGTGATGTCAGATCATTGTAGAAATAGGCTGCATCCTCCTTTTCAGGCAGCAGAACGACATGTGTTGTAGGATGCTGCGAAAGGGCTCCGGCCATTACCACGGCACGTGATGATCCGGTGAGGCCGTGGATTGTCACTGCCTCACCGCTGTCAGTCGCAAGCAACTCTTCCAGTTTTCTGAATGAAGGATGCTGTCTGTAAATGTCTCTGAAGACGGTGCTGGCCATTGATTTTGTCTGCGGGTGCAAAATTAGCAAAGCTGCAGGTCAACGCAAAGAGAAAGGCAGGCTCTTTGATTGATTCTTCCATCCGGCCAATCAGTTTACTGCCTCCCGGGGCCTGCAAGCCGGCCTTTTCCTTTCAGCAACACATCCCCACAAGCTTCCTGATCATGTCAGGTGAGCCGCAGTAGAAAGGGGTTCGCTGGTGAAGCGACTCAGGCTTCAATGACAGAATCCTCCTCGAACCGTCTGTTGCAACTCCTCCGGCCTGCTCAATAAGAAATGATATCGGGTTACATTCATAAACAAGCCGCAGTTTCCCCGAAGGGTAGCTTATTGAAGGCGGATAGAGGAAAATGCCTCCCGTAAGCATGTTTCTGTGAACATCGGACACAAGTGATCCGATGTATCTTGAGATATAAGGTCTGCCGGTTGGGGGATCATTCTCCTGGCAGTACTTGATATACTTCTTTACCCCGTCAGGAAACTTTATATAGTTGCCTTCATTGACAGAATATATCCTGCCCGTTTCAGGCGTTTTCATGTTGGGGTGGGAGAGGCAGAACTCACCGATTGTGGGGTCGAGAGTGAAACCGTTTACGCCGTTGCCGGTTGAATAAACCAGCATTGTTGAGGAGCCGTAGACCACATACACGGCAGCCACCTGTCTGCCTCCTTCCTGGAGGAAGTCAATAATACCGGTCTCTGCATCACGTTGTGTAACACGCCTGTAGATGGAGAAAATTGAACCCACTGATACATTGTAATCGATATTTGACGAGCCGTCAAGCGGGTCCATGCAGACCACATATTTTCCCTTCTGTGAAAATTCATCTGTGAAAATCACCTCGTTCTGGTTCTCTTCGGAAGCCACCCCGGCACACTGCCCTGATGATTTGAGTGCATCAATGAAAACCTCATCTGCATACCGGTCGAGTTTTTGCTGTTCTTCCCCCTGAGGATTCTCTGACCCGGCTTTTCCCAGGATTTCAACAAGACCCGCCTTGCGTATCTTTGCGTTGACCATCTTGGCTGCGGTTCCGATGTGGTGCAGAAGGCTGGAGAGCTCCCCGGTGGCAAAGGGAAAATCTTTCTGTTTCCTGACGATGAAGTCGTTCAGGCTGGTTATATCATAGCTTGACATCGTGAAGATGTTTTGGTTAGCCGTCAGTCAGTTCAGGTCAGCCCTGAAGGCTGCCCTGTACTCTTTTATCAGTTCAGGTCAGCCCTGAAGGCTGCCCTGTTCTCTTTTCTCAGTTCAGGTCAGCCCTGAAGGCTGCCCTGTTCACTTTTCTCAGTTCAGGTCAGCCCTGAAGGCTGCCCTGTAAGCATAAACTTTCCCCGTGTTGTTATAAAGCTCATACCCGAAAGTGACCGATTTTGCCCTTTTATCCAGCCTGTTCTCCTCCGGGTACCAGTACCAGTCTTCGGTGAATGAAAGCTTCCCTATTTTTGTCCTGTCGTTGCTGAATTCCTCCTCAATCTTTTTCACCTCCCCCGGTTTCAGAGGTTCGCCGCTGTGATAGTCAAATACTTTCAGGCTGCCGTCATAGATACGGTTGAAGATTCCGTCAACAAGAGCTTCACCGTCATATCCGGCCACTTTCTCTGTTTCCCAGGGATCTCCCTCAGGGTCAGGGCGGACAATGACCTCTGTCACGATATCTGTGGCTATCAGCACAGCTCCGTGAGCGAGTTCCCTGTTGTCGCCCGGATGGGGTTCCCGGCCTGTTTCTGAGCCAGACTCAGTACCGGAGCCGGTGACCGGAGCTGATTTATCTTCCTTCCCGGTACGGTCCCCTGATCCTTGACCCCTGGCGTTTTCCGCCACGGTGCGGTTTTCAATCCCTTCCCGTCCCTTGCGGTGATTACCTCCGTCGCCGCAGGAGGCGGCTAAAGCAATCAATAACATCAGCAGTGCAATTTTTTTCATACTGCTACCCTTTTATCTTTTGAAACGAAGCATCTCCGGAGCACGGCGGCCTGTAAGACTGCCGTTTTCATAAACAGTGACCCCGTTTGCAAATGTGGTTATGACGCTGCTGCGGAAGGTGGTGCCTTCGAGTGGCGACCATCCGCATTTATATAGTATGTTTTCCTTGCTGACAGTCCATGGCGCCGCCGGATCGACAAGAACAATGTCAGCCATAAATCCTTCCCTTATAAAACCGCGGTCCGGAATGCTGAAAACAGTTGCGGGATTATGGCACATCTTTCGCACGACAAGTTCCGGGGTGAGTTCGCCCCTGTGGCACAGCTCCAGCATCATAACCAGTGAGTGCTGTACAGTCGGCCCGCCTGAGGGTGCACTGAAGTAGGGTGCGCTCTTTTCTGCCAGGGTGTGCGGTGCATGGTCAGTTGCAATAATGTCAATCTTTCCGTTTTTCACTGCATTTATCAGCGCCTCCCGGTCGGCAGCGCTTCGTACCGGCGGGTTCCATTTTACCAGGTTACCCTTTGAAGAGTAGGATGTGTCATCAAACCAGAGATGGTGTACACAGGCTTCTCCTATCACCTGTTTCCGTGACGGATCCTCTCCTGATAAGAGAAGTTCGGTCTCCTCTGCAGTCGACAGGTGAAGCAGATGCAGCTTTGCGCCGCCCCGGCGGGCAAGGCTGACAGCAGCTTTTGAAGATGAAATGGCTGCTTCGCGGCTCCGGATTACCGGATGGAAGGAGGGATCTATTGAATCACCGTATTCTTCGCGGTAAGCCGCGATATTGGCTTTGATTATTTTCTCATCCTCGCAATGGCAGGCCACCGGTATCTTTTTGAGGCTGAAGATTGCCTCCAGCGCGGTGCTGTCACTGACAAGCATATTGCCTGTTGAAGCCCCCAAGAAAAGTTTGAAGGCGGGGACTTGCGCGGGGTTTGCCATGCGCAGTTCCTGAATATTGCTGTCTGTGGCCCCGAGATAAAAAGAATAGTTTATTACAGAGTGATCTTCAGCAAGGCTGTTTTTCCTTTTCCACTCCCCGATTGTCACTGTTTGCGGAACAGTATTTGGCATTTCCATGAATGATGTCACTCCGCCGGCAGCGGCAGCGGCACTCTCGCTGGCGATGTCAGCCTTGTGCGTCAGTCCCGGCTCCCGGAAATGGACATGATCATCAATGATGCCGGGAAGCAGCCAGAGCCCGGATGCTTCAATTATTTTTACACCGGGATCCGCCGGAGCCTTACCCGGTGGATATACACCCGCAATGCGGTCACCGGTTATCAGAACATCCGACTGGCTTCTCCGCTCCTCATTGATAAGCAGGGCATTACGGATGATTGTATTGGTTTTGCTTTCCTTCAGCATGACAGGCCGGTCAGGCGGCAGCTTTTCGCGGTTTTCTGAAGAAGCTTGTAATTTTCATCCGGAGTACGCCCCACATTGCTTCACCGAAAATTCCGCCGGACATTTTTGATGTTCCCGCCCTGCGGTCGGTAAATATAATGGGTACCTCGACGATTTTATAGCCCAGTTGCCAGGCTGTGAATTTCATCTCGATCTGGAAGCCATAGCCCACGAGACGGATATGGCCGGGATTGATATTCTGCAGCACCTCACGGCGGTAGCACTTGAAGCCTGCCGTGGTGTCCATTATTTTCATGCCCGTTATAAACCTGACGTACATTGAAGCAATGTATGACATCAGGACCCTTCCCATCGGCCAGTTGACGACGTTTACACCTGATATGTACCGTGACCCTATTGCCAGGTCGGCGCCTCCGTTCTCGCAGGCATCCCAGAGCCTGACAAGGTCCTCGGGGTTATGGGAGAAGTCGGCGTCCATTTCGAAGATGTACCTGTATTCTCTTTGAAGTGCCCACTCGAAACCTGCAATATATGCCCGGCCCAAGCCCATCTTGCCCGGTCTTTCCAGGAGGTGGAGATTGGGAAATGACAGGATCATCTCCTTTACAATTGAAGCTGTGCCGTCAGGAGAGTTGTCGTCGATAACCAGGATGTCGAATGGCACCGGGAGTCCGGTTATTGCCCTGACGAGACTGGAGATATTCTCACGCTCGTTGTATGTGGGTACTATGACAAGGTTCGGCATAAGAGGTCCGCTATGAATGCGAAGGTAGTTATTTTTCTTTCTTTGCCCTTAAATCACCGGTATATCATGTATTGTGGGCAGGAGATTTGTGAAACGGCAGGGTTGAAAATCGGCTTATCGCCTGTTTTGAAAAAATATTTTTGAAAATATTTTGGAACTTTACAAGGAAGCGTTACTTTTGTCACCCCAAATGATCACAATCACGGGGCGTTCTTTATAGTGTGCGCTTATCAGTCCCATAGCTCAGTTGGTTAGAGCGCTACACTGATAATGTAGAGGTCCCCAGTTCAACTCTGGGTGGGACTACAAAAGCAACGGGGATTTAGCTCAGTTGGCCAGAGCACCTGCCTTGCACGCAGGGGGTCAAGGGTTCGACTCCCTTAATCTCCACAGAAGCATTGTGCAAATCAATGCAAAACCCTGTAAACTTATCGTTTGCAGGGTTTTTTATTTTTGTCATTTGCGCAAATAGTACACTGAAGTAAAATACAATAACACCTTTTAACCGGCTTCCCATTCAGCCGGACGTTGGAGCCAATCAAACCAGACTGATTATGAAACGGATAGTGACGTTATTTACTGCTTGTATTTTATTCGCAGAATCCATCGCTCAAACAAATGATCCTGTTTTTGTTCTGTTGTCCGGATCCGGTGAAACAACCTATTCACCCGTAAATGGATTTGATTATTCTCATCACACAAACTACACTATGCATTTGCAAAGCATTACTGTAAGATGGGATTTGAGATAATTACTGGGCGAACCGGTCGTCAACGGGGTTTTTAAATGGACGGCAGGAGCCGACACTCCGGTTGATTACCTCGATTACCGTGATTATGTTCTGCTGGAATGCACTCCCAGGAAATCAGCAGGCTATCTGGTCTATATTAAAATTATGCCAACAGTACCGAAGTCAGGGGAGGGTTATGGCTTTAATACACCCGGGTCGCCTTCGTGGAAATCAGTATTTTGTACGAGATCTGGAGAAGAAATGACCACAAAAGTGCCTGGATTTAATTCAGAAAAAGCCAGGGAAATATGGAAAAACGGTTTCTATGTCACAGGGGTCGTGTTGGCCCGGCAAGGTGGGAATGACGGCTACCTTAATGCTTCTGCCGGGACGCAGTTGCCCGAAGTTAAGAAGCAGGAGGAGCTTACAAAGAAAAATAAGGAAAAATATAGTGCGCTGACAAATCCTTACACCCTGTCGGTAAAAGACGGGGATACCGTATATAGTAATCTCATCAGACCTGTTAAGTACCTTAATCCATACTTTGCAGATGCTGCGGTTTACCTGAGTATTGAGAATGATGAATTCACCGCCTCTTCCACATCTGTAAATTCAGATATGTTCCTCTCTCCCGGATGGAATAAGCTTGTTTATACTTTGATAGGTAAGGGAATAGATGTTAAAGACTCTCTGAGTATATTTTATAGCAAAGAAGGACTATTCCTTTTCAAAGATGATTTTAACGACGGGATAATTAACAGGAGCTGGATTGTTGACAATGAAAATGAAAGAATTGCATTTGTAAAGGAAGAAAACGGAGCATTATTCCTTAAAGGCATAGGAGTTGTTAACGGTCCTGTTCTTAAGGTTGACACCCGCAGGAAACTTATCATCGAAGTAAAGAGCCTTAGCAGGGGGCATACCTGTTACTATGCAGATAATGTTCTGGTACGGGTCAATAACCGTTTTGGCTTTCGTTGCCGGGAAGACTGTAATATGCAGGAAAATGCAAGAGTAGTATGTGATCTGATTACCGGCTCAGTTGAGTGTTTTGTAAACGGAGAACTTATAGAAACCTACCAGAAGGTTGATTTCAGGGCTGAAGAAGGGATTCAGGTAGGGTTAAGTTGCCGATACCCGGAACGATGGGAAATTGATGAGATCACTGTCTATCAATAACATTTGTGACCATTGAAAAGCACGGTTCCCATGTTCTCCACCATTCTCCGGAAATGAGGCCTCTTTTCCGGGGACCCGGCTGGAGGAAACCTGCCTCATCGAAAACGGTCAATCTGTTGAATCTCCTCCACCCCGGGTTCCGGGTATGCCATGATTTCAATATTGTAATGTTTCCTACTGCTAACGGCATTGATAATGAATTCAATATAATTTGATG
This sequence comes from uncultured Rikenella sp., assembly GCA_964635655.1. Taxonomy (GTDB): domain Bacteria; phylum Bacteroidota; class Bacteroidia; order Bacteroidales; family VadinHA17; genus SR-FBR-E99. The sequence goes on along the minus strand of CAZWOC010000019.1, from coordinate 1,620 downwards.
TGATGCAGGAACGCATTGAATTAAGGATAATCCGGTTCAGTTAAATCACCTTCAGAGGGGGGAAAAATGCAACAAAATCCGGGGAATGCAGTTATAATAGGTACCTGTAAAACAAAAAGGCGGTCCCCATTCATATGTTAGTCAAATATACATTCGTCAAAATATGGACCCAGAAAGGGTCGGCGAGGTAGGGGACCGCCCATTTCAAAAGTAAGAAATATTTCAATCCAAATCCTTTTTTAATTCATTGATGTCCGTTTTTTTGGATTTACGATCCCTTGTCGGGGTATTTCCGGGATTTATAATTTCCCATGCGGGGAGATAAAACAGGAGTTCAGGAGAGGGTAAGCCGGTTCGCGGGACAAATTTTCGGGTGTTAATAACCCGGGGCGGGAGGTGACGGAAGACTCTTTTTGGGTTGGGTTGACCTGGAAGGGGAAGGAGGGGGAATTGGTTGTTTTCAGGATTTTTTTTCAGGTTGCCCTATATAATATATGGTATATAGTAATAGCGGGGTCATTTTTTCGTTCTTTTTCAGAAAAAAAGTGCAAAAAAAGGTTGGAAAGATTTGTTTTAATGAAAAAGCTGCATATCTTTGCACCCGCTTTTAAAGAAAAGCACGTTCCCTGAAAGAGTGATTTGACAAGACTGGCTTAAGAGGCATGATCTGAAAGGGTCAAAAAAAGTTGGAAAAAACTTTGAAAAAAGTTTGGTAGAGAAAAATGAGCACAGTATCTTTGTCGTCCCTTACCTTCAAAAAAAAAGGGGTGGGAAAAAGTTCTTTGAATTATTGATGAAGTAGTAGCACACAGGCGAGAGAGATCTCGCCAAAAACCTAGCGATTTCGATTGAGTTTTTGAAGAGACCGGATTGATCTTCGAAGGATATTTAAGAAAAGAAATATTACAATGAAGAGTTTGATCCTGGCTCAGGATGAACGCTAGCGGGAGGCTTAACACATGCAAGTCGAGGGGCAGCACGAGGTAGCAATACTTTGGTGGCGACCGGCGCACGGGTGAGTAACGCGTATGTAACCTACCCTGTACAGGGGGATAACCCGGAGAAATTCGGACTAATACCCCATAAAGATATGAAGAGGCATCTTTTGATATTTAAAGTTCCGGCGGTACGGGATGGGCATGCGTAACATTAGCTAGTTGGTAAGGTAACGGCTTACCAAGGCTTTGATGTTTAGGGGTCCTGAGAGGGTGATCCCCCACACTGGTACTGAGACACGGACCAGACTCCTACGGGAGGCAGCAGTGAGGAATATTGGTCAATGGGCGCAAGCCTGAACCAGCCATCCCGCGTGCAGGAAGACGGCGCTATGCGTTGTAAACTGCTTTTCCAGGGGGAGAAACTTGCGTACGTGATACGCAATTGACGGTACCCTGGGAATAAGCATCGGCTAACTCCGTGCCAGCAGCCGCGGTAATACGGAGGATGCAAGCGTTATCCGGATTCATTGGGTTTAAAGGGTGCGTAGGCGGACTATTAAGTCAGTGGTGAAATCCTGCAGCTTAACTGCAGAACTGCCATTGATACTGATAGCCTTGAGTTTGGTTAAGGTAGGCGGAATGTGTAATGTAGCGGTGAAATGCTTAGATATTACACAGAACA
>CAZWOC010000018.1:0-85431 GCA_964635655.1 uncultured Rikenella sp. | reverse complement strand
CGGGGTGGTCAGTTTAGTCCGGCGTCAGGTGGTCAATTTGACCGTTTTTTGCATCTTACTGTCGCCCTTACTCTGATCTCAATCATATATGTTGTTATGATGAGTGTCTATTGGGTATTCAGAGATACGGTCAATCTTACGAAGTCAGAGTCCTCTATACTTTTTGCTGCAGGAAGCCTCGTCATATTAGGATGGATTTTACTGCCCCGGAAGGGTAGAAGCAGATAGTTTGTACAGTTTTATTTTCCCGGAATTTAACTGTGGAATTTTATCATAGGAACTTCATAGCAAGCCTATTAAAATATGAACCCTCCGGTCAGCCATCCTGAGAAATTAATCAGCATTTAAATTAATAACAACTAATAAAGAATAATTGTAAGAATTACGTTCACCAACAAATTAATCGGGCTAATGAAATAAAACATATATTTTGTTACCATTTAGTGCTGAATTGCTTAACTTAGTATGTCTTTCGTTGCATTATCATGGAAAAGATTCACGTGACTCTTATGGTCCTACTCTACTTTGTGGTTAACTGTCCCTTCAACGGCCATTATAGAGCCCAGTGGGAAATAAGTCGGAGTTTAATAAACCTAAAACTGTTTAATTTCTAAGAATAATATCATGAAAACAAAAATCGCCAAAAGAGAAGTGTATGCTTTCCTCCTGGGAGTTGTCGTTATGATTTTGATCCAGTTCTTTGCGAACTTTAAAAACAACGTTAAAGATTTCAGGGAAGGCTTTAATGAAGGTTACAACAACGACAGGCAGGAGGAAACAAGGTAATATGGCAGTTGGTTTATAGCTGCTTTGGCTTTTGTTATTTCGCGCCTGGTGTTTTTCAGTGTATGAATTACATGGCAAAAGGTAACTTGTGCCAACCGGGGTGATAGTGAGTCAAAATCTGATGAAAGTTTCCAAATATATTGGGCCGGTATTGATGCCTCAATCTGTCAGATTTAGTAAATTTGATTACCAAAGGTCAATAACCCGATACTGCTGAAATTAATACTTGGTTGAAAGTCAAAAATAACTAAATCTGCAGTTATGAAAAAACTTGAATTGATCCTCATCGCCGGAGTTATTATCGGGATTCTGATGGCGCTGCTAAACCTGCCTGCACATTCGGTGATCTCATCTCTGTTCTTCCTGGCACTGGCTACCATCTACCTCTACCTCGGATTTGCTCTCTTTAATGATATCCCGTTTCGGAAAATATTCAAGTCCGAATCATACAAAGGACTCGAAACCTGGAGAATCGCTGTTGCTGTCGGAACCGGACTTGGACTGTCACAACTCACTATGGGATTTGCATTCGCACTTAACAATTACCCGATGACCAGACCACTCCTGAACTCTGGCCTGGTTGTGACTGCCCTGATGCTGCTCATTGCCCTTATCAGAAACACCAGGGAAAAACACCGCTTCTACAGGATCATCGCCCTCAGATGCGCCATATTCATCATAGTTGGCATAATAACCATACTGGTTTTTGAGCAACAAGGCCAGACAGCCTGATCCATGAAAAAGTTTGACAAAATAAAAATTATCCTGTTTGGCCCGCTGGCAATTTACCTTGTATATGTCACCTTCACAGAGTCGTGGACCAGAGCTGATCAAATCCTCATGATAATATGCCTTACCGCCGGGCTGATTGACAGCTCAGTTATTGCAACAATCAGGAAAAGGAGGAAACATGAAGAATAACCAGGTGAACCCAGATGAAACTCGCAGCGGTAAAAGAAAAAATACTCCTTAAAACCGGAGCCATCATCAGCATTGTAATAAGCGTGACCTCTGCAATCCTGATCACACAGGCTCCTCCATGGTCAAACAGCTTTATCGCCATGATGTTAAACACCATCGTGGGCTCACTTACATTCCTTTCCTTCTTCCTGCAGCTAAGGCATAAAGATCCGGACAAACAAAATTCCATGCACCAATGAAAACAAAACTTAAACGGTTCGCAATTTTGTCTGTTATAATGGTATCATCACTCTTTCTGGCATTTATGCTCCTGGATTTACACAACGGTGAAGGCAGGGAAGACTGGCCTTATAACCTTATCTTGGCAATAGCAGTCGGGATTGTGGTACCCGCGACAATTGTGTTTTGCAGAAAATCCAGCAAAAGGCCAGAATAGGTTGGGGTTCCCTCTTTGCATTGGCTGAGATGCTTGCCCCCATTCCACTATTTTTGTACCTTTATAGTTGCAACCTTAAATGCAACCTATGAACCAGCTGGTTATAAGAGATAAAGCCCAGGAATTCCTGTTTCGATCCCTGGGAGGACTGCTGCTCCTCTCCGTGGGGCTGCAACTGTTCATGCACAGCCCCCAAAGCCCCATATTCTGGATACTTATTATTGTGTTCATACTCATTGCAATATTCTTCTTCACACTCAACTTCGGAGCCCTGATCAACAGACTTACAGTCGACCGTGGAATACTCACAATCCGCTGGAATACAAAAATCCTTAAAAAACATCTCCCCATCGACAATATCACCGGAATAACCGAAGACAAACGCTGCATCCGCATCGCAATGAAAGAGGGACATACCCTCCGCCTGCCAGTGAGAATGCTGGACCCCGATAAACGACGCGAGATCAGGAAATTCCTGAAGACAAACACCGGTTATTGATACTTTCGCCGGGCCCCGGCAGCTAAACCCGCCTTAATTGACTATCTTTATCAGAGTCAAAACCTGCAAACATGAAACAACTGGTACTGAGAAATACTTTGTATGAACGGATCTACCGCTCACTGGGTATCGTCTGCCTGGTGATGATTATTGTTATTGCCCTTACGGGCGATATTAATGACTGGTCGTTCTGGCTGCAGACAGTGGCACTCCTGCTGCTGGCACTGGGCTTCATCAGCCTGAACTTCGGGACACTGGTCAACCGGCTGACAGCCGATCACGGACAGCTTACAATAAGATGGTACACCAAACCTTTCAGGATAGTACTGCCGATTCATGAGATCGACGAGATAAGGGCAGACGAAAATTTTGTGCGCATCATTCTCAAATCCGGCCGGATCATCCGCCTGCCGACGGGCATGCTCGAGTTCGAGGAGAAACATGCCGTTCGCAAGTTCCTGAAAGAGACAACCGGCTTCTGATACTTATGCAAAGGCTAATAACCCTTCTCCTGATCGCAGCCTCATTCAGCCTTCACCTCTCAGGCCAGAGATCATCAACCCCTCCTCGTGTGACAGTCAGCGGGTTCGTCACCGATGCCCTCAGCGGCGAACGGATGATAGACGCCACAGTCTACGAGAAAGCCTCGTTCAACGGCACCACAACAAACAGCTACGGCTTCTACAGCCTGCCGCTGCAACCGGGAACAGCCGAAATCATCGTATCATTTCTGGGCTATGACGCTGACACCGTCATGATAACCCTCACCCGCGACACAGTCATCAACTTCAGCCTTACAATGGCATCAAGCGAGATTGACGCTGTCACAGTCACCGCCTCAGGCCGCAGGGCGAAGATCGAAAGCACACAGATGAGCATGATAGACATACCTGTCGATAAGTTCCTCAAGCTCCCTGTTATCTTCGGCGAGGCCGATGTGCTCAAGGTGATCCAGCTCCTTCCCGGGGTGCAGTCAGGCACCGAAGGCTCCACCGGCATCTATGTACGAGGAGGAGGCCCCGACCAGAACCTGTTCCTGCTCGACGGCGTGCCGGTATACAATGCCAACCACCTCTTCGGATTCATGTCGGTGTTCAATCCTGATGCCGTCAAGTCAGTCCAGCTCTACAAGGGAGGCTTCCCGGCACGGTACGGTGAACGGCTCTCTTCGGTGGTAGACATACGCATGAAGGAGGGCAACGAGAAAGAGTTCCACGGCAACTTCGCCGTAGGACTGATCTCCTCGAAACTGGCGCTGGAAGGACCCATAATCAAGGACAGGACATCATTTGTGATCTCAGCCCGCCGGACGTACTATGACGTACTGGCACAGCCGTTTATAATGAAATACAACCAGGGTCAGGATGACAAGACAACCGCCGGGTATTATTTCTATGACCTGAACGCCAAGATCAACCACAAGTTTTCCGAGAGAAGCAGACTATACCTCAGCTCATACCTCGGCCGTGACAGGGCATACATGAGAGACAGCTACAGGACAAATTACGAGAGTGAGTATGGCGAGATGAGGATGGAATACAAGGATAACTTCGGACTCGGATGGGGGAATATGATTACCGCCCTCAGGTGGAACTACCTCATTACAAATAAACTGTTCAGCAATACGACACTTACATACAGCAAATATGATTTCGATGTGACAGTTGAGTCTTCTGTTGAGGAACTCAACTCACATGCAAAGTCTTTGGATTACTTCAAATACTTTTCCGGGATCGAGGATGTGGGGGCAAAGACCGACTTCGACTATTTTCTTTCAACCCGCCATTCAGTCAAATTCGGGACAGGCTATACTTTTCATCACTTCAGTCCCGGTGTCACCGCAATCAGGTACAACCCCGGGCAGACCGGAGGGCTTGATACTGTTGTGGGAGACATGAAGGTACGTGCCAGGGAGTTCATAATGTATGCAGAGGATAACATCGACCTCACCCCGAAGCTTAAGATGAATGCCGGCGTGCGCCTGTCGCTCTTCAATGTGCAGGACACCTCATATTTTGTATTCCAGCCGAGGCTTTCACTGCGGTACCTGGCCACAGACGACCTGTCGTTCAAGCTGTCATACAGTAAGATGGCCCAGTTCGTTCACCTGCTTACAACCTCTGCCATCAGTCTTCCAACCGACCTGTGGCTGCCGGTCACGCGCCGGTACGAGCCCCCCGTCTCTCACCAGGTTGCAATAGGCTCAGGTTTTATGATCCCTGGAGACCTGGAGGTGACAGTAGAGGCATTCTACAAGACAATGGATAATCTTATAGAATATAAGGAAGGCGCATCTTTCGGAGGCACCGGTTCAGGCTGGGAGTCGAAGGTTGAAAAAGGCAGGGGATGGGCTTACGGGGCAGAGTTCATGCTTGAAAAGAGTTATGGCAAACTGACGGGATGGATAGGTTACACCCTTTCATGGACTGAGCGGAAATTTGAGAATCTGAACTACGGAAAAACTTTCCCCGCAAAGTATGACAGGAGGCATGACATCAGCCTTGTCCTTACCCATAAATTCAGTGACAGGGTTGATGCGGGTCTTGTATGGGTGTACGGCACAGGCAATGCCGCCACACTGGGAGCATCGGAGTACCCGTCGGAAAACCTATTTCCACAGGATTGGTGGTATAGTATGATTACTGATTATCCCGGCCGTAACAACTACAGGCTGCCCTCTTACCACAGGCTCGATCTCGGGGTTAACCTGCACAAGCAGAAAAAGAATGGCGTGCGCACATGGAGCTTCTCTGTGTATAATGCTTACAGCCGCCACAATCCGTTCTTCGTTTACTGGGGCGGAAGATGGGTTGAGGAGCCTGATCCGGCCAACCCCGGCCAGACAATATACTATGAAAAACCTGAACTTCGCAAGTTGAGCGTCTTTCCCATCATACCATCATTCTCATATTCATTTAAGTTCTGACAGGTATGAAGACAAGCAGCAAAACAGCATCTCTTACCGTCACAGCCATTACAGCACTGGCGATGGTGGCAGCAGTCTCCTGTGAAGACATAATAGATTACAAGGGGCCGGAGACCGAACCTAAAGCGGTTATATATGCACTCCTTCAGCCGGACAATTTTATTTCGGTGTCAGTTTCGGAAAGCCATTCCGTCTTCCAGGTGCCCTGGAAACCCAGGCAGATAACTGATGCCGTTGTGCGGGTGTATCGCGACGGTGAGCTTCTGGAAACACTTCCATATTCCGTTGCTGAGACAGAGGATGAGAATGCCCCGGTGAGTCCTTATTCGCTTTATGCCTCAAAAACAAATTTTCCGGAATACGGGCACACCTACCGCATTGAAGTACTCATCCCGGGTTATCCTGCCGCCGCCGGCGAGACAAGCCTGCCGGCACCGGTGCCTGTGGCGATAGCTGACACCAGTTACAGTAATAACGAGTACGGTTACAGGGAGTTGAATATGAATCTTCGTTTCCGAGATCCGGCAGGCGAGGAAAACTTTTACAGGTTTACCGCCCCGTCGAGCAATGGCTTCTATACCGGTGATCCGAATCTGCCGTATGACCCGGAACAGGTTGTGTATGTCCGTGTCCAGGACCTGAATTACGGAGCCCTTTCCGATCCGATAATCGAACCGGTGCATGATGATGATTTCTTTGACATGTACCTTGAGAATGACTACTATATCTTCAATGATGAGCTTATTTCGGGAAAGGAGTACAACATGAACCTGACCTATGGTGATATTGATCCTGATGTTGAGTACTATGAGTTTCTCCATGCATTTTTCAGGATCAGTTCACTCACGAAGGATCTGTACCTGTACCTGCAATCTTATTCAGCCTACAGGCAGACAAATGATGATCCTCTCTCCGAGCCGGTGCAGGTTTATTCGAACGTTTCAAACGGACTTGGGATAGTGGGAGCGATGTCATTCAGCCAGGATTCAATTATAATCGGGGAGTACCCGGTTGAAGGGGTCAGGTATGAGATCCAGCTGTATTGATTATAACGGCCTGTAACTGCCGGATGCCAATCATAATAAACCGCCACCGTAAAAAAAATCACAATTTTTCTTGCAGCAATGCAAAACATTGTTTTACTTTGTAGCGCAAAGTACTACAAAATACAATGACAAATCAAACAGATCAGCATCTTGAAGATATCCAGGCCATCAGGAGGCTTATGGAGTCTTCCTCCAGGTTCCTGTCGCTCAGTGGTATGTCAGGTATCATTGCAGGATTCCTGGGTATTGCAGGAGCCATGGCGGCGCAGCTTATAATCACCAGGATCTCAGCGCCCGTTGACTGGTATGCACGGCCTTTTGCAGAGGGTCCGGATGGAATCCGCGAGTTTCTGCCATTGTTTGCAGTGATGGCCGTGGTTCTGATACTGGCATTTTCCTGTGCTGCATTCCTTTCAGCCCGGAAAGCCGTTAAAAGCGGCACAAAAGCATGGACACCCGTCACCCGCAGGATGCTGGTAAGCCTTCTGATCCCCCTGGGTACGGGAGGGCTATTCATTCTGTTGACGGCAACAACCGTTCCGGCCGGCGTCATTGTAGCCTCCACTCTTATCTTCTATGGCCTGGCCGTCATAAGCGCCGGAAAATTCACTTTTGGCGAGATACACTGGCTTGGGGTGCTTGAGGTTGTTGCAGGGCTTGTCTGTCTCGCTCTGACTGAATACTGCGTGCTGATATGGGTTTTCGGATTTGGTGTGCTGCATATCGTGTACGGATTCTTAATGCATCTCAGGTACAGGGGATGAAACAGATACTTGCAAACTTCAACAAGGCCTTTGAGAGCAGGGTCAGGCTGGGCATCATGTCGGTGCTGGCGGTGAATGACACAATGGATTTCACCGGCCTGCGCGAGACTCTGGCAGTTACTGACGGCAACCTCGCCAGCCATCTGCGCGCACTTGAGGAGGCGGGCTACATCACGATGGAAAAGAGCTTCATCAACCGAAAACCAAATACAAGCTATTCAATCACTGACGAAGGGATGGAAAGCTTCAGCAGCCACCTGAAAGCGCTGGAAGAACTGATAAAAAACCGTTAAAATTTTTTATAATCACACTTTGAAATGCAAAGTACTTTAATCAATCCTTTAAACATGGAAACAGGAAACGAAAAACAGGAAAAATGGTATGAGTCGATGACCATTAAGATGATTCTGATCGCAATCATGGGACTGATGCTTTTAATTCCCCTCGCGCTGATCAGCGAAGTTATCAGGGAGCGTTCGGCGAATGCCGAAACCGCACGTAAGGAAATAGGCGCTCTGTGGGCTTCGGCACAGACCGTAACCGGCCCGGTGCTGAATGTTCCGGGCACAAGGGTGATCTCGAACGACGGGACTTTTGTAACCACCACAATGCATATTCTTCCCGACGAACTGAAGGTCAACGGGGTGCTTGAACCCGAGATGAGGTACAGGGGCATATATGAGACCGTGGTCTATGACTCTGACATGGAAATATCAGGCAGCCTCACAATAGCCGGGTTTGAACAACTGGGTGATTATACCTGGGAGTGGGATAAAGCCTACATTTCTCTGGGCGTTTCTGACAACAAGGGAATAAATGACAAGGCGGAGCTCACAATAGGTGAAAAGGTAATCGGAGCCATACCTGGCGCCGGCCAGACGGACCTGTTCGACAAGGGTATTTCGTTTCCATATGCAATTGACCCTGCAAAACTCAGCGAAGCAGGAGGTGCATTCAACATTAAGCTCAGTCTCAGGGGGAGTGGCAGTGTGGCGTTTTCGCCCGTCGGCCGGAATACCGAAGTAGCGCTCAGCTCGAAATGGGACGCCCCTTCATTCACCGGTAATTTTCTTCCCGATGAGCGGGAAGTGACTGATGCAGGATTCACCGCAAACTGGGTTGTAACCCATCTCAACAGGAGCTTCCCTCAGGTGTGGGAAGGGAAACGTTACACCCCTGCCGACGATGCTTTTGGAGTAGACCTTATAATGGAGGCGGACCACTATACAAAGGCTGAACGCAGCGCCAAATACGGACTGCTGTTCATAGCTCTCACCTTCCTGGTGCTCATAATCATCGAGCTGAGGTCTGCCCAACGCATTCATATCTTCTACTATCTGCTTGTAGCACTGGCGCTTATTATGTTTTTCTCGTTGCTTACAGCGCTGAGTGAGCACATCGGATTCAACCCGGCATACCTGATCTCGGCAGCGGCCACAATTGGTCTCCTAACCTTCTTCTTCAGGTCGTTGCTCGAAAAAGGGTGGATGACACTGCTCATAAGTGGCTTGCTGACAGGGCTGTATGTATTCATATTCTTCCTGCTGGCAATGAAGGACTATGCGTTCCTTGTCGGCAATATCGGGCTCTTTGTGCTGCTTGCCGCGCTTATGATTGTGTCTGCAAAATACAAGCTGTTCAGGTCATAGGTTTGGCAGGGCGAAGTGGTGCAGCCGGGGCTGACCCCCGGATGCACCTAAGTTCTGCCAGGATGCGTTCACTGATGCATTGCATCCCTGCCAGTGTCCTGCCCGGAATTAATTACAGTGCAGTCATTTGGTTTTCATTCCGGGCCAGTTTCCCCGCTGTGCGACGACTCGCAGCGGGGAAACCTTTGTCCAGCCTTTGGGGAATTGAACCGCCTCATCAGTATTGTCAGCTATTTCTGCTAACTTACAGCGTCATTTTAAAACGGTAGATGAATGATGCTTAAAAGGTATATTGAAGAAAAGGGGCCTGATAAGTTTGACATGGTAATTATCGGTGGAGGCATTACAGGCGCCGCTGTGGCTTACATAGCTGCAGCGCGTGGTCTCTCAGTGGCACTCTTCGAGAAAAAAGACTATGGCGGTGCCACCTCTGCAGCCACATCCAAGCTTATCCACGGCGGACTGCGCTATCTCGCCAACGGCGAACTGAAACTGGTGCGTGAATCGCTCCGCGAAAGAAGGATTCTCGGCAACATTGCCCCGAACTTCGTCTACCCGCTCCCTTTCCTCCTGCCGATGTACAAGAGATGGCGCGGCAACATCTGGATGATGATGGCTGGCATGTACCTTTATGATGCACTATCATACGACAAGAAAGACACCTGGGACAAAAGCAAGAGATTGCAGAATCACAGGCTCATAAATTACAGGAAAACAGTCAGGGTTGAACCCAACCTGAAAACAGAAAACCTCCGTAATGCATTCTATTTTTTTGATTACCAGAGTATTTTCCCGGAGAGGCTGACCCTGGCGTTTATAAAGTCTGCCGCCGAATATGGTGCCTGTGTCTCCAATTACACCCCGGTGGAGGGGTTCATCTATGGTGAAGAGAAAAAGATTAGCGGCGTTACGGTGCGTGATATCTTCACAGGCAGGACCAGGGAGGTTCATGCTGACCTGGTTGTCAACTGTGGTGGCACATGGGCCGACAAGATACTCAGCCTGGCCTCCGGAACCGGAGAAACGGCACACCGTGTCAAACGGTCGGAGGGAATACACATAGTCACCAGGAAGATTGCAGGTAACCATGTGGTCTCACTGCAGAAAGCCGATGGCGGGCATATGATGATAATGCCCTGGCGCGACCATTCGCTGATCGGCACAACAGACAAGGAGTTTCTTGGTGACCCTGACGATTACAAGGTGTCAATGGAGAGCATTGATGAGATCATTGAAAATGTAAATGTCAATTTCGGCCGGAAGATTTCGCGGGAAGATATTATCCATGCCTATGGCGGCCTGCGTCCGCTGGTCGATGACCAGACGAAGGGTTCATATGAGACATCCAGAAAGTACGAGGTATATGACAATGCCGTTGATGGCGTCCAGGGAATGATCACGGTGGAAGGGGGTAAGTACACCACCAGTCGCAGTCTCGCACGCGAGGTGTTGAAGCTGATCTCTGCGAAACTCAACCGTACCCTCTCTGACCCTGTCTCTGACAATCTCTATCTTTCAGGCTGTGAGATACGTGACATGAAGCAGTTCATGATCAGACAGCACCTGAACTACAAGGAGTTCAGCCATGCCACTGTGGAATATGTAAGCAGGAACTATGGCACAGAAAGCCAGGTTGTTTTCCGTATCGCCCGCAGTAATCCCAGGTTTGCAGGGGAGGTCAGTCATGACGGGGAGATACTTGCAGAGGTTGTTTATGCGATACAGTACGAGAGCGCCAAGACCCTCAGGGACATAATGCTCCGGAGAACCGGTATCGGCACGCTGGGTAACCCCGGCAAGGCAGTGATTGATAATATCGCTTCACTGGCTGCCGGAATGATGGGATGGAGCGAGAACAGGAGAGAAGAGGAGATTGCCTCGCTGATGAAGGTTTATGAATTATCTTAAAAGAATGGAGCAGGGCAACAGTTACCGCCATATACTCAAATGGGGCGACAAGCATGAGGAGATCCTCAGTCGTCATATGGCGGAAGTCGTTAAGGAAAAATTCGGACTGAAGGATGAAGATTTTTCCCGGAAGCATCTTCCGGGAACGGACCCGGTGAAGCTTGGGAAACCCTGTATGCTCAAACCGGGGCAGGTTGATTTTTTCAAGAGCATCTGCGGCAGTGAAAATGTCCGGACTGATGACATGTCACGTGCCCGGTTCTCGTGTGGCAAGTTTTACGGTGAGTTGCTTGATCTGCGCCTGGGGCTCGTCCCTGATCCGCCTGATGCAGTTGTGGCTCCCCGTACTCATGAAGAGGTGGTGCGTATAGTTGAGTTCTGTTCTGCAGAGCGGATAGCCGTGGTGCCTGCAGGCGGACTATCGTCGGTGACAGGGGGTGTTCGCGCTCCGCGCGGAGGAATAGCCCTCGATCTCACGAAGCATATTAACAAAATCATTTCGGTCAATAAGGTCAACAAGACCGTGACTGTGCAGGCTGGCATGTACGGCCCTGCACTGGAGGAGGAACTCAACAGGCTGGGGTACAGCTGTGGCCACTTCCCGCAGTCATTTGAGTACTCAACCGTGGGGGGGTGGATCTCCGCACGGGGAGCAGGGCAGGCATCAACAGGATACGGAAAGATCGAAGATATGCTGGTGGCTGTAAGAGCTGTCACACCGGCAGGAGTAATTGAAACAAAGGATTACCCGCGGACAGCGCAGGGATGGGACCTGTTCCGGGTTTTTGCAGGTGCGGAGGGGACACTGGGGGTGATCACCGAAGCAACCCTCCATATTTTCAATTATGCTCCGGCAAACACAGCTTCCGCTGCTTTCATCTTCAGGTCATTTGAAGCAGCCGTTGAGGCTATGCGCAAAATAATACAGTCAGAGAGCGGCAAGCCTCATCTTTTCCGCATCTCTGATCCTGATGAAACTGATATAGCATTCCGCACAGGCGGCTTCAGCGGAACCCTCGCTGACAGGGCGCTGCAGGCACTGGGGTTCAAGCCCGGAAGCCGGTGCCTGATGTTCGTCACAGTCGAAGGGGAGAGCGATTATGCCCGGTTTGTAATTGGAAAAATAAAAAAGAAAGCACGGGCAGGCAGGGGGATGTATATTGGCACTTCTCCGGTAAACAAATGGCTGGAACAGAGATATTCCAGTGCATATATGCGTGACCCCATGATGGACTTTGGAATAATGACAGACACACTTGAAACCGCGGTCACATGGGAGAACCTGCTGAATGTATGGAAAGCAGCACATGATTATGTCGCAAGGCGGCCGAAGGCGTTTCTGATGATTCACATTTCTCATGTTTACGAGAACGGCGCCAACCTTTACTTTACATTCCTCAGCCCGATGGAGATTGGAAATGAAAAGCAGGATTTTACTGCATTTCACAGGGGACTGGTGGAGACGATCCTTGCGAATGGCGGATCACTCTCACATCATCACGGTGTGGGAAGGGTGCTGGCGCCATGGATGGAGGGGCACCTGGGAAGGAACTCCATGGAGCTGCTCAGGGCTGTGAAGAATCACCTGGATCCGGATAACATTATGAACCCGGGAGGGACACTGGGATTACAATGACATTTAACCCCGGCGCCAGTCCGGTACAAAAAAATCTGACAATGACATCATCCGATGAACTTATCCTGTCAATAGACTTCGGCACACAGTCGGTCCGTTCAGTACTGATCGATCTTGAAGGCAATGTTCTTCAGCTGGCCAAGACCGAGATTGAGCCCTATTTCTCGGTGACGCCTGGTTGGGCGGAACAGCAGCCTGAATATTTCAGGGACAAAATGTTTGAATCACTCAGAAAACTTTTTTCTGAAATGAATGTGGGGAAGGAGCGGATCAAGGCAGTCACGCTCACTTCCCAGAGGTCGACACTTATCAATCTTGACGCTGAGGGGAAGTCACTTCGCCCTGCCATCACCTGGCTTGACCAGCGGCTGAGTGCTGTGGGCAGGTACCCCGGCAGGGTGATGGACCTGGCCCTCAGGCTTGTCGGTATGAGGGAAGCTGTTCACTTTGCAGTCAAGAACGGAGAGTGTAACTGGATTATGCAGAATGAACCGGAGATATGGGAGAAGACAAGCAAATATTTGTTACTCTCCGGTTATCTTACCTGGTGCCTGACCGGTGAATATCGTGACTCGGTGGGATGTACTGTTGCCTATCTGCCGTTCGATTACAAGACACAGAAGTGGACAGACACGAAACACATGAATTACAAGATGTTCCCGATAGAAAGGGAGAAGTTGCCTGACCTTGTCAAACCTTCCGGGGTGCTTGGGGCCATCAGCCGGGAGGCTTCTGATAAGACGGGCATTCCCGAAGGGCTCCCCCTGATAGCGGCTGCAGCTGACAAGGCCAGCGAGGTGCTGGGATCAGGCGTCATTACTCCTGATGTGGCCTGTCTGAGTTATGGAACCACCGCCACGGTGCAGACAACACATAGCAGATATCATGAGGTGATACCGTTTTTTCCGTCATATCCAAGCTCAATCCCTGACTGTTACAACACAGAGGTGCAAATATACAGGGGTTATTGGATGATAAGCTGGTTCAAGAAGGAGTTCGGGCTGAAGGAGATACAGATGGCAGAGCAGGCCGGGTGCAATCCGGAGAGCTTTTTTGATGTCATGGTTGACGACGTGCCGGCCGGCTCCATGGGGCTTGTGCTGCAACCATACTGGTCGCCAGGGGTGAAGGTTCCGGGCACTGAGGCAAAAGGTGCAATAATAGGGTTTGGAGATGTTCATACCCGTGCACACGTGTACCGTGCAATACTTGAGGGGCTTACCTATTCACTCAAGGAAGGACTTAACCGGACGGTCAAAAGAACCGGCATACCTGCAAGGGCAGTTGTTGTGTCGGGCGGAGGATCACAGAGTAAACAGGCGATGCAGATCACGGCCGATATTTTCAATATGGAAGCATACAGGCCGCATACTTATGAGACATCAGCACTTGGAGCGGCCATCAACGCTGCGGTGGGTATGAAGTATTACTCCGGCTTCCCGGAAGCGGTGGCTGCGATGACCAGGAGAGGTGACAGGTATGATCCTGATCCGCATAATGTGGCTATATACTGTGATCTTTATGAAAAAGTATATTCAAAGATGTACCGTCATCTTCAGCCGCTTTACGAGCAGATCAGGGATGTAACCGGCTACCCGCCGAAGATATAAAGTTCGTGGTCAGATAAGCCTGATCTCAAGTGAACCGCCCAGCCCGACTTTTTCCCCGGCTATAATGACCACGGAGAGGATCTCCGGGATCTTCAGCGCCTGCTCAGTAACTTCGTGAACCATTTCCGCACTTTTTACGCTGTTGCAGAATGCTGTAGCGTATGCGTCAGCCAGCGCTCCTTCATGGCATGCTATCATGCATGCATCGGCCATGCCGAAGCTTAGCGAGTGGCCTACTGTTCCGGATGAGCAGCAGAGGGAGACGGGGGTGTCGCCGGGACACGGTTGCACTGCTATCTTTTCTGACAGGGGGGAGGCCCCCGCATAGACTGATACCGTGGCCGGGGCTGCCAGTTTCATGAAGATGTCGCCTCCGTTTTCAATAATTACCTCATCAGCACTGAATTCCTGCAAAAGGTCCCTGCAGATGAATTCGGCCATTGCACCTGCCACGGCGCTCATAGGCCCTGTGCCTGCCGCCAGCCCTGCATTGCTCATAGCCGTAATCACCGGATGTACTCCTCCCGGGGCCACCACCGGAGCAAGTGAGTCCCTGAACTCCGGGTAAAGCGCAATATGATCTTCCAGGATGTGCCGGTAGAAAAGTATCCGGTCCATTGTGAACCGCTCTGCCTCCTTCCTGTAATGCTCCCGGTCGATGGCCACCCAGAGGTCAGTTTCGCGGAATGCGCTGCGGAAGCTTGTCCGGCGGCTGTTGCCCATGGCCTCACGGTAGAGGCGGGGCTGGTATGCATGGCTCTTAGCCAAGATCGATGGAGAAGAGTTTGAGCGGGCAGGCTGTAAGACAGAGCTCGCAGACAACACATTTCTCAGGCTCAAACACCAGCTCTGCCGATTTGTGGTCCATTGTCAGTGCCCCGGCAAAACAAACAGCCGAGCATGCACCGCAGTGTACGCACAGGTCCTTCTCGTATGTAATAGTGCGGTCAATGGGAACACAATCGACATTCTGCTGCTTCATGTACTCCATCCCCTCCTTCAGCACCTTCGATGGGGCGGTCATCTCCATGACAAGATGCCCTATCTTTCCGGGCGAGACATCGGCCTTTACAATGTTGACCATTATGTCAAATTTCCTGATGAGGTTATATGTTATGGGCTCACCCGTCGCTTCCGGCGGAAATGTCAGCACAAATCTCCTGCTTTTCATCCGATAATTGAGTTTAGATGTTAAAGTCTTATTTCCAGGCTGTTGAGACCTGAGGTTTTCTTAAATAGCTCGACCGGGGCTGTAAGCGTAAATCTCCCTTCTGCAATCTCCCGGCGCAATATTTCTGCGATCTCGCGGGCTACCCTGACGCTTGACATAGGAGCTGTGCGGATCTTCTTCCCGTCAAGGGTGATTTCACCTGAAAAGAGCGAATTATAGTTTGCACGCCCCAAAACCCTGTGGTCAGGAGAGCCGTAGTCAATTATATTGGTCTCTATCTGGCTGTTACGGATCATCACCCGGCGGGCGATGTCTTCATCAAGAACCGGGATGGGTATCCCCACCCCGACGAACATTGAGACACCGTATTTTTCAAAGTAGGCTGCCCTGATGAACCGGGTGCTCATTTCCTTCGCATTGCCAATGAGTGCGAGGGTGGCTGAGTTACCGATGGGAACACCATGCTCGTTTGCCGGTTTGCCGGTGTTGAACTGTGTTCCGTGCCATGCCACATACCCTGTTGTACCTCCGAAGAATATACGTGTGCCTATGCCGATGGTCCGCATCTCAGGATCATTCAGCAGCGGGCTCAGCTCGCCCGATGTTGAGAAGGTGGCGTTTCCGAATGAAGGCAGCAGGGTGCCCATGTATGTAAATTTCATTT
Organism: uncultured Rikenella sp.; assembly: GCA_964635655.1. Classification (GTDB taxonomy): domain Bacteria; phylum Bacteroidota; class Bacteroidia; order Bacteroidales; family VadinHA17; genus SR-FBR-E99. The sequence goes on along the minus strand of CAZWOC010000018.1, from coordinate 69,415 downwards.
TTGACGTGCTGTTCACCGCCACGTTGTAGTTCTGATAGGCGTTACGGGGGTTGAACATTATCATCTCATTGACTGTGGCCTTGTTGATAAGGGTTTTCACCTCTGTGCGCGGGTAACAGTCTGTTCCCTTTGCCGAGGCCTGCATCATTACATCCTTTCCTGCTATCAGTTCTTCTATAACATGAGCTCCCCCGTACTGGTCGTGCGGCAAAGCGGTCTCTGTTGCGCCGATATATGCATCAACTGCAGCTATGCCGCCGAAAACAGGCACATTGTTCAGGGTGATTTTTTCCATGCGCATAGGCGGATCAGTATGACCGAAATTGATGAACATGCCGGTCGAGCACATCGGCCCGAAGGTGCCTGTGGTGACAACGTCAACCTTTTCCGCAATCTCGGCAGCTTTTGCTTCCCGGCCCATGGCCGAAACCTGTTCCGCAGTCAGCACTACAGCTCTTCCCTGGCGGATCTTCTCATTGATCTCCTCGATGCTGCGTTTCCTCGACATAGTGTAAATTTTAAAGTAACTTTACCCTGATTAAAAATAAACTTCAAAGATATGCTTAGATCACTTACCATCGCAGCCCTTTTTGCAATTCTTTTCTGTTCATGCGTGCCTGCCGGTGACCCGGGAATTGATGTGCTGACATTCAACATCCGGTATGATAATCCTGATGACGGTATCAATGCCTGGCCACACCGTGCAGCAAAGGTGGCAGCCTTTGTCGATGAACAGATCCCTGACCTTATGGGCATGCAGGAGGTTCTGTGGCACCAGTATGAGTATCTCCATGATGTGGTGCCGGGGTATGGTTCTGTAGCAGCGGGACGTGATGACGGTTTGCAGGGCGGCGAAGCATGCCCTGTTTTCTGGCGGCTCGGAAGGTTTGAACGTCTGGATGACGGTACCTTCTGGCTTTCAGCAACGCCGGATGTGCCCGGTTCGGTAGGATGGGGAGCAGCGCTTACACGGATATCTACTTGGGTTAAGCTCTATGACAGGGTTGCGAAGGATACCCTTCTCTTTTTTAATACTCATTTTGACCATATAAGCGATTCCGCGAGGGTGATGAGTTCCGGGGTGCTTCTTGAAAAGGTCAGGGAACTTGCCGGGGATAACCGGTTTATTATCACCGGCGACTTCAACGCCGCACCGGAAAGCATGGCCATTGCCCGGATGAAGGAGGGAGCCCTGGCGGTGGATTCATACCTGATCTCGGAGACGCCTCCCGCAGGTCCGGCATATACCTTCAACGGCTGGAAGGATGAGCCCGTGGAGGGGAGGATAGATTACATATTCGTCCGCAACGGAATGAAGGTATCATCACATGAGACGCACCGTGTGATTGAAGAAGGGGTGTTCATATCGGATCACTGGCCGGTGACAGCCAGGGTCAATTGAAAAGAGAGTGGTTCCGGGTCGGGATGAATTCAATCGGGATGTTAAAAGCCTCAGATATATGATGGCCCCTTTCCAGCATGTCATCATCCTCTTCGTCATAATACCACTTGATCACCAGAATTTTACCCTGCTTGATAACCTGTGATATCTTCCTTATAATTGCAACCAGTATCTGGGTACCGAAACTGTTAAGATATTTCAGCTCAATTGTAATGGTGGTTGTGCTCGCGGGGTTCTTAAGGTAACGTTCAATGCAATCGATGAGTTTTTCCGACGGAGCAGTTTTGTTCAGGGCCATCGCCCTGCCTTTGATACTGAGCGTACCATCGCGGTCAAAGATGACTTCCGGCGTTTTGTCCGTAGGTGTAATCTGGCAATAATTATCTTCCTTTCCCATCTGGAAACAGTTTATCCCCTTTAAATTTCAAAGATAAGCAGATATGTTATACATAAGAAATATTTTATCTGAAAACGGATGCCGGTGGAGAGAATCTGAAATGCCCCTGTCAACATTACTGCACCACTGATTGTTTATTATGTTTGTTCCGCTACCGGGCATCAGGCAACTAACTAACGAATCATCCCATGGACACTAGGCAACCGGGTAACACAGATGAATACATCACCTCCCAGCCTCACGAATGGCAGGAGATTCTTCAGATGGTAAGAGAGACGATTAAAGAGGCTGCTCCGGGTGCCGTTGAATCAATCAGCTACGGTATGCCTGCATTTAAATTCAATGGTAAACCACTTGTCTATTTTGCCCTGAACCGGAACCACCTCGGCTTCTATGCCACCCCGTCAGCAAATATCGCCTTCAGGGAGGATCTTAAAGAATACCGGTCTTCAAAGGGTGCGGTTCAGTTCCCGCTCGACAAACCCATACCGTACGACCTGATCCGCAGGATGGTTCAGTTCAAGCTTATTGAAGTCACATCATCATCAACAATGAAAAGCAAATGAACAGTACTGTTTATCCCTCGGTCTGGTGCAACAATAATGCACGTGAAATGGCGGATTTTTATATAGCCGTTTTTCCTGAAGCCAGGATAACGGATGAAAATCCGGTGGTTGTAATGGTGGAGATCAGCGGCCAGCGGCTCATGCTGCTTAACGGCGGAGACATGTTCCGGCCCAACCCGTCTGTTTCCCTTATGTATCTGACAACAGTACAGAGCGAAGTGGAGGCGATATATTCAAAGCTTATCACGGGAGGCAGGGCTCTTATGCCCCTGGGTGAATATCCTTTCAGCCCGAAGTACGGATGGGTTGAGGACAGGTACGGAGTCTCGTGGCAGCTTTATACCGGCAAGGCGGAGGATATAATTCAGAAACTGGTACCGACGCTTATGTTTACCGGATCGAACAACGGTAAGGCGGAAGAGGCGGTCGGGTTTTACACTTCGGTGTTCCCGCGGTCCCGGTCGCGTGGCTTCATGAGATACACAGGCGCTGAGGGTGAGGTTGTTGGCAACATTCAGCATGGCGAGTTTCTGATCAACGATTACCTGCTCATGATAATGGACAGCACCGGGCCACCTGGATACGGGTTCACTGAAGGGGTATCGCTGACGGTTCTTTGTGACACCCAGGAAGAGATTGACAGGTACTGGTCGTCGCTCATTTCCGGCGGAGGGGAGGAGAGTATGTGCGGCTGGCTGAAGGACAGGTACGGGGTCAGCTGGCAGATAGTCCCCGCGGTGCTTGAAGAGCTGATGGCCCGGTCGCCGCGTGTTATGGAGGAGCTGCTGAAGATGAAGAAGCTCGATATCAGGAAGCTGATTGAGGCAGCCGGTTGATTCTGATGACACAATCCTGCCACTGTGGTATGGAGGACCGGGTAATCCCCGGCGCGGCCTTCTTCGGCAGGTAGTCCCTGACATGTATGCTTCGCCCCGCGCGGTCTGCTTCAGCAAGTAGTTGCCGGCCTGTCTGCTTCGCCCGGCACAGCTTGCTTCGGCAGGTAGTTCCTGACATGTCTGCTTCGCCCGGCACGGGCAAACAAATGATGATCAAACCTCTACGCCCTCTTGCGGTATGCGTTGATGGCCAGTGTAAGGTACCCCGCCGCCAGAAGGGAAAGGATGCCCATGTCAGTGGCAATCTCATGAAATCCTGACCCTTTCAGCATAACCATCCGGTTAATGCGCATCAGGTAAGCAACCGGGTTGATCCGGTTGAACTGCTGCGCCCAGAGCGGCATGCTCTCTGTGGGAGTGAAGATGCCGCTCATCAGGATGAAGACCATCACAAAGAAGAAGGCAACAAACAAAAATTGCTGCTGTGTCGAGGCCATTGTTGAGAAAAAGAGCGCCAGTCCCAGCACGGCCACAAGGAATATCGCCGCACAGGCGAAGAAAAGGAGGAGGCTCCCCTCGAAGGGGATGTTGAATGCGAGCCACCCGATGCTCAATCCCAGGGCAAGGTCGATCAGACCGATTATAAAGAAGGGGATCACCTTTGAGGCTATCAGCTCCCATTTCATCACCGGGGTGACGTTTATCTGCTCAATGGTACCGATCTCCTTTTCCCTGACAAGGTTGAGCCCTGCCATCATCAGGCCGATGGCGGTGATGAGAATGACAAGCACTCCGGGAAGCATGAAGTACTTGTAGTTGAGCGTCGGGTTGTACCAGTAACGGGGTGAGACGGTGAGTCCGGGGATGGCATCTGCCGTCATCACCCCTGAGACAGCGGAAGCCATCCCGTTGCTGAGGATAATGTCACGGTTGAAATCGCGCACCACGGAGGCCAGATAGTTCCAGCCAAGCTGGGCGGTGGTGGCATTCACGGCATCAACAAGCACCTGCAGGCGCGGACGGGTGACACCTGACAGACCTTCGGAGAAATCGGCCGGGATTACAAGCGCCATGTCAGCCTCACCGGCAAAGAGCAATGACTCAGCCTCTGCGATGCTCTGCGGGTTGGCTGTCACCACGAAGAATGATGAGCCGGTCAGCTTCGCGACAAGCTCACGTGATGTCTGTGAACGGTCGCTGTCAATAACGGCCAGTTCTATTCTTTTGACCTCGAAGGTCACAGCCGGAATGAGTATCAGCATCTGAAGCACCGGTACAGCGATGATAGCCCTGATCATGAAGGGATTCCGCCGGATCTGCCGGAACTCTTTCTGTAAAAGGAACAGCAGCTTTCTCATTCTTCACCCTCCTGATTTTCTGATATCAGGTTCATCATTATCCTGGCACTCATCCCCGGCCCTGTATGAAACTTGCTCATCATTACTTACCCTCCCCAAGCCTGGTTTTGAATTTCCGCGAGCTGATGACCATCAGGATCAGCGTCATACCGGCCAGGATGGCTGTCTCCTTCCAGACATAACCGAATCCGGCCCCCTTGATCATGATTGCCCTGATAGTCTCCACAAACCACCGCGGCGGCAAAGCCATGCTCACATAGTCATAGATCTTCGGCATATTCTCAATCGGGAATATGAACCCCGAAAGCAGGAGTGAGGGCAGCAAAAGCGCAAAAGCTGAAATGAAAATTGCGTTTTCCATTTTGCTGACTGAAGCAGAAACAAGTATGCCGAACGAAAGCCCCAGCAGTATGTACAGCATGCATTCTGCAATCAGCAGCGCTACGCTGCCTTTTACAGGCAGGTCGAACACCAGCCATGACATCAGCAGTATAACAGTCACATTCACCAGCGAGAGGAAAAAGTAGGGAGTCACCTTGCCTACAATTATCTGCCAGGGCTTCAGGGGCGAGACAAGAAGCACCTCCATTGTGCCGAACTCCTTCTCGCGGACTATTGTGACTGAGGTCATCAGTGCCGATATCAGTATGAGGATCAGGGTGATAACCCCTGGTACGAACATGAAATGGCTCTCCAGGTTCGGATTGAAATACATTCTGACTTCCGGATTTATCACCGGCATGGACGATGTGACACCCTTTGTCAGCGATGATGAGTAGTCATTCAGTATTCCGGAAACGTATCCTGTCACCAGGCTGGCGGTGTTCGGCTCGGAGCCGTCTGCGATGATGCTTATTGTGGTATTGCCCTCACGGGCGAGGGTGGATGCCATCCGCTCAGGGAAGATAATTACCGCTTTGATTTTCCCCTTTTTGAATGTGGCATCGATATCATCATATGAGGCCAGCTGCCTTTCAATATAAAAGAACTCCGATGCATCCAGTTTGAGAGTCAGATCTTTCGAGACCTCGTCACGGGAATTGTCAAGAACTGCTATGCCTGCATTTTTGAGGTCTGTACGGACTGCATAGCCAAAAATAAGGATCTGGGCTGCCGGCAGGCCGAACAGGATTATCAGCGTCCGGAAGTCGCGGAAGATGTGGATGAACTCCTTGCGGACAAATGCCATGAACCTTTTCATGCCGTAGTTTTTTGGGGCCTGGCAATTTTAACAAACAGCTCTTCGACAGTGGCTGTACCATACTGCCGCAGCAGGGCGGAGGGGGTGTCAAGGGCGACGATACGTCCCTCATTCATGATTGTGATCCGGTCACAGTATTCGGCTTCGTCCATGTAGTGCGTAGTGACGAAGACGGTTATGCCGCGTGAGGCGGTTTCATAGATCATCTCCCAGAACTGTCGTCGGGTGACGGGATCGACGCCGCTCGTTGGCTCATCGAGGAAGACTATTTCAGGATCATGGAACACCGCCACCGCGAAGGCCAGCTTCTGCCTCAGGCCGAGTGGCAGCGCCCTAATCAGCATGTCACCGTACTGCTGGAAGCTGAGCCGCTCAAGCAGTGCCTCGCGGCGGGGGACGATCTGCTTCAGGGTCATGCCGTAGATGCCGCCGTAAAGCTCGATGTTCTCCCTGACGGTGAGGTCTTCATATAGTGAGAAACGCTGCGACATGTAGCCTATCCGCTTTTTGATCTCCTCGGGGCGGCGCGAGGCGTCGATGCCTGCAACCATGACCCTGCCGGAGGTGGGACGGGAGAGGCCGCAGAGTATCCTCATGGCGGTGGTTTTTCCGGCTCCGTTGGCGCCCAGGAAGCCAAAGATCTCACCACGGTACACGTCAAAGGTCAGCCGGTCGTTGGCCGTGAATGTACCAAACCGCTTTACCAGCTCTTTTACCTCTATGACTTTTTCCCTCTCCATTATCATTCTGTTCTATCTTTCTCCAGTCCTTCCGACTTTCCGACTTTCAGACCTTCAGACCTTCAGACTTTCCTTCCTCCCTCTTCATCAGTTCCAGAAACACATCCTCTATCCCGGGTTTGGCTTCTGATATGATTACGTCATTTAAGCCTGCCTCCTCCAGGGATCTCTTCACATCTTCGGGAGAGGTTCCTTCGTGCAGGGTTATATGCACCGAATCGCCGAAAGGTTCCGGACTGATCACCTGTTGCATGGCACGGAGGGCAAGCAGCAGCCGGTACCTGTCAGCATGGCTGACGGCCCACATGCGCCTGCCGTAGGATGCACGGATGGCATCAGGGGTGTCTATGCCAAGAAGACGACCTTGCTGAACCAGGGCTATCCTGTCACATCTGATCGCCTCATCCATATAGGGTGTTGATACCATTATAGTGATGCCTTCATTCCTGAGGTTTGCAAGCATCTCCCAGAACTCTGTTCTTGACACGGCGTCAACCCCTGTTGTGGGTTCGTCGAGAATGAGTACACGCGGTTTGTGAATCAGGGCGCATGAAAGTGCAAGCTTCTGCTTCATACCTCCCGAGAGCTTACCGGCACGCCTTTTTTTGAATGGCTCTATCTGGCGGTAGATCGGCTCAATGAGGTGATAGTTTTCCTTTATGGTTGTGCCGAAGATTGTGGCATAGAACTGCAGGTTCTCCTCAACTGTCAGGTCAGTATACAGACTGAAGCGTCCGGGCATGTAACCGATATGATTGCGCAGTTCCCGGAAATCGCTCACGACATTAAGCCCGAAGAGCGTCATTCTGCCACCGGACGGGATAATAAGTGTTGCCGCAATGCGGAACAGGGTGGTTTTGCCTGCGCCGTCGGGTCCGATGAATCCGAATAGTTCACCCTCGCTGACTGAGAAAGAGATATCGTCAACGGCGGTTACTTTGCCGTACCTGTGTGTTATACTGTTTGCCTCGATGGCGTTCATTTCTCTTTACAATATCAGTGCTGAGGTCTGTATTCCTGTATAAGATGATCGCATCTGGTTGCTGCCCGGTTTGAGGTTGTCCATCAGTGACACTTTTCAGTTAAAAAATGGCCTCTCCGGGCATGCCCGATTTTATTGATCCGTCGTTGGGTACCTCAATTGTCACAGCGTATACAAGAGTTACCCGCTCCTCCTTTGTCTGAATGATTTTTGGGGTGAATTCTGCCTTTTCCGCCACGTTTGTGATTGTGCCGGTGAAGTTTGTATATTCCTTTTCCCCGCGGTCGATGCGGACAGTGCATGATGCACCTGTTTTCACCGTTGGCAGCTGGGCTCCGCTGACCCATACCTTCAGTTTCATTGTCTTCATGTCAGCCAGTTTGACCAGCGGTTTGCCGGCAGATGTCAGTTCACAGGCGGAGGCGTACTTTTCAATGACGGTTGCCTCATACGGGGCACATATGGTGCTGCGGGCTATCTGCTCATCGAGGACAGCGCGTTTGGCAGCAATACCCTGTTGCTCGGCGGTCACCGAACGACGCTGGGTGTTGTTTGCTTCTGACTGACGGCGGAGTACTTCCATCTGGCCGGTCAGGTCGTCGAGCTGTTTCTGTGTGGCGGCGCCGTCAGCGAGCATGCGGCGCGTACGTTCGATGTTCACTGACAGGTTTTCCATCTGCTGGCGTAATACGGCGTCTTGCGCCGCAATGCCTGCCAGGCGCGCCTGCGCCTGCGCCTTCACCGCATCAAGCTCCGCCCTCTGCAACACCTGCATCGTGGTGTCGGTGACGGCGATGACGGCGCCGCCGGCCACCAGCATGCCTTCAGCCACATCCATGCTGACTATCCTGCCTGAGGTCTCGGCCGAGATGATGACCTCTTCTGCCTCAAAAGTGCCCCATGCATCGGCATTGCTCTCGCCGCGGCCGCAGCCGGCGACAGCCAGGAGCAGCAGCAACGGTATAGTTAACTTTTTCATATCACTGATTTGTTTTGTATCCTGTTATATATAGATATTCTGTTTCCGCCCGGGCAATGCTTATCTTCCTGGCTGCCGCCGTAATGACAGCCTGCTTCTCACTGTTCAGCTCAGTCATGTACTGCGACGCGGTGATGGTCCCGTTCCTGAGCTGTGAGGCTGCGGCCGCCGCAATCCTGCCCCGCAGGGCAATAAGTTCTTCGTCACGGGCGGAGGCCTCCCGCAACGATTCAATTTCAGCCATCTTAAGGGTAAGCACCCGCTGCAACCCCTGCTCCGCATAGCTCTTTCTGACTTCAAGCAGCTGCTGCTGAAGAGTCAGTGACTTCCGGTAATTGCTGTTTTTGTTCCAGTCCCAGATGTTCCATTTCAATCCTCCCCCAAAGGAATAATAAACGTCTGCCTTGTCAGATAGAAAGTTGTTTCCTGGCGGATTCCCGTAACCTGCCTGTGCAAATCCGAAGAGCTTCGGCATACGCTGGCTCTTAAGGAGGTTCTTTGAAAGCTCCAGCTGGCGGCTCCGGGTGTCAAACAGCAACAGATCAGGATTGTCAATGGACTCACTTCCTGTAATCAGATTTTCAGGCAGTACCAGGTCCGCGTATTTCAGTCCGGTCATTCCCGTGATCTGTTCCAGCGCCCCCGTCAGGGCATCATGCCGCCGGCCAAGCTCTGCAGCTGTCTGCTCCACCTTTATTTTCTCAGCTCTGAGCACATCCAGGGTGACGGGCGGGACTACTCCGTTCTCCAGGCCTGAGAGTGTTTCACCGATCCTTGCATCAAGCTCTGACAATAGCACAGCAGTTACCTCAACCTGGCTGCGTACCAGCAGTATTGAAAAGAAGTAGTTGTTTACCTGTTCACGCAGCCTGTACAAGTCAGCCTCACTCTGTTGCATGTTCAGTTCACTGACTATTTTCTCCGCCTCGCGGGCGCTGCGGGTCACCCCACCGTCCCAGATCACCTGGCTGAGATCGACAGTGGCCCGGTACTGTTCATGTGGTATTGAAGGGAGGGAACCGGGAGGTATGGGGATTGACCCAAGAAACCGGGTCATGTCAACCACATCAGACTGGTAGTTGAATGCTCCACCGAGATCAAGGGTCGGATACCAGGAGGCTTCCAGGTTACGGTCGCGCAGCAGGGTCATGCCGGCATAAAGCTCCTTCTCTCCTGCCAGTGGTGAAGCTACAGCGGCCGAATCATAACATTGCAGGAGTGTGACTCTGTCCTGTGCCCAGGCCTGTGTTGCCATGGCCAGCATCATGGAAACAACGATCGTTTTTCTCATTTCTTATGATGTTTTAGCGCAGCCATGAAGAAACCGGATGCAAAACTCTTCCTGTCACGCATGAATTCGTTGAATTTCCTTGTGTCGCCCAGTTCCGGCACTATTAATCTGATCATGTCACGTGCTGCAAAGGGGAATATTGAAAATGAGACCAGGGTTACCATTAGTTGCGGCATGTCACTTTTCTTTATGCCATATGCCTTGAGCTCCTTTGCATGCCTTGTATAGACTATATCGCGAATCTGTTTATAGTCAATCATTTCCTTCAGTCCTGCCGCAAGCTCCGGGTTCTGTGACAGTTCATTCAGCAAAAAGATCGGCAGCTTCGGGTTCTTTATCATGAATTCGATGTGCTCTTCAAGTATTGCCTTGATTTTTTCCTTGAATGCAATTTCTTTTTCAAAAATTGAAAAGATTTTTTCAAACATCTTTTTAAGAAGCACCTGGAAGACTGACCTGAAAAGCTGCTCCTTGCTGCTGAAGTAATAGTGCAGAAGGGCTTTGTTTATTCCTGCCCTGTCAGCTATTTCCTGCATTCTGGCGCCTGTATAACCTTTTTCCTCAAATACCTCGGCGGCTGCCCTGAAAATCTTCAGCCTCGTCTGGCTGTCCGTTCCTCCTGACCTCACCATGATTTTAACCATATAGTTTAACCAAACAAATTAACTAATTGGTCAAAATTATTACATAAAAATATAATTTGCAACTATTTATTTTGTTTGATAAATTTGATAACCCGGCTCGGAAGAACACTCAAAATAATTGAAACCATGAAAAATTTCCTGAAAAAATTGTTGCGGTGGCTGTTGGGGATAGCACTGTTTCTCATAGCCCTGATGATTGTGTTCGCGATTGTCACAGCCTCTGCAAAGAAAAAAATGACCCCGGTTGAAACCGGCCGTCTGACCGATGACGTCTTTGCAGTGAAAGACCGGTATGTGAACATGTATCTTGTCAGGGACGGGAATGACTATATTGCAATAGATGCGGGCATTAAGCAGGGTAGTATCAGGGGTGAACTGAGGAAACTTGATATCGATCCTGACAGGGTGAAGGCGGTATTCCTTACACACACTGACGGTGATCACGCAGGTGGCCTCTCACTGTTTAAGAATGCAACTGTCTATATGCACAGGAATGAAGAGCGGATGATCAACGGCGAGAAAGGAAGGATGCTGTGGATCGGCAACAAAATAGATGCAACCGAATACACCCTCCTTGATGACAAAACAATCCGGACAGGTGACATCCGCATTAAGCCTTTCCCTACACCCGGTCATACTGCAGGACTGACATGTTATCTTGTAAACGACATTTATTTATTCACCGGTGATGCTGTCAGTCTTAAGGACGGAGTCATCGGCCTCTTTCCGAAATACATCAACAAGAATCCGCGCATGGCAAGAAAGTCAGTCCGGAATATAACCGGCCTTGAGGGTGTCATGTACATCTTCACCGGTCATCACGGATTTGTATCAGACTACTCAGCTGCTGTACGCGGTTACAGGGATTAGCCGGCCACCTGCACTGCCGGCAATGGCAGTTTCTGATTAGCTGATCATCTCACAACCGAATCTGGCTTAGCATTCTTTCCTGTGCCCTCTGCCCCCGGAACAAATCGTATTCTGTGGTGTTATCTGACTAAAGAGGGAATGAATGAAAACAAGGACAGCAGAAAAAATCATAGCCCCGCCACCAGTTCATTTTGTGGGTGACGGTTTCAGGGTGCACAACTTTATACCAGGCGTTTATCCGTTGACAATGGCAAGGATGGACCCGTTTCTCCTGCTTGATTACAATTCAGAGTTTTACTTTTCTCCGTCGGAAAAACCCAGGGGAGTGGGAGTGCATCCTCACCGCGGCTTTGAGACTGTCAGCATTGCCTACAAGGGCCGCATAGCCCATCACGACAGCTTTGGCAACAGCGGAGTGATAGGTGTCGGGGACGTCCAGTGGATGACTGCATCGTCAGGGCTCCTGCACAAGGAGTATCATGAGGAGGAGTTCGCACGGAACGGAGGTGTTTTTCACATGGTCCAGCTCTGGGTGAACCTCCCTGCCAAAGACAAGATGTCTCCTCCAAAATACCAGCCAATCACGAATGATCAGATGGGGAAGTTCATCCTTCACGGCGATCAGGGCATCATTGAGGTTATTGCCGGTTCATACAACGGAACAAAGGGGCCTGCTTCCACTTTCACCCCCATGGCACTCATGAATGCCAGGCTGAATGCGGGAGGACAGGTTGTGTTTGAATTTTCCGAATCATGGAACACTGCAGCGCTTGTGGCTCAGGGAAGAATCATCGTCAACGGCACTGAAAAGGCCCCTGCTGACCATTTTATTCTTTTTAAAAATGACGGAGAGAGGTTTTCAATTGAAGCTGAAGAAGACTCCATCGTCCTGATCCTCAGCGGTGAACCTATTCAGGAACCAATAGTCGCCCACGGACCATTCGTGATGAACACCCGCACTGAGATCTACAAGGCATTTGAGGATGTGGAGAACGGCAGGTTCGGACAACTGGAAGACTGATAAACAAAAGTCTTCGTTTTTGATGTAAATTTGGAGCTGATTTTTAACGGATGATTAAGAACCTGCTCATTATAGGTACCGGGGGATTCATCGGAAGCATAGCACGTTACCTTGTTTCACACCTGAATCTATCGGTAAGCTTGCATTCGATCCCTGTGGGGACACTTATTGTAAACGTCGCAGGCAGCTTCCTGATCGGCTTTCTGACCGGCATCGCCGAAAAGAGCATGATCCTTACCCCGGAGTGGAGACTGTTCCTGATGGTGGGCCTGTGCGGCGGATTCACAACTTTCTCGGCTTTCGCCAATGAAAATCTCATGCTTATTCATAACGGACAGATACTTGCTGTGCTGCTTTATACAGGACTGAGCATTTTTCTCGGCTTCCTTGCGGTTTACCTGGGATATGTAACCACCAACCTCCTATGATTATGGAAAAGAGATCACATTCGGTTTTAAAGGTATTTGCCAGTTCGACCGACAGGCTCGGCTCACAATTGCTTTATGAGGCAGTTGTGTATCGCGCCAGGGAGGCTGGTATATCAGGGGCAACCGTATACAGGGGGATGATGGGTTACGGCCTGAGCAGTCACATCCATACCTCAAAGTTCTGGGAACTGACTGAAAAACTTCCCGTGGTGATTGAACTTGTCGATACGGAAGAAAAGATAAAGGCATTCTATGAGCTTATTGCCCCTGAACTGGAGTCGGGGCCCAAAGGCTGCCTGGTTACGCTTGCACCTGTAGCCGTGATTCTCCACAAGCCGGGAAAGAAGCCGGCCTGACTCTTATAGTGTCCACAATATCAGCAACATACCAGAGCCAAGCCACTGCCTTCCTGAAATCTCTGTAAAATTTTCATAAAAAGTCGTCCGGAAATTTGGAAACCAATGTTATTTATATCTAACTTTGTGTTAGAAATAACAAACATCGATGAACATGAAAAGAGGAATTGTTGCTTTACTGGTATCGGCCATAGTGCTGGCTACAACGGCATTCTGGTTCTTTGGAATGGAGAAATCGGTGAATCCCCATGAAATCGTAAGCTTCGGAATCATCGTCGTACTTGTCGGATTCGGGATCTGGTTTGCGGTAAGGAGGTTTTCATCGGCACACAGCGGGGAGCCGCAGGAAGATGAGCTTTCGAAAAAGATCGTTCAGAAAACGGCTGCCTGGTCATATTACATCTCATTGTATATGTGGGTCTTCATGTTATGGCTGAAGGACCGTGTGGAGATGGATACCGAGGAGGTTCTGGGTGCAGGAATACTGTCAATGGCGGTCATTTTCATGCTTTGCTTCATTTTCCACAGGCTAAGGGGTGTGCGCAATGAATAACCGGATCAGGGAATACAGGGCCAGGCTTGATCTTACCCAGGAAGACCTCGCCAGAAAGGTGAATGTGAGGCGTGAGACTATTGTTTTCCTGGAGAAGAACAAGTACAATCCATCCCTCAGGCTGGCACATGACATTGCCGTTGTCTTCGGCGTGCCGATTGAGGAGGTTTTCGTTTTTGAGAACGATTAGCATGGAGGATACGGATACCGGTTGCGAATTATTGCTAAAAGCCAGATTTTCAGGCAATAACTTTAAGTGAATATCTTTAAGATATTAAGCATCTGCTTCTGAGGCAAGGAATATGTTGTGCCGGAGGCTTTTTGCCCGCCGGCACAAACTGACAGGATATTTATAATAATATGGTTCTGATTAAGTATAAATCCTATTTCCTCGGCAATCCTGAAACATCCAGTTTAGTATTTGGCATACCCATATCCCTGGAATCTTTAATTGTAAGGATAATATCATTAAAGTCGTGATCACAGCTGCTCTCTTTAACCCTGATATCTTCAAATGTAAGTACGATATCATCGCAACCGCTGCTTACAAAAAGGGTTGATTGCTGGGCCCGATCACTATTAAAAATTCTGTCTGTATATTGTGTATAGACACCATCAGTTGTGAGACCGTTTTTCCATCCCTGGGCAACAATGTAAAAGCCTATTACTGTTCCTGCCGGAAAGCTGCCGTCCCCCAATTGTACGCGGTCTCCAAAGTCCAGGCCACCGCCCTCGCCGACTTTTGAAACGTTGGGAAAAACTATATGCTTTTCAAGATCTTCGATGCTTTGCGGCGGGTTACCCGCAGGATAAGCATAGTATCCGAAAGTATTTCTCCATCCGGCTCCTTCATCAATGAATGAAACGAAGACTGGTGTTTCCTCTTTAACATATATATTCAGGTGGGCAGTATCACTGAACAGGTCTTTATGGAGAGTCCTCACATCCATACTCTCAGGGAACAATTCCGAAATATTTGCCATCAATGTTACGCAGGGTTCGGTAGGCTCAACATTGTCAGGGACCCCTTCATCAATATTTATGGCAAGTATTTTCAGACCTCCGAGTCCTGTAGCAACAAAAATCACACTGTCTTTTGATTCTACAAAATTTGCAGACTGGGATTCACCAAAGGTCATAGCCCCTAACATCCACAGGCTATCATTCTTTTCTGCAATAAGTCCGCCAACATAAATGCCGGACTCACCATTCCCTATCAACACAAGGTCACCATTGAGAGATACACTGTTGGTTACATGGTTCTCATCGAGAGCACCGTAAGGTGTTACAGGTTTTGGAATATTTTGTTTAATGCTCCCGTCGAGATTGAGAACGGACAGTCCTCCTTCATTCAATGCAGCAAAAATATACTCATCTGAAACCGCTATCTCAGATTTGGATTCCGGAATGTTCGCTCCACCGACAATAAATGTTTCAGCAGAAGAGGCATCGGACAATTCGAACACCTTCACCTGCCCTTCCTGCCCTTTCAACACGTAAAGGTGATCTGAGTTTGCATCAACTGAACGGGCATCAGAGATGTCCATTGTACCTTCAATTGCAAAGCCGGCATCAAAAATGGTAAGCCCCCCGGTGGAACCGCTGGTAGCAAATATATGACCGGCTGCTACTTTAATATCAGTTCCGGCAAAGGAAGAAATATCAATGATTGTATCTACTTTTTCAAAGGCCATTGTTGCATCGAGTGATATTACTTCCATAAATGCCGGCGATACAAATCCTAAGTCTTCATAATCTCCTGTTGCACCGACCACATAGATCTTTCCATCCGCATAGTCTACAGCACTTACATCTGTATTTGGAAGTATGGCGCTTGAAATAATCACCGGGTTCTTCAGATCAGAAACATCGAATATCTCTATACCTCCCAGCCATTCAGGCCCGCGTGTGTTATAGGTAACAAAAGCATAGTTATCCTTAATGGTGACATGGGTTGCCTGCAGCGTCTTATTCCCGTAAACCGGAGGATCAACTTCGGCCTTCAATTTAAAAGCATAGTTCTTTGTAAGGTCTATTTCCGGAAAAACCGAACCGCTCTTCAGGAGCGAGGAAGTTACCTTATCCACAATGGGTACTGTTTCATTCTTATACGTTATCCTTGCTGCCAGTTGGGCAGGATTGTCATTGATAAGTAAATTCCCAACTTCAATAAAGAAAGCTTCAGGATTATCTGTCGGAGGAGTTTCTTTCCGGCAACTGAATAGCGTAAAAACAATAAATAGTATTACAGTAACAAAACCAATATTTTTCATAGATCATCATTAAAGTTCTACTCATTGAGTATTATTCCGGTCCGGTAAAAAAACATTGTCCTTTCCGGTATCTTTTACTTTTTACTTTCTTTTAATGTAAAGGTTACATTCAGGCGCTGCGATTTTGACAAATCAGATATTTAATAACATGAATAGCCGTATAAAGGAATACAGGGCCGGTATTTAATCTTCTTTCTATTGTATCTATCCTGGATAATCCATAAATTTATGGTGCATTTCCTCCGTTTAGTGTGCAACATAAAGATTGAACAATGCTGGTCAAGACCTTCAGCGCCGCCGTATCCGGTATTGAGGCTGTTCCCGTCACCATAGAGGTGGATGTCACACGCGGCGTCCGGTATATGCTCGTCGGTCTTCCCGACGCCGCTGTCAAAGAGAGCCAGCAGCGCATCGAATCGGCCCTCCGTGCTGTCGGACTCCACTGGCCCGGCAGGCAGGTTATAATCAACATGGCACCGGCAGATATACGCAAGGAGGGTTCATCCTATGATCTGCCCCTTGCCGTGGGCATTCTCGTTGCCTCAGAAATGGTCAGCGGCAGCAGGCTTGACGGCATGCTGCTGACAGGTGAGTTGTCACTCGACGGCGCCGTAAGGCCGGTACGCGGGGTGCTGTCCATGGCGCTCAGGGCACGTGAGGCAGGCTTCCGTGGAATAATGGTGCCTGCTCCCAACGCCACTGAAGCTGCTGTCGTCAACGGGCTTGATGTCTACGGTGTCAACAGCCTTGGTGAGGTGCTCAGCTACCTGAAGGGCGATGGCATTCTGGCACCGGTAACCGTCAACATCAGGGAGCTTTTCAACCGGGAGGGCAACATCTATGATACTGACTTTGCAGATGTTAAGGGTCAGGAGAATGTAAAACGTGCACTCGAGGTGGCGGTTGCAGGCAACCACAATGCCATAATGATCGGGCCGCCCGGATCAGGCAAGACAATGTTGGCCCGGCGCCTTGTCAGTATCCTGCCGCCGCTCACCCTGGAGGAGGCCCTGGAGACCACCAGGATCCATTCGGTGGCCGGCAAGACTGACAGTCATGCCTCCCTCATGACGCGCAGGCCTTTTCGAAGCCCGCATCACACCAGCTCTGACATCGCCCTCATCGGTGGCGGTCCCGTGCCTCAGCCCGGCGAGATCAGCCTGGCACATAACGGCATCCTGTTCCTTGATGAGCTTCCTGAATTCAAACGGAGCGTGCTGGAGGTACTGCGCCAGCCACTGGAGGACCGTGTCATAACCATCGCCAGGGCCAGGATGAGTTGTATCTACCCGGCCTCGGTGATGCTCATAGCCTCGATGAATCCCTGCCCCTGTGGCTTTCATAACCACCCTGTAAGGGAATGTACCTGCGCTCCAGGCATGGTGCAGAGATATATGAGCCGCATTTCAGGCCCGCTCCTTGACCGGATAGACATCCATATCGAAGTGGTGCCTGTTGATTATCAAAAACTTTCAGTGACAGCGCAGACCGAGAGCTCATCGGTGATAAGGCAGCGGGTGGTCGAGGCACGGAAGATACAGACTGAGCGCTTTGCCGGAAGTGACGGAATACACTCAAATGCACAGATGACCCCTGCAATGATACGCCGGCATTGCCATCTCGATGATGCCGGAGGCAGACTGCTCCGGGCAGCAATGGAAAAGAGGGGCATGTCGGCCAGGGCATATGACCGGATTCTCAAAGTCTCCAGGACAATAGCCGATCTTGATCATTCCGATACAATAAGACCTGATCACCTCTCCGAAGCGATCAACTACCGGAACCTCGACCGTGTGGGCTGGGCAGGATGAAGGAAGGGACCCCTGCATTCACAGTCAAGACAATGACCGGAGCCGCGCTGAACCAACCCGGCAATCACAGTCAAAACAATGACCGGAGCCGCACTGAACAATCACGGCACTCACAGTCAAAACAATGACCGGAGCCGCACCGGACCAACACGGCACACTGAATTTTGCTCCAACCTTAGTTAAACACATTTCTTTTTCTTTATTTTGTCTCCGGGGAATGTTGGTATATCATTTTGTCAGTATTTATGGAACTTATTAACAAACTAAGGCAGAAGCTGTCAGACGAACACCTGATGTTTGCCTACCGCGGTGAGGTGACCGGCGACAACTCTGTCAGCCTGCTGACCCTCCTTGAACGTGAAATGGAGTTTTCTGACTTTAGCATGCTGGGTCGCAAAAGACTCTTCATGTTTGTCCTTGAGAATCTCCAGAATATCACGCGGCACGGCTTCACCAAAAGCCATGAGATCACATCTCTGGTGGTTTACAGCAAAACGGCGGAAGGCTATACCGTGAGCACAGGTAACGCCCTGAAAAAGGGAGAAGTGAGCAGCCTCAGGCGTAACCTTAAGAAAATAAACAGCCTCGATCCGGATAAGATCAGGGAGGTGTACAGGACCATGCTCCAGGATTCCACAATCGGAAGGAAAGGCGGAGCAGGCCTCGGGCTGATGGAGATGGCACGCAAGACCGGAAACAAACTCGATTATGATTTCTTTACAATCGACGACAAATATTCCTATTTCATTCTAAGCAAGACGATTGATTCCGGAGGCAAGGGAATGAGTGAGCCCTCGGAAGGCCAGGGAGTATTTGATGGCAAAAGGATTATGCAGCTTGAACGGATGATGAAATCGAACAGCATCTTCTTCATCTGGGCAGGCCCTCTGACACATGCAATCAGCAAAGAACTGCTCAACTTCAGCGAGACTACGATGCGCGAGGCGGAACTCGAACAAAACCTCCACAAGCGTGTTTTTGCAACCCTCATCGAACTGCTGCAGAACGTTGCACAGCACAGCCCGGGCTATGAGGCTGAGAACAAGTACGGTATACCTCTTGCAATGATCAGGCAGACACCCGCATCATTCATAATCACCTCCGGCAACCTCATAAGAAGAAGTGACACCGACCACCTTGCTCAAAAGCTTGACATGGTCAACAGATATGACGAGGAGGGACTTAAGAAACTCCTTAAAGTGGCTTTAATGGGCCAGGATATGTCAAAGGTGTCTACAGGTTACATGGGACTCCTCGAAATGGCCCGCCGGTCAGGCAGCAAGCTTACATACAAGTTTGACGAAGTAAACGACGAATACGCCTATTATACTGTAACTGTCAGGGTGAGGGCAAAGGGATTCAAAACTTCGGCACAGGGCCAGGTCAGGCAGTCACAAGCGTAAGCTCCTTCCCGTCAAAGACAGCATAACTCTCGCGGCAGCTGAACCAGTCGCCCAGAATGATCATCCTCCTTCCGTCCTCATCGAATGACAGTGGCAGGTGTCTGTGCCCGTAGATGTAATATTTTGCTGCACATCCGCCTCCGGCGACAACGCGTGTGTGTCTTATCAGATCTTCCCTCTCCTCACCCATAAAGGGCAGCGAGACATGTTTCGCCAGCCTGCTGTGCTTTGACCAGGCATGTCCTATTGCCACACCCCAGCGCGGGTGAATCGAAGAGAAGAGCACTCTGGCCACCCTGCTCCTGAATACGCTGAACAGCAATCGGCCACCTATGCTTTTACTGCCCAGTCCTTCACCGTGTGCGAGGTAGAAGAGTTCCCCCCCGATTGTTGTCACCAGAGGGTTATAATGAACCGTCACGCCACACTCTTCTGCCAGGTAACCCTTCATCCACATATCGTGGTTACCTGTAAAGAGGTGTACTTCAATGCCTCTGTCAGTAAGAGATGAAAGTCTGCCCAGGAACCTTGTAAAGCCTTTGGGTATCACTTTCCGGTACTCCCACCAGAAGTCGAATACGTCACCAAGCAGCCACACGGCGGAGGCATCAGCTGAGACCCGGTCAAGCCATGCTATGACCCGCTGTTCCCGCTCATGCGGGTCTGTTCCTCCTGCAAGACCAAGATGAAAATCAGATGCAAAATATGTTTTCCTCTCTTCCAATGAGTGTTATTGGTTGAAGATCTGGTCCATCCTGATCGTCAGGTTTCTGCCAGTGAGGTTGCTATTGACTATTTTTCCCTGCGGATCGTAAAGCAGGTTGGAGGGAAGGCTTGTGACATTCATAAGGCGTGAATAGACCGGGTTCTCCGGATCGGCCTCCCTGACGCTGATCCACGGTATCTCCTCGAACCTCACCACGTTCTTCCACCTCTCCGGATCAGGGTCAAGACTTACCTGGAAAATCTCAAGCCCCTTCTTGTGGTAGTCGTTATAGATTGACCTTAAAGCCGGCAGTTCGTTCATCGATTCTGCCGAGGCGGTACTCCAGAATGAGACCAGCACCCATTTTCCTTTCAGGGAGGAAACGCTGATCATCTTTCCGTTTATGTCAGGCAGTTCAGGTGTCATATTTGTCTCAGGCAGCTGTGACGCCAGGCTGGCCATCCGGTCAACATACATCCGGTTAAGTTCCGAAGTGACATTTTCCTTGAGCGCGCGCACATGGCGCGAAACAGGGTACCTGACCGAAAGGGAATCTGAGACGATCTTAAGGTACTGCAGGTCACGCGGCTGGTAAAGGACATATGTGGTTTCATCGAGCCTCTGGTAGAGAGCCTGTATGGCCGACATCGAGCTGATATTCTCAACAATGAATTTAATGTTGAACTTACGCTGCTCATCTACGATGTTGACGAAAGCCTTTTCAAGTTCCGGTCCGCGGATGGCAATCTCATCATCGCCAAGGTCAGAAAATATGTTCCTCACCGAATCAAGCCTGGTTTTGGTAACCAACAGTCTCTGGTCAAGCATGCGGATGTCTTCCGATCCGGGTGATCCCTGAACGGTATAATTCATGGCTACCGGTGACTTGCCGAATTCAAGCGTAATCTTTTCACCCGGCATGACCAACAGTCCCACGAACTCATTGCCGGAGAAGCGCACCTGGTAAAACTCAGGGCCGGTAACCAGGGCTTCGAATCTGAATTTTCCTCTTTTGATCTCTGCAGAATCAACCCTTGTCCCACGGTCCACTTCCGACTGGTCAAGGTATACGATGCCTTCCATCGGTTCGGTGAAAGTTCCCTTAATCACGACTTTCTTTTCATTATTGCAGCCTGCCAGAAGTGCAGCGGCCAGGAGCAGTGGAAAAAACTTCTTCATTCCTTTATTATATTTCAGGTACAAATAAACTAAAAATCAGCATTGGCTACTGTGCTGAAAACACTTGGCCGAGTTTTTTCGCGAGGTCATCGCCTCTCAGGTTGGTTGCGATGACTCTGCCTTCACCGTCAATCAGGAAGCTTGCCGGTATCTCTGACAGGCCGAACTGTTTCACCACTTCAGAGTCGCGGTAGCGCAGGTCACTCACATGTTTCCATCGTCCGATCCGGTCATTTCTTATTGCCTCGAGCCACTCCTCCTTCCTGAGGTCAAGGGAGACCTGGAAGATGTCAAAACCCTTCCAGTGATACATCTCGTAGAGTTTTACCAGGTTGGGATTCTCCTCACGGCACGGCGGGCACCATGCTGCCCAGAAATCTACAAGCACCACCCTTCCCCTGAGGGAGGAGAGAAGGATTGTATCGCCGTCCGGATCCGGGAGTGCTATTTCCGGCAGTATTTCGCCGGGCATGGGTGATTCTCCCTCCTTGATTCCCACGGCCACCGAGTTTCTAAGACCGGCGACGAATGTATGCAGGTCAAGCACCAGGTCCGATTCAGGATAAATGGCGTACAATGCAGAATCGACGCTGTAAAATATCTCCGGGTTCTTTGCAGGGTCGAAGAGTTGCAGGCCGGGTACCACCTGCTGATTCAACAGGTAAACAGGGACCATTGTAGATTTGTTTTCGCTGACCAGTGCCAGTGCTCTTTCGCGGAAGGCAGCCACAATATCTGCAGCCCGCCTGTCAAGACTGTCCATCAGCAGAGGAAGGTTCGGACTGCTGATGCTGTCATTGTATGTATCCGTAAGCCGTTTAAGCTCGTCAATGACCTCATCATGGTCTTTCCTGAACCCAAGTATTACGGATGTGCCTTCGGAGCCTTGCACTGAGAGCGGTTTCGATACAGAGTTATGTTCTGCTTTCACCTCGATCTTTTCCCCTGGTGAAACGAGCAGCGTGAGGAAGTCGGCATCATCAAAGCTGAGCATGTAAAAAGCAGGAAACTCCGTCTCTGACCTGAAGCTGAACCGCCCGTCGTTGCCCGGCACCACCGAATCAACAGGTTCAAGCAACCCCGGTTTAACCTCTCTGAGCAGCAGGTACTCTCCTTCCCGTACCCCGTCGATACGTCCGCTGACTGAAAAACTGTTCTTCCTGCACCCACTGATACATGGCATTATCAGTGCCAGCAACAGTATTATCATTTTGCCATTTACCGCATCCATCGGAAAAAATATCCTGTGGCTGTGGTCTTCCATAAATTGTTTCATACTGACCGAACTATTTAAACTCCCATTGGTTCTCTCTCAGGGGTGTAAAGATATCTATTTTTCAGAGCCTTCGGAGACTGTTGCAGCTCCACGCACCACATAAATGTTCTGATTTTTTTGCTTTTCTTTGCACCTGCAACTATTTATTATTAAATTAATAGAGTTAATTCTCCTGCTTTTATTTAGCAGTAAAACGGAACTCCTGAAAATATGGGATACATTAAATTTGATAAGGCCCAGGTAGTTAACCTGGAATATTCACTGAGCCGCGAGATTTTGCGAAGCAACAGGGCCGGAAGCTATTCGTCGACAACAATAGTCGGATGCAATACCAGAAAGTATCACGGCTGGCTTGTGTGCCCCGTTGACGCCATGGGAGGCGAAAGACATGTACTCCTTTCATCCGTTGACACGACTGTTGTCAGCAACGGTCAGAGCTTCAATACAGGGATACACAAGTACCATGGAGATCACTACAGCCCGAAGGGTCACAAATATGTCGAGGACTTTGACATTCAGGATATTCCCGGGATGACATACAGGGTCGGGAACGTTATAATCAAGCAGGAGCGCATACTTGTTCATTATGAGGAGCAGCTGATGGTCCGTTATACAATCATAGACTCGGATGAACCTGTAAAGCTTCAGTTGAGGCCCTTCCTGACTTTCAGGAACATTCACCAGCTGACCCATTCCAATATGTGGGCCAACACCCGCACCGAGCCTGTTCCTCACGGGGTGAAGATAAGGATGTACGAAGGGTTCCCTTACCTCCATATGCAGCTGTCATCCAAGGCTGAGTTCGTTCCGGTGCCCGACTGGTATCTTGGTGTTGAGTATGTTGAAGAACAGAAGAGGGGTTATGACTATTCTGAAGATCTCTTCGTACCTGGCTTTTTCGAGATGACCGCTTCCAAGGGAGATGTTATAGTCTTTTCAATTTCAACGAAGGAAGAGAAGCATGCAGGGCTGAAAGCCAAGTTCACCCGTGCCATTGGCACCAGGATTCCGAGAAGCAACTTCGGCAACTGTCTTCGCAATGCTGCTCAGCAGTTCATCGAGAAGCGGGGTGATGCCACAAATATTATTGCCGGTTATCACTGGTTCGGATCATGGGGGCGTGACACCTTCATTTCTCTCCCGGGCCTGGCGCTGGCCAGGAAATCGGAAGATCTGTATGCTGCCGTGATTGATACGCAGGTGCGCCGCATGAAAGGAGGCCTTTTCCCAAACATGGGAGACAATGACAATCCTGCTTTTAACAGTGTTGATGCGCCGTTGTGGTTCTTCCAGGCTCTATGGAACTACAGCCTTGAGCCAAAGGAGACATGGAAACGGTACGGCAATGCAATGAAAGCTGTACTCGAAGCCTACAGGAGCGGCACCTCCTTCGGCATCCACATGAGGGAAAACGGATTGATATACTCGGGTGCGCCCGGCAAGGCCCTGACATGGATGGATGCAGTGGTGGACGGTGTCCCGGTCACTCCTCGTGAAGGGTATGCCGTAGAGATAAACGCATTGTGGTACAACGCCGTCTGCTATTCGCTTGACTGCGCCCGCAGTGCCCGTGATAGAGCCTTCGTGAAGGAATGGGAAAAACTGCCGGAGCTGGTCAGCAGATCATTTATCGAAGTCTTCTGGGATGAGGAGCACGGATACCTGGCTGATTATGTTAATGACAAAGAGGTCAGAAACATGCAGATCAGACCGAATATGGTCATAGCCACCTCTCTTCCGTATGCAATGCTTACACGTGACCAGATGAAGAGCATCCTGGATATTGCGAACAGGGTTCTGGTCACGCCAAGGGGTTTGCGGACACTGTCCCCGTCGGATGAACATTACAAGGGAATCTACTGTGGCGACCAGGCTACCCGTGACAGGGCCTACCACCAGGGAACCGCCTGGCCCTGGCTGATTGGCCCGTTCTGCGACGGATGGCTTAAGGTCTACGGTGAGGCAGGTGTACCAAGGATCCGGAAACTTATTAAGGGATTCGAGGAAACATTGACGGAAGCCGGTATATCTACAATATCGGAGATTTATGACGGTGATCCGCCACATTCACCAAGGGGGGCGATATCACAGGCGTGGAGCGTGGGAGAAGTTCTCCGCATCTTCACACTGCTTGAAAGGGATTATCCAGAAAACAAATAACGATATGCGTGTCCTGATGTTTGGATGGGAGTTCCCTCCCCATATAGCCGGAGGGTTGGGAACCGCCAGTTACGGCCTCACCCGCGGCCTGGCGGCCCACCGCGATATTGAGGTCATCTTCGTGGTCCCCAAAGCTTACGGAGATGAAGATCAGAGCATTGTAAGGCTCATCGGTGCCAATACAGTTCCCGTGGCCTTCAAAAAGGTTAAATACAGGTATTTCCAGAAACCTGTTGAAAAGATAGAAGTCTTCTCCAAACTGGTCCCGTATACGGATCCCGAGGAGTTCTGGAAGATGACCCGCGGCGAGGTGGCTGACACTGATGTCTTTGTGAGGACAAACGAGCACGGGAAGGTTGACTTCACAGGAAGCTATGGTGCCTCCCTGATGGATGAGATTCACAAATACTCTGTCGTGGCTCAGGTCATCGCCTCAGAACAGGAATTTGACATCATCCATGCGCATGACTGGCTTGCCTATCCGGCAGGAATAGCGGCAAAAGCCGTCTCCGGCAAACCGCTTGTAATCCATGTGCATGCAACTGACTTCGACCGCAGCGGGGGGAATGTCAACCCGGTTGTCTACGGGATGGAAAAGGAGGGTATGGATGCAGCAGACAAGATAATCACTGTCAGCAACCTCACCCGTGATATAGTCATCAACAAATACAACATTGATCCGGCCAAGGTAGAGACCGTATACAATGCCGTGGAGCCGCTGCATCAATCGGAGTTTGATATCCCGGAGAGGGCCTACGATGACAAGATTGTTACCTTCCTCGGACGGATAACCATGCAAAAGGGTCCGGAATACTTTATCGAGGCTGCCAGGATGGTGATTGCCAGGATGCCCAATGTCAGGTTCGTTATGGCCGGCTCGGGTGATATGATGGAACGGATGATGCGTCATGCCGCAGCTCTGAGAATAACTGACAGGTTCCACTTTACCGGATTTCTGCGTGGCAATGACGTCTTTACAATGCTCAGGATGAGTGATGTGTACGTGATGCCTTCGGTCTCTGAACCCTTCGGCATCTCACCGCTCGAAGCCATGCAGTCAAACGTGCCGGTTATAATCAGCAAACAGAGCGGCGTGGCAGAGGTGCTTACACATGCTGTGAAAGTAGATTTCTGGGACATTGAGGCAATGGCTGACGCCATCTACGGGATCCTGACCTATCCCGCCCTTTCAAGGATGTTTATAATGAACGGAAAGGAAGAGGTCGACAAACTGAAATGGGAGAAGGCCGCCGGCCACGTTAAAGGTATTTATTCAGAGGTTTTGCAACAGACAAGATAATAAATATGAGCACATCACAGAAAAAGGCATTATGCCTTTACTTCCAGGTTCATCAGCCCTTCAGGCTCAGACGTTACCGTTTCTTCGAGATGGGTCATGAACACTACTACTATGACGATTTCATGAACGAGTCCATCCTGCGCAAGATAGCCACAAACTGCTACCTTCCTGCAAACAGGATTATCCTCGACCTGGTAAGAAAACACAAGGGCAAGTTCAGGGTTACTTTCTCCCTGACGGGAATCGTAATCGACCAGTTCAGGCTGTATGCTCCCGAAGTACTCGCTTCTTTCAGGGAACTTGCAGAAACAGGATGCGTTGAGTTTCTGGCAGAGACAAATTCACACTCGCTGGCATCACTTATGAGCCGCGAGAGATATGAGCTGCAGGTCAGGGTGCATAGTGACAAGATGAAGGAATACATAGGGTATGAGCCCACAGCAATCAGAAATACCGAACTTATTTACTCTGACGAGATAGGGAGTTGGATGGCAGAAATGGGTTACAAGGCTGTTGTAACCGAGGGTGCAAAACACATCCTTGGCTGGAAATCACCCAATTACCTGTATTGCAATGCAATCAACCCGAGACTGAAGGTCCTACTCAGGAACTATACCCTCAGTGATGACATCGCTTTCCGCTTCTCGAACACCAGCTGGTCAAGCTTTCCGCTGACAGCTGAAAAGTACGCAGGCTGGATCAGGGACCTTGCACCCACATCTGAACTGGTGAATATATTCATGGACTACGAAACCTTCGGCGAACACCAGAAAAAGGAAACAGGCATTTTCGATTTCCTGAAGCACATGCCAGACATGATCATAAAGAAGACACCTTTTAATTTCATGACGGTTTCAGAGATAGCTGACAACTACCAGCCGGTGTCACTCCTGCATGTGCCGTCACCCATTTCGTGGGCTGACGAAGAGAGAGACCTCACTGCATGGATGGGAAACGAACTGCAGACAGCAGCCGTCAACAAGCTGTACAGCCTGTCTGACAGGGTGGGCAGATGCAACAATGAACAGCTGATGCGTGACTGGGTCTATCTGCAGTCAAGTGACCATTTTTACTACATGTCAACCAAATTCTTTTCTGACGGTGCAGTGCATGCCTATTTCAATCCCTACGAGAATCCGTACCAGGCATTCATGAACTACATGAACGTGCTGAGTGACTTCGAGATAAGACTCAATGCAATCTGCCCGGTCAATGTTCATGACGAAGAGGTCAACCGCCTCTCTGCTGCTATTCAGAAACGTGATCACCTGATCAGTGAACTGCAGGAGAAACTGGCGAAACTCGGGAAGGGACAGGTTTCAAGGGTTAAGGCTTCAGCCACTCCGGCAGGCGGGAAGAAAACCACGGCATCTGCAGTGAAAAAGGGGGTAACTGCCAGAAAGAAAACCGCTGTAAAGAAAACTGCGGCTATCACTGAAAAGGCGCCGGTTGCCACAAAAAAAGCTGCCGCAAAGACACCTGCCGCAAAGACACCTGCTGCAAAGACACCTGCTGCAAAGAAACCGGCCGCAAAGAAGAAAACCACCGTTTCCAAAACCGGAACGGTTAGGAAAGGTACCGGTGGCAAATAATTGCCGCGATCACATGCTACACGTAACTTATATGCGCCTCATGCGTATTAATTGATTATTAATTATATGGAAATGAAAGCTGATTTTTTGTTCGAGACAAGTTGGGAAGTATGCAATAAGGTAGGAGGAATTTATACTGTCATTTCAACCAAAGCGCTTAACGTAACCTATGAATTTGGAGATAACTATATACTTATCGGTCCGGATGTGTGGAGGGATGACAAATCAAACCCGGAATTCACCCCTGATGACACAATGTTCCAGTCATGGAAGGCAGTTGCTGCCCAGGAAGGACTGATAGTAAAGACCGGGCGATGGAATATTAAAGGCAATCCGCGTGTAATGCTGGTTGACTTCACACCTTATTTCGGACAGCAGAACGAGGTCTTTGCCCGCTTCTGGGAGACCTACAAGCTCGACAGCATCTCAGGTCAATGGGATTATATCGAACCTGCACTCTTCGGTTATGCAGCCGGAAAAGTAATAGAGAGCTTTACAAATTTCTACCGTGAATATCCAAGGGTCATTGCCCAGTTCCACGAGTGGATGACCGGCATGGGGGTCTTGTACCTGGAGAAGAATGCCCCCTGGATCACAACTGCATTTACAACTCATGCAACAGTCCTCGGCCGCAGCATAGCCGGCAACAACAGGCAATTATACAGCCGCCTGAAGGAATTCAACCCGGTACAGACTGCACACGAATTCAACGTCACCTCCAAACAGTCTCTTGAGAAGATCAGCGCCCAGGTGGCAGATGTCTTCACTTCCGTCAGTGAAATTACCGGGCGTGAATGTGATGCTTTCCTTGGAAAGAAACCTGACGTGATCACCCCAAACGGCTTTGAGGACACATTTGTGCCTGCCCCGGAGAATTTTGAAGCATCCCGTCGCGCAGCGCGCGATAAACTGCTCTCAGTGGCTCAGGCACTGCTCGGTTATGACCTTCCGGAGGATACCCTTCTGGTTTCAACCAGCGGCAGATATGAGTACAGAAACAAGGGAATCGACCTGTTCCTTTCATCCCTTGGCGAAGTCAACAGGAAAGCTGATTCAAACCGCCAGTGCGTCGCTTTCATCCTTGTTCCTGCCTATCATAAGGGTCCCAGGCACGATCTTGCAACAGCTGTTTCAAATGGTACCAGGGTCACCGAGGGTGACAGGTACCTTACTCACGGACTCCATTACGTGAATGACGATCCGGTAATGAACCAGCTGACCCGGGAGGGCATACTCAACACTGCTGCCGACAGGGTAAAGGTGATATTTGTCCCGTCATACCTCAACGGCAACGACGGCATATTCAACATGGAATACTATGATCTCCTGATCGGCTTCGACCTGACACTTTACCCGTCATATTATGAACCGTGGGGATATACACCGCTTGAGAGCCTTATGTTCCATGTCCCGACTGTGACCACCAACCTGGCCGGATTCGGCATGTGGGTAGATTCCTACTTTAAAGATCCGGGTGACGGATGCCTGGTTCTCAACCGTACTGACCTGAATGAGAAGGAGGTGATTGCCGGTATGGAGAAGTTTATCAGGAAGTTCATGCACATGAATCCTGATGAGGCTGCTGCTGCAAGCGCCAAGGCATGGGAGATATCACGCATTGCCAACTGGAACACTCTTTTCAGCTATTACAGCGAAGCTTACGGTTTTGCCCTTGAAAAAAGCGAGGAGAGAAGGGACCAGCCAAGGGAATACGCCCGTATCCTCGAAGCCACGGAGGTACAGATAAGAAAACCGTTCCAGGCGCCTGTATGGAAAGATATTTACATACAGTCAGAATTACCTGAACGGATAGCTTACCTCAAAGAGCTGGCATCAAACCTCTGGTGGTCATGGAACAGTGAGGCTGAGTTCCTGTTCCGCCGTATGGACCCCACACTATGGGAAGAGGTGGGACACAATCCGAAGAAGCTGCTGGAAGCCATTGACTACAAGCGATTGGTAGTACTGTCAGATGACGATGTGTTCCTTGAGGATTCCGACAGGATATACAGGGAGTTCGCCGAATATCTTACCAGGCCGGAAAACAGCGGGATACCTTCAGTGGCCTACTTCAGCATGGAGTTTGGGATACATCCCAGCCTGAAGATCTATTCCGGAGGCCTTGGCGTACTGGCAGGAGACTACCTCAAGGAGGCCAGTGATTCCAACGTCAATATCACAGGCATCGGTCTGCTTTACAGGTATGGCTATTTCAGGCAGAAGCTCGGTCCGAAGGGAGAGCAGCAGGCAATCTACGAAGCGGAGGACTTTTCGCAGATCCCCGTTGAACCGGTCAAGGACAGCAATGGCAACCAGGTGGTCATCCAGCTTACCTGGCCGGGCCGTACCGTAAAGGCACGTATCTGGCTGACCCCTGTCGGGAAAGTGAAACTGTACCTCCTTGATACCGATTTCGAGGAGAACACTCCAGAGGACAGAGCTATAACCCATTATCTTTATGGAGGTGACTCCGAGAACCGCCTGAAACAGGAACTGATCCTGGGCATCGGGGGCATGCGTGCCCTTATTGCCCTCGGCATAAAACCTGATGTGTATCACAGCAATGAGGGCCATTCCGCCTTCATCGGGTTTGAGAGGATGAGACACCTGATTGAGGATGAACACCTGACTTTTGAAGAATCAATTGAGATTGTCAGGGCATCAACACTCTTTACAACCCACACCCCGGTGCCGGCCGGACATGACTCTTTTGAGGAGGACCTGCTGAGAAAATACATTTCCCATTATCATACCAGGCTTAATATCACATGGGATCAGCTGATGGCCCTCGGCCGCTGCCAGGATGACCATGACCGCAAGTTCAACATGAGTTACCTTGCCACCCGTTTCTCACAGGAGATGAACGGCGTCAGCCAGCTTCACGGCCATGTATCACGCGGACTCTTCTCAAAACTCTGGCCCGGGTACCTTCGCGATGAGCTCTACATAGGTCATGTCACTAACGGTGTTCACTATTCAACATGGGTGGCACCCGAGTGGGAACAGATCTACGAGAAGCTTACGGGCAAGAGGCATTTTGACCTGAGTGACCGTGAGCAGTGGGCTAAAATATACCAGGTTGAAGACGAAAAAGTCTATGAGACCAAGATGAAGCTCAAGAAGCGCCTGTTTGACAACATACGCAAGCGGCTTCAGTCTGACATGCTCGAGAGACATGTGAGCCCCCGTATGCTGATGAACATCAGTTCACACCTCAACGAGAAAGCACTGACGATTGGTTTTGCCCGCAGGTTTGCAACATACAAGCGTGCCAGCCTGTTGTTCCGCGATCTTGACCGTCTTGCAAAAATCGTAAACAACCCGGAGAGACCTGTGCAGTTCATTTATGCCGGCAAGGCCCATCCCAATGACGGAGGCGGCCAGGATCTGATCCGCCGGATAAACGAAATATCACAGATGCCTCAGTTCGCAGGTAAAGTGCTCTTCCTTGAGAACTATGACATGGAGATGGCAAAGTACCTGGTGCGCGGTGTAGACATATGGCTCAACACCCCCACAAGGCCCCTCGAAGCCTCAGGCACAAGCGGAGAAAAAGCCGTCATGAACGGTACAATCCACTTCAGCGTCCTCGACGGATGGTGGGTTGAAGGATACCATGCCTTCGCCGGTTGGGCCCTGCCAAAAAAACGCACATATACCAACCAGGATCTACAGGATGACGTTGATGCGGAGACAATATACAATATGCTCGAGTACGAAATCATACCGGCATACTATTCAAAGGACGAGGATGGAATACCCCGCGAGTGGACAAGCTACATAAAGAACACAATGGTCAAGGTGGCACCCGAGTTCACAACACGCCGCATGATAAATGACTACATGACCAGGTTCTACAACAGGCTGTGGGAGAGAAGCAGGCGCATTACAGCAGACAACTATGCAATTGCACGTGAACTGGCGGCATGGAAGACCAGCATATCAAGAGCCTGGGATGACATAGAGGTCGTCAGATACAACGTCAAGGGATTAGAGAAAAATGTATACCGCTCAGGGCATACGTATACCACAGAAATCGTTCTCGACATAAAGAACATTCCCACAGAACACGTGGGAGTGGAACTGGTTGTCAACCGGCAGGCGAAGAACGGTGAACATGTCTTCTTTACAGCAAAGGAGTTCAAACCGCTGAACCGCAAGAAGGGAAGGGTTATATACAGTGTCGACTTCCAGCCGGAAATGGCAGGCACATTCTTCTATGGAATACGTATCTACGCCAAACACAGTGAGTTGCCTCACAGGCAGGACTTTTGCCTGTTGAGGTGGGTTGACTGAGTCTAAAGATCCATGATTGTCTTTATCCTCTCCTGCAGGAGCACAATACCTGTTCTTGCAGGGAGGTAAAGCTTCAGGTGATGCGGAGCAGTAACTCCGTAATGCCCCTGGTCAGGCTGTGAAAAGTACGTCTGTGTAGTGTCTATCCGGCCCTGGCCACCAAACGCAGGGTCATCAGTTTCAAGAATTATCCTGAATTTTCCCTTTACAGGGATCCCGTAACCGGTGAACGAGACTGAAGGATTGAAGTTCAAAACGGTGACAAGGTCTCCGCGCCTGAACGCGATGATTTTATCGGTGTTGTTGACTGTAAGTGTCTCCGTAGGCTGCAGCTGAGGCAGACCGTGACGTTTCCCGGTTTCAACCATTGCCCTGTCGAACGCATCCAGGAAGCGGTACTTCAGGAGTTCGTCATCAGCCAGCCTCCACTGCCGGCGGGCATACTTGTAGCTCCACCCGTTCCCCTCTCTCGGAAAATCTATCCATTCGGGGTGGCCGAACTCATTGCCCATAAAGGTCAGGTAACCTCCTCCGGCAGCCATGAAGGTGAAGAGCCTTATCATCTTGTGAAGGGCCACGGCACGGTCTACTATAAGGCTTGGAGTCAGCAGGCTCATGGAGGTGTACATCTCCTTGTCGGCCAGTCTGAAAATAAGGGTTTTGTCACCTACAAGAGCCTGGTCGTGAGATTCACAGTATGACACTACACGCTCCTCTGCCCTGTGCTGTGTAAGTTCGTGAAGCAGGTATCCGAGATCCCAGTCTTCATCCGGAATCTCCTTTACCATCTTGATCCATATGTCAGGCACTCCCATTGCCAGCCTGTAATCAAAGCCCAGCCCTCCTGAGGCGACAGAAGCTGCCAGCCCGGGCATGCCGCTCATCTCCTCTGCCACAGTTGTGGCATCAGGATTGAATTCATGTATGAGTTTGTTGGCAAGTGTCAGATAGACAATTGCATCAGTATCCTGGTTGCCGTCAAAATACTGTTTATAAGATACAAAATTGGAGCCAAGGCCATGATCAAAGTACAGCATGCTTGTAATTCCGTCAAACCGGAATCCGTCAAACCGGAACTCTTCAAGCCAGTACTTGCAGTTTGAGAGCAGGAAATGATTGACCTCAGGCTTGCCGTAGTCGTAGCATAGTGAGTCCCATGCCACATGCTTCCGGCGGGAGCCGGAGTGGAAGTAAAGCCCCGGGTCTCCGTCAAGAAGGCCGAGCCCTTCAAGAATATTGGCCACTGCATGGGAATGAACCAAGTCCATAATGACCCGCAAACCCATTCCGTGGGCAGTGTCAATAAGCTCCCTGAGTTCATCAGGGGTTCCGAACCGGGAAGAGGGGGCGAAGAGGTTTGAGACATGGTATCCGAAGGAGCCGTAATAGGGATGCTCCTGGATTGCCATCAGTTGTATTGTGTTATAACCCAGTCTCTTAATGCGGGGCAGAACGTTCTCTGTAAACTCACGGTAGGTGCCGGTTCGTTCTTCTTCGGTAGCCATGCCCACATGTGCCTCATAGACAAGCAACGAAGGGGGGGGTGGAGGAGCGGGGTGCTTCATCACATAACAATGTTCAGGATGCCACACCTGGGCTGAGAAGATCTTTGTGACGTCATCCTGAACTGCCCGGGTAACATACGAAGGGATCCGTTCGCCATGGCCGCCCTTCCATCTGACAATCATCTTGTAAAGGTCACCGTGGCTCAGCATCCCCTCATCGAATTCACCGACCCAGTCGCCTCCGGCGGTTCTCACCAGTGAATAGCGCATCTCTTCCTTCCAGTTGTTGAATGTGCCGGTGAGGGTCACAGAGCTGGCATTGGGGGCGTGCTCCCTGAACACCCATCCTTTTGGAGTCCGGTGCAATCCGTACCAGTGATGGCCGTTGGCAAAGTCAGTGAGTGAACGGCTGCCTGTGAAAAGTTTCTCCCTTTCACCAGTGTATTTAAGCCGTGCCTCAATGACCTCCCTGAAGGGATCAAGCCATGGGTCTGAACAGTAAAATCTATTTTCCAAAGGTCCGTTCTGATGTTAACGTCATCATAAAGATAGGAATTTCTTACTTTTGATTTCTCATCAGGGTTATGGAAGTACATCTCGGATATACAGACATCGCATTCAACAATCCCGTCATAACAATGGGAGTCTTCGACGGAGTGCACCTGGGTCACCGCATGCTTTTAAGACGTGTGACTGAAGAGGCCGGGAAGGCAGGGGCCGATTCTGTTGCAGTTACCTTTGACCCTCATCCGCGCATTGTACTTACCGGGGATCCGGGTCATCTCAGTTTCCTGACTGATCTTGATGAGAGGACCGCGCTGATGCGCGAGACTGGCATAGGCCACCTTGTTGTTATTCCCTTTACTGCCGGACTAAGCCGTCTGACAGCGGCAGAATTCATTGAATCGATCCTGTACCGCCATCTGGGCGTCAGCCATCTCATCACAGGGTACGATCATCATTTCGGCCGGCGGCACGAAGGTGACAGCAGCACAATTATTGAATGCTCCGGAAGGATGGGCTTCAGGGTGACACGGGAGGAGGCCTGTATGATCGACGGGGTGGCGGTCAGTTCATCGAACATAAGAAAGCTGCTAACAGAAGGATCTGTTGAGAAGGCCGCATCAATGCTCGGATATGACTATTTCATCAGGGGCAGGGTGGTGTCCGGAAAACAGATAGGCAGAAACATAGGCTTCCCTACCGCCAATATTGTTCCCCTTTTTGTCCATAAGCTGGTGCCCCGGACCGGGGTCTACGCCGTGGTGGCGGCCGTAGAGGGGGAGACCGGTAACCATGTTGCAATGCTCAATATAGGAAACAGACCCACTATTGCCGACAATGACGGTAGCAGAACCATCGAGGTTCACCTGGTCGATTTCAGCGGCGATCTTTACGGAAAGACAGTCACGGTTTCATTCCGGCACCGTTTGCGTGATGAGATGAAGTTTGAAAATGCAGATGCCCTTTCCGCCCAGCTTGCCAAGGACCGCGAGATGACGGTCACCCTTCTGGGCCGCTGAACAAAATCAGATTTATTTAGTTATCTTTGCAAACTTAAAAATTCCAATATGTCATTCATAAACAACGATCTTCAATACAGGGTAAAGGATATATCACAGGCAGAATTTGGCCGCAAGGAGATAGAAATAGCAGAAAAGGAGATGCCCGGGCTCCTGTCAATCAGGCATAAGTACTCAGCCACGAAACCACTTAAGGGAGCAAGGATAACCGGCTCACTGCATATGACAATACAGACAGCTGTTCTCATTGAGACTCTCAGGGAGCTTGGAGCTGATGTCAGGTGGGCCAGCTGCAACATTTTCTCGACACAGGACCATGCTGCGGCCGCAATAGCCGCTGCAGGCATTCCTGTGTTTGCATGGAAGGGCGAGACACTCGAGGATTACTGGTGGTGCACAGCCCAGGCCCTGACATTCCCCGGAGGCAAAGGCCCGAACCTCATTGTTGATGACGGCGGTGACGCATCATTGCTTGTCCATATGGGCTTCAAAGCCGAAAAGGACCGCTCGGTTCTCGATGTTAAACCTGCAAGCAGGGAAGAATCAATTGTGCTTGACACTCTTCGCACCATATTGGAGGAGGATCCTCAGAAATGGCACAGGACGGTGAAGGAGATGAAAGGCATTTCAGAAGAGACCACAACAGGTGTTCACCGTCTCTACCAGATGATGGAAGCGGGAGAGCTGCTTGTCCCGGCTATAAATGTAAATGACTCTGTTACAAAGAGCAAGTTTGACAATCTGTATGGTTGCCGCGAATCGCTTGCCGATGGTATCAAGAGGGCGACGGATGTGATGATAGCAGGAAAGGTCGTTGTCGTTTGCGGTTACGGGGATGTTGGCAAGGGCTCTGCAAGATCAATGAGATCATACGGAGCAAGGGTCATCGTAACCGAGATCGACCCGATCTGCGCACTCCAGGCTGCGATGGAAGGGTTCGAGGTAAAGACTGTAGAAGAAGCTCTCGCCGAGGGTAATATATTTGTAACTGCAACAGGCAACCGCGATATCATCACAATTGAGCATATCGAAAAGATGAAAGACCAGGCCATTGTATGCAATATCGGTCATTTTGACAACGAAATCCAGGTTGACGCTCTCAATGGATACAAGGGGATAAGAAAGATCAACATTAAACCTCAGGTTGACAAATATGTCTTTCCTGACGGCCATTCAATTTTCCTGCTTGCGGAAGGGAGACTGGTAAACCTGGGCTGCGCAACAGGCCATCCCTCATTTGTGATGAGCAATTCATTCAGCAACCAGACCCTTGCACAGATTGATCTGTGGACCAAGCCCTACAACATTGGCGTTTACAGGCTTCCCAAGGAGCTTGATGAGGAGGTGGCACGTCTTCATCTTGCACAGCTCGGAGTCAGCCTCACAAAGCTCACAAAGGCTCAGGCTGATTATATAGGCGTTCCCGCCGAAGGTCCGTACAAACCGGATCATTACAGGTATTGAACCACCCTGGCCGGGTCCGCGAACCTGCGGTTAAACACATGTTCACCGGTTCCGGATACTGACGCTGTTAAACCCTATTTCCTGTTCCAGACCCTCACGCTGTAGCCGGTGAAAGAGGTATTGTAATTTTTCAGATAATACCTGCCCGGTCCGCTCTGCGGAAGTCCTGATGCTCCCAGTGCATAATTTGTTGAACACCTTGGGCATATGGCATATACGCCGTCGACGTTCACCGCAAGGCTCTCGTTGTCAGTAGCATAGCAGTGCGGGCAGGTGCGGTCGAAGGCACCGTATTCAAAGCCCTGCAAGCCTGTATTGTAGACAATGATTCCGTTCCCGTCAAATCCTGCTGTACCGAGGCCCAGGTGCCTGTGAGCCGATGAAATTAGTGCGCTGGTGCCTGGTGAATAGAAAAGATCAAAAAACTCCGGGTCGGAAAAAGTGATTGTGAAGTCTACCGTAATGTCAGGTATCACCTCGTTCTTATCCCTGTTACAGGATATAATGGCAGGGGAGAGCAGGGCAAAGAGCAAAAAAATTCTTAAATTTGAAACTGACATGGGCTTGCTTCCGTTTCTGTAAATGTAATTATTTCCCTTGTGACACAACTGACTGAAGAACGAAATGAAGAATGAGTTAGTATCGGTAAAGTTTCTTGCACTGGTTTTAATTGTGCTTTTTGCAGTTCAGGTTACTGACTGCAATGCCCAGAAGAATGCCACAAAGAGGTTCGAGCGTGAGACGTTCGGCAGTTCACGCCGGGGCAGGCCGGTAAAACAGGCGGGAGAAAGCAAAGCTGCAGTGAAGGCGATGAAGGAGCAGGAGAAGAAGGAAGCCAGGCGTGACAGGGAGGATGAAAAAGCCCTGAAGGAGTTAAGAGGAAGACATTACGAGATACAGAGTGAGGCTACCAAACAGAGGATGGAGAACAATCAGAAGAGCACCTCTGAAAAGTACAAGACAAAACAGCAGAAGCAGGGCAGGGATCAGACTGAACCGGAGTTCAAAAAGCCAAGGCAGCCGGTGCCTGACAGGGCAGGGCCGAAGCCAAAGACCAAGGACCCGTCAAAACAGCCTGAGCTGAAACAGCAAAAACAGAAGGCTAAAACCAGGAATCCGGCAAAACAGCCGGCACTTAAGCAGCAAAAACAGAAGGCTAAGACTCTAAATCCGAAGAAGCAACCGCGGCTGAAGCAACACAAAATAAAAAAATAAAGAAGCAGATGGAAGATATAGGCAGCTTGATTTTTTACATAGTACTGGGTCTTATTGCACTGGCAGGGTCATTTCAGGGCAAGGGGAAAAAGAAGCCCGGCGCTCCGAAACCGGTGCTTCGCAAGCCTGACACAATGGTTACAGCACCCCCGGCAAGGACAACCTCACAGACGGCACGGCCGGTTCCTCCGCCTGTAAGGCAGGAGAAGCCTGTGCCAAAACCTTCCCCGTGGTTTATCCCTTCTGAACCGTCAATGGAAGGCAGGTATGATGAACCGATGGCAGGCGATTTCAGTCGCGAAGGCTCCCTGAACGATCCGCTGGCCGGAACTTTCAGCAGTGAAGGATCCTTTGCCGGTGGTCTCGGTGAATCCTTTGCCCGCGAGGGTTCAATAGCGGATTCAATGGCCGCCGCATTTGCCTCCGAGGGAGTATCAGCTCTTGGGGATTCAGCAATTCCCGATTTTGTTCATAATGAGATATCAGACAGTGAGATAGGTAATGTGCCGGAGTATGATTACAACGCCGGTCCGGGAGCCGAACTCCATACAGGCGGATTCGACCTGAAAAAAGCTGTAATTTATTCTGTGATCCTTGACAGAAAAGAGTACACCTATTGATTATCTGATGGTTACTTAAGGGAGGGGATTTGTTTTTTATTTAATAAATCATTATATTTGTTCTTTGAAGAGTTCCGGTAATGCCGGGATTCTTCTTATTTTTTAACCTATTTAACAGAGATTATGTCGGAATTTGTTTATGTAACGGAAGAAGGGCTCCAGAAAATGAAGGAGGAACTCGATCAGCTCCGTAATGAAAGGCCGGTTATTGCACGGATGATTGCCGAAGCACGTGACAAGGGCGATCTTTCCGAGAATGCCGAGTATTCTGCTGCCAAGGAAGCACAGGGCATGCTTGAGATGAAGATTGCAAAGCTCGAAGACATGGTGGCCAGGTCACGTATTATTGACGGTTCGAGGATCAACACCAAAACAGTGCAGATCCTGAACAAGGTCAGGATACTCAACAAGGCCAACGGCTCTGTAATGGTTTACCAATTGGTACCGGAGGGTGAGGCTAACCTCAAGGAGGGGAAGATTGCAGCCACATCCCCGATAGCCCAGGGCATTATGGGTAAAGAGGTAGGCGACGTCGTGCAGGTGAAGGTGCCTGCCGGTACAATCCCGTTCGAGATCATCGAGATATCAATCTGAAAACTCTGAATTATGGCATCAATATTTACAAGAATCATTAACGGCGAGATACCCTGCTACAAGGTGGCCGAGGATGACAACTACATTGCCTTCCTTGATGTCAGGCCGATGAAACCGGGTCATACACTGATTGTACCCAAAAAAGAGGTGGATTATATCTTTGATCTGAATGAGGATGCCCTTGCGGGAATGATGCTCTTCGCACAGAAGGTGGCCAGGGCGATGAAGGAGGTGATTGATTGCAAAAGAATAGGTGTTGCAGTGCTGGGGCTCGAGGTGCCTCATGCTCATATACACCTGATTCCTATTACTAAAGAAGGTGACATGCTGTTTACAAATCCGCGTGTTCCACTTTCACCAGAAGAAAATGAAAAGCTGGCAAAGGATATAGGGGCACATGTAAGGCTCTGACAAGTAAGACAAATAAAAAAAGCCCCCGTCAGCGACAGGGGCTTTTTTATAATCGGCATTTTTTTTACTTCTTTCCTGCGCAGCATGGGGCAGTTGAGGCAGTGCCTTCCCTGGCGGGAATCACTTCACCTTTCTTCTCGCCGCAGGTTGCAGCTGACGGACACTTTGAGCAGTCTGTGCCTTTGTCTGCGGCAACGCCTGCCTTCTTGCATGCATCGGCTGTTGAACCGCAAACGTCGCACTTGCCGTCCTTGTTCTGATCAACAAAGGTGCACTCATTCTTGGTGTGCTTCTTTTCCTTGTCGGTCGTTTGAGCATAGACACCCGCAGCCACCAACATCATGGCGATGAGTATAAGGCTGCCAATCATCCATTTCTTCATACTAATTGTCAATTGGTTTATTAATAAACGTCTGCAATATATAAAAGTTTTGGTAGTGGATGAAGATTTGATGCAAATATCATAACTTTGATTGTGCTTCCCGCTGCGAAGTGTCTAATATTAAAGATATTGCTGACGACTTCCTGAGTCTGTTCCTGCCGCGGCTCTGCCTCTCGTGCGGGGTCCACCTTGTACGCGGTGAAGAGGTCCTGTGCACGGGCTGCATGCTCGATATGGCACGTACCGATTATCACCTGAAGCGTGGAAACATGCTTGAACAGGCCTTCTGGGGCAGGTGCACAATTGAGAGGGTCGCAGCTTTTTCGGTATATAACCGTGGAAGCAGAATCAGGAAGCTTATTCACCAGTTGAAGTATGCGGGAAGGAATGATATAGGCATAATGTTGGGGGAAGTATACGGTGCCACCCTGGTGGAAAGCGGATTCACCGATGGAATTGACATGCTTGTTCCCGTGCCGCTTGACCCGGCCAGGGAACGCCGCAGAGGTTACAACCAAAGCAGGTGTATAGCAGAGGGGATAGCATCGCACTGTAACCTTCCTGTGAGATGTGATATACTCTTCCGTACCGGGAAGTCAGGTTCGCAAACCAGCAGTGGAAGATATGAGAGATGGGAGAATGTGGAGGGGTTGTTCACAGTGAGCAAGCCTCCTGAAATTACCGGAAAGC
This sequence comes from uncultured Rikenella sp., assembly GCA_964635655.1. Taxonomy (GTDB): domain Bacteria; phylum Bacteroidota; class Bacteroidia; order Bacteroidales; family VadinHA17; genus SR-FBR-E99. The sequence continues at coordinate 29,391 of CAZWOC010000018.1, read as the reverse complement.
ATGTGTTGCTTGTTGACGATGTAATTACTACCGGCTCCACTGTTGAAGCCTGTGTGGCAGCACTGCAGTGTGCCGGAGGGGTGAGGGTGAGCGTGGCTGCTCTCGCAGCTGCACAGAAGCTTACTGTCTGATCCTGTCGCTGTTCTTCCTGATGAAATCATCCCAGTTCCTGTATTCCTTCGCCGCAACCGGCTTATTCATCTGGTAGAAATGACAGAGAGCCGCTCCGAGTGCATCAGTTGCATCAAGCACCATCGAATCACCGGAGAATGACAGAATGGTCTTCAGCATGGCTGCTACCTGCTCCTTGCTGGCCTGGCCCTGACCGGTAATTGACATCTTGATCATCCTCGGCGCATATTCGAATACAGGCAGGTCACGGTACAGAGCCGCGGATATTGCAGCACCCTGCGCCCTTCCAAGCTTGAGCATGCTCTGCACGTTCTTACCGAAAAAAGGAGCTTCAATTGCAAACTCATCCGGATGATACCTGTCAATCAGCTCCAGTGTCTGCTCAAAGATTGTACGTATCTTTTTAAAGTGATCCTCCTTTTTACGGAGATCAATGATGCCCAATGTTATCAGTGACGGATTTTTCCCCGATACGCTTATCAGTCCGTACCCTGTGATGGTTGTCCCGGGGTCAATGCCCAGGATGATTCTCTCAGACTGTGCTGCATTCACTTTTTAAACGCTTGCGGTGGACCAAGGAACAACTCCGTAGGAAGCTGATTGCCTTCTGACCATATACGGGTGCGTCTCACCGGATGAGCTGTGGCGGCCTTTGTACCGTTAATCAGAGCAATGGCAGCCTTGAGCGAGGCCTCTTCCGGATCACCAAAATCATGCGTTATGTCGTCAGCCGCCTTAACGTCAGGTGGAAGCCCTTCATAGAAACGCCCCTGGTCAGAAGCATTAAGATATTCAAATGTAATAGGGGCAAAGACATATGTGTAATCGGGTTCAGGATCACTTTGTGACGGGAAGGGAAATCCCCATATATTCATTCCGGCGGGCTTGCCATGTGTGGTGTCACCTACAAGCTTGACATCAATATAGGGCTTCAGACTGTTGATTACAACCTCGCTTGCCGATGCTGAACTGCGGGTGGTGATGAATACAACCCTGTCAAGACCCAACGGGCTGGCTGTCTTTACAAAGTTGTAACTTTCGTTCCACTCAGGGCCGACAAGGCTGTTGTATGTCAGCTTGTAGCAAACCTTCGTGGTGTCATTCAATGTCAGAACCAGGCTTGCAAGCTGTTGTGCGATATCCATATAACCACCTGTATTATACCGGAGGTCAATTATAAGGTCAGTGACATTATTGGCCTTGAAATCGGCAAAAGCCTCATTGAGCTCCTGTTCTGAAGGCTCGATGAAGGTTTCGAAGCAGAGATATCCGGTCTTACCGCCGGGAAGGTCAAGTATCTTTGAAGCAGTTACAGAATTAATTGTGAAACCTGCCTTTGTGGATGTGTATGTAACCTCCTGTCCGTCAGGATTTATGAATTTGAATGTGTTTGTTACTCCTGCGATGGATTGTCCCATCAGGTTGTTATAGGCTGTATTGTCCCCTGAAATCAGGATAGGTGCAATAAGAGTACCGTTTATCTCCTTTACCGTCCATCCTCTCCTGACACCTTTAGGCCACAGATCTGATCCCTCATAAAGACTAACCACCCTGACATTGTTGGCTTCGTCAAGCCCCATCCTGATGCCGTGACCCACGAAGTCTCCCTGCATTGAAGCCATAAAACTTTCAAAATCGGCCACAAAACTCCACCTGTCCCTGGGTTCATACCTGAGAGCATCGAGGATTCCTTCAGGTGTGTTATAGTCCGAAACTTTTACTGTAGGCATCGCATTGTACCAGAGATAGACATACTTCATCAGGTCATAGAGACCGTCTCTGGCCCGTTCTTCCATTGTCGGCGTATCAACAGGCTCAGGGTCTTTTCTGCACCCGAAAAGAACAGGAATAACGATCAGTGATATCAGAAGTACTTTTTTCATTTTCAGTAGAATTTCATGTAAAAGTAACAAAAAATATGCCGCTTGGTTTATGCCCGCTTTGACCTGTTCTGCCAGACAACGCTTCCGATTATCAGGGCCAGGCCCACAAGGGTTGTGTAATAAACGGGTTCATCAATAATAAAGTGCAGCAGTACAAGTGAAATGAACGGAGCGAAGTAAACCAGGTTTCCCACCCTGTCGGTTGTCTCCGACATCTGCAAGGCTTTCAGCCACAACCAGAAGGTGATTCCCATCTCGAAAAACCCGCAATAGACTGAGGCTGCTGCTCCCCTGAAACTTAGGGCATGGCTGAATGATCCGCCGGCAATCATCAGGACCAGCATATATATTGATCCGAAAACGAAACCGGTGAACAGTTTTACCGATTCATCGCGCCTGTCGCGCATGTTCAGGACGAAGTACAGTGCCCACAGCACCCCGCTGATCAGTGCAAGAAATACGCCTGAAGTGTCTGAGCGGCCGGGACTCAGCGGGGCGCCCTGGGAGGAAATTATATATACTCCGACAAGGCTGATGCCCAGCGCCGCAAAACTGCGTGCCGGGATTCTCTGCCCCAGGAGCGGGATTGAGAAAAAGACCAGGATGATTGGCCATATCATGTTTATCGGCTGTGCCACCTGACCCGGAAGACGGCTGTAAGCGGTGAGCAGAATAAGATAGTAGCTTACGGGGTTTATCAGGCCCAGCAATGCAGACCACAAAAGGTCTTTCCGCGTAGTCTCTTTCAGAAGGCACAGTCTACCGGTAAATACCATAATAACAAAAAGTACAACCGTTGACACGAATGTAGTAATGCCGAGCATTGTGACAATGCTAAGTTCTGAAAGGGCTATCTTGAAGGCTGTGGGTATTGTACCCCACAGCAAGACCGAGAGGGCGGCATAAAAGTATGCCTGCTGGCTTTTTTTCATCTGTTCAGCTGATGATGCTGAACCCGGTGAACGGTACCAGAACGGCAGGTATCCTTATTCCTTCCTGATTCTGGTTATTTTCAAGCAGAGCTGCCACTATTCGCGGCAGGGCCAGGGCGCTTCCGTTAAGCGTATGACACAGGGTGGTCTGTTTGGCTCCTTTCTCCCTGAAACGGCATTTCAGCCTGTTGGCCTGAAACGACTCAAAGTTGGAGGTAGAGCTCACTTCCAGCCATCTCTGCTGGGCAGCAGACCACACCTCGAAGTCATATGTCATTGCAGAGGTGAATGATATATCACCTCCGCACAGCCTTACTATGCGGTATGGAAGCTCCAGCTTGACGAGGAGGTTCTCCACATGGTTGACCATCTCTTCAAGAGACTCGTAGGATTTATCAGGGTGAGCTATCTGTACTATTTCAACCTTGTCGAACTGGTGCAGCCTGTTCAGCCCTCTCACATGTGCTCCCCATGAGCCCGCTTCACGGCGGAAGCATGGAGTATACCCCATGTTTTTTACCGGCAGTTCAGCAGCATCGAGGATCACATCACGGTATATGTTTGTTATCGGCACCTCAGCTGTGGGTATCATGTAAAGGTTATCATTACCCACATAGTACATCTGCCCTTCCTTGTCCGGCAGCTGGCCGGTTCCGAAACCGGAATCCTCGTTTACAACTATCGGCGGTTCTATTTCCCGGTACCCGGCTTTTTCGCCTTCGTCGAGGAAGAAGTTTATCAGTGCCCTTTGTAATTTTGCCCCCTTCCCCTTGTAAACAGGGAATCCTGCTCCTGTGATTTTAATTCCGAGGTCAAAGTCAATTATGTCATACTTCTTTATCAGGTCCCAATGAGGAACTGCTCCGGCATGCAGTTCCGGTATTGCTCCGCCGCTGCGTACGACAACATTGTCTTCAGCGCTCTTTCCCGGAGCCACCATTGCATGAGGCAGGTTGGGCATCCTGACAAGTTCCGACTGCATCTCGCGTGAGACCTCCTCCAGGGTTTCGGCAAGCTGCTTCTGTTTCTCCTTCATGGCGCCTATTCCCTGGCGGGCAGCATCAGCCTCATCCCTGCGCCCCTCCTTCATCATCGTCCCTATCTCGCGCGAAAGTGTATTGAGCTGTGCCTGTATGGAGTCACTCTCTGCCTGTAGCTCGCGACGTCGCCTGTCAAGGTCAAGCACATGCTGCACTATATCTGTTGCATCAAAATTCTTGACTTTCAGTCGTTCAATTACAAATGATGACTGTTCGCGGATCAGGTTGACTGTTAGCATACCGGAGGGTTGTTTAGTGATAAGTGGGGTAAAATTAAAACAAAAACTCCTGAAAAAATGCGCTTAAGCGTATTTTTCAGGAGTTCCTTTAAGTAGCCTGAATCTTATTCTGCCGCGGGTTTAACCGAGACGTAAGATTTATTGTCGCTTTTCTTTTTGAACTCAATAGTTCCGTCGACGAGAGCAAAGAGAGTATGATCCTTGCCAAGGCCGACATTTTCACCCGGGTTGTGTGTGGTACCGCGCTGGCGGACGATAATGCTGCCGGCTTTCACTGCCTGTCCTCCGAAGAGCTTGACACCAAGCCTTTTGCTTTCTGAATCGCGGCCGTTGCGTGAACTACCTACACCTTTCTTGTGTGCCATATCGTTTTCTTTTTCTGTTTATCGGTTATTCCTTCGCCGGCTTCTTTGTGCTCTTTGCCGGAGCCTTCTTAACGGCTTCCTTCTTTTCAGCCGGTTCCTTCGTAGCTGCTGCTTTTTTTGCCTGAGCCTTTTTTGTTTCAGCCTTTACCTCTTCAGCTGCAGGAGCTTCAACAGCCTTCTTTTCAGCTTTCGGGGCTGCCTTCTTCTTCGGTTCGCCGGCTGCACCAATGCTCAGTATCTCCAGCTGGGTGAAGTCCTGACGGTGCCCGCTTCTCTTCTGGTAACCTTTTCTTCTCTTCTTCTTGAAGATGATCACTTTGTCACCCCTTACATGGGCAACAACCTTACCCTCAACAACAGTGTTGGGTACAAGCGGCTCACCAATGGTGACGGTTCCGTCATTGTCCAGTAGGAGAACCTTTTCAAATTCCAAATTGTCGCCTTCAGCTGCATCCAACCGGTGAACGAAAATCTTCTTTCCTTCTTCCACTTTGAACTGCTGACCGGCAATTTCTACGATTGCGTACATTTTCAATCTCTCTTATATTACTCCGTGAGGCGGACATGCTCCTCTGTGCATGACACTTCTGCAGGCCCCGCCGGATCTCTGTTTTTCGGACTGCAAAGATATAAAAATTAACTTATTTACAAATCGGGTCGATTAATTTATCACCATATTACTGTGGATAAAAATTGCAGCATTAGGGATGACAAAGGGGCATATTATTTATATTTGTCATATCTGCCTTTCATGCAGAAAACCTGGTTAACTATGCAGAATAAGCTTATTCGTCTGAAGGTCATAGGTATTTCATACAGTCAGACACAGTCAGGTGCCTATGCGCTTATACTGGCGGAAGAAAACGGAGAACGGCGGATACCTATCATAATAGGTGGGTTCGAGGCACAGGCTATCGTCATCAAGCTTGAGAATCTTGAGCCGCCCAGGCCTCTTACACATGATCTTTTCCGTAGTTTTGCAGGGGCATGCGGTGTCACCGTGGAGCAGGTTCTTATAAACAGGCTTCGCGAAGGAATATTTTATTCCGAAATTGTCTGCACTGACGGCGAAAGGCGCTTCAGCATCGATTCACGCACATCTGATGCAGTGGCACTGGCTCTCAGGTTCGAATGCCCGATATTTATCGAACCGCAGATACTTAACGAAGCAGGGATAGTGATGAGCGCATCTGCCGAGGAGGATCAACTGAAGAATCCCGAACCGCCAAGGGAGAAGAAACAGGCAGTGACCGATGAATACAGTGAATACTCACCTCAGGAGCTGAAGGATATACTTGCGGATGCAATCAGCCGTGAGGACTATGAACAGGCCGCAGCAATCCGCGACGAGATGGCCAGAAGAAAAGGACAAGGATAAAAATCAAGTAAGAAATGAGAATTTTGAATATTTTGATTGCAGCAGGGCTGTTGATACCGGTAACCCTGCTGTCAAAAGAGTACAGCGTCAAGTCTCCGGACGGAAAAATCAACCTCTCTGTGGAGACTGCCACTGGCATGACAGTAACTGTAAAATATGACAACCGGGAAATTATCTCCTCTCTGTCGCCCGAATTGCAGATTGAGGGAGTGACAATACCGGGCCCCAAACCGGGAATTACAAGAGCTGTATTATCCTCAGTGAACGATGTACTGACACCGGTTGTGCCTCATAAAAACAGCAGGGTGCCTGACATTTACAACGTACTGACACTTCGCTTTCGCGGAGGATCATCAGTGGAGTTCCGGGTTTATGATGACGGAGTTGCCTACAGGTTCGCGACAGCGATGAAAGGGAACGTCACTGTTAAAAATGAGAGATTCGGGTTTGCGATGCCATCGGGCACAGAAGCCCTCTGGCCTCTCGAAAAGGGATTCATGTCACATAACGAGTGCCATTTCTTCCCGGCATCAATGGATACAGTGGGTACGGAACATCTTGCCAGCCTGCCAGCCCTCTTCACTACCGGCGGGGTAAACATCCTCCTCAGCGAGGCTGACATTCAGGATTACCCCGGCCTGTGGATCAAAGGAGACGGACATGGCGGAGTGACCGGAACGCTGCCGGCATACCCTGCTGCGGAAAAAGCCGGCAACGACCGCAACGTATATGTGACCGAACGAAAGGATTACCTTGCAGTTACATCTGGAACACGGACATACCCGTGGAGACTGTTCATAATCACTCCTGATGATGCAGGCCTCGTCGAGAGCGAGATGGTCTACAGGCTGGGAGCCCCGCCTGCTCCTGACTCTGACTTCAGCTGGGTGAAACCCGGAAAGGTGGCCTGGGACTGGTACAATGCAAATAATATTTACGGAGTGGATTTCAGAGCCGGGATAAACAATGACACATATAAATATTATATAGATTTTGCATCTGAGAACGGGATTGAATATGTTATCCTTGATGAAGGGTGGTACAAACTCGGCAATGTTCTGGAGCAGTCGCCGGACTTAAATGTTCAGGAATTGTGTGATTATGCCGCATCAAAAAATGTCGGCATCATCCTGTGGGTTGTCTGGAAAACGCTGTATGACCGTATTGACGAAGCGCTTGCGCAGTTCGAAGAGTGGGGAGTAAAAGGGATCAAGGTCGATTTCATGCAGCGTGACGACCAGTGGATGGTCAATTATTACCATGAGGTTGCTGCGAAGGCTGCCACTCACAAGATGCTGGTGGATTTTCACGGAAGCTACAAACCTGACGGTATGGAGCGCACATGGCCCAATGTAATAACCCGCGAAGGTGTCAAGGGGCTTGAGAACAACAAATGGAGCCAGGAGTGCAATCCTGAGCATGACCTTACGTTGCCTTTCACCAGGATGGTTGCCGGCCCGATGGACTATACTCCCGGAGCAGTTGTCAATATGCAGAAGCGCGACTTCACCCCGGTATTCTACCGGCCGGCAAGCCAGGGAACCCGTGTACACCAGATGGCAATGTACGTTGTATTTGAAAGCCCTCTGCAGATGCTCGCAGACAACCCTTCAAACTATAAGAGGAACCAGGAGTGCACCACATTCATTGCAGGTGTGCCTGTAACTTGGGATGAGACAAGAGTGCTCACTGCCAGGAAAGGTGACTTCATTGTCATCGCACGCAGGCATGGAGACATCTGGTATCTTGCAGCCATGAACGACTGGAAACCGTTTGAAACCGAGGCAGACCTTTCGTTCCTGCCGAAAGGCAGCTACAATCTTGAAATATTCGCCGACGGGATAAATGCTGACAAGCACGGGGAGGATTACAGGCATATGACGCGGATTGTCACCGCCGGTGAAAAAGTAACACTCTCCCTCGCACCGGGCGGTGGATGGGTGGCAAGGATAACACCAGTTTCCAATGAACCGGTGATGAAATAATGAAGCAATACCTTGATCTTCTTAGCCATGTGCTGGAACATGGGGTTGAAAAGAGAGACCGGACCGGTACGGGCACAATAAGCACGTTCGGCTACCAGATGAGGTTTGACCTCAGCGACAGGTTCCCTGCGCTGACAACCAAGAAACTGCACCTGAAGTCGATCATCCATGAGCTCCTTTGGTTCCTGAGCGGAAGCACAAACGCGCGTTACCTCCAAGAGAAAGGGGTAAAAATATGGAACGAGTGGGCTGATGCCGATGGAAATCTCGGTCCGATATATGGCTACCAATGGCGTTCGTGGCCTGCTGCTGACGGCCGGTCGATTGACCAGGTGAAAGCGGTTGTATCCTCACTCAGGAATAATCCTGATTCCCGCAGACACATTATCTCTGCATGGAACGTGGGTGAGATCGAAAAGATGGCGCTGCCTCCGTGTCATATACTGTTCCAGTTTTATGTGGCCGGGGGCAGGCTGTCATGTCAGCTCTACCAGCGCAGCGCAGACATCTTTCTGGGTGTTCCGTTCAACATCGCGTCATATTCCCTTCTTACCCTGATGATGGCTCAGGTTACCGGCCTGAAACCGGGCGAATTCATCCACACACTTGGCGATGCTCACATTTACCTTAACCATCTTGACCAGGTAAGGCTGCAGCTTACCCGCGAACCACGGCCCCTCCCGGTGATGAATCTTAATCCTGACGTGAAGGACTTGCTTGAGTTCAGGTATGACGACTTCACCCTTACGGAATATGACCCTTACCCAGCCATAAAAGGCGACATATCAGTCTGAAATGATCACGATTATAGTAGCAATTGACCGTAATAACGGCATAGGGTATAAAAACAGCCTTCTGGCAAGCATTCCGGGAGATCTGCCAAGATTCCGGGAGATTACAATGGGACACTGCCTCATCATGGGCAAGATGACATGGGAGTCACTCCCGAAAAAACCTTTGACCGGAAGGCAGAACATAGTTCTTACAGACAATGAGCTCGATTGCTTCGAGTGTGCAGATACCGCACGGTCGATAGATGAGGCGCTTGGCATCTGCAAACCCGGGAAGGAGATATTCATTATAGGCGGGGGTTCGGTTTACCGCCAGTTCATGCCACTGGCTGACAGGTTGCTGGTGACACATATGGACGCAGAGTTCACTGCAGACACATTTTTTCCTGAGATCAGTCCCGCTGACTGGTATGTCACTGAGAAGGAGGATTTCTTGTCAGACGATCCCGCTCAGTTAAGTTTCTCATACACTATTTACCTCAGGCGCAGGTAACATTTTTTAAATTATTCCGTTAAACCATGAGTGTTGTCTGCTGTCAAAGCAATACAGACACAAAAATATTACTTAACAGGATTAACTATGAAAACAAAAGCACTGGTCCTTTCAATGGCCCTCGCGGGTCTGGTTATCACATCTTGCAGTAAAACGGAACCCATCGATACAAAGGCCACCGACGCTGCTGACGATGTCGTATTGACAGAAGCGCTCTATGATGATGCTTTCGCCTCACTCGAGATTGCAACTGTGTTTGCAGAGGTTGGGAAAAAGTCAGCTTCAATACTTGACAGTTGTCCTCTTATAACAATCAATTCTCCGGGTGAGGATTTTTTCCCCAGGAACATTGTAATTGACTATGGGACAGGTTGTACAGGTCTCTTTAATGTGGAGCGCAGCGGAAGGATACTTATCACCCTCTCGGGACCGAGAGGCACATCCGGAACGGAGCGGGTTCTGACATTTGACGATTATTACGTCAACGGTGCAAAGATTGAAGGCACCTTCACAATTGAGAATATGGGATTTAACAATGCACAGAATGCAGTGTTCAGCGTCAGCCTCGAGGGGGGAAAGATAACTTTCCCTGACAGCAGGATTATCACCCGTGAATTTGAACGTCAGAGGGAGTACATTGCAGGGTACGGCACCTGGACCCCCTGGGATGACAAGTGCCTCATTACAGGAATATCAGCCGGTACGAATCTTGACGGCAAGACTTATTCCCTGTCTATCCTCAACCCGCTCGAGTGGCATGCAACCTGCAGGTTCCTTGTCAGCGGCACTGTCGGATTCGAGGTGGATGGCATTGAACCTTTCGAACTTGACTACGGCGCCGGTGAGTGTGACGAGGTTGCAACACTCTCGAGAGGTGATGAAACAAAGGAAATAACACTCTGTTACCGGCATCCGAAATATACAGATATTTAGTGTGCTGCTCTGACCCGTCGGGTTTTTCGGAACTGTCCTGCGGGAATACTTAAAAAAAAATCCCGGTCATTGTGGTGGCCGGGATTTCTTTTTAGTTTTTGTCAGGTGCTATGATGCCTTGAGAACTTTCATGTCAACCCTTTCGAGCTTGTGTGATGCGTATTCGGTTGTAACTGTAAATTCCTTTGTCTCTCCCGAAGGCAGCTCGAACATGGCATCCATCATAATGGCCTCACAGATGGCACGGAGGCCCCTGGCGCCCAGCCTGAACTCAACAGCCTTGTCAACGATATAGTCAAGGGCTTCCGGGGTAAAGGTGAGTGCTATGCCATCCATTGCAAACAGCTTGACATATTGTTTGGTGATGGCATTTTTCGGTTCGGTGAGGATGGCTCTCAGAGCCTTGCGGTCAAGAGGAGAAAGATGCGTCAGAACCGGCAGGCGGCCGATGATCTCAGGAATGAGACCGTATGCGCGCAGGTCCTGCGGAGCAACGTATTTCAGCAGGTCATCCTTGTCATAATGATCACGTGAGCGGCTGGCGGTATATCCCACTACTGTAGTGTTGAGCCTGTGGGCGATCTTTTTTTCAATACCCTCGAAGGCACCCCCGCAGATGAACAGAATGTTCCTCGTATCTACCGGGATCATTTTCTGCTCCGGGTGTTTTCTGCCTCCCTGGGGCGGCACATTTACAACTGAACCTTCAAGAAGCTTCAGAAGCCCCTGCTGGACACCCTCGCCGGAGACATCGCGTGTGATTGAGGGGTTATCGCCCTTGCGGGCTATCTTATCAAGTTCGTCGATGAATACAATGCCCTTCTCTGCAGCCTTCACATCATAGTCGGCATTTTGCAGCAGACGTGTCAGAAGGCTCTCTATGTCCTCGCCAACGTAACCGGCTTCGGTAAGTACAGTTGCGTCGACTATCGTGAAGGGGACGTGAAGCATGCGGGCAATTGTCCTTGCCAGCAGCGTTTTGCCGGTGCCGGTTTCGCCCACAAGGATAATGTTTGATTTTTCTATCTCAACATCATCACTGTCAGCTTTCTGCATCAGCCTCTTGTAATGGTTGTAAACGGCTACCGAAAGGATTTTTTTGGCCCTGTCCTGCCCGATGACATACTGATCGAGGAAATTTTTGATCTCCTCCGGTTTCCGGAGCTTGACCCCCTCGAGATTGAAGTTTGATTTGCCACCCAGCTCCTCAACCATGATGTTGTGGGCCTGTTCAATGCAATGATCGCATATATGACCCTCCAGGCCTGCAATGAGAAGGTTAGCCTCTTTCTTGGTACGTCCGCAGAACGAGCATTTATCCATCAGGCAGAAATTATTTTTTGGTCCTGGTGAGGACCTCGTCGATCATACCATAATCCTTCGCCTCGGCGGCTGTCATCCAGTAGTCACGGTCAGAATCCTTTTCGACCTTTTCAACAGGGTTGCCGGTATGCAGGGCGATAATCTCATAAAGCTCCCTCTTGACTTTCATTATCTCCTTGACAGCGATCTCGATATCAGATGCCTGACCTTCTGCGCCACCCATAGGCTGGTGGATCATTATGCGGGAGTGTTTGAGCGCCGAACGCTTGCCTTTTGTCCCGGCTGTGAGAAGTACGGCACCCATCGAAGCGGCCATACCGGTACAGATTGTAGCCACATCTGCAGAGATGTACTGCATCGTGTCATAAATGCCCAGCCCTGCATGAACGGCTCCGCCGGGGGTGTTCAGATAGATCTGTATATCCTTGCCAGGGTCTGACGAGTCAAGGTAGAGCAACTGTGCCTGGATAATATTGGCGACATAATCGTCTACCGGCAGGCCCAGGAAAATTATACGGTCCATCATCAGACGCGAAAAGACGTCCATCGAAGCCACATTCAGCTGACGTTCCTCTATGATGGTTGGGGAGATGTAACCGTTGCTGGCCGAGATGTACCGGTGCATGGTCATGCTGCTGATGCCGAAACGGTCAGCTGCGTATTTTTTAAAATCCCTGATATCTGACATGACAAGAAGCTTTTAGTTAATTTCAAATATACGAACTAAACACTTATTAGTTTCATTTGTTGCCGAAGAGCTTGTTGAACTCATCCGGTGTGACGGTCTTGTCATCGACCTTGACGGCGTCAATTATAATGCCAAGCACCCTGGTGTCAAGCACCTTCTCTGCTATACGGCGGGCTTCCTCCTCCTTCTTCAGGAAATCAGCGGCAAATGATGATATCTGTTCATCAGTGGCATAGTGCAGGCCGTACTGGGCAAACTGGGCCCGGGTGAAAGCCTTGGCTTCATCAAGAATCTCCTCGTCTGTGATTTTGAGTTCATTGTTCTTTGCCACCCTGTTCTTTATAAGCTGCCATCTCAGGTCATCGCGGAAATGACCGAAGTCCTTTTCAATATCTTCAGCTGTGTTTTTTTCATTCACCCTGAGCAGCCATCTCTTGAGAAAATCCTCAGGAACTTCAAAGGGGGTCTTTTCAAGTACGAGGTCACGTGCATCAGTGCGAAGCTTGTATTCTGTTTCACGGTTGAAGTACTCCCTGATCTCGTCAGTGACTTTCGCCTCGAATTCAGCGGTTGATTTCACTGTTCCCTCACCGTAGACCTTATCCCAGAGCTCCTGGTTGTTTTCAGCCGGGACAAAGCGGGATACTTCCATTATCAATATCGAGTAGCGGCCGTCGAGGTCTTTAACCTCATCCTTCTGCTTCTTCAGAAGGCCTGCTATTTCATAATCATTCGGGAATGCCTTGCGAAGCTCGAATCCGACTGTATCTCCTGCCTTTTTCCCGAGGAAATGTTTCTTTATCTCCTCATCCTTTATCATCTCCACTGAAAGTGTTGCAGTATCATTTTTCACCGATCCGTCAGACGACTCCACGATACCCTTGAGCATGTCCTTCTCTTCTGCTGCTTCAGCAGTGATGAACTGGCCATGCCTGCGGGCGTAGTTGTCAACATAATCGGCTACCATTTTGGTGTCAGGCTCTATCAGGTAGCGTGTCAGCTTCTGCTTCTTGCTCAGGTCAACCTCAAACTCAGGTGCGAGTCCCAGTTCAAAAGTGAACGTGAATTCATCAGATTTTTCCGGGTCAAAAGTATGGCCGTCATCTTTTGGCATCGGGTCACCCAGGATGTCAAGGTTCTCATTCTTAATATAGTCGGATAGGCTTTCCGAGACTATCGTGTTGATCTCATCAACGAGGACGCTTGTGCCGTACAGCTTTTTGATCATCTGCATGGGCACGTGACCGGGACGGAATCCCTTTATACTGGCTGTCCTGCGGTATTCCCGAAGTTTCTTTTCGACCTTTTCTTCATAGTCAGCTTTGGCGATATCAATTCTGACAGTTGCATTCAGTGCATCAATGTTCTCTCTGGTGATATTCATATTGTAACAGTTTTCTATCGATTTAAAAACCGCCTTAACCTTCGCCGTATGGTCTGGATTAAGGGCGGTTCAGGTGTCTGGTGCGGATGAAGGGACTCGAACCCCCACGCCCTGAGGCACAAGATCCTAAGTCTTGCTCGGCTACCAATTACGACACATCCGCAAAAAGTGGTGCAAAATTAGTAAAAATTACGAAGTTGCAAAAGGGCCGGGATTAATTTACCTCCTGAGTTCGAAGTTCTTACCGAGGTAGACTTTTCTTACCTGCTCATCGTCAGCAAGCTGTGAGGCGGTGCCCTGCTTCAGTATTTTCCCCTCGAAGAGGAGATAGGCTCTGTCAGTGATCGAGAGGGTTTCGTGAACGTTGTGGTCTGTGATTAGGATCCCTATGTTCTTGTCTTTCAGGTGTGAGACGATCATCTGGATATCTTCGACGGCAATGGGGTCGACGCCGGCAAAGGGTTCGTCAAGAAGGATAAAGTTGGGTTTGAGGGCAAGTGCGCGGGCTATCTCTGTCCGCCGGCGTTCACCTCCGGAGAGCTGGATGCCGAGGCTCTTGCGTATGCGGCCTAGTCCGAACTCCTCGAGGAGTGATTCAAGTCTTTGTTTTCTCTCATCGCGAGACATGCCCGACAGTTCCATGACTGCCATGATGTTGTCTTCCACGCTTAGCTTCCTGAACACTGAGGCTTCCTGGGCCAGGTATCCTATGCCGAGGCGTGCACGGCGGTACATCGGATAGTCGGTTATCTCGGTGTTGTCAAGCCATATATGACCGTCATTCGGGCGTATCAGACCCACTATCATATAAAATGTAGTGGTTTTGCCTGCGCCGTTGGGGCCCAGGAGACCCACTATCTCACCCTGCTCCACCTCGACGGAGACCTCGTTGACGACTGTCCGTGTCTTATACCGTTTTACAAGATCTGTTGTATGGAGTTTCATGATCCTATTCTTTTTCGTTTGCCGGGTCTGCCTTCTGGTCCTGTTCCGGGTTAATGGCTGCGGCAGCTCCTGTCTTTTCTGTTGTTGCCTGCCCGGCTGCAGCTTCCGCCTCCGCTTTTTCCCTGGCGGCCTTTTCTGCTGCTGCAGCTCTTGCCTTTTCTGCTGCTGCCCGCTCAGCTGCAGCTTCCGCCTCCGCTTCAGCCGCAAGTGTCTTCTCCTTCTTCTTCACCACCCTGTGCGCAATAAAGATACTCGCTTCATAAAGCAGAAGTAAAGGAATTGAAACAAGAACAAGGCTGAAAACATCCGGAGGGGTGATTACAGCTGCCACAATCAGTACAAGCACTATGGCATGCCTGCGGTATTTGCTCATGAACTCGGGAGTCAGCACCCCGATCCTGGCAAGGAAAAAGACCACTATCGGCAGTTCAAAGGTCACCCCGGCGGAAAGAGCCACTGAAGTTACAGAGCCGATATAGGAGCTGACGTTGATCTGGTTCGTGACGATGTCACTGACACGGTATGATCCGAGGAAGTTTATCGAAAGGGGGGTGATGATGAAATAACCGAACAGCACACCCATTATGAAAAGCAGTGACGCCATCGTCACAGCACCGCGGGCATATTTCCTCTCCTTCTCATAAAGAGCCGGCCGGAAAAATCTCCAGAACTCCCAGAAAACATACGGAAAGGCAATAATCAGTCCGGCCACCAGCGAAATGTTGATATGGGTGGTGAACTGCCCTGACATCTTTATGCTTATCAGTTCAATGGGATCCTGGTTAATGCAGAGCACAGGCGCATTAACAAGGTCTGCCAGCCTGCACAGAAGCCTGTTGGTTATAAAACCGGGGTTGTTGGGCGCAAGAATTATGTGGTCAAAGATTATGTCCTTGAAAACAAAGGCCACGATTGCCGCAACCACTACGGCTCCCAGTGCCCTGATAATATGCCACCTCAGCTCCTCAAGGTGCTGCAGGAATGTCATCTCCCCGTCTGGTGTACTGTTTTTCGCTCTGCTCTTGCCGGCCATAAGAAGCCCCATCATTGAAGCGTGTAAAGATAGACAAAACTTGTGTTTCAAAACAATACCCCCTGACGGGCGGGCTGCTCAAATAAATTTCAATGATGGTATAAAAAGATTTGACAGGTAATTTATTTTGGTTAAATTTGATATAAGGGTAAGACAATGGGAAAGGTTTACATAAATTGTAACTGTAAATTTATCCGTTAAACAGGAAGGGGGAGAGAAAATATCATATGTATACGGATGCTTCTATTCATGACTATCTGAAAAGATATTTCGGATTTGACACTTTCAAGGGGAACCAGGAGCCTATAATCAAAAGTGTGCTTGAGGGGAATGATACTTTTGTGCTGATGCCGACCGGCGGGGGGAAGTCGCTCTGCTATCAGCTTCCCGCAGTGATGATGCAGGGCACAGCTGTCGTAATCTCACCTCTTATTGCACTGATGAAGAACCAGGTTGACGCCATGCGTAACTTCAACACAACTGATGATGTTGCGCACTTCCTGAACTCATCGCTGACCAAGACAGCAATTGCAAAAGTCAAACAGGACGTTCAGCAGGGGAATACGAAACTGCTTTATGTGGCGCCTGAGTCACTGACAAAGGAGGAGAACATAGAATTCCTCAGAAGCATCAAGGTTTCCTTCTATGCTGTTGATGAGGCACACTGCATCTCTGAATGGGGGCACGACTTCAGGCCTGAATACAGGCGGATAAGGCCGATAATAGATACTATTCTGCGAGCCCCGATCATTGCGCTCACAGCAACAGCCACCCCGAAGGTCCAGCATGACATACTCAAGAACCTGGGCATCTCTGACGCCCTGGTATTCAAGTCGTCGTTCAACAGGCCCAATCTTTACTATGAGGTCAAGGCCAAACAGGACGCCACCCGCGAGATTATCAAATACATAAAGAATAACTACGGCAAGTCGGGCATTATCTACTGCCTCAGCCGGAAAAAGGTGGAAGAGCTGGCGGAGACACTGAAAGTCAACGACATAAAGGCCCTTGCATATCATGCCGGAATGGATTCTCCAACCCGCACATCCAACCAGGATAAGTTCCTCATGGAAGAGGTTGACGTGATCGTTGCCACAATCGCCTTCGGCATGGGCATCGATAAACCTGACGTAAGATATGTGATCCATTATGATATGCCGAAGAGCCTGGAGGGCTACTACCAGGAGACCGGACGCGCGGGGCGCGACGGAGGAGAGGGGAGATGCATCGCATATTACAGCTATGATGACATCGTCAAGCTCGAGAAGTTCATGCAGGGCAAGCCGATAGCCGAACAGGAGATAGGGAAGCAGCTGCTGCTCGAGACGGTTTCCTACGCGGAGTCGTCAACCTGCCGGCGCAGGATACTGCTTCACTATTTCGGGGAGGAATATCACCAGGAAAATTGCGAGGCATGTGACAACTGCCTGCATCCCAAGACCCAGTTCGAGGGACAGGATTATGTCGTGAACATGCTTGAGACTGTCCTGGCAGTAAAGGAGAAACATAAGGCTGATCATATTGCAAAGATCCTTGCCGGTACAATGAACTCAGCAATCAAGTCATACAAGCATCACAAGCTTGAGACTTTCGGTATCGACGAGGAGAAGGATGAACGGTTCTGGAACATGGTGATCAGGCAGGCGCTTATCAATAAGTTGCTGACAAAGGATATAGAGAATTACGGTCTGCTGGGGCTTAGCCCGAAGGGGCATGAGTATCTTGAGAATCCTCAGAGCTTCATGCTCAATGAGGACCATGATTACACCGAGTCCGAGGACGAGGAGGCATCATTTGGCGCACGCACTGCCGCCGCCGATGAGGAATTGCTGAGCATTCTAAAGGACTTGCGGAAGAAGATCTCAAAACAGGCAGGCCAGCCTCCCTATAACATTTTCCAGGATCCCTCGCTGGAGGAGATGGCCATACAGTACCCTGTCACAATTGAGGAGTTGCAGAACATAACCGGTATAGGTGCAGGAAAGGCACAGCGCTATGGCAGGGAAGTTGTCGAGGTGATCAAGAGCTATGTAACTGACAAGGAGATTATCAGGCCGCAGGACATGGTTGTGAAATCGGTTGTCAACAAATCAGGCCTGAAGGTCTATATCATACAGAGTATTGACCGCAAGATGCCCTTTGAGGATATCGCCGACGCCAAGGGTATCGAGTACGATGAGCTGTTGTCAGAGATAGAGGCCATAGTGAGCAGCGGCACGAAGCTGAGTATTGATTACTATGTAGATACCGTGATTGACGAAGACCGTCAGCAGGATATTTATTCATATTTTATGGAAGAAGCTGAAAGCGGATCTCTTGAGGAGGCCATCAATGAGTTGGCAGGTGAGTTTGAGGAGGAGGAGATCCGGCTGGTGAGAATAAAGGTGCTGTCAGAAGGAAACTGATCAGGCAGCAGGACCAGTCAGCAATCTGCAGCCAAAAGGCAGGAGGCAATAGGCAATAGGCAATAGGCATTAGTGTTGGCATTGACACTGGTTAGCGGTTCCTCCTCTGTACCATGACCCCTGTTCCGGAGTTTTCAGCTCACCGTCCGCGGAACCGGCCAGCCCCGGGTAAGCGGCTCTTAATAGCCACCACCATAAAATAGAAGGGATATATCAATTCAGATACCAGGAACATTCCTGTGGCCATTTTTGTCCCACTCTTCCTCATTTCTGAGGATATCAGAAGGTAATCCGGAACTGCCTTGATTGCATACATGACTGCTGCCAGCAGGATGAATTTTGTCCACATCATGGCGGCCACAGCGGCGGCGGCGACGGTGGCGTTGCACGCCGCCGTGGCTGCGGCGAGGGTGAGGGTAGGGGTGCTCCGGAGGTGCATGGCTTTGGATGCCCAGCGTGTGCGCTGGCGCACCAGCGCCGCAGCCGTGACCGCGGTAGCGGTCTCCGCCGCCGCCGCCCTGCGGCCGTCATGCCTGACGACCCCGCCGTCAGCCATGACGGCCGCCAGCAGGAACATGTCATCACCCGACGCAAGATCAGACCGCAGCTTGTCAGCATGCCTGAGATAAACATCCCTGCGAAATGACATGTTCGCAGCATTGCACATCACCGGATGACCCGCAACAACAGCAGCCTCCGTTATGGCCTGCAGCGCCGAGAACTCAAAAACCCCGAAATGCGACCAGAATCCTCCCCCTGGTCTCTGTACCACCCTGCCAAGAACCATCGCCGGATCCTGATCACTCCGGCCGGAGGCCTGACTGAGCTCCGGTTCAGATCCGGTCTCAGTTATTGATGAGGCAGAACCGGGCTCGCAGGCAGCTCCTGGCTCACCGGCAGAACCGGGCTCACCGGCAGAACCGGCATCCCCGGACCTGACACCAGCCCCGTGAATCATGTACCATGATGCCTGTCTTCCAACCCATCCGGGCCCGACTGTGCAATCGGCATCAGTGGTCAGGATGACCTTGCCCGACGCTTTCTCAATGCCATACCTCACAGCTCTCTTTTTTCCTGAGAAAGGACTGTAAATAAGTCTTATCCGTGGCGCAGACCGGTTATTCAGCCCTGCAATGAATTCACTCACTGAAACAGGCGTCCGGTCGGTTGAATTGTCATTGACAATTATTATCTCAAGAAGGTCTGAAGGATAATCCTGCTGCACCAGGCTACCAAGAAGGGTTGTTATGTAGCTCTCCTCATTATGCGCAGCCACGACAACACTGACTGCCGGGAGAGCCGCAGCAAAAGGTGCTTCTGCCGCATTAATCCTCTCTGTCAAACCGTCATCTGCCCCGGTGCCGCCGTCACCGCGCCGGACAAGGATGAACCACATGATCAGCAGGCCGGAGGAGTAGATTATTACAGGTATTGTAAGCCACCACATGAAGGACTCATGTTACGTCATCCACTCGAAGGTCCGGTAGTGACTGCCGTTCATTCCCATTGCCTCATATGTCTTCTGTGCCCGTACATTGGCTGACTCCACGTAGAGCCTCAATCCCGCAATGCCACACTCCAGGCCCTCATTTTTGATATGGTCATACATTAGCCTGAATATCCCCTTCCGGCGGTATTCAGGTGTCACATAGACCGACTGGAACCACCAGACAAAGGCATTGCGCCAATCGCTCCATTCATATGTAATCATCAGTGATGCAACCACGACACCCTGATCTTCAGCTACATAATATTGTCCTTTTGAGCTGTCACTGAATACTGCCATGACGCCCCTGGTAACGATATCTGTTTTCAGTTTCATCCCTTCCGTCTCCATGGCCATGGCCTGCTGGAATGAAATGATTGCGGGTGCGTCACCGGAGGTTGCCTTGCGGTTTGTTATCATGTTGGTGAATTGTGTTGTTATATATTATTATACATCGCCGGATACCCTGCTGAGTATAAGCTTTTTCACTGCGAACTACTGACTTCAATACTGCCTACTGCCTATTGCCCTCTGCTACAGTCTGGCTCTCCGCTAAAAAAATCCACAGGATTTTTTATTAACGCTCAGCCCTCTCTTGCCTGCTGCCTGCTCAGTACTCGTCCCATGCCTTGATCTCCATCTCGCTGTCTGGAACACTGCAGAAAGCATTGATGAAGGCAGCCGCCAGCCGCGCATTGGTTATCAGCGGTATGTTATAATCGACGGCGCTGCGCCTGATCTGGTAATCGTTGCTCAGCTCGGTAGCGGAGAGGTCCTTGGGTATGTTTACAACAAGGTCAACCACCCTCTTCCGGATCAGCTCCACAGTGTTGGGAGATGCCTCCTCATCGGGCCAGTGGGCGACCTTCGCCGCCACCCCGGCATTGGAAAGAAACTGCTGTGTGCCGCGTGTGGCAAAAATCGTATAACCACGCTTCTGCAGCAGCCTGACAGCTTCCAGCAGATCAGCCTTTGACTTGGCCGGCCCCGAAGAAATCAGCACCGCTTTGACCGGCATCCGGTAGCCTACTGAGTACATCGCCTTCAGCAGGGCTTCATGGAAGCTGTCGCCTATGCAACCCACCTCACCGGTGGAAGCCATATCCACCCCGAGTACAGGGTCGGCTTTGGCCAGTCGCGAGAAGCTGAACTGCGATGCCTTGACACCCACATAATCAAGGTCAAAGACCGATTTGTGCGGTTTCTCCCACTGCGCTCCCAGCATGATTTTTGTTGCCAGCTCTATCAGGTTGATTTTGAGTACTTTTGACACGAATGGCATGCTCCGGCTGGCGCGAAGGTTGCACTCGATCACCTTTATGTCATTTTCGCGAGCCAGGAACTGGATGTTGAACGGTCCGGAGATATTCAGTTCACGGGCTATCTCACGTGAGATGCGTTTTATTCGTCGCACTGTCTCAAAGTAGATTTTCTGTGGCGGGAACACGATTGTGGCATCGCCCGAGTGCACTCCGGCGTACTCAACGTGCTCGCTGATGGCGTATGCTACTATCTCTCCCCCGGAGGCTACCGCGTCAATCTCTATTTCCTTGGCATACTCGATGAACTCCGACACCACCACCGGGTGCTCCTTGGAGACACTCACGGCCAGCTCCAGGAAATGAACAAGTTCGGTGCTGTTCGAGACCACATTCATTGCAGCGCCCGAGAGCACATATGAAGGCCGGATAAGAACCGGGAACCCGATATCTTCAATGAACTTATTTATCTCTTCGAAACTGCGGAGTTCCTTCCAGCGTGGCTGGTCAATGTCAAGTGTGTCACACATCGAGGAGAACTTATGCCGGTCTTCGGCACGGTCAATCGACTCGGGCGGTGTACCCAGTATTGGCACTCCCTGTCTGTGCAGTCTCATAGCCAGGTTGTTCGGGATCTGTCCCCCCATCGCCAGGATTACTCCACGGGGTGTCTCCAGGTCAATCACGTCCATCACCCTCTCGAACGACAGCTCGTCGAAATACAGTCTGTCGCACATGTCATAGTCGGTGCTGACTGTTTCGGGGTTGTAGTTTATCATCACCCCGCGCATCCCTTCCTTTCTGATCGTATTGATGGCATTTACAGAACACCAGTCGAATTCCACACTTGAGCCTATGCGATAGGCCCCTGAACCCAGCACAATCACTGAGCGTTTGTCATTCTCATACCAGATGTCATGTTCCATCCCGCTGTATGTGAGATAGAGGTAGTTTGTCACTGCCGGGTACTCAGCCGCCAGGGTATCTATCTGCTTTACATACGGTACGATGCCACGGCTCTTCCTGTGCCGGCGCACGGTGAGCATGGCTTCGTTTATCGCTCTGTTTTCAGGTTTAAGCACATGCCGTGCAATCTGGAAATCGCTGAATCCGTTGATCTTGGCATGAAGAAGTTCCCTGTCGGGGAGGCTCTCGAGGGAATCAAAACTCTCAAGCTGCTTCTTGATATTATTGATATTCTGCAGTTTGTAAAGGAACCAACGGTCGATCTTCGTCAGCTCCCATATGCGGTCCACGTCAAAACCCTTCTCCAGCGCATCAGCAATTGAAAAGATGCGCATATCGGTCGGCTGTGACAGTTCCCTCTCGATATGATCAAAGCTGAGGTTGCGGTTGCTGACGAATCCGTGCATGCCAAGTCCTATCATACGGAGCCCTTTCTGAATTGCTTCCTCGAAAGTGCGTCCGATTGCCATTATCTCACCCACGCTCTTCATGCTGCTACCGATCTCGTGGGCCACACCCTGGAACTTATTCAGGTCCCAGCGGGGTATCTTGCATACGATATAATCGAGTGCCGGCTCGAAACAGGCTGTTGTTGATTTTGTTACGGAGTTTTTCAGCTGATGAAGTCCGTAACCCAGTCCCAGTTTGGCCGCCACAAATGCAAGCGGGTAGCCTGTTGCTTTAGAAGCCAGGGCGCTGGAGCGCGAAAGGCGGGCATTGACCTCTATGACACGGTAGTCTTCCGAGTTGGGATCAAGGGCGTACTGTACATTGCACTCGCCGATGATGCCTACATGGCGGATGATTCTGATCGAGAGTTCGCGCAGCTTGTGGTATTCACTGTTTGTGAGCGTCTGCGAGGGAGCCACAACGATACTCTCACCTGTATGGATCCCCAACGGATCGAAGTTCTCCATGTTGCAGACAGTGATACAGTTGTCGAAGCGGTCACGCACAACCTCGTACTCAACCTCCTTCCAGCCCTTGAGCGACTCCTCCACGAGTATCTGGTCAGAGTAGGAGAAAGCCCTGGAGGCCATTATGCGGAGCTCCTCAGTATTTGAACAGAATCCGCTTCCCTGTCCGCCCAGAGTATAGGCAGCGCGGATAATTATCGGAAAACCCAGCCTGTCAGCAGCTGTAAGTGCATCATCCACAGTGGTTACGGCAATGCTCCTGGGTGTCTTGACTGAGATCTCGTCAAGTTTTTTCACAAACAACTCCCGGTCCTCGGTGTTCATTATTGCTTCCACAGGGGTGCCAAGCACCTTAACACCGTATTTTTCAAACACTCCGGCGCGGAAAAGTGCAGTTCCACAGTTCAGCGCCGTCTGACCACCGAATGAAAGCAGTATTCCGTCAGGCTTTTCACGCTCTATGACACGCTCCACAAACTTCGGAGTAACAGGAAGAAAGTAAATCTTGTCGGCAATCTTTTCCGATGTCTGCACTGTGGCAATGTTCGGGTTGATAAGCACTGTGAAGATCCCCTCTTCGCGAAGGGCTTTCAGTGCCTGTGAGCCGGAGTAGTCAAATTCACCTGCTTCGCCTATTTTGAGGGCTCCTGAGCCAAGCAGCAGCACCTTTTTAATATCATCCTTCATTATAACCATTTGGGCTGTAAAAATACAACAAAACGGAGTAGTATCCCAATGGGCCGGCAACGATCACACCTCCACTTCAGCCGGGTACTTCCCGGACGATCCGGCCGGATCACCTTCGTTGATGTTCAGAACTTTGGTGTTCATTGTTAAAAAATAAGCACCGGTCAAACAGCATATAACATTGAGTAATTGGTTACGTTTAATTATTAAATTGTTTCTGGGGGGTTCATTTATTAAATCAGTTGCATTATGAATAACGACATCCGGTATTCCAGAAAACTCATGCTATCAATTCTTTTCCTGGTTGCCCTTCCGTGGCTTGGCGCATCAGGCCAACCTGTGAACGGAACACTTAAGATTTTCTCTGAAGATCCGTTGGTTGTTTATGTTGACGACGTTCATTATCCGCGGTATGACGAGATTAAGCTTGTTCCCGGAACACACTGGGTCAAGGCAATAAACAGTGAAGGAGCAAGGGTTTACAGTCAGATTGTTACAGTCAGGGCAGATGAAGTGACGTCTCTGTTGATAGAGGTGCCACAGGCACCTGCCAATATCCCCGGGCCAGGATCAGGGCAGCCACAGCAGGCTCAGGCGCCTGCTCCGGCGACGGGTCCCGGACGGAATGCTCAGACACAAACCCGGTCGGAGCAGAATCCTGCTTCACAGACCGGGGTAACGTTCAGCCGGACCGGCGTCAGCTCTGAAAACAGCCAGCCCGGTTTACCTGGTCAGGCCGGCGAACCCGCCGGAAAGGCTGCCACCGGATCATCAGTTCCGGAACATCCAAAGCCTACAATAGAGATCGGTCAGGTAAACGGCACACTTCCTGCCGATATGGGCGGAGCTTTCGGCCTTACATTCGGTATGAACATCGGGGAGGTTGACAGAATTATGTCGCCTAAGGCGGCCCAGACTCAGAGGAACAGCGACTACTATGTCTATGCCATTCCCACAGGCTCCTCATTATGTATTGTCGAGTGCAGGTTTCTGGACCAGAAGCTTTTCCAGATCATCGTCGGATATCTGTCGACATATAATACAAATTCTAAAATCAAAATGAACAAGGGAGAAGTGCCTGTCCCGGAGTTCAACCAGATGCTGAATGATGTTTCAGCTATTTACGGTTCGCCGGCCACGGCAGAAAAGATATTTCTTGCCGGGTACAGTGAAGATGACGGGCGTCTTCTTGAGGCGCTGAAGAAGAAGAAGGCCTTATACCTTTACACCTGGACCGAGACTGAAACGGGTAACAACGTTATGGTTGTACTGGCATACACCAACGCACCCCTTGCCGGGACAGTTTATACCAGCGGACCCCTGAGCAAGGAAGCGGCAAAACGAAAGGTCAGGCTGCATGCATATGATTTCAATAAATCATTCAAGGACAATTATTTTTCAAATTAGCCTAAAACCAAATACTGCTTATGAAGACTCATGTTTTAACTGTCATTCTGCTGATCTTCAGCATTTCTTCCGTATTCGCCCAGAATACAGGTACTCTTAAGGTCTTTTCGGAAGAACCGGTCGTGGTTTATGTCGATGAGACCCAATACCCAAGCTATGATGCAATTTCACTTGCTCCGGGTACTCACTACCTTAAGGCCCTGAACAGGGACGGGGCAAAGGTTTACAGCAACATTGTCACAATCAAATCGGGGGAGGTGACCACGGTTCTTGTATCAGCCACGGGAACCGGAGCACAACCGGCCAACTCAGCAGTCAACCAGCCGGCAAACCAGGGAGGCCAGGTGACACGGGGAGGAACAGGTACCCTGAACATCTTCTCGGAATTTACCGGAACCAGCGTTTATATAGATGAGATTAAACAGGGAGATGACATAAAGGTTGTCAATGGCATTCCTGCCGGGAACCATTACCTTAAAATAATGAAAGACGGTGTAGGCATTTTCGGTGAGCTGGTTACTGTAAACCCCGGTCAGACAACAACAGTTCTTGTTAAAAACGACGGCCAGGTTGCTGAAAAGATCCTTGAAGGAAAGACCAGGGAACGTGAAGAATTCAATTCAAAGAAACTGGATGTAATCTATTCCTCGAACTCGGTAAGCACAACCTCCGGAACGAGTACACTGTTCCCGGGATATTACGGATATTACGGATTCTCAAACTCAACCACAAATACCCAGCAGGTGTCTGATTTTAAGATCATTAAGGGTGGGGTTCAGGAAATATCCGACGTGTCGCTTGCAAAACTGGTCAATAACCAGTCTGTTGTAAACAGATTCGATGCAGATTATAAATCCTGGACAAAAGCCCAGAACACCGGTGTGGCTATCGGTCTCGGAGCCCTGGTTCCTTATTTGGTTTGCCTTGTTGACATAGCACTTAAAAAACCTTTACTGCATGAAAACCCGACAGGTGAATCACTTAACTTTCAGGCAGTTCCTGTGTGGGAGTGGACTACCCTGGTAGTCTCCGGTCTCGTCTCATGGGCCGGTGTCAAAATGATGGATGTGCCTCAGGACAAGTATGTGAAGAGACATTATTACAGGGTGGATGAAGCTGCAAAGGATGCTTCAGCGTATAATAAAAAGCTTAAGGAGGAACTCGGGCTGCCGGAAAACTACGGTGTGAAATAACACCCGGCTTAAAACCTTACAGGGCTTTATATCAGTATCCCCCGCATTGCCGGGGGATTTTTTTTACATGTGTGCCAGGTTTGGTCAAAAACAACAGTGGGGAAGTCCCGGATGCACCCTGACAGTTGGATGCGTCAGCTGAAAGCAGGGGTGTTTCGGGCAACCTGAGTGGGAAATATCGATAATAATTTTGTGTATAATTATTATTGTATAAATTTGCATCGTAAATGAATAAAAATACATTATGGACCGGGCATCAAGACTGGCATTGATTGAAAAGCTTGTCAGGGAGAATGTGATCGGATCACAGGAGGAGTTGCTCAGGATGATGGAGGGCACAGGGATGAAGTGTACGCAGGCGACACTCTCCCGCGATTTAAGGCAGGTTGGCATCACAAAGGGATTCGATGGCAGCGGAGGGTACCGCTATCTTCTTCCTTCAGGAAGGGAGGAGACAGCCGAAAAACTTCCCGGCAGCGACACTGTGGCAATCACCGGGATGACATGGGCAAGAGGACTGCTGCTCATTAAAACGCCTCCCGGATTCGCTTCAGCGGTAGCAATAAGAATTGACAGGGCCGGCCGGTATGAGATTGCCGGGACAGTAGCCGGTGATGACACAATTATGCTAATTCCCCGTGACAATATAAGCAACGAGGCGGTTGAAGAGTGCCTCGGATCAATTTTCAATACAGATAATAAATAACAGAAAACAAAATGAAGAAAGTAATGCTTGCATATTCCGGCGGGCTTGACACCTCCGTGATTCTCAAATGGCTCATAAACAAAGGATACGAAGTCATCGCCTATGTTGCCGACGTAGGGCAGAATGATGATTTTGAGGCGGTCCGTGAAAAGGCCCTTGCCATAGGCGCTTCCTCGGTCATAATAGAGGACCTGAAAAGGGAGTTTGTCACTGACTATATTTTCCAGGCGGTAAAGGCCAACGCGGTGTATGAGGACAGGTATCTTCTGGGGACGGCTCTTGCCCGCCCGCTTATCGCGAAGAAGCAGATAGAGGCTGCAATAGAATACGAAGCTGATTATGTTGCTCATGGTGCAACCGGAAAGGGGAATGACCAGGTGCGCTTCGAGCTTGCATATTATGCACTGAAGCCTGATATCAAGGTTATTTCGCCGTGGAAAGATGCAGAGTTTCTCTCTCAGTTCCAGGGCAGATCGGATATGATCCGGTATGCAGCCGGCCATCGCATCCCGGTCAAGGCCTCAATCTCCAAGCCCTATAGCGAGGATGACAACCTTATGCACATCAGCCACGAGGCCGGCATCCTCGAGGATCCTCTTTACTTCGCCGGCAAGGATATCCTGCAGAAGATGGTTATGCCTATGGATGCCCCTGATAAGCAGACACATATTTCAATTACTTTTAAGGATGGCATTCCGGTTAAGGTGACAAACAAGGATGACGGTGCCAGCTACACTGACCCGCTTGAGCTGTTCACCTATCTCAACAAGCTGGGCGGAGCTAACGGAATAGGGCTGCTTGACATGGTCGAGAACCGGTTCGTCGGCATCAAATCAAGAGGTATTTACGAAACTCCGGGTGCGACAATACTCTACGAAGCTCACAAGGACATAGAAGGCATTGCCATGGACCGTGAGGTGATGCGGCTTCGCAACATGCTGGCCCCTGTTTTTGCCGAGCTGGTCTATAACGGATTCTGGTTCTCACCCGAGATGGCGTTCCTGCAGGCGTCAATGGATAAGAGCCAGGAGGTTATTGACGGAGTGGTGCACATGATACTCTACAAGGGCAACATAATCATTGAAGGGCGTGAGTCTCCTTCGTCATTATATAATAAGGAGTTGTCAAGCATGGACATCGAGGGAGGATTCAACCAGGCCGACAGCCTTGGTTTCATCCGCATAAACGCCATCAGGCTGATGGCTCACCACGCAATCATGGAGGCGAACAAAAAGAAGCTGACAGAAAATGTACCTGTGGGATAAGGGAGGCACAACCAGGGATTCACTCGTCAGTTTCACCTGTGGCAGCGACAGGGCTTATGATGCGAGGCTGGCTCCTTATGATATAGCAGGGTCAATGGCTCATACGGTCATGCTTGAGCGGTGTGGTCTGATAACGGCCGGGGAGAAGGAGACTCTTCTTGCCGGCCTTGCCCGGCTCTTTGATGAGGTGACGCAGAGCGGTTTTTCGATAGGGAAGGAGTACGAGGATATTCACTCATGGGTTGAGATCCGGCTTGGCCTGTTGGAAAAGGAGGCGGCCGGCATGCCGCCTTCCGGCGAACCGGGCATGCCGCCTGCCGGCGAACCAGACAATCAACCTTTAGCAGAGGCTGCCGGCAGACTGCATACCGGCCGCTCACGCAATGACCAGGTACTGACTGATCTTCACCTGTATATCAGGCATCAGTCATACCTGCTGGCTCAGGACCTGAAGGCACTTGCCGAAAGCTTCCTGGATCTGAGTGAGAAGCACAGCCATGATCTGATGCCAGGGTTCACTCATATGCAGGCAGCCATGGTAACATCCTTCGGACTGTGGTTCGCCTCTTATGCCGAGAGCCTTTGTGACGACCTGCATGTTCTGTCCGGTGCTGTCGCACTGGCTGATGCATCACCGCTGGGCACCGCTGCCGGGTATGGCACCTCTCTGCCCATTGACCGGGAGATGACAGCATCACTGCTGGGATTCCGGAGGCTGATAGTCACCTCACCCTATGCCCAGATGACCCGCGGCCGCACCGAACGGCAGGTAACCGGAGCAATAGCATCTTCTGCAAACACCCTGGGAAAATTCGCCTCCGACGTGATACTGTTCATGTCACCGGGTTACCGGTTTGTGTCATTGAAAGATGATCTTACCACCGGCTCTTCTATCATGCCCCAGAAAAAGAATCCTGACCTGTTTGAACTTATCAGAGCCAGATGCAACAGGTTACAGGCAGTGCCGGGCGAGGTGACGCTCATGACAACCGGCCTGCCTCCGGGATATAACCGTGATTACCAGGAACTGAAGGCGGTGCTCTTTGATTCCTTTGACGGAATCACTGAGCTGGTGCAGGTTCTGAGGAGTGCCATGGAGGGTCTTGTGATCAGGAAAGATATTCTGGACGATCCCCGTTATAATGATATTTTCTCTGTTGAGGAGGCAAATTATATGGTCCGCAGGGGGATACCCTTCAGGGAAGCATACCGTGAGGTTGCCCGGAAAGCGGGATCAGGTTCATTTGCTGTCCCATCCCCGGCAGAATACACTCATGCCGGAAGTATCGGAAATCAGGGTACGGAATTGATCAGGGAGCGGCTGGATGAATTGATGTGCCGGTTCGTGGCAGGTAATTCACCTCAGGAACTGGTGGAAAGGATAAGGGAGAGAAGATAGGTTCTCAGGATATGCAATGATTGTTGCTCCATGGACAACATTTTAATTATGAGTTACTTCTGTAAGCATTAATCTCCTGCGGGAAATCTCCGCTAATGCCTGCTGTCAGTGCCTGAAATACGTTGACCGAAAAAACGGTAAACGTAATGGCAAATGT
>CAZWOC010000017.1:80749-85498 GCA_964635655.1 uncultured Rikenella sp. | reverse complement strand
GTCCGGTTTGATGAAAAGACATTCACAATTGGCGATGGTCTGGGTTACACGGCTGAGACTGTCATGTCGCCATCAGGATTTGCCATTTCAGAAAACGGAGTTGACATTGATATAGCCTTTAAGGATAAATCCGGCCGAAATGTCAAAATACTCATTAAAGAAAACACCCGGAACATCCATCCATTTCCGTTTCTTGCCCCGGTGGGTAAGAATGTAAAGGATCCCAATAAGCTCTTCGCGGTATATATGAAGGAATTCGATTTCGTAAGAAGAGAAGGAACAACGATACATGTTACAATTGGCGACAGGGAACTGCAACCTGCAAGCTTTCCTATAACAAGAGACAGGCAGAAGGTGTACCTCATGCGTTATGCATCGAGTCTTGTCATCGGGGAAATTAATGCATCCGTAACAAAACCTCTTGTTATTGAAGATGCTTTACCAGGGATAGTCAGAACCGGGGATCTGAACATGATTATAAACGAAGAGAATGAAGTACAAAGCTGCTGGGTCAACTCGAAGTCTGACAGGATAGAACTGAAATTCAGTAAGGGTTTTCCAAACCTTCTGACATTACCACTGGACAGAAAAGTCAAAGGTTCATGGCAATATGCCGTATCCGGCGAAGTGCTTTTCGGGGGCAAATACTCACTTCTGAGGGATGACAACAAGGTATTCATTGAGTTGGATGTCACCAAAAAATGGAAACCCCGGAATATTCCCTTCAGTTTCAGGGCATTTACCGGCATCGTACGTATGTTCCGGGTATGGCCGGTTTCCTATAAATGGAATGCGACTGTTGATCTGAACAGATTGTCAGTTGAAAGCCAATGGCAAAGGAAATAGGCGCACGAATGAAGTCAGCCAGGCATCAGAACTCATCTTCCGGCTTCAGGTAAAACCCGATTGCATTCAGAGAGTCACTCTTACGGTAATATTCAGGATCAGCCAGTTTAGTGTTTTCAAGCCGGGTAACTTTTATCATTACACTCCCATCCTTCGGTTTCATAAGCTGGACGCCCTTTGTGGCCCTGCTATCCACTGCATTGATAAGAGAAGTGTTGAACAGTATGACCTTCTTAATGCTGCTCATGGCAACCAGGTCAATGTCGTGCTCTATGAGTTCGATAAAGACCAGGCGCGATTCACTGTTGAAAGCACCCTTCAGTTTTTTCCTTGCATACTCAGTCTGGTAGCTTTCCATCGAGATCTTCCCCATCTTGCCATTTTCAAATGCTACTATAAGAAAACCCTTGTACCTCTTGTCCCCGGTAAGGTAGATGGGTCTTTCCCCAGGTTCCAGGTCGATCTTCTGCAGTGCCTGGATCTTGTCCAGAAGTTCCTTTTTCTGAACTTTATAAACATTACAGAGGGAAGTAAAGACGAGTATCTCAGTGGAATTTGAATCGTCCCCTATTTTAATGGTTGCGGTACCGGAAGGAGTCTCTCTTGCCGAAACATTTCTTTCTGTCATTTCTATTCTCCTCTTGAGACTGTCTGCACTTTGCATTGTCATAAGGTTTTAATTAGAACTCAAATGTGGGAATTATTCATTTTCTTTTATCAGAATGTTCTGAATTTATTCGCCGCGGTCACAGTCAGTAAAAGAGACACTCAGGCATTCAGTATCCTGTCGTATATATCATAGTTTTCCCGGTCGAAACAGACAAATATCACTTCAGTAAGGGATTTATCAGATTTCAGGAACTCTCTGACAGAGGAAACTGCAATCCTTGCAGCCCTTTCTTTCGGGAAGTTGTAGACTCCGGTGCTGATATTGGGAAAAGCGACGGTTTTTGCTCCGTTCTCCACTGCAAGCCTCAAAGATTTTGTATAGGCGCTCGCAAGAAGCTGGTCCTCATTGTTCATTCCGCCGTGCCAGACCGGCCCCACCGTATGGATAACATACCTGGCCGGCAACTTCCCGGCTGTTGTGATAACAGCCTCACCGGGAGGGCATCCGCCCTGACTCTCATTGATCTTTCTGCATTCTTCCAGGATAGCCCTGCCTCCTGCCCTGTGAATGGCTCCGTCTACCCCACCCCCTCCGAGCAGAGTCGGATTGGCCGCGTTGACAATCACATCGACTGCGGTCTTCGTAATGTCACCAGATAACAGTTTTATCATCATTCGTTCCTGTAAGGTTACTGAGGCACTCCCCGCACCAACTGTGTCTGACAAACTTAACCATAAAAAAATGAAACGGGAAAAAGATCAATAATACCACGGTTTAAAAACGCGGGAGTACCTGCAGATTGATTTATATTTGCAAGACACCATGACAAGAGGAGGCAGTATAATCACCGGGAGAATTGGTTTCACTTTTTCTGAAACCTCCCGTGAACGACCACATTGATACCTCCGTGAAGAGAAGGTGAGCACCGGCAGATGCGGGCACATGAATGAAAAGACAAACAGGAACAGCCTGAAGGAAAACCTGGCGAAGGTAGCAGCTGAGTTATTCTCAACCTCCGGAACAATCAGGTGCAAAACACTGTCTGTCTCGACAGGTGTATTCATTGGCCTGTCACCCATATGGGGATTCCAGACCGTTACTGCAATTGCGGTAAGCTATCTTTTCAGGCTTAACAAGATACTGACGATCGGTTCGAGCGCAATAAGCCTGCCCCCGCTGATACCGCTCATAATTTATGCAAGCTATAAATTCGGCGGATTCATCCTGGGTAACGGTGCCATAGACATTTCGCTGAATGAGATCACTGATTTCAGGGAAATCACCGAAGGGGTGCTGCAGTTCGTCACAGGCAGCTTCATCCTTGCACTTATTGTGGCTTCAGTCGCCGGGCTGACAACCTGGCTGATCCTTAAGAGGCGACGGCGGTAGCCCTGGTGTGACCAGGCTACCGGTTTTACCCGGGCAGGGCTATTCTGAATCCTTCTCCGGTATAACCAGCCTCATGTCAGGCATGGCGAAGATGACCCCCTTGTTGGCCGACTTAAGCTCCTGTACGGTGACACCGTATTTTTTGGCTATATCAGCCAGAGATTCGCCCTTCTGTACCTTGTGAACCTTCTTTTTCTCAGGCTGGGCGGGTTTTGGCTTGTCATCGGAGGTTGTCTGAGTCTGCTGCCTGGCCTGTTGCTGCGTTGCAGCTCCGGGCTGGGTCTTTGCTTCAGCTTTCCCTGCAGTTTCCTCAGTCTTGTATGTCACAGTGCCGTCTGTCGAAGGCTTTGTCGTCTCTGCCTTTGCTGAAGGTTGCTCCTGACGTGGCATCTGTGTATCCTGACGGGGCACCTCCTGCCGTGGAACGGTTGTCCCTGAGGCAGTATTAGTTTTGGAATTGCCCTCGCCTGCGGCAGCCGGTTTCTCCGTTGCAGCAACAGGTTCCGAAGGCATGGCTTGTTCCTCAGTTACAGCCATCGCCATCGATGCCGGGATCTTAAGCACCTGACCCTCCCTGATGCCTCCTGCAGGAATGGAGTTCTCCCGGTCAATATCGAGAATCGTAACCTTGTAGGCTTTGGCAATTGAATATAATGTCTGCCCTTTCTGCACTTCATGCATATAAAAGGTCTTTCCCCCTGATACAACCTTTTCACCTGAAATTGTGATACCGGGAACACTGCTGACAAGCGCAGGGCGCGAAGAACGGGCTGACGGACCGGGTTGACCGGCAGCAGGAGCCTGCTGCTGAACAGGACGGGGCTGCGAAGCTGCAGAGATCTTCTGATCAGAGGCGGGAACCTTCAGCACCTGACCTGTCTGAATGCCGTTGGGCGGAATTACATTTTCACTCGCGAGAGCATCAACGGTGACCCTGTAGGCTTTCGCAATCGAATAAAGAGTCTGGTTTTTCTGCACCTCATGCATGTAGTAAACCTTCCCGCCCGAGACAACCTTTTCCGTGGACACCTCAACAGGGATCTGGGCACTTACTGCCGCGGGGGCTATCATGGCAATCATAAGTGCAAATGTTGGCAGAATGCGTGTCAAAGACATATGTTGACGTTTTTCTAAAACAAAAATAATATTTTCAAGGCAATGTTACCGACAATGCAATATAAACATAATCCCCAAACAGGTGTTTCTCTTGAGTAATAAAAAATGCCAAAACGATGAATTCAATCCGCAGGATGACCACTCTTCTCAGGAATGAATACTACGGCGAGGGGCTGAACCTTGCAGATTTCTCGCATGATCCATTCGAGCAATTCGGACGGTGGATGGATGATGCCATCAGTCGTAAGGTATTGGACCCCAATGCAGTGCACCTGGCAACAGCAGATTCTGCAGGGATACCCTCAGGCAGGATCGTGCTTCTCAGGGATTTCAGCCCGAAGGGATTTACATTCTTCACAAGTTACGGGAGTCGCAAGGGAGAAGAGATGAGGAACAACCGTCATGCTGCAATGACATTCTTCTGGCATGAGCTGTACAGGCAGGTAAGGATAGGCGGAAGAGTATCCGGAGTTGCTGAAGAGGAGTCAGATGCCTACTTCAGGAGCCGTCCCCGCGAGAGCCAGATCAGCGCTCTGGCATCACAGCAGAGCCGTCACCTGGAGAGCAGGGAACTGCTCGAACGGACAGCAGCCAGGATAGAAGAGAAATACCGTGACAGGCCTATTCCGAGGCCTGACGACTGGGGAGGATACTGCCTTGAACCTGAATATATAGAGTTCTGGCAGGGAAGAGAGCACCGACTGCATGACAGGATAATATATACGAGGAACAGCGACGGAGAGGGGTGGACTTTCAGGCTCCTTTATCCATGACCGGCAATTGTCAGT
>CAZWOC010000017.1:0-80649 GCA_964635655.1 uncultured Rikenella sp. | reverse complement strand
CGACGGAGAGGGGTGGACTTTCAGGCTCCTTTATCCATGACCGGCAATTGTCAGTAATGCCGGTTCTGCGGCAACTCACTGTGGAGCAATCGGCCGTGGACCTGTCCAAAAAATTACCTGAACTGCAGCTCCCTGTGGAGCAATCGGCCGTGAACCTGCCCAAAAAATTACCTGAACTGCAGCTCTGTCAATGTCTTGTAAAGCCCGTTACCGTTGGAGATCAGGTCGGTGTGGGTACCCTGCTCTACAATCATGCCATCATTCAGGACGATTATGTGGTCTGCATTACGTACAGTTGAGAGCCTGTGAGCTATCACAACCGAAGTGCGTCCCTTCATCAGCTTTTCAAGAGCCTCCTGCACCTGGCGTTCTGACTCCGAGTCAAGTGACGATGTAGCTTCGTCAAGTATCAATACCCGCGGATTCTTCAGCACTGCACGGGCTATTGCAATTCGTTGACGTTGTCCGCCCGAGAGTTGCACTCCTCTTTCACCCACTACTGTGTCAAGCTTTTCGGGGAACGACCGGATAAAATCCCACGCGTTTGCCTGTATCGCGGCACCGATGATCTCATCATCAGTTGCGCCGGGTTTGCCGTACGCGATGTTCTCACGGATGGTGCCGCCGAAGAGGAACACGTCCTGCATCACAACGGCCATCTGTGACCGCAATGCGGTCAGGGGGAAACCTGTGCTTTCACGTCCGTCGAAGAGTATCCTTCCCCCTGTGGGGTCATAAAGCCTGAGCATGAGTGATGCAATTGTTGATTTGCCGGCGCCGCTGGGCCCCACAAGAGCCACCTGCCTGCCGGGAGCAACGGAGAAACTCACATCCCTCAGAACCACAACCTCATCACGCGAGGGATATCTGAATCCCACTCCCTCAAAGGTTATCTCACCCTTAAGCAGATGAGCCTCTTCGGGAATATAAGAGGGATCAATCTCCTCCGTCTTTTCATCGAGCAGTTGCAGGAGGTTCTCCGAAGCGCCTATCGTCTTCTGCAACCTGGCATAGACGCCTGCCATTCCTGCTATGTTTCCGCCAATAAAACCTGAATAAATGACAAACGTGAACAGCTGCCCGGCTTCCATCTGATCCTTTGCAATCATTGTGGCACCCTGCCAGATGACAGCCGCCATCGACACAAAGAATCCCAGCACGATGAATGAGAGTGCAGCCTGATATTTACCTCCTGTTATACCTGCCTTCGCTACCTGCTCGGTCTTCTCACGGTAGCGACGGCTCTCGAACGACTCATTTGTAAAAGCCTTGACATTCTGTATCCCCTGAAGTGTCTCCTCCACAATTGTATTCGATTCCGCCACGAAAGCCTGGGCCTTTTTCGAGTAACGCCTTATGGCCCTTCCGGAGTAAAAAGCCATCAGTGAGATTGCCGGCACAATAGCCAGGGTGAAGACAGTAAGCCTGAAAGAGCTGATCATCATCAGTGTGATGCCCCCGGTAATCACAAGCAACTGTGAAAGCAGGTCTGCCAGTGTATTTGTCAGACTGTCCTGCAACAGTGAAATGTCTGAAGAAATGCGGCTGTTGAGCTCCCCCACCCTTCTTGATGAGAAGAAAGACATTGGAAGCCTTATCAGGTGATTGTATATGTGCTGGCGAATTGATGCCAGGGTCTTTTCGGTCACCAGTACGAAGAGGCGGGTGCGAGTATAGGCAAACAGTGACTGTGCCACAAGTACTGCCAGCAGGAACAGACCCGTGCGGGTGATCTCATTTGTCACTCCTCCGCTGTTGGCCTGGTCGACCATCTCACCAAGCAAACGGGGAAACATCAGGCTTGCGGCTGTCGAAAGAAGCAGGAAAAACAGGCCAAGTGCAAACCTGGCCCTGTAAGGCTTAAGA
The DNA here is from genome assembly GCA_964635655.1 of uncultured Rikenella sp. Classification (GTDB taxonomy): domain Bacteria; phylum Bacteroidota; class Bacteroidia; order Bacteroidales; family VadinHA17; genus SR-FBR-E99. The sequence continues at coordinate 78,783 of CAZWOC010000017.1, read as the reverse complement.
AACCTGTAAAGCCTTGTCATCTGCTTCAGCCCTGATAGTGCCGGTCCGGCTTTCTTATCTGACATCTTTCACCCCCTTTCAATCAGAAACGCAAATATAATTGTTAATTTTAGGGTTTGGCAATTAATACAATGACCGCTCTCGAGACACTCAGGAACCTTGTCCTGGCGCCGTATATCCTTAAGGCTACCGCCCTCATAAGTGTGCAAAGGGCAGTTGGCGGAAACCAGTTCAGACACTGCTTTTCGACGCTGGGCATACTGCTCGACTATAAATTCTTCAATAACAGCGTATTGCTGAAGGCCTCACTGCTTCATGACCTGCTTGAAGACCTGCCGGAAACGCAGGTTGACGAGATCAGGTGGATAGACAGCGACGGGGAAGAGGTTGTGCAACTCGTTCTTGAGGTGACAAGGAGGAAGGGTGAGACGAAGCAGCAGTATCTCGAGCGACTCCTTGAAAAGGGATCATTCAATGCCCATCTGCTTAAGTGTGCCGACAGGATAAGCAATCTGACCGACCTGCACCGTGACATCCAGTCGGAACAGAAGATATCGGATTATCTTGACCAGACCGAGAAGTATGTTATTCCTATGGCCAGGCGTGTCAATGCCGATATGCTCAAGGAGTTAACCGACCTGGTTACAAAGCGCAGGCGGATTCTGAGGATGCTTGAATCTGATAAGAGGGACTCTCAGGCGCAGGCGTCGTGATTGTCATAAACCACACTCAACCGTACGGCATGAAATCCGGATACCACAGTCATGGCAGCCGGAAACCCGGGATCAACCCAGCAGTTGTTTCACTTTTGCTGAAATCTCCCGTCCTTCAGCCCTGCCTGCCAGCTCCTTTGTAGCGACACCCATCACACGGCCCATATCAGAGGGGCCTTTTGCACCCATGTTGCTTATAATGTTCTTCAGTGCCGCTTCGAGCTCCTGATCATTCATTGCTGCAGGGAGGTATCTTTCGAGCACAGCAGCCTCGTTCTCTTCCTTTTCATACAGGTCGGGTCTTTTCTGTTCCCTGTAAATCTCAGCTGACTCTTTTCTCTGCTTCACCAGCTTACGGATGATTTTTTCCTCCTCCTCTTTGGTGAGTACAGTATCCTGTCCTCTCTCTGACCTGGCAAGGATAAATGCTGTCTTGGCCGCCCTCAGGGCTTCAAGTACTCCCTTGTCCTGCGCCTTCATGGCTGCCATCAGGTCCTTCGCAATTTTTTCTGTGAGTGACATTTTGCTGATAGGTTAAATTATTTAAGTAACTGTAACAAATTTACGCTATTTCCCTGAGCTTGTTGCGGAAGGCGCCCGGCTCACCGAATAAGGCCGGGCTGAAGGCGCCGTGCCCCTCTCCCTGTCAGGCTCGCTGCTCATTGCGAACTCAAGCCTGCCCCCCGATGTGAGCTGTTCATGCGTCACATAGTTGACCTCAAGGCTTCGGCCGTCCAGCTTTACATCCTTTACATAGACATTCCCGCCACTGTTCTCCGGCGCACTGATAACCAGCTTCTTACCGTCAGGCAGCGTTACTGTGGCTTTTCTGAAAAGGGGTGACCCTATAACATACTCCCCGGTACCCGGTGTCACAGGATAGAAGCCGAGCGCGCTGAAGACATACCATGCCGAGGTCTGCCCGTTATCCTCATCGCCGCAGTAACCGTCAGGGGTGTAATTGTACAGCTTATCCATCACCTGTCTTACCCTCATCTGTGCCTTCCACGGTTCGGGGGTGTAGTTGTACAGGTAAATCATATGCTGAACAGGCTGGTTGCCGTGAGCATAGTTTCCCATGTTCATTATCTGCATCTCGCGGATCTCATGTATGGGGAAACCGTAATATGAATCATCAAAGACCGGAGGCACTACGAAGACAGAGTCAAGCATACGTGCCATCTCCACATCACCTCCCATCAATTCTGACAACCCGGCCACATCATGAAAGACACTCCAGGTGTAATGCCAGCTGTTCCCTTCGGTGAATGCATCGCCCCATTTGTAGGGGCTGAAGGGCGACTGGAAAGTCCCGTCAATGTTCCTTCCCCTCATCAGTTTGCTCTCAGGGTCAAAAACGTTCTTATAGTTCTGTGCCCTGGAAGCATAGAGGTCTGTTTCTTCCTTTGGCCTGCCCAGTTCCTTTGCCATCGTCCAGAGGCACCAGTCGGCATAGGCATACTCAAGCGTACGCGCTACGTTCTCATTGATGCCTGCATCATAGGGGACATAACCAAGCCTGTTGTAGTATTCGGCGCCATATCTTCCCACCGACTCGACAGGGCCCTGACCGAGGGTGTTTTTAACCATCGCTTCCCATAGTGTGTCAATGGCATAGCCTCTGATTCCCTTCATGTACGCGTCAGTAATGAGTGATGCCGAGTTACTGCCTATCATACAGTTACGGTGGCCCGGGCTGGCCCACTCAGGCAGCCAGCCGCTTTCAAGGTATGCATTGACAAAACCTTCCATGATGTGTGCGCTCATCTCCGGGTACATGAACGTGATAAGAGGCATTGCAGCCCGGAAGGTGTCCCAGAATCCGTTGTCGGTAAAGAGCCTGCCGGGTAGCACTTTCCCGTTATAAGGACTGTAATGAACAATATTCTCAGCGCTGTCAATCTCGTAAAATATCCGGGGGAAGAGCATTGTACGGTAGAGGGTTGAATAGAATGTCCGTATCTGGTCATCGGTGCCACCCTCAACCTTAATACGTCCCAGTTCGGCATTCCAGCGGCTCTTCCCTGCGTCACAAATTGCATCAAAGTCCCTGTTTCCCGTTTCACGGTTAAGGTTAATCAGCGCCTGTTCCGGGGAGATGAATGATGATGCCACCCTCGCAGTGACCTGTTCTCCCCTGGTAGTCCTGAACCCTATGACGGCCTGTGCGTGATCACCTTCAGCAGTGGTGATACCGGGTCGGACAGTTCCGTCGAGGGCCACTGACCAGAAATCAAAGGGGCGGTCAAACTCAATAATAAAGTAATTATGGAAGTTTTCAGGCACGCCTCCGTGATTGTTTCTGCAATAGCCAACAACCTTGTTTTCACCCGGGATGACCCTGATCATAGACCCCCCTGCGAAGGCATCAACGACGACAGATGATGAGTCGTTTTCCGGGAAGGTGAAGCGGAATATTGCAGCTCTTTCAGTGGGTGTCACCTCAGCAGTGATATCATAGTCAGCGAGGTAGACACTGTAATACCACGGTCTGGCCACCTCTGCCTTGTGTGAGAACCATGAGGCGCGTGCCTGCTCAGTGAGCCTGTTAACTCCGGTGACAGGCATGAGTGAGAATGCGGCATAGTCATTTATCCAGGGGCTGGGCTGATGAGTCTGTTTTATCCCCACAATCTTATGATCATCGTATACATACCCCCATCCGTTACCGTTCTCGCGTGTCTGGGGAGTCCAGAAATTCATTCCGAAGGGTAAAGCCACCGCCGGGTATGTGTTGCCATGCGAGAGAAGGTATTCAGAGTCTGTTCCCATCAGGGTGCTGACCATGTCAGCCGGGTCATAGCCGGTCTGCTCCGTCCTGTCTTTCGCTGACCGCCTGTTCCCGGACTTACTGTCATCTGTATGCCTGCATCCACCGGCAGTAATTAAAAAAATGACTGACAGGAGAAGTGTAGTTGTTCGCACAGTCTTTGCCGGTGTATTACTTGAAAAAGAGATACTCATAGTTTTACTTCAGTTTGTTCAGGATTTTCTGCAGAACCGTTTCCGGGGTGAGCCATTCGAGGCATGCGAGGTCTCCGCGCCGGCAGGTGCCCTTACCGTAAATTGTGCAGGGGCGGCAAGTGAGTTCTGTGTCGGGTATCTGTACCTGGTTTTCCGGTGGCATGCCCCAGGCGCTGAAGCCCGCCCGCGGGTGGGTGGCTCCCCAGACTGACAGTGTGTCGACTCCGAGCATGGCTGCAAGGTGCATATTCGACGAGTCCATTGCCACCATCAGGTCGAGGCCGGCAATAAGTGCGATTTCTCCTTCCAGGCTGATTTTTCCTGCCATCGATACAGCTCCCGGCACGCGCGCGGCTATCTCATCGACGGTGGCAGCCTCATGAGGTGACCCGAAGAGGAAAATGGTGCATTTCCGGCGTGCAGAGAGCATCCGCAGCATCGCCTCCATTTTCTCCGGGGGCCATGTCTTGAGCTTGTGTTTTGCCAGCGGAGCGATGCCGATGAATGGTCTTGGCAGTCCGGGTGTAAGGGTGGCTGTCACTGCTGCTCCTTCAGGATGAGGGGTCATCCAGGGGCCTGCTGCCAGTTCCAGGGGGTACCCTGCGCGTGCAAAGACGGCCCTGTAACGTTCAACGGTGTGAGTGAGTGCGCCGGTGAGCCGTCCGCGCACCAGCTTACGCCTGCGCAGCCGCTCCTTGTCCAGCGCAGCCACACGGCAGCCACCCAGCCTGAAGAGCAGGGTCACAACCTGGGACCTGATCACATTATGAAGGTCAGCAACAGCAGTGATATGATACTGCGCCCGCAGGTCCTTCCATACCCGGAACAACCCTAATAAACCCTTATGCCTTCCGTGAAGGTCGGAAAGGAAAACATTGACTCCAGGGATGCCCGCGACAAAGCGGTCAAACGGCTTCTTGGTGACAAATACAAGCTCCTCACCGGGGTATGCAATGGCAAATGACCGCAGCAGGGGCAGTGTCATTATCACATCACCCATCGATGAGGTGCGTATCACAAGAAGACTCATCTCAATATTTTTCGTACGACTTCTCTTCAATGAGACCCGATCCGGTCTTCATGTTGATAATGCGTTTTATCTCAGACCGTTCGTCATTCCTGAAGTAGACTGACCTGGCAGTCTCAATGAATTCAGGTCCGAAATCCTTCTTACGCTCAAGATCCCTTATGCGGTCTTCGATCTCCCACAACTGAGTATTGACGCGGTACAGATCGCGGTAAAGCTGATCGTCCTTTTTCATAAAGGCTGCCACGGCCACTTCCAGGATGGCGTATTCCTTTCTCAGGTTATTCAGCTTGGCAGGGTCGCTTATCCTTTCCAGCTTTATTTCAATTATAGTAAGCTTATCAGCAATTTCTCCGTTTGAAACCTCTATTTTCATTGAATCAGGTTTGAGCCTGTAAAAATAAGCTTTTAATATTAACAGGCAACCGGGTTCACTGCGGGTCAACGTCGGCCTGGATGCGCAACAGCCCTTTCCTTGCCGATTTCAGTTCTGTCTCAGCCTCGCGCCTCACCAGTTCTTTCACTTTCGAAGGAGAGAGCGTACTGTCTATCTTTATCATCAGAGTTTTGATGTACCATTTCTGCACCTGCATCACAAGCGGAAACTCCGGTCCCAGAACGTACGAGCCCAGATGCCTTCGCAGTGTTTCCGCCAACCGTGCTGCAGTGGCGTTCAGCTCGTCAAGGTCGCGATGCTTCAGCGCTATCCTTATAATCCTTGTAAAGGGAGGGTATCCGAACAGCGCTCTCTCCTCAAGCTGAGTGGCACACATCGAACGGTAGTCATGTTTCAGCACCTGTCTGAGGATCATGTTTGCAGGATCTGCCGTCTGTATGACAACCTTTCCCCGTCGTGAGCGTCTTCCGGCCCGGCCAGACACCTGCTCCATAAGCTGGAAGCTCCGTTCATGGGCTCTGAAGTCAGGGAAATGCATCATACTGTCAGCATCGAGGATGCCCACCACAGTCAGTTTTTCGAAGTCGAGTCCTTTTGAGATCATCTGTGTTCCGATGAGGATATCGGTATCGCCTGCGGCGAAGTTCCCCAGTATGTCAGTTGCGGCGTCCCTGTTCCTGACTGTGTCCTGGTCCATGCGTGCCACTCTTGCCGAAGGGAAGAGCAGTTTTATCTCCTCCTCGATTTTTTCGGTTCCGAAGCCCATTGTGGACAGATTCACCGAACCGCATTCGGGGCATTCCGGAGGGACCCTGACGCTCTTGCCGCAGTAATGACACACCATACGGTTTATCCCCTTATGGTACGTATAGCTCACCGAGCAGTTGGTGCAGGCCGGCACATGTCCGCAATCAGAGCACATGAGAAACGGAGAGAAGCCTCTCCTGTTCTGGAAAAGGATGACCTGTTCATCGCGCTTCAGCGCCTCCCCGATTGCTTCCAGCAGGCGCGGGGTGAAATGTGCTGCAGGACCTTTCTTTTTACCCCTGCCCCTGGTGTCTGCAATTATCATTTCGGGCATCATCACCTCACCGAAGCGGGTCAGGAGCTCAACAAAACCATATCTTCCGGCCAGTGCGTTGTGATAACTCTCCAGTGACGGCGTCGCCGAGCCGAGGAGTGTCTTCCCGCCGTGGAGGCGGGCAAGCATCATTGCCGCATCACGGGCATGATATCTTGGTGCAGGGTCATATTGCTTATAGGAAGAATCATGTTCCTCATCAACGATTATAAGCCCGAGATCACTGAAAGGGAGAAAGAGGGATGAACGTACTCCGAGCACCGCACGGAGGCTGCCGTCGCTTACCTTCTTCCACACTTCGCGGCGCGCCGCAGGAGTGAGACGCGAGTGAAAAACCCCGATGTCGCCTCCGAAATGTTTCCTGAGCCTCTCTATTATCTGCGTGGTGAGAGCTATCTCCGGCAACATGTAAAGAACCTGCCTCTCCTGCCCGAGGTACTCACGCATCAGGTGGATGTAGATCTCGGTCTTGCCGCTTGATGTCACACCGTGAAGCAGGACAGTATCATGTTCCGCAAAGAGCCTCCTGATTGCATCATGTGCCTCACCCTGCACTCTGTTCAGCTCTGCCGGCGCCACAGTCACAGGTGTCTCAGCCACAGGAGTCTCCTTCTGTCTCCGTTTTACAGGCCTGCCGGGAAGGTCTTCCGGTGAAGGTATCGCCGCTTTCATCACTTCTCCGGGGTATGCCATGTAATATTCAGATATCCACATCAGGAAATCAGTAAGGCGCTCACTGAGAGCCGGTTCACCCGGAAGCAGACTGTTTATGTCCCTGACTGTGAAGTCCTCTGGCGCAGTATCATGTACCTTCACGACCATGCCGGCGGCACTTCTGCTCTGCCCGAAGGGAACAGTAACAAGGCTGCCGCGACGTACTGAACCACGCATCTCCTCCGGGACAGCATATGTGAATGAGCCGCTTACGGCAACCGGGATTACGATATCGGCAAAGAGTCTGCTCATGACCTGAAAAGGCGGCAAATTAAGCATAAATAGCGACAAAGGCCATGAATGATGACCTCAGGCAAGCGCTTCCTTTACCTTAACGGCGGCATCGGTGAAAGTTGAAGCAGCAATTACTTTCAATCCTGATCTCTCAATCAGGTCGCGGGCTTCTTCAGCGTTGGTGCCCTGCAGTCTGACTATTACCGGTACCTGGATGTCACCGATGGTTTTGTAAGCCTCAATTATTCCGGCTGCTACCCGGTCACATCTGACGATGCCCCCGAAAATGTTTACAAGAATCGCCCTGACGTTCTGATCCTTGAGGATTATTCTGAACCCTGCCTCCACAGTCTTCGGGCTTGCACCGCCGCCCACATCGAGGAAATTGGCAGGTTTTCCCCCCGAGAGCTGGATGAGATCCATAGTGGCCATGGCCAGCCCGGCGCCATTGACCATGCATCCCACATCACCATCGAGTTTTACATAATTGAGGTTGCTGGCTGAAGCCTCCACCTCTGTGGGATCCTCTTCATCCAGATCACGCATGTCAGCAAGCTCAGGATGGCGGTACAGTGCATTGTCATCAAGCGTCACCTTGCAGTCTACTGCCAGCACCCGGTCATCGCTGGTCTTCAGCAGAGGGTTGATCTCTATCAGCGAAGCGTCACTGTTGACGAAAGCCTCCCACAATCCCTTGAGGAAAGTTACCATTTCACGGTAAGCCTTCCCGTGAAGCCCCAGGTTAGAGGCTATTGTCCTCATCTGGAACTCATGAAGGCAACAGCTGGAGTCGACTGTCTCCGTGAAGAGGGCTCCGGGATTGCTTGCGGCAACCTCCTCTATATCCATTCCACCTTCGGTTGAATAAATGACAACATAGGCCGACTTTTTTCTGTCAAGGAGCAGTGAGAGGTAGAACTCCCTGACATCCGACTCACCCTTGTAATATACATCCCTTGCAACCAGCACCTTATGCACTTTTTTGCCGGCAGTGCCTGTCTGTGGTGTCACAAGAGTCATCCCCAGCATGCGTGAAGCAACTTCACCAGCCTCTTCGGGTGAACGTGCGATTTTCACACCTCCTCCCTTGCCACGGCCACCGGCATGAATCTGTGCCTTGATGACGAAGATTTCGGTTCCGAATTTTTTTCTCAGTTCTTCGGCAACCATGGCAGCCTGTCCGGCCGTCTCAGCCACAAAACCCTCCTGCACGGCAACGCCGTGAGCCTGCAGGATTGATTTTCCCTGATATTCGTGAATATTCATGACAGGTATGGTTTCTGGTAAGGAGTTATTGATGAGTCAAACAAAACAGGTATGTAATTTACTCTTTTTTGGTTTAATTTCGCTAAAATTTTCATGTATGAGGAAGCTGACAAATGATGAACTGAACCGGAAGAGCGTGGCGGAATTCAGGGCTTCGGAGAAATCTCCCTTCATCATAGTACTTGACAACGTGAGAAGCCTCAACAACGTGGGATCAATTTTCCGGACAGCCGACGCCTTCCTGGTGGAGGCTGTATGGCTTTGCGGAATCACCGCCACGCCTCCTCACAGGGAGATACACAAGACTGCGCTTGGAGCGACGGAATCAGTGGCATGGAGATATTTTGCAGACACTGTTGAAGCGGTAAAAGAACTTAAGGAATCGGGGTTTGTCATCGTCTCTGTGGAGCAGGCTGAAGGGTCTGTCTCACTCGACAGTTTTGTCACTGAAACCGGGAAAAAATATGCCCTGGTCTTCGGCCATGAGATAAGAGGCGTTGCCGGGGAGGTGGTGAACCTGTCAGATGCATGTATTGAGATCCCTCAGTACGGCACCAAACACTCGTTCAACGTGGCTGTCAGCGCAGGTATAGTCCTCTGGGAGCTGGCAGGCCGGAAATGAGATAACTGAATAAAAAAAACCCGTCAGTTGCCTGGCGGGTTTTTTTATGTATTGTGTTGTTACTTCGTCACTGCGATAAATGCGTCATCAGTGAAGTACTTTGCAAACTCGAGGTCTGTCTGAGCGTAGTTCTTCCAGTCAGTGTTGTAGCCGACTGCTTCGCGCAGGCCGTTGAGAACACCGTCCTTGTTGTCAAGGCGTGCTGCGATGACTGCCTTCAGGTATGAGGGAGCTCCGCATTTGCAAGGTTTGACTGCATCCATTGTTGTCTTGGCCTTGTTGAGGTCGCCCTTGAGGAGCTGAGCCAGTGCAAGGTTCATCGTGGGCTTGTCGCCAAGCATGTTGACTGCCTGGTCATATTTGCCTTCATGGATCGCAATTGTACCAAGACCGAATCTGGATTCGGGAGTTGCAGCTGACATTGAATTGAAGTATTCACCGGCAGCCTTGATGTCACCGTTAAGAAGTGCAGCAAAGCCCATGTTGTTCTTAACATTGTCATCATTCTTGAGAGCCTTGGCTTTCTCGAGTGCTACCATTGCATCATCAGCCTTGCCCATCTGCAGGTAAGCCCAGCCTACGTTGTTCCATGCGCGGAAACACTTGGGCTCCTTCTCGGTAGCCATCTGGTAGTACTTGAGCATCTCGGCAGGATCATTAGTCAGAGTTGCAGCATAGAGTATCTGCTCGAGGCTGAGTACTGACGGGTCACCCTTTATTGCAGCGAGGATTTCATCATCACTGAGGCCGATCAGGTTGACGTCAACAATCACCTTTGACCTTCTCAGCTGGGGAAGAATCTGTTCAGCAAGTGATTCATAAGCTGTTGACATGTTCTTGATTTCCTTTTCGCGGACAGCGGGATCCTGGTACATCGAGAGAACCCTGAGGATGAGTTCCTTGTCAGCTATTGCAGATTCCTGAACGAGGGCCTTGAAACCTTCCCAGTCTTCAGGTGTGGTCTGGGTTGAGAAGAGCTGTGCCAGTTCGGGCATCTTGCCATATTCCTTCTGGAGGTACTTCTCGGCAGCCTTGCCTCTCTCAACAGAGAGTTTTTCGTTGAGGGTAAGCGGGCCATCAGGTGAAGCATATGAACTGTTCGTAACAGCCTTTACTTCCATCCTTTCGTTCTGTGTCACAAGGGCAATATAATCCTTGAGAGCCTGGATGTCAGCTGCTTTCAGTTCAGCAGGCCTGATATTCGACTGGTTGATGCTGTAGAGAATGTCAGCGATCTTCTGCTCGGGAACAATGCGCTGATAGTTGTCTTTCAGTGATACAGGCATAGCGTGGTCTTCAACGAGAGTCGAAGTTGTAATAACGCCGTCAGCCAGTTTAATCGGATCAAAGGCCAGTGTTTTTCCCTTCTTTGAAGCTTCGACGCGAAGCAGGAATTCTGAAACCTTCATCTCAGGAATATAATTGACATCACCTGACCAGTTCACGTTGCCGCCTGTCCATGCAACCGACTTGTTGTTGGCCAAAACTTTCTCTCCCTGTGTGTAGAGCAGTTCATCAAATGCCGTCTCACCACCTTCGTATGAAAGGACAGGGGTGATCTTCAGCGTGGTGTTCTTATCAAAGTACTTCTCCGGATAGGTAACCTTCACCTGCGCAGCAACAATGCCTGCATGGGTCTCAAGTACCTTTGGCGAAACTTCATACTTGACGAGATTGGCGTTCTTTTTCATCTTGTCAAGACTGCTGCAACCTGACATGAGAACAGCAGCAAGCAGAATGACAAAAAGTCTGGTGAAATTTTTCATAATTTGTTTTTTAATTAGTTGCGATCAGTATCTGTTTAATCAAAGCAATTATACGACATTTCTGATTTGGATGCAAATTTATGACAATTTTAGTCAATAACAGCAACCTGAGCTTGAAAAAATCAGAAATTCCGGAGGTTGATGCCGGGTGAAACCGGCTCAGAGAAGATCGTCTCCTTCACTTTGAGATAATCGTCGTGGCTTGCCACAAAGTCGATATCGGAGACGTCAAGAACAAGGTAACGGTTTTCGGGATTCTGCCTGAAAAAGTTGAAATAACTTTCCTGTATTCCTGAAAGATAATCTGCCGTTATCGACTTTTCGTACTCCCTGCCCCGCATGGCTATATTTTTCAGGAGCCGCTCGGGCGGGACGTGCAGATAAACGTACAGATCAGGTTTGGGAAGAGAGCTGTAGATTATGTAGAAGATCTGGCGGTACAGGCTGAACTCATCCTGTTCGAGTGTTTTGGATGAGAACACAAGTGACTTCATAAAGTAGTAGTCGGCCACTGTAAAGCATTTGAACAGATCGGGCTCCACCAGTTCTTCCTTGAGCTGACGGTAGCGGTCAGCCAGGAAGGAGAGCTCCAGCGGGAAGGAGTACCGTGAGGGATCATCGTAGAATTTTGGAAGGAACGGGTTGTCAGCAAACCGTTCGAGGATCAGTTTGGCGTTGCAGTCTTTTGCTATCATCGAAGCCAGGGTGGTTTTACCTGCGCCAATATTTCCTTCAATTACAATATAGTTATACCTGTTTCCTTCCATGTTTGAGAGTGCATTGCGCACGGTTCCAAAATTAACATTTAGCAGTCACAATGCAAATAAAAGGAAGAGGCGCGTTACCGCGCCTCTCCTTCAAAACGATCCTGGATGATTAACCGAAAGTGATCTACCGGTTATCGTCGCGACGGCGGTCATGTGACCGGTGGTCACGGTTTCCGCGGTCACCGCGGTCACCACGATCTCCGCGATTTCCGTCACGCGATCCCTGATGATCCCTTCTTTCAGTATGTTCGCGCTTCGGGGGCTCAACCCAGCCTTCCGGCTTCGGGATGAGAGGCTTGCGTGACAACCTGAGCTTGCCTGTCTTCTGGTCAACCTCGATAAGCTGCACCTCTACTATGTCACCCTCCTTGAAAAGTTCTTCAACAGTGCCAACCTTCTTCCAGTCCATCTCTGAAATGTGAAGCAGGCCGTCCTTATTTGGGAGAATCTCTACAAACGCCCCGAACTGAGTGATTGTCTTTACCTTGCCTGTATAAACCTTGCCCACTTCAGGCACAGCGCAGATGGCGTTGATGCGGTCGAGGGCAGCCCTGATGACTTCATAGTTCTCACCGAAGACATCCACCATACCCTGTCCGTTGATCTCCTCTATCACTATAGTTGCACCGGTAGTGGCCTGGATATCCTGGATGATTTTTCCGCCGGGTCCTATCACTGCACCGATCATTTCCTTGGGTATGTAGATCTTCTCTATCCTCGGAGCATGAGGCTTGAGTTCAGGCCTGGGCTCGGCAATTGTCTGTTCCATTATGCCCAGGATATGCATCCTTCCGCGGCGTGCCTGCTCAAGAGCCTGTTTGAGAACCTCGAACGAGAGCCCGTCAACCTTGATGTCCATCTGTGTTGCAGTAATGCCGTCACGGGTACCGGTTACCTTGAAGTCCATGTCTCCGAGATGATCTTCGTCACCGAGGATATCTGAGAGAACTGCAAACTTCTTACCGTCCTTGTCTGTGATCAGTCCCATTGCAATACCGGATACCGGTTTTGCAATCTTTATCCCTGCATCCATAAGCGCCAGTGTGCCTGCGCAAACCGTTGCCATTGATGATGAGCCGTTTGACTCGAGGATATCAGATACAACACGTATTGCATACGGATTGGTTTCTTCCGGGGGCATCATATTCTTCAGCGCCCTGTGTGCCAGGTTGCCATGTCCTATCTCTCTCCGGCTGGTGCTTCGTGCAGCCTTGGCTTCGCCGGTGGCGAAAGGCGGGAAATTATAGTGAAGAGTGAATTTTTCCGAACCCTGCCTGAGCACCTCGTCAACCATCTTTTCATCAAGCTTGGTGCCGAGGGTGACAGTTGTGAGTGACTGTGTTTCGCCGCGGGTGAAGATTGCCGATCCATGAGCTGCGGGGAGCGGATCTATCTCACACCATATCGGGCGTATCTCGTCAAGCTTGCGCCCGTCAAGACGCCTGTGCTCATCAAGCACCAGCCTGCGGGCTGCTTCCTTCTCCACATCGTGGAAATACCTGTTCACCAGCATCGCATCAGCTGGTGCATCCTCGGGGAACTGAGCCAGAAACTCAGCCTTTATTGCATCAAAACCGTCAGTACGGGTCTTCTTGTCAGAACCACTGCCGGCAAGGGCATATGCCTTGTCATAGGTGTCAGCCCAGACCTTCTTGCGCAATTCTTCGTCGTTTCTTTCATGGCAGTATTCCCGCTTGACGGTCTTACCCACCATTTCAGATAGTTCCTTCTGGGCGATGCACTGTGGTTTGATTGCCTCATGGGCGATGCGGAGGGCCTCGAGCATAACATCCTCAGAGACCTCTTTCATTTCACCCTCTACCATCATAATGTTTTCATAGGTGGCGCCTACTACTATGTCAAGATCAGCTTTTTCAACCTGATCAAAAGTGGGGTTGACGATGAACTCACCGTTTACCCTTGCCACCCTGACTTCAGAGATGGGACCGTGGAAAGGAATGTCAGACACTGCCAGGGCAGCTGATGCTGCAAGTCCTGCAAGTGAGTCAGGCATTATATCCTTTTCAGCGGAGATGAGGTTTATTGTAACGAATACTTCCGCATGGAAGTCATCCGGAAAAAGAGGGCGTAGTGCCCTGTCAACCAGCCTTGAGATAAGAATCTCATTGTCTCCGGGCCTGGCTTCTCTCTTGAGAAAACCGCCGGGAAAGCGGCCCGATGCCGCATACTTTTCCTTGTACTCGACAGACAGTGGCATGAAGTCAACGTCTTCCTTGGCATCTTTTGCGGCAACGACAGTGGCCAGAAGCATGGTCTTACCCATTCTTACAACCACGGCACCGTCAGCCTGCTTGGCCAGCTTGCCCGTCTCAATTACGATTGACCGGCCATCGCCAAGGTCAATACTTTTTTCAATTAACTTATACATTTAGTTCTCAAATTATTACGGGATAATTTATGAAAATGAGGGCTACTTGTAAGGGAATTAAAAAAGGCAATCGGAATTGCCTTTTTTTCTTTACTTACGCAGGTTCAGTGCCTTGATTATCTCACGATACCTGCTGATATCCTTAACCTTCAGATAGTCGAGCAACCGCCTTCTCTTTCCGACCAGGCTTATAAGCGCCCGCTGAGTACTGAAGTCCTTCTTGTTCTTCTTGAGGTGCTCTGTAAGGTGGGCAATCCTGTAGGAGAAAAGAGCAATCTGACCCTCAGCACTTCCTGTGTCCATCTCTGATGAGCCGAATGTCTTGAAAAATTCCTGTTTCTTCTCCGTAGTCAAATACATATCCTTATCCAATAGATTGTTAATAAATTCTCCAATTTTGGATCGCAAAGATACAACTCTATTTTGTAATAATTCAAACAAATCGAATAATTTTTTGCATTTGACGTCGGTCAGCCGTACTGTTACCCGGGGGAGGGTCACAAACTGCAGCTTTATATGAAAGACGCAATTTTAATACCAAACGTTGCGCGTAATGATAACTTTATTTGATTGTTGAAAACCGGGGCAGGCGGCATGAGGAGCATAGCCACGGCTCCGGCAAGAGTGAGTCTGATCTCCGGGAGAATATTACTGTTCCGGGGCCCAACCGGTCTGACCTTCGGATACACATCAACGCTGCAGGCAGAGGCGGTCTGACCACGGGGTTCTTATCACCATTCCCGGACAGCCTGCCACACCACCGGATAAATATCATGGCTCAAGGAAAAGCGAGTCCGACCTCCTTATCTTCTGCCCCATGGCTATCAGTGATGATCCTATAGTACAGTCGAGGCACCGGTGGAACCTGCATCTGACATTCCTGAGTTCAATCAGTGCCTGTGAGGCAAAGGCCGATTCCGGCCGGAGGCCCGCTTTTGCAAAGTCTGAAACAATGCTGTTCTCCTCCGGGGGCAGTGAATCAAGTATCTCCACTGCCCTGTCACACCACTCCTGCTGCTGTCTGACCTTGCCATAAACGAAGAGCAAAGGTGCTATAGCATTGATTATAAGAAGGTCTGTTGATTGCTTCCCGGCGCGGCCCGCCGTGGAAGGAGCTTCACGTCCAAACTGGTAATGATTGTTCCAGTAGGGTGAAGCACTGACGGTCAGCAGGCTCCGGAGGCTCTGCCGGTCACGGCATTCGAGCACTCTCGAGATGAGCCCTTCACTGTGAGTCAGCAGTGCCGCAAGCTGTGAGAGCCTCACAGTCGGGAAATTGGCAGGCCTCAGACGGTGAAACTTCCAGAGCCACCCGTCAACAGGCTGAAGCGAGTACTTCGTGCGAAGCACACGGTACTCCCTTGACAGCAGGAGATAATACTCATCTTTTACCGCTTCCCTGAAGAGAGTCTCGTCAAGAAGCCCCGCCGTGCCGAAGAGAAGGGCTTCAACCACGGGCAGGTTGTCTGCGTGTTTCCTGATCATCTTCAGCGGCAGCCGGATGGCCAGCATCTCAAAGGGATTCGTATTTACCCTGAAGCCGAAATAGCGTGAGATGAGCCTGTAAAGTGTCTCCTCCCAGTCGTTTCCCGTTTTTGCCAGTATCTCTCTTATCCCGTCATGCTTTCTTTCAAGCCGTTCCACGGCCACTGTCCACAGCCAGTGCTTGATACGGAAGCCGTCAGTCATGCCGATCAGCCCGCTGCAGGGGAGCGGTGAGGGATTATTTACAAAATCGAGGTAGTTATCCCACAGTGCCGGGTCGAAGACAGGCTTCGCAGTAACCAGCCTCCTGCCTGACGCCGTATATACATCAGCATCATCATTATACACAATGTGCAGGATGACATTGTCATAAGCATGATCGGTATGGTGCCCGTGACGGTACCAGTCGGAGGCATTTACATGAATCTCGGTGTTTCCCACCCACTCGGTGCCTCCGGTTATCAACCTGGTACTGAAGAAATCAGGTCCGGAATCACGGTTGTACTCTCCGGGGGTAATCACCTCGATGGGTCCGGTGTCCCTGTCGCACAGGCTCCCACCGTCAAAGAACAGGTTTTTCCACAACCAGTGGAGGAACTCTTCTTTCATGATGAGTGTATTTAGAAATGCAGCTCATCAAAGATACGAACAAGTGATTAACGGAACAAGTGAAAATCGCAACCTGAAAAAGGATAGTCATGTCAGGATTAAAACTGCAAAGCGACCGGACCGCAAGACCGCAAGACCGCAGGGCCGCAAGACCGCATGACTGCATGACTGTATGACTGCATGACTAAATAATTCCTTTCGAAATCGCGGTCTTGACCAGAGAAGCGGTATTTTTTGAATTGAATTTGACAAGCAGGTTCTTGCGGTGGCTGTCGACAGTCGAGCTGCTGATGAAGAGCCTGTCAGCTATTTCCTGGTTCGTGAATCCGTCAGCAATAAGCCGGAGTATCTCACTTTCGCGCTTTGTTATCACTGGTTCTGAAGAACCACTGACTGAACGCCCCTCCATAAGATCCTTCACCCCCAGCCCGAAGTACGGATTGCCATCCATAACCTGCCTTATCCCTTCAGTTATGTCCCTGACGTCTGAAGTCTTGAGTACAAACCCAAGCACACCTGACTGAATTGCCATATCAATAACATGCCTCTGGGCCAGTGATGTAACGACCAGTATTCTAAGTTCCGGAAACCTTGATCTTGCCCGGGAGCTGAACTCAATTCCTGACATATCGGGCAGGTTGATGTCGAGCAGTATCATGTCGAAGTGGTTACCGTTAAGATATGATAGCCCTTTCGACCCCGTTCCGGCATGAACACATGTTGTATTCTCAAACGTGTCATTTATCAACCGGAAGAGACTGTCCGAGACAATGGGGTGATCCTCAACTATAAGAACCTTTTTGCCGGGCCTGTTTGATTCAGTTGCCATGATCAGTGAATTTCAAACTCAACACTTGCCTCAGTTCCCTGCCCGGGTTTGCTCCATATCTCGAGTTTGCCATTCAGTGCCGTAATCCTGTCCCTTATGTTTTCAATCCCCTTGCCCTTTCTTTCATTTCCCGCGGATGAGATGTCAAATCCCCTGCCGTTGTCAGTAACCTGCACAGAGAGGCGGTCTGATTCAGAAAACATCTGGACATTAATTGTCGTGGCTTCCGAATGTTTCAGGGCGTTGTTGACCAGTTCCTGGATGACTCGATACATCGTCAGTTCCAGTTCTCTCGTATACCGTATTTCATCACCGAAGAAGTGGAAATGCAGTTCAGGTCTTCCGGAGGGGGCTACCTGTGTGCAGAAATCCTCAATTGCTGTTTTGAGACCGTAATGATTAAGTGTCTCCGGCATCAGGTTATGGGCAATCCTGCGCAGCTCGCTTATTGAGGTGTCAAGCAGTGACAGGGCATGATTGAATGCAGTTACATTATCATGCGTGATAACGGCATTTTCCTTCATCGATGAGAGATTGATTTTTATTCCTGACAACAAACCACCAAGACCGTTGTGCAGATCACTTGCCAGCCTGGTTCGTTCAGCCTCCTCGCCTTCCATGACGGATCTGGCCGCAAGGTAAAGTCGCTCCTGCTCGAGCTCTCTTATCTTATCCTCCCTGAGCTGAAGGTTCTGCCCGTCAATTATCCGGTTCTTCCTTAACAGCCTGATTTGATAATATATCGAAAAGACCAGCAGCAGCACTACTGCAAACAATGTATATACAAGTGTATTGCGACGTTTCTTTTCAGCCTTGAGCCTGAGTATCTCCTTTTGTCTTATCTCGCTCTGGTATTTTGTCTCAAGTTCAATTATCTGTCTTGACTTTTCCGCATTATAAACCGAGTCGCGGATTGTCATGTATTTTATGTACCCCAGGTAGGCGTTCTTATAGTCTCCAAGGAAATAGTATGTTGACGCCATGGATTCATACAGGTATTGAATGCCTCCTGTAAAATTTCCTTCCAGGCTTATTTTTTCCGACTCTTTGAAGGCCTCCAGGGATTTGCTGTATTCGCCAAGTCGGTAATAGGTTCGGCCGAGAGTAAAAAGAGTGCTTAGCACCCCTTCCGGATCATTCACATTCCTGCAATGTTCAAGTGCTTTGAGAACGTAGCCGAGGGCTATCTCAGGCTTTTCGAGCTTGTTGTAGACTGCCGCTATATTCTGGTTGTTTTTTGCAACACCATCCTTGTCACCGGTCTGGGAGCAGAGTGCCAATGACTGTTCATAATATTTTATGGCCGTCTGAAAATCATGCAGTTTTTCTTCCTTGCTTCTGTTTTCGCAGAACTCCCTGGAGCTGTGAAGTGAACCAAGATGACCCAGTGCCGTAGCAAGGCCTGTTGTATCATTGAAACGCCTGTATACTTCAAGGGCTCTCTGATGATAATCAAGCGATTTGTCAAATACTTCAAGGTAATAATAGACCAATCCCAGCTGGTCATACAGATCTGCCATCCGTTTCATATCACCATGCTTTTCTTCTATGGCGAGACTATTTAGAAAATGAGACATGGATTCCCTGTACATTTCATGGTTAAGGCAGTACTCTCCGATCGACTGCAGGGATAACGAAAGCAGGACCGACGACCTGGTCTTAAGCGCAAGGCTGAGTGCTTTCCCGGAATACTTAAGGGCCGAATCAGAATCAATGCCCTGAAATTCATCAGCTTTGTCAAGAAACTGAATGACAATAAGCGAATCTGCTGAAAACGCTTTGCTACCCTTGACGGCACCAGACTCTCCATCAAGGATTGACTTAATTATGGTTTCCAGGGAATCAGGTATTTGTGCGTTGAGACACAGAGAGCTTATCATGCTGTTAATCACAAATATAAAAAGCAATGACTTTTTTTTGGCCCGATCCATGAATAGAAAATTACATACAAACCTAATTAATATTCGTCTATCACTATTCCCCTTTTTCAGGGATATTGTACTCACCTGCATTATTTTAAAAATCCCCTAAAAAGGGGAGGCCCCTTTCAGGGCGGATTGGTAGGTTTACTTCGGGTTAAATAGATACAGCCAACAAACTTAAATCCAATCAAAAATATGAAATCGGTGTTCAGAATTTTCATGGTGCTGGCTTTAGTCAGCCTGGTTCTAAATGTTGACGGTCAGATCAAGGTTGACCTAAAGAAGAAACTTGAGCAGCAGGTGAACCGCCGCCTTAACCAGAAGGCTGATCAGGCTATTGATAAGGTTCTTGACAATGTCGAGGACAGCATTGCTGCTGACATGAAGAAGGACGGTAACAATAACAACAATTCTTCAGGGCAGAAGGACGGTGCCGGAGCAGCTCAGGGAAAGACCGGCCAGGAAGCCGGCGCCCAGCAGGGAAGCCAGCAGGAGACAGCACTCCAGTCATATTCAAAGTATGATTTCATTCCCGGTGAGAAGGTGATCTTCTATGATGATTTCAGCCAGGATGCCGTAGGCGACTTCCCGGCGCTGTGGAACACAAACGGTTCGGCTGAGGTTGTGACCACAAATCTCTTCCCGGGTCACTGGATGAAGTTTGTGATGAACGAATGTGTATGGACCGACGAACTGCTTAAGCTTCCTGAAAACTATACAATAGAATATGATGTCATTCCAATAGGTGGGCTTGAAGGTGACGGGATGTCAGGATGGCACATGAAGCTGATGCAGGCAAAGAATGCCAAGGCATGGGACGGAGGCTCTGCACCGGGTAACGGCGGATTCCAGTTCAAGGTGGAATATTTCGGCAGGCCCAGCTATCATACATGGCTCTACGGCCAGGAGTGCTCTGCAGCAAATCTGAGCGGATTCGTCCAGGATGAAAAATTCAAGGAGAAGATGAACCAGAAATACCATATTGCCATCTGGGTTCAGAAAACGAGGATCAGGGTTTACCAGAACGAGAACAAGATCATCGACCTCCCGAGGGCTTTTCCGACAGGTTGCGTAAAACCTGACAGGATACGCTTTGAGTACGGCGCTGCAATGCTAAGCAATGTCCGGATTGCCGTCGGCGCCCCTGACATGCGCAGCAAACTGATCACGGAAGGCAAGTTGATTACTTACGGAATCTATTTCGATGTAAACAAGGATATAGTCAAACCCGAATCATACGGGACACTGAAGGAGATTGCAACAGTGTTGCAGGAAAACCCGGATGTAAAGGTTAAGATCGTGGGTCACACTGACTCTGACGGGGCTGATGCCTCCAACCTTGATCTCTCAAAGAGGCGTGGTGCTTCCGTGAAGAATGAGCTTGTGAAAAGCTTTGGCATAGAAGCCTCGCGGCTTGAGTCAGACGGAATGGGCGAGAGCCAGCCGGTTGCACCCAATGACACACCTGCCAACAAGGCCCTGAACCGGAGGGTTGAATTCATAAAATTGTAACGAATTCAGATATCCTCCCCCGGTCACACTATTTCTGCATAATTGAATCACATTTAACAGAGACCAGATGAAGCGATTACTGTTGATTTTGCTGGCTTCAGGTATTGTCCTTACCGGAGCCGCACAGACACTTACGCAAAACTATATGAAGGAAATACCCGCACTGCCGAAGGATTCATGCAATGTCTCAAGGAGCTCTGCCGAAACCTTTGCAAGCCGGGTAGAAGCCCTGAAGGACAAGCTTGATCAGGAAATAGAAAGCATAAAGGAAGCTGTTGATACACACATGGAATCCAATGCCGGTAAGGCACAGGAAAACATGATGAAACAGATGTCTCAGATGTATGGTATATCACAGGAGGACATGGATAAAATGAAGAATGCAAAGAACATGTCCGCCGCCGATAAACAGGCTATGGCAAACAAAATGATGCAACAGCAGGCCAACATGACGATGGACGAAGCCAGGAATCTTTCAAAGATGAGTGAGGCAGGAAGACAGGCATATGCCGAAGCCTATGCAACTGAAGCCATGGCGACAGCCAAAAATGACCCGGGGCAGGCAGAAAGAAACAATTATGCCGGTAACATGTACCAGGCAAATGTGGCCCAGCAGGAAGCATACTCGAAGATCAACGAGATAAACAACCGCATTGCAGCCCTGTACGCTCCCATTAAGAATGACCCTGAAAGGCAACGGATGCTTGACCGGATAGATGACATGAATAAGAAGCGTTACTCACTGATGGGAATATACAGTGATGGGGAAGCGCAGATGATGGACTCACTCAACAACAGCATCAGGGACACACAAATAGCATATTGCAATAAGTATACCCCACTCTACCGTGCCGCTCTACGTAAACATCTTCAGATAGTTAAGACCTCAATGCCTGACTTTCAAAGCTTCGGGGAAATAAGTGCTGTGGCAACAAAAGGACAGACAGGCATTGATACGCCGGCACAGGCGAAGGAGATTGCCTCCCTGGAGGCTATATCGGAGTATCTCGAAGCTCTGAAGGATGCATACAAATACAAGATATACTATCCGGAAGACAACTGATTGCCATGCCTGAAAGGACGCCGGCAGACATATACATTAAATTATGCTGTAAAATGAGGTACTTACTTGTGGTGTTGATGTTGTCCGTGTCTGTCCTGATGAGTGGTCAGACAGGTCAGTCGCCTGAACAGATCAGGCAGAGGATGGCTGAGATAAGGCGCTCCACCAACTGGGATGATCCCGCAGCAGCGGCGAAGGCAAATGCTGAGATCAGGAAGCTTGCAGCACAGATGGGAGGAAGCCGGTTGCCGTCAGGCCCCGGAATTGGTCAGACAACCAGGGAGACTGGCAGTAAGCCGGTGAATGAAGCAGTGAATGCCACAGGCGTAACAACATCAAACCTCGTCGCAATTGCCAACCGTTTTTACAACAGGTCCTACAAAACACTCGATGCAGCAGGCAAAACACAGTTCGACCAGCATTTCAAGGAAGCTGCCGCAGAAGACTTCAATCTCAAATCTGTAAGGAAACTGACAAATATAGGGGGAGTCATGATCAGCATGGGCGATGATCATAACCTCGCCTGTGTATACCTTGCATCAGCTGTTAAGGCAATGCCGGATGACACACTGAGTGTAAATAACTTCGGAGCTTACCTCAGGATCATCGATTCAATCAGCACCTCACTGCCGGTCTTACTCTATGCTGACAGGCTTTACGGTGAGAGCCCGATAGTGCTGACACAGATAGGTTGCAGCTACTTCGAGCTGGGAATGGAAAAGGAGGCTGAGAGTTATCTTAAGGAGGCCCTGAAGTATAATTCCGGTTTTGGTCAGGCACACACAGCGCTCTGCGAACTCTATATCAGGCAGAACAGGCTGGAAGAGGCACTGATGGAGCTTTTTGCAGGGGTCAAAGGGATGGGAGCCTCTTATTCAAAGGCATCGGGGAACTATGCGTACCTGCAGCAACAGGCCGATAAGGCAGGCGACAGCGGTAATAAGGGTGCAAAGGATGCTTTCCGTGATCAGACCCGTAACCAGATCAGGCCGGAGGATGCTCTTGCCCCTCTGACCCCGGTTATTGAAAGAATCAGCATGCCGTCATTTCCTAACTGCCAGAAGGTAGCCGACTGGACCGAGGGTGGAGGGTATGCTGCTGCTGTACAGGCCTATAACAGGATGACTAATACACTAAGGAAATTTACAGGTGATCTGCAGCAGGTTCATAATGAGCTTCCGGACCTGCCACCGAATGCTGTCCTGAGAAACTATGGGAACGAAAGGTTTGCCCTCGATTGCATAACGGAATTCTTCTTCGGGGAATCAGAAGACGAAGCTGATAAGTTCTCAGAGGCTGAGGAGGCAATCAGGGATGAGATCGCTGCAGAGGCTGAAGCATACCTTGAAAGGAAGGAAAGCTATACCCAGGAATTCATCAGCTGTGCTGAAGGATGCGGACCAGACGGACGTTGCGTCGAGGAGTGTCACAGGGTATATTGCACGAAGGAATGTCCGGCAGCCAATATTTTCAACGCCAGTCTTCAGGGCCACTGGGAAGATTACCTTGGTGAATTCAACGAAACTGTCTACAGGCAGAAAGAGATCCTCGACGACCTGTACGAGTTTTCAGAGCAATGGTTTTCAAGACTCGACAGCCCATACTGGAGCAAAATCTATGCCTATGAAATACAGAGAGTTGCCTTGTCGATCATCGCAAATGCGTATGCAGCATATACTGTGCCTGTAATCTTTCCGATGCATAACGACTGCGGGACAGACTGCTCCGTCTTTGCCAATCCGGCCCCCCCGCCGCCTGAGGAGGAGGAAGAGAAGGACCCCAAAGGCAATCAATGCCCGGAAGACAAAAAACTCAATATCGGGCTGCTTATCTGCAGCATAGCGCTTGATTGCGAAAGCGCTGAATTCGGCTGTTCAGCAGGCGCGGCAGTTTCTATCAAGAGAAATTTCAAAAACAAGAGTACAACCTCATTCATCGGTGTCGGTGCAGAGGCCGGCCTTGGATTTGCAAGGGCAGAAGCTACTGCCGGTGTCACAATGACAAGACATGACAACGGCGATCTTGATGTCGGGGTGAAGGGTGAACTGACAGGGACGGTAGGTGCGGGCCCGGCATCAGCAGGAAAAAACTACGAAGTGAATGTCACTGTGATGGAGGGTGTGAAAACTGAAAACAAGGATGTAATAGGAATAGGTTTCTGACCTGCCGGGATGTAAACAATTAAAAATATTTTCAACATGAAGAGGCTGATAATCATTTGCATACTCCTTCTGCCGGCTATTGTGGCATCCAATGCACAGGAGGATCTCTCTCAGAGGCCCGGCACATTTGAAATCCTGAGCCGGACTGACTACGCTTCGCAGGAATGCGGATTCACAAAGGCTGAAATGACAGCCAATTTCGAAAGGGTAAAGGATATTGTCGCTGTTGTCAGGCAGAATCCTGTTATGAGTGATATCAAAGGCTTTATGGGCCGTGCCAGGCTCCATACAATGTCAATGACCTGCAAACGGGAAGTCTGGTACGGAGTACCTGTAAGGATCGCCTTCGAAATATGCTCCTTCTTCTATAATAAGGAAGGGAAGCTTGTGTACAACACAATTGAGCCTCCATCATGGTCTCTTTATACGAATGATTTTATTCCTGGCTGGACAGGTGGCTTCGACGCAGCACATTCATATTTCACTGTGCCTCTCAGGAAAAAGACCATCGAACCGGGTATCGATGTATATGACGGTGAATGCTGGGTGCTTTACAATCCTGACCGCCCCTCCTACTGGATCCCGGTTACGGTTGAAGAAGCATTTCAGGCTGCAAGGGAGTTCGCCGCCAAGGAAAAAGATGAGGTCGCTGCTTCATACAACAAACAGTTCCTTGACGCGGAATGGGCGGCATTTTCCGAAGAAGACCGCAAAAAACCGGCATTTTTGGGCGGAGGGTTGTCACGCGTATCCGCCTCCCCCGGATATGACGGCCAGGACAGTATCTTCCCGCAGATAATGAAAGTCAACCCTGCCTACCCTGACCGGACACTTCCCCATTCAGCCGTTCAGTTCATGTGGTTCCAGTCAGTCCAGAACAAACAGTACATGAAGACAAGGCTGGATGAATGCCGGGAATACTGGAAGAAAGGAAGCGGCTCCGGTTGTGATCTGCCCCGCTTTGAGCTTTCGTTCGGAATGACAGACATACGAAACCTTGCACAACAGATTGGTAAATGATATCCTTCAATCGTCTTTCCTTTTAATCTCCGCGAAATAACATATGAAACACATTACGGTTATTACCATACTGCTGGCGATGCTCCTTCAGCCTGTCGTGGCCCAGGACCGGGGTCTCTGGCTTCTGACCGCAAAAATCAGCGAAAGCCGCACCCTGCGGCAGGATACGACAATTAGCTTCAAGGCCGAGAATTACGTATCGAAGAATGAAAAACACGTCACTTCTACGACAGTGACACAGGGAGAAGTTACAGCCGTAATTGAAAACCAGGCAGAAGACCCTGCCAGTGAATTCTGGTTCCATACTGATTCCGGAGAACCGGTAAGCATAACAGTCTCAGGTTCGGGCACTCACTCTGAATCTTCAACTAATGAGGAGACAATAAACGGAACACTTATATCAGCGGATTACCGGGATATTAATGTTTCAGGATCAGCTTCCCCCGGAGCAAGCCTAATGTTCTATTACACCCCTGACAGCAAGGATGTCTCAGTCGGTATCAGTATCAATGCCAAAGGGACAGATAAAGGACGGATGTTTTTTCATGAATGGAAAGATTATGGCAGTGACCGTGACCACTATTACCTTTCATGTTCGGGAGGCTGCTCCGTATCAGACGACAGAAGCTGCAACATTACCAGGACACCAACTGGTTATCAGGCCTCCTGGCGGGAAACCGAAGATCAACAACTACATACGGTTGACGGCACGAAATTTATCACCAGCGAAAGAATCCTGGAATTAACAATTAAACCCTATAAGCCATCTGACAAGCCTGAGGTCACCCTATATGGTTGTTCCGAACTTTATGCCGGGGAACAGGGAGAGGTAATGGCTTCAGGAAAGCCTGAAGGCGGTAAATTCCGCTTCTGGGTTGAGCCGGCAGGCATGATGAAAGTGGATCAGGATGGAGAATCATCCGCCATTCTTACAGGCTCAACTCCGGGAAGAGGAACACTTTATGTCGAATACACTACCAGGGAAGGCAAAACGAACCAGACCTCCCAACCGGCTTACTGCATTAAAATAGACAAGTACAACGGCGGACAGCCAATCCCGCAGATTCCCCTTTTCGATATAGACGGGAAGAAACTCCCGGGAACTCTCAGGGTACCTGTTACTGCACAGCCCTCCGGCATTGAAGAGCTGGTTGATTTTATTGCTGCTGACAAGACAGTGTTGTCGGCAGTGGGTCAGCCTGATGCGGTTGAACTTAACGGTTACCGTCAGGGAAAAACAACGGTACAGGCAATGACCAGCTGCGGAGAACCTGCAGGTCCGGCTTTTGAGGTGGAGGTCGTAAACTGCGACAAGGAGACTGTTGAAGCGCTGGAGCGGATGAGGAAGGCAGCAGTGGAAAATATGCAGGATGCCGCAAATGCCTTGCAGAAGCTGGCAGCCGACCCGGAATTTGAAAAGGCGATGAAGGATATTCCCGGAGCAGCCCAGAAACTGGTGGCTAAAGCAGCTCTTACTATCATTACAGGCGGTAAAGCCCCTACAAAGGCTATACAAACTGCCGGGGAGCTTGCCGAAGCAGGCGCTGCAATATCAGAACTGATAGGAAGTGCAACCGGGGCTGAACTTGGCGGCAATGCATTTAAAAATGCCGTGGGTCAGCTTGGAGGTGAACTTGTGAACACACTTGTCGGAGTTGTTGAAGTTGGAGAAGCAGGATTAGAGTTCGGGGAGAAACTGGGAAAGTTAATCGGTCATGAGAGCACCATGAAGGAGGCGATGAAAACTTTTGAGCAGGCAGACAAGAATTTCAAGGAAGTGGAGCGCCTGCAGAGGATCTGTAAGGGAAAGACGGAAGAACCACAAAAGCAGGAGCCGCCAAAAACCGACAATCCCCCGAAACCTGATGAGCCGACCCCGACAACAAAAGATCCGACTCCCATAACCAAACCCAAGCCGAAGGAAGACAATCCGCCGGCTCAGGATCCCACTGGCGATGAACCCGCTCCGGGTGAACCCGGACAACCCGAACCCCCGGATAATCCTCCGCCGACAACCCAGCCCAGGCAGGTGGCATTGCCATACCAGCCTTCCGATTGCGGATGCAGGAAACAAAAAGCAATCGGCACAAGCGCAAATGACATTGCAAAAATCGAGGCTGGTACAAAAAACCTTGGCGAGTGTGCAGACAGGTTCACAAAAACAGTTGTAGCTGACTATTCCGATGCACTGACCCAAATGTCAGAGATTACAAAAACCCTGCAATCTGGGGCCAATGGCAAACCGGACCTCTTCCTGAAACAGGCAAAAGAAGCCAAACCGCAGCTTGACTCGCTCATCTTGAGGGTAAGGGCGTATGATGAAGCAGGCAAGACCTTCCTCAATGAATTTGAAAAATGCCCTGAGTCATTGAAATCAGTAATGGATGTGCTGGAGTCAGCCCTGACTGTAACGGTTGATTCAATAACTACCAAATATTAATTGAACCAAATCAGGATACCGGATTTACCAAATCAGAAATATTGATCAACTTTGTAACCCGGACCATTGTTTTATTCATCACCGACTTTCCCGGGGAATCATTATGTCTGACTGGAAAAGAGTATTCGCCATCATTTTTACCGGGCAGCTGTTCTCGACACTGACCAGCTATGTGGTAAGCTATGCCGTCATCTTCTGGCTGAGCGTTGAGACCCGCTCGGCTGAGGTGCTGGCCTATGCCACAATCGCCTCCCTCCTGCCTCAGATGGTTCTCGGGCTGTTTTCCGGTGTGTTCGTTGACCGCTGGAACCGTAAACGGACAATGATCTTTGCCGACCTGTTTATTGCAGTCTGCACGCTGGTACTGGTATCTCTCTTCTGGATCACTGAACCGAAAATCTTCTATGTTTATCTCCTTTTGATGATGCGATCAGCCGGGATGGCATTTCATGTTCCTGCCATGCAGGCCTCCGTGCCCCTGCTGGCACCGCAGGACAAGCTGATGAAAATAGCCGGCATCAATAACATGATCCAGTCGGTCAGCACAATAGCAAGCCCTGCCCTGGCTGCACTGCTGATAAGCCTGTTCGAGCTGCAGTGGATACTGCTGATTGACGTGGCCGGAGCCATTCTCGGCATCACCACCCTGCTGATGGTTCATATACCTGACCCTGAAAAAGCAGAGAAGACAAATCCTCATCTCTGGAGGGAGCTGCACGAGGGACTGAAAGAGATCTACAGCAAACCGGGACTTCTGTGGCTCTTCATCCTGGCACTGACAGCCATGTTCTTCATCATGCCGGTGGCTGCGCTCTTCCCGCTGATGACCCTTGAACATTTCAGGGGCACTACCTATATGATGAGCATCGTGGAGATAGCGTGGGGTGTGGGAATGATGATCGGCGGAGCCGTCATCGGTTATAAGAGGCTTAATAACTACAAGGTTGTCCTTATCAACCTGACTTACCTGGTTCTCGGCCTCACCTTCGTCTTCTCAGGAATACTGCCGCCAACGGGTTTTACCTGGTTTGCTGCTGTTACGGTGATAGGCGGCATCACCATGACTATGTACTCAGGATCATTTACAGTGATTGTGCAGACAATGGTTGAACCGACGGCACTGGGAAGAGTGTTTTCACTTTATTCCAGCATTACCCTCCTGCCATCGATGATAGGACTGCTGGCGACCGGATTTATAGCTGATTCAATCGGTATAGACAATGCTTTCATAATTTCCGGAACCGGTATTGCCCTGATGGGAATTTTTGCTTTCCTGATTCCGCCAATCAGGGAGATGGTGAGGACGGAATTAAGGCAGGAGGCATTAAGCAAGAGGCAATAGGCAGTAGGCAATAGGCAGTAGTGAAACCGGGGTATTTTATGCGAAACCGCAAGACTGCAGGACCGCAAGACCGCAAGACCGCAAGACTTAAGACCCTCAGACCCTCAGACTTTCAGACTTTCAGACCTTCAGACTTTAAACCTGCCTGCCAGGTAGCCTGCCATCTCCTCCTGCATTTCACGGGCTTTATTGCCGGCCACAATGTCAAACCTGTCACTGCTGTCGGCATAGATGATACCACGCGATGAGTTGACCAGTAACCCACAATGGCTGTTCATACCGTAACGGGCCACATCTTCAAGGCTTCCGCCCTGTGCGCCGACACCGGGAACAAGCAGGAAATGATCAGGGACGATCTTCCTTATATCTGCAAGCATCTCGGCCCTGGTTGCACCCACAACATACATAAGGTTATCCGTATTGCCCCATCTCTGTGACACAGACAATACCTTTTCAAAGAGTCTCTGTCCGCTGCCGGGATGATATTGGAAATCATCCGCTCCCCTGTTTGAGGTGAGAGCTAGGATAATTGCCCACTTCCCGCCGTAGGTAAGAAACGGGGTAACCGAGTCCTCACCCATGTAGGGGGCAACCGTCACGGCATCGAAAGGCATCTCGCCGAAAACAGCCCTTGCGTACATCTTCGATGTGTTGCCGATATCGCCACGCTTTGCATCGGCAATAATGAATATATTGGTATCCAGCTTGTTGATGTACCTTACTGTTTTGTCCAGGGCTGCCATGCCTCTTGCACCGTATGACTCATAGAATGCAAAGTTGGGCTTATAAGCCACTGTATACATATGGGTGGCATCAATTATCCGCCTGTTGAACTCGAATATCGGATCCTCAGCCTTTGCAACACATGCCGGCAGCTTTGAGATTTCCGGGTCAAGCCCAACGCACAGGAAAGACTTCTTCTTAAGAATATGCTGGAAAAGTTCCCTTGAGGTCATTATTACTTTTATTAATAGTCACTCTCTTTCAGGCGCTCAGCGTTCTCTGCCATCTGAAGCTTGTCAAGAAGTTCCTGAATATTTCCATCAAGCACTGAGGGAAGGTTGAAGATCGTCACGTTGATGCGGTGGTCGGTAACCCTCCCCTGCGGATAGTTGTAAGTGCGTATCTTCGCCGATCTGTCTCCCGTTGATACCATGGTTTTACGCTTGTGCGATATCTCGTCGAGGTATTTCTGGTATTCAAGGTTGTAGAGACGGGTCCGAAGCTCTTTCATTGCCTTCTCAAGGTTCTTTATCTGAGATTTCTCGTCCTGGCAGGTAACCACCACCCCGGTGGGAACATGAGTCAGCCTGATGGCCGAATATGTTGTGTTCACGCTTTGCCCGCCGGGACCGGAGGAACAGTAGGTATCCTTACGGATATCTTCATTGCGGATCTCTATGTCAAATTCGCCTGCTTCAGGAAGAACTGCCACAGTTGCGGCAGAGGTATGGATGCGGCCCTGTGTCTCGGTCTGCGGTACCCGCTGTACGCGATGGACACCTGATTCATACTTCATGATTCCGTAAACGCCGTCACCGATGACGTTAAAGACAATCTCCTTGTATCCACCGGCAGTGCCCTCTGTAAAGTAGTTCATGTCGATCTTCCAGCCGCGGGCTTCGATATATTTCGAGTACATACGGAACAGGTCTCCTGCAAAGATGCTGGCTTCGTCACCACCTGTGCCGGCACGGATCTCCATGACCGCATTCTTTTCATCCTCAGGATCTGCAGGCAGAAGAAGAAACTTTATATCCTCCTCCATATCAGGTATTGACTGAAGGAGAGTATCTATTTCAGCCTTGGCCATCTCACGCATCTCCTCATCCTTCTCACCTGCCAGGAGGGCTCTTGTGCTTTCGAGATTGTCAATGGCGCTTTTGTATTTTTCATACGCCTCAACCACAGGTTTGAGCTCCTTGTATTCCTTGTTCAGCTTTATATAGCGCTTCATGTCCGACATGACGTCGGGAGAGGTCAGGAGCTCACCCACCTCTACAAAACGTTTCTTTACGCCAAGCAGCCTGTCAAGAATAAGATTGTTTGCCATCAGATGCAAAATTTCAGGGTGCAAAGGTAATAATAATAAGGCAGTAGGCAAGAGGCAATAGCCATTAGTGAAGTCGGCAGTCAGCAGTACCAGTAGGCAGTATCAGTCGGCAGTGCCAGTTGGCAGTCAATAGATGAATTCTCCGGAGGCGGAGCGGATTGTCAGGTGCCGGCCGGAGGCGGGTTCACAGTGCCCCACGACACGGGCTTCAAGATTGAAGCCGGCGGCGATGTCAATGATTGCCCGGGCATCGCCGGGTGAAACGTACAGCTCCATACGGTGACCCATGTTGAAGACACGGTACATCTCTTCCCATGGAGTGCCGGAACTCTTTTGTATCAGATCAAACAGCGGGGGCACCGGGAACAGATTGTCCTTGACCACATGCATGTTCTCAATGAAATGCATCACCTTTGTCTGCCCACCGCCTGAGCAGTGTACCAATCCGTGAATGGCAGGACGCATCGCATCAAAGATCTTCCTTATCACCGGCGCGTAGGTCCTTGTAGGAGAAAGCACCAGCTTTCCGGCATCGACGCCAGGCACCACAGTCGGATCAGTGAGTTTCATCTGCCCGCTGTAAACCAGCGGAGCAGGAATTGATCCGTCAAAACTCTCCGGGTAGAGCCCGGCCAGGTAATTATGAAACACATCATGCCTCGCACTTGTCAGACCGTTGCTGCCCATGCCTCCGTTATATCCATCCTCATAAGTCGTCTGACCGTATGAAGCCAGTCCCACTATCACATCGCCTGCACTGATCCGGGCATTGTCTATCAGGTCAGCCCGCAACATACGTGCGGTTACCGTGGAGTCAACTATCACTGTCCTCACAAGATCGCCCACATCGGCTGTCTCGCCTCCTGTAGACCAGACACCAATTCCGGCGTCACGCATCCGGGCAAGGAAATCTTCAGTGCCTTCAATGAGGGCTTTTATCACCTCGCCCGGGACAAGGTTTTTATTTCTGCCGATTGTCGAAGAGAGCAGTATATTCTCAGTCACGCCCACGCAAAGCAGGTCATCGAGATTCATCACCACAGCATCCTGGGCAATCCCCTGCCATACGGAGAGGTCACCCGTCTCACGCCAGTATAAATAAGCAAGTGATGATTTGGTACCTGCGCCGTCAGCGTGCATTATGTTGCACCATAACGGATCACCGCCGAGAATGTCAGGAATTATCTTGCAGAAAGCCTTCGGGAAGAGGCCGCGGTCAACGTTGCTTATTGCAGCATGAACCTCCTCCTTGCCGGAGGAAACGCCTCTCTTTGCGTAACGCGATCTGTCTGTCATTGTAAAAGAGTCGTCTCTGTGTTATTTGGCAGGCACATAATCGGTGCGAAGCACCTTGAACTCTGTGCGGCGGTTTACCTGGTGAGCTATCTCCTTCTGTTCATCACTGCCGAGGCTGTTTATGTACTGCTCGGTGAGGGTGGCACCCTGGCGCAGGAAGGATGCATTTTTTAATATTTCATCATCAACCACCTTGGGACTGGCCTCGCCGTAACCCTTTGCAGTCAGCCTTTCAGCAGCTATGCCCCTGCCAATGAGGTAGTCGACAACCGACTGTGCCCTCTTCTGCGACAGGTCAAGGTTAAACTCCTCAGTATCACGCGAGTCGGTGTGTGACATCAGTTCAATAGTTACGTTCGGGTTGTCATTGAGTGTCTCCACGAGTTTATCCAGTGATACCATCGATTCAGGCCTCAGATCCCACTTGCCGAAGTCATAGAAAATGTTCGGAAGTTCAATAGGCCTGTCTATCGGTGTCATCTGTATTGTAGCCATGAAGTCGCGACTCTTGTCCTGGCCGCGTGTTGTCTCCTTCTCCTTGCCGTTCAGGTATCCCTTCTTCGAAGCAAGGAATATGTAATCGACCTCCGGTCTCAGGCTGAACCTGAAGTCGCCTGCCGTCCCGGTCTCGGTCTGCATGTTTGCTCCGTCACTGGCGATGAGCTGTACGGTTGCTCCCTGGACCGGCTGACCTGTCTTCTCGTCCTTCACCAGGCCCGTTATGCTGAAGAGCAGCGGTGGCATCTCGAAGGTATAGAGGTCATCATCTCCTCTTCCCTTGCGTGAGGAGCTGAAGATACCCTTTTCTGCTCCCCTTTCGAAGGTGATACCGAAGTCGTCTGCCGGGCTGTTTACAGGAGGTCTCATGTTTTCGACGAGCCATCCGTCGCCGCCCTGCGGCGAAGCCTTGAATATATCAAGTCCCCCCATACCAATATGACCGTCAGAAGCGAAATAAAGCGTACCGTCTTCGCGGATGAAGGGAAAAAGTTCATTGCCACGGGTGTTAATGTCACTGCCGAGGTTTTCAGGGCGCGACCATGCGCTTCCTGGAGAAGTGCGCGTAGTGATGTATATGTCCTTGCCGCCGAGGCCACCTGGCATGTCGGAGACGAAATAAAGAGTCTGTCCGTCAGCAGAGACAGAGGGGTGTGCCGCGACAAGTGAATCAGCCAGCAACTCAACCTTCACGGGATCGCTCCAGCGTGTTCCCTCACGGGTTGAATACATTATTACACAACCCTTGCTTTCGCGCTTGCCTGCCTCGCACCTTGTAAACCATACCTCAGAATAATCAGCTGAAAATGAAGGCGTTCCGTCCTCAAACTCGCTGTTCAGAAAATCAACAGGGACAGGTGTGCTCCACTTGCCCTTCTTGTCGAGGCGGGTTTCAAAAATATCTGAAAAACTCTGTCCTGTGGCTCCGTGCTCCTTGTTGCCCTTTGCATCATCACGCGAGGAGGTGAACCACATAAGGCCATTGTCATCGCGGCCGTATGCGGGA
Organism: uncultured Rikenella sp.; assembly: GCA_964635655.1. Taxonomy (GTDB): domain Bacteria; phylum Bacteroidota; class Bacteroidia; order Bacteroidales; family VadinHA17; genus SR-FBR-E99. Next base: position 45,606 of record CAZWOC010000017.1, on the reverse strand, counting down.
CTGTAATCAGTGTCGCCCGAATTGGCCTCCTTAAGCTCCTCAACATTATATGATTCGGGTGATGATTCCCACTGCATTGCAAGCTCGCATGAGCGGATCTGCTGCTCGGTGCGGGGGTCGCCGGGAACGAGCTGGCGGTATTTGCGGAACTCCTCAATAGCCTGTGGATAACGGCCAAGCTTCTTCGTACTCTCGGCAAGCCAGTACTGGGCTTCCGGTTTAGGGAAGGGCGATTTCACAGCCCTCTTGTACCACAGCTCGGCATTCTTGGGGTCATTAATAAGACGGTAACACTCTGAAACCATGAAGACCATGTCAGCCTTCACCTGTTTATCACGTGTCTTTGAATAAACATCCTTGAAATAGTCAATTGCGTCATAATAGCTGCCGGCATTATAGGCGGCGTATGCACGTTCAGTCTTCTGCTTCTGGGCCTGAAGCACAGAGGGGAAGAGAAGAGCAACAGCAACTGTAAGAAATATCAGTCTTTTCATCCTGGCCACCATTGAGTTTTGTACAAAAGTAATGATTGTTATTAATGTTAACGTACCGCCGTTCCATTAATTACCGGCGCCCAGGCTCTGCAACAAAAATAGTGCCTCTTTATGCAGGGAGGCCGGCTCCGGGCCGGGGGACAAAAAAAGGCTGCCCCGTTTCCTCCGGGACAGCCTTGCCTAACAACCCAATTAATGAAATAAAAGCTATGCGGTTATCTTGTGAAGAGGAGCTCACGGTACTTCGGCAGAGGCCACAGTTCGTTGTCAACAACAAGCTCGAGCTTGTCAATATGGCTCCTTATCTCTTCAAGATACGGTTTGACCTTTGCCTCGTAGGCAAGCGCCTTTTTATACGGGTCTTCAATGACGTTTGCCAGTTTCCTCTGATCAATCATGTCATTCACAAGTTTCTTTATCATAGTGATATGGTCTGAGATGCTCACTATCAACTCCTTGCGTGCACCGGCAAGTCTCATGAATTCATTGTCGTCAAATATCTCGCGCAATCCCTTTACATTATCGACGAGTGATGTCATGTAATTAACTGCAGTAGGCACAATGTGGTTGATCGCCAGGTCTCCCAGCACACGGGCCTCAATCTGCAGCTTCTTGGTGAATTTTTCAAGTTCCACTTCAACCCGGCTCTCCAGCTCGCGTTCGGTAAGAGTCCCCGTTCCCACGAGCGTTTCACGCGAAGCGGGAGTCTCATAGGCTTTAAGTGTCTTCGGGACGCTTGGTTCGGCTGAGAGGCCGCGACGGACTGCCTCCCTGTGCCATTCAATGCTGTAACCGTCACCTTCGAAACGGATCCTCTTTGAAGCGATTATGCACTTCTTTATCTCCTGGAAGATGGCTTCATCTCTTTTGACACCCTTGTCAATAAGCTTGTTGACCTCAACAGCGAATGCCCTGAGCTGACGGGTGACGGCTGCGTTGAGTACTATCATTGCCGAGCTGCAGTTGGCCGATGAGCCCACTGCCCTGAATTCAAACCTGTTGCCGGTAAACGCAAACGGTGAAGTACGGTTGCGGTCAGTATTGTCAAGGAAGATGCCTGGTATCTTGCCAATTCCAAGCTTGATCTCCGTCTTCTCCTGCGGGGTCATCTTCTTGTCCTTGACCTTGCTGGCTATGCCGTCAAGTATCTCCGAGAGATAACTTCCGAGGAAAACGGAAATAATCGAAGGGGGTGCCTCATGGCCTCCGAGCCTGTACGAATTGTTCTCGTTTGTCACGCTGGCGCGAAGAAGTTCCTGGTTGTCATTGACTGCCTTAACCACATTGACAAGGAAAGTCAGGAACTGCATGTTGGTCTTGGGGTTCTTGCCCGGCGAAAGAAGGTTCACTCCGGCGTCTGTCATCAATGACCAGTTGTTGTGCTTTCCGGAGCCGTTTACCTCGGCAAAGGGTTTCTCATGGAAGAGGACCCGGAACTTGTGCTTCCTGGCCACCCTTCGCATGACATCCATTATAAGCTGGTTATGATCCACGGCGAGGTTTGCCTCCTCAAAGACCGGAGCACACTCAAACTGGTTTGGAGCCACCTCGTTATGTCGCGTCTTTACCGGGATACCCAGCTTATATGCCTCAAATTCAAACTCTTTCATGAAAGCCTTTACCCTGTCAGGGATCGACCCGAAATAGTGATCTGACAATTGCTGATCCTTTGACGAAGGATGCCCCATAAGTGTGCGGTCAGCCAGCATCAGGTCAGGACGGGCATAATACAGGGCTTCATCAATAAGGAAGTACTCCTGTTCCCACCCCAGGGTGGCAATCACCTTTTTTACATCCTTGTCGAAGAGGCGGCACACCTCCACTGCAGCCCTGTCAAGAGCAGCCAGTGATCTGAGAAGTGGTGTCTTGTAGTCAAGAGCCTCACCGGTGTATGAAACAAAAACAGTCGGGATACAAAGTGTGTTACCGACAATGAAAGCCGGGGAGGAAACGTCCCATGCAGTATAACCCCTTGCCTCGAATGTGTTCCTGATACCACCGCTGGGGAAGCTCGATGCATCCGGTTCCTGCTGAACAAGCACCTCACCGGAGAAGATCTCGATGATTGAACCATGTTCTCCCCTGCCGACAAATGCGTCATGCTTTTCAGCAGTGGCGTCTGTGAGGGGATGGAACCAGTGGGTGAAATGTGTCACCCCGTGTTCCATGGCCCATGCCTGCATGCCTGTTGCAACCTGGTCAGCTATGTGACGGCTGATCTGCGTACCTTCATCGATGGCGGTAATAACCGCCCTGTAAGCCTCCCGGCTCAGAAAGCGCTCCATCTTGCGCTTATCAAAAACATTATCTGAAAAATAAACGGAGACGGGCTCCGCCGGAATTGCAACATCAACAGGCTCCCTGTTGAACAGCTCCTTCAATGCACTGAAACGTAACTCTGCCATGATCTGATTTTTTGTCAAAAATAGATCATTTCAGAACACACCCCCTATTTTTTGAAGTTATTTTTGATATTTTATGTGTTTTTTATTGACTACCCCCGCTTTTTTGGGGGTATACTTTGATTTTTTATTCTTTTTTCATGTCAGACCTGCATTCAGCACGCGTAAATATCCCGTAAAGAGATTTCTCGAAATCGACAGCCACAACCTTATACTCAGGGGTGAGGGTGAACTCGTCGCCTATGCCGCTCGTAAGAAAGTTTATAGCAGCTTCCGGAAAATGGAACGTCGTGTATATAACACCCGGTTTGACGACATCTGTTACTTTCACTTTCATTGTGGTTATGCCACGTGCCGAGAAAATCCGTGCAAAATCCCCTGTAACCAGTCCTTTGACTTCGGCATCCTTCGGGTGAACGAACAGTATGTCTTCCGTGACAAGCTCGGCGTTGGGGGTCCGGCGTGTCATCGTGCCGCTGTTGTAATGTTCCAGGAGCCTGCCTGTTGTCAGTATGTAAGGAAAGCGCCCTGCATTCTCGTAAAGCTCCGGCGAGATATCATAATCCCATGAGTGAAACCGCCCCCTGCCCCGGTTAAAGGTTTCGGTGTGAAGGATCGCGGTGTCACTGCCGTCTTCCCTTACCGGCCACTGTTTGCCGCGGTGGCCAAGCTCATCCCATTTTACACCCCTGAAGAAAGGCACTATGCCGGCAATCTCCCTGAGAATTACATCTGCTGAGTAACCTTCCTGCGGGTAACCCATCCTGTTCATCATGTCAACCACAATCTGCCCGTCCGGCCTTGTTCCTTCAAGCGGTTCCACAACCTTCTGCACCTTCTGTATCCTCCTCTCTCCGTTTGTGAATGTCCCCTCCTTCTCAAGGAACGATGATGCCGGGAATATCACATCAGCAATCCTGGCTGTTTCCGTCATGAACAGTTCCTGCACCACGAGGAGATCAAGACCCTGGAGTGAGCTTCGCACATGGCAGGTGTTGGGGTCTGTCTGCAGAATATCCTCACCCATTATCCACAGAGCCTTAAGGTCGCCGCTCCCGGCTGCAGCGAACATCTCCGGAATCCGGTAACCCACCTTTGAGGGGTGTTCCACACCATAAAATGCATTGTAGACAGATATATTTACCGGGTTTGTGACATCGAGGTACCCGGCGCCCTGGTGCGGCTGTATTCCCATGTCGGCAGCGCCCTGCACGTTGTTCTGCCCGCGCAGCGGATTGACACCGGCACCTTCCCTCCCGATATTTCCGGTCATCATTGCAATGTTCGAGATGAGTGTAATCGCCTTGGTGGCCTGCCAGTGTTCGGTGACCCCCAGCCCGTGAAACTCCATGGCTGACCCTGCCGAGCCATATTCGACTGCTGCAGCCCTGACCTTTTCCCGGTCAACACCGCACACCCTTTCAAGCTCATCAACATCGAGACTTTCAAGATATTTTCTGAAGCTCTCCCACCCTTCTGTCCGCTCTGCTATGAATCGCTCATCAATCAGCCCTTCTGTCAGAAGGTAACGTGCAAAGAGGTTGAGAATGGCAACATTGGTTCCGGGGTTGATCTGCAGATGGTGCTTTGCCAGCCTGGCTATCTCTATCTTCAGCGGGTCAATCACAATCAGGGGTGTGCCCGATTCGACAACCGACCTGATGCGTGCACCTGTCACAGGGTGTGCTGATGACGGGTTGGCTCCTATTAAAAGGATACACCCGGTCTTGTATACTTCATCAACCGAGTTGGTGGCAGCCCCTGTACCGTATGCCCACTGCATCCCCATAGCCGTCGGGGCATGACATACCCTGGCGCATCCGTCAATGTTGTTCGTACCGATTACTATCCTGAAGAATTTTTGCATCAGGTAGTTCTCCTCGTTTGTACACCTTGCCGAGGAGATTCCTGCAAGTGCGTCGGGACCAAATTTCTCCCTGATCTCGCGGAATTTTCCTGCAGTGAAATCATATGCCTCATCCCACGACACCTCTGTAAGTTTCCCGTTTTTGCGGATCATTGGTGACCGTAATCTCTCGGGATGGTTATAGAATTCGAATGCATACCTCCCCTTTACACAGGTGTGCCCCCTGTTTGTGGCGCCATCGGGCGGAGCCTCAATACCCCTCACTCTTCCGTCAATTACCTTCACGCTGAGGTTGCAGCCCACTCCGCAATAGGTGCAGGTGGTACGCACGGTCTTGTCTGCTTTAATTGTCTTGACTGAATAACGGTCTGACAATGCGTTGGTGGGGCATGTCTGCACACAGGCACCGCATGAGACACAGGGTGACTCTCGGAACGACCGGTCAAATCCCTTGATGATCGTGCTGTTGTCACCGCGGCCCCTGATGCCAAGCACGTGTTCCGTCTGCAGCTCGTCACAGGCTCTGACGCAGCGGTAGCACTTTATGCACTCTGTCAGATCTGACCAGACGTACGGACGGCTTCTGTCCTGCTCATGAAAAATAATCTTGCGGTCATAACGCACTTCAGATGACCCTGCGGCAGCCACAACGGCCTGGAACTCCGTAGGAAGCATGCCCTGTCCGGGTGTCAGCCTCTCAGGCGGGTACTCAGACAGCACAAGCTCAAGGATATTCCTGCGCAACCTCCTGATCCGGTCAGTTGAAGGATAAACATAGTATCCGGGGGCCACCGGTGTATGGCATGAAGCCATTACCCTGGCCGGTCCCCCTTCCTTCAGCGCCACCTCCACAGAGCAGATGCGGCACGAGCCGTAGTTCTCCAGGTTGTCAGCCTGGCAAAGTGTCGGGATCACATCACGCCCGGCATGCCTGCGGACAAACTGAAGTATTGTCTCGCCTGCCACGACGGGGAAGGGCTTGTTGTCAATATAGGCTGCATTATCCATAGTCAGGCCTCCTTTACAGTGAAGAAATCATTCAGTTCATCACCAAAATACTGAAGTGCGTTCCTTACCGGCAGCGGCAATCCCCCTCCCAGTGCACATAATGACCCCAGCTGCATCGTCTCAAGCAGGTCATCAAACAGCTGCCGGTCAATTTTTTTATTCTTTTCGATTGCTCCGGCAAGGAGTTCATGCCCCCTCGCCGAACCCAGGCGGCATGGGAAGCATTTGCCGCACGACTCCTTCCTGGTGAATTCAAACAGATGTTCAAGCAGTTTTACAACAGGAAAATCTTCAGGTATTGAAACTATCCCAGCATGACCGAGGAGGAAGCCCTCACGGGCGAAAGACTCGAAATCGAGAGTAAGGTCACCGATGCGTGAGGCAGGCACAATTCCTCCAAGGGGCCCTCCCACCTGGAATGCTTTTACCGGGTAACGGGTCCCCCCGCCAAGCTCATCAATTACAGTTCTCATGGGAGTACCCATTTTCACCTCCAGCAGCCCTGGTTTTCTGAATGCCCCGTCAAGGGAGACGAGTTTTGTCCCTGGTGATCTCTCAGTACCCATTGCAGCCCAGGCGGCACCGCCTTCCTCAAGTATGTAATGAATATTTGCAAATGTCTCGACATTGCTCAGAACTGTCGGTCTGCCGAAGAGGCCGTATACTGCAGGGAAGGGCGGGCGTGTGCGCACCTCCGGGCGCAGCCCCTCGATGGAGTTGAGCAGGGAGGTCTCTTCTCCGCAGATATAGGCACCGGATCCTTCAACAACATGGAACCGGAAGCGGGTGACAGCGTCACCCTCCTGCCCTGTTGCCATACCGGTATCTTCAAGCTCTCTTACGGCTTCACGCACTTTTTTTACTGCGAGGGGATATTCCCCCCTTATATAAACGACACCTGTATCGGCCCCGGTGATGACACCGGTCATCAGCATGCCGAAGAGGACCGCGTGGGGCCGTTCCTCCAGCAGCCACTTGTCAGAAAAGGCTCCCGGGTCACCTTCGTCGCCGTTGCAGACGACATACTTTTTGTCAGACGCAGCTTCGCGCGATGAGCGCACCTTCAGATGAAACGGGAATCCTGCACCACCCCGGCCGCGAAGGCCTGATACCTCCAGCTCCTTCAGGGCATCTTCGGCCCTGCCGTTCCACCTGCCGGCAAGTGAATAGTATTCCACGGTTGCCCCGACAGGGGTGAGCAGCGCAGGCATTTCAGAGTTCGAACTTACCCTCAGTGCCGGGGTGCCGGCATCACTATCGACTGACCGGATCACCCCGTTAACCAGAAATGCATTGTTCGAGTGGCAGTGCCCCAGGCATGTCATGACGCCAATCTCATCCTCCCTGAATTTTTCCAGAAGAGTTCTTCGAATCCCTTCACACCTGCCTGATGTCAGGCAGGCAGTGCCGTCACACATAAAGACCTTTTTCCCGGCGTGAGCCGGCTTTAGGAAATCATAGAAGGAACCTGCACTCAACACGGCTGCATGACCCGTCATAAACTTGTCAGCAACAGCCATAAGCTCATCTGCCACAGAGTGATCAACGTTGCCGGAAGCACCCGCGATATGCTGGTACAGGCTGTTTGTAAGGCCCCGCCTTGCTGAGAGACCCCTCAGGTTTCTGGACATATCTTTACAGTTTTTTTTCCAATATATTAACTTGACAGCCGGACAGGCAGAAAAATGAGAATTATCATATTTACGGGAAGTTAAATAAAATGAGAAGATGAGCCCTCCTTTTGTTTAACCGAATTTTGTTATATTTGTCGCCTGTATTTTTCAAGAGGTAAATTCATTATTTAATTGGTATTCAAATGGCAATACTTCAGAACCTGAGAGATAAGGCGGGACCGCTGGTGGCAATTGTGATCGGGCTTTCCCTTCTTCTCTTTATAGTGAGTGACTTTTTCGGCAACAACACAGCCCAGCGCCGCCGGGCAGACAAATATTATCAGCTTGCCAGGATAGACGGTGAAGATGTTTCATACCAGGATTTCGAAGCGAAGGTTCAGGATCTTGTAGATATCTATAAGATGTCAGGTTCTTCCGAAGTTAACGAGGAGATGATGCTGAGCCTGAGGGAACAGGTATGGCAGCAGATGCTTTCCGAGAAGCTGATGGGGAAGACTTACAGGCAGACCGGCCTTGGAGTAAGCCCGGAGGAAGTTGAAACACTGGTCTTCGGCGAAAATCCCCATCCCATTGTCAGGCAGCTGTTTACTGATCCCAACACAGGCACATTCAATGAATCGTTCCTGGTTAATTTTCTGAAAGCAACTGAGACTGACGAGGCAACAAAAAAATACTGGCTCTTCTTTGAGGATCAGATAATCAGTGACAGGCTGAACACAAAGCTTGTGAACCTCATGTCAAAAGGGCTCTATGTGACCGGCAAACAGTCGGAGTTTGAGAACAGCCTCAATGCCAATACAGTCAGTTTTACATACATGGTGCGTAACTATGCTGCAATACCTGACAGTCTTGTGAATGTTACCTCGGATGAAATAAGGAGCTACTATGACAAGCACGAAAAAAGTTTCAAGCGTGGCGCCACGAGGGATATGGAGTACATTGCATTTGAAATAAATCCGTCAGAGGAAGATATGAAGGAAACTGAGGACTGGGCTGCAAAGGAGAAGGAAAACTTTACTTCAGCCACTGACCTGGTTCAGTATATCAACCTGACAGCTGATACCCGTCACACCGGGTTATACAAGTCTCTTTCCGAGCTTCCCGAGAGTCTCCGCCCCCTGGCAGAGTCTGGTGACAGATCTGCAGTTACAGGTCCTTATCTTGAAGACGGCGCTTACAAGATTGCACGGATTGTGGACATTGCTGAGCGTCCTGATTCAGTCAGGGCTGCCCACATACTGCTTTCGCCCAACCCCAACAGGTCACTTGCCATGGCAAGGAAAGAAGCAGACAGCCTTATAGCACTGATCAGGTCAGGTATTGATTTCAACACACTGGCAATGGCTAACTCTGATGACCAGGGTTCGGCACAGGTCGGAGGTGACCTCGGCTGGTTCAGCGAAGGTATGATGGTAGCCCCGTTCAACAACGCCTGTTTCAGTAACGACAAGGGAGAACTGGTAACAGCAGAGACAACCTTCGGCATACATATAATCAAGATTATTGATCAGAGCCGCAAGGTCAGGAAATATGACATCGGGGTTGTTGACCGGCAGGTCATACCCAGCAGCTCCACAACTCAGCGCATTTATTCGGATGCTTCGCAGTTTGCCGGTTCAAACGACACCTATGAGAAATTCAACAAAGCCGTGGCTGCAGGAAATCTCAACAAGAAGCTGGCTATGAACGTCACCCCCGAGCAGAAGGAACTACCGGGTCTTACGGAATCAAGGGGTCTTGTAATGGCTCTCTTCCAGAACAGTGAGGAAGGAAGCATCGTTCTCGACAACAGCAGCCAGGCAGTTTTCGAGCTTCCTGACATGTACGTGGTTGCATACTGCACCAGGGCGGTGGAAGAGGGAATTGCCCCGGTTGAGGATGTTGCATCTGATATCAGGTTTATCCTTGCCAAGAAGAAAAAAGGTGAGATGATTGCTGCCGAAATGCAAAAGATGTCATCCGAAGGGAAAAACCTCAACGATATAGCAGTTCATTATAATACTACTCTGCAGGATGCAAGCGGTATCAATTTCAGATCTTACTCGATCCCGGGTGCCGGCATTGAACCTGCACTCATATCTGCAGCTTCAGCATCAGAGCCCGGCAAAATCTCAAAACCTGTTCCAGGGAACAACGGGGTATACCTGTTCCAGGTCAGCGACGCCACTCCTGTGGCAGGGGAAGACATTGCAATGGTGCAGGAGAGACTGAATTCAGGCTACCAGATCCGTGCCTCATACGAAGCTTACCAGGCTATCCGTGATAAGAAAGAGGTCAAGGATATGAGGTATAAATTCTATTAGGATTCCGGCAATCAGATAAAAGACACAAAACTTTATTGTTATACAGCAGCGACAGGTCTGAGACCTGTCGCTGCCGTTATATATGCCAGGCATTCAGGATGTAAATTGAATATTCCTACCTGTCACGGTGTTTCAGACGGCGGGCAACCTCCTCAACGTCCTGATCCTTTGAGAGTGCACTGACGAATCCGGCAGGGAGATTGTATACATCGAGCATTATCAACCCGTCAAGACAGTTGTTGAAGTCAGGATCAACGTTAAAGCCAATGATCCGGGCATTAACCTCAAGGTATTTCTTCAGCAGCACAGGTATCCGGTAACCGTTGTCAACATCACTGACAACCTTCTCAACCTTGCTGATATCTCTCTCAGCCGAAGAAATGATTATCTCACTGTCGATGCGGGGATCAATCTGCGGGCTGAATTTTTTTCTTGGTCTTATATACTTTGCCATCTCACGGTCAAAGAAGTTGTTCCTGACAAACTCTACTATCAATGATTTGGAAAATGCCGAGAACTCGTTGCTGATGCTTACCGGACCTATCAGGTAACGGTACCCGCTGTTCTGCAGCAGTACGGTCAGAAGACCCTTCCAGAGAAGGAAGAGTGGCATGGCTTTTTTCTGGTATTCCGGCACGATGAATGACCGTCCCAGTTCGAGAGACTCAGCCAGGACAGGTTCAAATGACTTGCGAATCCTGAAGAGTGAATTTATATAAAAGCCCTTAATGCCATACTGGCTGATGATTTCCCTTCCCTTTCCTATCCGGTACGCACCGACGAGCGCACCGGCAGCCTCATCCCAGATTACCAGGTGGTGATAATAAAAATCATATTCATCCAGGTCGGTTGCCCGGTTGGTACCCTCGCCTACCGCCCTGAATGTCACCTCCCGCAATCTTCCGATTTCCTTTATGAGGTGTGGCATTGCCCGTGTGGGTGCAAAAAGGACAGTGAAGTTGCTGACGGAAAACAATTCGTACGAGTGCCTGATATTCTGTACCTCAGCGACAAGTGCGGCTCTGTCTGCCGGAGGGGCAACCGGTTCCTGCCGTCTGTTGCGCCGTGGCATGAAGCCGGAGAAGAACGGTTTAGCTTCCAGTGATGATCCGAGAGAATAGGTGCGTGCCCTGAGGTAACGCCCGAAACGGGCGATGTCACCGAAACCGGCCTGCTCACTGACTGACAGAGAGCGCCCGATGCGTATCCTGATTACCTTATGGCGCTTGTTAATAAACTCGGAGCCGAGCTTCGCTGTGCTCAGCAGAGGGTGTATCCGACCCAGTATATGATACCATCTTGAGTTGGTTCCGTGAAAATAAACTGGAATAACCGGCACCTCAGCCATCCTGACCTCACGAAGTATCTGTTCCTGCCACTCCATGTCAGTTATCAGCCCTGATTCCGACTGATATGTAGAGACCTCCCCGGCGGGGAAAAGAGCCAGTCCGTGGCCCTCCCTGACATGGTTCATCGCCTCCTCCATTCCCTCGCGGGATATCTTTCCTGCAACATTATCTCCTTCCACATCAGCCGGAACGATGAGATGCTTCAGGGGATCAATCTTCTGCAGCAGGAAGTTGGCCATAACCCTGACATCACTCCGCCGGCGTGCAAGTATCTTCATAAGTATCAGGGCGTCAATCCCTCCGAAGGGATGGTTTGAAACCGTGATGAAGGGGCCTGTCAGCGGAATGTTTTCAAGGTCCTTTTCAGGCACCTCGTACCTGATGTCAAGATGGTCGAGGATCGATGAGATAAAGACTGCAGGGTCACTGTCATAGGCATTTGTGTAAACCCTGTTCAGCTTGTTATAGCGGAATATCTGCATAAGGGCTTTGGCAACCACCACCCCGCCCGGTATGTCAAGATTAGCGGCTCTGGCCAGCTCCCTTGAGGTCAGTAATTTCATGTGCTGCTCTATCTATTATCAGTGGAAGGGCATCCTCCCAGCCCAGTGGCATTATATGCACGCCGCCCACCCCTTTCTTTGCCCTGAGCTTTACGAGTGTCTCAGCAGTGACTATGATACTCTCTTCAGCAAAGCGGTCGCCTGCGTCGGCCAGTCTTTTCATAACATTTTCAGGCACTGTCACCCCGGGGATCCTCTCATTGAGATACCGTGCCAGGGCGAGTGACTTCAGGGGGCTGATCCCGACAAGAATCTTAATCTTGTCAAGCAGTCCCTCCTTTTCAAGCTGTTCAAGCCACGGATCGAGGCGGTCAGGGTCGAATACAAGGTTTGTCTGAAGGAACTGTGCCCCGGCGTTGATTTTCTTCCTGTCGCGGATGACCTGCAGCTTCGGATCCTGTGCAAATGGTGCTGCAGCGGCTCCCAGGAAGAGCTGTGGTCTGTTTTTTATCTCCCTTCCGTCGAGATAGATTCCTTCATCACGCATCCTTCTCAGTATCCAGAGCATCTGTACCGAGTCGACATCGATAATATTCAGGTTGCTCCGTGGTGATGGGCCTACCCGGGGGCTGTCGCCCGAGAGGCATAGTATGTTGTGCACACCGAGAGCATTTGCCCCGATTGCCTGAGACTGAAGGCTGTTGCGGTTGTTATCGCGAGCCGAGATCTGCATCACCGGGTCGGCCCCGAGAGAGGCCGCCACGGCTGAGCATGCCGCACTTGACATACGCGGTACTGCCGATGACCCGTCGGTGAAGTTTATTGCCGCGACATAAGGCATGACAGTCAGAATCTTCTCACGTAGTCTGCCCGTGGCGGCCGTCAGCGGCGGCGTGACCTCGGTGGTGACTACGAACCTGCCGCTGCGCAGCTCGCGCTCCAGGGCCGATTGCGGCTCTGTCACGGCGGGGGGGTGGTACTCCGAATCACCCTGCCACCACGCGGGCTGCCTGACAGGCCTGAAGACCTTCTCCTCAAGGGTTGCCCCCAGGCTCTTCCCTCTCCTGCGTGACGGGATGAAAATATTACCCAGGCCCGTCAGGCGGGCTGCACGCACCACCCCGCCCCATGTCTCCGTCCCGGCCCTGTCCCAGTCTACCGGCGGCAATACCTCCAGCAGCCTGTGCTCACGGTGCATCCGCTGCGACCGCTCATAGATCAGATGCCATGCGCAGCGACGGGTGGGGTCAACATAACACCAGCCGTCGTTCACGCCGCCGCAGGGACCGTTTCTTATCCCCTTGGGACAGGCCATATGACATATGAATGCAGTCTCCTGCAGCAGGCAGTTGCCGCACATCCTGCAGCCGAAAAGCGGTCCCTTGACCACCCTCTCGGTCAGTGCAAGCAAACGCTTGGCGGCAGGCTGCCTGCTGAAAGGACGGAATGCAGGCTGCCAGCGCCGTAGGGGCGTGAAGACAGCCATCTATCTGTCAGATTATATACATGTTTATCAGCTGCTCGTAAAGCTCCTGCCTGCCGCTGATCTTCTTCGGCTCGCCGACTTTCCCGGCAAGTTTATGCAGGTCTTCAAGGGTCAGCTTGCCTTTCTCATAAAGAGCGCCGTCACCCTTGTCAAATGATGCATACCTCGCCTTGCGCATCTTAAGATAGTCTGAGTCCTTCAGAATGCGGTCAGCAATTACAAGCCCGCGGGCGAAAGTGTCCATGCCGTTTATGTGGGCAATGAAAAGATCCTCCGGATCAGTGGAGTTGCGGCGCACATGCGCATCAAAGTTGATGCCGCCGGTCTTGAAACCGCCTGCCATCATTATTACGAGCATTGCCTCGGTGATCTCATTGATATTTGTCGGGAATTCGTCGGTATCCCAGCCGTTCTGGTAGTCACCCCTGTTGGCGTCAATGCTGCCAAGCATGCCGGCATCGGCTGCAGTCTGAAGGTCATGCTGGAAGGAATGTCCGGCAAGTGTTGCATGATTGACCTCAACGTTGAGCTGGAAGTCCTTGTCAAGACCGTAGTGGCGCAGAAATCCGATAACAGTTGCGGCATCATAGTCATACTGGTGCTTTGTGGGCTCCATCGGTTTGGGCTCGATATAGAATGTGCCCTTGAAACCGTTCTTGCGTGCATAGTCACGGGCAAGGGTAAGCATCATTGCCAGGTGCTCCAGCTCACGTTTCATATCGGTGTTGTGAAGTGAGAGGTACCCTTCACGGCCTCCCCAGAAGACATAACCCTGTCCGCCCAGGGCAATGGTTGCGTCAATTGCATTTTTCAGCTGAACGCCAACGTTTGTGAGGACATTGAAATCAGGGTTGGTGGCAGCACCGTTCATGTAACGGGGATTTCCGAATACATTGGCTGTTCCCCACAGGAGCTTCATGCCTGTCTCCTTCTGCCTGGCCTTGATCACCGGCACCCACTTCTCAAGACGCTTCTCAATCTCGAATACCGGGCCGTCACCAACCAGGTCGGTATCATGGAAGCAATAGTAGGGGGCGCCTATCTTCTCGAAGAACTCGAAAGCCATATCCAGCTTTACCTTTATCCTGTCGTCGCCTTCCAGTCCGTCATACGGGAAATCTCTCGTTTTCGCACCGAATGTGTCGGTGCCGTCTCCGCAGAAAGAATGCCAGTAGGCAATCGCAAAACGAAGGATATCCTTCATCTTCTTTCCGCCCACCTTTGCCTCGGGATCATACCATTTGAACGCCATGGGATTCTTTGAGTCCCTTCCTTCATACTGAATCTTCCCTATGCCGGGAAAAATCTCGCTGTTACTTTTTTTTGCCATAGTTTTAGAATTATTCGTAAAGATTGTTTTCAAGAATATCAAGCCACTCGCTATACCTGGCATCATAGATCATCGCCAGGTGCGGATCAGGTTCGCTTGATCCGGTTACCTCCAGTCCGCTGAAAGCTTCCTCCTCGGACCTGTAGTAACCGCATCCGATCCCCGCACCGCGGGCAGCCCCGACGGAGCCATCAGTGTTGTAGAGTTTGATCACGGTGGAAGTAAGGCTTGAGAGCACATCCCTGAATACCTTGCTCAGGAACATGTTTGACTCACCTGCACGTATCACGGTCGGATTAATGCCTGTCTCCTTCATGATCTCCAGGCCGAAGCGGAATGAATAGGCTATCGCCTCCTGTGCCGCACGGTAAAGATGACCCTGCCGGTGGATGTTGAAATTCAGTCCGAACACCGAAGCGCCTATATCCCTGTTGCGGAACATTCTCTCAGCACCGTTGCCAAAGGGGAGGATGATGAGACCCTCGCTTCCCGGCTCCACGGCTGCAGCCAGTTCATTCATTGCAGGGTAACTGAGCCCGCCGCCTGTGTTCTTTTTCAGCCACGAGTTGAGAATGCCTGTCCCGTTGATGCAGAGCAGCACTCCCAGACGGGTCAGCCTCTCAGAATGGTTTACATGCAGGAACGTGTTTATGCGTGACATAGGGTCAAACTGGGTCTTGTCGGTGACACCGTATATTACCCCGGAAGTGCCGGCGGTGGTAGCCACCTCTCCGGGCTTCAGAACGTTGAGTGACAGTGCATTGTTTGGCTGGTCACCTGCCCTGTAGGATACCGGAATGCCGGGAGTAAGGCCAAGCTCGGCTGCAACGGCAGCCGTCAGCTCTCCCTGAAGGGAGAATGATGGTACGGCATCAGCGATCAGGTCAGGTGATATACCGTAATAATCAAGCAACTCCTCAGATATTTCATTCCTCATGAAATCCCAGAATATTCCTTCAGAAAGGCCTGAGATGGAGGTCTTTATTTCATTTGTCAGTCGCATGGCGAGATAATCGCCCGGAAGCATGATCTTGTAAATCTGCCTGAGTATTTCCGGTTCGTTCTCTTTCACCCATGCCAGCTTCGATGCCGTGAAGTTACCCGGTGAGTTCAGCAGGTGGTGCAGGCAGAAATCCTTTCCCAGCTGGTCAAACGCCCTGTTGCCGATTTCCACTGCCCGGCTGTCACACCATATTATCGAAGGACGGAGCACCTTTTTATTCCTGTCGACTGTCACCAGTCCATGCATCTGGTATGAGATGCCTACGGCTCCGATGTCTTTACGTTTTGCGCCCAGGGGCTTCAGGCATAGTTCAAGTGCCAGGGTGAAGTTCTTCCACCATAATTCAGGATCCTGCTCGGCCCAGCCGGGGGCAGGAGCGGAAATCTCCATTTCAGACGGAGGATATGATGCGGAAGATAACGCTCTGCCTGTTGAACCGTTAACGACGGATACCTTTACGGATGAGCTGCCCAGATCAATACCAAGTAATAGCATACGGGAAGTGTTTTATTTATAGTTTCTTACTGTTTCGATAAATGTACGGATATTTTCTGTAGAAGCATCAGGAGGCATGCCTCCCCCGCATGACCAAATGATACCCTTTGTGTCTCCGGCTTCACGCATCATCCTGATAACGGCAGCTTCCACATCAGCCGGGGTGCCCATCGCAAGCACATCCCTCGGCGGAAGATTTCCCAGCAGGATGACGCCGTCACCGGAGAGCTTTCTCATCTCGGTGATGGAGTGGCTGAAACTGAAGTTGAAGAGGTTGATACCGATCTCTTTCAGGTATTGTGCTGTTATCAGCCCTGCGGCATCATTGTGGAAGAAACCCACCTTCGGATTAAAAGTGCTGTAGATGCGCTTCAGGTGCGGTAGCACGAAGGCTTCAAAATCAGGCTGGCCCAGGAATCCCACAATGTCATCGAGGAGCAGCACCCCTTCAATGTCGGGGAATTTTTCATACTGCAGTTCAAGCCAGTCTATGACAAAATCTGTGATAACCGTCAGCGCTTTCTGAGCTTCATCGGGTGTCATCGCCAGCGCCATCATGAAGTCAGTGGTGCCGAAAAGAAACGAGGCGATGTTCAGTGGGCCCCGGCTCGAGGCAAACCTGTAGTGACAGCCGCATTCCTTAACCTTGTCCTGGTATCTGGCCATACGGCTGATAACAAACGGGAGGAGACCGTCAGTCTTCACGCATGGCTTCGCCAGCGAACCTATTGTTTCCGTATTACAGCCAAGTCTCATGGGATACGGAAAGTCGTTCTCGGTCCATACCAGCTTCGTGCCGAAGGCAGAGGGTTCGGTGCACATGCCGTACTCTGACCAGAACCCGGGAAGGAACATTACGTCAGGAAATACTTTCTGGGCATGGAGATTGGCCTGGAACCATGTGGCAGGGTCAGTGAAATACTCGAGTATCGTTGTACCGTACCAGACCGGAAGCCACGGACTGTCAATTATAAATCCTACGGGACGTTCCGGTGTCTTTTCTCCGTTTACTACCCTGAGCAGGGTATCCCAGTGTCTGTCATTCATAGGGTCAGGTCGAACTTTGTTTTAATAAATCAAATGCCCGGAACATAATAAAACTTCAGTCCACGGTAATATTCAAGGCTATGCTGCGGAGGCTCCACCCCCTCCGGGAAGGGCATCCGTGAGAATGTCCGGAAATAAAGAAGACATGCATCCTTCCACCAGCGGGCTTCATCTGCCTGGATGGCAAGCAACTGCTTCACATGTTCAAACTGTTCGTCGTCAATACGTCCCCTGAGGGTCTCCCAGTAAGTGCGGTAACCGTCAACAGTATTCACTCCTTCCTGGTATCTGTGGCACATCTCATCCCAGAGGGTACGGCCCGATTTCATGATATGAGACCATGGCATATGATGGAACCATAGCAACAGGTTCTCAGGGCATGACTGAGGATCATTGAAAAGCGAGTCCAAGGGATTGAAGTACTGGCTCACGGCATCACTTCCGCCGGTGGTGCGGTTAAACCCGATTCCGGCAGTGTCAGCACGGTGATAATATACAGATGTCCAGTCAGGACGTCCGCGGTCTACCCACGGCCCCGGCCCCCAGTGATGCCCTTCGGCCATGATATGGTGAAGGCCAAGAGGAGTCATGTAATTCACTGCCGCTTCGCGGGAACTGAGCATCATCTTCTCTATCCCTCCCGCTATTACCGGATCGTGGGTTATTGTCATCCTGATCCACTCAGATGCTATCGCCTCCGGTGTCATTTCCGGGTTCCACGCCAGCCGCCCGAAGGCGTACCAGTTGGCCTGCCCGAAGAGATGACCTGTCCAGTTCCTTTCGGTACCGATATTTGCCACACCGGCCATTCCTGTCAGTGTATGGTTATGGAGTGTGCCGTCAATCACCTTTGATACTGCAGATCCCCTTCCGGCAGCATAGGTGTCGCTGCCAAGCACCTCGCTGAAGAGGGGAGCCAGGTAAACGAGGTGGGTAGCACAGCCGAGATACTCCTGGGTAATCTGAAACTCCGGCATCAGGGGTGTTGCGGGCATTGCCCCGAAGAGTGGATGGAACGGTTCACGAGGCTGAAAATCTACAGGACCGTTCTTGACCTGCACCAGTACATTCTCCCTGAATTTGCCGTCGAGCGGCACGAATTCGTTATAAGCCTGTTTTGCCCTGTCGACAGGCACATTGTTATCATATACAAACGCTCTCCACATCACCACTCCGCCGTAGGGGGCCACGGCATCAGCAAGCATGTTTGCTCCGTCAGCATGAGAACGGCCGTAGTTCTGTGGCCCGGGCTGCCCCTCGGAGTTGGCTTTTACAAGAAAGCCCCCGAAATCGGGGATCAGGGAATATATTTCGGCTGCCTTAGCCTTCCACCAGGCTGCCACAGCAGGGTCAAGCGGATCAGAGGTTGGCAGGTTTCCGGTCTCCTGCGGGGCGCTGAAACGGGCAGTGAGATAGACCCTTATGCCGTATGGTCGCATTACGTCAGCCAGGGCAGCAACCTTCACAAGGTATTGCGGAGTAAGCACCAGGGCATTGGCATTCACGTTGGTGATGACTGTACCATTGATTCCAATTGAGGCATTGGCACGGGCATAATCACGATAGCGGGGAGAGATGTAACCTGGCAGAAGATGCCAGTTCCAGATTGAGCCGCCGGCATAACCGCGCTCAACCGTTCCGTCAAGGTTGTCCCAGTGATTAAGTAATCTCAGAGCTGTGGCCGGCTTCCCGGTAATGTCAAGATTGTCAAGCGGCGATTCAGTGCTGACTATCCTGAGGAGATGAAAAATGCCGTAAAGCACCCCCCGGTCGCCCTCGGAGGCAACCACTGTAATGTTTCTCCGCCCCTGCCTGATACTTTTGATTATATAACCCTCCTCACCGGTTGCTCCCGGTATAACATCAGGAAGAAGCGAGGCCAGTAAGGGCGATGAGCTGAATGTTCCTGCAACAACAAATCCACTGCCATCCGGGGAGTTTACCTCTCTTATATTCAAGCCGGTAAGTTCTGACAACCCTGCAATTAACTCGGCACGGGCAGTCCTCACCACCGGGGAGCTTCCCGTTATCATCACATTCCCCAGCCTTCTTTCGCACTCTTTAAGGTATGCCCTGTCAGTTATGGGTTCATTTCTGAGCCATAGCTTGTATCCGTCGTCAGCGCAGACCGGCGCCACCGGCACTAAAAGGAATAAAACAAGGAGAGCGGTTAAGGTTTTATGCATGGCAATCATTGTTGACTGTTCCTGAGTGACGACTGCCTGACAATCAGTTCATGGCTCAGCGTTATTGAATTTACCTTTTCGTACTGTGTGCCATCGAGAATCCGTATTATTGTTGATGCAGCCACCTCTCCCATCGCCCTGCCGGGATAACGCACCGTGGTCAGGTTGGGCTCCACTATCCGTGACACCGGATCATCATTGAATCCCACCACAGCCAGGTCATCAGGTATCCGGAATCCTTTACGCTTCAGCTCGCAGATGATTGATACTGCCGAGTTGTCGTTGGCAGTGAATATGCCGTCAGGCATCGATCCGTCGTTCAATATGTGATTGATTACAGACGCCCCGGCGTCATCTCCCAGGTTAGTGACAATCAGCATCTTATCATCGAAGACTATCGAGTTGTCAGCCAGGGCCTGACGGTATCCGCGGTACCTGTCATTATATACGTTTCTGTTCAGACTGCCTGTAACATGTACTATCCTTCTGCAACCCTGATCGATCATGTGTTGTGTGGCCTCATATCCTGCCCTGTAGTTGTCAATCACTACGCTTACGCAGTTACCGCATTCAAATACCCTGTCAAAGAATACAAGAGGAATGTCTTTTCGGAGAACATTTGAAAAAGAATCTTTTGTCTTTGTTTCATAGGAAAGGGAGACCAGCATTCCGTCGACCCGGCTGTTAAATAAGGCCTGTATGTTTGCCTCCTCAAGATTGGCAGATTCCTCACTCTGACTGATAAGCAGCTGGTAGCCAGCTTTATTGGCCACTTTCTCCATGCCGGAAATGACCGTTGACATGAAGTGACTGTCAATTCTGGGGATGATCACCCCCAGAGACCTTGTCCGTTTCTGTCTTAGGTTTGCTGCAAACTTGTTGTGCTGGTAACCCATCTCCCGGGCTGTCTGCATTATCTTCTTGCGCAGCTCCTTTCTGACCTGGGGACTGTTGTTGAGGCCGCGGGAGACCGTTGATGCTGAGATATTCAGCGCCTTGGATATGTCATAAATGGTGACCTCCGCTTTTTTATTCATTCCGGCCATAATTCTTCAAAATAAGTAAGAAAACCGCTATTACTGAAATATTTTGAACTATTTTTTGCAATCGGTTGCATTCTCAATTCATGGCCGGCGACGGTGCGGCCAATTTTATCTTTCAGACGATAGTGCTTCTTCATTCAAGTTTCTTCACAAATACCTTCGGGATCGGAGCCGGCACAATTGCAGTGCTGTTCCTTGCAGGACAGTTGGCAGGAGCCTTTGCCGACCCGGTTATTTCTGGTCTTTTTAGGTATGTTTTTCTTTCAGTCTTTTATAAACATCGTCAAGTGTTCCGCTAAAGGGGCCGGGTGTCTCCATTTTGATTGATACAAGAGCAGCAGCAAACTTCAACGACTCCCGAACCTCATGATCCAGTCTGTGTGAGAGGTATGCAGCAAATGTTGTATCACCCCTGCCTGTTCTGCCAGCTACACTGGTGTTGGAGAATTTTTCATAATATGTTTCCCCTTTGACTCTCGCCAGCACTCCCTCGGAATGTGTAATTAAAACTTCGGGGCAACCCCATGATTCGACGATTATTGCAGCCTTTTCAAGATCATCTGTACCAGTAAGAAGTTTGGCTTCTACAACATCCAGTTTCAGTTTGTCCATCATAGCAGCAATTTCCCTTTTATCTGCCACGTCACTGAACTCGTGGTTTTTTGTCACGGGATTGATATGACGCACAAAACTCTGCATATCAACAGACAGGCTCGGGTAGTTTCTGGCTTTAAGTCCCTTCATGAGTGTCATATCAAATTCGGTATCCGAAATTCCGGCCAGGTGAACACATGTGGAATCCAGTTCAGGAACATCTTTGAGATCGATTATTCCAGCCGATTTGATAAGGGTCATTTCACGTTCATCAACATTTGCGGAAAAGTGTACCACCCTGTTATACGAAGTTTCTGCGCTGGGAATGAGGTAACAATCGATGCCCAGATCTTTCATTGGCTGAAGGATATCCTCGTCCTTTCCGGCCATTTTAGCAACGACAGCAACCTTTTTGCCAACTCTTGCGGCCACCATTGCTCCGCATAAAACAGCACTTCCGGGAGCTACACGTGGTTTCCCTCCGAAGGGAACGATCTCATCATAGCACATGTGCCCGACAAATGTGATATCATATTTTTTTCTCATACAAGTCGACTTCTGATTTTCTGTACTATAGATTAATTTGTACCTGTTTACATTATTCTTCTGATTCACTCAGCAACCAGGGATAGAAAGGCATCAGGTCTTTCGGCTCGATTGTGTTGCTCTTGTTTTTCACCTGCAGATCCTTGATGTGATTCATCACCAGGTGTGACCATACAGCACCGGGTCGGGGATATGCTGCCACAATATAATGCGGACAGGGTTCTTTTTCGCCGGCTTCCAGTTCCAGCTCTGCCCGAAGATTATCCGGAGTTGTCAGGGTATTTGCATAGTTAAATACTACGCGATCCATATGTTTGTATACCTCCTTGCTTTCTTCGACCATACCGTAATAATCCAGCAAGTGGGCGAAAACATAATTGGTAGTGGTATACACATCCTGCCCCTGTTCAGATTCAACCGGCTCTCCATCCCTGGTTTTGCACATGGCCCAGCCCATGAACGAGCGATTTGTGTTATAAATAGCTTTGAGAATCTTTCTGACCCGTTCTTCCGGAATTGCGGGAGGCTCGCCAATGGCTGTCAGATACCATAAAGCGTCAAGCTGATTTGTCCATACATCCGTATTTGTATTTCCTGATTCAGGATCAAAGCAGGTAACGTAATATTCGAGTTTCTCGCCTTTTCTATTTACATCTTCGCGCCATAATTTCTCAAAACTGTTCCATGCCTTATCATACACCTTTTTGATGTTTTCCTCATCAGCCTTTTCACCAAGCATCTGTGCCATTTTGATCAATGCCTGGCAGCCTCCCAGGAATTGGGTTGCATCATAAGCATCAGCGCCGAAAAGTACAAGGTTGTCAAACGTATTTTTTACATCGTCCGGATGACCTTCAGGAATCCCATCGTTGTCAAAGTCAAGTTTCAGCAATGATTCCAGTCCGAACTTAAGGGTTTCCCAGTTCGATTTAAGAAATTCAATATCCCCCGTGAATTTTACATTGCGTAATACACGCATCATCAGTTTGGGATACAGATCGACCCAGTAATTATTATTGTACCATGCGTAATCACTCACGTTACGAAGCGGATGGCCCTTGGGCATGGCACCGACATCATGGGCGACACTGCCTTTGGTTTTGAAATCATCACGTATCTGCGTAAGTGATACACCTTCGTATTCCTCTCGATGTTCATTAAAATGCATCTGTGCCTGCACAAAAGAGGCATGATGATGATACCATCTGGGCGTAGGATCCACTGCCTGTATTGAATTGATGAACGCCTGGCACAGGTCTTTTTCCACCTTCGGGAAAAGCATCAGCAGTACCATCGAATACCAATCCACATCAGAAGGATCGATATACGCATAGTCAAAACATTCCAGGAACCGGGCCCGCTCACCGTTTTCATCATCGACCCAGACGATAGCGTTGGACAATGGAAAATGAAGTTCATTCAGCATTAACCTTGTCAGCCGGAATGCTCCTTCGCGGTCATCCCTGTACGATGAGGAGGAAGAGATCAGATCAAAGATCCGTTCCTGAATTGTAAGGGTACGTTTCCACCATTTCGTGTAACTGGTCAACGCAATTTTTACAAGGTCTGTTATCCGGGTTTCCTTGTTCGTAAAGTTTTTTACATATTTCCGTTCAAACGTCTTCCCGTCAATATAATCCTGCACGGGAAAATCAAGAGCCACAGCAAAAGGAACAGTCTTTGATTCAAATGGGCTCAGCGTAAATGTCAGGCTGACAGCTGCTCCATAATCACTGCGGATGACTGGTTGCCGCTTTTCATAAAAGCTGCCGTCACTGCTCAGAAGAAGATCACCGGAGTATTTATTAAGGCAGAAGTAGGGCTGGGTATCCACGGCAACGCCCGGGACGTCTGCGACGGCAATAGCCATTCTGTTCTGACTATCCTTGCTGCCCATAATTACACCACGGATACCATCCAGTTGGAATTCTTCATGTTGCTGTCCTTTTACTGCCGCAGTGGCTACAAAAACACTGTCCTGATCGGTGGGTTTAAGCTCTTTTTCCTGGAGATTGACCAATGATGGTCTGGGTATTACGAGTGTGACCTGTTGATCATATCCGGTAACATTTTCAACAACATATTCTTCAACTCCGAGCGGCATCAATGTCTGTTCCCCACCCGACAGTAAAGGAGAAATCAGTCTCCTGATGACCTTAACATTTTCGAACTTATAGGCAATCTCCAGGGAGGGAGTTGCAATTGTCATTGCAATGTTCTCTTTTTCAACCGGAGCAGGATAATAATTTTTAACTGCCGGAATATCATCGGGGAGTTCAGTTTCACCAGGCAGTTTCTGCGTCAGCATTATACAATCATCACCAATGCGAATATAGGGCGCCGAGCCGAACTGAACCGCCTTCTGATTCAGCAGGATAAGACGACCGGCTTCGTTAAACCGGTTATATAAACCGTACGGTGAAATACCGATTGAACAGGTAGGCGCGCCCTGCAAAGCCACAGTATGCGGAAACTGAAGACATTTGGACATTCCCTGGAAATGCACCGACATGAAGTTCTCTTCGTAAATCTTTGCGATTTCAGTGCCATTGATTGTGTAGATATCCTGGATGTTAAATGATGTTGATTTTGTCATTTTATTTTCGCTTAGTGTTCATTATAATAAAATGAGGGCAATTTGCAGACGCTGTCACCCTTTGGCTTAATCTGAACGCCAGTGTTGAATTTATAATCTTCACCGGCGCTCAGAATGTTAATTTAATCTTCCTGTTTTATAAGTCTCAGCACTTCCCTCCCCATACATTACCGGGTTTTTTCTCCTGCGATTTTCTGGGAGCGGGATCTGGTTCTTCCGGCAGGTTCTTTTCAGCACTCAGATCGATCGGCATCTTAGTCGTAGGATAAGGTTTGATTGCTCCGAAAAGGAGATCAACTGAAGCCCTGATTGAATCGGGTGTGCCGGAGAAGTTGCAAACGACAGCATCGGCTACCGTTGTGGTTCCCTTCCTGTAGGGGAAGTTGGTAACGACAACCACGGTATGACCTGCAGCCTTGAGGGCTTTGGCCAGATGGGTATTATTTCCGCGCTTTTCAATACGTGCATAGTAGTTGGTCATTACTACCAGATCAGCTTCTTTGGCAAGCCGCAGTGCTTCTTCGATGTCTTCCTCTTCAGCATGGAACGGGGCATCGTCGAGAATCAGGTTAGTGGAATGCTTGACCATTTGCTCGCAGAACATGTGAGCGTGACTGTACAAATCCTTTCCGAGAAATTCATAGGGGATGGTTTGCTCGATCACCAGAATTTTCTTGTCTTTGCTCAGGGGCAGAAGCTTTTTATCATCCCGGACTACCAGAAGAGCTTTGTGGGCAACTTCCCATGAGAAGTCCCTGTTTTCCTTACTTCTGACAATCTTTGAGGTCTCCTTCGGATCCATCTTGCCGGCTTTCTCGAACAGACCCTGATCGTATTTCCTGCAGAGCAGACGTCGTACAGCATCGTTCACGCGCTCTTCAGGCAAAGTTCCGTTCTCGACAGCGCTCTTAATACCGAACAGACATTGTGAGCGTGATTCGTCGTCGGCCTTGAGCAGAATTGTATCTACACCGGCTTTGATTGCCATTGCACATGCGAGCGGGAGTGGCCATTTTTTCAAAATAGCGGCCATACCGATGGCGTCGGAAACAATAATACCATTAAATCCCATTTCACCTCTAAGCAGATCGGTGAGTATCTTTTTCGAAAGGGTTGCCGGATATTCTTCATCATAGGCAGGGAAAATGGTATGGGCAGTCATAAGAGCCGATGCACCGGCATCCACACCAGCCTGGAAAGCAGCCAGTTCGACATTCTGCATACGTTTTTTATCCCCGCGGCATACATCGAGTACATCATGCGCGTCGGTAGCCGAATCGCCACGGCCGGCAAAGTGTTTAATTGTTGCAGTGATGCCAGCATCCTCATATCCCCGGACAGTAGCATCAATGAATTTTGAGATAACGCTTACATTATCACCGAATGAACGGACACCAATCTCAGGATTCAGCGGATTGATATTCACGTCGCATACCGGGTGATAGAACTGGGTGACGCCGATGGCGGCCATTTGACGGCCCATCAGATTTGCTATTTTATAAGCAAGATCCACATCCCCGATGGCTGTAATACCCATCGGAGGAATAAATTGAAGAACACCGCCGGCAGTATAATCGTTCTTGAAATCACCTTCCATATCAATTGTAACATGCAGTGGAATTCCCGAAGGCCGGTTCATAGCAATTTTCTGCATATTGTTCAGTGCTTCGGTAAGCTCTTCAGGCGTCACGCTTATGCCAAAGGCACGGGAATTGAACCATGTGTGTGCAATGTCGAAATAGTCCTGGGGCTTCTTGAAATTCGGATCAACCTGTGAGCGTCCCCAGTATAGATTTTTACATGTTTCAAGTGCGTATGGTTCCAGGCAAATGCCGCCTGCATGCAGTTTGGTAATTTGTTCGATCCCCGACGGTGTCGGGATAGCGCCTCTCCAGGTGAAGGTCAGCAGCTGGCCGCATTTTTCCAGCAGACTCATTTTCGCGATTTTCGCTGCAACAAAATCATCTCTTTCCTTTGACATTGTGTTTCTCTTTATAGTTTATTTTCTTTTGTACTAATCACGGTCTCCGGATGCGATCCGGATAAGCTTCTTTATCTTTTTTTCTTGTATTTTTTTGCCATCATGATCATATCTGCAACCACGCTCTTGGGCTGGTTATTGCGGTCGAAAAGCACAGGATAATCCTTTCTTCCGCGGATCGGGAAATTGTTCAGCCATGATGTGGAATCGTTCAATGCCCAAAGTGTGACGCGATCAACTACATCATTGTGTTTCAGAAAGAGTTCGAACATATCAAGTACGCGTTTGTTCCATTCCTGTTGAACTGAGTCGGGCACACCTTCACGATAGGGATCCATTTCCTTTGAATAGGTGAAGCGGGTAGAAATGTTTGCGCCGGAATAAGGACTTGGAAGAATGGAAATATCCCATTCAGTAATATGAACTTTCACACCGGCAGCTTTGAGTTTCATTAGGCTGGTCTCTGTTGCTTCAAGTGTAGGATCATCCATGTGCATGTGTCCCTGGGAACCAACCGCATCAATTCTGCATCCGGCCGCCCTGAGTTCCTTTATAAGTTCCACAATTGCATCGCATTTTGCCGGAGTTTCCACATTGTAATCGTTGTAGTACAATTCTGCATCCGGGTCGGCTTCATGGGCAAACTGAAAAGCATATTTGATGAAGTCCTTGCCCAGTATCCGGTAGAATTTGCTGTTGCGGTATGAGCCGTCGTCTTCAAAGGCCTCGTTTACAACGTCCCAGCCTTTAACACGGCCTTTATAGCGACCCACAACTGTATAAATGTGTTGACGCATACGTTCTTTGAGAACTTCCGGAGAAACATCCTTACCTTCTTCATCTACAAAGAACCACCTCCCTATCTGGGAATGCCACATAAGGCAATGCCCTATTACGGCCTGTTTGTTTTTTTCTCCAAATGCCACAAATTTGTCTGCATCTTCCCAATTGTATTTGTCTTCCTGCGGATGAATCGGCTGAGGCTTCATACAGTTTTCGGCCACAATTGAATTGAACTCTTTGGCAATCGATTCTGATTCAGTGGGGTTAATACCGTTAACTTGTTGCATATTAACAGCTACCCCAACAAGAAATTTGCCTTTGGTAGCCTCAGCTAATGTCATTTGCGCCATAGTGTATATGTTTGACAGGAGAATAATGGCAACTACTGCAGAAATAGTCTTCGTTTTCATTTTATTCCATTTTGTAAATTACAAATCGGTTATGCAACCACTTCCCCCCTGCGGGCCTTCAGGTCTGATTCAATCTGTACTTCCATTTTCTTATCAATCACATAGAAAAACAATAATCCGACACCTATAAGGAAGGGGATGGAAGGATAAATACTGACAAGCAATCTTGCTCCGGTAGCTACAGTTTCGGGTTGAACAATTGCTGTTCCGGCAACCGCACTTTCTATAGGGATATATCCGTATAAACTTAAGATCCATGCAACCAGGGCACCTCCTATTGAAAGCCCTGCTTTCAGGCCTACCATCATGGCAGAAAAGATAATTGCCGTTGCCCTGCGATTTGTCTTCCATTCTGAATAGTCGGCGACATCAGCAATCATGGCCCAGAGAATTGGTGTGGTAATCCCATATGTAAATCCATGCATGATTTGCGAAACAAACATCAGGATTACATTATCGGGTTTGAAAAAGATAAAGATCAGAATAAAGAGGGTAGCAACGAGTAAGGCATACTTAAAAACATCCCGTTTGCCATATTTGTCTGCAAGTTTTTTTGACAATGCAATCCCAATAATCCCAAAGAGTATACCTCCTGCATTGAATAAACCAAAGCCTGCAGAAACCGGATCTGATCCGAAGAAATTAATACCTATACCTGACAGACCTGAAATAATCGGGTGAATAAAGTTGGCAAGGGCAGCTTCATCTACATAATTATTAAAATAATAGACATATGAGCCTCCTTTCATCGCAAGGGTGACGAACACCAATATGGTTAAGACAAGCATTATCAGCCAGGGTCTGTTTTTCGAAAGATCAGTAAGGTCATCCTTAACCGATGATTTTTGTTCCACAGCCGGAATAATGCGCTCCCTGGTTGAAAAAAATGTAATAAGTAACATTACTGTGCCTATGCCAGCCATCCAGGTCATTACTGATTCAATCCCGGCGGCTTTATCTCCGTGGCCGGCATATTCAATAATCGGCAGCATAAATACCTGCACAAAGAACTGTGCAAACATCACGGCAACAAAACGATACGATGAGATACTGTTTCTTTCTCCCATATCACCGGTTAATACACCGCTCAAAGTTGCATACGGAAGATTGCTGGAAGCATACATCAACAACAACAGGGTGTAAGTTGCAGCAGCATAAATTAATTTTCCCTTGTATGAAAAATCCGGCGTTGAAAAGGCAAGTATTGCAACAACGCCAAGAGGAATAGCCGTGAATAATATCCAGGGACGGAATTTGCCCCATCTCGAATTGGTTCTGTCAGCCAGTATTCCAATCAATGGATTAAACCCAAATGCGGCAACCAAGCCGACAATTAGTATCACAATTGAGGCATCAGCGTTTTTCAGCCCATAAATATCAGTGTAGAAATACGCTAAATAAGTAATTAGCGTTTGGAAAACCAGGTTCGCAGCAAAGTCTCCCAGACTATACCCAATTTTTTCGAACACTGTGATTTTTTGAGAAGGTAGGCTCATACTTTTTTATAATTAGTTGAAGATTTTCATACACCTGTTAATCTGACCCCATTCCGAGGTACCTGTTGATAACATTGAAGGCGGTCCAAATGAAAGCTTTTTCACAGATAAAACCTTTGGTAAATCTATCATTTTATTTTAAAAATTCGTTTTTTAGGCCATCAAATCAGGGTAAAAGCCCGGATGATCATATCGGGGGCAGGTAACCCGGACTGAAGCCCGGAGTTTGTGATGCAGTATTGATGTGGTTCAGTTAAGAAGGGATACATTGACAATTAATCACTATCTTTACTATGATGCAAAATTGATATGGAACGTATTGTAAATCTGCATATAGAAAAATTACTGGAAGACTTGATGAATTCTTATTTTATGAAAAGACTGACAGTCTTTGCAATTATGGCAGGAATGATTCTGCTGTGCCTTTCGTGTGGTGAAAACGACGGTCCGGATGAGCCGGATCCTGTTGAGGTGATAAACAATGCAATCATTGAGCCTGCCGTGACTTACCAGGAGATGATCGGATTCGGAGGTTCACTTACCTGGTACTCCGACAGGGTCACTGCCAGCCCGCATAAGGAGCAGATATGCAAGCTTCTCTTCGAGGATCTCGGAACGGATATAATCAGGTTCAAGAACAACTATTATCCGCTGGGTTACCCTGCTGTGAAAAGCCCTGCCACAATGGAAAACAATGCGATAAAGACATTGTGGGATGTTACCGGAGAGCTCTGTGCCATTGCAAAACAGCTCAATCCGGGTATACAGGTCCTTGTCAGCTCATGGACTCCCCCCTCCGCACTGAAAAGCAACAACAACCTGCGTGAAGGTACCCTCAGAAAGGATAACGGAGCGTTCATGTACGAAGCCTTAGGGGTCTATTGGAATGATCTTCTTGATAACCTGCAGTTCAATCCTGATTACATAAGCATTCAAAATGAGCCGGGCTGGATCACTCCCGACTGGGAGACATGCGAGTGGCGCCCGACGGAAACACCCGATTTCCCGGGTTATGATGCAGCCTTCGACGCAGTCTGGAATAAAATCAGTGCGCGGACCAATCCGCCGAAGATGATCGGACCCGAAGCCGAAAACATAGGTTACAGCAGCAAACTGGGAGGCAACACTTTCGCAGTCTTTTCAGAGCCTCTTAAAAACAAAGCGCACCTGGCAGCCTATGCATATCATACTTACAATTATTCAGCTTCGGCCCTCATCGCCCAGACAAAGGCTGACCTCAACATGATCCGCGACTCTTACGGAAACAAACCCTGCATCATGACGGAGTACTCAAACTCCACATGGCTGAATACTGCATGGTTCATCATCCAGAACCTCAATGAGGCAAATGCTGCCGGCTATATCTACTGGCTGATGGCATGGTCCGACTCCAACAATGACTCCATGATCAGGCTGAGTCCGTCCGGCGATTATACACTCACTCCTTTCTATTATGTGATGAAGCATTTTTCAAAGGAGATTGACAAGGGTTATGTCAGAGTCAAAGTAGTGTCTCCGTCAGTCCCGATGTCAGGATTCATAGATCCTTCCGGCAGGAAGATCACCGTTGTGGCTGTCAATCCGACCGCTGATGCCACCAACTACAAATTCGGTGTAACCGGCAAAACAGTAAAATCGGTACGGGCGTTTCAGACTGACGCGGTCAATAACTACAAGGAGATCCAGCCCGTCGACCCGGACAAGTATATTATTCTGAAATCCAAATCAGTAACAACCGTGGTTTTGGAGCTTCAGTAAACAAATCAAGACTCCTGATGATGAACAATCACGTCGCTACCGGACCTTCAGACCCTCTGACCTTCAGACTTTCAGACTTTCAGACTTTCAGACTTTCAGACCTCAGAGTCCTTGTCGTCTCTCTGCTTGTCACGCTTTTGTTTTTTTCCTTACCTGCCTTCGGACAGGGGCAAACAAATGTGATCATCTCCGCTGAGAAAAGTGCCGGAGCCCTTGTCCTTGCCTCTGCCGGCAGCTGCGCACCCCTTCTCATCAGCCCCGGAGAATGGCCTGGTGTACATCGGGCTTACACTGATCTGCAAAATGATCTTGGCAGGGTCACCGGGACTGTTCCCGGGCTGATAATCTCCACAAAGGCACCCCGGTCAGAGTTTGTTGTCATCTCCGGAACTGTTGGCAGAAGCGCCCTGATAGACCGCCTGATAAAAAGGAAAAAGATTGATGTGGGGGATATCAGCAGCAAATGGGAATCATTTGTTATACAGACTGTTGAAAAGCCATTCCCGGGCGTGAAGAGTGCCCTTGTAATTGCCGGCAGTGACAAACGCGGCACAATCTACGGGATTTACGAGATATCAAGGCAGGCAGGCGTATCACCGTGGTACTGGTGGGCTGACGTACCGGTACGGAAAAGCAACGGACTGTATGTTATCCCCGGGCGCCATGTATGGGGTGAACCCTCCGTTAAATACCGTGGAATATTCCTGAATGATGAGTACCCTGCCCTGACAAGATGGGTCGCATATAAATACGGCGAGGTCAACCCCTCTGCCAACCCGCCTGTCCCTCCGGGTGTCGCCAACTACGGCGGCGAATTTTACAGGAGAATCTTCGAGGTGCTCCTCAGGCTGAAAGCAAATTACCTCTGGCCGGCAATGTGGAACAACGCATTCAATGAGGATGACCTCCGCAATGCTGCACTGGCGGATGAATACGGTATAGTAATGGGAACATCACACCAGGAGCCGATGATCAGGGCACAGAAGGAGTGGGACCGCAGGTATCAGAAAACCCTTGGAAGCTGGAGCTGGACACAGCACGAAGACACCCTTGTGAAGTTCTGGCGTGACGGGATACGGCGCAACAGGGATTATGAAAGCATAATCACAATGGGGCTCAGGGGCGCTGACGATACGGAGATGGGACCTGGCGGACCTGCAGCCAATATCGCACGCCTGGAAAAGATAGTCAGGGTGCAGCGTGACATGATCGCCGAAGAATTAAATCCTGACGTAACCCGGGTGCCGCAAATGTGGTGCCTGTACAAGGAGGTGCAGGATTACTACTACGAGGGGATGCGTGTCCCCGACGATGTGACCCTGCTGTGGGCCGAGGACAACTGGGGTAACGTGCGCCGCCTTCCTACGGCCGACGAGAGAAAACGGAGCGGCGGTGCCGGTGTTTATTATCACTTCGACTACCATGGCGGGCCACGCAGCTACCAGTGGATCAATACAAGCCCCATCCCAAAAATATGGGACCAGATGTCGCTGGCAAAACAGTACGGCGCCGACAGGATATGGATTGTCAATGTGGGTCACTTCAGGGGATACGAAATTCCTGTGGAGTATTTCCTGGACCTGGCCTGGGATACAGGCGCCCTTGCAGGTGATGACATGGCCGGATGGACTGAACGATGGGCGTCGGATGTTTTCGGGCCGGAACACGCCGTTGAAATCGCAGACATAATCAGGCAGTACACCAGTTTCAACGGTCGCCGCAAGCCTGAGTTGCTCTCACCTTATACCTACAGCCTGGTCAATTACGATGAAGCTGAAAGGATTACTGATGAATACAACAGCCTTACAGAAAAAGCTGAGGCGGTGGGTCGTCTTCTGCCGGCAGGGATGGAAGATGCTTATTTCCATCTCGTCCTTTTCCCGGTGAAGGCCTGTGCAATAGTCAACGAGCTCTATGTCACTGCCGGGAAGAATGCCCTGTACGCTTCACAGGGAAGGACAAATGCAGGAAAAATGGCAGAGCGCACCAGGCAGCTCTTTACTGCTGACACAGCCCTGATGGGGTATTATAACCGTGAATATGCAGATGGCCGCTGGAAACACTTCATGGATCAGACTCACCTGGGATACGTTGCATGGAATGATCCGCCTGAAAACAGCCTGCGGCACATAAAGCTTGAACACCCCGTCACCCTTCCCGGAGCTCTGCCTGCAGTGGCGGTGGAAGGATCGACGGAGGTCTGGGCACTCAACCCCGCACCAGGAACGGACCCCGGATCACAACCTGAGATTGCCGCCTTGCCTGCTACCTCAACCCCGGTGAACCAGGCAACATCAGGAGCTCCCCTCCTTCCCCGGTTCGATGTCTTCAACAAGCAGACAAGGTATTTTGAGATATTCAACAGGGGCAACGATCAGTTCGGATACACTGCCATAGCTGATAAACCCTGGATCATCATCAGTGACAGCCATGGCACCGTGACTGACGAGCAGAGGTTGAACGTCACAATCGACTGGTCAGCACTCCCTTATGGCACTCAAACCGGCTCAATATCGGTAAATACCGGTGAAAATATGCTGAACATCGGTGTCACAGCATTCAATCCGGCCTCTCCCTCCCCTGTTACGGTTGAGGGGTTTGTTGAGGGCGACGGCTACATCTCGATGGAAGCAGAAAGCTATACCGCTGCAAGAGAAACCGCCGGGAGACACTGGGAACGGATTGAGGACTACGGCCGTACATTGTCGGGCATGCGGGCCACGGCAGTGACCGATGCTTCTCCTGCCGTGCCAGGCAAAGACTCCCCATCGCTTGAGTACATGATGTACCTCTTCTCGACAGGTGAGTTCGAAACAACGCTTCACATGGCTCCTTCACTCAACTTCCTGCCCGACAGAGAATTTAAAATCGGACTATCTCTTGATGACGGTAGACCGCAACTCATAACCGTGGTTCCTGCTGGTTTCAATGCCGAGAACGGCAACAGGGACTGGGAAGAGACTGTGCGGAACAGCACCCGCTATATCAAGGGGAAAATAACTGTCACCGAACCTGGATACCACACCCTGAAAATATGGATGGTCGATCCGGGAATGGTGCTTGAGAAGATTGTTGTGAATACAGGCGGACTCAGGCCGTCATATCTCGGACCGCCGGAAAGTTATAACAGGCATAAGGCAATAGGCAATAGGCAATAGGCAATAGGCAATAGGCAATAGTGAAAACGGGGCATTTTATACGGAACTGCAAAACCGCAAGACCGCAAGACCGCAAGACCGCAAGACTTAAGACCTTCAGACTTTCAGACTTTCAGACTTTCAGACTTTAAAACATATGAAAACACGAATTCAATTCATCATTGCATTCCTGGTTGCACTCGGCACTGGTGCTTCCGTACAGGGACAGGTCAGGCTGCCAGGGCTGATCAGCGACGGCATGGTGCTGCAGCGTGACACTGAACTGAAAATATGGGGATGGGCATCACCTGGAGAAGATGTCGCCATAGAATTTGCCGGAAAACAATACACCACAAAGACTGACGGTTCAGGCGAATGGATGATAATGCTGCCTCCCATGCAGGCCGGAGGGCCTCATACAATGACGCTGACTGCAAGCAACAAGCTTACTGTCAGCGATATCCTTATCGGCGATGTCTGGCTCTGCTCAGGCCAGTCAAACATGGAACTGCCTGTCAGACGGGTGAGGCCGCTCTATGAGCCTGAAATTGTTTCAGCTGAAAACAACCAGATTAGATTATTCACAGTGCCGAAGCTGTTTGTGTTCTCAGGTCCCCGGAATGACCTGACAGGAGGCAAATGGGTGGCAGCCGGTCCGGAAACGGTTCTTGACTTTTCTGCAGCTGCGTGGTTCTTTGCAAGAGAAATAAACAATATCTATGGCGTACCGGTGGGAATTCTGCTATCAGCCTTTGGCGGCTCACCGGCGGAGGCATGGATAAGCGAGGAGAACCTGAAGCAATTCCCGTCATATTACACCGAACTGCAGCAGCTTAAAATCGATTCATACATAAGTGATATCGAAAAGGAAGACCGCCAACGGATTGCTGAGTGGTACAGTAACCTTCAGAAAGCTGACGCCGGCTACCAGACCCCCGGCGTGAGATGGTATGATGAAAACCTGAACACAGAAGAGTGGGGCAGCATGACTGTTCCGGGATACTGGTCAGCAACACCTCTGAAAGGGATAAACGGTGTGGTGTGGTTCAGGAAAGAGATCGACATACCTGCTTCTGCTGCCGGTCTGCCGGCAACAGTAAACCTCGGGAGGATTGTAGATGCGGATTCTGCCTTTCTGAACGGCACGTTTATCGGCACAGTATCCTACCAATACCCCCCGAGATGGTACAAGGTCCCGGAGGGTCTTCTGAAAGAGGGCAAGAACATTCTTACGGTCAGGGTCATCAGCAACATCGGTGATGGCGGTTTTATTCCGGATAAAACATATGAACTGGCAACCGGTGACTTTAAGATAAGCCTTGAAGGTGAGTGGAAGTACAAAGCAGGGGCTGTCATGCCACCGCTGATGGGGCAGACTTTCTTCGGCTACAAACCGGCAGGACTATATAACGCCATGCTGGCTCCGCTGATCAATTACAGCATAAAAGGCATCCTGTGGTACCAGGGCGAATCCAACGCCGGAAGACCGGAAGAGTACCGGAGGCTTCTCCCGGCCCTGATAAGCGACTGGCGGAACAGCCTCGGACAGGGTGATGTGCCCTTCCTGGTGGTCCAGTTGCCAAACTTCATGGAAGCAAGGGAGACACCCTGTGACAGCGGCTGGGCTCTCTTCAGGGAGGCACAGACAGAGGCGCTTAAACTGCCTGCAACAGGAATGGCTGTCACCTATGACATTGGCGAATGGAACGATATTCACCCGCTGAACAAGAAGGATGTAGGCATAAGACTGGCACTCGTTGCCAGGAAAGTAGCTTACGGTGACGACGAAGTGGTTTCCTCCGGACCCACGTACAGGTCAATGAAAATAAAGGGACGCAGGATATTTATCTCGTTTGACAATACCGGATCAGGACTGATTGCACGGGGCAGCAGGAAGCCTGGCCATTTTGCAGTCGCAGGCGAGGATATGGAGTTCGTTTGGGCGAAGACGAGGATAAAAGGTGACCAGGTGATTGTGAAGAACAGAAAAGTAAAGAAACCCGTTGCGGTCAGATATGCATGGGCTGACAATCCGGTCGGAGCTAATCTTTATAACAAAGAGGGATTGCCGGCAGCACCATTCAGGACGGATCAGGCAGCAGGCAGCAGGCAATAGGCAATAGGCAATAGGCAATAGGTAATAGTGCAGTTTGCTTATAATCAATGACATAGACTGCAAGACCCCAAGCCCGCAAGACTGCAAGACCGCAAGACCTTCAGACTTTCAGACCTTCAGACTTTCAGACTTTCAGACCTTCAGTCCTTCAGACTTTCTCCCCCGGTAGATGCAGTGTTTGTCATCGCATTTGCGGCACTTGTAAGGTTCAAATTTTACCTTCCTGCCTATTCCGATAATCCCGCTGACTGATTTCACAGGATTCATCAGGGCTGAGTCAGTAAGGGTTATGCCGCAATAGTTATCCTGGAAGAAGCTGAAGAGCTTATGCTGCTCCGCAACATCCCATCCGCAGTATCCGGGGCTGAAGCGGTTTGTAATGTTCATGCCTGTGGCTGCGGTGACGGCTCTCAGTGCCTCCTGCATTTTATCTGCAGCACTCTCTGCAACTTCGGATCCGATCACATCGTACACGTATCCACGCAGAAGATCGCCCTCCTTCATGCTTTTCCGGCTGAGCTCACCTACCTCCCGGCCGGCCGTGCAGATGAAGAGCGCTGCACCTTCGGCATGCCTTAGCTGGCTGAACACAATTGGTTTGATACTGAAGTTGGTTCCACCAACCTCAATGGTTTTACTGACAGGATCAAGCCTGACGCTATCGAAGATGATATACTCCGCCCTGGCTTCACCGGTCATCAGAAGCTCTTCGGATAACTCGGCGATAAGATCGGTCACTGGTTCGGGTGCTGTGCCGGGCAGGTATCCCATGACCCTGGCCAGGGCATCCGTACCGGGAAGGATTTCGCTGTATTTATAGCTGATCCTCATCAGGGCATTTGTGTCGTCTGATAATGTTCAATGAACCTGATTGCATAGTCATCCCTGCCCAGGACCAGGTCAGCAGCCCGCACCAGTCCTGAGATCTTCTCCGGATTGGCTATCGGGCAGGTAAGGCCGTACATGATTGACATGGCCATGAAGGCATTGTTTATATTCTCACGGTTGGGCAGCCCGAAGGAGATGTTGCTGGCCCCCTGGGTTATATTGTGGCCGAGCCTTTCGTGAACCAGCCTGATAGTTTCAAGGGTCACCCGGCAGGCATCAGGGTCTGCACTGACAGCCATTGCCATCGGGTCTATGATCACATCCTCTTTATTGATTCCGGTTTTTACAGCTCTTTCAACAATCCTTTCTGCAATCCTCAGACGTTTTTCCGGATCATGGGTGATGCCTCCATCGTCGAGCACCAGGCCTATAATGGCGGCGCCATACTCACGAGCCACAGGCAGCAGTCTCTGCAGTGACGCCTCCTCGGCATTGACGGAATTGATAAGGCACTTCCCCTTTGCAACTTTCAGGGCTGCCTCTATGGCCTTCGGATTGGGTGAATCAAGGCACAACGGTATGTCGAAGCTTTCCTGCAAAGCAATCACTGCCTGCGGCAGCAGTTCCTCATCATTGACTCCGGGGTAACCCACATTCACGTCAAGGATTTCAGCCATTGCTGCAATCTGTGATTTTGCAAGCTCCAGCATGTAGCTGAAATCAAGGGCCTGAAGGGTGGAAACCAGCTTTTTCCTCCTGGTAGGATTTATGCATTCCCCGATGATGACAACAGGGCCATCGGTGTCAATAACCACCTCCTTCGTTACTCCTCTAAGTATAGTCTTCATTTACAGTTATTTTCATTTAAGAGTAAACAGTAAGCTGCTGCCGGCACGAATATTCTGAGGGCATTCCATAAATGTATCACCCGCGGGTATCGCAGAGCGAAATAACAAATTAATCTTTAAATCAGCCAAGTGTTTTCAGGTATTCCACGGCACCCTGAGGATCAGGAGAATAGAAGTCTGCTCCTATTTTCCGGCAGAAATCGTCAGTTACCGGGGCCCCTCCGACGAGTATCCTGAGATCAGGGAATTTTTCGCGTAGTTCGGTCACGCTTCTCCGCATGTTTTCCATTGTGGTGGTCAGGAGGGCGGACAGCCCAAGCACAGCTCCGGGATATTTCACGATTGCCTCGGCGAATTTATCAGTGCTGACATCCACTCCAAGATCAACTATCTCCCAGCCGGCGCCTTCTATCATCATAGAGACGAGATTCTTGCCAATGTCATGCAGGTCGCCCCTGACAGTTCCGATGACAAATGTTCCCCTTCTTTTTGTCTCGCCGGAGAGGTAATAGGGTTTTATATGGGTCATTGAGCTGCTCATAGCCTTTGCAGCCATCAGCATCTGGGGAACGAATATCTCGTTCCTTGAAAACTTCTGCCCCACTCTTGACATTGCCGGAATAAGCGCTTCCTCGAGAATATCTCCAGGGCTGACCCCTTCATCAAGGGCATGCCTTGTGAGCTCAAAGGCTCCCTCCTGTCCCTTCATTGCGGGAGGATAGGGTGATTTGATGTCAACCTTGCCGTATTCCACGCAAGTTGAGATTTTTTCAAGTAAATCAGTCATTTACAAATTCAATAACAGCAATATTCGGGTGTCAGGGTCTCTGATCGGAATCAAAAACAGGGAAAAAGTGCCCGTGGACAATGCCACGGACACTTTAACCTTAACCAACCCTGATAAATACCTCTAATCATATATTCGAATAAAATCAACCGTTGGCTTCTCAGATCTGAACTTACTCATCCATTGCAGGTAATCAATACCCCGGGTTCTGATAAGCAGCCTTCTCTTCGGTGGTCATCTCCAGCCCATCCAACTGACTTTGAGGGATAGGGCGCAGATAGTGATATTTCTCAATTGTACGCGTTACTGCAACAGGTGTGTGGTCTCCAAGGTTCGGGCCACAGATTGTATAAGTATGGGCTATAGTTCCCCATGTCTGTGTACGTACAAGGTCATACCATCTAACACCTTCGCCATAAAATTCACGTGAACGCTCAGCCAGAACATAATCTACAGTTATGGTTGCCGGTGTGGCAGCAATCATATCTGCGCTGTGGTCCTCAATTTTTGGGGCGTTGCCATTATTGTTCCAGCGCCACTTACCGGCACGTGCACGAATAACATTGATCAAATCCAATGCTGTTTTTCCTGTTACGGTCGTTGCGCCCTTAACCGCAGCTTCAGCGGCTATGAAGTAGAGCTCCGAGAACTTGGCAATCGGGAAAGGACGTGTGATACTTCCGTTAGGCTGACCCAGTCCGACACCGTTGTCTGTACGGTACGTTCCAATCTTGTACCCGCATCCAGGATGTACAAGCCTGCTTATTGCGGTTGGAGCAATAACATAATCTGCTCTTCCCGGTAATACACCGGCTGCAATATTGCTTTTATAAACCGAATTGGAGTAATCGATACCACCCGGGTCACTGTCAAGGAATGTCAGTATCGGGTCACCAGGATAAACCAGCATATCATTTGCATTATACAAAAAAGCATTTGTAACACCGCCTTTATTCCAGTTGCCACGGTAAACGGTCACAAAGGTCCCGTCATAGCGGGAATCATTTGTTTTGTCGGCAAATGTATTTGTGAATACTTCGATAGGAGGAGCCATACGGGTCCATGGACGTCCCAGATGCTGTTCTGCTTCACGCTGAACAGAGTTTACAGTCGACGGAGAAGCCCATGGTGTCTTTGAGCTTGTCATGGTTGTGTAGTTCCATGTCATCATCCAGCAGGCAAAATTATCAGCGCCACCACCTGAGGCATAAGAAAGGCTCGCGTCATTCCAGTAGTCACTTGCCTGGGTACGGTCAGCATACAGCACTATTTCCTTGTTACGGTCGTTTGATCCCAGGTTGACATCGTAGAAATAAGGCAGCAATCCGAAAGGTCCGGGATCATCAATGGCAGCGGTTGCGACGTTATAGGCCTCCTGATAATACCATGCGGCATTATGACCGTCAGGGTCAGTACGTGGACAATCTGGATATGTAGGAATATTATTGGGGTTTTCAAGCCACCATGCATATGTCAGGTAAGCTTTTGACAGGTAAAGACGTGCAGCTGTTTTGGTCAAAGCACCTGTCAAACGTCCGGTAGCAGGCAAAT
This sequence comes from uncultured Rikenella sp., assembly GCA_964635655.1. GTDB lineage: Bacteria > Bacteroidota > Bacteroidia > Bacteroidales > VadinHA17 > SR-FBR-E99. The sequence goes on along the minus strand of CAZWOC010000017.1, from coordinate 6,025 downwards.
CTTCCACTGCTGCCAGCAGGTCGGGGAATATGGCTTTGGTGTAGACTTCAGGAACGGTATTGCGCACTGATGTTCTGACCGGTGAGATGTTAAACGCCAGTTCACCGGAGCCAAAGTCAAGAGGCACCCCTCCGAAGGTTTGTACAAGATAGAAATAGTGGAATGCACGGAAGAACTTTGCTTCAGCGATCAGTGCATCGGAAATGGTGCCTACGGCGGTTGCATTCTCAATGATACCGTTTGCGGTGTTTATTGCAGGGAACGCGTTTGACCAAAGTCCGCCGGCATCTGAAGCGCTGGGAGTGATAGGCCCGCCAGCCCCGGAAAGGTCCATGATCTTGAAGTTACCGGTCCCTCCACTGGCAGCCCATGTTGCTTCATCGGTGCCGGTCAGGCCATTACTGTAAAAGTATGCATCGCCCCATAAACGTCGAAGCGTAGCGTATTCAGCAGTTAAACCTCCCATAACGCCCTCAGGGGTTTTGAAAGTCTCAGGTGTATATATAGCACGTGGCTGCTCCTCCAGAATATCAGAGCACGACGCAAACAGGAGCAACGCGATGGCTGTTCCCAAAACAGAATTTATCAGTTTACGTTTCATTACTGTTCCTTTTTAAAATGTCATATTGATACCGATCATGTAATTGCGTGTCACAGGCGTGTTTGTGCCTATGGTAAGCAGTCGTCTGAGAGATCCGGACAATGGCACTGCAGCATTTTCATTACCGTATGAGTTAGTCTCGGGATCCATCCCTGATTCCCTGGTATACGGCGAGAATAATACAAACGGATTTTGTACTGTTGCATATACCCTGAGCGTCTTGAATCCTGCTCTTTTAATCCACTCATTACTATCAAGATAGTATCCGAGTGTAATTGTCCGCACCTTCAAATATGATGCATCAAAGTAACCCATTGTGCTTCCATATTTTGGATTGTCGCCACCAACACCGTTCGGTTTGGGATACCTGGCGTCTGTGTTGTCCGGGGTCCAGTAATCTATCCTTACGTTATTGCCAGATCTTGTGTTCAGGTTGTTCAGATAGCTTCCGGATCCATAGAGAACACTGTTGAGAATACCGCCTTTCTTGAAGGCACCGATAATTGAAAGGTCTATGCCTTTATATGCCAGGCGCGTATTAAAGCCTCCCATAAAGTCAGGCTCCATTTCAATTATTTGCCTGTCAGCGGCTGTAATTGCTCTTGCAGGTGTGACACCATCAGAAAGATAATCACCGGTATATTTTACCTTAATCATACCAATATTACCTCCCGGTTCAAGGATATTGAAGTAGGGATCCTCCTCCTGCCAGATACCAATATTCTCATAGTCATAGATAACATCAATAGGATGGCCTACAAACCACCAGTTGGTTTCATCCTTCATTTGTCCCGAAGCAAGCTCGACAAGCTTGTTTCGATTGGCGTACAGGTTGACACCTGCTTCCCATGTCCATCCGTTAAGATTTTCAATAATCACACCGTCAACTGAAAACTCAAGACCTTTATTCTCTGTCTTCCCGATATTGGCCATATAGCTGCCAACACCCGAAGTGGCGGGTAGCCCGACACTGAGAATAACATCATGCGTGTACATTGCATAATACTCAATAGTACCTGACAGGCGATTCTTCATCAATCCGAAGTCAAGACCAATATTATATGTTTTCGAGAATTCCCATCCCAATGTAGGGTTAGGCAGTTCTGAAACATACATACCCATGGAATACACAGTTCCGAAATTATAGGGTCTGGTGCTCAACAAACCAAGGGTTTTGTAGGGAGCAACAGACTGGTTGGATGTTTCACCGTAACCCATCCTCAATTTCAAAAGGTTTATCGGGCTGACGTTCTTCATGAATTGCTCATTTGCAATATTCCATCCAACTGACACAGCAGGATAGGTATGCCACTTTTGCCCGGGAGCCAGCCTTGATGAACCATCAGTACGGGCGGCAACACTTATCATATAACGACTGTCGTATGAATACATTACACGGCCCATATATGAAAGCAAGCCTGTCAGTTCATAACCCTGGTATAAAGGATTTACTGTTTTATCCGCTGTTGCCTGTCCAAGATTATAGAACTGGAAGGCATCGATAGGAATATCCTTTGTTGAGACAGATGAAGAGTTATACATTGATTGCTCAGCTGAGAACATAGCCACTGCATTCACCTGATGCTTGCCCGCAAAGGTCTTATCATATGACAGCAGGTTCTCGACTGCCCAGTTTAGTGTATGCGAGTTGCTGATTGAGGCAGTGGAGTTATTGGAAGGTGTGCCGCTGAAAACTCCTACCCCTGTATAGCTGCCATTGTTACTCTGCCGATAGTTCAAACCCAGGTTAATACGATACTTTAGACCATCTATCCATGGCATTTTAACTTCACCATATAGTGCGTTATATGTTCCGAACGCCCTGTTCTGATCAATATACTTATCGCCTAAACCTTCGAGCACTTCCCTTGTCGAAACCCACTGAGCACCCGAGGTGGCCTGCATGAATCTTTGTTTCAGAGAGCCGTCTTCGTTGTATATGTTGGCTATAGGTGAATGATCAAGGGCCATTCCAACTGCCCCGAGATTATTCCCGTTGGTAACTGAGTAATTTGTATTTGTGCTGATACCGAAGCGTAAATATTTCCCAATCCCCTGGTCAAGTGAGCTCCTGATCGAATAACGGGTGTAATCCTGAAGGGGGACTACAGCTTCGTCCCTATAGTATCCTACCCCGAAATTATAGTTGCCCGTCTGTGTCCCTCCGGTGATACCCAGATCATGACTGTTCACAATTCCGGTCTTATACAGCAGGTCCTGCCAGTCAGTATTTACATCATTGGATTCATCCAGTGTGTTTGTGTACTGATTTGCGGCAGTACGCAGTGCGACAAATTCAGGTCCGTTCATCATAGGGTATTTGGCAAAAACCTGCTTCATGCCGACATAGCTGTCGAGGCTTATCTGTGCTTTTTGTCCGGTGTAACCCTTGTTGGTGGTAATAAGAATTACACCATTTGCTCCGCGTGACCCATATATAGCTGTTGATGACGCATCCTTAAGAATATCTATACTCTTGATTGCGCTTGGTGTGATGTCACCGATTGACCCTGCAAATGGTATCCCGTCTATTACAAGTAAGGGGTCATTGCTGGCATTCAGCGAACGGGTGCCACGAACCCTTATCTGCATTGTTGCCCCTGGTTTGGTGGATACCTGTGTCATATCGACACCTGAGACACGTCCCTGTAGAGCCTGTGAAATATTTGCCGATGGCACATCCCTGATTGCATCACCTGCTATTGATGCAACTGATCCTGTAACATCGCTTTTCCTGGCTGTTCCATAACCAATAACTACAATTTCATCAAGGCCTATGTCACTTGCTGCCAGGGTCACATTAACAACTGCCCGTGATCCGACAGTAACTTCTAGTGTCGTGTATCCGACAAATGAGAATACCAGTACAGGATTGGCTGTTGTCACAGCTATTCTGTATTGACCGTTCGCATCTGAAAGATTACCGTTGTTTGTACCCCTTTCCATGACAGTCACCCCTGGCAACGGATTGCCATCACTCTCAGTGACAAGTCCTGTAATGACCCGCTGCTGAGTCAGGTTCAGTCCTTCAGGATTGGATCCTGAAGCAAATGCCGTCCCTGTCTGCGAAGGAATCAGCACTGCAATGAGCGCAAAGCTCATAAGTAGTTTCCCAAAGTATTTTTTTAAAATACCCGGGGTTAATGGATAATTGATCATAAGTTTTTGGGTTTAAGGTTAAATTTCTGGGTTTTATGCGGGACTGACTTATTTAAGTCTCCCCCCCTGATCATTCAGGATGCAACATCCCTGCTTCATGAGGAATTTTCATTTGTTCGCATGGCTGGTAATTTGTATGATGTAATAATATTAAGGTCAAAATAGAACTAAACATCCTCCTTACCACAGTGACAGATCCACAGTCAAGCCTTTGCACAATTCTTAATACTGCCACATTTCAAACAAAACCCTGAAACTCTTTCTTTGGAAAACGGTCTACAACATGGTAAATATAATAAATTTTTTAAAAATGCAACCGATTTCATAGCAATTATATTTCACTTTCTGTTGTAACCATTTATTACATTTAGCTGAAATTACCACCCTCCTTGAAGAGGGCATTCTCTGCTACGTTGATGACATGGACCAGGGGTGGAGATTTAACCTATTGCCTGGGCAGGATGGTTTTATCGCTTCGATTGAAGAGACGATGAGAGGAATTGTGCCTGTTACACCAGGTCTGTCATCAGAAAGTGATACTCCGGCTGAGGTTGACCGGATAAAATGCAGTTAAGATTAACTTACTCATTATCAAGATGAAAAAATCAATATGTAGATTAGTGCTGTTTTGTATTCTGACATTCCTGGCGGCTTTGTGCCCGGCACAGATGATTCCGGTCGACAACCTGAAGGATGGAGGTTCAAATCATAGTGAATTCCGCTATACCAACCCTGTCACCAGGGATACCGGTATATCAATGAGGGATCACTATATAATAAAGGTTGGCGACAGGTGGTTTTGCACTGGAACATCCAATCCGGTATGGACAGGGCATAACCCGGGTGTCAGGCTTCTTGTTTCCGATGATCTCATCAACTGGAAGCAGCATTCATGGCTGATAGATGCATCCAGACTGCCTGCCGGCTGTCCATATAATGGCCGGTTCTGGGCACCGGAAATCCATTATATACAAAACAGATACTGGCTGACGGTTAACAGTGGAAGGGTCACCGAAGAAGATCCGAAGGGGATGAGCACACACAGCATCTGGCTTTTCGTATCTGACAGCGTCACGGGGCCGTACAGTCTTGTCAACGGACCGCTTACCCCCCAGTAATACAATGATGCTACACTGTTTGAAGACAGTGATGGTCAGACATATCTCTACTGCAGCGGTAACGGACTCTTTCAGGCAAAAATCGATCTGCCATCAGGCCGGATAACCGGTAATGTTCAGAAATTCCTGGATAAAAGGGAGCCGGGTTATCCGGACTGGATGGTCGGAGGCATAGAGGGCCCCTATGTAATAAAAAGAGAGGGGACATATTTCATGTTTTTTTCCTCATGGACACGAAGATATGAGGTAGGGCTTTTAAAATCTTCATCGCCACTAGGGCCATGGGAGCTGGTTTCACGTGAGCCGATTTTCGGTACTCGCAAAAAGGGATACCGTCCGGAGCTGGCTATCAGCGGGGGATATTCAGACCTGGAATTCCAGGGTAATGAAGATCCATATTGTGAGACCGGTCACAATGCCCTGTTTGAGGGACCTGACGGAAAGCTGTGGACTTCATGTCATTACCTCATGTACGAAAAGCGTCCATATCCCTATTGTCCCAGCCTGCTTATATGGGAAACGATGCCTCAGATGGGTATTGAGCCAGTAAGTTATGAGGGGGGTAATTTTTCCATCAGGGGGCCGACCTGGACGGAGCAGGTAATAAAATACTGAATGACATGGGATACGCAAAATATATAACAAAAAAACCCCGGCTGTTTCCAGTCGGGGTTTTGTCTGTAAAGTCGGCGGCGACCTACTCTCCCACATTTTGCTCTGCAGTACCATCGGCGCAGGAGGGCTTAACTTCTCTGTTCGGAATGGGAAGAGGTGGAACCCCTCCGCTATAGCCACCTGAAGACTTTAAATATCGTGACATGCTGGTTTAAGTAAGAATAATAAGACATTCCTCAGAAAGCTCACGGGTAATTAGTACTGCTCGGCTTTGATGTTGCCACCTTTACACCTGCAGCCTATCAACGTCGTAGTCTACAACGACCCTTAAGGGAGATCTCATCTTGAGACGAGCTTCGCACTTAGATGCTTTCAGTGCTTATCTCTTCCAAACATAGCTACCCTGCGATGCAGCTGGCGCCACAACAGGTACACTAGCGGTCTGTCCAACACGGTCCTCTCGTACTAGTGTCAGGTTCTCTCAAATCTCCTACGCCCACAACAGATAGGGACCGAACTGTCTCACGACGTT
>CAZWOC010000016.1:8915-93886 GCA_964635655.1 uncultured Rikenella sp. | reverse complement strand
AAGAGCCGTACCTTGACGGAAAAAAGAGAGGCTGCCCCTTTTGAGACAGCCTCTTTTTATACGGATAGGGAATTCCTATTTTTCAGTTCCACCAGCCCACCATACCTTGTCGGTGAAAACATCCACTTCAGGGATGTTAGCTGAGTTGGAAGCCTCCTCACTTGTAGGATAGGGGAATCTCCATACAAAGCCCACAGTATTGTTGAGCGGGTTGTTAAGTGTCAGGAAGCTCGGCACCCTGCGGTAATCGTTATAAGCCTCAATTGCCTCAAACTCATACATAGCGATATACTTCTGGGTAAGAATTTCCTTCAGTTCATTACCAGCCGTCAGTAAAGGATCCACTGAAGCGGTGAAATAAGTGGCAGCCTGGGGTGCCGTAAGGCCATGGTACTCAAAATTGGCAGTAATGGCCTGCTGCAGGCTCTGCTTCCAGGTTGCGTCCGAAGTTCTGAACTTGGCTTCAGCCTCGATGAATTTCAGCTCATGATAAGTCATGACCGGTGTGGCTGCCACCTGACCGTTGGCTGTAATCTTTGAGGTTGAGTAAAAACCTCCCTGAACCTCCTGTGCTGTGCCGTTGGGTGCCGGGACATAGACTCCTCCGACCTGGAGGAAGTATTCCGGTATCCTCGGGTCATTCCTGGTATTCATTATGTTATAAAGCGTCTGGCTGGCTGAAAGGTGCGTCCTGTCATACAGGAACTGATACCACGGATTCTCACCTATAGCAGTTGCCTCGTACTTGGCGAAGACCAGGTTGTCAGCATTGCCTGCAAAACCGTTGGCAATCGCTGCAAGAGCCTTTGTGGAGGCAGTGTTGTCAACCTGTGTAAGTCTCAATGAATATCTTGCCTTCAGCGAATAGGCAGCCTTGATCCATTTTGCCTTGGCGGTAGCTGCTGATCCTCCGTAGATGTAATCTCCGGCAACCGAAAGGGTTGTAACAGAATTCAGGGTTGTAATAGCATCGTCAAGGTACTGCATGATCTTGGGATAGATTTCAGACTGCTTGTCATACACAGGCTGAAGATTTTCAGCACCCTTCAGGGCTTCGGTCCATGGAACCTCACCCCACATATCAGTAAGGACAGCCAGGTTGTAAGCTGTAAGCAGCTGAGCAATACCGCGGGCATAGAGGTTATCCTCATCCCCTGTTGCAGGATCAGTCTTCTTAATGATATCATCAAGGATCATCAGGACATCATAAAGACTGTTCCAGTTGTTGTTGAACAGCGTGGATGCAGTTTGTCCGATGCGTTTGTCTGCCTGTGCTGACTGAGCCCAGGTTCCGGCGCTATGCTCTACATACACTGTTGCATACCAGGCGATATCCGTGCTGGCAGTTTCAAAGAAAGATTTAAGGATGACATCAGGCAATTCACTCTGGGCACTCATTGTAGTGGCGCTGTTGACATCCCTGTTGATCTCATCCATTACATCCTCGCTGCAAGATGTTATCAGCAGTGAGGCTATTACCATGAGAACTATTTTTAATGTTTTCATATTTCTATCTGGTTTGTAGGGTTATTTAGAATGTCAGGTTCAGCGTTACACCATAAGATTTGGTCTGGGGCAGCGAGACATAGTCGAAACCGCCCTGACCGTTGCTGACACCCTGAGAAGTCTCCGGGTCTACGTTTGGCAGTGTTTTCCAGAGAACGAAGTTACGGCCAATGAAGGTGACAGATGCTCCCTTCAGTTTAACAGGGGCAATAAAGCTCTTGGGAAGTGTTATGTTCAGAGACAGTTCCCTGAGCTTGATATATGAGTTCTCGTATACGTTCATCTCATCGATGGTACCCATTATATCATTGAAGAAGTCAGCGTAAGCCCAGATATCATTGGGACCGCCGCGGGTGATATCATTAACTGCACCGCTTGTAGCCTTGACGCCTACACCCTTGGCATTGAGCATGTCCTTATACTGCCAGGTGGAAGTGCGATCCTCTGTTGCCTTTGAAGAACCGTAAAGGTTCATCAGACGGTTGGTACCAGAGTAAATGTCGCCTCCCTGTTTCCAGTAGAACTGAGCACTGAGTGAAATCCATTTATAGGTCAGGGTATTGGTCAGACCCATTGTAAAGTCAGGAGAAACGTCTCCGATCTTGCCTGAACCACCTGACATGGGCATACCATAGTAATAACTTTCAGGATCATCATCGATAAGGATATTCCCATCTTCATCCCTGGCCATCGTCTCACCGTAAATTGTCGGGTAAGTGTAACCGGCATATGCCCTTACGTTGGGTGTTGTGAAACCAACCAGGGATACGCTTTCAATTCCTTCGGCAAGAGAGACAACCTCATTCCTGATCTTTGTAAAGTTCATATTTACATTCCACTCGAAGTCATTGGTTCTGACAGGCGAGAAGTAGAATATCAACTCATGAGCCTTCGATGTCATCTCTCCGGCGTTTGTCACGAATGAACCGTACCCTGTTGATCCGGCCATTGGAACAGAGAATATCTGATCTGTGGCAGTCTGGTCTGAATAAGTATAGTCGAGACCTACCCTGTTGTCAAAGAATTTAAGTTCAAGACCAAGTTCCCAGTTAGATGTGTTCTGTGGTTTCAGATCCGGGTCATAGAGAGTTGCGTCAGGTCTGAAACCGCTGACACCGCCGAGCGGATAGCTGATACCGTCACTGAGGAAACCGCTTCCGGCACCGCCCATATAATATATCTTTTCGTTATATGAACCTGCCTGTCCTACCTGTGCAAATGAACCGCGGATCTTACCGTAAGGAAGTACCTTGTTATCCTTCAGGCCCGGCAGTTCTGTAAAGACAAAGCCTAAAGAAGCTGACGGGTAGAAGAATGACCGTGCACCCCTTGGCATGCTTGAAACGATGTCATACCTTCCTGTTGCGTTCAGATAAATCATGCTTCTGAATGAAAGGGCCACGTTACCGTATGTACCAACTGATCTTCCACGGCTTTTGCCCTCATCAGCAGTCTGGGTTGTGGTATTGGACATATTCTGCCATCCGGGGGTGACAAAACCGGTACCGGTCATTGTCCAGGACCTGCTTCTTGAATCATTGAACTCGTTACCGACAATAACAAGGAGGTTAAGATCTTCTGTAAGATCCTTGTTGAAGGTTACATTCAACAGGGAGTTGATGGCAGAACGCATCACACCGTAGTTGTTGATTGACCCGCCAACCGGTGCCACATAAGCAAATACCGGGTTGGAAGGAGTCGGATATTGTGTAGCTGTGGGCAATCCCTGTCCAGCAGCTGTACTACCCTTTTCATATACGTTCTCGTTATCTGTCGTATATGAGTCAACACCGAACTGGTACCTGACATTAAGCCATGCTACAGGATTGTATTCCAGGTAAGTATTTCCGAAGAAACGTCTTGTCTGCTCCAGGAACTTATTGTTTTCCAGTGCCCAGAGCGGGTTCTCTCCCACTGTGCCTCTGCGGTAGCTGATCTGGCGGTATTCCCCGAGAGCCCCCTCCTGATGATATGGTGTACCCATCAGGTCATATGAAGCAGGTGCACCCACCACTGTGAATAGCCAGCTGTCATTTCCTGAAGGAAGCTTCTGAAGAGACACATCCGTATAATTGCCTGTGAAGCCTGCTTTCCACTTGTCTCCGAGTGCTGTTGAAGCCGATATGTTTGCAGTATATCTCTTCATTCCCGAGTTCTTGACAATTGCATTCTGATCAGTGGAACTGAGTCCGATCAGATAGTTGGCAGCACCAAGTGAATTGCTAATGCTGATACCGTTATACCATGTACCACCTTTCTGATAGAAGTTGGCCGGATTGTTAAAAGCCTGCGGAGTTACCCATGCGTTCTTGTAAGGATCGAACCACTGTCCGGGGTGCTCCCTGGTGTTTCCTCCGTAGTTCGGATCATCAGGCAGTTTTGACAGTCTGGGGCCCCATGAGTAGGAGTTGGCTGCATAAAAACGCAGGTCAGACTCATCGGTGGTAGCTCCCCTGTAATATCCCTGTGCCCATGTCTGCTGCACCTCAGGAAGAACTGCAACCTGGTCTGATGTATAGGATGATGTCAGGCTTACAGTTGGAATCCCTTTGGCTGCTGCAGCACCTGATTTTGTCGTAATGACAATTACGCCGTTTGATGCACGCATCCCGTACAGGGCAGCTGCTGCCTGACCTTTCAGAACGTTGATTGATTCAATGTTGTTGGGGTCAAGGTCAAGTGACCTGGCTGAAGAGTATGAACCAGTAACACCCTGGCTGTAATCGGAGCCACTGGCGATAGGCATACCGTCAACCACATAAAGAGGCTGGTTATTGCCGCTGAATGAGCGTGCACCTCTGATGAGCACCAATGCAGGAGCTCCGGGCATCCCTGAAGATTGTCTGACTTCCACACCGGCGATCTTTCCTGACAGGTTGGTACCTATATCAGGGTTACCTGCACGGGCTATGTCAGATGTGTTGATCTCCTGAACAGCATATCCAAGTGATTTCTTCTCACGTGACACACCCATCGCCGTAACGACGATCTCATCAAGACCTACAAGGTCAGGGGCAAGGACAACATCAATCCTTGTTCTGCCGGCAATCTCCTCTTCCTGCTTCTTCATCCCGATGAAGCTGAAGACAAGAGTTCTGGCTCCCTGGGGGGCAGAGATGACATAATCACCTTTGGCTCCTGTCAGGACTCCGACTGTAGTGCCCTTAACTGTTACCGAAACTCCGGGTATCGGAAGGCCATCTTCCTGGCTTGTTACAGTACCCGAAATCTGTACTGTCTGTCCAAGCGCAAAAGCTGCAGTGACAAATGCCAGTACAAAAAACATTAGGATCTTTTTCATACATTAATAGTTTAGGTTAATAAGGGTTATTGTGAATCACTCACAAGTGCAAAATAAGCATTATTTCCTTATAAGCAATACTTAACACTAAAAAATCATGCTGTGCAATACATCCCGGAAACGGGCATTATGCCTGAGAAAGGGCAACGAAATGACCCTCCGGCACACCTAAATGCCCTGGCAAGCAGGAGATAAAAAAAGTCCTATGGCTCTGATTTTATGATCTTTAACCAGACTACAATGCAAGGGTTTTAGACACCCGTTCAATTATCTCTGCTTCAATGGCTGCAGCCTTATTATCAATTTCACAGGCTTCTGCAGTCAGTTCCTCTGCCCTTGCCCTGTCCTTCAGCCCCTTGACATTTATCTTTACGTTCAAAAATGCACCCCTGATGCATGCTCTGACTGCAAGCACGCCAACAGCGCCGTCAGTTACAGAATTAGGATTGCCCTTTTCAGTCATCTCCTTCAGGAGGTCGAAGACTTTAAAAGCCTCCTTCATCACTGTCAACGGAACAAGTGAAGCATTAAGGGTTGCGGCCTCCACCGCTGCAGCCCTGACAGCCTTCTCCTCTTCTGTCTTCTTTGGCAGTTCGAAAGCGCTGAGGATGCTGTTATATGCCTCTGTATCCTCATCCACCAGCTCAAGGAGACGCTTCTGTAACAGCACTCCCTTCTCAGCCCATGCGGCAAACTCATCCCACCGGTCATCCCATCCTCTCTTGTGTCCCGAGAGGTTGGCTACCATCGTGCCCAGGGCTGCCCCAAGAGCACCCATAGTGGCTGCGACGGATCCGCCGCCCGGTGCAGGTGACTCTGATGAGGTCTCCCAAACAAATGCGGCCAGGGAGAGATCAACAAGCTTCTTTTTATGCTTATCCTTTAATATATATTCAATGATCTTTTCTTCAGGATTGAATGGTTTCAGCTCCGAGAGACCCATCGACCTTACAGCAGTCCGTATCAGTTCTTCATCCGGGACACCGGCCGAGCGTTGCTGACGATGGAGGAAATATCTTCCGGCTTCAAGCATCGCATTAAGCGGAATGAGTCCCACCAGCTCCGAGCCTGTAACACGAACACCGCGCTCCTCTGCCTTCCTGCATACCTCGTCAAAAGCAACATGGACCGGGGTCACTCCTATATTTGTAAGGTTCATTGATATCTGCGCAAAGCCGTATTCGGGTATATACCAGCCTATTGCCTTTACCGATTTAAGTGTTCCGGGTATCATGACAGGATTACCTTCCGGGTCCTTTACCACCTTGCCGGTGATTGGATTGCCCTCACGTTTTTCACGGCCGCGTTCCCTGACATCAAAGGCGATTGCATTTGCCCTCCGGACTGAAGTAGTGTTTAAGTTTACGTTAAACGCCACAAGGAAATCGCGCGCTCCCACAATCACAGCCCCCGCACCTGCATCAAAGCGGGCAGGCCCAAAGTCGGGCTTCCATGCAGGATCTTCCAGCTTTTTCTTCAGCCCCTCGTACTCCCCTGCTCTGACGTTTGCCAGATTTCTCCTGATCTCCGTAAAGGCGGCTGACTCATAACAGTATACTGGCAGTGAAAGCTCGTCACCTATCCTTCGTGCAAGCCCCCGGGCATACCCGGCAGCCTCCTCCATCGTCACACCCGAGACGGGTACAAGCGGACAAACATCCGTTGCTCCCATGCGGGGATGGGCGCCTGTATGTTTCGACATGTCAATGACCTGTGCAGCCTTCCTGACTGCCCTGAAAGCGGCCTCACACACTGCCTCAGGTTCACCCACGAAGGTCACCACAGTACGGTTGGTATCCCTTCCCGGGTCGATGTCAAGCAGCATGACGCCTTCTACAGATGCAATCTCATCGGTGATCTGCTTTATTTTTTCCATATCGCGCCCCTCGCTGAAGTTGGGAACACATTCAATTAGTCGGTTTGAAGTCATAGTGTTATCGGTTATCGGTTGTCGGTTGTCGGTTATCGGTTGTCGGTTGTCGGTTGTCGGTTATCGGTTGTCGGTTGTCGGTTATCGGTTGTCGGTTGTCGGTTACCGGTTGTCAGTTTGTCAAAGTCAATTCCTAAATAACCGATAACCTATAACCGATAACCGATAACTCAATTATAAATCTCCCCATTCAAAATGACATGTTTCACCAGATGACTGCCATATGCATAGGGTAAATACTCGTATGAAGGTATCTTCTTCGTAATGAACAGATTCGCCTTTTTGCCCACAGTGATTGATCCGTGCGTTTCAGAAAGGCCCATGGCATAAGCCGCATTAATTGTGACGGCATTTATCGCCTCCTCAGGAAGAAGCCGGAGTCTGATGCACCCCAGTGAGACAACCAGCTTCATATTACCTGAGGGTGATGAGCCGGGGTTGTAGTCACTTGCCATCGCAAGCGGCAGTCCTGCATCAATCATCTTCCTTGCCGGCGGGTCAGTCATGCCAAGGAAGAAGGCAGCTCCCGGCAGCAGTGTAGGCATTGTTCCGCTTCCCAGCAGCGCCGCTATCTCATCGTCACCGGTGAACTCAAGGTGGTCAACTGAAAGTGCCCCGTGCCTAACTCCTGTCTGTATCCCGCCTGAGAAGTCGAGCTCGTTGGCATGGATTTTCGGGCGCATGCCGTGTCGTGCGCCGGCCTCGAGAATGCGGGCAGTCTCTTCCACTGTAAAGAATCCCCGGTCACAGAAAACGTCAATATAATCAGCCAGCCGCCCGGCAGCTACGGCAGGAATCATTTCGTCAACAATCAGGTCTACATATCCCTTCCGGTTATCACGGTACTCAGCCGGCACTGCATGCGCCCCGAGAAAAGTCGACCTGATGGTCAGAGGCGATGACTCCTTTATCCTCCTTATTACCCTGAGCATTTTAAGCTCATCTTCGGTTGTCAGGCCGTACCCGCTCTTTATCTCCACGGCACCGGTGCCGGTAGAAATGATCTCCCTGACTCTTTCCATCGACTGCCGGAAGAGCTCATCCTCTGATGTATCATGCAGGAGTTTTGAGGAGTTCAGGATGCCTCCTCCCCTCTTTGCTATCTCTTCGTATGACAGCCCGCGTATCTTGTCTGTGTACTCTTTCTCCCTGCTTCCGGAATATACAAGGTGAGTGTGCGGATCACAGAATGAAGGGAACACGAATCCGCCTCCGGCGTCAAGCCCGGGAACTGCATTGCTGAATGAAGGCATTGTATCCGGAGGGCCGAAACCTGCAATGATTCCATCCTCTATCAAAAGCCATCCCTTCTCAATCACAGGCAGAACAGCCATATCCTTACCAGCAGTGAAAGCCACATGCTCTTCCCTGGTCTGCACCAGCATTCCCGTATTATATATGATCAGGCTCATGGCACCGGTTTTTAAAGTCCACTAATGTAGCAATATTAAAATAATTAGGATATGAGCATCATTTTTCTTTAACTTTGATTTCCTTACAAAAATGAAACCTATGAAAAAACTCACTTTTATCATGATTGCCGGACTCCTCACCACATCCATGATGGCCCAGGAGACCAAGACAGGGTGGAACTTCGGAGCTCTGCCCGCCGTCACCTACAGCACTGACCAGGGATTTCAGTACGGAGCACTGGTTAACCTGTTCGACTACGGTGACGGATCAATATACCCCGACTATTACCATAGAATTTATGTTGAAGCTTCGACCTTCACAAAGGGAAGCTCTATCCTCAGGGTGATGTATGACTCCGACTACCTCATCAAGGGGATCAGGTATGCTGTCGACCTGAGTTATATGCCCGATTTTGCATATGATTTCTACGGTTTTAACGGATTTGCATCCGTTTACAATAAGGCATGGGTGGATGACGAATTGAATCCTGACTACAGGAGTCGTCTTTTCTATGCAATGCAGAGACACCTTTTCCGGTTTAAAAATGATTTTATCGGAAATATCGGTGAAAACAACTGGCACTGGAATGCCGGTCTGAGCATACAAAACTTCAAGGTAAAAGACCTGAACGTTGACAAGTTCAATAAGGGCAAGGATCCGGAAGATCCCAAATATCTTGATCCGGATGAACCTACACTATACGGGTATTACAAAAATTCAGGGCTGCTGACATCCGACGAAGCTGACGGAGGCTGGATTACCGGGATAAAGGGTGGCATCTCATTTGATTCCCGCGATCAGCGGGCGTGCCCCATGGACGGCATATGGGCAGAGACAGGGATAGAGGTTGTACCGGAATTCCTTGGTGCAGAATCGACATTCGGAAAATTTTATTTCACCTGGAGACAGTATTTCACCCTCAAGGAGAACGATCTCAGCTTCGCCTACAGGCTGGGATACCAGCAAACACTGTTCGGTGACGTACCCTTCTACTACCAGGGGCAGGTTATCGTTTCAGAGCTGAGAGGGGCCCTTTCAGAAGGCCTTGGTGGCAGCAAGACTATCAGAGGTTTGCTCAGAAACAGGGTCATCGGTGACGGATTCGCTTACGGAAACGCAGAACTTCGCTGGAAAATGGTCCGGTTTAAGTTTATAAACCAGAACTGGTACCTGGGAACGAACTATTTCTTCGATGCATGCGCTGTGACCTCACTGATAGATGTGGATGTTAATGACCTGGAAGATTATCTTGAAGGTGAAGAAAACGTAGCAGATTATTACATCGGGGGTAAGGATAAACTTCACATGGCTGCAGGCCTCGGTCTGAAGCTCGTCATGAACGAAAACTTCATAATCTCCGCAGACATCGGCAAGGCGCTGAAGGAACAGGACGGCGACATGGAGTTTTATATCGGACTCAACTTTCTGTTTTAGGATCTGAAAGTCTGAAAGTCTGAAAGTCTGAAAGTCTGAAGGTCTGAGGGTCTGAGGGTCTGAAAGTCTGAAGGTCAGGGGTAATGTAAATTAATGCCATCCACGACCTTCAGACCTTAGACCTTTGGACCTTCAGACCTTTCCTGTCAGAACCGCTCCAGGAAAAATGCAAGAGTGGTGCCGAAATAGTTGCCAAGTGTATAGCCAATGACTCCCCCGGCTATCCCGGTTACAATCACATCCTTGTTTTTAAGCGCATTGGCGACCAGCGGAACAAACGGCGGTGAGAAAATAAATGCCGTGGCTGTTATGAGGAAATTATCAGCGTCTATCTTGAATATTTTGGCCAGTATTATGTGAAGGAACAGGGATCCGAAGTAACACCAGGAAATAAATAAAACCAGGTCCATCATTCCTTTTGTAAACATTGTCCGCAGATCAGACATCGAAGCAACAGTAAGTGAGAATACAAGTATCAGGTACATACCCAGCTGAAATGTCTTCTTTATCTGATTAATAGGCCTGTACAGTGAAGCAAGTATCCCTAGGGTTGTAATTGTAAGCACCATCCCGGCCATCCTGTATTGCTGCATCTCAACCGGGATAAGAAAATAGACGGCAGCTCCGACACCGGCTATAATAATACTCATCAGCAAAGCCCTCAGAAGCGGCCATGCCCGCTGTTTATCAAGCATGCCTGAAAAATCATCCAGACCCTCTGTCTCCTGTTTCACAAGTTCGTCATCCACAACCGCCCCTTTTTCTTCCTTGAATTTGGGAAGAAAAGCCCTGAATATCCGTGGTGCAACGGTCACAAAGAACAGCACCAGGAAGGCTCCCACGATCATGTCATATGTATTTAGAACGACAAACCGCTCGGCATCAACATCCAATATTAGTTTAAGGGCGGCAAAGTTCGGAGTTCCGCCGGTATATATTCCTTCAAACATGCCTGCCAGCTTCCATGTGTCAGGAAAAGTGTCTTTCCATATGAAGAAACCTGCAGTAACCATTACAAGACCTGCCACCAGGGCCAGACCAATCGATACAAAACCCTTCTTCGCAAATTTGAGCCATCTCTTCAGGTTTAGCGAAAACAGAAGCAGCGGAAAAGCGACAAGCAGGGAAACAGTGTAGACCTTGTCCTGTATCCCGGCAATCTTATTTGCAGTCCGGTCATTCTGAACTGCCTTCCCTTCCGCAATCAGCTGGTCAAGCCGGGCAGTACTCATTACAGCCTGACCCTGCAGTGCTGCACGATACCCGTCACTGCCCTTAGGGAAGAAACCTGCAGTACCGATGATCAGTCCGAATCCGTATGCAAGTACTATCGTCCCCAGTTTCTGAAGGATGCTCCATTTCTTGCACATCCATATCAGTACAAGCGGAAACGTAAAATAAAAAACTATCAGGAATACTGCTAAAAGCATGGCGATTGGTTTTGGGTAACCAAAAATAAACAAAGCACCTTGCCTGAAAAGCAGAGCACTGTCAAAAGAGGTATTTATACCACCCCGGATAGGTGTTTTTACTTATCAGGACACTCCCTGAAGCTTTTATTGTACTGTTCAATGGCCCTCTCGCTCATACCCATGCTCGAGAAGCCGCCGTCATTGAAGATGTTCTGCATGGTAATCTTCCTTGTCAGGTCAGAGAAGAGGGTTATGCAGACGTCAGCGCAGTCCGAGGCGTCGGCGTTGCCCAGGGGCGACATCCTGTCGGAGAAATCGACCAGTGAATCGAAACCGGCTATCCCGGCCCCTGCGGTGGTGGCCGTTGGCGATTGGGACACAGTGTTTATCCTCACATGTTTCTCCTTGCCGTAGATATAACCGAAGCTCCTGGCAATCGACTCAAGCAATGCCTTGGCATCACCCATGTCATTGTAACCCGCCAGCGTCCGCTGTGCGGCGACATAGGTCAGTGCAATCACCGAGCCCCATTCCCTGATTGCATCAAGTTTATATGCTGTCTGCAGGATACGGTGAAAACTCAGTGCCGAGATATCAAGTGTCTTGAGCATGTTCTCGTAGCTGCTTTCAGCATACGGAATACCCTTGCGTACGTTCGGAGACATCCCGATGGAGTGCAGCACAAAATCAACCTTGCCTTCAAATATCTCCATGGAACGCCTGAAGAGTACCTCAAGATCCTTCATGCTGGTAGCATCGGCGGAGATTACTTCGCTGCCGGTTTTATCACCCAGTTCGGCTATAGTTCCCATGCGAATGGCGACCGGAGCGTTTGTAAGGACAAGCCTCGCGCCCTGGGCATAAGCCTTTTCGGCAACATGCCAGGCAATCGATTTGTCGTTCAGGGCTCCGAAAATGATTCCTTTCTTGCCCTCGAGCAGGTTTGTGATCATGATGATTTGTTTCCTTTTGTTTAAGCTATTTCTTTCAACCGGAATCCTCAGTTGTCGTTTAACTGTGCACCTCAGTTGTCCTTCATCAGTTCGCGGGCATTGTGCATTGCAGCCTCGGTGACGGTGCTTCCGCTGAGAAGCCTGGCCACCTCTTTTACCCTCTCTTCGTCCTTTAACAAACGGACCCTTGTTATTGTTGAGTGGTCACCCTCCTCCTTGTAAACATGATAGTGCATCTTACCTCGTGCGGCGACCTGCGGCAGATGTGTAATATTGATCACCTGCATGCTCCTGCCCATGTCAGCGAGAATAGCTCCCACCATCGATGCCACCTCAC
The DNA here is from genome assembly GCA_964635655.1 of uncultured Rikenella sp. Taxonomy (GTDB): domain Bacteria; phylum Bacteroidota; class Bacteroidia; order Bacteroidales; family VadinHA17; genus SR-FBR-E99. Next base: position 81,600 of record CAZWOC010000016.1, on the reverse strand, counting down.
CGGAAACACCTGAGTCGATCTCGTCAAAGATTATTGCAGGCAGCCCTGAACTGTTGGCAAGTACCGACTTAAGACAGAGCATCACCCTTGAGAGTTCACCGCCGGAGGCGCATTTCGCAAGTTCTTCAGGCTCAACCTGCCTGTTGGCGCTGAAAAGAAACCTGATGTCATCTATGCCGGACGGACCCGGGGTCCGGAGAGGACTGATCCTTGTCTCAAACCGTGCATGTGGCATTCCCAGCCTGTGTAGCATACCCGTAATCTCTGCAGACAGGGGAGCTGCTCCTTTTCTCCTTGACGCAGAGAGCTGCTCAGAAAGTTTATTGACCTGGTCCAGTGCAGCATCCCTTTTCTTCTTCAGCTCATCAAGCTTCTCGTCAGTATCAGATGAGGCAGCCACAGCCTCCTCAACCTTCCGCTGCACAGTCAACAGCTCATCAAGATCCCGGCAGTGGTGCTTCTGCATAAGCGAGTAGATCGAATCAAGCCTCTGTGTTACAAACTCAAGCCTTCCCGGATCAGCAGATGCCCTGTCATTGAGCTTCTCCACTTCGTATGCTATGTCATTCAGGTCGATGAACTGTGTATCCAGCCTTTTTTCAAGCTCAGCTGCTTCGGGCAGCCAGCCGGCAATCCGTGACAAGCCTGTCCGGGCAGAACGAAGAAGTGAAAGCGCTGATATATCTTCACCACCAAGGGCAGCTGCCACTGCCGTCAGGGCTTCCTTGATCTCAGAGGCATTCGATAGCAGCTCCTGCTCTTTCTCAAGTACTTCCTGCTCGCCCTGAACAGGTTTCACAGCCCTGAATTCATCAAGCTGGTGAGAATAGTAGTCGAAATCAGCTTTTATCTTCTCAAGGTTGAGAGCCGCCGTCTCATAGTCTCTCCTGGCTGCAAGATACCGTGCCCATGCCCCGGAATACTCCACAGCAAGGCCCGAAGTGCCGGCATAGGCGTCAGCTACACGCATCTGGAAGAAACCACTGCCAAGCAGCAGTGTCTCATGCTGTGAGTGAACATCTATCAGTCTGCTTCCCAATTCTTTAAGAACTGGCAGGTTGACCGGTGTATCATTCAGGAAAGCCCTCGATTTCCCGGAAGGAGCTATTTCCCTCCGGAGAATAGTCTCTTCATCGTAATCTATATCATTCGCTTTAAAAAGCTCAGTGAGATTATACCCGCCAATGTTGAAACAGGCCTCAACAACACACTTCTCATCCTGGCTGAGCAGCACGGAGGTGTCGGCTCTTTCACCCAGTACCAGTCCCAGGGCGCCGAGAAGAATTGATTTGCCGGCGCCGGTCTCACCTGTAATAATTGTAAAACCTTCGCCGAACTCCATGTCCAGCTCCCTTATGATTGCGTAGTTCCTTACTGTGAGTCTGCGAAGCATCAGCAGCTGATTAACTGTTGGCCGACAATATCTTCTGATATTTTGTCTCGTTGGCCGGATCGATCTCGGTCAGGATCTGTACCACCCTGTTCTTCTCTTCCGGAAAGCCCTGGGAAAAGATATTTACCAGCTCGTCGGCTTTTGCCTCAAGCACCACTGTCATATAGTACATGAACGGATCAGGCCTGCGGCGGTAGACCTCCTGCAAACGTCTGAGGCTCTCGTAAATCTCTGTCCTGGCCTGTGTCATGTCTGATTCCATCCTGTCAAGCCCTCTGAGGTGATACAGGTAAAGAAACTGCCTGACGCCGGCGTACTCACTGTCGAGAATGTTCTTGACCAGCCAGTAACGGTTTCTGTTCCTTGATCCGTCATACGGCTTCCATCCCTGTTCAGGGGCATTCTGGGCGTTTGTGACAATCTTTTCAGCAACCTGGAAATAGGGAGTACCTCCTCCCTGTGAATATGTATCGAAATCCATGCCTATAAGCATGTAGGCATAATAGGCCAGCACAGATACGAGGTTGCTTGTATGACTGTTCGGATTGAACTCAAGTGTCTGAAACTCAACATACCTGAACTGAAAGTTATTGTCCACGAAATTAAGGACAGTTGACTCATAGGTTGTGTTATAAACCGGCCTGCTGAGCTGGACCTGTATCGTGCCGCGGAATTCGTCAGCAGAAAGCTGGTCATCGAGGTTGATCAGCAGGTTGCACTCTATCCTCTCCGAGAAGCTGAAAACATTGTCGGTCCAGACCATGCTGTTCATGAACTCATATATATCACGCTGCATGTTCTGGAAAACCTCACGGTTCGAGCCCTGGATCTTTTGTGCCGACACCTGCACATTGCAGTACAGCTCCTGCGACATGACACTGCCCCTGGCAGTCAGCACCAGGAGTGCCGCCATGAGAAGCAATCCTTTAATCTGTTGATTCATTGCGGGTCAGCGTGTGAGTGAAATGATTCTGTCAAAAATATCCGAAGCGACTTCGTCCTTCGATTTCAGTTCAAATTTATCAATATTATCGGTTCTGTCAATTATTGTGATCCGGTTGGTATCGTGCCCGAAGCCGGCCCCCTCGTCCCTAAGCGAGTTCAGGATGATCATGTCGAGGTTTTTCCTTTGCATCTTGCCTTTTGCATTTGTAACCTCGTTGTCTGTCTCAAGTGCAAAACCGGCCAGGAACTGCCCCTTCTTTTTCATGTTTCCAAGGCAGGCAGCTATGTCTTCAGTAGGTTTCAACCTTATAATAAGGTCGGTGTCCCCTCTTTTTACCTTGGTCGGGGAGGTTGACTCAGGCGTAAAATCAGCCACAGCGGCTGCCAGTATTGCAATATCGCATGACGCGAAAGCCTTAATGGATGCTTCTTTCATCTCAGCGGCGGTTTTTACCGGCACGACAGTGACCTTTTTTTCCTTTGGTCTGACACTCACCGGACCCAATACCAGTGTAACATCAGCGCCCAGCCTGACTGCCGTGTCTGCGAGGGCAATACCCATTCGCCCTGAAGAATAATTGCTGATGAACCGGACCGGATCTATCGGTTCAACCGTGGGGCCTGCATTGATGAAGACCCTCCTGCCATGCAGCGGAAGCTCAGTTATTTTTTTTTTTGAAAGGAACTCTCTCAGCTCCTTCACTATCACCTCCGGTTCGGCCATGCGGCCTTTGCCCTCCAGTCCGCTGGCAAGCTCACCTGTGTCAGGTTCAATAAAATGACAACCAAACGACTTCAGCCTTTCAATGTTGCTGACAGTAGCCGGATGGGCGAGCATGTCAAGATCCATCGCAGGTGCGATGAAAACCGGACAACGGGCTGACAGATATGTTGTAAGAAGCAGATTGTCTGCTATTCCTGACGCCATCTTGCCCATCGTGTTGGCAGTAGCCGGAGCGACAAGGAACAGGTCAGCCCACATTCCAAGATCGATATGGCTGTTCCAGCGCCCGTCCTCAGGATCGAAGAAATCGACAAGGACGGGATTCTTTGAAAGGGTTGCAAGTGTCAGCGGTGTAATGAACTCCTTTGCAAGAGGGGTCATTAAAACCTTTACTTCGGCTCCTTCCTTAACAAGCAACCGGATGATAACGGCAGCCTTGTAAGCTGCTATACCTCCGGTGACTCCAAGCAGTATTTTCCTGCCTTCAAGCATGTGATGACCTTATTTCTTCGGCTTCTGCTCCTTATCAGGGTTACGGTAGTAGATCTTGCCATCCTCAAATTCGGCAAGAGCGATGAGAGTTGGCTTCGGCAGCCTCTCGTAGAACTTGGATATCTCGATCTGCTCCCTGTTCTCGAACACCTCCTCAAGGTTGTCATTGAACGAAGCAAATTCCTCGAGCTTCGAGTTCAATTCCTGCTTCATCTCGACGGAGATCTGGTTTGCCCTCCTGTTGCAGACGATGACACTTTCGTAAATATTTCCCGTTGAGGCGTCGAACTTGTCAATATTCCTTGTGATTGTTGTGTAGGATGCCGATGTCTTTTTGTAATCCATATTCTTATAGATGATTTCAGTTACTTTCAGTCTGTTTCACGGTAGTGTCAACCTTCAGGTACTTCGCCGTGCTTTCGAAGATCCTTGATACTTCCTTTGAGAACCTGCTCTTTGGAAACTCTTCTATAAACGAATAATACTCGTCCAGTGTTGTCTGGTAGCGTTCAAGCTTTTTCTCAGGGATGCTGTTTGCAGCGAAGAGGTAAAGTGCATCCAGCTTAAGGAACATCAGTTCCTCACGGTACTTTGTATCAGGATACTCCTTGAGACTGTTTGCCAGTGAGACCGTTGCAGCCCTGTACTCTTTCAGGTCATAGTAAAGCCTGGCGCTGAGATACGATTTTTCAACCAGTTTCTCCTGCAAATCGAGAATCCTCGCCTTGCAGTCGTCAGTACGGGTGCTCGTCGGGTATCTCTGCATGAATATTGTAAAGCTTTCTATTGCTTTCCTGGTGTTTGTCTGGTCAAGCTCCGCCCTTGGGCTCTGGTAGTACTCACACAGTGCCGCAAGATAGGCAGCCTCTTCTGCATTGTTGCTGCCGGGGTAGGTGTCTGCAAACTCCTGGTAATACTGACCTGCCATCATGTAATCACGTATCCTGTAATGAGCCTGGGCATTTATCCAGTTAAGCTGTTCAGCCTGGTCGGTGGCCCTGAAGCGTGGCAGTATCTGGGAGAGAAGCTCAATTGACTTTATATATTTGCCATCATCGTAATAGTCGAAGACCTTCTCCCTTTTGAGCTCGTTATCAGTGCTCTTGAGAAGTTTTTCATACTCACCGCATGATGTGACGATGAGAGCTAGCATTAAAAGTGTTATCGGTCTGACCTTCATACCCGGAAATGTTGCGCAAAATTACTATTTTTTTTCATTGACAGAGCCAAATTGATACAAAAGTGCACTAATAATCAACGCTGAGTAGTTAAGAGAGTGTTAATTCAGAGGAACAAATAGGTATAAATAGGTACTGTCAAGGATCAATGTTTTAATAATTTTGCGGGCAATAATCAAAAACAATACTTGACGTGGATATTTTCGACAAGATCAGAAAGAACCGTGGTGCGCTCGGACAGTACCAGGAACTGGCAGACGGATACTTTATGTTCCCGAAGCTTGAGGGTGAAATAGCCCCCCGTATGAAATTCATGGGTAGGGAGGTCCTTAACTGGAGTCTCAATAACTACCTCGGACTTGCAAATCACCCGGAAATAAGAAAGGTTGACGCTGAAGCCACAGCACAGTACGGACTTGCATACCCGATGGGTGCCAGGATGATGTCAGGCCAAACCACCATGCACGAGAAGTTCGAACAGATGGCTGCTGAATTTGTCGGAAAAGAAGCTGCTTACCTCCTCAACTACGGTTACCAGGGGATGGTCTCAACAATAGACTGCCTTGCAGGAAGACATGATGTCATCGTCTATGATTCGGAATCACATGCCTGCATCATGGACGGGCTAAGGATGGTGCTTGCAAAACGGTTTGTCTATCCGCACAATGACATGGAAGGCTTCGAAAAGCAGCTTCAGCATGCTCAGAAAATCGTTGCAGAGACCGGTGGAGGCATCCTCGTCATCACCGAGGGTGTGTTCGGCATGGCAGGCGACCTGGGGGCACTGGACAAAATAGTATCCTACAAGAAAAAGTACAACTTCCGCCTCCTCGTTGATGATGCCCACGGCATCGGAACAATGGGTAAAACCGGAGCCGGCACCGGCGAACACTTCGGAGTGCAGGACCAGATAGACGTTTATTTCGCGACTTTCGCAAAGAGCTTCGCCGGAATAGGCGGATTCATTGCAGGCGACAAGGATGTAATAAGCTTCCTCAGGTTCAACCTCCGCTCACAGATTTATGCCAAGTCACTGCCAATGGCAATGACTATAGGCGCAATCAAACGCCTGGAAATGATAAAGAATCACCCGGAGCTTCGCGAAAAACTGTGGCAGATTGCAAATGCTCTCCAGAAGGGATTCAGGGAGGCTGGCTTCGATCTCGGAAAAACACAGTCACCAGTGACTCCTGTCTTCTTCAACGGGGAACTGGCACAAACAACCCACCTCATCAAGGACCTGCGCAAAAACTACGGTATCTTCTGCTCGGTTGTAATATACCCGGTGGTTCCCAAGGGGGTCATTATGCTCAGGATCATCCCGACTGCCGCCCATACAATGGAGGATGTCAATTACACGATAAAGGCATTCAAGGAGGTCAAGAAGAAGCTTGAGACAAACGCTTATCCGACAAACGAGATGGCTGACTTCAGAAACTGACAGTTGCCTGGTTTTCAGACAGGACAACTGTCCGGTCTGCGGACGGATATCACACAGGGGGGGGGGCTCACAGCCCCCCTTCCTGTTGGCGCCTGTCATCAGACCGGGGGGCTCACATGCCCCACCTCCTGTTGGCGCCTGTCATCAGACCGGGAGGCTCACACGGCCCCCTGCTGGTTATGGTCATTAATCGTAAGAAACGAGTACTGGTATTCCATCGGAAGTATCCGGGCGTACTCCTCAACAGTGCACCCCTCCATGAAGGCATTTATTATCCTTCGTCCCAGCGGGGCCAGGTCAGGCGAGAGAAATCCCTCCAGCTCCCTGCGGAAAAAGTCCTGGAGAATGGCGGCACCGGCATCATAGCCCTCTTCACCCACCTCTGCCTGCCGGTACACCTTGAGAAACCGGGTGGGTACAGGAGAACCCTCGATTGTGAGGTAGTTGAGTTCATATCCAAGCAGTGAACACCTTGAAGGTTTGAGCTGATCTGCCCTGAGTTTAGCGTTGCCGCGGCGTGTCAGGTATTCCCTCATCAGCAGCTGTGGCTTGAACCCCACCTTCCATGCCCCGATGTGCTGGTTTGGTGTCAGAGTGTATCTGACTCTGGGAGTATTGACTATCTGTTCCAGGAGGAGGTTTGCATGCCGTACTTTTTTACCGGTTGCAAAAGGCCAGTATGACCCTGCACCCTCACTCTCGAGATCGCTGTTGCCGGTGACGCTGGGATTGGCATATCCGCGGGGGCTCACAAGCCGCCATAACCATGCAAGCGCCGGGGGAAGTATATGAAAAAGCCCCGCAATACCATAAGTGGGCTTCTCTGCTGTACAAGGCGGCATCCTTACCCCGAAATTGCGGACATCGACGGTGACCGGTCTGTTGATCACACCCGGGACAATCCTTCGCGGAAGCACTACCCTTGGATTGGGGCACCGTTTGCCGGGTGAATCCTCCGTGTGGTTCCATATCAATGCCGTACCGTCAGGCCTGGTGTCAATATTCAGAAAGAGCAACGGCTCTGCCGGGTTGATCGTGATCTTTTCAAGAAACGGATCGTCACCGTAACCGGTCACTCCGTCAACCCTGATGAACCATGCATTCTCGGCATCAGCTACAGTCAGCTTGCCGTTGTTACTCTGGTAAGAAGGGTGGCAGAGCGCCATGTCATCAGTTGCCGGATGAAACGAACAGAAGAACGGGATTGATATGACCCGCCGCTCACCTGTCATTATATTCTGGCCAATCAGTATCTGGCCATTCGGCTCACGTACAATGTTTTGTATCATCTCGCTCTTGCCTCCCCCGCTGGCCCCCTCATGCATGAACGTGGTCACGTTGTCATACGGACTCACAACCTGAACCGTTGAACAGTGGGTTGTAAGCCATCCTTCATCCTCTCCCTTGTCAAGGAGGACACTGTAGAATCCCTTCTTGGCACTCGGGCCCGGATACAGGTTATAGGCAAACATCTCATGAAGACCTTCAAGCCTGTTGTGTACAACAACCTGGCGTCCCATGAAATGCGTGTGACGGAAGGGAGGTGCAACGTAGACGACAGATTCCACCCTGAATCCTTCAGGTAGCTGATCAACAGAAATAATCCTCTGCAGGAGCGATAGCCCGAAAGCAAAAAACGATGCGTTGAGCGGGGTTACAACAATGCCGCCGGCACCGATTGGCCAGTTGCCTGCAAAACAGAGGAACATCCCGACCTCCTGCCCTTTCAGCCATTCAATGGTCTCATTCTTCAGCCTGCAAAAAGGATAACCATATTCATCCTCAAACCTCCTCTTGTCGGTCGGCCGCTCGTCACCGATGAGCATTGTCTCCGGGTCACGTCGTCTCATGTAAGGCTCTGTATAGTTTGCAGATAGCCCGTTTGTGACACGGTGAAGCTTTACTTCCGTGACCTCACCTCTTCCCGGAATGTCATATTTAACTTCGAATGTCAGGTCTCCCCTGCCGGGAAACGAAGCTTCAAGGATTTCAGACGAAGAATTGAAGAAAACCGCGGACGGAGAACTTCCGGCAATAAGGCTTATCTCCTCAGGAAGTGTGACCCCGGACTCTTTCATCAGGGCAATCGCTTCAGATGCTGTCATTTGGCAAATATTCTGTTTTGATTAAACTTGTTAAACCGGCAAGCCCGATTACGTATATTTATTAATTATTCAACGGATAAAAATAACACCTCTGTACCCGGAAACCTTCCCGGAATTTTCAACAGATATCAACACTTTTTCAGATAGTGAAAAAATTTTGTAATGTTTTTTGCCCCTGTTCGTCATAGACTCAGTAAACACAATAAAAAACGGACAGCTATGAAAAGAATGTTACTTACAATTGCCGCAGTTACAATTGCCGCCGCATTATCCGGACAGAGGACCTCTCTTGATGATTTCTTCAGCAAATACAGCAACCGCGACGGTTATACGTCGGTCGTTATCAACGGCAGTCTTCTGAATTTCCTTGGTGACAGCGACAACACTGACAGGCATGGAAATCCTCTGAGCAAGGTGACCTCCATCAGGCTGGTGGTCAGAGACAAGGCTGCAACACCTGCCTCGGAGAGCATTGTTTCCGAGATCAGAGGGGTGATCAGAAGGGGCAGGTACGATGAACTCATGTCAGTAAGGGATGACGGCGCTGACATCCGGTTCGTTGCAAGGATGAACAGGGATATTGTAAATGAGTTGCTCCTGATCATTGATGGAGAAAAAGAGGCTGTCATCCAGCTTGAGGGTAATCTGACCCGTGAGGAGGCATCACAGCTGGTAAGCAACGGAGACGGGATTGCCATTCTCGAAGGACTCGAGTTCGGAGACAAATGATAACTTTGGTGAATAGTAAAGTAAAAAATGTCCCCCGAAGAGTTCAGGAAAACGGTACTGCCGGAGGGGCGGAGGCTTTATGCCCTCGCCTTTCGCTTCCTGAACAACAGGGAAGAAGCTGAAGATGCGGTACAGGAGGTTATGATGAAACTGTGGGCGGAGAGAAACGGAAAGAGGAGCTATGCCAGCGTGGCTGCATGGTGCACCACAGTGACACGTAACTGCTGCATCGATATGCTTAGAAGAAGAAAACGATGGAAGATTGTACCTCTCGCGGAAACAGTAACGGCTGAAGAAATGCGATCCGGAAATACCGGGGCAGACGAGAGGCGCGAAGCGGCACGACTGATCACGGTAATAGTCGGCAGGATGAAGGAGCCCGGACGAAGCGCGGTTATAATGCGTGACATGGAGGGATACTCTTACGAAGAGACTGCCGAAGTGCTGGGTACAAATGTCACTGCACTCAGGACTGTTATTTCGAGGGCCAGGAAACAGGTCAGGGAGGAGTTGGAAAGGATATACGGTTATGGAACAGGAGAAGATAAGGGAACTGCTCGAAAGGTATTTTGAAGGTAAAACCACCGAAGAGGAGGAGTTGAAGCTGAAAAATTCGCTCAGTGATCCGCTATTGCCAGAAGACCTGAGGAGAGAACTGCTCTTCCTTGCTGAAATGGCCGGGCCGGCACCCGTGCCTTCCGAAGGGTTTGCTGACAAGCTCGAAGCCGTAACACACCGAAAGGCAGCCCTGAAACCAACAGGCAGCCTCTTCCGCCTTATCACCGGCATTGCTGCCGCGGCAGCAATAGTGACAGGAATCTGGCTGGCATTCCGCCTTGCAATCCCCGGCCAGCCGGAAGACACCTACAGTGACCCGGCAATAGCCATGGCGGAGGTAAGAAACATCCTGCTGGACGTTTCAGGAAAGATGAACAGTGGCGCCGCCCAACTGGGACAGGTCGGAACCATTGCCAAAAAACCGCAGGAACTGGAAGGACTTGACAGGCTTGGCGACATCATAGGCAAAAATCTCTCCAGGCTTCATTACCTCGATGAACTTGTCGCAGTACAGGATGAAAAAGAAATAAACCAGAAAACACGATATGAATAAACATGTGCTCATATTACTACTGCTGACAGCTCTGTCAGCTTCGCTCTGTGCACAGAAGAGCCCCGTGGATGACCTGTTCACGAAATATGACGGAAAGGATGGCTTTACCTCTGTCTACATCTCTTCCAGGATGTTCAGCCTCCTCTCGAGGATCGATACTGAAGACGAAGAGTTCCGCAACCTGGTGACAAGAATCAAGGGGATCCGCATCCTGAGTATCGACAGCACAATGGCGGTCCGGGGTATAAGCTTCGTGAAAGAGTTGATGCCCGGTCTGAGGCGTAACGGATATGAGGAGCTGATGACGGTGAAGGAGCAGGACGGCCAGGTCTTTTTCATGATTCGTGAAGAAGGCGGCAGGATAGCCGAGCTTGTGATGGTCACCGGCGGTATAGGGGGCTCGGTGGTATCCATTCAGGGTGACCTTGACATGAAAACAATCGCCGGCCTGTCAGATAACCTGGGCATGAAGGAGCTTGAGGGACTTGAGAAAGCGGAGAAATAAACCGCTCTGCCGGCGACAGGTATCAGAGATTCCAGGGATGTTGCATTGCTGTCAGTGCTGCTGCCTGTTGTTGCTGTCGCTTTCTATTACAAGATGTCCTGTGCCCCTTCCGTATATGCCGTCAGAGCTAAAACCTTCGACAAGAATAAGATAGTCACCTGGTTCATCGGATGTGAAAAATTCCGCCACAGCCCGGCCGTTACTGTCTGTGCTTAGCTCCGGATCCCAATAGAGTGTATTCCGGAAATCAGGCATACGGTTCTCCTTACTGGCAGGAAGAGAGTAATCAGGTGAGACAAAACCTGTCCCCCCGGTAAGTCCGTGATACTCCTGTCTGAAGAGAGGCTTGTCAAAGCGGATAACAGAAAGATCCCCGTCATAGGTCTTGATGTCAATCACCCCTCCAAGGACTAATCCTGAAATAAAATACTCACCGTTAAGCACCTTTATAATCGCGATCTTATCGCCGGGTATTCCGAGCACTTTCTCATGATCAGGCACCGGCACCCCGTCGACAATCACGATCGGATCCCATACCTCAACCAGGTCATTGTATTTTCTGACAGTCCTTATGACTGCCTTCCCCTTCTCATTAGCAGAGACCGCACCCGGAACAAGTTCCTTAAGAGCTTCGCCGAGAGTGGCAAGCTGTATGAACGCTGACATATCCGTGACGTATTCAGGCTGTCCGTAAAAATCATATTCTTCATTCCCTCCCGGTGCTGCTGTGGCACGTTCTGTCAACGGGTCATATACCCTTTTTACCTGCATGCTTATGACAGCTTTGTTTATCATGTCAAGCATTCCTGTATCGATGCTCAGCTCCCGGGGGGGAGTCTTGCTGAAGGTCCCGGGGAATGGGTCATCAAGCTCTGTGTAATAGCCAACGGTATCTGAATCCAGTGGCTGAATAACCATCTCCCGGATGCCCTCCTCTGTTGAGATGAACATGAACCTGCCGGCAGTATCTGTTTCAGCAAATTTGCACAACGCCTTTTTCCCGACAAAGGAGAGAACAATGTCGCTGCCTGCCAACGGCTCCCCGGTTCCGGTTTTCATCACCCTGCCACTGATAATATGACCGTCGGGTTCAGGCAGAATAACCTGTCTGTGGCCGTCATCGCCCGGTTCTGCAGCGTCATTCTGATAAAACAGCAGTCTGTCATTATTGCCGTAAATCCCGCAGCTGTCATTTCTGCCGGGTAATCCGGATATCTGAAGTCCGTATCCGGCAACATCCCGGGACTCTTCAATGCTTTGCCGGCGTACTACGGAAAGCAACAGGTCACCTGTTACAGGATTGCCGGAGCTGTCTTCGGCATACACCTCAATGACAGCCTTGTCGCGGGCACTGTAACTTTCACGGTCTGGTTTAACCGAAATATTTATTACTCTTCCCCGGCTGTTGCAAAGCCATCTGCCTGTGATCACTTCTCCGTTTTCATCAGCCAGGTACATGAAAGCCAGGCCTTCAGGCAGGGCATCATGGCTAATCATGATCTCTTCTTTTGCAATAATATCAGCGGCCAGTAATAATGAGGGCGTTGACACGGGGGCGTACCTCAGGCTCAGGACTCTGTTACCCGGACTGAAGCCGGGGCCGGAGTTGATCCTCACCCTGTAAACGTTATGTTCCGTATCATCCATAACTGCAATAGCCACAGCGGAATAGCGCGCAGCCGGTAACTCATGCCTCTCAGTTCCTGCATCCTCATTGACAGACCGGAGATAAAGCTTCCCGGCTGAGGGTACATCCGTTCTTATAATACCGAATCCGTTGTTATCAGACCGGACATGACACAGAATGCTGTCTGAACCGTCGGAGACGACACCCCTGAAGCCGACAGGCTTCATGTTTGAATCGAGGCATCTGAACCCGATTACATTGGCAGCTCCGGGAATAACTGAGCCACCTTCAGGAAAGAAAATCACCTTGTCAGGTCTCCCCTCTTCCGGTCTGGTTTTAATGCTGTCGAGGTTCCTGAAAGGATTGATTACAGTGATTATCTTGTAGGAGTAAAGTTCCGGCGAAAAGTTCTGCATCCACCTGGTGGAGCCGGCTATGTGGTAGTTACCGGTTTCAAGTGTGTCAGGAAGGGTAAAGCCTGTTGTCCCGGACATACCTGAAATGCGTGCCTTCAGACTGATCACCGGATTGTTATGACTGTCAAGAAGATTTATGTAGACCACACGGCTGATACCTGATGCCCGGCGGGTAAGCCTGCTCACACAGAATATCTTCAGAAAAACCTGTTCACCCGAAATGTATATATCCCTGTCAGTGCGTATATATAATTCCTCTGAAAATCCACCCGTGGTATTGATTACCGGCAACTGATCCGGAGACTGTGATAAGGAACTTAACGCCGATAAAAATAAAAGGGCTGATATTGCAACCACCCGTATTCTTATTGTCATGCCTCTTTTATTCCTGCCCGGGTTCATAACCACAGTCAAAATTACTCACTATCAATCCAGAAATAAGGTGGCACAGACGCACCGTTAACCGAACAGTCCGAACATTCCTTTGTTGCAAAAACCAGCCTGTCAAGTATTTGAAATGCTTCTATAAGGTAGTCAGGATAAATGAAGTTGTACCCCATTGCCGTAAAACTTCTGTAGATAAAGTCAAAAGAGGGAGGTTGTTCAGAAAGATAATCCTGCGGACCTTTCTTTGTCAGAACACAGCCGTATTCAAACTCAGGCAAACCCAGTGGTTCAATCTCTCCGGGTGTTATGTATATCCTCTTCCTTGACGCTCCGCACACCTGAAAGTATCCAAGGACTTTCTCTTCAGCATCATTCGCACAGTATATGTTCGTCATTACAGGGAAAGGCTGCCTGTCGAAAATATCACCTCCGCTTGTATTGATCTCCTTCACCAGCCTCCAGAACTCATACTCCTCATCGGAAATTGTAAAAAGGCTTACTTCGATACTGTACCTGAGAAGCAGTCTGTCTGAATTGGCGGAAGCGATAAAGAGCACTGGCTTCCTTCCAGTCTCACTGTTCAGGTCCGGATTGACTGATTCAATTTCGGGCAGCTCCGGTTTCCTTCTGGCATAACATGTTTCATTTTCCACCGGCACTTTAACCACATTATGCTCATCGATGAACATATGGGTGACCGGGTATGGCACCGTGAACTTCCACCATTCCTCGTAAGACCACCTGAAACATTTATTCTCAGTTGATTCCAGGGCATCGGCGAATATCATGATGCCCTCCTGAAACTCACCGTTATCCAGGGTCCGGCTCGCTTTTTCAAAATACACATTGTCAATTTTACGTCCCCGGGCGAGACTACACGGATCTGAGGCGTACTCTTTCCCGTCCGGCGTAATGATCCTGAGCGAATACTCCCTGCCAGGTATGCCTGTGAATGAAGTGCTATCAGTCTTGTAAACCCCGTCGGAGACCTCCGTAAAAGAGGTACTGTTTCCAAGATTGTCAGTCATCGTGACTATGGCGCCTTCAACCATCCTCGGCTTTTCATCAGGCATGTCGGATGTCCGTGAAAGCCTGACACAGGCAGGCACATCTTCTTCATCCGTCAGCCTGGCGTCAACTATAAGGAGTGACTGATACTTCTCAAGATCAGGGTAAAAAGGACGGATACAATTACTCAGCATCAGGCAGAGTAACACCGGAAAGAACACATGCTTCCCCCTTGTACCTTGTAAGAAGACAGTTTTCATCTTAAACTGTGTCCGTCAAATGACAAACTTATCAATTGAAATGATTTTGGCACTGCCTAAATTTATTATTAATTTGCTTATAATTGGCCGCAGGGACCCGATTACCGGCTGAAAATGCTTATTAAAGTATAAATTTGTTTTCCCTCTGTCAGGTTTCATGTTTATATGACAAAGACCATTTATACGACTCTGATGATGATGATGCTTGCGGTCAGGGTATCACCCCAGGCATCTGATCTGCCTGTAATGGCAGATAACAGCAGCTTCTTTATAATGATGGCAAATGAACAGCTGAGTGATCTCGACTCGCTTTATGTTGCTGAAGCTGGAATTGAAAAGGATTTTATAAACGGAAAGGATTACAGACAGAATTACTACCGATCCGCTGTCAATCCCCTCCTCAGAGCCGGTGAAGAGCGAACGGCTTCGCTGATATACCGGACGAGGGAGTACACGGAAATTGACCTTCAGTATGACACTTACCTGGACGAAGTCATATGTACAGATAACAGTCTTGTTTTTGACAATACGGTCCACCAGGTTTCACTTAACAGTGACAATGTCCCCGGATTTAAACTGTTCTTTATGGGCGACACTCTCGTTTTCAGGTATTTCTCGGCCACGACAGAGCCGGGGTTCAACCTGGGAGACGGATATTATGAAGTGGCATATGACGGATTCTGTAAGTACCTGATTAAACACGTGTCTGTTCACTATAAACTGCAGGGTGTAGATGAATACTCGTATAAACCCATAGGCTTTGCAAAAACCGGTGAACATTATTCGATGATAAGTGGAAGGAAAGACTTTTTGTTGCTCTTCGGAAGCAGGTCGAAAGAAGTAAGCCATTTCCTCTCAGAAAATAAAATCAGAATAAAACGTGCGGATAAGCATTCGGTAACATCAGTCCTGCGATTCTATGAGCGTACACTTGATGAAGAAAAGGATTAAACGGATAAGGATCTTACTGATTGTTATTCTCCTTGTTCCCTCGTATCTTATGAGCTTTGGCCAGGAAGACAGGATCAGCATACGCTTTGACAGTATACTATTCAGTCAGTTCGTTGACACGGTTGAAAGCATTGTTCCCGTCAGAATATTTTATTCCGATAAATGGACAGATTCACTTACACTATCTGTCAATTCTGACAATTTTTCATTTAATCAGTTGATGAATAAGACTCTGGGAAAGGACGGATTCTCTTTTTTCATCACGGAAGACAACCGGGTAATACTTACGAAGGGCTATGCAGTAAAGACAAACTTCCGGGAGGTATACCTTGATCATCTGGCAAGGGTCTCCGGGGAAGCTGAAGCTGCGCTGCAGCTTCAGGCACCGTCACCGGTGGCGGAAGCCGGCATCAGTGAAGAATTCCGGCTTTTCAGGATCGGTCGCCAGGTGTCAGGCAAAAAGGGAGGCGTTGCCGTGCTGTCAGGTAACGTTACAAACATAAGTGACGGCTCACATATTGGTGGTGTGATCGTCTATGTTGAGAAGCTCAGAACCGGAGTAATGACAAATGATGCAGGCTATTATTCTCTGACACTTCCGGCAGGCCAGTACCAGATCGACTTCAGGATGATAGGCATGAAATCAACCAGGAGGAATGTCCTGATTCATTCCAGCGGAACCCTTGACGTTACTATGGAGGAAAGCACAAGTGAGGTGGAGGCTGTTGTAATAACAGGCAGCCGAAGCAACGTCAGGGATGTCAGGACCGGTATTGAAAAGATCAACATCAGGATGCTTAAACAGATACCCATGGGGCTTGGCGAAGCCGACGTGCTCAAGAGCTCGCTGCTGCTGCCCGGGGTGCAGACCGTCGGGGAGGCATCGGCGGGCTTTAATGTCCGGGGCGGCAGTACTGACCAGAACCTGGTTTTTCTGAATAATGCTCCTGTAATAAATCCATCCCACTTTTTCGGATTCTTTTCTGCCTTTAACTCTGACATGGTAAGTGATGTTGTACTCTATAAAAGTGGTATGCCGGCAAAATACGGCGGCAGGCTTTCTTCAGTCCTTGAGATAATCCCCGCTGAAGGCAACAGTGAGAAGGTAAAGATCAGCGGGGGAATAAGCCCGATGACAGGCAGGATCATGGCTGAAGGACCGCTGAAAAAGATCAACAGCACTTTCATTGCCGGAGCCAGAACAACATACTCAGACTGGATACTTGACCTGCTCAGCGATTACAGACTGAAGAACAGCTCGGCACGGTTTTATGACCTCCAGGGTTCTGTCACAACTGAGGTTGATAACAAAAACACCCTCACCCTGAGCGCTTATCTGAGCAACGACAACTTTGACTACTACAAGGAAAGGGCTTTCTACTACGGAAACCTGGCATCAACTCTGAAATGGAACCATAAATTTTCCCAGGAGTTTTCATTACAACTGTTTGCAATTCTGAGCAATTACTGGTACAGGCTCGACACAAAGAACGACTCAGCCCTGTCGGGCACAATGAACTACAAGCTCAATCAGAATATCCTTCGTGCAGAATTCCTTTATTATCATTCAGTAAAACATAAGATTGAGTTCGGTACAGACGCAACGTTTTATTCACTGATGCCTGGCAGGTTAAAACCATCAGGAATCTACTCGACGGTGTCACTGAAAACCATACAGGACGAAAGAGCCCTGGAACCCTCATTTTACCTCAGTGATGAATATGAGGTTACTCCTCTGCTGTCTCTGTCAGCGGGACTCCGCACCACCCTCTTTACTTCATTCGGACCCAGGCAGGTATTTCACTACCTTGAAGGACTCCCGCTTTCAGAATCAACCATCTCAGATACGGTCTATTACCAAAGGGGAGAAGTATTGAAGGTCTATCCCCGGCTTGAATACAGGTTCTCATCCCGGCTTATCGTCGCTCCGCAGTTGTCAGTGAAAATGGGAGCCCAGAGGGTATTCCAGTACATTCATATGATCTCCAACACAACATCCATCTCACCTACAGATACATGGAAATTAAGTGACCAGTATATAAAACCTCAGAGAAGTGGCCAGGTATCACTGGCTTTGTACCACACCCTGGGCAGAAAGGCGATTGAGACCAGCCTTGAAGCTTACTATAAGGACCTCAGGAATGTTCTCGATTACAAGGGAGGTGCTTCCCTGCTGATGAACGAACACCTTGAAACCGATGTAATAAGGGCTGACGGCAAAGCCTACGGCATTGAGTTCATGATAAAAAAGCAGAGCGGCGACCTGACCGGATGGCTCAGCTATACCTATTCCAGGACTTTTCTCAAGGTTGACGGAAAATATGATATTGAAAAAGTCAACGGCGGAAATTATTTCCCGGCAGATTATGACAAACCGCATGACCTGAAGATAGTTCTGAATTCCCGCTTCTCGAGAAGATTCAACATGACATGCAATTTTGTATATAATACCGGCAGACCTGTAACCTATCCTGTTGCCTTCTACTGGTATGACGACATGCACCAGGTTTATTTTTCAGACAGAAATGAGTACCGTATCCCTGATTACATGAGGCTTGACCTTGCCGCCACCCTCAACGGCAACCTGAAAGCCGTCAAGTTAAACCACTCATCAATAACGTTTACCGTTTACAATGTACTTGGCCGTTATAACCCGTACTCAGTCTTCTTCAGAACAGAAGACGGTATTATCAGGGGATATGAGATGAGCATCTTCGGACGGCCTCTTTTCGTATTTTCGTACAATTTCCGCATTCGCGGCAATGCCAGGGATGATTTCTGATGCTGCAGGGTGTTGTGACACCTCGTTTTTGAATAAGAAGATGCCTTGTTCCATTCGTTTCTGAACTTTTTTATCAGAATCACGTTTGTGGAATGAATACCAAATCTGACAACATGATGCCAGTCGGCATAAAAAGCACCAATACACCTGATGAGCTTCTTCAGGCCTATACAGCACTTTTTCTCTTCCTCGGTGGATCTGTTTCAATGACACCAGGCCAAAGTGACCTTCCTCATCTGTGTGATGCAGGTTTTCTGAGGAACCTGCCTTTGGAAAGCACCAACAGCCGTTTTGAGCAGGCCAGCAGGCTTCTCAGATCTCCCTGTCCGTTGAAACAACAGTGTCATGCTGCAACAGACAAAAATTACATCTCACTGCTTGGCGGCCACCTGGATTCAGAGGCTTATCCTGCAGCATCCCGCTGGATGAAAACCGGGATTTCAGCCGAAGATCATATCCGTGAGATAGGCAACATTTACAAAAGATACGGATACGGGCTAAGCGAAGAGTCCGGCCTGGAGGCTGACCATCTTGGCATTCAGCTCCTCTTTGTCAACCTTCTGATCGAAAAATACCTGACAGAGGATGACTATGAGATCAAAGCAATGATCGGCCGTGACCTGCTCGCTTTCATAAACGATGAAATGCTTTCATGGCTGCCACGATGGGCAGAGGCTGTCTCGGAAAAGTCGAGGACCAAATGTTACACCGGTATTTCAGGCCTTATTACGGGCGGACTCGAAGATGTGCGTGATATTGTGAAGAATCAGAAATTGGGATTGTAAAACCGCCTGATGGCCCCCATGTAATACTCGTTCCAACCCTCGGCAATATTTTCATAATCCTCTACCGGAATATTTGTATGCTCAACCGTGACCACGGTTCCGCCTCCGTTGCCGTTAATAGTGATTGTAACCTGTGATTCAAGTTCCCTGTCGCCGAAGTACCATTCCTGGACAACCTTCCTGTCCGGCACAAGGTCAATTATCCGTCCGCAGATATCCCCGTCCCACATATTGAACTCCTCCCCTGCCTTTGCAGGCATTACAGCCGGGTAACCCGACCACAGTTCAATTGTATAAGGATTTGTAAGTGCCGCGTAAATATCTGAAGGTTCGGCGTTTATGTTAAATGTTTTTCTAAAGTTTCGCATGATAAGCGTTTATCCCCCTTTTAAAGTATTAATAATATCCTGTTCACAGTTCTGATAAATAACGTTCAGAGTCTATGGCTGCCTTACAACCGCTTCCCGCAGCGGTAACAGCCTGTCTGTATACGCGGTCAGCCACGTCGCCTGCGGCGAAGACACCCGGTACACGGGTGCGTGTCGAACCCGGTTCTGTAATTATATATCCTGTTTCATCTGTTTCAATCCATGGCTTGAACACCTCTGAGTTCGGCGTATGCCCTATCGCAAGGAAGAATCCGTCAATGCCAATATTGAACTTCGACTCTTCAGGTGTTCCCCTGCCCCGTACGACCACCGCGCCTTCAACACCCTGTGTGCCGAAAAGGTCCTCAACCTGGCACTTCCACAGGATCTCTATATTTGGAGCGGTCATCACCCTGTGCTGCATAGCTTTGCTGGCACGGAGCACATCACGTCTCACAATCATGTAAACCTTCCTGCAAAGACCGGCAAGGTAGCTTGCCTCTTCACATGCAGTGTCTCCTCCCCCGACTACAGCCACATCCTTCCCGCGGTAAAAGAAGCCGTCGCATGTAGCACAGGCTGATACACCCATGCCGGCATATTTTGTTTCAGCCGGTATCCCAAGGTATTTCGCGGTAGCGCCTGTTGCGATTATAACTGTTTCTGCCTCTATCTCAAGACTGTTGTCAAAGGTCACCTTCAAAGGCTTGCCTGAGAAATCCGAAGAGGTGGCGATGCCGAACCGTATTTCTGTTCCGAACCTCTCAGCCTGCTTCCTGAGGTCTTCCATCATCTCAGGCCCCGTGACACCCTCGGCATAACCCGGGAAATTCTCAACCTCGGTGGTGGTTGTAAGCTGTCCGCCCTGCTGCAGCCCGGTATAAAGCACAGGCTTCAGGTTGGCGCGGGCTGCATAAATTGCAGCAGTGTACCCTGCCGGGCCTGAGCCTACAATAAGACATCTTACCTTTTCTGTGGCTGTGGCAGGTTGATTCTTCTCTTCCCCTGCCGTTTCGAGCGGTTTGAAAAACTGCATAATGCTATCTTTGGTTTCGAGACGCAAAAATAGCAATAAATTGAACGTACAATTAAAAAGTTACTATAATGTGTCTGGGTGATACCACTGAAACAGTTGAGTCACTGCTCAGTGCACTGGTTTTATTGTTGGTTGACAACTTCAGGTTACTCAGGAACCGCTCTGCCGAATTTTCGCTGTTGAAGCGGAGTGAAGCGATTGTGTCCTGACCGTGTCTTATAAGCAGGGCGCTGTATTCACTTGCCTTTCCAAGCTTCTCTGACAGGACAGGAATGCCGTTATATACACCGAGAGGCCCTCTTACAAGCACGGCTCCCCGCATGGTTTCCTCGTCAACGGTCCCGGCATAGAAAGCGCCGGGGTTGAAAGGTGGTTCAGCAATATTTTCTATGATCAGCCTTGCGAGGTCAGCTGACCGTTTCTGGTCAGCTTCACTGCCGGTATCATTTATAATGCTTACATAATAGGGGCCCTTGCAGAACTGCAACTGGTAAGCTGAACTACAGAGGTGCTCCGTCAGCTTCTCACCGCCATTGCACCGGAAGCGTGAAACGGAGAAAATACCGAATGCAGCCTCCGGATCCTTCATCCGGTAGATCTCGGACTTGATGTCATTACCCTCAATGACTATCTCGGTCACTAAAAGAGTGTCAAATCCGTATTCAAGATACAACTCAGCGCCACCGTTAATGTAACCGTAAAGCGATGTTTCAGTAAAAGTGCGGCTTTGTGCTGACTCCACCCCGTTCATTCCTGAAAGAGCCCGTGGAAAGAGGTTTGACTGAGCCCCTGCTGATACTGTAATAAGCGCTGCCATTGCAGCCGACATTATTACAGGCGAAAATCTCTTCATTCCAAACACTGCTTCTAACCAAGTACAACTTCCTTCAACTCAATTTTTGTCCTGTCAGCAATTCCAAGTGACAGACGTTCTGCCTGGAGCATGAACTCCAGGGCCTGCGGAGTTCCCTCTTTCTGTAACCCTTCGGCTATTCTCTTTGCCAGGACAATGTCGTATCCGATCCGGTCAACCGCAACAGCGTCAGTACCTGCCATTATTGTATGATAATTGCAGAAGAACTGCGGGTTGGCTCCGGGACCGCCGTTGAAGCAGCCCTTGATACCGTCAACGATATTGAGCACGACCTTGTCACGTACCGGGGCAAAGGCGCATACCTGTGCACAGGTCTCATTCCACAATTGTGCATGAAGCCTGCCGGTGTTGGAGACAGAGCCGAATGCAAGGTTTTTCAGGGCAAGGGTGACAGTCATCCCCGCATTTTTGA
This sequence comes from uncultured Rikenella sp., assembly GCA_964635655.1. Taxonomy (GTDB): domain Bacteria; phylum Bacteroidota; class Bacteroidia; order Bacteroidales; family VadinHA17; genus SR-FBR-E99. The sequence continues at coordinate 60,071 of CAZWOC010000016.1, read as the reverse complement.
GGATGGGGATGTTGATAATCTTGTCAAGCTCCTGAGTAATAATTTTAGTGAAGTATGAATACTTGCCGCCATTGACCATGTACGGCATTGTGTACTCGTCATATTCACCCTCCACATCTGCCCAGTAGTACCAGTCACGGTCAATCATGTGCTCACCGTACAGTTTGCCGTCCTTACCGTAATAGAGGCCGTCCTTGTCCATCTGTTCTGTACCGACGATCCGTATATCCGGGTAATTCTCCTGTGTGAATCCGGCATCTGTAAGTTCAAACTCACGCCGGTCCCAGATGGTAAGCTGTGATCTTTTTATTCCGCTCTCCTCAAGCTGGGCGATTACGGTCCTGACAACCTCATGGCTTGTGCTCAGGCTTTTGCCCGCCACAGGGTTAACCTTCAGGCCTATTCTCTCACCCGGTCCTGCAAATTTCCGCCATGCCTTCTTCAGCTTTTTCTCACCTGTCAGTTCCAGCATCGAGCGGGCGATCATGTCATAAACCTCCTGTTCAACGATGGCATTGTCCTTCACTGACCGGGTGTTTTTAACCACCGCTACAAGACCAGGATAGAGTCCCGGCATTGAATTTGGTCCTCGGGCAATTTTTGCCGCGTCTGCTATGTTGGTTGCAGGTTTGGCCTGCTGAGCCTGCTTAGCGGCGGTTTCAGAATTCGAGACTCCTGCAGCAGGTGTAATTGCGGAGTTCATTGCCTGTGCTACCGGTGCTGCAGCAGCGGCAGCGGCTCCTGCTCCTGCCAGGCGGAGAAAGTTACGACGGTTGACCTGATTCATGGTTTAAATCTGTGATTGGATAACTTAATTTATCGACGAACAAATATAAATAAATCCTTTCCTTGTTATGCTTACCGAAGATAGGCTGCACAGCAGGCCTGAGCTTTTTTTTGGATAATCGGAATAGTTAATTAATTTTGCACCGCTTAAAAGCACGGGATGTAGCTCAGCCCGGTTAGAGTACTTGTCTGGGGGGCAAGGGGCCCCGGGTTCAAATCCCGGCATCCCGACTGAGCAAAAAACCCACCCGCCGAATCAGGCGGGTGGGTTTTTGTTTTTAAGCGCAGACAGGATCATCAGAATTAACCGTGACTGCTGTCATAAGAAACTCAGGCAGATACTGGCAGACAGGTAAGAAATAAGGAATTTCCCCCGGAATCAGGGAATAAATGACATTGCCGTTCAGTACCAGCTCTGAACAAGCACCTTTTTGTCATTCTGGTACTCGCAGACGCGGTAGAAGACAGAGGAGTCATTCTCGATCTGGTACATCCAGTAACCGTAAATGCCCGGTGTGACATACTTCCTCCTCAGATACAACCGCTCCCCTTCGTTGAAACTGCATTCCCTGCCGTATGCTGATATTTTGCCAAACGTGCTGTCACTGGAAGTCTTGATCCAGATCAGGTGCGGATCGCCAAACTGCTCCGGTGCTGTATGCCTGAAATCCTGATAATTACCGATATACATGCGGGTGACGTATAAACGGTCCTCATCCGGTTCGGTGACAGCCTTGTTTGAAGTGCTGCAGGAAGCGATCACAATTAATAAGGCCGGTAACAATAGGTTTTTTAGTGTCATCTCATTTCATGTTTGATACATTTACATCCCGGATCCGGGTTCAGACTGTACCTTCACCCTGAAATCTAAGCCGAATAGAACGTATACTTATATGTATATCCGTGTTCATTCAGCCACCAGCGAAGCGCCTTGGCTATTTTTCGCCTTCGGAGCAGCACTTTCCCGGTTGCATCCGATGAAATCTGGTAATATGTCTTCATTCCCTTATGATTATTTTGGCATGCTTTTCATTCCAAATATACTTGCACAGGAAATGTAAAACAAATCGCAAAGTCTCATTTTACGGTCACTTGGAGCCACTGTGAAAAGTCTGGTCATGAAGTTCGGCCGGTTCACTTGAATAAACGCGGAACTCGTAACCCGAAACAGGGTTTTTGTCAAAAGAGTTCCGGTTTTGACTAATGGCGGGTATTGGTGGACTAAAATTCAGATAACCTGCTGTCAGAAGCAGCTGCCTGACAGGCATTCTCTCTAGAACAGTACGATTGCGTCGCGGATTACCTTCGATCTGTCATCTGTGGCATAAAGCTTCAGACTTACTTCGGGGATGGAGTCCTGGAGAATTTCGGTAATCGGGTTGAAAGTATCCCTCTCATCAGAGTAGAGTTTCATGTCATCATACTCTTCAAGTGGAATATACAGGTGAACCATCAACCTGTAATCAGGATTGTTTATCCTGGTAAGGGTCTTCATTATCTTGGATAACCACAAAGAGGAGGAAGTATTAAAATACTCGACACTGAGTCTCAGGTTGGTCACCGGTTGAGGCTGTATTATATACTTGCTTATCCATTCAAGCACCGGTTCATAAATCCTTGTGGCATTTTCCGGCAGTGACCTGCCCGCAATTGAAAGCTCCCCGCTGCTGTATTTCAGCTCTATTTGCGGCGTCTTTGGCGTCTTCTCGATGATTAAGTCAGTCAGTTTTTCCATTATTTTAGTTCTTCCCATCTAAAACAATTACCACAAGGTAAAATATGCTTTACAAAATTAGACTATAGGAAAACCAGTTCATAACCCTTTATCAAAAACAAATGCACGGTCATCAACTTATACGTATGTTCGTCAATGAAACTACGGAAACCCATAATACAGATGACATAACAGTGGTTGTCAGGATGATTTTCACATTTCAGGGAACGCAATGGCATAGTCTGCCATTGAGCGTTTAATAACCTCCCTTGCCTCCGCGGCATCGTACACATCTGCAATTGTCACCATTCTCTTTTCCCCCGGAAGGTCCTTATATGTAAGGAAATAATGCCTGAGTCTTTCTATTGCAATTTGCGGGCAATCCTTGATATCCCTGAACCCGCCGTACACTGCGTCATTATAGAGGACCGCAATTATTTTGTCATCAGCCTCATTACCGTCTATCATCCTGAATCCACCAATAGGTCTGACCTGTACGAGGATGTCTCCGTGGGTGATATCCTTTTCGGTCAGGATGCAGATATCCATGGCGTCACCGTCACCCTTTATTGCTTCCAATCCTGTCTTTTCCATTGTTCTGGAAGCAACTTCCTGTCCTGTCAGGGTCCTGGGGATAAAGCCATAGAGTGCAGGCACTACGTTTGAATAGCGCTGAGGTCTGTCAAGTTTCAGGTATCCTGAGACCTTGTCCATCTCGTACTTTACGGTATCTGTGGGAACCATTTCGACATAGGTCATAACTATTTCAGGAGCAGATATCCCGATATCGATCCCGTGCCAGGGGTGAGATCTGAACCGGCAGCACTCTGTGGTTTTATTGTTTCTCATTGGTTAAAAGGGTTAGCAGGAAAATCAATTATTGAATCCCTAAATAATCACCGATAAGTTCCTGTTGTGTATCATCCAGGAGCGGGAGGCTGGGCAGTCTGAAAAGATCAGCAGCGGGAGTTCCCGTCACATTACGTTCCGAGGTACGGATATACCTGTACCCGTGCCGGCGGGCAGCTGCGATAATATCAGGATCACCGGCTCCGTCACCGTATGGGAGGGCCAGGGCATTCACAGTGCCGCCTATATTATTCTCAATCAGCCTCCTGGATCCGCCAAGCTCTTCATCAAGGAATTCGGAAAAAGATGCACCTCCGCCAAGAGCTGCTTTCATATTCATCAGGTACCGGTGTGACATTGTATGTGATCCGAACGTGAACGGCCTGACCCCGCCGTCAAGCATGTAGCTGTTGAGTCTTCCGACCTCATCCCAGGTAAGGAATGAGTTCTTCCCCATTTGTGAGGTCCAGAGAAAGAATGTCGCTTTCATCCTGTACTTCCTGAGCAACGGGGCAGCAAGCGTATACCATGAATGGTCACCGTCATCAAAAGTTATGATTGCAGCATGGGTGGTCAGTTCCCTTTCACCGGAAACAACTGATTCCAGCTCACTGAAGTCGATTACCCTGATATTGTTGTCACGCAGGTAAACCAGGTCTTTTTCAAACTCAGCAGCACTCCTTTCATACAGGTTGCCAGCCTCACCTTCAGTGATACGGTGGTACATCAGTATGACCACCCTCGGATTGTCAACCGGCTCCGGTTCGGGCAACTTTGTGCAGGCGGTAACCAGAATGGCTGTCGTGACTATCAGTAACAGAGTTTTACGCATACATGCAGATATGTCTTTGGCCGGACACTCGTCGCGGAAATATTCTAAACAATTATCTAACGGCAGATTGTCAGTTTTCTTGTCTGCAATGAGGCTCTCATCTTTCGGTTGCGAGCCTTTTCATTCCCTCGATCTCATCGCGCAGCCTTGCTGCCTCAATAAAGTCCAGTGCAGCAGCAGCCTTTTCCATAGCTTTCCGGGTCTTTTCCACCGCTTTTTCAAGCTGTTCCCTTGACATGTATCTGACAACAGGGTCTGCTGCCACATCCACCCGTTCCGGACCGGTATATGCGCGAACTGCCACACCCTTATTGCTGAGGCCTTTAAGCATGGCTCCTCCCTTCTTCACCACCTGCCGGGGAGTTATGCCCATTTCTTCATTGTACTTCATCTGCTTTGCCTGCCTCCTCCTGGTTTCATTGATCGTCTCCTGCATTGATCCGGTGATCCTGTCAGCATACATCACCACGAGACCGTTTAAGTTACGGGCCGCCCTGCCGGCAGTCTGCGTGAGCGCCCTTCCTGACCTCAGGAATCCCTCCTTGTCAGCATCAAGTATAGCTACAAGTGACACTTCCGGAAGGTCAAGCCCCTCACGTAGAAGGTTTACTCCGACAAGCACGTCGAACTCACCTGACCTCAGCCCCTCGAGAATTTCCACTCTCTCAAGTGTCTCCACATCAGAATGGATGTAGCGTGATTTGATATTGAACCTGGCAAGGTAATTATTCAGTTCTTCAGCCATCCGCTTGGTCATTGTGGTCACAAGCACCCTTTCATTTCTTGCCGCCCGGTTCCTAATCTCCTCCATCAGGTCGTCTACCTGGTTCCGGCTTGGCCGTACCTCCACTGAAGGGTCAAGAAGCCCTGTAGGTCTTATGACCTGGTCGACAAATACTCCTTCGCTCTTCACCATCTCATACTCTGCCGGGGTTGCACTCATATAGATTGTCTGCCCCGTCAGTGCCTCAAACTCTTCCAGCCTGAGCGGCCTGTTGTCAAGGGCAGAGGGCAGGCGGAACCCGTACTCAACCAGGGTTTGCTTCCTTGAATGGTCGCCACCGTACATTGCTTTTATCTGAGGAACTGTGACATGGCTTTCGTCAATTACGGTGATGAAATCCTTCGGAAAGCAGTCGAGCAGGCAGAATGGCCTGGTGCCGGGCTCCCTGCCGTCAAAATACCGCGAATAGTTTTCTATCCCGCTGCAGTATCCAAGTTCCTTGATCATCTCAAGGTCATACTGCACCCTCTGCTCAATACGTTTTGCCTCTTCAGGGCGCCCGGTATCACGAAAGTGCTTCGCCTGGAGAACCATGTCATCCTGGATTCGTGACACAGCACTGTTAATCCGTTCCCTCGTGGTGACGAAAAGATTAGCAGGATAAATAACATATTCATCAAGGTCATCGCGATGCTGACCTGAAAGCGGATCAAAGGTGGATATTTCCTCGATCTCATCACCGAAGAAGACTATCCGCAGTGCAAGATCGGCATATGCCGGGAAAACATCAACCGTATCACCCCTCACACGGAAGGTGCCGTGTGTGAATTCTATTTCATTACGTGAATAAAGACTGTCTACAAGCTTACGGAGGATGAGTGTCCGGCTTACCTTTGCCCCTTTTATAACATGAACTGTGTTCGAACGGAAGTCGTCAGGATTACCAATACCGAACAGGCACGAGACTGAAGACACTACAATTACATCCCTCCTTCCCGACAGGAGTGACGAAGTGGCACTGAGCCTGAGTTTTTCAAGCTCATCGTTTATAGCCAGGTCCTTTTCGATATATGTATCCGTAACCGGGAGATAGGCTTCCGGCTGATAATAGTCGTAGTATGACACAAAATATTCAACCGCATTTTGCGGGAAAAACTCCCTGAACTCACCATAGAGCTGTGCTGCCAGGGTCTTGTTGTGGCTCAGCACCAGGACAGGCCTGTTGAGCTGTGCAATCACATTTGCTATTGTAAATGTTTTCCCCGAACCTGTCACCCCGAGTAGTGTCTGGAACGGGATCCCCTGAACCAGCCCTTCCGTCAGCTGACGTATTGCCTCGGGCTGGTCGCCGGAAGGTGTGAAGTCTGATACAAGGCTGAATTCCATTTCGTGGCTGTAAACGTTGTAACCTGATGAATATCCCGGTCTTTCTGCTGCCGGTAAGGCAAAAATAGTAATTAGGGGCATTCAGGATGCGTTGCCGGGCTCTTTTAATACAGCCGGCACCAGGTAAGACGGATATAATCTTTTTACTATTTTTGTATATATCATACATAACCGACCGATGCGCCTGACACACTGCTCAGTACTGCTGTTCTGCACGGCGATCCTGCTCACAGGTCTGAAGCCTTGCGCCAGTGGTCAGGGTTATGTAATCACACATTACAACTCCGGGAACGGCATCGGACATGACCTGGTAAAAACAATCACGGCAGACAGCAGTGGTTTCATCTGGATGGCTACATGGGACGGTCTGACCCGATATGACGGGACAGATTTCGTCAATTATTTCCATGATCCCGCTGACAGTAACACAATACCTTACTTTGCCGTCAGCACTGTGGTCATAGATAACTACGACAACCTCTGGCTGGCAACTGACAACGCGATGTTTACCCTGTTTAACCGCTCCACGGGTAAATTCAGCCGGTTAAAGTCCATTGGCAGCCATTCGTTAAATGACCTGGTATGTTTCAACAGCGGACCCGACGGTTATATATGGATTGTGCTGGAGCATGGCATACTGAAGTATCACCCGGTGTCCAGAGAGACACTTTATTACCCATGGAAACCTGGCACTGATGAAAACCCGGCAATGCCATTTTTTAGTTATAGCCTGATATTCAGCGAGAACGGCGACCCATGGCTGACCGGTTCTGATGTAATAAGCCTTGAACTGGGCAATGACCGGTCAACCGGGGAAAGATACGCTTCAATAAAAAGCAGGAATGAATTGAGGAGGCTTCCGGGGAGAGTGGGAACCTTTTTTAACTTCGTCGGGAATGGTGCGATTGTAAACGACACCCTGGGCAACCTCTGGCTCGCATCGATGACCGGATTATTCCGGTATGATCAGGCTGCCTGCAGATTCACCGAATACGGCGATGATTTCGGGAGGATCAGGTTTGCAGGTGACCGGCCGGTGGTCTTCTACAATCATGATACCGGATTGCATATAAGTTTCCCCGGAAGAGATTCAACAGTCACAATTCCCACGGAGACGTGCGGTCTTCCTTCAGCCTGCTTCATGCAGGACCCCGGTCTGCTCTGGTTCTCAAAATCAGGATCGGGAGGGACACCTTCGGGTGTGGTGAAGGTAGTTTTCACTCCCCATGAGTTCAGGTATATAAATCCCTTTCCGGCAAAATCAAGTGTCCTCAACGTCTTCGGAATAATCAGGGATGAAGAACGGGCATTGTGGATTGCCGCCAGGGACAGAAATTACCTTATAAGAATAGACAGTAATGGTACAGCTGAGAAAAAAATCATCCTTAATGAACAGGAAATAGAGGATCTATGGCACCCCAGGGCCTTCCTGCCTGACACAGGGGCCATCTGGATTGGTTATTTCAACAAATTGCTGCTGCACTACGATATCAAAACCGGACGGGTTGAAAAACATTATCCTGCCAAAATCAATCATACTATATGCTATGACAGGGACGGAAAAATACTGATAAGTGATGACGGAATAGTAAAATATGACCCCTTGACGGGAGAAACAAAACGCCTGTACACAATCCAGGACTCTGTCTACATTTTCACCTTTTACAGGCAGGGGAATATCCTCTGGGCCGGATGCAGTTACAGTTACCTTCTCAGATACAATCTTGACACCGGAGAGCACGAGCTTCTGAAACTGGCCCAGGGAGTCACAAATTATGAGGATATATGCGAGGACGAGAACGGGGAACTATGGATCGCAACTCTCGGGACAGGTGTCTGCCGGTTCAATCCCTCAACCGGTGAAAGAACATTTTATACAACCGCAACAGGGCTCTCTAACAATACAACATACAACATTCTCAGGGACCCGGAAGGAAACATGTGGGTTTCAACCAACAAGGGTTTGTCGGTGATCAACCCGGTAACAGGGCTTATCAGGTCATTCAGTGAAAACGACGGGCTTCCGATACATGAGTTCAACTCTGATGCCTCATGGATAACTGAAGACGGCCAGTTTCTTTTCGGTGGTGTGGGCGGAGCTGTTGAGTTTGACCCCCTGAAAGTCCTTCACGGAACCGGATGGCATACAAAACCAAAGATCATTATCAAGGAACTTGACGTGTCAGGAATGAATAAAATTTTCGACAAGCCTGTCTATAAAAAGGACACTGTCTTCCTTGACAAGGGAGATGACAACTTTCACCTGTCATTTGTGGTTTCTGAATACCGTAATCCTGAAATAATAAGGTACAGGTACAGGCTGGGAGGAGAAGATGCCAACTGGCACCATACTGATCACACCGACAGGAACATCAGTTTTTCAGGATTGTCGCCGGGGTGGTATAACCTCAGAATTGAAGCCACCGATTTAAACGGCTCATGGAGCCTGAACAGAGACCTGACTATCCGCATCAGACCCTACTTTTACCAGACAACACTTTTCAGGGTGGTATTGCCTTTCCTGGTCATTTTACTCTTAACAGTACTGGCGTGGAATATAATCACTCAGCTGAATCAGCGTGAGCGTCAGAAAAGGGATATGCTCCGTCACCAGGCTCTCAGAGCCCAGATGAACCCTCATTTCATCTTTAACGCTTTGAATTCGATAAATTACTTCATCTCGAATAATGACCGGCTTTCGGCCAACAGGTATATTGCTGATTTCTCAAAACTGATCCGGACTGTCCTGAATAATATGAATGAAGATTTCGTAAGACTAAGTGTTGAAATAGATTCTCTTGAAGATTATCTTAAGATTGAGCATCTCAGGTTCGGTGATAAGTTTGATTATTCTATTGAGACAGAGGAGGAGGTCATGGCAGATGTCGTAAAGGTTTCACCGGGTCTGGTTCAGCCTTTTGTGGAAAATGCAATCTGGCATGGTGTAATGGGTCTTAACGGACGCAAAGGATTGATCAGAATAAGGTTTTTTATGAAGGACTCAGCACTCAAATGCACAGTTGAGGATGACGGGGTGGGGAGAACCCGGTCCGAAGCAATGAAAGACAAGACCCTGCCGAAAAAATCAAGGGGAATTGCCCTTGCAACCGAGAGACTTAAAATCATAAACAATATCCTGCTGACTGACTGCCGGATTACTTTCTCCGATATCTGGTCTGACCGTCCGGAGACAGGCACGAGGGTGGAAATTGATATTCCGATTATCCCATGACATCAGACCAGGTACAGATGAACGATTTTTTTACTCCTAACTAAACTGAAAATGATACGGGCTGTAATTGTTGACGATGAAAAACTGGCCAGGGATGTAATTGCGAATTACCTGAACGAATACTGCCCTGATGTCGAAGTGGTGGCGCAGGCATCTACTTTAAAAACAGCTATGAGTGCGATCCAGAAGACAACTCCCGACCTTGTCTTTCTTGACATTGAGATGCCTGACGGCACCGGGTTTGATCTCCTTAACGCATTCGGCAAAATCGATTTCAAGATCATTTTTGTGACTGCTTATTCAGAATATGCGATCAAAGCTTTCAGATTCAGCGCACTCGATTACCTGCTGAAACCTGTAAAGATAGATGAGCTGATCGAGGCAGTGGCAAGAGTCAGGTCAGCAAGCACACCCGGTCTCAGCTCTGAGATAATCAACTCGCTGTTGGCCAACCTGAAAAACAACACGCCGAAGCAGTCAACCCTGATAATCCCGAATGTCAGGGGATTTGAAGTACTAAGGGTGGCTGACATAATAATGTGCCAGGCTGACGGCTATTGCACAATTCTTTTCCTGTCAGGCAACCGGAAGGTGGTCAGTTCCAAAAATCTGAAGCATTTCGACGGTCTTCTCGAGGATCAGGATTTTTTGCGTGTGCATCACTCATGGCTCGTCAGCCTGGACCATGTCACCGGATACACAAGGCAGGGAGAAATACTCCTCTCGGAGGGGCTCAAGGCCTTTCTCGGAGACTCATACAAGAACGAATTTGTAAAAAGATTTTCAGGAAAATAGAATTCTGTTGGATTGCCGGGGCGGTCTGTCGTTTCAGGATAACAATCTGTTGGTTGAGACGGCTGACAGTGCAGACCTGATAATCATTTGAGTTATTTTTACACTGTGATATGGTAATTGAATTTCTCAATCAAGCCATATCCGTATGAAGCAGTTCTTCCCCCCAGGTCCGCATCAAAAGCGGCCACAAAAATGAGCCCGAATCCCCGGGCTCATTTGCTTTTATCCTGCCCGGTAAATTGTTTGGACTATAGTACAAATGAAAAAGGGGCGCTGGCGGCACCCCTTCCTTCTGTTTACTTGTGCCTGAGAATACTAACCCAGGTATCCTTTCAGGAGTTTGCTGCGCGATGTATGACGCAGCCGGCGTATGGCCTTCTCCTTAATCTGTCTTACCCTTTCACGGGTCAGACCAAATTTTTCACCGATCTCCTCAAGCGTCATCTCCTGACATGCGATGCCGAAGAAATAGCGTATAATGTCCCTTTCCCGTTCTGTAAGTGTTGCAAGTGCACGGTCAATCTCCTTGGAGAGCGATTCGTCAATAAGCATCTTGTCAGCAATGGGCGAATCGACATTCGTAAGCACATCCAGCAGGCTGTTGTCCTCACCCTCCACAAACGGAGCATCAACTGACACATGACGGCCTGACACCTTGAGTGTGTCTGCCACCTTTTCCTTCGGAAGATCCAACACCTCGGCAAGCTCTTCCGGTGAAGGAGTACGTTCGTTCTCCTGCTCAAACCTGGCAAACGCCTTGTTTATCTTGTTCAGTGACCCAACCTGGTTCAGGGGCAGACGGACAATCCTCGACTGCTCAGCCAGAGCCTGAAGAATCGACTGTCTGATCCACCATACAGCGTATGATATGAATTTGAACCCCCTGGTTTCATCAAATTTTTCTGCAGCCTTGATAAGGCCGAGGTTACCCTCATTTATGAGGTCCGGAAGGCTAAGTCCCTGATTCTGATACTGCTTGGCCACAGAAACAACAAATCTGAGATTTGCTTTTGTAAGCTTCTCCAGTGCTGCCCTGTCACCTTTTTTGATCCTCTGTGCTAACTCTACCTCTTCCTCAACCGATATCAACTCTTCTTTACCAATCTCCTGCAGATACTTGTCCAACGACGCACTTTCGCGGTTGGTTATGGATTTGGTAATTTTAAGTTGTCTCATTCTTTTTACCCCTTCGAAAAAATTTTCGCAAAGTTACTGCTTAAATAGTTATAATACAAATTAAATTAAGTATATCCGGAAGGGGGTTGTCCCTGAAGACAATCCCCTGATTTCCCGGCCTTTAAGTTTTACCCCTCAATTCTACCTCCTTGTCTGGTATTTGAAGTATGTTCCGTCTGGCGTAAATCCTTCGACTGACGTCAGATTTTTCTCATCATTTGTTGCCTTGCGGACATCAGATCCGCTGTTAACTTTTTCTCCGTTCACGTCTATTATGACTGTTCCCCTCGAAATGCCGAGGTCACGGAACCTGCCATCAGAAATCGACGTGATTCTTACACCGCCAGATATTTTATATTGACTTTTTTCGCCTGCAGTGAGCGGCGCGAATGTGGCACCGAACACTGTTGAGGATGTTGCCCCGGGAGCTACAACGCCGGTTCCACCCTCAATATTGCGGAGAACCACTGTCTTTTTATCCTCTTTTCCCTTTCTGAGATAAGTTACCTCAAGCTTGTCTCCTGGTCTGAACCGGCTGACCTTCTCCTGCAAATCTGCCGTTGTCTCCACCGGTTCACCGTTGATGGCGATGATTACATCCTTCTCCGCAAGACCAGCCGCCCTGGCTGCACCGTCTTCAACAACTCCCGACAGGTAGACACCCTTTATCTCCTTGAGATTCTCCTGCCTGGCCAGATCTTCAGTCACATCTGTAATGTTTACACCCAGCAGTCCGCGCTGTACCTCTCCGAATTCCTTTATATCTTCATATACCTTCCTTACAATAGACGTCGGAACTGCAAAAGAGTTGCCGGCATATGCCCCGCTGGGAGATATTATTGCAGTTGTAATGCCTATAAGCTCACCCTGCACATTCACAAGAGCACCGCCGCTGTTGCCCTGGTTAAGGGCAGCATCGGTCTGTATGAATGATTCGATCCTGTACTGGTTGTCGAGCAGGCCAAGGCTTCTTCCCTTTGCACTGACAATGCCTGCTGTAACAGTCGAAGTAAGGTTAAAGGGGTTGCCCACTGCAAGCACCCATTCTCCAAGACGGATGGCGTCAGAGTTTCCGAACCTTATGTAGGGCAGGTCCTTCGCCTTGATCTTAAGGACTGCTATATCAGTGCTCGGGTCACGCCCCACAACCTCAGCCTGGAAAGTACGCTTGTCATTCAGTGTAACTTCAACCTCATCAGCTTCATCAATAACATGATTGTTGGTTACAATGTAACCGTCACCTGTCACTATAACACCTGACCCAAAGCCTCTGACCTCCCTCGGTTTGGCTGAACCCGGACCGTAAAAAAATTCATAAAGCGGATTAGAATACGAGGAACTGACTGTAGCCTTGGTCTTTACGTGAACTACTGCATGAACAGTATGTTCAGCTGCAAAGGTGAAATCATTAACACCCGACTGCGGTACAAGCGAGGTATATCTTGCATTCTCCTCGATCATTTTATTCTCCTTGTCGCTCCCGGTCACCAGTTTATCCCTGTCAAGAAACCTGGTGTAGATGAAAAGACCTGCCAGAGCACCGAAAAGTGCAACCAGCAACGTAGTTATCAACCCTTTACCTTTCATAGCTTTCATGTTTATTGTTGTACTGTTTTCTGTTCCACTGTTTCAACAAATTGCGTGCCTGCCCAAAAGATTAATATCTTTACAACCATGACACAGTCAAAATGTTTTACAAATTTTCGAATTTTTAACAAACTTAAGGGGTCATTCTAAGATAATTAACTTCACTTTAACGGAATGAAAATTATCTTTAACAAATACGAGGGAGCCGGGAATGATTTCGTCATTCTGAAAAACAGCCCGTCAGTTATTGACCATGCTGACGCTCTGCTTATCAGGAAGTTGTGTGACCGTCATTTCGGCATCGGGGCCGATGGTCTCATGCTCATAGAAGAGTGCGACGGGTACGATTTCAGGATGAACTTTTTCAACTCAGACGGTTCACGCGGAGCCATGTGCGGAAATGGCGCCAGATGTGCGTCACACTTCGCAATGAGAAATATTACGGGCTTCCGGAACCTGACATTCCTGGCTGACGACGGCCCTCATGCAGCAAGACCGGCAGGCGACGGAATTATTGAAGTTTCAATTCCGGATGTAAAAAAGGTGATTTTTGCTCCTGACGGAATCCTTATAAATACAGGCGTCCCCCACCTTGTTGTCTTCACCGAAGACAATTCCAAAACCGACATGGTCACATTCGGAAGAACACTGCGCTGGTCACAGACGTATGCTCCTGACGGAGTGAATGTAAACCTCGTAAGCATAAGGGACGGAAAACTGAATGTCCGTACCTATGAACGGGGAGTAGAGGATGAAACACTTGCCTGCGGAACCGGAATCACTGCATCTGCCATTGCGGCAGCATACACCGGAAAAATTGTCACATCAGAAACCGAAGTGACAGCCAGGGGCGGCAGGGTCTCAGTACGGTTCACCCTTGAGGAAAATGGGGCAAGGGATATTTATCTGACAGGACCGGCGACATTTGTCTTCAGCGGAGAGACAGAAATCCTCCCGGCAAGTGACCTTGACAACCCGGAGTACCGTATCTGATGGAAAAGAAAAGATTGTTTGGCCGCACACTGGGAGAACTCTCTGATATCGTAAAAGCCTTCTCGCTCCCTCCTTATGCTGCAAAGCAGATTGCCGGGTGGCTGTACCGGAGAGGTGCTCCTGAAATAAGCGGGATGACAGACCTGTCCCTCGCCACACGCAGGCTTCTGGAAAACGAATTTGAGACCGGGCTGACCCCTCCTGTTTCAGTTGCCGCCGGCAGCGACGGGACAAAGAAATACCTCTTCAATTTAAGTGGCAACCGTTTCGTTGAAACAGCCTTTATACCAGACCGTGAACGTGCCACAGTATGCCTCTCGGTACAGTCGGGCTGCCGCATGGGTTGTCGCTTCTGCATGACTGCGCGGCAGGGGTTCCAGGGAAACCTCACCTCAAATGAGATCCTGAATCAGTTCCGCAGCATCCCGGAACATGATTCTCTCACCAATATTGTTTTTATGGGAATGGGAGAACCCCTTGACAATCTTGATGAGGTTCTCCGTACCCTGGATATTCTGACCTCGGCATGGGGTTTCGGGTGGAGCCCTACACGCATCACGGTCAGCACTATAGGAATTACAGGTAAAATAGAGGAATTCCTCGAAAAGAGCAGATGCCACCTGGCTGTCAGCCTTCACTCTCCCTTTGACGCAGAACGCCAGTCACTTATGCCGGCACAGAAGGCACACCCTGTAAGAGAGGTGCTCGACACAATCAGGGAATTCGATTTTGGAAGGCAAAGAAGAGTCTCATTTGAATATATAGTATTCAAGGGCCTGAATGACACTCCTGCACATGTCAGGGAACTGGCACGTATCCTGAACGGAATAAGATGCCGGATCAACCTGATACGCTTTCATGACATCCCGGGATCCGAATTCAGAAGTCCCGGTCAGAGCGAAATGGAGGCCTTCCGCGACAGCCTCAATGCAAAGGGCATCCTGACCACAATCCGCGCAAGCCGCGGGCAGGACATAAATGCCGCATGCGGACTGCTTTCAACACTGGAACAGAATAAAAATATATGAAACCGGGATTACCTATTTTATTGTTTCTGTCCGCCGTAATGACAACAAGCATAAGCGGACAACAGCAGGTCATGGACTCCATTCTGGCAGACACGACACTGACAGGAACTTCATGGTCAATCTGCTTTGCCGATGCTGTAACCGGTGAGATTATTTACAGCCATGATGAAGACAGAAATCTTGCATCAGCATCAGTGATGAAACTGTATCCCACTTCAGCCGCCCTGTTATTCCTCGGACCTGAATACCGGTTTGAAACCAGTCTCTGGATGTCCGGCAATTTTAACCCGCGCAGGGGAGTTCTCGACGGTGATGTAGTCATATGCGGCGGAGGTGATCCGGCCCTGGGTTCTGAATACTTCCCGGATCATTACGGCGATGTAACCGGGATATGGGTAAAAGCGCTCCGCGAGGCAGGAATAAAACGTGTACGTGGCCGGGTGGCGGCGGCTGAATCCATTTATGACTTTGATCCGGCTCCTTCCGGATGGGCATGGGGTGATCTCGGCCAGTACTACGGAGCCGGGGTGTACGACATCAACATAAATGATAACACTTACAATATTTATGTTTCCGGTAAGGCCGAGGGAGAACCGGCTTTAATAGATTCAGTACAGGACTGGGGAAGAGACATAACACTCACTAACTACCTTGTATCGTCAGGCCGGACTGACAGGGGTGATTTGTACAACGCCCCCTATTCTGAAATGGCATGGATCACAGGCAGTGTTCCGGCTGACAGTGCATTTGCACTCAGGGCTTCAATTTCCGACCCTCCCCTCGCACTGGTAAAAAAGCTTGATGGCGTAATGAGGTCTTCCGGCATAAGAATTGACGGCCTGCCATCCTCATTCCGTGTACCGCTTGACAGGTCAGCCGGTCAGGAAGTGGCCAAAACCCTGTCACCGGCTCTGGCGGAGATTGTCAGGGTCACCAACCATGAGAGTGTGAACATGTATGCCGAGGCACTGAGGAAACATCTCGGCTATAAGATGCTCGGGCAGGGGACTTTCAGCGCAGGATCAGCCGTAATAAAGCAATTCCTCGATTCAATAGGCTGTGAACCGTATGAGGCAGTGATGCTCGACGGATCAGGTCTCTCTTCAAACAATAATATAAGCGCGCTGATGACAGTAAGGCTCCTCGTCTACATGAACAACAGCAGTTGTGCCGGGACTTTCATCTCATCCCTGCCCGAAGGTGCGGTGAGCGGTACAATGAAAAACTATTTCAGGGATCAGTTGTTTAAAGGGAGAGTTGTGGCAAAAACCGGGACAATTACGAGCGCAAAATCATTTGCCGGTTATTTTACAACCATGGGCGGCAGAAGGATAGCATTCACAACATTCGCCAACGGTTTCAACGTTCCGTCAAGGACAATAACCGATTATATGGAGTGCCTTGTAAAAGAGGTTTTACTGAAATACTGAGGTGACTTCAACCCGGGGTTCTTTTACGTAACCAGGCATAGTCAAAGGTTTGATTCACCCTGGATTATTGAGGTGCATTCAAGCCGGTTGCAGCGGATTAATTTCAGTGTCGCTGTTTTGATTTAATATACTTTAACATAATTACTTGAATAAACGCCTAATTTTGCGGGTCAATAGATTGATTACAATTCCTGAAGATGAAAAAAGGTACTAGAATAGCTTTGTGGACCAGCATTCCGCTTGTGTTACTTATCTGGTTTGCAGGCCCGCGGCTTGGCTTCTGGGGTAACCGTGACCTGAAAAAAAGTGGTGTTGATGCGGTTGCTCAATCAGCCGCACCCGGCCAGGGCCAGGGCGGGAAGCAGGGACAGGGTCAGCCCGCAGGCGGTATGAACGGACCGGCACAAAACGCCGGCGGACAACAGGGACAGGGTCAGCGCCCCGGTGGACAGGGTCAGCTGCCTGTTACCGGCCAGGTCGCAAAACCTTCATACCTGACTAACGGGATAAGATCAGCCGGTTCGCTTATTGCAAATGAAGAAGTTGATATCGTCAGCAAGGTTTCAGGAAAAGTGACTGCCGTATACTTCAAAGAGGGTACCAGGGTTAAAAAGGGTGACCTCCTTGTCAAGATCTATGATGATGACCTGCAGGCACAGCTCCGTCGTTCAGAGATACAGGAAAAGATGCTTTCAGAGAAACTCGAGCGTCAGAGGGTTCTCCTTTCAAAGGACGCAGTAAGCCGCGAAGCATTTGACCAGCTTCAGACAGACTATAATGTGATCCTTGCTGACATCAACCTGCTTAAAGTCAGGATTGCCGAAACAGAAGTCCGTGCTCCGTTTGACGGTGTTATTGGATTCAGGTATGTCAGTGAGGGAACCTATGTCACTCCGCAGGTTAAGATAGCCCACCTGGTTGACCAGTCTATTCTCAAACTTGATTTCGCCGTATCGGAAAAATATGTCTCAGAAGACCTTATGAACAAAAAAATATCTTTTGAGACCGAGGGGTATCCTGATGAGTTCTTTGCAACTGTTTATGCGGTCGACTACCGAATTGATGAGACAACCCGTACAATCGGCCTGAGGGCGCGTTTTGACAACCGTGCCGGAAAGCTTGTGCCCGGGATGTTTGCTTCTCTTACCCTGATCACTGACGAGAAGGCTAACGCCCTCCAGGTGCCTACCGAGGCAATAGTTCCTGAAATGAATGAAAAGAAGCTCTGGGTGGTGCGCAATGGCAGAGCTGACCTGGTCCCTGTGGTTACCGGGGCAAGAACCGCTTCAATGATCGAGGTTCTTTCCGGACTCTCAGCAGGCGATACGGTACTCACCACCGGCCTGATGCAACTCAGGCCGAACATGGCAGTCAGGGTAAATATTACTGAATGAACAGGTGACATTGTGCCATCTTAAAACCTCCGGATTCCAATGAGTCTTTCATCATTAAGCATAAAACGACCGGTACTCACAACCGTTATGGCCCTGGTAATACTTATCATGGGAGGTATCGGTTACACTTTCCTCGGCGTAAGGGATTACCCGAGCGTTGACCCGGCTGTTGTGACTGTATCCACTTCTTTCCCGGGTGCCAACTCAGATGTAATGGAGACCCAGATAACTGAACCCCTCGAGTCGGCAATAAACAGTGTTCAGGGGATTCGTTCAATTTCAAGTTCAAGCAGTGACGGTTCATCACGCATAACTGTTGAGTTCAAACTGGAAGTTGACATGGAAACGGCTGTGAACGACGTCCGTGACAAGGTTTCCGGAGCAATGCGCCGCCTGCCCCAGGATGTTGATCCTCCGGTAGTTCAGAAAGCCGACGCCGACGCGCAGCCAATCTTCGCAGTAACACTCAGGAGCGACACAAGGTCAATAATTGATGTCAGCCAGTATGCCGAACTCAACTTCAAGGAAAGACTGCAGACTATCTCAGGCGTAAGTGCAGTGTCAGTCTGGGGTTCAAAGAAGCTAGCAATAAGGATGAAAATGGATCCGGCCAGGCTGGCAGCATACGGTCTCACCCCTCTCGATGTACGAACCGCAGTAACCAGGGAAAACGTCGAACTGCCTTCAGGAAGAATCGAAGGCGATAATACAGAACTGACAATCAGAACCCTCGGCAGGCTTCGTACTGTAGATGAGTTCAATGACCTGATAATTGCAAAAAACGGCGACAGGGTTGTTAAATTCAGCGATATCGGAGTTGCAGAGATTGATGCCGAAAACATACGCTCCCACCTTCTTAGTAACGGCAAACCATCTGTAAACGTGGTACTTGTACCCCAGCCGGGAGCCAACTACATTGATATCGTTGACAATGCGCAGATACTTCTCAAACAGCTGGAAAAGGAACTTCCTGAAGATATTACGATGGAGGTGCTTTTTGACAATACACTTTATATCAGAGAGTCGATCAAGGAGGTAAAGAATACTATATTTATCGCCTTCATGCTCGTTGTACTTGTAATTTTCCTCTTCCTCCGGAACTGGAGAACAACTCTCATCCCGGTGGTTGCAATACCCGTCGCACTCATCGGAGCTTTCTTCGTGATGTATATTGCCGGTTTTACAATCAACATCCTGACCCTCTTTGCAATAGTCCTTTCAATCGGTCTCGTTGTCGATGACGCCATTGTGGTTGTGGAAAACATCTACACAAAGGTGGAACACGGCATGACACCGATGGAAGCAGCACTGAAGGGATCTAAGGAAATCTACTTCGCAATCATCGCGACAACAATTGCACTTATATCTGTATTCTTGCCCATCGTGTTTCTGCAGGGCGTCACCGGCAGGCTCTTCAGGGAATTCAGCCTTGTGATAGTTGGCGCTGTCGGAATCTCGGCATTCCTGGCTCTTTCACTCACACCCATGATCTCGTCGAGGGTGCTGAAGCACAACGCCATGGAAGGACGCTTCTACCGTTTCTCTGAACCCTTCTTTGCCGGCATGATCAATTTCTACCGTAAGGCAATTACGAAATTCCTGGAAAAAAGGTACCTGGCGTTCATAATAATTATTGTATCCGGGGGGCTTATTGCATGGATGTGGTCACTCCTCCCCTCAGAGATGGCTCCTCTGGAGGACCGCGGCTATGTCACAATCAATGCAAGGGCGACCGAAGGGGCGACATATGAGTATATGACATCATATATGGATCAGATTGCCCCGGTGGTTAAGGAACAGGTACCCGAGAGTGACAACATAATGATGATGGTTGGCATGGGGAGCGTCAACTCGGCAAACATGAGGGTCAGGCTGGTCGACAAGGAAGACCGGAAACGCTCACAGCAGGAGATAGCTCAAGCCCTCTCCCCTGTCCTGAGACAATACACCGGTGCACAGACAATAGTATCACAGCAGCAAACCTTCGGTGCGCGTCGCGGGGGTCTGCCGGTGCAATACGTCATCCAGGCCAAGAACCTCAATGACCTGAAAAGGGTAATCCCTGATTTCATGGCACTCGCATCGGAAAGCCCCTACTTCTCAGCTTCTGACGTGAACCTGAAATTTACAAAACCTGAGCTCACCGTCATGATCAACAGGGAGAAGGCCTCGATGATGGGCGTCAACGTGCAGAGTATAGCCCAGACTCTGCAGCTTACAATGAGCGAACAACGAATCGGATATTATATCCTCGACGGGAAACAGTACCAGATTTTCAGCCAGTTTGACAAGTCGAAACGAAATGACCCCTATGATCTTACAAGTACCTATGTGAGAAATGACAGAGGCCAGCTGATACAGCTCGACAACATAGTGGAAATACGGGAAAACAGCCTCCCGCCGCAACTTTACAGGTACAACAGGTTTGTGGCTGCGACAGTCTCGGCAGGTCTCGAGGGAAAACATACTCTGGGTGAAGGTATCGAGGAGATGGACAGGATTGCAGACAAGGTACTGGACGAAAACTTCAGCACTGCCTTGTCAGGTGACTCACAGGACTTTGTCGAAAGCACATCGAGCCTTCTGTTTGCGTTTATTCTTGCACTGGTACTCATTTACCTGGTGCTTGCTGCCCAGTTCGAGAGCTTCCGTGACCCGGTAATTATCCTTGTGACAGTACCCCTCGCACTCATCGGAGCCCTCTTAACAATGGTAATCTTTGGCCAGACACTCAACATTTTCAGCGAGATAGGACTTATAATGCTGATTGGGATGGTTGCAAAGAACGGAATACTTATAGTTGAATTTGCCAACCAGAGGCAGCAGGCCGGACTGAGCGTCATGGATGCGGTACGCGAGGCGTCAGTATCCCGTTTCCGCCCGATACTCATGACCAGTCTTACAACAATACTCGGCACCATGCCGCTGGTTCTTGCCACTGGTGCAGGCTCAGAAAGCCGCATCACAATGGGTGTGACAGTTGTCGGCGGTATGTTTTTCGCCACATTCCTTACACTGTTTGTCGTGCCATCAATTTACAGCTACCTGGCCGGAAGAAAAACTGCAGAAAAAAATATCAATGAGCAACCTCAGGATTAAATCAATAATACTACTGTTCATACTTCCCCTGGCAGCCGGGGCACAGAAGACAATGACCCTCGATGAGGCAATAATGCAGGCCCTTGAGAACAACTATTCACTCAAAATCAGCAGGAACGACGAGACAATCGCAGATAACAATGTGTCAATCAGCCCGTTCCTTCCGACTCTGACAGGGACGGGCCGGCAGTCACAGACAACAAATAATACCGCCTCTTCCGCAACCGGTACTGACAAAACCAGGACCAACGCTTATAATGCCGGATTGTCACTGAACTGGAGACTTTTTGACGGATTCGGGATGTTCACAGACTACAGCAGACAAAAGGAGTTGCTGGCAATGAGCAGCCAGAGAGTGAAAATCAACGTCGAAAACCTGATCATGCGGGTCTGCTCGGAATATTATAACATTATTGTGCAGCAGAACAGGATGGAATCGGCACTTACATCCCTGGCTCTGTCGCGGGCAAGATATGAAAACGCCGAGGAAAAATACCTCCTGGGGGTGATATCAGGGCTTGACCTGCAGCAGGCAAGAATAGACCTCAATGCTGACAGCTCAGCTGTTCTTTCACAGCAGGAGACTGTCATCAGTGCCTATATCCGGATGACTAACCTGCTCAATGCCGGGCATGAGATCAATTTCAACGTCAATGACACAATCATGATGGCTCCTGCGATTGATATTGATTCACTCCGCCAGCGTACCCTCGCCTGCAACAACCAGTTGATACTGGCCCGCCAGGGAGAGCGTATCTCTCAGTATGACATCGAACTGGTACGTGCCGACAGATATCCCACTATAAGCTTCAGCACCGGATACAACCTGTCCCGCAACGAGTATCCCTGGGAGGCATCGTCATACAGCCAGACAAACGGCCTGAACTGGGGATTCAATCTTTCATGGAACATTTTCACAGGGCTGGAGAACAACCGCCGGATGGCAAACGCGAAGATCGAAGCCGAAAGCAGCAGACTGTCATACCTTGACATCGAAAATGAAATACTCGGCGAACTTGACCTGCTGTACAATACATACCGCAATAATATTATTGTCACTGATTTTGAGACCCAGAGCGCCGAAGTAGCCAGGGCTTCACTTGAAATTGCGATGGAGCGTTACCGCCTCGGCTCATTGTCAGGACTTGAATTCAGGGAATACCAGAGGAACTACCTGAACGCAATAAACAGGAGACTTACAGCACTCTACCAGGCAAAAATATCGGAAATAGGATTGCGTCTGCTGGCAGGCGAGCTGACCGAGTAGGTCTCTCCTGCTTCCCCGGGGTCATATTAAGGTTTTATGCCAGGGGCCTTACCCGGCTTAAAAAAGATCCTCCCTCGGATACTTTTCCTCCACCTTGCTGAACAGCCACGATGCTATGGAGCCGGCAGCCAGCATTAAAAGGCAGAAGACAACAGTACCGCCATAGCTTAGCCCTGAAGCTGACAGACTTTCAGCACCAAAAGCCGGGAACACTATTGCCGGGAATATTGCAATTGATGAACCAAGCACCATCCCAAGGATAAAATGATACATCCCTGAATAATACCTTCTGAAAAGCCAGGCAGCAAGCTTTGCAAACAGCAGAATGCAGGCAATCACTCCCAGGGTGAGGGGGATTATAACTGTCATATCGAGATCATGTATACCTGCAGCCATCTTATCATAAAGGCCGAAATAGATCAGGAAATTTGAAGGACTCATTCCGGGAACAATCAATCCCAGGCCAATCAGAGATCCGGAACCAAACCAGGCAGCTATACCCGGCGCAACGTCAACCAGTTGCCGCTCGCCGATCATCATCAGGGCAAATATGGCCAGTGCGGATATGATCAGAATTACAATATCCTTTCTGCTCCTTCCCTGCTTGCCTGCTGTCTTATATAGAGACGGAAATGTACCGATGACGAACCCGATAAAAAGACAGACAAAAGCTGCGGCATACTTCCCAAATGCCTTTTCAACCACAATGGCAAAAAGGAATATACCGAATGCCACTCCTATCACGACGGGGATGAGAAACAACACGTTCTTAACAAAGTCTTTTCTTATATCTGCAAGAAATTTCAGCAATGGTTCATATATGCCGAAAATTACAGCAAGCACTCCCCCCGACAATCCGGGCAGTATTGCACCTATTCCTACGAGTGTTCCTTTCAGAAGGCGGATGATCCAGTCTGTGACTGGGTTTAGTGTTCTGAGGTTAGTCGATTCTCCTCCGGTTTTGTTGTCGTTCTGTAGCATTTCTGACTGAATATTGAATTATTTGTTTAACCGTCGCCATATATAGTATACGGGTATCCCGATAATGACTATTATGAGCCCGGGCCAGGTGAAAGCAGGTTTGTAAATAAGCAGTATGATCATTATCGTGGCAGCCATCAGTATGTATAATGCCGGAATGAACGGGTATCCGAAGGCTTTGTACGGCCTTTCTGCATCCGGCTTCCTGATGCGCAGTACAAAAATTGCGAGTATAGTGAGAACATAAAAAAGAAGTACTGCAAATACAACGTAATCAAGTAGTTGGGAGTATGACCCCGTAAGGCACAGCAGTGAAGCCCATACGAACTGTATCCACAGCCCGTTGCCAGGCACGGACTTTTGATTGAGTCTTCCGGCCTGCCGGAAAAAGAGCCTGTCGGCAGCCATTGCATAGTAAACCCTGGCTCCCGACAGGATCAGTCCGTTATTGCATCCGAATGTTGAAATTACAATGAGTACGGCCATGATGACGGCCGCATAATCTCCGAAGATTGATGAGATTGTGGCAGTCCCGAGACGGTCATTGACGGCAAAGGCCATTCCTCTTTCGATCACTTCTGCACCGTCAGGCATCCCGCGAAGCGGCAGCACCTTGATGTAAACGATATTTGTAAGAAAGAAAAGGGTGAAGGCGATGAGAGTTCCCCAGAAGAGACTTAGTGGCAGTGTCCGTTTCGGATTTACAACCTCTGCCGAAGCAAATGTAACGTTTGTCCATGCATCGCAGGTGAACAGCGAACCTACCATTGCCATGGCCAGGGCAACGACGATCATTCCCCCTGTGATCGGGCTGACCAGCCCGGTGTCTCTGTCCAGTGATGCTGCCTGCCAGAAATATTCTGAATTGGCACGTATGCCTTCCGACCCGGCAAAGATGAAACCTGCCACCAGCAGCATCAGTAGTATGAGCACTTTTGTAAAGGTGAACGCATTCTGGACATGTTTGCCTGTCCGGATGCCCCTGGAGTTTATCCACGTCAGCAGGGCGAGTGACCCGATTGCCACCAGGTGCACTGAAGAGAATTTTACCGGCCCGAACCGGAAAAGTATGTTTGATTCATTGATCCATGGAATGATGACTCCGAAAAATTTCCCGAATGCCATAGCCACAGCTGCAATGGTTCCGGTCTGTATAACCATGAAGAGAGTCCATCCGTAAAGGAATCCGGTAAGGGGGTTATAAGCTTCGCGCAGATAGACGTAAGTACCTCCGGCCTTTGGCATCATGGCGGCCAGTTCGCCGAAGTTCAGGGCTCCCATTATTGTCATGAAGCCTGTGATCAGCCAGGCAACAAGGAGCCAGCCCGGAGAACCGAGGATTCTTGACATATCAGCACTTACGATGAATATTCCCGAACCGATCATCGAGCCTATGATCAGAGCAGAGGAGTCAATAAGGGTGAGACTCTTCCTGAAGGAGGGCTGGCCGCTTTGTGACATTTTACCTATTGCGTTTTCTTATTGCCTCTGCCGCAATATGGCTACTCCCCTGAACTTCATCCCCATAACAGAGCAGATGCTTCACCTCTGCCTGTTGCCTGCTGCCTATTGCCTGCTGTCTACCGCCTGCCTAGGCGTCAATATTGGCATACTTCGCATGCTTTTCGATGAACTCCCTTCTGGGTGGCACTTCATCACCCATAAGCATTGAGAAGATATGGTCTGCCTCGGCTGCACTGTCTATTGTCACCTGCCGCAGTGTGCGTGTCTCAGGGTTCATCGTCGTCGACCAAAGCTGCTCGGCATTCATTTCACCGAGACCCTTGTACCTCTGGATTGAAACAGCCGTCTCCTTGCCCTGTCCCAGTTCCTGCACGGCAGCATCACGCTCTTCTTCTGTCCAGCAGTATTTCTCCGATTTGCCCCTCTTTATAAGATACAGCGGAGGTGTGGCAATGTAGATGTGCCCGTTCTCTATAAGCTCCTTCATATACCTGAAGAAGAAGGTCATAATCAGTGTGGTTATGTGTGAACCGTCAACGTCGGCATCGGTCATTATTATAACCTTTGCATATCTCAGGCCCGAGGTGTTCAGCGCCTTGCTGTCGTCATCCGTTCCGATGTTAACGCCGAGTGCCGTGAAGATATTTTTGATCTCCTCGCTGTCAAAGATCTTGTGCTGCATTGCCTTTTCGACGTTCAGTATCTTGCCCCTTAACGGGAGTATGGCCTGGAAGCGGCGGTCACGACCCTGTTTTGCCGTTCCACCTGCTGAGTCACCCTCAACAAGAAAGATCTCTGACACTGACGGATCACGGTCTGCACAGTCAGCCAGCTTGCCAGGTAGTCCGGAACCGGAAAGGACATTCTTTCTCTGCACCAGTTCGCGTGCCTTGCGGGCTGCATGCCGCGCGGTGGCAGCAAGGATAACCTTCTGCACTATTGACCTTGCATCCTTAGGATTCTCTTCCAGGTAGTTGGTGAGAGCAGTGCTGACTGCCACATCGACAGCACCCATAACCTCCGAGTTCCCGAGCTTTGTCTTCGTCTGACCTTCAAACTGAGGCTCAGCCACCTTGACCGAAATGACAGATGTCAGTCCTTCACGGAAATCATCCCCATTGATGTCAAACTTCAGCTTGTTTGTCAGTCCTGAATCCTCGGCATATTTCTTCAGGGTGCGTGTCAGCCCCCTGCGGAAGCCGGCAAGATGGGTTCCGCCCTCTATAGTATTGATGTTATTCACATAAGAGTGGACGTTTTCCGAAAATGAGGTGTTGTATTGAAGTGCAAGCTCAACCGGAACATCACCCTTGTCATAATTGATGTAGATAACTTTATCTATCAGCCTTTCCCTGTTCACATCGAGGTACTCTACAAACTCGATCAGGCCGCGCTCGGATATGAATCTCTCGGTAACAGGATGCTGCTCACCGCTGTTGCCGCTCTCAGCCGTCTCGCGCCTGTCAGTAAGAGTAAGAAGAATGTTTTTGTTGAGGAAGGCCAGCTCTCTCAGACGGGCTGCCAGGATGTCAAACTTGAAGTCGATTGTCTGGAAGATCGTATTGTCAGGCATAAATGTGGTTATTGTCCCTGACTCGTCCGAATCCCCTATAGCGGCTACCGGTGCAACCGGTTTGCCTCTCTCATATGTCTGTGACCACCTTTTGCCCTGCCTCATAACCTCGACTGTCATCTTCGCCGAAAGAGCGTTAACACAGGAGACACCAACCCCGTGAAGGCCACCGGAAACCTTGTATGTATCCTTGTCAAACTTGCCTCCTGCATGAAGCACAGTCATTACAACCTCAAGTGCTGAACGTTTTTCCTTCTCATGCATCTCTACGGGAATGCCGCGGCCGTTGTCTACAACTGTTATGGAGTTATCCTCGTTGATTGTAACGTCGATCTGAGTGCAATAACCTGCCAGAGCTTCATCAATGGAGTTATCAACAACTTCATATACAAGATGATGCAACCCCCTTACTCCCACATCGCCGATATACATCGCGGGCCGTTTCCTGACCGCTTCCAGCCCTTCAAGCACCTGAATACTGTCAGCTGAATAATCATCCTGCTCCCTGCTCCGCTTCCTCAGTTCATCATTAGTCATATAAGAGTTTTTTATGATAAATATTTATACTATTAACAGCCTGATAATATGTTTTTTATAAAATCACACAAAGGTAGTAAAATATGCCGGTTTTGCCCTGAAAAAAGGCAACAAATCATAAGAAATTATGAACAATTTTCAATGTTTCGGTAACCTCACAGACTGTATGAAATTCCGCCAAGGAGCATGAAATTCCTTGAAGGGTAATAGTTCCATTCAAAATACCTGTTGTAGGAAATGTTGTTGCACTTTATCCAGAAGGATATTTCGGGTGTATACCTGTATTCAACACCCATATTGAGGTTGGGGTGGAATGGCAGTTTTACTGTTTCTTCAGGTGCCATTACCCTTGCATATCTTTCCCCGGTAAATGTAAGTTCAGCAGAAGCGACGATCTTGTTCCTCAGGTTATATGAACCTTTTGCCGTACCGTCCCAGCCAGGCTTGTGCCATGCATGCTCCTGGCCTGACATGTCATATCCGTACCAGTTTCCAAGCAGGGACAGGGTAAGCTGGGAGTTCAGCGGGACGGAGATTTCGCCGTGCACCTTAAGGAGGCTTCCGTCTGAATATACAGGCACGAAGTAGTTGCCGTAGCCCAGAGTGTCATTCATAAAGAGAAGCATATCCTTGAAGAGGGTGTAGCTGACATCGAAAGCGTATGATGAATTTACATTCACAGAACCCGACAATCCGGCTGAAATGCGGAGTTCGTTGTCAGTACTGCGGAGATTGTACAATGTGTCGCCTGGCAGCATCCATGGATTGAGATAGGCAGTATTCCGGGCCTGGTTGTTTTCAAGTGAACCGTCGATAGCTGCAGTGAACCTCATGAACTTCGGGATTATCCTGAATGTAAACATCGCATCAGGATAAAAATGCATGTAAAGCTTTTTATCCCCGCCTACGAGGGGATCATGATTCTCCTTGATATCGGCAGCCATCTTCAGCCCGAACCGGAACCGCCATTCCTCGTTGCCCTTCGTGACATACGGAGCGAGGGTCAGCAGACTTCTTGATTTTGTGTCAATATCCTTTGAAAAGAGATACAGATCATACCCTGCGTTAACTCCTGCATACATCCCGAACATTTCTGTTCCGGCGCTTAAAGCAAGGCCCGGGTTATGCTGCAGCCCGTCACCTTTCCTTGTAAACATGTTATACTTCAGGGTGGCGTCCCAGTTGAGATCACTTGAGTCAGGCTCCATCGTAAAGTACCTGACCTTCCCGGTCACATCATAATAGAGTGATCTGATATCTTTTTTATCCGGGTCATACCCGGTGACATCAGGATTGTACCCGTAAGCGTGACGTGTCATCTGTCTGAAATCTATGTCAGAATCCAGCCTGCTTTTCCTGAAGTAATTCTTGCCGTATAACAGTGCCTGGTTGTCCAGGTACCCGGCATGAACCCTCCTGTCATTTTCCAGTTCTATCTTGCCTGCCGATCCGTATGTACGTGTAAAGAGGCCGACAGTGCCTTTTGCAGACCTCCCGTTTGAGATACTCACCTCCAGGAAAGGCGAGAGATAGGTGCCTAATCCGAGGCTGACATATCCTTTTTTAAGCTCCGGCAGAGGTTCAGGTGTAAGTACCGCCGATTTGATCGGACTGACTTCGTATTCCGGAACGAAAGAGCCCGGAGTGAAGTCGTAGTTGAATCTGATGTTTACCGTTGCGGTGTCATCATCTGCCGGAAGCATTGCCCGTTTGGTTACCTCATGAAGAGTCGGCTTGTACGGATTATAGAGGGTGACTGTTCTTTTTATCGACTCATCCTCTGTCTGGGCGGCGGTTGTCAGTGCAAAAAGCAGAGCCGCTGCCGTCATAAAATACTTTACTCTCATCTTCTTCATCTCGTTGTACTGTACAATGAAATCAGTTTGCCGGTTCAGTTTCTGAAGGTTGTCCTGCCGTAAGGGCCGCCAGTTTGGCCTTTGCTTCGTCAACAATGCCGTCATTGCTGACAGTGTAGTAGTCAATCAGGCTTTGCAGCGTGGCCCTGGCCTGGAAGGTATCTCCCTTCTTTACTGCTATGTCAGAGAGCAGCAGGAAGGTCTTGCCTGTCCAGTAAGCATGGGGTGAACTCATGTCAACAAACTGGTTGGCCTCTTTCTCTGCACCGGTGATATCGCCTGAGATCCACAGGAGTTCTGCAACACGGTACTTGGACTCAGCCCCGTAGACGGTGGCAACCTCCTGTGCCACCCGGCGATAGTCATCCAGGGCTTCGGCATCATTGCCCAGACGCTGATTTGCCTTTGCCGTCAGGAAGGTAGCCTCACGGGCCAGGTCTTCAGTCAGCTTTTCCGAACCCAGAACCAGTTCCGCTGAGGCAATAACATTACCGTCTTCCTCCAGGAAAGAGGCTGAACGCATCATTCCCATATATGCATAAAGCCGGTTCTCGGGGCTGGAGGCCTCACTTCCCAACCGCTCATAAAGCATCCAGGCACCGCGATAATCCTTCTTCCCGAAGGTGATAGAAGCGGCACCGAGCAACGACTGTTCCATAAACTGGTTGTTCCCGACGCTCACAACCTTCAGGTAAAGATCAAGAGCCTCGTCTGACTTGCCTGACCTGTTGAGACAATCAGCAAGATAAAACCTGGCGTTGGTCGCAAAACTCCCTGCAGGAAACTCATTAAGGTAGTTCCTGAATATTTCTGAAGATCTGTCACAGTTTCCCTTGACGTACTGGTTCTCTCCTGAGATGTAAAGCATGGAGTCACGGGTAGAGGCCTCGATATCTCCCATCCCTTCCACATTCTTCATATATGCGAAGAAAGACTCCACATCATCCATCTCCGTATAGGCGTTCCTGAGACCGTTTACAGCGTTTCGTGCTTCCGGGGTGTCTCTGTAGTTCTCAATTACCTTCTTGAACTGAGCGACAGCTTTCTCATTTTCTCCTGCGTTATAGTAGATAAGTCCCAGCTGTACTATTGCCGGCGGAACAAACTGGCTGCCGGTGTACCATGCGATAATATTTGTAAAGTCAGCCTCTCCCCTGGCCGGCTGATCAAGCGCCACATATGCCCTGCCCCTCTCAAACAGTGCGTTCGGGACATACGCTGATTTAGGAAACTTGTTAATCAACCCGGTGAGGGTCGTGATCTTGGCCTGGTTATCACTGCTGAGACCCTGCGCAAATCCCTTCTGAAACATTGCATAATCAGCATCGGTCTTGCAGTAATCGATCACCCTGTCATAATAAGATATTGCCGAGGCATAATCAGCCCTGATGTAATAACAGTCGGCTATCCGGTTTTGTGCATCGATGACCATGTCAGGTTTCTCCCTGCGGTCAGCCTTGTTGACATATGCCATGAAATACGGCAATGCTTTCTGGTATTCTCCCGAGTTGTACCAGACGTAACCGAGGTTATAGTCGATAAGGTCATACTCAGCCATGGATGATGCTCCCGGCAGTTTCCTGAAGGTCTCCCAGTCGGCGACTGCTGCATCGTTATTCCCGGTGCGGTAGTTCGCTTCACCTCTCCAATAGAGTGCACGGGCATGCAGATCAGGATTCTTTTCCCTGTATGTAAGTGATTTGCCGAACATTGACACAGCATCTGAATACTGTTTGTTCCTGAACTGTTCAATACCGCGGAAATATGTCACTTTCTGGTATGCCTCCTTCAGCCTTTCGTCCTTGCTGCTGATCTTTTCAAGTGAATTGAGTGCCGCCTGGTAGTTCTTCAGCCTCATATATGCGGAGATCAGGTAGTCATATGCTTCAGACACATGCTCTGAATTCGGGTATGTACGGATGTAATTGTGAAGTGCGTCGATGCCTTCGCCAAAAGGAGCGTAAGAATTCTCATAAGCCAGTTTGGCAAAGTTGAAGAGCGCCTCTTCCTGCACATCAGGGTCATAGTTCATGCCGGCCGCTGCCGAGAAAGCCATCTGCGCCTTCTTCTTTTCACCGGCCTTCAGATAGCATGAACCGAGCATGTAATATGCATTCTGCGTCAGGATGTCACTTCTTCCGACCACCTCGTTGAACAGTCTGGCGGCCTGCTCCGTGGCCCCTGTCTGGTAATAGCTGTAAGCCAGCTCATACTTGTCGTTCCTGTCGCTGAGCCTGGTGTCTTTAATGAATTTCTCAAGGTACGGAATGGCTTCAGTGTAATTGCCCTTCTGGAAATGAGCATCGCCAATGAAGCGGTACAGCTCAGTCTCCCTGGTCTTCCCCGCATGATCGATGAGAGCAGGAGCCATCTCGAGTATCCCGTCATAGTTCTTGTCGAGGTAATAGATCTGGGTTATGTAAAAAGGAACAATGCTTCCGAATGTCTCATCACCCTTAAGCCGTTCAAACCCTTCCAGTGCGGTTTTGTAAAAACCGTTTTCGTAGGCGATTGCCGAATAGTAATAGATGGCCGGCGGAGTGTAATCGGTGTCGACATCGGTCAGTTCGGCAAAAAG
Source organism: uncultured Rikenella sp. (assembly GCA_964635655.1). GTDB lineage: Bacteria > Bacteroidota > Bacteroidia > Bacteroidales > VadinHA17 > SR-FBR-E99. The sequence continues at coordinate 28,790 of CAZWOC010000016.1, read as the reverse complement.
CATCTGGGCCCTCTTCGAATCACCCCTTCGGTAGTGTGAGTATCCCAGTTTGAAAAGGTATTCGGGGAGTTCCTTCTCTGACAGCATGTTGCGGTCAGTCTGTTCGAACCATTCTATGGCGCATGAGTAATTGCGCTGCTGATAGCAGAAGCGGCCTGATTCGAACCGGGCCTGGTTGAGCATGGGACTTTCGGCATTCGCGCTGATAAACCTATGCATCCTGTATTCGGCATCAGGAGCCGTAATCCGCATCGATGCAAGTGCGGCATGGTACTCCGCATCTGCTCTCTGAAGCCTGTTGCCGGTCTTCTCAGTATCCAGCCACTTGTCAAAAAGTCCGATTGCAGCTGCATATTTTGCCTTGCCAAACATATCATAACCGTTGTTCAGCAGGGAGGTTATCTCTTCCCCGGAAAACGAAACCTGTCCTTTCACAACCGCTCCGGCGGCAATGAAAGAAACCATAATGACCGTTAATATCTTTCTGTTCATATATTCATCCTTTCCTAAAGCTGCCTGAAATAAAAATTCGACTCCAGGTTAATCCTGCAGATAATTTATTTACCAACAACGCTTTGCGCAGATATTCCGGCGCAGTTTCATCAGTCGTAAAAATACAATTATAATGCCTCGTGGAATCTTCCTTAAACTTCATTTTATCAACACAGAGAACGCTGATTGTTAATTCTTTTTTATTTTGCACAAAAACCGTTCCGAATGGAAGAGACTACCCCTCCCGGCACAATCATCGAACTCAAAGGCTGCCGGATTATGCAGCAGGATCACCTTGTGCTCAGCGATGTGAACCTTGAAGTGGAAAAAGGTGAATTTGTATATCTTGTCGGGCGTGTCGGAAGCGGCAAAACTTCCCTGATACGGACTCTCAATGCACAACTCCCGCTCACTGAGGGCGAAGGCCGGGTGGCAGGATTCGACCTGCGTAAATTAAAAAAGAGAGAGATACCACAGTTGCGGAGAAAACTCGGCATAGTTTTTCAGGACTTTCAGCTTCTCAACGACAGGTCAGTCCATGATAACCTGGAATTTGCACTGAAGGCGACAGGCTGGACCAGTAAAGTTGCAACAGAAGACCGCATCATGGAGGTTCTCGAGAAGGTGAGCCTGCAAAATAAGGGGTTCAAGATGCCGCATCAGCTCTCCGGAGGTGAACAGCAAAGAGTTGTTATCGCAAGGGCTCTGCTGAACGACCCGGAAATAATACTGGCGGATGAACCAACCGGCAACCTTGACCCGGAGACTTCTGAAGAGATACATATCCTGCTGAAAGGAATCAGCAACACAGGCAGGGCTGTAATTATGTCGACACACAAGCATACCCTTGTCAAAAAGTTCCCGGCACGGACACTGCGCTGTGAAAACGGCAGGCTGACGGAGAGTGAAACAAATGATCAGGTAATCGAGCTTCTCTTCTGATCATTTGAGAAGCTTTACCGGCCATGGGAGGCTGTTGCGATAAAGCCTCCAGTAAGTTGTTTTCTCACCACCGAAAGATCTCATGAAAATTGCTATGGATGGAATTGACGATCCTGCAAAATCCAGTACCTGTCCCGTACCTGCATAACTCCTGATCAGATGATCTATGACCAGGTAGGATGTTCTCAATTCGCGGCTTTTCCTGCTTCCTGCCGTAAAAAGCATTGTTGTGCGGCCGGGCGTTTCAATTATGAACATCCCCCAGAGAAGTTTTCCTTTGGGCGATCTTACACCCAGGGTCCTGCCGAGTCCCGATGAGATGCAATGCTCCATAAGGGCACTAAGTCTCTTGTAGGATGACTTCCTTGTCACACCTGCCCGTCTGGCAGTATGACTGCGAAAGAGTGAAATCAGTTCTGCCGGGGTGGAATCCCCGACTATTTCCTGTGGATAACGGCGTGCTATGTTGATGTTCCTCCTGCAATCACTCATGTAACCGATCCACGCTTTCTCATAGGGTTCATCGAGCTTCAGCTCATAGTTGTACTTCGGCGTCAGTCTGTAGCCCGGCAATGAAACTTCCTGTCCTATGCACAGATCAACAAGTCTGCAGAACTCCGGCATGAATGAGATGAATTCCTCAGCCATCTGTTTCCGGTCACCGTCAGCTGTGAAGAGTCCCAATTGTTGCAGGAATAACGGGGTGGCAACATAGCTTATCCCGAATTTTCTGCGGCGTGGCAGAGGAAAGACCGCATAATAGTTATCATCCACAAGCGCTTCCCATCCGGGTGACATGATATCAAGATACCATGACATCGCATACGGCTTTACGGCAGGGATATCCATCAGACATTCGTCCCACCTCACGCGGTCGATCTCATTGTTCCGGAGATAGCTTATCATTGTTTCTGCATCGCAAGGGTTTCTTCAAACACCTGTTTCCATCCCTCCCATCCGTTTCCCTCATGAAGAGAGGTGTTATGCCATATTGAGACAAAGAGCCCGCCCACTTTCCTGGTGGCAGCTATAAGAGTGCTGACAATCTCAATGGCTTGTGCCGTCTGAAGGTGCATGTATTGCCTCAGGGTGACGTCCATCACCTGGAAAGGAACTATTGTAAGACCCGTGATCTTCTCTCTTTCAAGGTCATAAAACGGAAAGGGTCTGGCGATGCCTGCCCTGAACCCCGGTTCATCATGAAAACCCATCGTATAGTCATACCTTATGCCGGCGTCCTCAAAATCACGGTATGTACCGGGCAGGTTAAGAAGTAACCAGTGCTGGCGTGCTTTTTCAGGATTATGCCCGGTTATTGTCCGGTAACGCTCAGCTTCTGTCTTCAATATCTTAATCCTGCCAGCTGAGCGATATGAGGGATGAATCCCGCTGCCTGACAGCCTGTCGTACCTGCGGACGATCTCAATGTAATCGTGATCACGGTAATGAGGATTATGATCATATTCGCCCTGGTCACCTGTCGGAAAAAAGAAAACTGATTCTGACTCTTTTTCCTGCAGTTGTTTTTCTATGTAACCGAAGGTGTCATACGGATCTTCCATTTCCCCGGTCATCGTTTTTATACGGTCAGATGGCCTGGCACCCACACCTGCGAGTCCTTTCACAATGCCTCCCACGCTCCTCAGAAAACCGCGGCTGCGATAGGCGAAAGGCTGGTCTACATCCACTGTTACAAGAGCCCTGTACTCATTGTGACGTATAGTCAGCACGGGATATCGTTTCACCAGCTCAGTGGCCAGGTATCTCGACCAGATATCTACAACAGGCTGCCGCAGGAATCCTTCGCGGTATGCAATAGATGACGACCCCGGAAAACGTCCGTGAGCATCAGGTGAAAAGGGCAAATACTCCTCGTACCTGGAAAGCATATAAAATACTGCGGAAAAGATATCGAACGGGATACTGCCTCCCTCATTGACAAACATCACCGGCATCTCCTCAAGAAATGAAACTGCAGGTTCTGCCTGACCCGTTCCGGTGTCATTGAGCAGCCCCGCCGGACGGATTGTAAAATGCTCCCTGAGCTTCTCGTTGGTGTAGATAACGGCAGGGCTTGTGCCTATCTTCCTCCTGTCAGCCGTTATCTCGTAGTTTATGCCCAGAACTGTATTGAATATTACACTGACAGTATACTCCAGTCTCGGAGTTACATCCGGCGAGTAAATCCATAGTTTCCTGGTTGCCATATAAGCAAATTTAATAAAACTGCCGGTTGACACCCTGGTTGCAGACCCCTTTTTATTAACCGTTTAAACGAATTTGGCACCGGAGTACTAAATTTTACTATTTTTGTTAATTGTGCAATGTTATTTTCATAATTAAAACTTCACAGAATATGGGCAAAGGTGACAAGAAATCAAAAAGAGGAAAGATTATTAGAGGATCCTTTGGCGTTCGCCGTCGGAAAAGAGTAAGAAAGAGCATTATTGCACCGTCTCCGAAGGAAACAGTCAAGGCAGCTGTGACAGCAGTTCCAGCCGCAGCGCCTGAATTACCGGTAACAAAACCGGCAAAGGCTGCCAGGCCCAGGGCAGCAGAGAAAACCACCACTGAGCCTGCAGCAAAAAAATCTGAAAAGGAAACAGTAACAACAGCTAAAAAAACTGCCGAAAAGGCTGCTGAGAAGACTGCTGAAAAAGCTACAGAAAAGACCGCTGAAAAGGCTGCAAAGCCTGCAGCCAAAGCCAAAAAGCCCGCAGCAAAGAAAGAAGAAGAATAGAACCCTTATCAGCTTCTGACAATAAGTTCTCCGTACAGAGCCGGGTTTACAGCTGCCTCAATAATCACACTGCCGCCGGAATGCAGAGCCTTCCCGAGTGCTGCTTTCATTTCCGCCCTGTCATTTACATGAATGACATCAACCCCGAGGAACCTGTCAGCACCAAAGAGAGGTCCGGTGCAAACCTGTATCCCGTAAGGATTTATCTTCTTCCATGACTGTTTGACTTTTATCAGGTTCAGTTCTCCGTCGCTGAATACCACCACTATTATTTTAAGGCCGTGCCTGCGAGCAGTGATTAACTCACCGGCATGCATAAGAAAGCCTCCGTCACCCGTGACGCAGGCTACATGATGCCTTCTGTCCGCGAAAGCAGCCGCCACTGCAGCCGGGAGGCCAAATCCCATTGAAGACCAGCCGTTTGTCATGATAAGATTACCATTTTGCACATCCCACATCTGGCCAAGCAGGTGAAGATGCGAACCCACATCAGCTGTCACTGTGGTCTCCGCAGGCAGCATCTCCCGAAGCACGCTGATTGCCTCTACGGGACTGAATCCGGGTGACTCCCTGAAAAGCCCGTCACGGATATCCTTCCTTGTTTCGGCCGCCAGGGCGGTCATCTCAGGGGAGCTCCGCAGTGCGGAAAGCACACTGAACCATTCTTCAGGCTCCGAAACGAAATCAATGGCTCCCTTTATCATGAGATCCGGAGACTTTGTGTCAAAGTGAACAAGTGGCACATCCGGAAGCCATGATTCATAATTGTATTCAACCGGATCATAACCGAGCCCGATTACCAGGTCAGCCGCTCCGATGAGCTTCTCCAGGCGGTTGCTTAGAGCATGGAAAAGAGCGCCTGCATAACATGGGTGATCTGAAGGAATTATCCCCCTGGCCATCGGCGTCACAACCACCGGAACGCCATGGCTTTCAAGGAACTTCACAAGAGCCTGACCGGCACCTGTCCTCATGGCTGTCAGTCCTGCCGCAATCAGGGGCCTGCGTGCCGATGATATAAGAACCTCTGCCCTGCCATAAATGCAACCTCTTCCACTATTTTCCAGGCTATTACCTTCATTGCCGTTCAACGGCGATCCGACCGGTTTCTGAACTACACCGGACTTTCTTTCCGGATTCACCGGTACGGTGCCGGAATTGTCATGCTGATACCTTACCTTGCTCCCTGCCAGATCCGATGGCAAACCGATATGAACAGGCCCGGGGTACTCCTCCTTCGCCAGTTCCAGGCTCCGGGTGATAACCTCTTCGGCATTGCCGGGATTAAGTCTGAATGTTGCCTTCGTCAGCGGACGGAACAGCGCCTGGTGGTCTATGTTCATCTGTGCTGTACGCCCGAGCCACCCATCAGGCATCTCAGTCGTCAGAGCAAGCATTGGGACACGGTCCAGTAAAGCTCCGCCGACACCTGATGCAAGATTAACCGCTCCCGGTCCGAATGTCGCGTGACACACCCCCGTAACACCTGTAAGACGGGCGGTGACATCAGCCATCATCGCGGCTGACGACTCATGCGTGGCAAGGATGAATTCTATCCCGGCCTTCATGAAAGCCTCCATCCATTGTATTGACGGCCCGCCGGGAATCCCGAAAAACCGCTTCACTCCGGCTTCCTTCAGCCGTTGTGCCAGGTATTCCTCAATCATTTCAGCCATAAAACCTCCCTTTGCCGGAAACACTTAATAAATGTGAAACGCCGGTAAAATAAGCCATAAAACATATAAAAAGTGTTCAAAATACACGCTATTTATCTTAACTATGCATAAAATTTAAACACTCCGTCAATGAACAGAACTATTGTCACCGGAATATTTGCTTTTGTGATGACAGCAACGGCTATACTTCCGGGCAGCGCCCAGGTAACCGAGAAAGACTATGAAAGAGCCAACAACCTTGACAGACAGCTCTCGGGGAAGGTATGGCACAGTGATATCAGGCCTGTCTGGGTGGGTAAGACTGAGATGCTGATCTTTGAAGACAGATCTCCTGAAGGTAAGGAATTCATCCTGGCTGACGCCGTCAAAAAGACACAGAAAAAGGCTTTTGATGCAGTGAAGCTTGCTGCCGCCCTTGGCAAGATTACCGGTGACACAATCAAGGCCGCGGACCTGCCTGTAAGAAACCTGGTAATGGCCGATGACCTGAAATCGGTCTCTTTCGAATATTCGGGTTCTGTTTACAGATGCGATCTCAAAAAACACACCCTCACAAAGGAGCGTGAAGCACGCAGGCCTTACGCATGGGGTGGTGACGGCAGATGGCCCTGGGGTTTCCGTAACGAACTTGAAGGGAGACCTGACACCTCCCCTGATAAAAACATGACCGCATTCATCCGCGATTACAATCTGTGGATCAGGATGCTGAAGGAAAAGAAGGATTACCAGCTGAGTTATGACGGAGGGATTGGCAAATACTATTCCGCATCGGTTTACTGGTCTCCTGACTCGAAAAAGATCATGGCCTACAGGGTAATCCCTGCCGAGAAGCACATGATCTCCTACGTTGAGTCTTCGCCCGAAGGGCAGATTCAGCCGAAATATTACACCTATGAGTATGCAAAAGCCGGCGATGCTGTTCCTCAGTTCTTCCCCCAGATATTTAATGTAACCGAAAAGAAACATATCGAAGTTGACGAAGCAATGATCCTCAACCAGTACGGCCTGGAGGATTTCCGGTGGGACTCGCTCAGCTCCTCCCTCACTTTTGAGTACAACAAGCGTGGCCACCAGGTATACAGGGTCATGAGGATTGATGCCGCAACAGGAAAGATGAGCGTGATCATCGATGAGCAGTCGCCTACCTTCATCGACTACAGCGGGAAACGCTACAGGTACGATGTGAAGAACACGGGTGAAATCATCTGGGCATCAGAGCGTGACGGCTGGAATCATCTCTGGCTGTATGACGGCAACACAGGGAAGATAAAGAACCAGGTCACAAAGGGCGACTGGGTTGTTCGCGGGGTGGTCAGCGTTGACGAAAAGGAAAGGAGTATCATTTTCAGGGCATCAGGCCGTGAAAAAGGCGATCCTTATCTCATTCATTACTACAGGATTAAATTTGACGGTTCAGGACTGACTCATCTCACCCCTGCTGATGGGAATCATGAGGTTGTCTTCTCAGGTGACGGGAAATACCTTGCAGACACCTGGTCAAGGGTGGATCTTCCCCCTGTCTCAGTGATCCGCAACAGCGCCGACGGCAGCGAGGTCATGAAACTTGCCGGGGCAGATGTAAAGGATCTTCTGGCCACAGGATGGCAGTACCCTGAAGTATTCACAGCCAAGGGACGCGATGGCGTCACCGACATCTGGGGCATAATAATCCGCCCCCTTAATTTTGACCCCTCCCGCAAATACCCTGTCATTGAAAACATCTATGCAGGTCCGCACAGCAGTTTTGTGCCGAAATCATTCCGTCCCACCTTCAGCAACATGAACTCGCTTGCCGAGTTGGGTTTCATTGTAGTGCAGATTGACGGCATGGGGACTTCGAACAGGTCAAAGAAATTTCATGATGTCGCATGGAAGAACATTAAGGATGCCGGGTTCCCTGACAGGATACTCTGGATGAAGGCGGCAGCGCAGAAGTATCCTTACATTGACGTGGAAAGAGTCGGGGTTTATGGCACTTCGGCCGGAGGCCAGAATTCAACCGGCGCTCTTCTGTTCCACCCTGAGTTCTATGATGTCGCGGTTTCATCATGCGGATGCCATGACAACAGAATGGACAAGATATGGTGGAACGAAGCGTGGATGGGATGGCCAGTTGATCAGAGCTATATCGAGTCATCAAACGTAGAGAACGCCTGGAGGCTGAAGGGCAAACTCCTTCTGATCAACGGTGAGATGGACAACAATGTTGACCCTGCATCAACCACTCAGCTTGTGGATGCGCTGATAAAAGCAGGAAAGGATTTTGACTACCTCCTGGTACCGGGGATGCAGCACAGCAGCGGCGGCACCTACGGCGAGCGTCGCAGGCAGGACTTCTTTGTTGAAAATTTACTTGGCATAAAAGCACCTGACTGGAATAAAAAGGAGAAATAAATGAGCCATATTTGCGGTCTTATATTTCTCAGATGACTGAGCGCCATAGAAACACCATCATCTGGGCAATCATCACATGCCTGATGTGGTCAACCGCTTATCCTTTCATTAAGGTAGGACTGCAATATTCCACCCCTTTGAATTTTGCGGGGACCAGGTTCATTCTGGCCGGACTGATGATCCTGCCCTTTACTGTAAGGCTTCGTGAATACATAAGGATGGTCATCGCAAACCGCAGCCTTGCCATATGGGTCACAATACTCCAGACACTGATCAACTATATCCTGTTCTACATCGGAATGGACCGTGTCCCCGGTGCCCTGGGAGCTGTAATAGTCGGATCACAGCCATTTGTGACAGCCATTGTTTCAAGGATAATGATCAGGGAGGAGCATTTTACGCGGGCCAAGACAGTTACCATCCTGTTCGGTCTGGCGGGCATCGTGCTTGTAAGCGTCGGGCGGCAGGGATTTCATTTCGGCCTTCCGGGCGAGGTGGCAGGCATAATAATGATCTTCATCGCCAATATCTCAACGGCAACAAGCAACGTGCTGGTCTCAAAGAACGGGAAAAACATGGACCCTCTCGTACTAAGCTCATTTTCACTATTCACGGGCGGAGTGATAATGTACCTTCTGTCATTCGGTTTTGAAGATACACCGTCAGGCCTGGCTTTTCCGCTTAATTACTGGCTGGTACTTGCATGGCTTGCCTTCATGTCTGCTTTTACATTCTCAAAATGGTACGTGTTGCTGAAGCGACCTGAAGTAAAGGTCAGCGAGCTGAACCTGTGGAAGTTCATCATACCGGTCTTTGGTGCCATCCTGAGCTGGATAATAGTCCCTGGTGAAAATGCTGACTGGGTAACAGTAACCGGCATGGTTATAATTTCGATCTCACTCATCTGGTTCTTCGGTTTCACCGGGAAACGGGAACGAAGGACGGGTGAGACGCCTGCAGGGCCCATAGCTAAATAAGGTCGGAAGGTCTGAAAGTCTGAAGGTCGGAAGGTCTGTCTTGCGGTCTTGCGGTCTTGCGGTCTTGCGGTCCTGCGGTCCTGCGGTCCTGCGGTCTTGCGGTCCTGCAGTCTGTCAGTCTTGCGGTCCTGCAGTCTTGCAGTCTTGCGGTCTTGCGGCAAATTACTGCCTACTGCCTACTGCCTACTGCCGACGGCTGACTGCTGACTGCTGACTGATAACTCCGGCTTACCATTCCGTCGGCCATGCCGACAGGTTCTTGAAAAAGAGCAGGTCTTTGTAGTGAGGTTTCGTCTTGTTCTCTATCGCGAGCATCTCATCAGCCGTCAGCGGCCTGAACTCCTTCGCAATCCTGATATTCTCCTCAAGCTCCGCAATCTTGTCGATGCCTACTATTATCGTGCTTACCGGAAGCGTCATTACATAATCCACTGCCTCCTTCATTGTGATTATTCCGCCGTTGGCGAAGATCCGGTCACGGGCAGGAATCTTCATGCCTACAATACCCATACCCTTCTCAACTGCCTTCGGGAGGAACTTTTCAATGAACGGGTCATGATGCTTGTCGGCTGCATTTATTGCAACGAGTACATTATCGAACGGGAACCTTTCATTGAGCGCGTTAAGAACATCAGGCCCCTCATGACCGCTGAAACCGATGAAACGGATCATCTTTTCATCCCGGGCTTTGATCATTGCCTTAAGCACCCCTCCTTCACCCGTTATCCTGTCAAGTGTCTCCATTTCAGCCAGCCTGACATTGTGAATCTGCCACAGGTCGAGATGATCGGTATTCAGCTGTTTCAGCGACTTTTCAAGCAGTTTCATCGACCCATCATAGGTACGGTCATGAGTTTTACTTGCAAGGAAGACCTCCTTGCGCCTGTATTTCATCACCTGGCCCATGTTTCTTTCACTTGTGCCCATCGCATCGGCCCGCGCAACAGCCGCAGTCTCCCGTCCATATGCAGCTGCGGTGTCAATGTAGTTGATTCCAAGATCTATGGCACGGTTGATTATCTCAACCGAAACATCCTCCCTGCCGGGAACCTCAATTGATCCCTGCCCTCCCAGGCTGTAAAGGCTGACCATATGACCCGTCTTCCCAAGGGGTCTCAGCGGGAGCTTTCCTTTCCTGATTTCACTGTAAGGCCGGCCGAAAGCATCGGCCCAGGGAGCTACTCCTGCCACTGCTGTCAGTGCTATCAGCTTCTGTAAAAACTCACGGCGACTGTTGATTCGGTTGTCTGACATCGGATTTTTCTTTTAAAGTTAAACCCTTTAGTCCGTTCAAAGTTTATTGAACCGCATAATATTTATCACACCTGCAGCTTCTTCTGCAGTAGAGCTTTTTTATCTTTATGTCAAAAGATTTCATGTCAGAACTGATAACAAACGGCCAACATATCCCCGAAGGTCTGATGACCTTCGCCAGGGCTGTAATGACACACTCTGATGTTAAAAATACAATAACCAGGCACAGGGAGGTGATTGACCGGGTGACACCCTGGCAGGCGATGGTGGTGCTTGACAAACTGCTTGCAGAAGGATTCTCTGTCGGCGAAGTAAAAGCCGGTGTTGGGAAGATCCTGAACATGTTCCACAGGGGTCTTGCAGTACTGCGGTCTTGCGGTCTTGCAGTCTTGCGGTCTTGCGGTCTTGCAGTCTTGCGGTCTTGCAGTCTTGCGGTCTTGCAGTCTTGCGGTCTTGCGGTCTTGCAGTCTTGCAGTCTTGCGGTCCAATAATGTATACAACTGATTATCAGACATAACCACTACTGCCTACTGCCTATTGCCTATTGCCTATTGCCTATTGCCTCCTGCCTATTGCCTCCTTCTTTCTCATAAAGATAAACATCAGGATAGCCGCAATCAGCGCCATTGCAGCTCCGAATCTGAAAGGAATGCTTGAGTTGACCCGGTCATAAAGGATGCCTGCAATAAGGCTCGCAGGCAACAGTGTTATGCCCAGTAAAGCATTGTATATTCCCAGGCCTGTGCCTCTCCTGCCGGAGTCAACCATATCCGAAACGAAAGCCTTCTGAATTCCGTCAGTAGCTGCAGAATAGAGGCCGTAAAGGGCAAATAGCCCGAAAAGCGCTCCCTTGCCCGTATTAAGGCCAAAACAGAAATACACAACGGCATAAATCAGAAACCCTGTAATAAGCAGCTTTTCCTTTCCTATCCTGTCTGAAAGTGAACCTGCCGGAATTGCTGCAACAACTGACACAACATTTGTAATAAGATAGACAAGCGGAATGAAAGCAACCTTTATTCCCGCCTCGCTTGCCTTCACAAGGAGCAGCGCATCCGTCGAATTGCCAAGCGTAAAGATGAAGATTATTCCCAGAAAGAACCAGTAACGCGGAGAAAAGTCCCTGAACCTGAACTTTTTAATCAATGTTGCTTTATTTTTCCCGGCTTCCTTTATTCCGAATACAATCACAAAAACACCGGCAATGGCCGGGATGCCGGCCAGCAGGAACAGCAGCCTGTAATTGCCCGGGAAGAAACTCAGCAGGGCAAAGGCGATGAGTGGCCCTGCTATTGCCCCGCTGTTGTCCATTGCCTTCTGAAGTCCGAAACTCCTGCCTGTCTCGTTATTCGTCACCGAACCGGCAATCAGGCTGTCGCGCGGAGCGGTTCTTATGCCCTTACCGAATCTTTCGGCAAACCTGAGCATCAACACCTGCATGGGGGAGACAACCAGGGCATAAAACGGCATGATGAGAGCTGAAAGAGCATATCCGGCAAGCATGAATGGTTTGTTCTTCCCTATCCTGTCACTCCAGAAGCCTGAGAGGGCCTTTATAAGTGAGGCGGTGCTCTCGGCGATCCCTTCAATGAGACCCAGGCTGGCTTTCGACGCTCCTATCGACATAAGGAACAGAGGCATTACCGAATAGATCATCTTGACTGATGTATCGGTCAGGAAACTTGTAAGCCCTGTGAAAAGGACGTTCCTCTCAAATCCGAAAATTTTTTGCCTTTTGAGTTCTATGCCGGATGATTTCCCGGGCCCGGTGTCAGATGCCATCTCCTGTTTCCGTTCAGGTCTCTCCATTAATTTTTATCTCCCTTCACGCCGTTAAAGCCGGACAGCTTGAACAGTTCAACAACAGGTATGGGAACAAGCGCCAGAAGGATCACAATTATCCAGTGCTCGCGGTCCATAACGGTCAGGCTGAACGCATCGCGGACGGGTGGAACGAGCAGCACAATCAGGCCTATAACCGCTGAAGCCATGATTGCTCCGATGAGAGCCTTGTTCTTAAGCGGATTGTATAAGAGTGAAGATCTTTCATTTGAGTGCAGGTTGCGGACATGGACCAGCTGTGCGAACATGAGGGTTGCAAAAGCCATTGTGCGTCCCAGTTCAATACTTCCGTCACGGAGTCCCAGCATATAAGCCGCAAGCGGAATGGCTCCGATCATCAGGCCCTGATAAACAACACGCCATATCATCCCTTTTGTCATGAATCCTTTCCTGGTATTGCGTGGCATGCGGTTCATTATGCCCTTTTGAGGAGGCTCGACACTGAGCGCCAGCGCCGGGAGACTGTCAGTGACAAGGTTGATCCACAGAATATGAATCGGCAACAGGGGCATTCCCATATTGAACACTGAAGTTATCAGTATCAGGAATATCTCACCGACATTGGTTGACAGCAGGTACTGGATCACTTTCAGAATGTTGTCATAGATCCTTCGTCCCTCTTCCACCGCTGAGACGATTGTTGCGAAATTATCATCTGTAAGGATCATGTCTGCGGCACCTTTGGCCACATCGGTACCCACAATTCCCATTGCAGCTCCTATATCAGCCTGTTTGAGGGCCGGTGCATCATTGACACCGTCGCCGGTCATTGCCACAACATCGCTGTGGCTCTGCCAGGCCTTTACTATGCGCACCTTGTGCTCAGGCGCCACCCTGGCATAAACGGAGAATCTGTGCACCGAAGCAGCCAGTTCATCGTCACTGAGCTTCTCCAGCTCGGTTCCGGTTATTGCAATATCTCCGTCACGGTAGATGCCTATCTCGCGGGCTATTGCAAGAGCCGTGCCCTTATGATCCCCGGTGATCATTACCGGGCGTATCCCTGCTGTATTGCACCTGGCGACGGCATCTGTCACTTCGGGTCTTGCCGGATCAATCATGCCAAGCAGACCAATGAAGATCAGTCCTCTCTCTATCTGACCTATCGTCACCTCCTGGGGCGCCTCATGACAATCGTTGTATGCCATCGCCAGCACCCTGAGGGCCGAACCGGCCATTTTCTCATTGGCCCTGCGGATATTTTCGATGTCTGTATTTTCAAGCGGCCTGATCTCACCGCTGATTACAATCCTGTCGCAGACACTCAGAACCTCATCAAGGCCTCCCTTTACGTTCACCCTTGTCTCCCTCTCTCCCATCCTGTTGACTGTTGTCATCCTCTTTCTCTCAGAATCAAACGGTATCTCCGCCACCCGGGGGAATGACTTTTCAAGCTCGTCCTTGTAAACATTGTATAATACCCCGAAATCGAGCAGGGCGGTTTCGGTGGGATCGCCTGTGAAGGCGAACTTACCGTCCTCATTGACTTTCATCGTCGCGTCAGCGCACAGAACCGAGATAAAAAGCAACCTCTTTTCCTCGTCATTGAGGACACTGCCCGGTGCACTTCGGTTTATCACGTCATGCTTGTGGTTGACATATGCCTCGACGACTGTCATCCTGTTCTGGGTCAGGGTGCCGGTTTTATCGGAGCATATAACAGTTGCGCTGCCGAGGGTTTCAACAGACGGCAGGGTACGGATAATGGCATTTCGTTTTACCATTCGCTGAACCCCAATTGCCAGGACAATAGTGGAGACTGCCGGAAGACCCTCGGGTATTGCGGCCACTGCAAGGCTTACGGCAGTCATGAACATGCTTATGACTGAATTTCCGTAGAGAACCCCCACTGCAAAGATCACCGCACAGATTGACAGCGCCACAATACCAAGAAGCCTCCCGAGCTGGTTGAGCCTTTTGCTCATTGGCGTCTCCGTGTCTCCTGCATGCTGAAGCATGTCTGCAATCTTACCGACCTCGGTGTGCATCCCGGTGGCCGTAACAATCCCCCTTCCACGCCCGTAGGTGACCATCCCGCTTGAAAAAGCCATGTTCTTTCTGTCACCAAGAGGTATCTCTTCGCCCGAAAGGGCAACGGTGTTTTTTTCAACCGGGACACTCTCACCGGTAAGCGAAGACTCCTGAATCTTCAGGTTTACTGCTTCAGTCAGCCTGATGTCAGCAGGAATGACGGCACCGGTCTCAAGGATCACAATGTCACCAGGCACCAGTTCCTTAGTGTTGATCTCTGTTATTGCGCCGTCGCGAAGCACTTTTGAGAGTGGTGCGGCAAGCTCCTTCAGGGCTTCGAGCGAAGTCTCAGCTTTCTTCTCCTGGATGGCCCCGATGAGTGCATTGACAATCAGGATGCCAAGGATGATCCATGTGTCAAGGAGCCCTTCGCCCTCCATCACTCCCACAACCCCGGAAATTGCTGCAGCAATAAGGAGTATGATGATCATGAAGCTCCGGAACTGCTCAAAGAACATCCGGATAATGCTCTTTTTTGATTTTGAGTCGAGCTGGTTATACCCGTATTGTTCAAGCCTCTTTTTTACTTCTGCGGAAGTGAGGCCGGTCATGGCATCGGTCCCTAATTCTTCCAGCAGATCACTGATCTTCCTGTGGTAGTATGATTTCATCTGCTTCTGTTTTCTGTATTCTGCTTGTATAACATCCTGTGGTCTCTGAGTGCTTATTTTCTGACAGTTGCCGGGCATTGCCGGCGACCGGCCAATTGGTCAACCTGATGACAAAATTAGTTAATCCGGCCTACCCTGCTAATTTTTTTGTCTTCCGCGGGATGTGTCATAACAGGGGAGACAGGCTTTTCTTCATATTTTCATAATGTGATCCCTCCCAGTATATCCTGTCACAGCCCGGACAACGTCTGAAAACCGAATAATACCTTCGGGTGTCAGCAAGGAGCCTGTCCTCAATCTCCTCCTTCCTGACATCTTCAAGCAGTGTGTTGCATGCTATGCACCTTGTGAAAAGACGGGCACGGGCTTTCAGATCAAACCGCTCAAATACCTCCCGCAACTGCTCGTCATGGTATTGTGACCTGACAGGATACCCCAACACGTCCCCTGCTGATTTCAGTAAAAGTTTGTCTCTGGTCAATATTATCCTGTTCTCCCTCCGGGCGATATCTATTATCTCACGGTCTTCGTAAAAGGAACTGAACAGAGTGTCGAATCCGCACAACCGAAGATACTTTGCAAGCCTGCCAAGATGAACGTCAAGTATGAACCTTGCCTCCATGACCGCATTTTTTCGGCTGACACCTGTCTTCAGATCCTTTTCAGGATGATCTCAGTCATTTGTTCCTCTGACAGGGGTACCGGGTTGTTCTTGTTGTCTGATTTAGCAACTATTTCATTCACGTCATCCGGGTGCAGCCCGTAATGTGCCAGGCGGGGCAACCTCAGATGATATGTCAATGCATAAAGATAATCAATGAAAAAGTCAATGTAATAATTGTCCGGTTTGCTTTCAGCCTCAGCAAAAATCCTTCCCAGGGAGGCATACTTGCCGAGGGTGTGCCGGCTGGCGCCGGTTTTCCTGAGTTCCCTTACGTTGATATCGTTTGCAGCAGCCATCAATGTGCCGCAAACGACCCCGTGAGGTATCCCTGTCAGTGCTCCGATAGTGCCGGCCAGGCCATGAACTGTTCCCAGCCCCGCATTCGCCAGGCAGATGCCTGACATAAAGGCGGCAAATGACATTCCTGTACGGGCTTCAGCATCATCTCCGGTGGTGAACGAACTCAGGAGCGACTGTCGGACAGCCTTCAGCCCTTCGGTGGCCAGTGCATCAGTCATTGCACTGGCTCTGACAGAAAGGTAAGCCTCCGTCAGCTGGGTGAAACAATCCATTCCGGCTGCAGCGGTAATGTCCGGCGGGCAGTCAAGGGTCAGTTCAGGATCGATAATTGCATGGTCAGGCACAAAATTATCATGACGGAGCGAACGCTTGAACCCATCCCTGCCTACGCTGGAGATCACTGCGTTTTTAGTGGCCTCGCTGCCTGTGCCGGAAGTGGTGGGCACCGCAATAAACGGTACTTTGGACCCGTCATGCTCTCTTGTTCCTACAAGTTCCAGGTATTCCTTAACCGGGCCTTCTGCCTTCAGCATTGCCGATACGGCCTTGCCGGCATCGATCACGCTTCCTCCTCCTATTCCGGTAACTGAGCTAATCCGTGCGTCCCGGAACCGTAAAACTATCTCATCAATGTCTTCAGGCGACGGTTCGCCGGCAATTGACACATGATGACAGGTCAACCCCTTGTCCCTGAACTCCCCGAACAGTTTCCCGCTGCGCGGGGATGATAAAAATGACCGTGCCCCGGTTATGATGACAGCTTCCCTTCCGTACCGTGCCACGATTTCCGGGAGGCGGCGGAGTGAGCCACACCCGAAGTCTGTTACCGGGATCCTTGCAAAAGTGAATGGTTTTACCACAGCAACCTGTTATTGGGTTCAACAACCGAATAAACGATTCCTTTCCGCGGCTCCGCCATCCATTCCTGAACCGTGTCACGCCATTTCAGGTAATGAACTGTTTCCTTATGTGCCTTTACGGCATCATCTGATTCAAAAACCTCATAAATCATGAACCTGTACGGATCATCAGCCTGCTGAAGAACGTCAAAACGGATGTTTCCCGGCTCCGTCCGGGTGCCTTTGTGATTTTCAACCGTCGCCTCGATGAATTCACTTAACTTCTCAGGTCTTACCTTCACATGAACACACGTGACTTTCATCTTGTTCTGCTTTTTAAGTTGTCAAATTTAATACTCAGAGAATGGAATTTAACCGTTCAGGACATCAGGGGCACAATAATCAGGATAAAATCTCAACCGACTTGTATCTGAAAGCAAGTTCAAGAAGACCGGCATGATGACCGGGAATCAGCAGCAGATGATTTCCCAGCGGACGATTCCGGAGCAGCTCAATGCTTCGGGAAGGCAGTTCGATCCCGACCTGTGTACGGCAGGCATCTGCAAGACGGGGACGGCTGATTATGCTTCCCTCTGCAACGAATGCCCTGTCAAGGTTTTCTGATAACCGGAATAACGTCACCTCCTGCGGTGTAATAATTCCGTCAACAGCAAGTGAATATCCTGTCTCATAATGAGTGGGCAGTTTCACTTCAGAGACAAGGTCAAAGGGGGCTGTGCAATGTGACAGGATTAACATTCTGTCTTCCAGTCGGGTGGTGTTGGCCATCCATGGCACTCTGCCGGCAAGGGCTTTCCCGACAATCATACCGGCCATGGATGCAAGGTCTCCTTCGCATGCTGCCACCGTCCCTTCGGTGTTGAGCTGCGCCAGTGCAAGACAGGCTGTCACCATTCGCTGCTGAACCAGGCTGAAACATTCAACCCCGGCAGCATCCAGGTGATGTTCTGAGATTACACTTCTTAACAGAGTCAGAACCCGTGCCGCATCCTCTATGCCCTCAGCTTCCTGACCGTGGAAACGGGTGAGAAGGGAGCTGTCAGGTTCCAAACCGGAATAATCAGGCAGTCCGCTCCACGGGATCTTAACAAGGGTGACGCCGAACTGCTTTTTGAGGATTTTCCCCGGCACATCCGAAGCTACCAGCCACTCGGAGACAGTGCCTATCAGCCCTGCTTTTGTACCCTTCAGACTCTCCCATGCACAGACTGCCTTTTGCCACCTCATGAGGAGCCCGGATTCCGCTGCGTCCCTGGCGTCGGACAGGATTGCCATCCTTCCGTTGTTGATCATCCATGCCATGACCTCCGTGGCTGCTGCGAATGCATTGTTGCCAGGTATGCTTAGCAGAAGCACAGGTTTGATCCGGCCGCCCGGTTCCGGGGCAGTCTGTTCAGCGCCGGCAGGTTCACTGGCGCCGCTCCTGCCACCGACCTCATCAGGGTCATGCCTCTCAGCGCCGGCAGGCTCACTAACGCCGCTACTGGCACCTGCCTCATTCGGGTCATGTCTCTCAACGCCGGCCAGCTCAAGCGCTCTCCTTTCCGATCCGCCGCTCATGAACAGTATTACATCAGGACTGCTGTCGGTCATCATAAAGGTGTCATTTGGCAGAAGCTTTTCAATATATGCTTCTGCAGCCTCCCCTGTGTCATTTGCCGCACCCCTGTGAGCTGCCCACGCGACTTTGAGACGGTATGCGCCCATGGATCCATTACAATTGCTTCCGGCCATAATCCTGCATTTTATGAATTTTAAAATTACGCTAAATTTCAGAAAAAAATCATCCCTGATCCGAGGCAACATTTGCCTGAACATCAGGAATTATGCCGGTAACAGGTAAAATTTTTACATCCGGCACTTCATTTTTTTGTTGTGAATACAACTGTGACTCAGAAAAATTGATCATTATTTTTATATTTACAGGCCGAATTAAATTTGGAATGTAGATAACACTTTAAACGAACAAAAAATGAGTATGAAAAGTTTAAGTCCGATAATTTGTGCCGCAGCTTTGACATTTTTTCTCACCGCCGGCATCAACGCCCAGGACAGAAATGCAGTTATAGCGGCATACAATGAAGGAGCCAAGGCTATGCAGACTGATCCGAAGGCTGCAATAACCTCATTCGAAAAGGTGATCGAACTCTCAGACCAGGTAGGCGAAACCGCCAATGACCTGAAACAGAAGGCTGTACAGGTTTTACCAGGACTCTACTACAAGGTTGCCGCAACTGCCTACAATGAAAAGAAACCTGCCGCCGAGATCATTGCAGCAGCAAAGACTGCAGGTGCGATGGCCGAAAAGTACTCAAGTGCCACACATAAGGAAAACTCAAAGAAGATCCTTGTCAACGGTTACTACAAGATGGCCTCTGAATTCTATTCCGCAAATGACTATGACAATGCAATGCTTGCATTTGACAGTGTTCTTACACTTAATCCGGATCATATTGCTTCGATATACAATAAGGCTCTGATTTACAAGAATCGCGACCAGGCCGATCTGTTTGAGCAGACCACTGACCTGTTTATTTCAAAACTCGATCCGGCCAAAGATGCTGATAAGGCCACCCAGGCCAAGGCTGCAGCACTGGAGTATTTCCGTGCAGCCGGCTCAAAGGCAAACAGTGCAAACAAGCTTGATGATGCTCTTGCACTGCTGACAAGGGCAGCAAAATACGGTGACGACAAGACAATGTTCTATTTCTTTGCCGATGTTTACAACAAGAAGAACAATTTCACCGATGGTGCCACATATGCCCAGAAGGGTCTCGACCTCGAGACCGGTGACGCTGAAGCCAAGGCAATGTTCTACTATCAGCTTGCTGTTGCCCAGGCAGGAAAAGGTGAAACTGCAGCTGCCTGTGAATCATTCAAAAATGCTCTGTACGGCCCCTTCGCCGAAGCAGCCAAGGCACAGAGAACAAACCTCAAATGCCAGTAATACCAACCTCTCACTGATAAATAATTTTTGAAAGACGCCCTGTCCGGGCGTCTTTCTTTTTATGACAAAGACACTGCGGATCCGGAACGAAACAAAAAACCCCTCCTGCTTTTGCAGGAAGGGTCTGGCTTTGTAGCGAGAGAGA
>CAZWOC010000016.1:0-8815 GCA_964635655.1 uncultured Rikenella sp. | reverse complement strand
AACAAAAAACCCCTCCTGCTTTTGCAGGAAGGGTCTGGCTTTGTAGCGAGAGAGAGAATTGAACTCTCGACCTCATGATTATGAATCATAACTGCCTATTATCTAGCCTTGTCTGAATCCTGTTTAACTTTCATTGTTTCAGTCTGAAGGTTAATAATTTATTATCGGCTTTTTGTAGGTTTTTATGAGGTTTGTATTATCTTTGTGTATGAAATAGTGTTTAAAGGTAGGATATTTTTATACACTAACATTGGCTAGAGTTCAATAAAAAAATATATTCTTCTTAGAACTACATTTACTACACTTACTACATCGTGAAAGAACACAAACCGACAACGGCAATAATACTCGACACCAGGCGACCGCTGAAGGATGACACATATCCCGTGAAGCTCCGCCTGACATTCCGCCGTAAACGGCAGTACTATAATATAGGGTACTACATGACCGAGGCGGACTTTGCAGCTGTGATGAACTTCGGCCCCAGTACCGGAGGAGACCGCAAGCGGAAGGAGGAGCTCAAGAAGCGGCAGCAGGAGTTCGTACAAAAAGAGACCCATGCCGCCGATGTGATCGAGGATCTGCCGGTGTTCACCTTCGATGCCTTCAAGAAGAAATTCTTTGATGAAACAGACTACTCTGATCTGTTCAGCATGCTCCGGCAGCGTGTCCGCGAGATGGAGAGAGAGAACCGGCCCGGCATGGCCTCCTCATTGCAGAGTACCCTCAAGTCCTGGGAAGCGTTTCATAAGGGATCACAGCTTCCCCTGGAGCGGATAAACAGGGACATGCTCAAAGAGTATGAGAGACACATGCTCAAGGCCGACAAGTCACCGGCAACAATAGGGATATATCTCAGGAACGTGAGGATTATCTTCAAGGCAGCGATCAAGGCCGGTGCCCTGAAAGAAGAGCAGTATCCATTCAGGGACTATGAGATTCCCGAGACCGACAACTTTAAGCGGGCACTATCGAAGAGTGACGTTCAGAAGATCCGCTCCTACACTCCCCTTGAAGGCAGTCCCGAACACTACTACAGGGATCTGTGGATATTCAGCTATCTCTGCAACGGCATGAACCTGGCGGACATTGCAGCACTCAAGTATAAGGACATCAACTCTGATAAGATAGTCTTTTATAGAAAGAAGACCGTGCGGGCCAAGAAGCGGAAGGCAATCATCGTTGAGGTACTGCCCGAGATAGCTGAGATCATAAAACAATGGGGAACTCAGCCCGCGAAGCCTGACGCTTATATCTTCGACATCATTAAGCGAGGGTACTCCCCAGCCCGGCAGCTGGCCGCCGTGAAGCAGACCACCAAGCTGCTGAATAAGTACATTCAGAGAGTGGCCTCCGCCGTCGGTATCAAAGGGAAGATCACATCCTATTCAGCCCGTCACTCATTCGCATCGGTCCTGAAGCTCTCAGGCGAGAGCACGGTGTTCATACAGGAGGCACTCGGCCATAAGGACCTGAAGACAACCGAGATCTATCTCTCGGCATTCGATAGTGAACAAAGAAGAAAAGCACAAAATAAGTTACTATGAAAGAAGAGGAAAAATACAGGGACTTTATAGATCTGGAAGACACTAGCGAGGATGGACTAGTTGGTCTGTTTGTTAAGAGGAGTTTTATAATGTTTCTGAAGAGCCCCATGAAGGAGGCAAACCAAATTTCTATAACCCACTTTGCAGCTGATGGGATTGAGATCTATAATCCTGACGCCAAGCCCTCGTCGTACGATGACAGACTGAAAGTGCTGGGCCTTTTAGATAAGAATGATCCTGGCGAGTCTATAACCATAAACACGGCATCGGTACATTTCCCCTTTGATTATGAATCGGAGTTTGCAGAGTACGAGCTAGCAATATTGAATCCTAGCGAGATAACAGACCCATTCCTACTAAAGAGGGTAGAAGCATATTTAAAGGTATGCCGGGGTGTACTTAAACAGAAGGAGGCAGAGAAGAATAAGGACATCACATTACTCAAACTTACAGACCTCAAGAATCGCGAACTTGCGGCCTACTTCTTCTATAACAGAATTGATGTTACTCGCAAAAACATCAGGCGTATCCTTAAAGAACATGGTATTGATAGGGAAATAAAGAAGCCTGAGGATATAGTCGAGAACATTCATCTTTGGGATAAATGGTCCGGCGATAGTACATGGTGGAGGTATGGCAAAAACGCATCAAAGAACCAGCGACAGCATTTAAATGAAAATTACCTTCGAGTTAAGAGATTCTTGACGGGTCCGGCCCTTGCAAGATTAAAAGCTGATTATGAAGTATTTCTGTCATATTCTCCTAAGAAATAAATTGCTTACCACACCCTTACCCGTGGTAATCATGTGGCTAACTATCTGATTTTTATATTGTTACCGTATCTTTGAGGAAACTTGAAGATATGGAATCAGAAAAAAGAAAACCAACACTAGAGAACACTCCCGAAATCCTTCTTGAAGTAAGGGAGGATCTCGCTCGCCTCGAGGCCCTACTGAGAGCCCAGCCCGCCACCACCACCAACCGCATCATGCGGCACAAAGAGGCCGCCGAGTTCATCGGCCTCAGCGAATCCCGCCTGTATCAGAGCAACGCCCCGTTCCATAAGCAGGGAGGCACTCGCTTTTATCTCGAATCTGAACTCAGGGACTGGCTGATCGGAGCGAAATGAGTGAGGTGCCGAACATAGAGCCGGGCCTCGCCCTGGATCAGACCAAGCATCGCGAAGTACTTCCCCGGCTACTGTCTTATGTGAAGCCGGTGCCCTTTCGTGAACGTGCAGACCTCTCATCCAAGGAGACCCCGAAAAAAAAGCACTACATCATTATCACTGTAGAGGAGATCCTCCGCCTCGCCCGAGAGCACAACTTCGGACTAGCCCGCAAGTATGATTTCTTCTACTTATACAATGGGGAGTACTGGCAACTGCTCGACGACGGAGACCTGACCGAGTTCCTGGGAGCAGCTGCCGAGGCAATGGGTGTCGAGCGGTTCGATGCCAGGCACTACCAGTTCAGGGAGGAACTCCTCAAGCAGTTCATGGTATCGGCACACCTGGAAAGGAGCACGGCAGACGGCACAACCCTCATCAATCTCAGGAACGGCACCCTTGAGTTAAACGGCTCTCCAAAGATTCGGCCCTTCGATGAGAAGGACTTCTTGACCTACCAGCTACCATACACTTATGAGCCTGCTGCTACCGCTCCCCGGTTCACGGCATACATCAATGAAGTATTGCCTGATGAGGGAGCACAGCGGGTGCTGGCTGAGTTCCTCGGCTACATCTTTATAAGGAATCATGTACTTAAACTTGAGAAGGCCCTGCTCCTGTACGGCCCCGGGGCCAATGGAAAAAGCGTCATGTTCGAGATCGTTCGCGCTCTTTTAGGGAATGAGAACCTCAGTTCATACAGCCTGAGTTCGCTGACCAATGAGACCGGCTACTACCGGGCAGAGATCGGTAACAAACTGGTGAACTACGCGAGCGAGATCAGCGGCAACCTTGAGGCTGCACGGTTCAAGGCCCTGGTGTCCGGTGAGCCTATCGAGGCACGGAGACCATACGGCCAAGCGTTTATACTTGAGGACTACGCCCGCCTAATCTTCAACACCAATGAACTACCGCACGAAGTGGAGCACTCGCTCGCATTCTTCAGGCGGTTTCTCATTATCCCGTTCAGCGTCACTATCCCGGAGGAACGTCAGGATAAGGAACTCGCCAAGCGTATCATCGAGACCGAGCTACCGGGAGTGTTCAACTGGGTACTAGCCGGACTTCAGCGCGTATTACAGCAGCGCACATTCAGCCCGTGTGACCTCGCAGACCGCGAACTTGCAGACTTTCGCAGGCAGAGTGACAGCGTGGCAAACTTCATGGATGAGACCGGGCACCAGCCAAGCGCATCCAATGTGATTGCGCTCAAATCGCTCTACTCTGACTACAGGGCCTTCTGTCTTGAGGGCGGATATAAGGCCGTCAGCAAGCGCGTATTCACGAAACGCCTCGAAGGGATCGGTTATCAGATCGATCGTCGATCAATCGGATTTGTAGTGTATGCCAATGAATAACTGCCTCGATATACAGGTCTCAGCCTTCCGGGACGCATGGTCCCCGGATAACCCCGTGACGGTCTCTCTGATGGCCTGGCTCACCTCCGACAAGCACATGGACCGTATCCAGCAGATCAGGGCCACAGAAGACAAGAAGGCCCGATCAGAACTCAAGAAAAAACTGCCTGCTATTACACCGAGTGGCATATTCAGCCGACATGATGCTGCCTCCCTGCTCCTACATTCAGGGCTGGTGCAGTTCGATGTCGATTATGTAACTGACCCGGTGGCCATGAAGAGAGAGATCTCTAAAATCATTAACGTGGCATATTGCGGCCTCTCAGTCTCCGGCATGGGAGTGTGGGGACTTATACCGATCTCCTCCCCTGCTGACCATGAGGGGCACTACAGGGCACTCAAGGAGGACTTCGCAAGGATAGGCATTAAGATTGACAGCGCATGCCAGGATGTATGTCGCCTCCGGTTTAAGAGCTACGATCCTGATGGGTATTTCAATCCCTCAGCGAAGCTTTACAGCCGGATAATCCGCCCCGTCCCTCCTCCTCCTCCGAAGTATCCAAGGCCGACAGATGAGAGCTCTACCAGGTCGAAGGTCGAAAAGATTCTCTCGCTGATGTCAGCACACTCAATAGATGTCACGGCGGATTATGCCGAGGAGTGGCTGCCGATTATCTCAGCACTGGCGAATGAGTTTGGCGAAGGAGGCAGGTCATACGCTCATGAGGTCAGCCGGTTCAATCAGAACTACAGACCCGGAGAAACAGACCAGCTTTTTGAATATTGTCTCAAAGCAAGGTATAAATATACGATTGGAACCTTCTTTGAGATCACTCAGAGATACGGATTAAAATATAAAGATCAGTTAATCTGATAGTTATGAAAGATAATAAAGTCTATTTAACATAAGGATACTTATAGGCAAACATGGAAACGCTCATTTTACGCAAAAAAGGAAGTCCTCACAAGGTCAGAATCAGCCCTGACCCGAAGGATTCACACTTCGCCCTGGTGCAACTGCTGAAGATTTCTACAGGGGAACAGAAGGGCAGGCACTTTATTCTTGCCTCCGATGTCCCACAGTGGAGGTCGATGTACGAAAGAGATGGATTCCGGGTCCTGAAAGAAAGAGAGGTGAGTAATGTCTGACCGAGAGATTAGATCCTGCTACCTCCTACTGAAAGGCAACTTCAGTTTTAACGTAGTCGCCCTGCCTACACCCCGGTGCCTTTACTTCCGTGCGGTACCGATACGCTTCGGTCAGGGATGGGTCCGGCTACGCCAGGAGACATATCCCTGCCACCAGCCGAAGGATCTTCTCCGGGCAATGAGAGAAGCCGGGCTCATAAGGGAGAAGGCGGTAGCCTTCTTAAAGGGGCAATTAAAAACATACCTAGAAAGACAGTGAAAATGTACCGAAAGAGCGAAGAAATAAAAGCCCTTGAGAGCCTCGCAAACGCCGAGGACCGGCGCAGGCATCCTTCTATTGATCCGAGGTACCTGGCTCCCTTTACTTATAAAGACAATTCGGCCAATGGTACCACCAAGTGCATCATAGACTTCATCCGACTGATGGGTGGTCAGGCTGAACGGATCAGCACCACAGGCCGGGTAATAGACGGGCGGAAAAGGGTTGTAGATGTCACCGGCAGGACCCGTGAGATCGGCACCGTGAAATGGATACCCTCCTCCGGCACCCGAGGATCGGCTGACATCTCTGCCGTTATTCGTGGCCGTGCGGTCAAGATCGAAGTAAAGCACGGCAGAGACCGGCAGTCAGATGACCAGCGGGCATACCAGCAGGCAGTCGAGAAGGCCGGAGGTACATACCTCATATGTCACTCATTCGCAGATTTTTATAAATGGTTTAACAATAACACACTCAATTAAATGGAAAAACTTCTTATCAATGACAACGCAGATCGCGCGAACTCAGATATTCAGAATCTGACACAGCACGGCAAAGCAGTATCGGAAACGATACGATTCTGGAACTCACAGCCAGCACTCAGCCCGCTCAGTACGGCAAAGAGTGTCTCGGACTTTCTCAAAGATCCGCTCGACTACCTGGACAAACATGTCCTCTCCGACACAGGGGTCACATTCGGAGCTCACAAGCCTGACCCTAGAATGATCGCGCAGATGTTCCGTATCCAATACGATGAACTAGTGCGGAAGATCTCTACATCCCAGGCACGGAATCTGAACGTCGATCTCTTCACATTCGAGCCTGACAGATGCGAGATAGTCCTGTCTGCCGAGGGTAAGGAGATAGTGCGGGAACGCGCCCGGATCTATCTCACAGATCCTGACGACATCACTCAGTACAACCGGCTGAAAGGTATCTGTGACCAGCTGAATGGGCTTTGTAAGGAATTCAATGTCGGAAACCCTGAGATCAACCAGGTTAGCCGCGCCCTCCCCTTCATTGTTGCCGTCCCCGGAAAGCCTGGCGAGGGTTGGATGCTGGCGCCAAACGTTAACCTCATCCGCCATAAGAACGGGCAGTCAACACTCTAGGCTATGGCAGACAACTCCGCAAACCTCCCCGTCCTGTTCTGGTACTCGAGGAGTTTCAATTCGTGCAAGGGACACAGGTACAAGTTAAACAGATGGGACAGCTATAATATATTGAATGTCAAACAATTAATAAATAATATCATGGAAACACAATCAAAGTATCTTACAAAAAAAGAAGCTAACGAGTTCATCGACAACTATTTTGCCCAGCTAGGCAGTGAGGTTGAGGCTTATATTAAGAAGTCATTCCCGGTGCAGGCACTGGTACTTAAAACTGCCGATGACCAGAACCTTGAGTTCCCGGAGGACATACAGGAATCCTCTCAGATTGAGGAGGGGACATCACCAGTGAAGATCGACGGCAAGCTGGCAGATGGCAAGTTCATTATGCCGTCTGGTGTTACCTTAGAGATAAAAGATGGCAAGGTGACAAAGATAGTTCAGCCCACACCGGAGGAGATAGCAGCACGGATGAGGGAGAATGTAAAAAAGATCCGAAAGGATATGGCAGATTTTAAGTCACAGCTGAAGGCGTACATTGTCCGTACCCCCTACAAGGCCAAGGTGAAGGTGACAACGCCCGGCGCATACCGTACCCCCTTCAGGAAATCCGGTGTCTAAAGTAGAAAGTTATAGACCATGAAAGGACGGAAAACCGGAGGGAGGAGGAGAGGCACTCCGAACAGAACCACCGCAGAACTTAAAGAGGCGTTAAAGGCTTTTGTTGATCGTAACATCGACCAGCTACAGGATGACTTTGATACACTTGACGCTGAAAAACGCCTGGCATTCTTTGAGAAGATTGTGCGGATGGTCCTGCCTCCTCCCGTGAACCCGGATAACTTGACAGTAGAGCAGCTGGAACAGCTAGTTGAATACTTAAATAACAAGAAAAGAGATGAGCAATAAACTACAACTGAGGCGACGGATCAATCGTCTGCTCACCGGAGAGGACAATTTCACAATAACGGATATAATTATCCGCAGGGACAGACCCGCCCCTGGGAAGTTAAGTTTTTGGGGAACCCTCCGCCGGGGACGTATCACTGATCCTAACGAAATCAAAAAAAATTCAGACCATGAACAAGACAGCACTCCGAAAGAAAATCAATAACCTCCTGGATGGTATGCCGGAGGATGTAGATGACATTACAATCTACTATGTCAATCCTTTCACTCAGGAAAAGACATTGTTATACCAGTCACCAGCAGCAAAACGCATGGAGGCCGAAAAGAATAAGAAACAATCTAATCCTAAGTTACCAGGCAATGAGCAGGCTACTACTTAAAGATAGGATCAACAAGCTGTTGACCAGCAGCGACGGGCCGGAGAGAATCTTCTATTACTCGGGCAGCTACAAACTATTGAAGGCCGGGAAGCCTTCCGAGATAACCACAGAAGAGGCTGTCAGGCTCATGCAGGCCGGGTGCAAGCTGGTGCACATAGTTGAGGATGCAAGGGTATGGGATAGCAAGCAGGATGCGTTCACCGGGCCGGTGCCGTCACACCCTATACTGCCGGAGGTGCCACAGGGCGCGTCGGTAATGAACATAACTTGCCACTTCCCTGCTGAAAAGGCAGCAGAGATATTCATTGAATAGTTCTTTTCTTCATTTGTCATATTTAAGTTGATGTGTGCCCCTGGGGAATCCGCT
The DNA here is from genome assembly GCA_964635655.1 of uncultured Rikenella sp. Classification (GTDB taxonomy): domain Bacteria; phylum Bacteroidota; class Bacteroidia; order Bacteroidales; family VadinHA17; genus SR-FBR-E99. The sequence continues at coordinate 566 of CAZWOC010000016.1, read as the reverse complement.
TCAGGGGTTTTTGTTTCCGTCTAGTTTTCTTACACTATAAAAAGGGTGATGTAAGGATTTCTCACTTCACTCATGTATCCGATTATCGGACATATCTCCTGAATTTTCATGAGATCTCCTACTGTGACGTGATTACAAGTCACCCCATCCAGGTATCCGATAATCGGATAGGTCTGTCCAACATTGCGCCGGTCTCATGCAATCCCGGTTCACAAATGTGCGAAGCTCGTTATCGAAGTGTAGTTAAATGTAGTTAAGTGTAGTAACTTTGGGCGTTTTTTGGAAAAATGAGTCTCACACCCTCCTCTCCTACTTGCTCATTATCTGATAATTAGGGCACCTCAAAATATGGAAAATGTAGTAAGTGTAGTAAATGTAGTCCTGAAAAGATATTTTTTTTCGACTTGACCCCTCATTTAGCAGTTTTTCGACCATTGTGTTTAAAAACGTGTATAAAAAAGAAGAGCGACTGCAAGGTTTAACCCTTATAAGTCGCTCATTCTCAGCGTAGCGAGACCGAGAATTGAACTCGGGACCTCATGATTATGAATCATGCGCTCTAACCA
>CAZWOC010000015.1:0-95908 GCA_964635655.1 uncultured Rikenella sp. | reverse complement strand
ACAAGAGCCGTACCTTGACGGAAAAAAGAGAGGCTGCCCCTTTTGAGACAGCCTCATTTTTTTTACTTCACTGCAACTGTTTCTATCTCGACAAGGGCGCCGAGCGGCAGCCCCTTCACTGCAAAGGCAGCCCTGGCCGGCTGATCTGCAGTATAGAACTGTGCATATACCTCATTCATCGCCTTGAAATCTGACATGTCAGAAAGCAGACAGGTTGATTTCACGACGTCATTCAGAGTATATCCTGCTGCTGTCAGTATTGCCCTGATGTTTTTCAACACCTGGGTGGTCTGTTCCGTAATCCCTCCCTCAACAAGCTTCCCGGTGGCAGGATCAATTGGTACCTGACCCGATATGTAAAGCGTGCCGTTCGCCTCTACTGCCTGGCTGTAAGGCCCGATTGCACCTGGTGCAGCAGTTGTACTGATTATTCTTTTCATACCTGATATGTTTATTTCGTTAGTAATTCTCATGGTAGTCCTTCCTCCTCTCGTACTTGAGGTCCTGCAGCATGCTCGCCTTCGCCCTGATAGTGAAGTTCCAGCTCTTCATGTAACCGGTCGGTATCCATGAAAAGCTCATCTCCCAGCAGTGGAGGTCACGACTTATGCCCACGCGTGTCATAGTTATCTCCTTCTGTTTGAAATCGAAGCCGGTGTTGTAGTTTATGGCCATCTTGGGCGTCAGTTTGACATCACCTGAAAGTGTCATTGTCTGGGTGATGTTTGATCTGATCCCGGGCTTGCTGTAACTGAAGTTGTATGCCATCCTGAGTGACCACGGAACATCGAACCTGACATAACCGAACTCATCGAGGTTCTTGTTTGCAAGCGGGAGGTTATTGACGGGGGCTTCTCCCGGTTCCCGGGAGTCACCCGGTGCACTGCGGGCGGGCTGTTGCCTTTCCTGGCCGGAAGCCTGCTGCTGGCTGTTCTTGTTCTTGCCTCCCAGCAACTGTCCAAGGTCGAGATCAAAACTCATATTGAAGTTCGTCATCCTTGCAAGCCCCAGCCCCTGGCTGACAGCCAGCCTGTTAACAGCTCCCCCGTTTGCATTCATCCCGTAAATTGAGAAGTTGCTTCCTGCCTGTATATTTATATTCTGCGCCAGGGTCGTCCTGAAAGATACATTGACCGGCGACCAGTTAAGTGAATCGGCAAAAACATTATATGATGTGTTGAGAGACAGGTTGTCAATGAGTTTGACCTTTTTGGGCTTGCCGGTTGTGTCATTCTTTGCATACACTTTTGCCTCCACGATATTTGACAGGCTGAAGGATACTGATCCCGACTTGTTACCCGTTGACGGAGTTCCGTAAATACTACCCTCATAGATCGAATATTCACGCGTGTGACCAAGTGTGTCATACTGAACCGTTCTGAACATATCGCTTGTCAGCCTGTCTGTTTCGGGGGAGTAGGAAAAACTGACTGATGGTTTCATAACGTGCCTGATCGACTCAACCCTGGAGCCTTTTTTAGTAAAGGAGTAAGTCCCGTATACGGAGGGGTTGAAAGAGGCGCTGACAGCCGGGACCAGGGCCTGCCCGTAAGTCATCCCCCTGATTGTGTCGTTGACAACGGAGGGAACAACCTTATTGATGCTTTCGTTATAGAAGTCAGGATCCCATCTTTTTTCTATCCTTTGCGTATACAGCACCCCGGTGTACCTCAACGAGGGCGAAATTGAGAAGTTGTTGAAGGGTCTGATCTGCATGCTGACGGGGATTTCATGCTTGAAGCCGTTCTTCATGCTCTTCCAGACGGCACTTGTGAAAAGGAGGCTGTCATAGGTATCTATCTTGTTCTCGAACGACGCCGTATACTGAGTTGTGATGTCATGATACCACCTGGTCTTGCCGGTAGGTTTCTTCGGCTTGAAGGGATAAATACGCGAGACGTTAAGACTTCCCTTGGGGAGGTTCAGCATCATTGTCTTGTTCTGCACGTTCTGCGACTGGTTCAGACTGGTTGAAAAGCTGATCGGCGTTCCTGCCCACGACTTCGAATAACTTATGCTTGACTGCCTGGTCGATGTCACGTGATCAGCAACGTCATAGCTGTTGTTCTTGTCATAACCGCTTGAACTCATGTTCACGCTGGCGGAGAAACGTGAACCGGGGTTCGCCTTGGAGTCCTGCGAATGTGACCAGCTGATGCGGTAGTTTGTGTTCTTCCCGTAGTCAGGCAGACCCTTATAGCTTGTAACGTTGTTGGCGTAGCTGAAGCCGAATGATCCGGAGTAGCGGTACCGCAGACGGTATGAAGTGGCAGCATCGGCAAGCCAGGTGCCGTTTGTGTAGATCGTACCGGTAAGCTTAAGGTCGAAGTAATCGCTGAGCGCAAAATAATAACCTCCATTGGAGAGGAAGTATCCGCGCCGTGCCTCCTGACCGTATTTCGGCATCACAATACCTGAAGCTCTCTTCTGCTGCACCGGGAAAAAGCCGAATGGCAAAATGAGGGGAAGCGGAATGTCTGCCACAACCATGTATGCCGGACCTGATACTATCTTCTCACCAGGGTATACCTTGGCTTTGGGAAGGGCAAGATAGAAATGGGGTTCTTCGGCATCACATGTTGTGAACTTGCTGCGGTTGACATGCAATGTGCCATCCTCCTGCCTCTTTGTCCTGAGGCTCTGCAGGTAGCCTCCCTCCTGCTCTGTCGTGACATTGCGGATGACCCCCTTCTTCGATTTGAAGTTATATGTAAGTTCCCTGGACTCAAACTCTTCAGATCCATCCTTGTAGATGGGCAATCCGGTCATTCTGCCTGTTGAATCGGCCCTTCCTGTTGCATAAACAGATCCGGTCTCCATGTCAAGCACTATCGAGTCAGCTGTCAGTTCGATAGTCCCGTAAGTTACTTTCGCCTTATTCACCAGGCTGACTTTTTTCGACCGCAGGTCGGTTTTCATGTACCCCTCGGCATTATATACAATCGGTTCATCCACGGCGTCGGGAGAGATTACAAGCCGGGCCCCTCCTCCGGTTGTGTCAGGCTGACCGAAGATGACTGTATCATTCAGAAAAGAAGGGATCTCTTCCCGTCTGCCCTGCGCTGCTGACGAGGTGTCAGGAAGAGTCTTCAGCGTGTCAGGCAGTATAGGCTCCTGCGCAAGTAATGCGGCCGGGAAGAAGAGCGGCATGAAAATTGCCACAATCAATCTTTGTGCATTATAATGCAAGTTAAATGCTATTTTTGCGTAGTCGTTGAGCATCTCTGAAGAGCCAGCGGCAAAACTAATTAAAATTCACTTAGCAGTAATGCGGCAACGTTCCAAAATAAGAGGGTCAAGAGTTATTCCGGCATATGCCCTGTTCATTGCAGCAATAAGCATGCCGGCAATTGTTATGTCACAGGCGGTCCCAGGGGATGACGAGTGGGTTGTCGTAATTGATGCGGGACACGGAGGCAGGGACCCGGGAGCCGTCGGTGCAAAGGGTAAAGAAAAGAATATCAACCTGGCCGTGGCACTCAAAACAGGCAGGTATATAAGTGATAACCTGAAGGATGTGAAGGTCATCTACACGAGGGATGACGATACTTTCCTGGGGCTTGATGAAAGGGCTGAGGTTGCCAACAGGAATAAGGCAGACCTGTTCATCTCGATTCATTCGAATGCAATTTCTGACAAACGGTTCACCGGGGCTGAAACCTATGTCCTGGGTCAGACGATGGACGAGGCCAACCTGCAGGTTGCAATGAAGGAAAACTCTGTCATTACACTTGAAAATGATTACCAGACAAAATATGAAGGATTCGATCCGAACTCGGCAGAATCTTATATAATCTTCTCCCTGATGCAGAACACATACCTTAAACAGAGTACTGAGTTCGCAACACTTGTACAGGGCCAGTTCAGAGACAGGGTTGGCAGGAAGGACAGGGGTGTAAGACAAGCAGGGTTCCAGGTGCTATGGAGAACGACGATGCCTTCCGTGCTTGTGGAGATGGGCTTTATCACAAATGCAGAGGAAGAGAAGTTCCTTATGTCAGAGCAGGGACAGGATTATCTTGCGTCTGCAATTTTCAGGGCTTTCAGGGACTACAAACAGGGCATTGACAGCAGATCAGGGATAAGAAATGGAAACGGGATGGCACACAGGCAGGGTGAAGCAGCTGGCCAGACCGGCCAGGCCGGGAAGCATGATACGGCAGATGCCGGGATCACCGGCAGGCAGGCGGGTTCAACAACGGGAACAATTTCAAAAACAGAGTCATCCTCACCTGCCGGGAAAGACAGCACCGTGCCCTCAGTCATTGCTCAGCAGGAAGCTCTGACATCTGCTGATGAGACCTTCTTCATGGTGCAGGTGGCAGCCATGCCACCAGACAGGGAGCTCGGCCAGAACCTGCTGAAAGGCATTGAAACCGTCACCAGGATAAAAGATGGCAAATGGATTAAATATGCAGCCGGAAAATACGTTTTGTATGATGACGCACTGAAATACAGGCGGACAATTACCGGCAAATTTCCCGACGCATTTGTAATTGCTGTCAGGAACGGAAAAATAGTGCCTCTGAAGGAGGCCATTGAAAAACAGAAAAGAAAGTAATAAAACCGATGAAGATATCACATGAAGTCAAGGTAGGAGGAGTTGCACTGATAACAATCATTGCATTTATCCTGCTGTACCAGTTTCTGAAGGGCACTGCCCTGTTTACAAGCACAGACACTTATCATATCGTTTATGACAACATCGCCGGCCTTACCGAATCAAACCCGGTGGAGATAAACGGCTACCAGGCAGGGGTTGTACAGGATGTCAGACTTATCAACGACGGATCAGGACTAATTCTGGTCTCCCTTTCGGTCGACAGGCAGTTCAACATCCCGAAGGACACAAAGGCGGAAATAACCACTGCCACTCTCATTGCCGGCATGAAGATAGTGCTCCGCATGGGTGAAAGCAGGGAGATGTGTTCAGACCATGACACCATATCAGGATATGTTGCCACCTCCATTATTGACAGGCTGAGCGAGACAATCAGCCCCCTGGAAGAAAATATCACGAGTATTATTACAAGGCTTGACTCTGTCATCACAGCACTCAACAGCGTCTTCACTCCTGAGATGACCGCTGACATCCGTTCAACCATGTCAAATGTGAGCGATGTTACGGCGGGACTGAAGGAGATATCAGACAGCAGGAAGGATGAGCTGATAGACGCCATCAGTGAAATAGAGGCTTTCACTGCAATGCTCTCGGCCAACAGCTCAACACTTGATTCCACGCTGAAGAACATAGGTGCAGTCTCTGATGCCTTTGCCAAGGCCGACCTGGAGACTTCGCTGACATCGCTCCGCTCTTCGCTCACAGGGCTCGACACAATCATCGGGGGAATCAGCCGTGGTGAGGGTTCCGCCGGTAAACTCGTCACGAACGACAGCCTCTACACAAATCTCAGCAATACACTCGGCAGTCTCGACCTTTTGTTGCGTGATATGAAAGACAATCCGAAGAAATATGTCCACTTCTCACTTTTTGGAAGAAAGGCCGAGTGATTTGTTGAAATAATACTAAACATTACATAATCATTAGGTTGCAGGTCATATCGGGCTAAAGGAATCGACAAGGAATTTCAGGACCGGAATATCTTCTATCATATAATCAGTTGTGGGCCATGATTTTCAACGTAAAGTAATGATATTCTGTGCTTTATAAATTTTGACCAATATTTTCCGTTTTAAGGACCTGAGGGTCATCACACTATGGAAGAAATGGGAAAATCAATAGAAAAAAATTTTTTTTTTTACCTTTTTTTTTACAAATATTGTCCCGGCTTTAGCACCTTGAAAAAAATAGCGATTCTTTTAATTTTAATCTGAATGAACAAGTCACACGATGAGGTTTGGAATAACTGTCTGGAAATAATTCGTGACATTATTCCTTCGGCCAGTTTTAAAACATGGTTCGAGCCTATTGTTCCTCTCAGGCTCGAAAAGAACATACTTACGATACAGGTGCCCAGCCCCTTCTTTTACGAATACCTCGAAGAGCAGTACATTGACATTCTCCGCAAGACCCTGAGGCGTGAGATTGGCAATGATGCCAAGCTCGAGTATACGATCATAATGGAGAATTCCGGTTTTACGAACGGCAAGCCTTATACTGTGAGGTATCCGTCAAGAAACAAGGCCGATCTCCAGAACAAGCCCATGCAGGTACCGTTTGAAGCCACCCAGCCTGCAATCAGGAATCCTTTCATAATTCCAGGCATCAAGAAGCTTCATTTTGATCCCAGGCTCAATCCGGATTATTCATTTGCCAACTTTGTGGAGGGTGAATGTAATAGGCTTGCCCGTTCTGCAGGTATTGCAGTCGGAAACAATCCCGGTGGAACTGCCTTCAATCCACTAATGATCTACGGAGATTCAGGCCTTGGAAAGACACACCTTGTTCAGGCAATAGGCATCCTTGTCAAGGAGAAGTACCCGGACAAGACAGTTTTGTATGTCAATGCCAACAAGTTCCAGACCCAGTTTGTAGAATCAATCCGTAACAACAACAAGAACGATTTCCTTCACTTCTACCAGATGATTGACGTCCTGATTATTGACGACGTCCATGAGTTTGCCGGGAAGGAAAAGACACAGGACACGTTCTTCCACATATTCAATCACCTGCATCAGTCGGGCAAGCAGCTGATACTCACATGTGACAAGCCTCCGGTGGAGTTGCAGGGTATGGAGCAGCGTCTTCTCTCCCGTTTCAAGTGGGGTCTGCTGGCTGACCTCCAGAAGCCTGACTTCGAGACCAGGCTGGCGATACTGAGAAAGAAGGCTTACAATGACGGTATTGAACTGCCTGACGAAATATTCGAGTTTCTTGCTGAGAATATCTCATCGAATATTAGGGAATTGGAGTCGGGACTTATTTCACTATACGCCCAGAGTACTCTCAACCGCAAGGAGGTTACGCTTGAACTGGCCCGTCAGATGGTTGACAGGCTGGTGAATACGCAGCGCAGGGAGATAACTATCGATTACATTCAGAAGGTGGTCTGCGAGTATTACAAGATACCTGTTGATCAGATGCAGGGCAAGACCCGCAAGAGGGAGATCGTTCAGGCAAGACAGGTTTCGATGTATTTCTCGAAGAACCTGACAAAGGCATCTCTGGCAAGCATCGGTTCCTCAATCGGGGGAAAAGATCACGCCACTGTTCTGCATGCCTGCAAGACAGTGAACAATCTGATAGACACTGACCGTCATTTCAGGAACCAGATAATGGAAATTGAGAAAAAGCTAAAAGTATGAAAGTTGACATTGGCAATCTGAAGGAAGAATTTTTCAGGTTATACGGGGACAGGGCAAGCGAGCCTGTCCTTTTTTATTCACCCGGACGGGTTAATCTGATCGGTGAACATACGGACTACAACGGCGGGTATGTATTCCCGTGCGCTCTTGATTTCGGGACTTATCTTCTTGTACGGCGCAGCAGCGGCCAGGAGATAAGGATGAACAGCCTTAACTTTCCCGGAGAGGTGGCAGTTCCGGTTGCCCTGAATTACATGCCCATCCCGAAGAGCTGGACAAATTACCCGGTCGGGGTCATAAATGAATTTGCCCGCAAGGGTATCAGCGCCCCTGCAATTGAAATGCTGTTTACCGGTGACATACCAAACGGTGCAGGCCTCTCCTCCTCGGCTTCAATTGAGATGGTCACGGCAGTGGCAATGAATGAGCTGACAGGAGCAGGGCTTGAGATGATGGAGATGGTAAAAATGGCCCAGAAGGCCGAAAACGGCTTTGTAGGGATGAACTGCGGCATCATGGACCAGTTTGCTGTCGGGTTCGGGAAGGCAAACCATGCAATCAACCTTAACTGCGATACCCTGGAGTACATTTATGCACCATTTAACCTGGGTAACAGGAGGTTGGTGATAACCAATACAAACAAGCGGAGAGGTCTGACCGACTCCAAATACAACGAGCGCAGGGCCGAATGTGACAGAGCCGTGGAACTTATATCTGCCCGCAGACCGATACGTAACCTGAGCGAGTTGAATGTCAGCGACATGTGGATGATCGACGATTATATCACTGACCCCGTTATAAGAAAAAGGGCCAGGCATGTAATTTCTGAAAACGGCAGGACTATTGCTGCAATCAAAGCGCTTGAAAACAACGACATAGAGCTTCTGGGCAAGCTTATGAACGAATCGCATGATTCTCTCTGCTCTGACTATGAGGTGACTGGAACCGAGCTCGATACCCTTGTTTACGAGGGGCGGAAGCTGCCGGGTGTCGTTGGCACCAGGATGACCGGTGCAGGATTCGGCGGATGTACAGTTTCAATCATAGAGTCTGTTCATGTTGACGGGTTCATCAGCATGCTTGGTGAAATATATACTGCGAAGACAGGTCTTGTTGCTGATTTTTATCTGCCCGGCATCGGCGACGGAGCGCGCAGGGTTTAACCACCAGGCAAGAGGCAATAGGCAATAGTGTTGACAATAAATTTTATAACTACATGATTAGCAGTAATTTCACTACTGCCTACTGCCTACTGCCTACTGCCTACTGCCTGATCAGAGATCCCTCACACACCTGAACCCCACCGTGGCGCTCCGGTCATAACCTGGTGAGACGAGGAGCTGCATCTGTGTTGTTGTAAGAGGCTGGGGCCCGCCTTTTATGTACCACCAGCTTGACTCGGGCCTGAACCAACTTCCTCCCCTGATAATGTTGAAATAGTAGGCGCCGTTGCACCACACATCACCGGTCATCTGCCATATGTTGCCCACAAGATCGGCCACTCCGTATGGGCTCTCCCCTTTCGGGAAGGCGTCGACAGGAGTCGGCCTTCCAAAACCATTGTTGCATTTGGTGGCATGGAATTCATTCCCCCATGGCCATTCCCTGCCGTCAGTGCCCTGGGCTGCCAGTTGCCACTCAGCCTCTGTCGGCAGACGCTTCCCGGCCCACCGTGCATATGCCCTGGCGTCCTCAAGACTGACCCATACAACAGGATACCGTTCCTGACCACTGACAGGAAGACCTCTCTCCCAATGCCTCAGGTAATTGGATGTGTCGGCAGGGATATACCCCGAGGCCCTTATAAACAGGAGGTATTCTTCGTTCGTGACAGGGAATCTGTCAATCAGAAAACTGTCAGGGGTGGCCGTCTGTTCCTTCCCGGCACCTGGATAAGGGATAAACTCATCTGTTGCCTTCAGTGTGTATCTTATTGTCGCCGAGGGTACCCGGACCATTTCCGGCGGTACCTCTGCCGCAACAGCAGTGCGCAACTTCTCAGAAACAAGCCAGGGCCTGCCCTGTTCCTGTTTAACAACCTTTTCGTCAAGCAGTATGCCGTCACCGTCAGTCAGCTCAATTATAATCTTTGATCCGGTTATGCCTGCGAGTGCATCAGTATTTAAAAGGGTATCGGCCGGTGCGGTTATCCGGAGAGGTTTATTCTTATAACCGGGAGCTCCTGTGCTTACAAGGAGGGTTCCGCCGGCAGATGTGGCAATCCTTAACCTGTTGCCACGGTATTCCGTAAAAATCAGCTTCGGAAGAAGCGCTATGCAGTCAATGGAGCTCTCCATTCTTGTTCCGCTGTAATTCTGACTCCAGCCAGTAAGGTTCACCGGGGCCATCAGGGTGCTGTTAACAACAACCGGGGTGAGTTCCTCATGCCGGTAAACCGAAACCAGGTGTTTGCCGGTTGTATCACCGGGACTGAACAGCGGGCCGTTGTAACCGCGGTGATCCATGTTCAGGACTGTGAAGATCTTCTTTTCACCGGCATTCCAGCTGTTTACATAAACCCTGTCAGCACCGCTGCTGATTAAAGGAGTCCAGTTGCCACCAGTGAAGGCATCACTGTTTCTCCGAAGCATATATGTGGTCTGTGCAAGGTATTCAAGGTCATTTTTAAACTCCTCTCCCCTGCCTCCTGGTCTGAACATGTTCAGTTCGGTGCCGTAGCCATTGAAGAAGGCAACGGAAATCTCACGGTGAAGGACATCCTCACCGACATCGGCAACACGGAAAATTGCGAAATCAGGTCTTATAACCTTGTTAAGGTTCAGTTCAGGACTGAGGTACAGGGCATTATGCACCCTTGCGGCGACAATGCCAGGCATATCCTTTACAACGGGCATCCCCTCGGAATACATTATCACCCCTTTGTGAACCGTATCTGCAGCCTGCTGCAGTTCGTACGATGACCGGCCTTCTGTGTCAAGCACCACACCGTCAGCCTCTGTTTCTTCAATTATTTGTGCCATTCCGCGAAGGTGATCCTCCTCACGTGTGCTTTTATCCCACGGGTTGTATGCAATGAAGAGGCGGCAACCCGTTGACCTGGCATCCCTGCCGAGACTACGTAATGCCGCAGTTCCGCCTGGAAGGTCACGGTAAAGGTCCCACTGGTTTCTGTCGTCAAGTCCGAGGCGTGGCCATGTGGGCCAGATACCCCAGACATCGACATGCCCGAACAGTTCGTTATAATCAGAAAGGTATTTCCCGAAGCCCTCAATTCCGGTGAAGCGGTCGCGATACTCCCTGTCCCATGCCATCTGCAGTATCATAAGATAGCTTGTCCTGATCCATTTAAGGTCACTGCGGTTATAGAGTGTTTCGTCAAAGTTGTCAAGGTCATAGAGCCATCTTTCCGCGAACATCATTCTCAGGCCTTCCTGCCATTCTCCCCTGAAGATGTCTGCATAAATGTGATAGGTGACCGAGGCTCCGGGAGGCAGGATCGTTTCATAACGCCTGGTGATGCCGTTATCAGTGCTGATACGCCTGGCAATTGATGTTACTGAAAATTCCCTGTTAGCACCGAAGGTGCTGAAGCCTGTCTCCCAGGCGTTGTCAGGGAGGATTACCCGCACCGGGCTTTTTCCCGGCAGGAAGAGGTTCGCCCTGGCCAGGTCACGCGGCCCGGCGCCTGTAATATATGCCTTGTTGTCCTTTTCGCCGAATGGTACGACATTACTCACTGTGATCGTGTCATTCCAGTTATTGCGCAGCACCAGCTCAGCCATGAATCCCGGGTGTGATCCGCCACGTGGAGTATAACCTGCTTCAATACCTCCGGGATAAACCATGAGAAAATGGCTCCCGGCAAGCCCGGATGGCACATCGTCAGACTCGAAGGAGACGTCATCAAGCATGAAACTGAAGAGCGGCCGCGGAGCTGCAAGCTTTATCTCAGTGCTGTCGTCCAGGATAAGCGAGACCACCCCGGCACCGTTGTCACGGATGATTCCCAGGTTGATAAGAGACTGCCCGGTCATTGAAAGACAGGCCGTTAAAAAAATGAGTGAAAACCGAAACCTAAAGCTGCACATCGGAGTTTAAACTAATATAATTTCCTTTCCGCCAAAACGGAAATGCAATTTATGACATTGTATCTGAAATTAAAAGCGAAGGTACAGTGAATGAATATTTTTAGAGATAATATTTGGTCATAAAGCTACGTTAAAGAATTAAACCTGTTTTAGAAATTTGTTCAGCACAAACTGATGAAAAAGGTTAACTGCAAAGCCATCACCCTGATAATTCTGATACTGTCAGCAATACTGCTGATGCCCGGCTGTGCAGCCTCCAGGAAGAATACATACAGGTCCGCGCGGAAGAACTCGTACATAGACACCTCGCAGCTTGGACGAAACAAGTATTTCTTCTCGAAAAAGTACCAGAATAAACTTTACAGGTACAAGAAAAAATAGAATTTTCAGTCAGGTGATGGTGCCTCCGGTCTGCACCGGCAATGAAGCCTCGGGAGGTATCAGATCAGTGATTAATCCTCACAGTTCACCTCAAGGCCATCCCAGGCAAGTGTTACATTAACCGGAAGTTCCCTGTTAACATCTGCATGCTTTCCCATCTGGTGGCCAATATGAGTTATGAACGCCTTCCTGGGTGACACCTCACTTACAAGTTCCAGGGCTTCTCCCAGACTGAAGTGAGAAATGTGCTTTTCTTTTCTAAGGGCATTGATAATTAAATACTTAACCCCGAAAAGTTTTTCTTTTGTTTCCTCAGGTATATAATTGGCATCTGTTATATATGCCATGTTCCCGATCCTGAATCCGTAGATTGGCAGCCGGTAGTGAAATATACGGAGCGGTGTGAATGTATCTCCCTTTATTGTCAGGCCGTAGTTGTCTATGTTATGGAGTTCCATCCTTGGCACCCCGGGGTAATGATTTTCCGAGAATACGTAGGCGTATTCTTTTCTGACTGCCGCCTGTACTCTCTCTTCTGCGTAGATATCTATTGCTGCCTGGCTTTTGTAGTTGAAAGCCCTCAGGTCATCCATTCCGGCAATATGGTCTTTATGTTCATGTGTGAGGAGGATGGCATCGAGCTTTTTCACCCGGGAGTTCAGCATCTGTTGCCTGAAGTCCGGGCCTGCATCAATGACGAAGGTATTCAGGGTTGTCTCCACCAGCAGGGAGGCTCGCAGTCTTTTGTCCTTCGGATCAGGTGAAGTGCATACACTACATTCGCAAGCTATTACAGGCACACCCTGGGAAGTGCCTGTACCAAGAAAGGTGATTTTCACTGTCTAATTTTTCTCACTGCAAACATAACCCGAAATTGAGAGAAGTACAATATTTATGTAAGTTTACGGGACAATTCTGTCGGTTTATGAGCGGAACGATCTATATGATACCAATCACCCTCGGCGATTCCGGGACGGATCTTACGATACCCCGGGGAACCCGTGATATCACACTGTTGCTCAGGCTTTTTGCCGTGGAGGATGTAAGGACGGCGAGGAGATGGCTGAGGAGCCTTGACAGTACGTTTCCAATTGACGAAACTCACTTTTTTCCGTTAGGCAAACACTCTGACCTTGCTGGTCTTGGAGATTTTTTCAAAAGAGTTTCCGGGGGTTCTGATGCGGGGGTGATGAGTGAGGCCGGGATGCCCGGACTGGCTGATCCGGGCAATATTGTTGCTGCTGAAGCTCACCGCCGGGGCGTCAGGGTGGTTCCGCTCACCGGACCTTCATCGGTGATGCTTGCACTGGTGGCTTCAGGGTTAAATGGCCAGTCGTTCTCGTTTCATGGGTACCTGCCGGTAGATACTTCCGGCCGCCGCATGGCGATCAAAGATCTTGAGAAGCTCTCCACCGGCGGCCGGACACAGATTTTCATAGAGACACCGTTCAGGAACGGGAAGATGATCGATGATTTGCTCTCTGTCTGCCAACCATCAACCAGGCTGTGCATTGCTGCAGACATTTCCCTGGACACCGAGTTTATCAGGACCCTGACGGTGGCAGAGTGGCGCAGGCAGGTCCCGCTCATTGACAAAAGGCCTGCGGTATTCCTGTTGCTTGCATAGGCAGTCGGCAGCAGGCAATAGGCAATAGGCAATAGGCAGTAGGCAGTAGGCAGCAGGCAGCAGGCAGTAGGCAGTAGGCAGTAGGCAGTAGGCAGTAGGCAGTAGCGGTCGGCAGTACCAGTCGGAAGTCGGCAGTACCAGTCAGCAGTAGCAGTCGGCAGTACCGGATTTAAGTGTGCTCTGTATCCAGCATATGTATTGCACAACACCTCCTCACGGCCGGCGCCAATTCAATTATTTGCCTAAATTGTGACCGTAACTGTAACCATCATGATCAGACGATTTATCCTTTCAGCTGCACTGATAATCCTTGCAGCATCTGTAACAGCCCAGAAGACTGACATGTCACTGTTCAGCGGCATCAAACCCAGGAATATTGGTCCGGGAGGAATGAGCGGCAGGGTAACTGCATTCGCCGTTGATCCGCGTAATGCAAATGTCTTTTATGTAGGCACCGCCTCAGGCGGCCTGTGGAAGACAGTTAATGCCGGCACTACATTTACACCAATATTTGACAATGAGGCAGTTGCATCCATCGGCTCACTGGCAATTGATCCTGAGCGTCCTGACATAATCTGGGCAGGCACAGGTGAGGGTAACCCCCGCAACAGCGTCACGGGCGGTTACGGCATTTACAAAAGTCCTGACGGCGGCCGCACATGGAAGTGCATGGGACTCGAGCTGACACGTTACATACACCGGATAATAGTTGATCCGGTCAATCCTGATGTAATATATGCCGGCGCTATCGGCAATCCGTGGGCACCGCATACTGAAAGAGGATTCTTCCGGTCAACTGACGGGGGCGCCACCTGGCAGAGGATGCTCTTCACAAACGAGACCTCCGGGGTGGCTGACATGGTCATGGATCCGTCAAACCCCGGAAAGATATTTGTGGCAATGTGGGACCACCAGCGGTGGCCCTGGTTCTTCCGCTCATCTGCTGCCGGGTCAGGCCTCTGGCTCACACGTGACGGAGGTGACACGTTTGAAAGAGTCACGGGAGGTCTTCCGGAAGAGACCGGACGCATCGGTCTGGCCATAGCACGCTCTGACCCTGATTATGTATATGCCTATGTGGAGGCAAAACCTACAGCCATCTGGCGTTCAACCGACGGTGGCGTGTCATGGGAAAAGCGGGGTGAAAAAAATATCGGCAACAGGCCGTTCTATTATGCTGAGATTTATGTCGATCCGAAGAACGAAAACAGGGTTTATTCCCTTTTTTCAGGCGTCAATGTGAGTGAAGACGGCGCCCTGACTTTTGACGGACACACTGCCGAATCTGTTCATCTCGACCATCATGCATGGTATATTGACCCCATAAACCCTGACTTCATGCTTGACGGCAATGACGGTGGCATGGGCATTACCTTTGACAGGGGGGCCACCTGGCGGCACATCGAAAACCTGCCGGTGGGGCAGTTCTACCATATCAATACTGACAACGAGACTCCTTACAACATCTACGGCGGACTGCAGGACAACGGATCATGGCGCGGTCCTGCCTATGCCTGGTACAACGGCCCGCTGATAAACGAAATGTATGATTTCCTTATCGGCGGTGACGGGTTTGATGCAATGCCCGTCCCGGGCGACAGCCGTTACTGCTATGCCCAGTCACAGGGCGGCGCTGTCAGAAGATTCGATGTACTCACCGGCTGGAACAAGAGCATCAGGCCTTCGGCCGAAGCCGGTGAAAAGCTCCGTTTCAACTGGAACTCAGCTCTTGCACAGGATCCGTTTGACAGCAACACTATCTACTTCGGCAGCCAGTTCGTACATAAGAGCACTGACAGAGGCGACACCTGGATAAAAATCTCGCCTGACCTCACAACCAATGACCCGGATAAACAAAATCAGGATCAAAGCGGTGGAATCACAACTGATGCCACAGGCGCTGAAAACCACTGCACTGTAATAACAATCTCGCCCAGCCCGGTCAGGCAGGGGGTCATCTGGGCCGGCACAGATGACGGTATGATCCAGGTCACCGAAGACGGAGGCAGAACATGGAAAAACACTTCCCGGAACATAAAGGGGATGCCCCGCAGCGGATGGGTTCCACAGGTGACAGCCTCGGCTCACAACCCCGGCGAAGCTTTTGCCGTGATAAATGACTACCGGCAGGGAGATAATGCCGCCTACCTGTTCCGTACAACTGATTTCGGCAAAAACTGGCAACGTATTATTGACGACACAGACGTATGGGGTTATGTTCTGTGTTTTGTTCAGGACCCGGTGGAGCCAAAACTGATGTTTGCCGGCACCGAGTACGGACTCTATGTCTCCTTTGATGCCGGTGACAACTGGAACAGGTGGATCAGCGGGTATCCCACAGTGTCAACCTATGACATGACTGTTCAGCCCCGTGAACATGACCTTGTCATAGCCACCTTCGGCCGCGCCGTATGGGTTCTTGATGACATAAGGCCGCTGAGGGCACTCGCAGCCTCAGGAAAACAACTTCTTGAAAGCGAACTGACAGTGTTTGAGGCTCCGGATGCATATATTGCCTCAACCAAAAACCTCCCCGGTTACTATTTCTACGGTGATGCAATGTACCGCGGGGAGAACAGGGAACAGGGAGCGATAATCACGTTTTACACCCCGGCTGATTCAGACATGGTGAAGGTGGAGATAACTGATGAAGCAGGCAGTACGGTCAAGACAATGGAAATAAGCACGGTTAAAGGATTCAACAGGTTCATCTGGCGTTTTGACCGTAACCCGCTTCCGCAGCTTGAATACCCGGCAGCTGCAGACCAGCAGCAAAATGCCAGGGCGAGGTACTTCAGGGGTTTTGGCGGCATGGCCATCCCCGGCAATTACACAGTCAATGTTTCAAGAGGAACCTTTACCTCTTCTGCGAAAGTCAGGGTCAATCCTGACCCCAGGATGGCAGCCCCGGACATCGATGCGCTGAGCCGGAACTATGAACGGGCCAGATCATTCGGGGTTCGGATCGAATCACTCAATGCAAGCCTCAGGACACTTGCAAAGGTTCGCGAGAGCCTTGCGAACAGTGACAGGCTCATGAAGGAAGACCTGGCCTTCGCAACTGCTGTCTCAGCTGAGCACAGAGCTGTCAAAGAGGAGCTTGCAAGGATGGATGAGGCCTTCGGAAAGCCCCAGGACGGGCTGACATCACTGATCAACGGATACAGGGCGATACTTATGGCTGACGGTCCGCTGACGGCACAGGAGGAAAAGAATTTTTCAGATGCCGGCGCCGCACTTGAGGAAGGCATAAAGATGACCGGCGCCTTCCTTGACGGAACCTGGACAAAGTACGTGTCAAAACTTAAGGAAACACCGGTGACAGGTGCTGCTGCAATATTGAAATGAAAATCATGCCCTGTGCAAGAAGCAGGGACTGTCTTTAAAAAAGAAGCGCCGGTTGTCCGCCGGCGCTTTCTTTTTATTTTTTGGTCTTCCTTACAAGTTCCACAACCTCCATCTCAAAAATGAGCGGTGTGTACCCGGGAATTATAGTATAATAATTACCGTAGTAATCATACGTGCCGAACCCCATCGAACCGTATGCGACGGCCGACGGGAGTATTACGTCAGCCTTCATTCCGAGTTTCATCTTGACAATAGCAAGTGACCATCCCTCAATGAGATACGGAGTGCCAACCCTGAACCTGTAAGGTGTGTCAGCTTCAAGGTTGCTGTCAAATTCTTTCCCTGAAAGGAATTTTCCTGTATACCTGACCCCTACCGAATCTCCGAGCTGGATCAGTTCACCTGTACCTGCCACCTCTTCGAGGATGTAAATGCCATCTGCATCCGGACTGACTGTAATATTGTTTTCGGATACATAATCCGCTATCAGGCTTCTTTCTTCCTCTTCGTATTTTTTGGCAGGATTGCAGCTCACAAGTACAATACCCAGAAGGGCCACCACTGCAACATTGAATTTCTTTCCCATGGTTATGCTAATTTCCACCTTTCACATCAAATATCGTTCCAAACTAACTGATCTCTTTTATTCGTATCCTGTATAACAGTATGGCTCTGCCCGGGATTTTGTCCCCGTCGCCTGTCAGGCCAAAGGCAAGGTATGGAGGCACAATAAACAGGTAATCACTCCCTTTCTGCATCAGCTGGAGGCCTTCAGTGACCCCGCTGCCGGCATCGGTATAACCCACCCTGACAGTCTGAGAACCGCTGTAGCACGGATTTCCGTTCAGGAGTGTGCATTCAAAATCAAAACTTACATTGTCTCCTGTCTTTACAAGAGGCCCGGATCCGTTTCCGATTACAGAGTACCATAATCCGGTGTTGGTCTCTGTAAAACTCCTTGTGCCTTTGCTGACCCACCCCGTGATTGTACCGCGGTCCTCCGCAATAAGTGATCTGTTGATCTCGATGAGTTCAGCTTCAGTGCGTGGTGAAGCTGTGCTCCTGTTGTCAGGCTTGTTCTGGCAACCTGTAACAATCAGGGCGATTATCAATATGGTTACGGCACACCTCATTTTACCATCTCCTGAGCTGCCTCCTCCAGTTCCTTACGGAACGAAGGGAGGGTGTTCTCGAAGTGGTTGACAACCTCATGGATTGTACCCTTCATCTCTCCTCCCGCAGCATTGCGGTGACCGCCGCCGTTGAAACACTTGCGTGAGAGTTCGTTTGCATTGAAGCGCCCCTTCGAGCGAAGCGACATCTTTACAAAACCGGTACGCTCGATGAACAGAACTGACAGCACAATGCCGTTCATTGTCAGCAGAGCGTTGGCAAATCCTTCCGTGTCTCCCTTGACGTGGTGAAACCTGTCAAGATCCTCCTTGGTGAGCCATATGTACGCTGTGTGAAGCTCAGGGTGAACAACCATACGGCTGTGCAGTGCAAATCCCTTGAGCCTGATTCGGTCTGCCGAGAAGTTGCTGAAAATGTGGTTGAAAATCCTCTCCTTATCGACTCCCATGTCAAGGAGATGTCCAACAATTCGCATCGTGTCACCGGTGTAATATCCATGTTCGAAGTTGCCGGTGTCAGTGATTATTCCCACATATACTGCTGTAATGAAATCACTGTTGTTGAACTCGCTGCCTTCCATTCCGTTTACAAGGAAATAGACCAGTTCTGATGTCGAACTCCTGCTCACGTCTGAAACCACAAGGTCAGCAAAAGCCGACGGGTCAGGGTGATGGTCTATCATCACCTTCCTTGCCTTTGAACTTATTACAAGCTGCTCCGCCTTTCCCATCCTGGACGTTGCATTGAAGTCAACCATGATTATCAGGTCTGCGTTGTTAATAAGCTCAGAACCTGTGTCAGGATTGTGATGAAAGTCAACAACCCTGTCAACATCATTCATCCATAGCAGAAATTTCTGGAGGGCGTTTGGAGAGATCATCCCTGCATCCTTGCCCCTGGAGTTGATCCAGCTTCTCATGGCCAGCATTGCACCTATCGCATCACCGTCAGGATTGATATGGCAGATAAGCAGAATATGATCAGCTTCGTCTATGAGCTTCTTTAATTCTTTTGTATATTTACCGAACTCTGGCACAGTCAAAGCCTTTTAAGGCGACAAAGGTAAGAAAAATAACAAGTTTTTTAACATTCCTGCTAACTAACCCCATTCTCATACAGTTATGAGCGACGAGATCACTTTTTCAATCATCAAGCCCGATGCACTTGGCAAGGGCAAAGCTGCAAGAATACTCTGCCGGATTGCTGATGCCGGTTTCACAATTTCAGCCCTGAAAATGCTTCACATGACCAGGCTCCAGGCAGAAGGATTCTATGCAGTTCACCGTGACAGACCGTTCTACCCGGGCCTGGTTGAGTTCATGTCTTCCGGACCGGTGATTGTAATGATTCTCAGGCATTATGATGCTGTTGAAGAATTCCGCCGGCTGATTGGAACAACCGATCCTGCCAAGGCAGCGCCCGGAACCATCCGTGCCGACTTCGGAACAGACATCAGGATGAATGCAGTCCATGGCTCAGATT
Organism: uncultured Rikenella sp.; assembly: GCA_964635655.1. Lineage (GTDB taxonomy): Bacteria > Bacteroidota > Bacteroidia > Bacteroidales > VadinHA17 > SR-FBR-E99. The sequence continues at coordinate 76,621 of CAZWOC010000015.1, read as the reverse complement.
CGCCGGAAAATGCCCTGAAGGAAGCAGCCTTCTTCTTTTCTGCCATTGAAGTGTTCTGACAAAACAAAAACTAAACTTGCTTGTTCTCGTAAAAAATTGAAATGACAAATACTGTTTCACCCGACTTTTCGGACAAAAAGACCCTGGAAAAGTACTCCTCTGCATATACCCTCTCCGACATGGAGATATTTATCTTTCCCGACCTTTTTTACCCGCTCGTGCTTGCAAACATCATGTCTCCGGTTATTTGGGAATGGCGCAATGACCCATGGTTCAGGGACATACACAAGAAAAACTTCATCAGCCGGGCCAACAGGATAAAACAGTACATAATAGACAACTATATCTTCAACCTTGACCTCGAGACCTGGGGACTGACCACCAAGGAGACGGAACTGGCAAGGTTCAGTGATTTTTTTGACACTGAACTGCTGAAGCAGTCGAATGCACTCTTCGGCTATGAGGGTGACAGGTATTATTTCAGCATTGACATCCGCCGTCACTTCGGGCTTGACAAGTACGAGTCATCCGCAATTCCCTACTGGAAAACGGAGACAGTGGAGGCAATGACGGCGTTCAGGCACAAGGAACACTATTCAACCGGAGCAGGTGAATGCGTCAGCCTTGCAGCTCTTTATGCGGCTGCTATGTTCATAGTAGGCGAGATCCCCCTGGAAAAGATCTTCATGATGGCTACACCGCTCCACTCCCAGAACTTCATCGATGAAAAGGACGGCCTGATGACAAACAACAGGAGGATAATGACTAAGAACATGTGGTTCAACGGCACCTCCCTTTCTGAGAAAGCAAGAAGAGCGCTTGAAAATGAGAAGGTTACAATTGTGTCACATATCACCGGCCATATCCATACAATTTATAACCAGGCTACAATTGACAGGAATGCATATAACGCTTTCACGGAAAAACTCAAAAATTTCGTCAAATCAAACCTCACTCCCGCTATTTTCATTAACTTCCTGAGATTCAAGTCGGAATACAAGTGCCTTTTCCAGTACCACTATCTTCGGACAGGCACAAGCCATTATATTACCCTCGAAAAGCTCTTCGAGTATGAACACTCACTCAAGACCAGCATGAACGAGGAGACACGTGACAAGCTGCTGGCTGAAGTCGACAGCGAGGAATTCCAGTATGACCCAGTACCGGGAAAGATAATGCTCAATGAAGTTGAGCTTTTCCTTAAGATGCATAAAAACTCTGATCTTCATACAATTGAAAAGGAATTCACGGAAAATTTCCCTACCGGACACGGTGACTGTGTAAAAAGGATGTTTGCCGATATAAAGGATTTCATCGTCACTGAGCCAAAGCTTCCATCATCTGACAGGGATTTTGTTCCGGAGATTCACCCTGAATTATCTGTAACTGACAGCCGTGAGGAGATCGTCAGGAAAGTAATTGACATATCGGGGGTATCAGAAATGGCACTCCTTGCCATATATGCATACCGCCAGATGGAGCTGACCGACTGGCGGCCCTTTGTCAAGGCGGCCATCGAAAGAAATCCCGTATGCCATGCACCGCTGGCCGGGAAAAGCCCGGATGAGATATTCGGAATAATCAGCAGGCTGACAGATGCCTCAATATATGATTCCGTCAGGATGGCCCAGCCTGACGAAGTATGGAATTTCGGCCGGGGAGACGGCGCCGAAAAGGCGTTTCTGATGGCTGATGCAATCGTCCATAATGATCCGGGAGCTGAATTGGATATTCTGTTCGCCGGGGAGCTGGTTACACTCAGGTACAGGGGTAAAAATTACAATTTCAGCTCGGCAAAAGGCCTGGTCAAAAAGATAATTATCAGGGGAAACGATTACTCCGTGATTTGACCGGAGCGGCAGCCCTGCATCAGTGAAGGACGATGTCACGTATCACGTTTTCTCCTGCCCTGCTGTTTATCTGGCTCTTCAGGGCATCGCGGAGCATCATCAACTCATTCTTCACCACTGACGATGTCAGGTAAATGTGGAGCACGCCGTCCCTGACATAAGTTTTTTTTGTCCGGGCGGTGATGATCTTTCCGGCTACGTTCTCCCAGATATTGAGCACAGCAGCCTCCCTGAGTCCCGCCGCCAGTTTGTACTCATTTATCAGGTCGTTGAGCGCCTCCCCGAGGGTTATGGTTTTATTCCTGCGCATGCTTCAGTGTGTTCCGTTTGTTATCTCTTCCTCTATCCCTTTCTTCCCGATGCGGTACAGCCGGAAATCGACCCCGGTGTTGTCAAGTATCCGGTGGATCCGGTCCTGCTGGGTATCGGTAATGAATACCTGTCCGAACTCCCCTGAGCCTGCCAGCCTGATAATCTCCTCCACACGGTTCTGATCGAACTTGTCGAAGATATCGTCGAGGAGAAGCGCCGGTGCAAAGCTGATCATCCTGCTTATCAGGCCGAATTTGGCCAGCTTAAGGGCGACGATGAACGATTTTTGCTGTCCCTGGCTGGCATTTGTCCTGGCCGAATGACCGTCAATTTCGAATACGAGGTCGTCACGGTGTATTCCAACCGTGGTATACTGCATTGCAAAATCACGGCTCCTTGAGGCGGCGAGTTGCTGAACGAAATCGCCGCTGCCCAGGTGTGACCTGTATCTGATTGAAACCTTTTCAGCGCCTCCGGATATCTTCTCATAATATGAGCGGAACAGCGGAAGGAGGTTTTCGGTCAGTGTCCGTCGCGATGTGTATATAAGCTCGGCTTCCCGGGCCATCTGCTCATCATAGATCTCAAGCAGTCCGGATGTATCGCCGCCATCACCCCGCAGTATCCTGTTGCGCTGCATCAGAGCCTTGTTATAGCGCATGTGTGATTCAAGATATGCCGGGTCATACTGGCTGATTATCATATTAAGAAAACGGCGACGTTCCTCGCTGCCACCGGTGATAAGAGTGCTGTCAGCAGGTGAGAGCATGACCACAGGATACCTTCCCACATGGTCAGACATCCTCTGGTACTCTTTACCGTTTAGTTTAAAGACCTTCTGCTTCGTCTTCTGGAATGCACAGAAAAGTTCGTCACTGTTCTCGTCGGTTACGAACGTTCCCCTGATCATGAAGTAATCTTCACCGTGCCTTATGGCAAGGGTATCAGAGCTGTTGAAGAAGCTTTTTGTAAGTGAAAGGTAGTGGATTGCATCCAGGATATTCGTCTTGCCCACCCCGTTGTTGCCTACAAAGCAGTTGAACCCGGGGGAGAATTCGAGGGAAACCTCCTCGTAGTTCTTGAAGTTTGTCAGTTCCAGCCTTGCCAGGTGCATCATCGTTGTCAGCTCTTGTCAGAGGGCCAAAGTTACGAAAAGAAAAAGGCGATGCAATCAGGCAGTGTACAATGAACATTACAGGCCCGTTTAATCCGGCAACAAATGCCGGAATACAGTATGTGAGCGAGCTTTTTTTTGACCATTTGTTTTTAAATACTGCCAGAAATACTACTTTTGCGAAGTTATTTTTTGACCTGTAACAGAGAACATTGATATGAGCAAGAAAAATGAGACCGCAAAAGGGATCGAGAACGTTGAACAGACACTGACAAAAACCGAACATTTCCTTGAACAGAATTACAAGCCTCTTCTGTACGTACTTGCCGGCGCTGTGGTGCTGGTTGGCATAGTATGGCTCCTCAGAATGTATACAAGCAAGAAGAACGATGAGGCTCTCAGCCAGATGTTCATGGCAGAACAGTATTTCGGACAGGATTCTCTCAACCTGGCTCTCAACGGCGACGGGAACAATCTGGGCTTTATCGATATCGCAAAGGATTACAAGGCTACAAAGTCAGGCAAGCTTGCAAATTTCTATGCCGGCGCCTGCCTGATGCACCTCGGGCAGTACGAGGAAGCTATCAGCTACCTTAACAAATACAAGCTTGATGATGAGGTCATCGCACCGCAGGCGAAAGGACTCATCGGAGATGCCAAGGTTGAACTCGGTGACAACGCCGCAGGAATAAAGTACTACACTGAGGCAGCAGAAATGGCTGAGAATGCATTCCTGACCCCTATCTTCCTCATGAAGGCAGCAATGCTTTACGAGATGGAAAGCAAATGGGCTGAGGCGCTCAAACTCTACGAACGCATACAGGAAAAATATCCTGAGAGTAACGAGGGGCGCAGCATAGACAAGTATATCGCCAGGGTCAAACTGCACATCGACTGACACGTGGCAACCCGCGATCTCTCCGATTATGATCCTGCACGCGTTCCGGATGCATCCGGAATGAGGTTCGGAATTGTTGTGGCCGACTGGAACACCGAGGTCACTCATTCTCTTCTTGACGGTGCGGTAAAAACACTCGGACATCACGGTGTGGCCGACGATGATATAATTGTCCGGCATGTGCCGGGAACCTTTGAGATCACTCTCGGAGGGCAGTGGATGGCTGAATATGAGGATCTTGACGGTGTCATCTGCCTGGGTTGTGTGATACAGGGAGAGACCCCGCATTTCACATATATCTGCCAGGGCGTTACCCAGGGGATCACCCAGCTTAATCTTGACTACAATATCCCGTTTATCTTTGGCATCCTTACCACCCTGAACCTGCAGCAGGCTCTTGACCGGGCCGGTGGTCAGCACGGTAACAAGGGCGACGAGGCAGCTGTGACAGCCATTAAGATGGCTGCACTGCAGCGGCAGATGGAAAAATAACTTACTCCTTACTTCTCAGAAATATACCGGCCCCGCTAATCGCGGGACCGTTGAGCTATTGAATTTCCTTTGCACCCGCCTCCTGCAAAACGCAATACGGGGACAGAAGTCAGGATGCAGACCCTATTGCATCTACCTCCTGCAGAGTGTTCTGTACGGGCATGAGGTGCAGCGGCGGCGGAAAGTCGTCATCCGGTAATCCTCATCTTCCGAGAAAATCTTATTCAGCGTCAGGTTCAGATGATGCCTGTACTCATTCATAAACCTTCCCCACTCTGAAATGTCACTTTCAGGCCCATTCAGTCCTGTCACCGGCGCATAGGGTGAAAACTCGTCAGATGTCAGCTGCTGTATCCAGTATATTGCGGGAAGCACAATCTTCCCGGGGTGGTCCTTCTCTATCAGGGTACAGTATAGCAGCGCCTGCAGAAGGGCATCATTGTGCTTTTCCTTTTCCTCATCGAACAGTCCCTCCGCAGTAAATCCTTCGCGCTTTGGTGCTCCGGTCTTGTAGTCGACAACCCTCACAGCTCCGCCGGTCCGGTCTATCCGGTCTACCCTTCCTCCCAGGACTATCCTCACATCTTCTCCGCCGCAGGCAACAGTCTGCACTCCTGAAAAATCATCCTCGAGGTTAAGAAGTGTCAGATCAGGGTTGGCACCGTCATATTCAAGCAGTTCCCGGGCATACCGCTCAAGGACATCAATTATTATCACTCCCTTGCCTGACATCAGGGTATCACGGTCCCACCTCATCTCGTCCATGGCGGCAGAAATGATTGTCTCCCTGATGTTTTCATGTGACCGGGCCAGTACGGCAATCTTACGTCCGGCATCACTTTCTCCTGTCAGAGGCTCATATAACCGGTGCAACGCCTCATGCATTATGTTGCCGAAACGTCGCTGGTCAATCTCCTTCTCCAGCACCTCCTCTTCAGGCATTCCGCATACATACCTGTAATAAAAGCGCATCCGGCAGTTTATCCAGGTATTCACGGCGCTGGGCGAGAGATATTTGCCCTCACTGTTTCCCTCAGTAAATATATTAAGAAGGGTTTTGTTGTGGGCTGCCGATTTGGGTATCGACTCCGGAATCATTCCGCTGCGACCGACAGTTATGTTGACAGTCCGGTGATCCGGTGCGAAGAGCTGACTGTAGCTCATCCTTACAAGATAGCGGCTCATCTCTCCGCTGTTGAGTCCCTGGGCAGTGGAATTGTAAAGAAACCATCCTTTCTGCGGCTTCCGCAGCAGTCTGAAGAAATAATATGACCAGATCGATTCATCCTCGTTGACTGTGGGCAGTCCGAAAGCACGTCTGATATTGTACGGGATATATGAATTGTCGAATGACATCCCGGGAAAAATCCCCTCATTGAGGGAGAGAAAAATGATGTTTTTGAATTCCAGGGCCCTGGTCTCGAGCACACCCATGATCTGTATTCCGCGCAAAGGTTCGCCCGAGAAGGGCACAATCATCTTGCGGAAGAGGCGGTCAAGCAGCCTGATGCATGTCTCAGGCTTAAGTTCAAGGCCGTAGCTCCTTATCAGGTTGGCCAGGCGGAGGGTGCTGCTCATTGCAATCCTCAGGTACTCGCGGTCGGTGCTGAGTTTCAGCCCCTCCTCCTCGGCGGTGAAGGTGGCGGCCTCGAGTCTCTCCATAACCGATGCCAGGTGCTCCGGTATCTCAGTCCCCGCTTCAGGCACCCTGAAGAGGAAATCAAGCCTGAACCGCTCAGTGAGCATCGACGCGTTAACCCTGATCATGTTTCCTTTTATGATATCCCTTGCAACACCGTCACCTTCGGCACCTGCAAGAAGTCTGAAATACTGATGCCTGAGCAGGGCAAGAACGTCGTCACTACGGAAGGAGAGGCTTCCGTTGCTTACTCTTGCAGAGCGGATAAGTGACATCAGCTGTTTCAGGAAAGAGTAGAGCGGCGTGAAGCGGAACGGATGACCCATTGTAACGTTCACATCTTCGACAGACGACGGTAAAGAGCCAAGGACAGGCATCAGGAGTTTCTCATCAGCCAGAATCACCGCTGTTGAAGTTAGATCATCGCTGCCGGTTATGCCCTCATTTTCAAGTAGCTGTGCCACCATGCCGGCCTGTGCCGTATCAGAGGGGGTATCAATGATATGCCACTCACCTTCCGGCGGGTCATGCCTGCGGGGAGCGGTTTCTTCCAGGGCGCTGCCAAAGATGCGCCTGTTCTCTCTTATAAAAACTGAAGCCTTGTGTTCCGGGTCATCCATGAAGAAGTGGTCATCATCCCAGTAAAAATCAGCCAGGCCGAGGCGTTTCATATGGAGGAAAAGGGTCTTTTCACAGTTATTGAGGGCATTGAGACCTACAATATGCCATCTTCTTTCCACAGGCATTGTAAGTTTTCCGGCCATTGCCTTCTCCGCAACCTCCCTGCATAGCATTCCGTCGCCGGCAATACCGCGTGCCTTCATCGCCTCCCGGTAGGCTTCGTACAGGGGTCCGAGCCTCTGCCAGACAGACCTGAACCTGGAGCGTGCCTCACTGCCGGAAGAGGCCGGGTTGAACGATTTCCAGAAGCCGCGGATGATCCCGATCTGCTCCTCTGTCAGGCCGCCAAACTTCTCATCTATCTCCTTCAGGTCGGAGATGTTACTGTAAAGTCGTGCGGCATCGGCCATATACAGGTCGATATCGTTGAAATCGCTTATGATAACCTCACCCCATGGCCAGAAGTCGTCGAAGCTCATTGCCTCTCCTGTCTGATTCCTGAAGACGCGGTACAGCTCGAATATCTGTGTCTCCGTATCGGCGGGCACCAGGTCAGTGAAAGAGCGGAACAGCTCACTCACTGTCATCATTGACGGTGCCCACGAGGGTCTGTCGTTCAGGCGTGCCAGGGAGCGGGCGAGCCATAGCCCTGCCCTGCGGCTGGGGAGGACGACTGTCTGTCTCTCCATCTCGCTGCCGTGACGCTCACGGAGCCTTTCTGCCACTTTCTCCAGGAAGTCCATTTTCAGTTTTTCTTGCAGAGCCTCCCCTGCCATGTATTCCTTTCTTCAAGCTTCTGTTCAAAAAGCCTGAATAATTCGTTGCTTCTCATGTGCCAGTCGCGCGGGTCAGCGAGTAGGCGCGGGGGCGCTTCTCCGCTGATGCGGTCGATCATTATGCCGGGCGAGAGCCGCTCCGTGAAGGAGATCACCAGGTCAAGATACTCGTCAGGTGAATAAAGGTCGAACGCGCCGGGGTTCTGAGCATATTCACGGGCCATGGCAGTCTCCTTCACCAGCTGCAGCTGCCTGATCTTGAGCGATGTGAGAGGCAGCGAAGAGATTATCTCAGCGCTGTCAGCGATGGCGCGGCGGCTCTCGCCCGGCAGCCCGAAGATGAGATGCGCCCCCGCGCTCAGCCCCCGCGCAGCTGTCTCCTCCAGGGCTTTCACAGCCGTGGCGAAGTCATGCCCGCGGTTGATTCTGCGGAGTGTCTCATCGCTGACTGACTCAATACCGTATTCAATCATAATGAAGTATTCACGGGCCATCACCGCCAGCCTGTCAAGAAGCTCACCGCTGACGCAATCGGGACGGGTGCCTATGACAATCCCGGCCACCGACGGATGGTTCAGCGCCTCATCATATAGATCGGTCAGTCTTTCGATGCCGGCGTATGTATTTGTATATGCCTGGAAATATGCAATATATCTTTCTGCACGCCTGTATCTCCTGCGGTGGAAGGCTATCCCCTGTCCTATCTGTTCCGTAACGCTTTTTTCCGGTGTGCAGTAACCTGGTATGAATGCCTCATTATTGCAGTAAGTGCAGCCGCCATAACCGAGTGTTCCGTCGCGGTTGGGACAGGTGAAACCGGCGTTGATGCTCAGCTTCTGCACGCGCCTCCCGAACAGGCCTGTGAACCAGTCTGCATATGAGTTATACCTCCTGGCTGTGCCCCATTCATATGTTGTTTCTCCGCTCATGCCTCTTCGATTATGTCCTTTTCCACGTACCAGAGCCATGATTTCACGTTTGTGTATCCCATCTGCCCCAGGAGCTCGCGATAGTCTGCCGCCTGCTTCCTGTGGCGGGGCGAAGGCTCCCCGAACTTATAGTCTATGACTGTGACAGTATCGCCGCTGATCATCACCCTGTCGGGACGGCGGGCGGCGCCCGCGGGGAGGAGAATTGTTGCCTCGGTCATTACTGTTGCGCTGCCGTCGAACCATGACTTCACCCGCTCCAGGGAGAGTATCTCCCGGAGCCGGCGGGTGACCGTATCACGGCCGGTCAACGGCATCAGTCCTGAGATGCAGGCATTATCCACTGCCGCATCAATGTCATCTGTGGTTGTGATGCGGCTTAAAATATCGTGCATCATGATTCCATAAGCCCGCCCGCCGGGCTCGGCAAGCTTGACCTCGTCGCGGGGGAGGGCGCCGCCCGTTCTTAGCCTGAGTGTGCCACGCGGCTCGCTGAGGATGTACCGTGACATCTCCAGCTGCTGCTGACGCTCTTCCTTCACCACCGGTGGCAGCTCACCGCATTCAATGACCTTTACCGACTCCCCGTCATGTATTCTGAAGTCGTCCGGCAGCCTTCCGAGGGCTTCATTGAGAAGGCTCCCTGCCCCGACGCTGCCGGATGATTTCAGGGCTGCCTCCGGTGCCATCACAAAGAGAGCGTCAACAGCCCTGGTGAAGGCGACATACAGCAGGTTGACACCGTCAAGCCAGTCAGATGCCTTTTCCATCCTCGCCTCATCGGCGAAGAGTGACTCCTCCAGGCGGCTGCTTATCTCAGGCAGCACAACAGGCATCATGTCAAACGGCGCCGGCACATCGGTGACCCACAGCAGCGGACGGGTGAATCCCGGTTTGGAGAACTCCCATGAGGCAAATGGAACTATCACCACCCTGCTCTGCAACCCTTTGGCCTTGTGAACAGTCATCACCCTCATCGCCTCCTGGCGGTTCGACTGGCTGAGGGTGCTCTTGCACCCCTCCTCATCCCACCAGGCGACAAAGGCGGATATATCCGAGCTGTGACGGCCTGACCATGTCAGCACTACATCCTGGAATGAACTTATGTATGCTATGTTTGCACTGTTTTCACCGAGGCCGAAGAAGCGTATCATACCCTCGGTGGCGCTGTAGAGCGATGAATTCCGGAAAAACTCCAGCTCCCTTTCCCATCCCTCCGGAAGAGGCGTCCGTGCTCCCTCACCGGCACTGTCACCGCTGTATGCCAGACCCTCATCCCTGCCGGTGGCAAGAACATAAGAACGGACCATCTGGCTCCGGTTTATCCGGCTGCCCGGATCGGTAAGATACCTGAGACATGCCATCATAAGGGTCACAGCCGGGTTACGCTCCAGAAGAAGTGACTCTCCTGAGGTGATCTCGTAATTATACAGTGCCTTTTTCTCCGGGGTGCATAATGAGCTGTATTCCAGGATGCGGCTTATGATGCTCTTCCCCTCCTCATTGGTCCGGCAGAGGAACAGTATGTCATCAGCGCGGTAACCGTGGTCCTGCAACCGTTCAATAACTGCCGGCAGGTAACGCAAAGCACTCTCCTTCCAGCCTTCATCCTCACTTTTCCTCAGGACGGTGACATTGACATACCCTCCCGGTCGCTTCCCGGTGCCCTTCTGCTCCGAGTCAGCGTAAACGTCGCTTACCTTCAGTCCGTCAAATGCAAGTCGTTCATCACAGGCTGCGGGGATCGAGGCAGGATTGAAGAGAGCATTGTTGAACCTGATAATATTCTCCCGGCTGCGGTAGTTGGTTCCCAGGTGAACTGTCTCAACCGCATCACCGAACGCTTGGGCAGCCTCACTGTGTATTATGCGCCAGTCACTGTTTCTCCACCTGTATATCGATTGCTTTACGTCACCCACCACCAGGTTGTCATGTCCACGTGCCAGGGTCTCGGCTATCAGCGGCCTGAAGTTGTTCCACTGGATACGTGATGTATCCTGGAACTCGTCAATAATATAGTGATCATATGCAGCTCCGATCTTCTCATAGATAAAGGGAGTGTCATCATCAGCTATCAGTTTGCTGATCAGTTCCCCGGAGTCGGACAGGAGGAAGAGGTTCTGTTCATGGGCCTGTTCGCGCACTCTCTCGCTTATTGCCCCCAGGATTCCAATTACATGTATTGTGCGCACCTGGGCCAGGGCTGAGAGATAAAGGCCGTACCGGCTGTCAAAGAGGCCGGAGATCTTTCTGACCACATCGCCGAGCCCTTTTCTGGTTGCTTCGCCTAAAGCGTTTACCACATCAGGTTTTGCTCCCCCGGCATGGAATTTCCCTTCATCTGCAGCTTTCTGCCAGGTGCTGCCGGGTTTGCGGATGTCACCCCGGGCATACCGTCTGAGGCTCTCGCCCACCCCTCCCCTGCTTTTTAGAAGAAAATCGTCCGGGGTGAGGCCGCATTCAGTAAAAATCATGACACCTTCAGCTGCCAGTTTCCTGAGATCTGACTCGAAACCTCTTCTGACGGAGAATACTTTTGCGGCGTATCCGGCCATCACCCCGTAATCGCCGATTTTTTTCCGCTCTTCGTTGCTGAGCTGTCTGAAGTCCTCCCGGAAGACCTGACCCGCCACCTCCATGATCTCGCGCCGTATGTCCCATCCCTTGCTGTCATCGAGCCGTGAGGCGACGTATGAGGATATCCATTCAAGCAATTTGCTATCAGTGGCAACCTCAGCCAGCAGGCTGTCGACGGCATCTGAGAGGATGGCCTGGTGTTCAAGCTCTATCTCATAACCTGCCGGGATATCTATCTCCCGTGCAAATGCCCGTATTACCCTCTGGAAGAATGAATCTATAGTACCCACCGTGAACCGGGAATAATCCTGGAGGATATTGTTCAGCGCCAGGGGTGCATTCCTGCGGACAATGACGGCAGCAGCCTCCCTGTCAGGCCACAGGCCGGGAAAGAACCTGCAGAGATAATCAGCAAACTCCCTTCTTGCCGATTCGCCTTTGTCACTCTCCAGTCCAAGCTCATGAAGCCTCTTCAGAATGCGCTCCTTCATCTCGGCTGCCGCCGAATTTGTAAAAGTGACTGCAAGGATGCGCCTGTAAGCCCCGGGATCATGGAGTACCCTGGAGAGATAGAAAGCAGTCAGGGCATGGGTCTTGCCTGACCCTGCCGAGGCGCTGTATTTCAATAACTTGCCTTCCATATTCGTCTTCTGAAAAATAGTAAAAAAAGAGTCATGAAGCTGACGGCTGACAATGTAGTTATCAACATATTGAGTTAAAGAGCTACCTTTGCGGCGTGAAAAAGAAGGCGATAATAGGGCTGTCAGGGGGTGTGGACTCCAGTGTCGCCGCATGGTTTCTGAAGGAACAGGGCTATGAGGTGGAAGGGATCTTCATGATCAACTGGCACGACAGCCGCGGGCTGCTTAAAGGCGACTGTCCGTTTGACGAGGATATAACCTTTGCGGAGATGGTCGCAAGGAAGCTGCAGATTAAGCTGCGTACCGTCGATCTGAGCGCTGAATACCGTACAAGGGTTGTTGACTACATGTTCAGCGAATACGGTGCCGGTCGCACCCCTAACCCGGATGTATTGTGCAACCGTGAGATCAAATTTGACTCATTTGCCCGCGAGGCGCTGAAGCAAGGAGCTGATCTCATAGCCACCGGTCATTACTGCCGCAATGAACAGGGTCTGACGGCCAGCGGCACCGTCAACAGGCTTCTTGCAGGTGTTGACCACAACAAGGACCAGAGCTATTTCTTATGCCAGTTAAGCCAGAAGCAGCTTGACAATGTACTGTTTCCTGTGGGTTCGCTTACAAAGCCCGAAGTACGTAAGATAGCAACTGACCTCGGGCTGGCCACTGCCGTCAGAAAGGATTCACAGGGGATATGTTTCGTCGGGAAGGTCGACCTCCCGGTATTCCTGCAGCAACAGCTCGAGGCGAAGAAAGGAAGGATCATTTATATACATGACAGTGAAGCCATAAGGAACTGGCCCGACGGATTGCCCGCAGAGAGTGTCTCCACAGCAGAACTGACAGAAATGACGACTCCGCACCCGCTCAATCCAGGAGACGGTGCGACAGCAGGTGTTCACAATGGCGCTCACTATTTCACAATTGGACAGAGGAAGGGGCTCAACCTCGGGGGTTACAGGGAACCACTTTTTGTAATCGGCACAGATACGATAAACAATATTATCTATGTCGGAGAGGGGCAGTTGCATCGCGGGCTTTACCGCAAGGGGCTCTTCATCAGGAACACGGAGGTTCACTGGATAAGGGAAGACCTGAGAATGAAACCAGGCGAAAACCGTGATTACCAGTTACGTATCCGCTACCGCCAGCCACTGCAGCATGCTCGCATCCATGCACGGGAAGATGGCTATTACATCATATTTGAAAAAGCTCAGAGGGGCATCACTCCCGGACAGTTTGCGGCATGGTATGACGGTGAAGAGTTACTCGGATCAGGGCCCATCGATGAACAAAGTGGCAGATTGGGCTGTTAAGGTTTGGAATTGTCTACAATATTTAGTATACATTTGTAGTTTTATTTTAAACAGGACCAAAAACTTAACAACATGAAAAAACTAATCCTTTCTCTTGCTTTTGTCGCTTTTGCATTCAGCCTGAACGCACAGAGTAATGTTATTAAAACCAATCCTCTGGGTCTGGCTTTCGGTAACTTCAATGCAACTTACGAGAGGGTACTTGGAACAACCTCTTCAATCCTGATCAGAGGGCAGTACATGTATAAGTTGCTCGGAGTTGATGTCAGCCTTGCCGGTGCAGGCCTTGGATACAGGTATTACTTTACGAATGCCAAGAAACCTGTTCCAGCAGGATTCTACGTCAATCCGCAGTTAGCGTTTTCATTCGGCAAGGTAAACGATGAAACGGAAGGCGACTATTCAGCCACCACAATCGGTTTCGGCGCCGAGCTGGGATATCAGTGGGTCTGGGAAAGCGGTTTTGTCCTTGACCTGGGTATCGGACCAATGTATACATTTGCCAAAGGAGGGGAAAGTGAGAACTCATTGGATGGCATAGTACCCAGCGCCACAATAGCTATCGGGTATGCCTTCTGAGACATACAGACACATGACATTACGGAAAAGGCGGAGAATATCCGCCTTTTTTTTGGAATAGGCAGTAGGCAAGAGGCAATAGGCAGTAGTGGATTTACGAATTGAGAGTAGCAAATTGAAATTTCACTATTGCCTAATGCCTATTGCCTCTTGCCTACTCAAGAGAGCCTGTTCCGGTAATCTTCATACCCGAACTCCCTCACCAGCCTGAATTTCTGATCTTTAGTCCAGATACCTATGTGAGGATGCGGTACGCCGTTGAACGTGGTGGTCTTGACCATTGTGTAATGGATCATGTCCCAGAAGATAATTTTGTCGCCGGGTACCAGTTCGCGATGAAACGACCAGTCACCCATAAAGTCGCCTGACAGGCACGAGTTTCCTCCAATTCTGTATGTGGGTTTGCCGGGAACCGGGTCAAATGCCCCGAGAATTACCGGTTTATATGGCATCTCGAGGCAGTCAGGCATATGTGCCGTGAATGAAACATCGAGGATTGCGGTTTTAATGCCGTCACGGTCGATAATATCCTCAACAGTCGCCACCAGTTCTCCCGTCTCCCATGCGAAGGCGCTTCCGGGCTCCAGTATGAGGTGAATATTGTACTTTTCACGGAATCGCTTCAGTACACTGATAAGGTGATCAGTGTTATAATCCCTGCGTGTCATGAGGTGCCCGCCTCCCATGTTGAGCCATTTAAGTTTTGGCAGCAGGTGTCCGAACTTCTCCTCAACGACTGAAAGAACCTTTTCCAGGGTATAGGAATCAGATTCAAAGAGTACATGAAAATGAAGTCCCTCCACCCCTTCGGGCAAACCTTCTGCCAGTTCACCGGCAGTCACCCCGAGACGTGAGCCGGGTGAACAAGGATTATATATTCCATGAGCAATTTCAGAATATTCAGGATTGATGCGCAGGCCGGGAGAGATATGTTTTCCTTGGTGCTTCAGCACAGGGGCAAACTTTGTGTACTGCGCCAGTGAATTAAATGTAATATGAGAGCTGTACCGGAGTATCGTTCCAAACTCCTCCCTCCTGAAAGCAGGAGCATATGTGTGCGCAGGCATTCCCATCTCCTCGAAGCAAAGCCTGGCTTCATGGATCGAGCTGGCGGCAGCACCGGAGACATATTCCCTTACAACCGGAAACACTGACCACATCGCAAATCCCTTGAAGGCCAGAATAATCTCGGCACCGGAGGCGTCTGCAACATGTTTTATAATTCCGAGATTCCTGCGGAGTCTCTCTTCCTCAATCACGTAGCACGGTGAGGGTACCTTGCTGTAGTCGATCATATCAGAGCTCGAGGTCGATGTCAAACTTCTCGTGCCATGGCAGGCCGAGGCGTGCCAGTTCGGAGAGGAACGGATCCGGATCAAACTGCTCGACATTCCAGACGCCCGGCTTCTTCCAGAGGCCTTTCATATACATCATTGCCCCTGTGGCTGCAGGCACCCCTGTTGTAAAACTTACAGCCTGGGTTCCGGTCTCGCGGTATGCCTCCTCATGATTGCAGTTGTTCCATATATAGTAAGTACGCTCCTTACCCTCCTTATCCAGACCCTTAATACGGCAACCTATCGAGGTCCATCCCTTGTAGTTCTCTCCAAGTTCACCCGGGTTGGGCAGTACAGCCTTGAGAAACTGTATCGGAATGATTTCGACGCCGTTGTACATAACAGGGTCAATGCGTGCCATACCGATATTCTGTATCACCCGCAGGTGGGTGAGATACTCCTGGCCGAATGTCATCCAAAACCTCGCCCGCTTAATTGTAGGGAAGTTTTTCACGAGCGATTCCAGCTCCTCATGGTAGATCAGATATGACTCTTTCGGGCCAATGCCAGGGTAATTAAGGGGCTTGTGTATCTCATGAGGCTCGGTATAAACCCATTTACCGTTCTCCCAGTATTTGCCCTTCTGGGTAACCTCGCGGATATTTATCTCGGGATTGAAATTAGTGGCGAAGGGTTTGCCGTGATCGCCTGCATTGCAGTCCACTATGTCGAGGTAGTGAATTTCACTGAAGTGATGTTTGGCGGCATGGGCCGTGAATACTCCGGTTACACCGGGATCAAAGCCGCAACCGAGTATAGCCGTCAGGCCTGCTTCGCGATAGCGCTCATGATAAGCCCATTGCCATGAATACTCGTATTTTGCCTCTTCGGGGGGTTCGTAGTTTGCAGTGTCAAGATACGCCACCCCTGTTGCAAGGCATGCATCCATAATATTCAGATCCTGGTACGGCAGTGCAAGGTTGACCACCAGGTCAGGCCCGAAGGAGCGTATCAGTTCAGTCATTTCAGCCAAATTGTCGGCATCGACCCTGGCGGTCTGCACCCTGTTGCCTCCGATTCTGGCAGCTATTGCGTCACATTTTGATTTTGTGCGGCTTGCAAGCATGATCTCACTGAAAACGTCAGTCATCTGTGCCATTTTTGTCACAGCAACGGTGCCGACGCCGCCGGCGCCCACAACAAGTACCTTTCCCATTACGTTATCTTTAGGTTCAGTGCAAAGGTAATTTTTTTGGACATTTTTTGTGGCCACGGGATGCGGTTACCATAAAAGTTATATTTTTGCACACGTATCAATACAGTTGTCTTTTATGGACGATTATCACGCGAGCCGTTTTATTAATTTTGTTCTGCTGAGGTAAGGCGAAATGTACCTCCGCAGGGCTGTAAAGTAGGAGGTACTATAATGATTACTTACTGGCAGATGATCCCGAACGGTCTCCTTCCGTTGAACTCATTTGAAAAAGGTTGCATTGTTAACGTTACTGATCCCACCCCTTCGGAGATTGGCATTTTAAAGACCACCCTGAAGGTTCCCGAGGACTTTCTTGCTGATATTCTTGACGTTGACGAGCGATCTCGCATGGAGGTGGAAGATGAAGTTCTGCTGATGATCTATCGTATCCCCTACCAGAACCAGTCAAACGGATTCCCCTTTACAACCATACCTCTCGGGCTTGTCCTTGACAAGAACAGTCTTGTAATCATCTGCCACCGTAACAACGAGGTGCTTGACGATTTCTTCAGCCGCAGTGGGAAAGGGATCACGATAGAAACCAAAATAGACCTCATACTCCATCTCTTCCTGCGGACGACGATGTTTTACCACCGTTACCTGAAGCAGATCAACAACCAGACTGCAATGATCGAGCAGGACCTTGAAAAGTCAACCCGGAACCAGGAGCTGCACCGCCTGCTGAAGATGGAGAAGTGCCTGGTTTATTTCACAACATCACTCCGTTCAAATGAGATGATGATGCTCAAGCTGAAGAACTCGAAGTGGATACGTGATTTCGAGTTTTCATCCGACCTGCTTGAGGAGGCCACGATAGAGAACCGTCAGGCTATCGAGATGGCAAAGATCTACAGCGATATCCAGAGCGGGATGATGGATGCGTTTGCCTCGGTCATTTCAAACAACCTGAACATCGTGATGAAGTCTCTGACAATAGTCACAATCATCCTGATGATCCCAACCCTCATCGCCAGTTTTTACGGCATGAACGTGCCTAACAGGCTTGAGACGAACATCAATGCATTCTGGTTTATTCTCGGAGGTTCTATTGTCCTTGCTGCTGCCGGGGTAATGCTTCTGCGAAGGAAAAAATGGATGTAATCGCCTCCCGGCTGCAACTCTGAATCCCCGGTACTGCTGACTGCTGACTGCCGACTGCCGACTGCCGACTGCCGACTGGTCCTGGTCCCGCCTATTTCCCCAGATGTTTCCTGATTTTTTCCAGGTTTTGCGGTGTGCCGCAGTCAAACCAGTAGCCGTAATCATGCAGGCATGTCATGAGTTTATGGTTTCCCGCAAGCATCAGATACAGTGAGGTAAGCGAGTAAACCCCCTCCTGCATCAGGTCGAAGATCGAAGGTGACAGCACCTGTATTCCAGAGAAGCCGACCTCCCCGAGCTTCCGGTTGCTGTCGACGGTCAGTATCTCCTCCTTTGTAGCATTGTTTCGCCACCCGCGGAGGCGTCCTGCAGCATCGACAAGCAGCATCCTGTTGCCCGGCCTGTGCCTTACCGCCAGCGTGGCCACAGCGCCAGAGGCGGTGTGCTGACTATACATCCCGGCAAGATCAAGGTCTGTAAACTCATCGACATTATGAGCAAGGAAAGACTCATCTCCAAAAAAATGCCTTGCCCTGTAAAGTCCGCCAGCGGTGTCGAGCAGCTCATCGCGCTCGTCGGAGACGGTTATTTTAAAGCCTTTGTGCCGCAGTTTTTCAATCTCCACGAGCATCTGCTCCGGGTGGTGGTGAATATTGACTATCAGGTCATCAAAGCCGGCACCGGCCAGTTTTTCAGCAGTCAGCTCCAGCATCGTCCTGCCGTTAATGTCAGCAAGAGCCTTTGGCGTTGTTCTGGTCATCTCGCCAAGTCTTGTACCAAGACCGGCGGCAAAGATCATTGCCTTCATTTATCGATAGCGATGTGTTTAACAATCACCTCAACACCCGGCATCGGAGAGAGCATCGATGCCACCCTTTCGGCGCTCCAGACCGAGCGGTGACGTCCTCCGACGCAACCGAAGGCTGCATAAATGTCAAGTATGCCCTTCCTCCTCATCATGGGCAACGAGTTGCGGATAATGTTTGTACAGTCTCCTGCAAAAGCGATCGCCTCGTCATCATTGTTGAAGAATTCGATGACCTCCGGATCAAGCCCTGTCAGGTCTGTCAGTTCAGCCACAGTCACCGGATTACGCAATCCGCGGCAGTCAAATACAAATCCGCTGCCGTTATCATGGCTGACGACCCTGCCCTTTACATAGGCAAAACTTTCAAGGTGTATCCTTACAAGATCCTGGTAGTGTTCCAGTATCCGGTACTTGCGCTGGAGGGGCACGGCCAGTGAGGCCTTCCTCAGCTCCGGCAGGTCTATCCTGACGGCGTCGCTCTCCAGAAGTTCATTCATCAGTTCAACGGCCGGAACAATACTCTCATTGAAAGTAGGCTTGTTCTCGTGCAGCCCCCTGAAACCGAAGGCCCCCAACGCCTGCATCAGCCTGATGAGTGTAAAGGTTCCCTGGTACATTTCAAGCGACTCACGTGGCTTGCCGGTGGCAGCGGCGAAGAGATCGAGATGCCTGTCGATTGTCATCTTCCTGATCTTTTCAGGGATATATGCCTTGGCGTCATAAACCAACGAGGCAATGTCATACTGCGGTGCACCGAGCCTGCCCCCCTGGTAGTCAATATACCACGGTTTGCCGTCGCGGATCATAATATTTGCAGTCTGGAAATCGCGGAAGAGAAAATACTCCTGCCCCGCATCCAGCAGAAAACGGGTCAGTATCTCAAAATCACGCTCCAGCCTCGTCTCGTTGAACGGCGCCCCTATCAGTTTGAGGAACATGTACTTGTAATAGTTCATGTCCCATACTATGCTCTGACGGTCGAAGCTGCGGTGCGGATAGCACAACGACAGGTCAAGCCCTTTTATTCCCTCAGTCTGTATGCGTACCAGGTCCCCGGCAACTGTCAGGAAGAGGTTTTCTGTCTCCTCATTGAACCGCTCCTCATCAGACCGGCGGGCCAGCCATGTGAACAGGTTGACATCTCCAAGATCTTCAAGAAAATATACCTTTTCTTCGGGATAATAGACGTATATCTCAGGCACCGGCAGCCCCTTCGACCTGAAATGGTTGGAGAATCCGACGAACGCTTCGTTCTCCTCACGGCTCGGATTGTATGCGCCAATTACCTGATCCTCACGGCATATCAGCCTGAAATATACCCTGTCTGAGCCTGACTGGGGTAAACGGGTGATTATTTCCGCAGGTGAACCTTTCCACCTCTCAAAGGCTTTTTCGACTGTGGTCCTGATATCCATTTCAAAGCCTGATTATTATTTTTTTCCGGTACAGCATATAACCCACTGCCCATATTACAGTAACGAGCAACAGCGGAAAGAGGAGGCTGGCAAGTCTCTGTTCCCTGAACAGAGGACTGCAGATATGAGTGAATATCCAGTTATACAGTGAAACCTCCCCTATTTTTATCGCCAGCAAAGTCTTTGTTAGCATGCCGGCAAGGACGTAAGTAAAAAGAGCGTTGGTTCCGAAGGTGTTGAAGAAGCCTGTCCAGCCCTTCAGATTCCAGATATCGACAATCATGAACAGTAATGCGAGGATCACCATCGCTATACCGCCGGCATAAAGTACATAAGAGCTTGTCCAGATAGGTTTGTTGATCGGAAAATATTCCCCCCAGAGGAGCCCTGCTCCAATCAGCAACACACCTGTTAATGTCAGCCATCCTACTGTCTTCCATGAGTTGCCCCGGGATGCTATCAATCCCCCGGTCATGAAGCCAAGCAGAACGGTTGCAGTAGCAGGCAGGGTACTCAGGAGGCCTTCCGGATCGAAAGGAATTCCGAATCCCTTATAAAGATGGTTTTCGCCGAAAACGGCAAGGTCAACCGTTTTGGCATAGTTACCCTCCAGTGAATACGGATCACTTCCACCCATAAAATACATCAGGGCCCAGTATCCGAAAAGAATAACTGCAGCAGCAATCCATATATGGTTCTTTCTTAAGATAAGCACAATTGTTGCACCCAGGCCCCAGGCCAGTGCAATCCGCTGCAGCACACCCATTATCCGTAGTGTATCGTAGTCACGGACAAACCGGGGAAAGATGTTAAGGAACAGGCCTACAGCAAAGATCAGGGCCACCCTTCTCAGTATCCTGAAAAGAGCAGGGCCGGAGAACTCAAAATTGTACTTCCGGAGTGAGTACCACATGGCCACACCTGAAATAAAAAGAAAAGAAGGAAAGACCAGGTCTGTGGGTGTACAGCCATGCCATGAGGCATGTCTGAGCGGTGCATAAACATGACTCCATGTGCCGGGCGTATTGACTATTATCATGAAAACAACAGTCATACCCCTGAAGACATCGAGCGACATCAGGCGTGCCGACCTGCCGGAGCTTTTTGCTGAACTCTTCGAAGCTGCCATATTTATTTGGTTAGTCCGGTAAAAATAGCAATTTGGAACCAATCAGCCCGGAAAAGAATAACAAAGAAAAATGCTAATTTTGGTTCCGTTCATAATTCTTCAGTCCCATGAAAAAGTCACGCCAGGCACTGCTCCTCACCGGAGCTTTATTCATGATATCTGCAGCCATTGCCAGTGGTGCCGGAAACGATGTCCCCTGGAATGCGTTCTCCGGGGACAGACGGGTTGACAGTATTCTCAACACAATGACTGTCAGGGAGATGATAGCACAGCTCATTTGGGTGCCTGCCTGGGCTGATGAAAAAGGGGGAAATTACAGGCAGGTTGAAGAGCTGGTGGAGAAATACGGAATCGGAGGTGTTATTTTCTTTGAAGGATCGCGTGACCTGCAGATCGACTACACACAACGTCTGAAACAGGTCTCGAAAATCCCCCTGATAATTGCACTTGATGCAGAGTGGGGAACAGGAATGCGGCTCAGGGAGGTTGAAGATTTCCCGTACCAGATGACCCTCGGGGCTGTGCAGAATGATTCCCTGCTTTACAGAATGGGGGCAGCCGTGGCCTGGCAGTGCCGTGACATCGGGGTAAACCTGAATCTGGCGCCGGTAGCTGATGTGAACAACAATCCGCTGAACCCTGTAATAAACTATCGCTCTTTCGGCGAAGATCCGGAAAGAGTTGCTGACAAGGCGCTTATGTATATGAACGGCCTGCAGGATAACGGTATCCTCGCTTGCGCGAAGCATTTTCCAGGGCATGGTGACACCGATGTGGATTCACATACGGGACAACCGGTAATCAGGGGCAACCACGACCGTTTTGAGAAGGTTGAGCTGGTCCCGTTCAGGAGACTGGCTGACGAGGGTGTGGGCGCTGTGATGACAGCTCATATAAGCGTTCCCGGGCTTGATAACAGCGGACTTCCGGCAACATTCTCGAAGAAGGTTGTGACAGGTCTTCTGCGCAAGGATCTTCGGTTCCGGGGATTAATCCTCACCGATGCCATGAACATGGCAGGCGCCACAATGACATACCCCTCCGGAATAGCCGATGCCGAAGCGTTGCTTGCCGGAAATGACATCATTGAGTATTCGACTGATCCGGTACGTGCCATAGAAGAGATCGCACGCAGGGTGGATAAAAATGACATTCCGGTAAGCGGGATCACCGACAGGTGCCGCAGGCTTCTCGAAGTCAAGCTGTGGCTGGAGAGTCAGAATACAGAAAATGGTTCCATCCAGGCTTCGGAGCACCCGGCTTTGATACATGATCTCTATTCCGGGGCCATGACCCTTATTGAAAACAATGACAATCTCGTCCCCCTGGGGCGGCTTGACCGGATGCGGATTGCAACGGTCTCAGTCAACCGCCTGGCGATGACTGAGTTTCAAAGGATGACCGACAGGTACACAAACGCTGATCACTATTTTATTGACCCGGCAAACGAGCAGGGAGCCCGGTTTGTAATGTCGAAGCTTAAGAATTACGATGTGGTTATTGCCGGGTTCTGTTCACTGGCACAGAAACCGGTGGATAACTACGGTGTCACACCGGCTCTCAGCAGCCTCTTCCGGGAGATTGCAGCCCTCGACAGGGCAGCGGTGATCTGGTTTGGCAATCCGTACGGTGTCGCAAAACTTGACATGACAAAAAAGCCGTCTGCATTCCTTGTTGCATACCAGGATAACAGCTATACCCACCAGGCTGCCGTTCAGGTCCTTTTCGGCGCAACCGGCGCCTCCGGAAAACTGCCGGTGACAGTAAATGAGACATACCCCATCGGAACAGGCATAAAAACACCCGGGAATATCCGGCTTAAGTTCGGGTTCCCGGAAAACGCCGGCCTTTCGTCAGACAGACTTATCAGCAAGGTTGATTCAATCGTCAGACAGGGCATTGACTCCCTTGCCTTCCCGGGATGCCATGTGCTTATCGCCCGCAAGGGCGTCGTTGTTCTCGACAAATGCTACGGTTTTCACCTTTATGACAGCACCGAGGCAGTTACAGAACAGGACCTGTGGGACCTTGCTTCTGTCACAAAAGTGTCTGCAGCCACCCCTTCCCTGATGCTGCTTGATGACCGCGGAACATTTGATCCTGAACAGACCCTGGGTTATTATCTCCCCTGGTACCGTGTCTCGGACAAGGGCGACATTGTGGTGAGGGATATGCTTGCACACCAGTCAGGACTGATACCTTTCATTCCTTTCTGGAGAAGCACAATGGAGAATGACAGTACCTTCAAAAAAGGAATCTACAGCGATTACACAAACAGGAAGTTTGCCCTCCGGGTGTCGGACTCACTGTATATGAACAGGCATTACCTGAAGGATATGTTCCGGGAAATCCGCGACAGCCCCCTGGGGAAAAAGAAATATGTATACTCTGATCTCAACTTCATCCTTGCTGCCGAGATAATCGAAAGCATTACTGACAGTACTGTAGATAAGTTTGCCACGGCCAACATCTACAGGCCCATCGGTGCATTCAACATCACCTACAGGCCGGCTGAGAAATACCCGCTCGAAAGGATTGTCCCGACTGAATATGACTCACTTTTCAGAAAGCAGCTCATCCGTGGGACTGTGCATGATGAGGGTGCTGCGATGCTCGGTGGTGTGTCAGGGCATGCCGGACTGTTTGCCACCGGCAATGATCTGCTCAAGCTTGTTGAGATGTACCGCCGCGGTGGTGAGTACGGCGGTGTAAGGGTGCTCAGCAGTGACATCGTCAGGGAGTACACCTCGGTGCAGTTCCCTGACAATGACAACAGGCGCGGACTGGGGTTTGACAAGCCTCTGCAGGGGAATGACACTGTTCCGCCGGAAGAAGCCTATCCCTGTCATTCCGCATCACCGTCAAGCTACGGGCATTCAGGGTTCACCGGCACATTCATCTGGGTTGACCCGGAGGCGGAGATATCATATGTATTCCTGAGCAACAGGGTTTACCCCACCCGCAACAACAACAACCTCTCGAATCTCTCAATCAGGGGAAGGATACTGCAGGCAGTATATGATTCCAGGGTTAATTGACTTACTTTTCACAAAGTCGAAGGCCGTCAGCTCCTCATTGTCAACACTATTGCCTACTGCCTGCTGCCTATTGCCTAAAAAAAAAGCTGCTCTCAGCAGCTTTTTTTGTGTGCCCAGGACAAGACTCGAACTTGCACACCCTTGCGAGCACCAGCCCCTCAAGCTGGCGTGTCTACCAATTTCACCACCTGGGCGTGGTTTTTGGTGCCCAGAACAGGACTCGAACCTGCACATCATTGCTGACACTAGTCCCTGAAACTAGCGCGTCTACCAATTTCGCCATCTGGGCTTCTTGCCGGATCAAAGAGACTGCCTGTAACAGTGACGCCAGAACTCTTTTATCCTTCAATGCGGCTGCAAAAATAACTATTTTTTTTAATCAAGTGATCCTCCTGACCCAAAAGAGAAAAAAAATTATCAGAGATTCCTCTTTTATATATCTTTGATCCCCAAAACACGGTGCAATCGCCTTTCAGGCAGCATCACACGGAGCAAAGCAGAGATGAAAGTTTACAAGTTTGGCGGTACTTCGGTGGGGAGTCCCGAACGCTTCAGGGCGCTCATTCCGCTGATTAATGACGGTGAAACGAAAATTGTGGTGCTCTCTGCGATGGCAGGAACCACAAATACCCTGCTTGAGATATCGGGCCTTTATTCTTCCGGAAACACTGACGGTGCATTCAAACTGGCCGGACAACTCCGGGAAAAGTATCATGCCGTGGCAGACGAACTATGCACTTCTCCTGAATGGTCTGCAAAGGCTCGCAATCTGGTCGATGAGCAGTTTTTCTTCATCACTGCACTCTTTGCCAGGCCCTTCAGCCTCCACAACGAAAAACGCATCGTGTCACGCGGGGAACTCCTCTCAACCTCCCTGCTCCATTTCTTCCTGTCTGAAAGAAATATCCCGTCTTTGCTTGTTCCCGCACTGAACTTCATGAGGATAGACAAGGACGGGGAGCCGGACTATTTCTACATAAGGGAAAATCTGAGAAGGGAATTGTCCGCAATGGCTGACGAAAGGATCATCATTACCCAGGGATTCATATGCCGTAACGTAAATGGCGAAACAGACAATCTCCGGCGCGGCGGAAGTGATTACAGCGCCACAATCATTGGTGCGGCACTGGGGCCGAAGGATGTGGAGGAGGTTCAGATATGGACTGACATAAGCGGCCTCCATAACAATGATCCGAGGTACGTGGAAAACACGAAGGTGGTCCGGAGCCTTTCTTTCAATGAGGCAGCCGAACTTGCCTACTTTGGCGCCAAAATCCTCCATCCCTCCAGCATCAACCCGGCCCGGTTGAAGAATATCCCGGTGAGACTGAAGAACACGATGGAGCCGGATGATGAGGGCACTCTCATTTCATCTTCATCGGAACTTGAAGATTATAAGGCTATTGCAGCAAAAGACGGGGTTACCGCAATCAGAATCCGTTCTGACAGGATGATCCTGGCATACGGCTTTATGCGCAAAATATTCGAGGCTTTTGAAGCATACAGGACTCCCATTGACATGATCACAACTTCGGAAGTGTCTGTATCGCTTACAATTGATGACAACACTCATCTTGAGGAGATAGTAAACACCCTGAGCTCAATAGGGCATGTCGAGGTTGACAGGGAACAGACGATTATATGTGTTGTCGGTGATTTCCGGCCTGACCGTGTAGGTTCAGCCCCTGAGATGTTCGAGGCTATAAACGAGATCCCTGTCAAGATGATTTCATATGGCGGAAGTGAAAACAGCGCCTCGATACTCATCAATACAAGCGACAAGATAACCGCTCTTCGCGCGCTGAGCGCAAAACTTTTCCCTGAAAAACAATGATCACAAAGGAGATTGCCGGAAAATTAAGGAGTCATGAGACCCCGTTTTATTTCTATGACACCGAGATGCTGCATGAAATCCTGCAGATTGCATCAGGAGAAGCTGCCATGAGGGATTTTCATGTTCATTATGCAGTTAAGGCCAACTTCAACCCGGTGATAATGAAGATAATAGCCGGGTACGGACTCGGAGCCGACTGTGTCAGCGGGAACGAGGTTGAACATGCAATTGCTTGCGGTTTTCCTGCAGACGAAACAGTTTTTGCAGGAGTCGGAAAGAGTAACCGGGAGATAGAGACTGCACTGGCGCTGGGCATAAAGTGCTTCAATGCAGAATCGGCTGCTGAGCTGGAGGTGATCAACGAGCTGGCCGGGAAGGCCGGGAAGGTTGCATCGGTGGCGCTCCGGATAAATCCAAACGTGGAAGCACATACATTAAAGCACATCACAACAGGCACCGACGAGAACAAGTTCGGAATCAGGATGGCTGAGCTCGGCAATGTGACGGATCTTCTGAACGAGCTGGAAAACATTCATTTCAGGGGGATTCACTTTCATATCGGATCGCAGATAACCGACCTCCATGTGTACAGCAACCTCTGTTCAAGGATAAATGAATTATGGAAATGGCTGAAGGAGCGCGACCTTGAGCCTGAAGACATAAACGTAGGAGGAGGGCTTGGAATAAGCTATGACGATCCTGAGCGCTTCCCTCCCTTTGCCTCATATTTTGATGTTTTCCGGAACAATCTGGATAAGAAGATCCGCAGCAGCATCTCGTTCGAGCTTGGCAGGTCACTCACGGCAGGATGCGGGTCACTCATCTCCAGGGTGCTTTATGTCAAGCCGGGTGCTGCCGAGACATTTCTTATCCTGGATGCGGGGATGACGGAGCTTATCAGACCTGCACTTTACCATGCCACTCACAGGATTGAAAACCTCACCTCCGGGGAGCCTGTGAAAAAATATACGGTTGTCGGGCCAATATGCGAAACCACCGATACATTCGGCAGAAACATTCCTCTGCCACAGGCGCACCGCGGTGACCTGATAGCTATCCGTTCCGCCGGCGCCTACGGCGAAGTGATGGCCTCGAGGTACAACATGCGCTCGCTGCCTCCAAGCCTGTTCTCCGATACTCTGTAATCAGGCAATAGGCAATAGGCAGTAGGCAATAGTGGTTTCTTCTGAAAATAAAGTTGCGCAGACCGCAAGACTGCAAGACCGCATGACCGCAAGACCCTGACCTTCAGACTTTCAGACTCTCAGACTTTCAGACTGCAAGACTGCAAGACCGCAAGACCTTCAGACCCTCAGACCCTCAGACCCTCAGACCTTCAGACATAAAAAAAGCTGCATCGCTGCAGCTTTTTTTTACTCTATTTCTTCCTCCTTTTCCTGACCGGGTCGGAAAACAACAGCATCAGAAGGCCAAAGATCGTGGTCCCTATTCCTGATATCAGGTTGACATTCACATTGAGTGATTTGATGTACATGGCATCATTCCCTATTGTGAACAGTCCGTAAACAGTAATTATGAGTCCTACTATCGAGAACATCAATCCTATTGGAAATCTTATATCGAGCATGGTTCTTGTGTTTTTGGTTTACCAGAACAATATTGAGAGCACAATCATTATAACTCCGACGATAAGGGCGAGGAACCAGGGTCTCTGGTGCCATTTCACGCCGCTGTCATCCAGTTTTGGTGTCATTGAGTAAACGAGCCCGTTGAGCTCTTCGTCGCTCTTTTCACGTTTTGAGAGCAGTGAGATGATTACCGTAAGGAGTGCTGCCGTCGTGAATGCGAAGATGGCAGTCCAGAAGTTTTGTGCCATTTCCACGGGGTATGTATGGACGACGCCGAGCCAGCCTCCCTTTACCAGGGTGGTTGCTCCTGCCGGCATAGTAAGTCCGTGATGCAGCAGTGCAACGAGGAATCCCATCAGCAGCCCGGTAAATGCAGCATTGCCTGTAGAACGTTTCCAGAACATCCCCAGGAAGATAACCGCAAAGAGCGGGGCATTAATCATTGAGAAAACCGTCTGCAGGAAGTCCATGATGTTGCCGAACTTACTGGCTATGTAGGCTGCAGCGATACTCACGAGCACACCAACGATGGTTGCCATTTTTCCCACCCTGAGGTAATGATGGTCATCAGCCTCCTTGTTTCCTGTTGCCGGCCTGATGTAGCTCTGGTAGATGTCATAGGTCCAGACGGTGTTGAATGCAGAAACGTTCCCGGCCATGCCTGACATAAAGGAAGCAAGAAGAGCAGTAATGCCAAGGCCCAGCACCCCGGCAGGCAGGTATTGCTTGAGGAGCATTATGATCGTATAGTCATATATCGGCTGACCTGCATCATTCACGGGCAATGCAAATCCCTTAAGCGGGTCATTGAGCAGCACGAGGGCAGCTATACCCGGGATAATGATCAGGAAGGGGATGAACATTTTCGGGATTGCGCCAATGAGGGGCACTTTGCGGGCTGCAGTCATCGACTCGGCGGCCATGGCCCTCTGTACGATGAGGAAGTTGGTGCACCAGTAACCGAAGGAGAGCACAAATCCCAGTCCTGCCAGGATCCCGTACCACTCCACTCCCATCGGGTTGGCCCCGGCAGTGGCAGTATACTTCCATGTGGTGGTCCAGGTGTCGGCAGCAAAGCCCTTTCCTTCAACTATCGGTGCGAGGCTTGCCTGCATGCCGCTGTAACCGCCAACGTCGGTTATTACGAGGATGGCCATCGGCAGAAGACCGATAATGATTATGAAGAACTGAAGCACCTCATTGTATATAGCTGATGAGAGGCCTCCGAGATAGGTGTATGCCAGCACTATGGCTGCAGATGCAAAAAGCGAAACATTGAAGTTCCACCCCAGGACGTTCTCCAGCAGTATAGCAAGCGCATACATTGAGATCCCGGATGCAAGCACAGTCATGAGCGCAAAGAGGAAGGCATTGAGAGCCCTGGTCTTTTCGTTGAAGCGCAGTTTCAGGTACTCCGGCACAGACCTGGCTTTGGAGCCGTAATAGAAACGCATCATGAAAAGAGCCAGGAAGACCATTGCCGGGATAGCCCCGATCCAGTAAAAGTGGGTCGTGAGCATGCCGTACTTAAGCCCTGATCCGGTCATCCCCATCACCTCAAGAGCCCCCAGGTTGGTGGAGATGAATGCCAGTCCTGCAACCCATGCAGGAATTGATCTTCCGGCCTCAAGAAACGCTGAAGCATTCTTCATGTATTTTCTGAGGGCCCATCCGATGCCCAGCACAAAAACGAAATAGACTGCCATTATCAGGTAGTCTATTCCATGTAGCGCAAATCTTGTATCCATGAGATTTATCCGATTAGGTTTGTGAAACACAAACTTAAGGAAATTTATCCAATGGAGAGGATCGCGAATTTATTTTTACTGTATCTCTATTTCTTGCCTGCCGGAGCTTTGGCGCTTCGTGACTTGATGATAAGCACCTGGCTCCTGTCGCGGGTTGCAGCGCCTTTGGTACCGGTGTAATCGACCCATGCAATGAACTGGTTCAGCTCGTTTTTAAGAAGCGGATCGGTATACATGTACTGGATGTAATCCGGTTCATCCCTGAATGCGAAGTTGTTGTGGTTCTCCTCCCAGACATCAACATAATATACGCGGGGTTGCAGGTTGGTGAAGATCACCTTGCCGGACGAGTTGGTGAAGCCCTCAACGACAAGGTTTGTCTCATTGTCCCAGTCAATCAATGTAGGATAGAGTCTCACATTGGCCCCTGCAACGGGATACTCCTGGTTCCACTCAAGCACTTCAACCTCAAGCATCGTGGGCGAAAGCACCTCTA
Organism: uncultured Rikenella sp.; assembly: GCA_964635655.1. GTDB lineage: Bacteria > Bacteroidota > Bacteroidia > Bacteroidales > VadinHA17 > SR-FBR-E99. The sequence goes on along the minus strand of CAZWOC010000015.1, from coordinate 47,187 downwards.
TATCCAGGTATGACCTGTCCACGTTACCGTTGTTTGAATAGGCGCTAAGGACTACCGTGAAAATTCCTGAAGCATTGAAGGAGTGAACAGGCTCGTAGGCGTCGGACCATGTGCCGTCGCCAAAGTCCCATTCATAATCAGTTGCATTGTATGACCCGTTGAAGAATAAAACCTCTTCCCCTATTTCAGCCTTTACCTTGTCTGTAAAGAAGTAAGCCTCAGGCTGGGTGTCACATGAGCTCAGCATTATCACTGCTGCTGCTGCCGTTAAGATTAAAATTCGTTTCATGACTGCCGGTATTTATGTTATTTTGTTAAATCCAAAATACGTGCCAATTGATAAAATCAAAAAAGCATACCTGATGCACGGTAAAACAGGGCTGAATAACGGAGCATAAAAAATATTATCTTTGCAAACTATTTAACAGTATGGAATCCATGATTAAAATAACATTCCCGGACGGTTCGGTAAGAGAGTACAACAAGGGGATCACCGCTTTTGAAATTGCCACTTCAATAAGTCCCCGTCTGGCTGCCGAGGTATATGCTGCATCGGTTAACGGAGAACTGCGTGACCTCTCACGCCCTGTTGAGGGTGATGCAACACTCAGGCTTCACAAGTGGGATGATCCGGAGGCAAAGCATGCATTCTGGCACTCATCGGCTCACCTGATGGCCGAGGCGCTTGAAGCGCTGTTTCCGGGAACGAAATTCGGCATCGGTCCCGCCATCGAGAACGGGTTTTACTATGATGTAGATCCGGGTGATGGCAAGGTAATAACAGACGCCGACCTGGCCCTGATCGAAGACAAGATGAAGGAGCTGGCAGCAAAGAACAGCCCTATCATCCGCACCGATGTAAGTAAGAAGGAAGCGATGGATCTCTTCTCCGCCAAGGGCGATGAATACAAGACTGAACTTATCTCAGAGCTTGAGGACGGGAGCATCACTCTCTACCGCCAGGGCAATTTCACCGATCTCTGCCGCGGACCGCACCTGCCTGACACTTCGCCGATCAAGGCAATAAAGGTACTGAGTCTTGCAGGCGCATACTGGAGGGGTGATGAGAAGCGGAAGATGATGACCCGTATCTACGGCATCACCTTCCCGAAGCAGAAGATGCTTGACGAGTACATGGTGATGATCGAGGAAGCACGCAAGCGTGATCATCGCCGCATCGGCAAGGATCTGGAGCTGTTCGCATTCTCGCCGAAAGTCGGTATGGGACTTCCGCTCTGGCTTCCGAAAGGGGCTGACATGAAGCAGAGGCTGATCGATTTTATGACCAAAGTGCTGAAGGAGAGAGGTTACATGATGGTATCAACACCTCATATCGGAAACGTTGACCTGTACAAGACCTCCGGCCACTTTGAAAAGTACGGTGCAGATTCATTCAGGCCCATCACCACTCCCCAGGAGGGCGAGGTGTTCATGCTCAAGCCCATGAATTGCCCTCACCATTGCGAGATTTTCAACGCCACACCTCACTCCTACCGCGAACTGCCGGTAAGGATGGCGGAATTCGGCACCGTATACCGCTATGAGCAGAGCGGTGAACTGCACGGGCTGACACGCGTCCGCAGCTTCACCCAGGATGATGCACACCATTTCTGCGCACCTGAACAGCTCAAGGAGGAATTCAAGAGCATTATTGACCTGGTACAGTATATCTTTAAGATAGCCGGTTTCAATGAGTTTACGGCACAGATCTCGCTCAGGGACCCGTCGAATCACCAGAAATACATCGGGACAGACGAGAACTGGGAAAAAGCTGAGAAAGCGATAATTGAAGCTGCCGGCGAAAAGAACCTCGTCACAACCGTGGCAATAGGTGAAGCAGCATTCTACGGACCGAAGCTCGACTTCATGGTGAGGGATGCCATAGGTCGCAAATGGCAGCTTGGTACAATACAGGTCGATTACAACCTCCCTGAGAGGTTTGGTCTCGAATATGCCGGCAGCGACAACCAGAAGCATCAGCCCGTCATGATCCACAGGGCAATTTTCGGATCCATGGAACGTTTCGTTGCAGTACTCATTGAAAATACTGCCGGCCGTTTCCCGGTCTGGCTGACCCCTGATCAGGCTGTAATACTGCCAATCAGCGAAAAATTCAACGATTATTCAAAAACTGTTTCAAATATTCTGAATAATTCCGATATTCGCACCCTGATTGACGACAGGAACGAAAAGATAGGTAAGAAGATAAGGGATAACGAGTTAAAGAGAATCCCATACCTTCTTGTGATTGGTGAAAAAGAGGTTGAAGCCGGAACAGTGTCTGTCAGAAGGCAGGGTGAGGGTGACAAGGGTGTAATGAAACCGGAAGAGTTCATCAGCCTTGTAAAGGGTGAAATTGCTAAAGAGATTGGCAACTAAGAGATTGATTTAAAGAATATTATTAACTTAACTGGAGGACAAGACAATAGCAGGACCGATCTTTTCCAGGCCCAGGCCGGGAAGAAAACCCGAACCGGAACACCGGATTAACAACAGGATCACAGCCAGGACCGTAAGGGTCGTTGGTGAAAACATAGAGGCTAAAGTAATGAGTCTCGGTGATGCCCTCAGGCTCGCAGACGAAATGGAACTCGATCTTGTTGAGATATCTCCAAACGCCGACCCACCCGTCTGCAAAATCGTTGATTACCAGAAGTTTCTTTACCAACAAAAAAAGAAACAGAAGGAGATTAAGGCAAATGCAGCCAAGATTGTTGTTAAAGAGATCCGTTTCGGCCCGAACACCGACGATCACGATTACAACTTCAAGCTGAAGCATGCAATCAACTTTCTGGAAGAGGGTGCAAAGGTAAGGGCATATGTTTTTTTCAAGGGAAGGTCTATCCTCTTCAAGGACCAGGGAGAAAAGCTTCTTGCGAAGTTCGTTGGTGATCTCGAGGAGTATGGAAAGGTTGACCAGACCCCGAAACTCGAAGGAAAGAGAATGATCATCATTCTCTCACCCAAGAAGAAGAAGTAGCAATTTTTTACACATATTTATATACAACATGCCAAAAGTGAAAACAAATCCGGGTGCAAAGAAGAGATTTTCTTTGACCGGTACAGGTAAGATCAAGCGTAAGCATGCTTTCAAGAGCCACATCCTTACCAAGAAGTCGACCAAGCGTAAGAGGAATCTTACATACGACGGACTGGTGGACAAGGCAGACCAGAAGAACGTTAAGCTTCTGCTCGGACTGAAGTAAGGTTTACCGCCTGTAGGGAGTTAATCAACAGAATTATTAACCGGGATGTGAAGCTGAAAAGACCTTAAGGGGCGCTTACATCCGAAAAAGAGAAACAAAAATGCCAAGAGCAACAAACGCACCAGCATCGAAGGCAAGAAGAAAGAAGATCTTCAAGCAGACAAAGGGGTACTTTGGCAACAACGCAAATGTTTACACCGTTGCCAAGAACGTACTTGAGAAGGGTCTTGCCTATTCGTACCGTGACCGCAAGGACAAGAAAGGGCAGTTCCGCGCACTCTGGATTCAGAGGATAAATGCCGGAGTACGCCTATACGGAATGAGTTACTCGCAGTTCATCGGCGGGCTTGAGAAAAAGGGTATAACCCTTAACCGAAAGACCCTCGCTGACCTGGCGATGAACCACCCCGACGCCTTCAAGGCAATCGTGGATAAAGTCAAAGAATAAAAAAAGAAAGCGGGCTGCGGCCCGCTTTTTTTTTGCAATATCTGATCTGCGATAACCGGACTGACCCGGAAATCGCAACCTGAAAATCATCTCTTGGCTCCTTTAAAGAACCTGTTGAATCTTATCTTTTTGAAACCCTGGGCTTCCTTGTCTATCGAGAGCCAGACAAGCACCGGACGCCCCACAATATGATCCTCGGGAACGAATCCCCAGTAGCGTGAGTCCGATGAACCGTGCCGGTTGTCTCCCATCATCCAGTAGTAATCCATCTTGAAGGTGTAACTGTCAGCAGGTGCTCCGTTGATGTAGATAACCGAATCACGGACTTCGAGGTCATTCTTCTCATATATGTCTATGATTGACGTGTAGAAGCAGATGTTGGTCATGTCAAGCTTCACCGTGGTTCCTTTCTTCGGGATCCACAGAGGTCCGAAGTAATCTTCATTCCAGCGGTACTGCGGGTCATTCGGGAATACTGCAGGAGTATATTCTCCGGGCCTGTGGTACTCGGCCTCGATCCCGGTGACATTTGCAAAACCAGAGATGGTTGAAGCATTTTCCCTTGTAAGCGGAAGCCTGTAAACAGTTCCTGAGAGCATGATCGACTGATCGGACTTTGACACCCCCATCTTTTCAAATGCCTTCGGATTGATACGGGTGCCGTTTGTACGCACATAATAGGATGTCTGCTGGGTCGGGTATTCCTCAACCTCGTTGCCGTTCACAAAGAGTTTCCCTCCCTCGATAAGAATCGAGTCGCCAGGTATTCCGACGCACCTCTTGACGTAATTGTCACGTCTGTCAACAGGGCGGTAAATGACTGTATACTCATTCCATATCATTTGCCTGGCAAGCGAATAATACTCATCTCTGCCTTTCATCGGTTTTCCTGACCTGATATCCTCGGCGGTAAGCATCTCTATACGCTCACGCAGTATCTCATAATAGCTCACTGCCTGCTGTTCAAGACAGACGGTGTCACCTGCGGGAAAGTTGAACACGACGATATCGTTGTTTTTGACGTGTCCGAATCCCTTCAGCCTCTTGTAATCCCAGTGTATGAGGTCTGACCATGATTTTCCCTTTCCCCCCGTCATCGGCATTGTATGCTGGGTGAACGGAAATGCAATGGGGGTGTTGGGCATGCGCGGACCGTACGCCACCTTACTGACAGCCAGGTGATCACCTACCAGGAGGGTCTTTTCCATTGACGGTGTGGGAATGCGGTAATTCTGGAAGAGAAAGATATTGATCAGGGTTACAGCTATCACCGCAAATATCAGTGCATCAAGCCATTCAATAACTATATGATTTTTCCCGTGACGTTTCTTCCAGAAGGCCCAGTTTACCTTCTTTATGACATAAATGTCAAACACAACAGGCAATCCGAGCAGCAGCCAGTAATTGCCCACCCATATTACCCACAGCAGGTAAAGCGCTCCGGCGATGCCGAATTTGAAGTATTTGTTCCGTAAAAATTCTTTCATCTTTATCAGTTTTCGGAAAGCAAAGCTACTACAATTAATTAATATTAATGCAGCCCCCCTTTAACCCGGCAGGTTGCCGTCAGCCGGCCTGTAAAAACATTTCGGCGGATGTTCTCCTTATAAGGAAGCCTCCTCGGCCACCAGTTTGACCTTGACTGTCTTGTTAAGGTCTTTCTCATAGAAACGTGATCCGGCATAAAAGAGTATAGCGCCAAGGATCAGCATGAACGGCAACAGGGCCATGGCTGTCTTGATATCATAAAGGTCATAGAGTCTTCCGATAACAAGGGGTGCCGTGGATGCCCCGAGGAGGTTCTGGACCACCACTGCCACGGCATATGACATAGCTCTCATCCCGGCATGGATCACATCCTGGGTGACGGCTGCTGCCGCAGGAACAAAAGCAGTCACCGTGACGCCCATCAGAAGGAAAAACACATATTGAAGGGTTCCGCTTGTCATCCAGAGTGCAATAAGAAGGAAAATAGCTGAAAGAACCGACGTGATTGTCGGAAAGAGCAACCGGGCCCTGATGTTTGTCCTGCGCCATCTGTCAGTGATTATTCCTCCCAGCGGCGCCCCTACTATTGCAAGCACCATTACCGCGCTTGCCATCGACCCTGCCGTCTCGGAAGAGATGTCGCGCGTTGCATGAAAGTAGGTGGAGAGCCAGGTGATCAGAGAGGTTGTAACAAAGACAACTGCGGCAAAGCCGAAATATGTTAAAATAAGAGAAGGTCTTGAAATGAATTCTTTTAAAATATCTGCCTTCTTCATCCTGACCTTTTCATTGTTGCTGTTTGTAAATGAAAGGTCAACTGTCTTGTAATCCTTGACAAAAAAGAACAGGATTGCCACTATAAGGCCGGGCAACGCCACCAGTCCGAATGCATGCTTCCATCCCAGCCTGACTGCGATGATTCCGCCCAGGAGAACTCCTATCGCCGTTCCGAGTGGTATTGAGGCGTTCCAGAGGCCCATCATCTTTGATCGTTTTTCTTCAGGGTAAAGGCCGGAGATAACTGCACTCCCGCCCGGGGCATAACCTGCCTCGCCAATCCCTATCAGCGCCCTTGCAAGAACCAGCTGCACAAAGTTGCCCGTAAGAGCACAGAGAGCTGTGGCAATGCTCCAGATGACAGCCATTATACCTATTGTCTTGGTACGGTTCCAGCGGTCAACAAGTATTGACACCGGGAACGTAAGGAGCACAATAGCCCAGTAAACAGCCGATACAAGCAATCCGCTCTGGGTGTGGGTTATCCCGAGATCCTGCTCTATGTGAATGAACATCGAGGTTACGATCATCCTGTCGATGTAATCAAACATGTAGAGAAGAAACAGGAGTATGAAAATATAGTTGGTATATCCCTTTGAATAGAGATATCCTGGCGGTATGATTTTGTTTTTCATCTTACAGGTAATTGGAGTTTATATTCATAAGGTTTATGAGCAACCAAAGTAGTGCCTATTTTAATATCATGCGCCTGTTTTATTAAAATCATTTATACGGAGAAATGATTTTTTTATTATTCCGGCGCTGAAACAGGCTGCAGGTTGCAGGATCAGTAACCTCAGAATCCCTGCTGTGCTGACCCGCACAATTATGACATTATCATATTTGCCGGATGTTCAGTAAACGAGTTGTTAAAAAAACATAACCATCATCCCAGGCTGTCTTACAATAACCCTGAGAAGATGATTATGCCGGCAAATGGTGACTATATTGCCGTTGACGGTAAAATCGTCCTGGAAAAGAAAAAAAATGTCAGGCTTTTGTCTGGTCATCAACAGTTGCACCGGGTGCATTCTTTTTCACCGATGCAATGCCGTTTTCGCAGCTGGTCTCTGACTCGTACATTTCGCTTTTGCCTACCACCTGGCCATTACCGGCCTTAAGGTTGAAGTGGAATTTCCCGTTCTTGGCAACCTTTGACTCAAACCTCTTTAAATCAGCTGCATTCTTCATTACTGACTTTACACCGTTCATACATGAAGGCTTGGAGGCGTAACCCTCACTTGTAAGAATTACCTGACCGTTGCCTGCAAGAAGGTTGAACTGAAACTCACCGTTCTTCCTCTTCGAGATTACAAATTTTCCCATGTTCTAAATTTTAAATTAGATAATTTCGACTTGTCGTTCTCAAATATACAAAAACAATATTAGATTTACCAAACTCGATTTTTATGAGAATTGATATAATAACGGTATTGCCCGAGCTTTTAAGAAGTCCATTCGACGAATCAATAATCAGGAGAGCAAGGCAAAAGGGGATTGCTGAAATAAACATCATCAACCTGCGCGATTATTCGACCGACAAACATAAAAGCACAGATGATTATCCGTTCGGAGGCGGTGCCGGTATGGTAATGATGATTGAACCGGTTTACAACTGCATCACAGCCCTCAGATCAGAGCGGAATTATGATGAGATCATTTACACGTCGCCTGACGGTAACCGTTTTACCCAGGCAGTTGCAAACGAACTGTCGATGAAGGATAATATTATAATCCTTGCAGGTCATTATAAAGGTATCGACCAGCGTATCAGGGATTTCCTGGTCACAAGGGAGATATCAATAGGCGATTATGTTCTCACCGGTGGTGAGTTGCCTGCTGCAATAATAACAGATGCCATAGTGAGGCTTCTGCCCGGGGCTATCTCCGATGCCGAATCAGCCCTCTCTGATTCATTTCAGGACGGTCTCCTTGCCCCTCCACAGTATACCAGACCGGCAGAATTCATGGACTGGAAGGTACCCTCAATACTTACAGGAGGAAATACCCCGGAGATAGAAAAATGGAGGTTCGAAGAGTCCCTCAGGATAACCCGCGAAAAAAGGCCTGACCTGCTTGACGAAGAAACATGATAACACAGTTTCATTATATCGAAAAACCTTTGTATAATTGCCACCCTCAGAACATAACAGTATAAAATATAAGGCTATGAAATCGCATGATTACATTGAAAAAGAAGAGAAGTACGGAGCGCACAACTACCATCCACTGCCGGTGGTGCTTGACAGGGGTGAAGGTCCTTTCGTGTGGGACGTCGAAGGCAGGCGCTACTTTGATTTTCTCTCGGCATACTCTGCAGTAAACCAGGGCCACTGCCATCCGAAGATCATCAAAGCCCTGACCGATCAGGCTGCAAAACTCACGCTGACATCAAGGGCATTCTTCAATTCAGTGCTGGGTGAGTACGAGGAGTTCGTCACAAAGTATTTCGGCTATGACAAGGTGCTTCCTATGAACACCGGCGCCGAGGGTGACGAGACAGCCCTCAAACTCTGCCGCAAATGGGCTTACCTTGTGAAAGGGGTCAGGGAAAACCAGGCAAAGATCATCGTCTGCGATGGCAACTTCCACGGCCGTACAATCACAATCGTCTCAATGTCAACCGACCCTGACGCACGCAAGGATTACGGTCCGTTTACTCCCGGGTTCATTACAATACCCTATAATGACATCCCGGCCCTTGACAAGGCGCTTTCGGATCCGGACGTCGCCGGTTTCCTTGTTGAGCCCATACAGGGCGAAGCAGGTGTGTTCGTCCCTGACGAAGGATACATCAAAAAGGCATATGATCTCTGCAAGAAGCATAATGTGCTCTTCATAGCTGACGAGGTGCAGACCGGGATAGCCCGTACCGGGAAGCTCCTGGCATGCGACCATGAAGGGGTAAGGCCTGATATACTCATCCTTGGCAAGGCACTCTCAGGAGGTGTACTCCCGGTTTCTGCAGTGCTGGCCGATGATGAGATCATGCTGACAATCAAACCGGGAGAGCACGGCTCGACATTCGGCGGAAACCCGCTGGCATGCAAGGTGGGCATCGCAGCCCTGGAGGTCATTAAGGAAGAAAAACTGGCAGAAAAGGCCGAGAAGCTTGGAAAGATCTTCCGTGATGAGATGAGAGCTACCAGGTCTGACATGATTGAGCTGGTACGCGGCAAAGGGCTGCTGAATGCCATCGTTATCAGGCCAAAGAACGGCAAGGAGGCGTGGGACGTATGCCTTGCAATGAAGGAACTGGGTGTGCTGGCCAAACCGACCCACGGACACATAATCCGCTTCGCTCCTCCCCTTGTAATAACCGAGGAGCAACTGCGCGAGGCAATAACGCTAATAAAGAAAGCTATCCAGCAGTTCGACTGAAAAGAGGTTGTCGGTTATTGGTTATCGGTTGTCGGTTGTCGGTTATCGGTTATCGGTTATCGGTTATAGGTTATCGGTTATCGGTTGAAGCTTGAAGGTTGCCGGTGGTTGGTTCAGGATTGTGTGGGATTGATTGTGGTAACTGTACCTGCCGGGTCATCCCTCGCTCATCAGCAATCAGATTGTTGCAAAAATCACTCTGCCGGGCTGTTAAAAGATTATTATTTTTACGGCACAAAACTGACTGATGAGAACAGTATTCATAATATTTGCCGCTATTTTATTAACGGCCTGCGCCGGCACTGGCAAGAGGGCTGCAATTACAACCGACGAGCTTGGCTGGCTTGCTGGGCAGCTTGCCTCTGACCGCTTTGCGGGAAGGGGAACAGGCACTGGCAGCGACTCGCTTGCAGCTCTTTTCATCAGGAAGGAATTTGAGAAGGCCGGGCTTGTACCGTTCAATGGCAACGGTCTGCAGACCTTCAGTGTCAATGTTGCAGTGGAAGCCGGTGCAGGCAGCAGGCTGACGGCAAACGGGAGGCCGTTTGTTCCCGGCACTGACTTTCTGCCGCTGGCGCTCTCATCAAATGCCTCTCTTTCAGCTCCTGTGGTCTTCTGCGGTTACGGACTAACCCCTTCGGGCGACACCCTCCTCCGCGATGATTTCGCCGGAGTGGATATCAACGGCAAATGGGCTCTCATTCTTCGCGGTTACCCCGAGTGGATTCCGGAAGCAGGCGGATATGCCACCCTAAGCAACAACCGCCTCAAGGTTATGAATGCCAGGGAAAAGGGAGCTGCCGGGGTTCTCCTTGTTTCAGGAGAGAAATGGGACTCAGCAGACAATCTTGACAAACCGTCAAGGAGTGAATCCACTTCCGGAATACCTGTTCTGCAGGTGAAGAGAGGCGTGGCTGACTTCATACTGACAGGCTCCTCCTCCACTGTCACCAGCATGGAAGAAAAGGCTGCCGGAATGAATTCATCAGCCCCCTTCATCACAACCGCCACGGTTGATGCAACAACCGAGATTGTGAAGAAGGAAGCCTCAACCGCGAACGTCGTGATGATGCTTAAGGGAGCTTCATTGCCGGATGAGTATGTAATAATAGGTGCACATTATGACCATCTCGGAATGGGTGGACCGGGCTCGTCAAGCAGGGCACCGGATACTGTGGCGGTTCATTACGGCGCCGATGACAATGCCTCAGGCGTTGCTCTCATGATTGAGCTGGCTGAAAGGCTGACAGCCATGAAACAGAAACCTGCCCGGAGTATCCTCTTTGTTGCATTTTCCGGTGAAGAGATGGGTCTGCTCGGATCAAAGTATTTTGTTGATCATGGAAGCATTACCCCTTCATCTGTCAATCTGATGATCAACCTTGACATGGTGGGACGGATGAAGAAGGGCAACGGCCTCCAGGTGGCCGGCGTCGGTACAGCGGCCGGGTTGCGTGACACGGTTATGACATACGCAGACACAACCGCCATCAGCCTTGCATTCACATCAGAAGGTTACGGCCCGTCAGACCACTCGGCCTTCTACGGAAAGAACATCCCTGTCCTTTCGCTGACAACAGGAGCACACCTTGATTACCACACCCCGGCAGACACCCCCGATAAACTCAATTATGAGGGGATTGTAAAGACAGGCGACCTTGTGGCCGCTATTGTCACTGCAGCGGCAGGTGACCGTGACAGGCTTGTGTTCACCGAGGCAGGGCCGAAGGAATCCGCCAGTCCCATGAGTCGACGTAGAGGTGTGACCCTGGGTATTATGCCAGACTTTGCAGGCAATGTTCAGAACGGCCTCAGGGCTGATTTCGTCACCCCTGGCAAACCGGCCGCCCTGGGCGGAATGATAAAGGGTGACATAATCGTCGCAATTGAAGAAAAACCAATAAGCAACATCGAGGATTACATGTTCAGGTTAGGGCAGCTGAAGCCCGGTCAGACTATCACGGTGGAGGTGCTCCGGAGCGGAAACAGGGAGTTGCTTTTAATTCAGCTGTAAATAAAAACAGTACATACACATGAAGAATTTTCTTTTCTGGGCAATAGCAATCATTATCACAGTCGCAGCCGCGATGTACCAGCGGATGACAGGCCCGACATATCCCATCCGTTCATCGGTGACAATCGGCGGTGCAGAATACCCTTTCGCGCTAAAGCGCAGTCAGACAAACACCCACCGGTGTATGATCAGGCTTGAAGTGCCACAGGAGGTCTCAGGGACTCTCTTCTTCCGCCGTTTCAGGACAGATGACGGGTGGACCGCCGCAGAGATGAACCATGACGGCAGGAGCCTTGCCGGTGAGCTCCCCTCCCAGCCTGCAGCAGGGAAACTCGAGTATTATATTGTACTGAAGGATTCGTCTGGTGCGGAGACACCCCTGATGAAGGAGAAACCAGTTGTGATCAGGTTCAAGGGAAACGTTCCGGCAGTAATAATGATCCCTCACATCCTTATTATGTTTGTTGCAATGCTCCTTGCCAACCTTGCAGGCATTACCGCTGCCGCGGGAATGAGTTCGCAGAGGAAGTGGGGCCGCCTTGCATTGTGGCTTTTACTTGCCGGGGGAATGGTACTGGGGCCGCTTGTGCAGAAGTATGCCTTCGGCGATTTCTGGACAGGTATCCCCTTCGGATGGGATCTCACCGACAATAAAACCCTGATTGCCGTAATAGCCTGGGTGGTGGCTGTGGTCATGAACAGGAAGAAGGAAAGACCGGCATACACAATCGCCGCAGCTGTAATCCTCCTGCTGGTTTACTCCATCCCTCACAGCCTTTTCGGATCGGAGCTGAATTACGTTACCGGCGCTGTTACACAGGGTTAAAAAAAATTTTCATCCTCTTTCTGCTTTTTTTTACCTTGGATGCAGCATTCGCTCATAGCCCTCGTCATTGAATTGAAGAGTTCAAATACGTGGGTGCGGCGACAAACATACTTAAACCATATCTTTTGTCAAAGATGGAAAATGTTGAAGCAGCATTCAGGAATATCCACCAGGACCTGATCGACGGATGCAGGGATGGTGACCAGAAGGCACAGTTTCAGGTTTACAAGCTTTACTATAAAGCGATGTACAACACCAGCCTGCGTATTGTGAGTGATGAAATGGAGGCTGAGGATGTGATGCAGGAAGCGTTTCTCTCAGCCTTCGAGAAGATAAACACTTACTCAGGAACTGTAAGTTTCGGCGCATGGCTGAAAAAAATAGTTGTAAACAGATCACTGGACGTCCTGGGTAAAAGGAAAGCGATCTTTGAAGATATTGAAAGTCACGCAGGGATCCGCGACGACAGCAGCGACGATGCTGCCTACCGCGAGGACCTGGAACTAAGGGTTGAGGAGGTGAAAGCTGCCATTGAGCGGCTGCCGGAAGGATACCGCGTGATACTCTCTCTCTATCTCATCGAAGGTTATGACCACGATGAGATTGCAGAGATGCTCAACATCTCAAGCAGCACCTCGAGATCACAGCTCTCGAGGGCAAAGCAGAAACTGGTGAGTGAACTTAAAAACAGAAAAATACACGAGTAATGAACACTATAGAAGACATAATCACAAAAGGGAGAAGCGCATTTGACGACAGGGAACCGTCAGACGGGCACTTTGAAAGGTTCAGCTTCAAAATGGCCACCAGGCTTCATGCCGGAAAAGCCAAGAGAAGCATTGTCCCTTACCTGCTTAAGGCAGCAGTGGTAACCCTCCTTGTGACACTCTCCTCTCTCTGGACTTTTGACCACTTCGTCAGACCAAATCTTAAGACAAAAATGACTCTCAGCGAGGTCTCTCCTGAATATCGCGAGGTGGAGAGATATTATGTTCAGCAGGTGAACTTCATGGAAAATGAGTTCACATCACTCAACCTATCAACTCCCGAACAGAAAGAGGCGCTGATAAAGGAGATGTCATCCATGGACTCAGTCTATGTCGAACTTCAGAAGGAGCTCAGGGCTAACCCGGATGACCAGCGCATCATCGATGCCATGATAAAGCACTACCAGACCAAAATTGAAGTGATGAGCTACATACTTAACCAGCTCAAAGAGATAAAAGCAGAAACCGTTAATCCAGTCAGCCATGAAAAAGTTGTTTACTAACCAGCGGGTGACCCTTTTCGCAGCATTGCTGTTCACAGTCGCCCTGTCCGCCTCGGCAGAAGAGGTTAAAAAGGAATTTCACAGGGAGTTGGTTCCCGGAGATAATTCTACTCTGACAGTAATTAATAAATTCGGATCGGTTGTCACCGAGACATGGGACAAAAACAGTGTCGTAGTCGACGTGACTGTCAGGGTTGAACATCCTTCGTCCGACAGAGCCAGGAAACTCCTCGAAATGATAAAGGTGGAATTCACTGAAGAAGGAGGCAACCTTAAAGCCGAGACTGTCTTCAGCGACGATTTTTCCTCGATCAGCTGGAGGGGATCAGATAACAAATTCAGTGTCAACTACAACATCAAAATGCCTGCACACGTCAACTTTGACGTCACAAACAAGTACGGCAACACGGTTATCGACGAGCTCTCCGGGCATGCAAATGTAAATGTGAAATACGGTGATCTCACTGTTGACAAGCTTACCAGGGACAATGTCAAACCGCTGAATACAATCATTATAGCTTATGGCAAAGCAACGGTCTATGAACTCGGATGGGCTGAGATTAATTTACGCTACGTAGGGATGTTCAGTGTTGAAAAGGCCACTGCACTCCTGGTTGACAGCAAGTACTCGAAGGTGTCTGTCAGTGAGGTCAGTTCACTTGTTGCCGACAGCAAATATGACGGTTATTCGGTTGGCACGGCCAACAACATAGTTGTCATGGGCGGATATACCGACATGAAGTTTGAAAGGGTCAACAAAAAACTGGATGTTGAAACAAAATACGGAAACCTTTCTGTCAACTATGTTCCTGCCGGGTTTGATAAACTTTCAGTCGATGCAGGATACTGCGCCGTCAAGCTCGGGATCGACCCCTCTGCATGCTACAGGCTTAATGCAAGCAGTTCATACGGCAACATCAAGCTTGATGACAGTCTGTTCTCGGCTGACAGGAGGATTATTGGCAACACCTCGACTGAGATGGCAGGGAAGGTAGGCAAATGCAGCTCCCCTTCATCAGAGGTAACAATAGATACATCATACGGGTCAGTCAGGTTGATGAACTGATCACTGCTGAGCAGGGAATAAAAAATCGCGGCGCTCCGGACAGGGCGCCGCGATTTTTTATTGCAAGTCAGCCCGGGCTAAAGTTTGTCAGGCTCATCGGCGAAGATGAATACACCCTTTTTGCCGTCTGAATTCCTGTATCCGCGGTACATCCCCTCTGTATTGAAAGGCATGCTGATGTTTCCCTTTGCATCAACGGAGATGACTCCGCCGGTGCCGCCGGCCTTCACAAGTTTGTCCTTTACAACCTCGCGTGCTGCCTGGTCAAGAGAGAGACCCCTGTACTGCATCAGGGCCGAGATGTCATGTGCGACTGTATACCTGATGAAATACTCTCCGTGGCCGGTTGCCGAGACGGCGCAGGTGGCGTTGCTGGCATAGGTTCCCGCACCGATTATGGGTGCATCGCCGACACGGTTGTATCTCTTGTTCATCATACCACCGGTGGACGTACCTGCTGCGATGTCACCGTTCATGTCAAGAGCTACGCACCCGACAGTACCGTGCTTCTCTTTCTCAAGGGCGCGCTGCAGTTCGCGGTAGCGTGATTCTTCCCTGAAGTAAGATGGGTCAACTATTTCAAGTCCCTGTTCTGCGGCAAACTCGGAAGCGCCCTTGCCGGTCAGCATTACGTGGGGCGATTTCTCCATGACAGCACGCGCCGCGGTGATCGGGTTGCGGATGTCTGTCACACCCGCCACAGCGCCGGCCGCGAGGTTGCTGCCGTCCATGATCGAAGCATCAAGCTCATTGCGTCCCTCGTGTGTGAAGACAGCGCCCTTGCCGGCGTTGAACAGTGGTGAGTCTTCCATGAGCCTGATTGTGCGTTCGACGGCGTCAAGGGCCGAGCCACCGGCGCTCAGCACGGCAGCGCCGCTGTCGATGACCGCCTGAAGCGTCTTACGGTACTCAGCTTCAGCCTCGGGACTCATACGCTCCCTGGTGATCACACCGGCGCCGCCATGTACCACGATAGCCCACGGAGACCCTTCCACCGGCAGAAGAAGATTTATCTCCATCACTGCCTTGATTGCACGGTCAGAGAAGAAATCGCATGCCGGAAAAACTGAAAAACGGCCTGCACCCTCATAGTTGTCCTTGTCTATCACAAGGACTTCCTGCTGGTCATTGCGATTAACTATCTCACTGAGGGTAAAAGCGGCGCGGTAGCCGTCAAGACCGGCTATGACAACCATCCCCTTCTGCAGGGCCCCGGGTGAGAGCCTGTAGTAATCCTTTATAAGTTCATTGAGCATCGCCCCGGTGAACGGAGTAGTGCCATGGATCCCCATGCCGCGGCCGTAAAACACAGTGTGATATGTCTCACTGTCCATTCCCTCCGGCAGCTGTGACAGTATCGCCCGCTGCTTCCCGTTGACACAAAACCTCATAGTCTCTGAAAACATCGGGCTCATACCCTTGTTGATCTGATACTTGCTGTCAAGGGACTTCACTGTGATTTTTACCGGGCTGCTTATGTTGCGCGATGTGACAAGGTCATTGCCTGCAATTATCTTTGTTTCCGTCGGCAACGGCCACAGGTCCTTTGCCTTCGAAGGGACTATCCTTGCCACAGAGGTGGCTATCATCAGGCGGTGCATGTTGACCGGGTAGTATATCTCACCCCACGAAAAGACGGCGGTCTCACCCCTGTCATTTGTTATCTCGACATAAAGATCTATTATGGGCGGGAATTCAGCCTCGTTCTTCTTCTTTAAAACAACCTTATCAAGTATGTCATAGACTGAATAGCCGTCGTACCTGTATGCCCCTGTGAATCCGACTGCGCCGTCGTTGAGGGTTGTCTCCTTGACTGTGATGCTGTGTTTCGGCAGGCGTGTGAGGTCTACTGTAACATCCTTTTCTATCTCCCCTGTCACAAGAATCTTTTTACTCCCTTTCAGTTGCATTGTGGGGGCATCATCATAAAAATCATTTGTCTGCCCGGCAGCCGGAATGGACATCAGCAGCACAAGAGCGGAAATAAGCAGTGTCAGTTTCTTCATTGTTCATGTATTTCGTTATGCAAATCTATTCATTTCGCTTTGCGGACCAAATGACTTTTTACAGGTTCAACTAATCATTGTTGTCGTGCGGTCTTGCGATCATGCAGTCTGAAAGTCTGAAAGTCTGAAGGTCTGAAGGTCAGGGTCCTGCAGTCCTGCAGTCTTGCAGTCCTGCAGTCTTGCAGTCTTGCAGTCTTGCAGTCGTGCGGGCTTTGCGGAATGGAGCGGAGATCATGGCGGAAACGAAACCCGGATCAAATATCCAGCTCCACCAGGGTGATGCCGGCGCCGCCGCGGTCGACGTGCTCATCGGTGGCCCGCCTGACAGCCCCCGTCGATTCCAGGTACTGCCTGATCATCTGCCTCAGTATGCCGTTACCTTTGCCGTGGAGTATCCGCAGGTTACGGAACTGTATCATCAGCGCCGTGTCAATAAAATCCTGTACCACCTGCAGCGCCTCTTCGGTGCGCATGCCGCGAACGTCAATCTCGGGATTGAACTGGTTCCGGCGGGTTGTAAGCGACCAGTCGACCTTCTGCTGCCTCGACCGTCCCGCTTCCGAGGCCTTCCTCTGCTCCTCGGCTGTCACTGGCTCCGTCATGCTGATATCGACATTCATCTTCAGGCTGCCGGAGACAATCTGCACCTTTTTTCCCCGTATCTCAACCACCTGTGCCACAGTGTCAGTGCCCGTTACCTTCACATAGTCTCCCGGCGCCAGGGCTGTCTTCTTTTTTTTTACAGGTTGTGGAGCCTCCTTCTTTGCCGATATCCGCTTCACAATGCTTGCTGCCGGCGTATCAATTCGCGGCTTGGCCGCCACCGGGACTTCCGTATGCTTCTCCTCCTTCGCGATATGGTCACGGAACGAGTCAAGCTCCTCGCGCACCTCCCTGGTTTTTTCCTTCTCGGCCTGTGTCTCGCGGATAGTCCGGATAGTGTTCTCGATCATCCTGTTGGTGTCGCGCAGCATCTCCTCAGCCTTACTCTTAGCCTGGGTGATTATCTCCTTCTTCTGCGTCTTGATATCGCCAAGTTGAGCTTCATATGTCGCAATAAGTTCCTCGAGTCTTTTTTCGTGGCGCCGGACAGCCTCGCGCTTCTTCTCCCAGTACCGTTTGTCGCGTGCGATCTCCCTTAAATTCCTGTCAAAATCAACATTCCCCTCTCCTGCCCTGGCCGCGGCGTCAGCAAGTATCTCCTGCGGCAGCCCTATTTTTTTTGCAATCTCGAAGGCAAATGAACTCCCCGGCTTACCCTGGTCGAGTCTGAAGAGCGGCTGCATCAGTTGGTTGTCGAATGCCATTGCGCCGTTGCTGATTCCCTCCTGCGAGGTGGCGAAGTGCTTCAGGTTCGTGTAATGGGTCGTTATCACGCCGTAAGCGCCGCGGTTGTTCAGTTCGGCAAGTATTGCCTCGGCCAGTGCACCCCCAAGCACGGGCTCGGTTCCGGTCCCGAACTCGTCTATCATCACAAGTGACCTGTCATCGGCATGCCTGAGCATCTGCTTCATGTTTATCAGGTGCGAGCTGTATGTGCTGAGATCATTTTCAATGCTCTGCTCGTCGCCTATATCGATGAAGAAACTGCCGAATATCCCGGCTTCGGTACCTTCACCGGCCGGTATCGTCATGCCGCACTGCAGCATGTACTGCACCAGTGCAACTGTTTTAAGGCAGACCGATTTTCCCCCGGCGTTGGGGCCGGAGATAACAAGTATCCTCTCGCGGTTGTCTATTGTAATTGAAAGTGGCACAACTTCGCGCCCGGTTGTCCGTGCAAACGAGAGTGTAAGCAACGGGTGGCGGGCATTGATCCACCGTATGTGCGGCGTATCCGCAATTGCAGGCATGATGCACCCGAGCCTGTTGCCGAAAAGCCCCTTTGCCCGTATGAAGTCAATTTCGGCAAGGAAGCTGCAGTTCTCCTCGAGATCGTCAATATACGGTCTTATTGTGTCTGCCAGGGCAGTCAGTATTTTAACTATCTCCCGCTTCTCCTGGTGTTCAAGTTCTGTAATCTCGTTGTTCAGTTCAACAACCTCTGATGGCTCGATGAAAACAGTCTTCCCGGTGGCAGATTCATCATGGACAAATCCCCTGATCCCCCTCTTGTTTGATGCGCTGACCGGTATCACACCCCTTCCGTTCCTTATTGCCACAGTGACGTCACGGTCGACTATGCCGTCGGCCTGTGCCTGGCGCAGCACCGAGTGAAGCTTACGTACCGCAGCAAGACTCTTCGAAGCCAGCTCAGCGCGGATTGTTTTGAGGGCCGGTGATGCGCTGTCGCGAACCTTCCCCTCCTTGTCAATTATCCTGTCAATAGCCTCGGAAACAAACGGATAGAAGACCACATTGCCAGTAAGCTGAGTCAGAAGCGGGTATCGCCCGTCCTTCCTGTTTTTAAAGAACCCGATTATCCGTCTGATAGTGTCGAGTGAACCTCGAAGGGCTACAACCTCTTCCAGTTCGGGGAAGGTACCTTCGACGCGCAGCTTCTCAAGTGTAAAGTAAGGGTCATTGTAGTTGTCTGACGGGAATGGTTCGCCAAAGGCCAGAATTTGCTGAAACTCGGCTGTAAGAGCCAGCCGCTGCCTCACCTCAACGGAATCGAAGGCTGCATTCATCGCCTCGGCCTTCCTGATGCCGGCAGCGCTGAGGCAGTAACTGTTCAACTGTTCCCTGATACGGTCAAAACCGATCTTGAGTTCATATGTGTCCGGATAAATCATCTGATTGTAGTCTCAGCGCAAAGTAAAGTTAATTAATGTTAAGGTCTAACGGGTGTAAATTTAATGAACCTATATTTAATCCAAATATCCAAAAAACATGAGATTCAGTTTCCTTAAGTCAAGGGTAGCGCTGGTAGCGACGCTCCTTTTTGTTATTGTAATGTCTGCATCACCGCAGGAGGTTTCGGTCGACCTTGAAATGGTTTACAAGATCAGGCAGGAAGGTCAGCGAAACTCTGACATTGAGACACTTGCCTATCTTCTTACCGACCTTGCCGGACCACGACTCACCGGATCAGCCGGAATCGACCGTGCAAATGAGATTGCCAGGGCGAAGATGGCTGAGTACGGTTTCTCAAACGTCCGTGTCGAGGAAGCCGCTGACTTCAGCCGCGGCGGTTGGGATTATTCGAAAGCCTATGCCGCAATGGTCGTTCCATACTACAATAATTTCGCAGTCACCCCCGTGGCATGGACCGCAGGGACAAACGGCCCTGTACGAGGAGAGGTGGTGCTGGTTGATATAAAGAAAGCCGAGGACATTGAAAAATACCGCGGCAAGCTGAAGGGCAAGATTATCATGACCCCCTCAACATCGCAGTACGAGGTCAGTTTCGAGCCGCTGGCAACCAGGCTCACTGATGAGGAGCTGAAGGAACTTTCAATGGCTGAGACCGGCGGCCGGCAGTCGAGGTGGTACATGGGCGACTATATGGCAATGCGTGAGCTGCGGAACAAGATTGTCGAGTTTCTCCGCACTGAGAACATGCTTATGACAATCAGCCAGGGGAATGCCTTTAACATACCGAGATCATCAGGTGCATCATATGACGGCAAGGGAACTCCGCAGGGGACAGAGATCAGCATCCCGCAGGAAGCATACGGCAGGATGGAGAGGATGCTCGCCAGGGGCGAAAAGGTAGAGATGGAGGCCGATATCAAGGCAGAATTCACAACCGGAAAAAAGGTCTGGAACGTAATCGGCGAAATCCCCGGCACCGATCCTAAACTGAAGGACCAGGTTGTGCTCCTGGGTGCTCATATCGATTCATGGCACGGAGGCACAGGCGCTGCTGACAATGCATCGGGGTGCATCGTAATGATGGAAGCGTTGCGAATACTGAAGTCACTTGATGCCAAGCCGCGAAGGACCATACGCGTGGCTCTGTGGGGTGGTGAAGAGCAGGGACTTTATGGCTCGAGGGGTTATGTTTCAAAATACCTGTTTGACAGGGAGAAGAACGAGAAGAAACCCGGTTTTGACAAATTCTCGGTCTATTTCAATATGGACAATGGCACAGGCCGTTACCGCGGCATCCATCTCCAGGAAAACAATCTTGCAAGACCCCTCTTCGAGGAGTGGATGGAGCCGGTGAAGGACATGGGATTCAACACAATAACTATCAGGAACACAGGCGGCACCGATCATCAGAGCTTTGACGGCGCAGGCGTTCCGGGCTTCCAGTTCATCCAGGATGAGATTGAATACGGACGTGGTTATCATACCCTGGCCGACACCCGTGAGCGTCTGCTTGTACCTGATCTTATGCATAATGCCATAATTACCGCCTGGCTGGCATGGAATGCTGCACAGGATGACCAGCTCTTCCCGCGCAAGCCTGAGATGAAATCAAACCAGGAGAGGCCCCCGTTCGGGTTCTGATCCGGGATAACTCTCCCCGGCGCCGGGTAATATACACACTCCCGGGCCCGTAACTGACTGACTGACTGACTGACTGCGGTTACTGTCATGCAGTGAGTGGCCCTTGGTTCCGGTACGGTCCACAGGTGGATTCACCGGAGAGAAATTAAACAAATTTGTTTTTCTGTTCTGTTTGAAAAAGAAGAGGCTGACCCCGGTGAAAGGTCAGCCTCTCTTGTTTTACTTTTGCCGGGGAGCACCCCGGTTGCCGATGGCTCCAGGCCCTGCCTCTGCAGAAAATTCCAACTGCAGACAACCCGAATCTTCAGCCTTACCTGTCCGGAGGCGAAGATCACGGGCGTTACTTATCCCCGGTCCCATCTGTGCACAGGTGTCACACCCGTATCCGGAGATGGCTGAGTGCAGGCCATCTATTCCTTTATTCCTTCCAGGTCAAGCATGAATGAATATTCAAGCGCTGTGGTCTTCAGCCGCTCGAACCGGCCGGAAGCGCCGCCGTGACCGGCAGTCATGTTGACATCCATGACAAGGATGTTTTTGTCTGTCTTCATGTCGCGCAGTTTGGCAACCCACTTGGCGGGCTCCCAGTACTGCACCTGTGAATCCCAGTAACCTGTAGTGACAAGCATGTTCGGATAAGCCTGTGCCTTCACCTGGTCATAGGGTGAGTATGAAAGCATATAATCATAATATTCCTGCTTGCGCGGGTCACCCCATTCGTCCCACTCAAAGGTTGTCAGAGGAATTGTCTCATCAAGCATCGTGCTTACGACATCAACAAACGGGACCTGTGCAATAATGCCATTGTACAGTGCCGGTTCCATGTTTACAATGGCGCCCATGAGGAGTCCGCCTGCACTGCCGCCCATTGCATAAAGATGCTCCGCCGAACTGTACTTCTCATTGATCAGATACCGGGCACAGTCGTTGAAGTCAGTGAATGTGTTGATCTTCTTCAGCAGCTTGCCGTCCTCGTACCACTGGCGTCCCATCTCGCTGCCTCCCCTGATGTGGGCTATTGCATAGACGAATCCCCTGTCCAGCAGGCTGATAATTGAAGAACGGAATGACGGGTTGGTCGACGATCCGTATGATCCATATGCATAAAGAAGCATCGGTGCGGTTCCATCCTGCATGAATCCCTTGCGGTAGACAAGCGAAACCGGCACCTGGGTGCCGTCGGCAGCAGTGGCCCAGAGCCGCTTCGACTCGTAATTATTACTGTCAAACCCTCCAAGGACGCTGTCCTGCTTCAGCAGGGTCTTTGTCTTTGCGGCCATGTCATAGTCATAGACCGAGTTGGGAGTGGTGAGAGACGAATAACTGTAGCGGAGGAGAGTGGTGTTTGCATTGGGATTGACGCTGATGCCGGCAGTGAAAGTCTCCTCGCCGAAATCAAGGAAATGCTCGGAACCGTCAGCGAGGCTGATGATCCGGAGGTTGGTGAGACCCTTTATTCTTTCGTCTGCAACGAGGAAGTTGTCAACTACTTCAAAATTCTCGAGCAGCACATCGTTGCGGTGCGGAATAATTTCCTTCCATGTGGCCATGCCGGTTTTGTTCTCCGGGCATGTCATGAGCTTGAAGTTCTTTGCACTGTCGGCATTTGTATGAATATAGAAGGTGCCGTTCAGGTGTTCCACAGAATAGATGCGGTCAACCTTGCGCGGTTCAAACACCCTGGCTCCACCTGCAGGATTTGCAGATTCTATGAGGCGAACTTCGGTTGTGAGGGTCTGGCCTGAGGTGATTGTTATATATTTCTTGCTCTTGGTTTTCCCGAGCTGCACGGAGAAGGTCTCGTCGCCTTCATAATAAACCATCATGTCTTCTGAGTCAGGAGTACCCAGTACGTGCATCATGACAGTTGCAGCCCTGAGGGTCTCGGGATCCTTGCTTACATAAAAGAGTGTCTTGCTGTCGGCAGCCCAGACGGCCTGACCTGTGGTGTTCAGAATACTGTCAGGGAGAAGCTCTCCGCTGTTGAGGTCCTTGAACTGAAGGGTATACTGCCTGCGGCTGACATGGTCGATGCCGTAAGCCAGCAGGTTGTTATCCGGAGAGACTGCTGCCCCGCCAACGCCTGTATATTCATGACCTTCTGCAAGGAGGTTGACGTCAAGCATCACTGCAGGATCATTCGTTCCGTCCTTTTTCCTGTACAGCACCGGGTATTCCTTGCCGGGAAAGTATTTTGTGTTGTACCAGTATCCGTTGTCGAGGTAAGGAACTGTTTCATCGTCCTGCTTGATCCGGCCCTTAATCTCCTCGAAAAGCTTCTGCTGAAGGGGCTCGGTGTGTTTCATCACTGCGTCGGCGTAATCGTTCTCGGCATTCAGGTAGGCGAGAACCTTCACTGTCTGTGAGTCAGGTGTTTCTGCGTTCTTCTGTTCATCGCTGAGGCGCATCCAGAAGTAATTGTCGATCCGTTCGTTGCCGTTGCTTTCAACGACATAGGGGATTTTCTCAGCCACGGGTGGCTGGGGCTTCCTGCCGCATGATGTCATGGCGATTGCCACTGCGGCGGTGAGAAGGAATAGGGTTCTTTTCATGAAATGTTTATTTAGAGTTGTTAAAGTCTGAAAGTCTGAAAGTCTGTCGCTTCGCTCCGTCTTGCAGTCTTGCGGTCTTGCGGTCTTGCGGTCTTGCAGTCTTGCGGTCATGCGGTCTTGCAGTCTTGCCATAATTACTTCTGATTGTCTGATCTGCTCTTGCCGGCAGCCGACTGCTGACTGCCGACTCCTTTCATGGAGAGCTGTATACGCTTCCGGGCAAGGTCAACGCTCAGCACCCTGACAGTCACATGCTGATGCAGTTTGACAACCTTTGCCGGGTCATCAACATAGCGGTCAGCCATCTGCGACACATGCACGAGGCCGTCTTGCTTGACCCCTATATCGACAAACGCCCCGAACTTGGTAATGTTAGTCACAATGCCCGGGACAACCATCCCCTCCTTCACATCATCAATGGAGTGAATATCTGCAAAACTGAACTCCTGTATCGTCTGGCGCGGGTCACGTCCCGGCCGGGCCAGCTCTTGCATTATGTCCTTCAGTGTGGGCAGTCCCGCCTCCGGGGTAACATATTTTTCTATCCTGATTGCCTTGCGTTTATTCTCATCCGAGATGAGGTCAGCCACCGTGCAGCCGGCATCCTTTGCCATTCTCTCCACTATATGGTAGCTCTCAGGGTGCACGGCTGAGGCATCGAGCGGGTTGGCGGCGCCTCGGATCCTGAGGAATCCCGCCGCCTGTTCATAAGCCTTCTCTCCCATCCTTTTAACCTTCAGCAGCTCTGCGCGCGAGCGGAACGGGCCTTTCTCAGTGCGGTGATCGACAATGTTCTGCGCCATCTTCGGGCCTATGCCTGAAACATAAGTCAGCAGGTGCGGACTGGCAGTGTTCACTTCCACCCCCACGGCATTGACGCATGACATCACCACCTCGTCGAGGCTGGCCTGCAAACGCGTCTGATCGACATCATGCTGGTACTGCCCCACCCCTATCGATTTGGGATCTATCTTCACCAGTTCAGCCAGGGGGTCCATCAGGCGACGGCCGATAGAAACGGCTCCGCGAACAGTCACATCCTGGTCCGGAAACTCGTCGCGTGCAGTCTTCGAGGCCGAATAGACAGAGGCGCCGGCTTCGCTGACGACAAATACCTTTATCCCCGAATCAGCCGGGAGGTATGAGCGGACAAGCTGCTCGGTCTCGCG
This sequence comes from uncultured Rikenella sp., assembly GCA_964635655.1. Taxonomy (GTDB): domain Bacteria; phylum Bacteroidota; class Bacteroidia; order Bacteroidales; family VadinHA17; genus SR-FBR-E99. The sequence continues at coordinate 22,586 of CAZWOC010000015.1, read as the reverse complement.
ACTGGCGGTGCCGTTACCTATTGCAACAGCCTCTATATTAAACTTGTCTATGAGTGACAGCAACCTGCTCACGCTCCGTGCCGTCTCGTTCTGCGGCGGATGCGGATAGATCACGTCATGATGCAGAAGCGCACCCTGTCTGTCGAGACAGACAATCTTACACCCTGTTCTCTGACCCGGGTCTATCCCCAGGACGCTCTTCTCTCCCAGGGGCGCAGCCAGCAACAGCTGACGAAGGTTTTCAGCAAAAACGTGTATCGCCTCCTCGTCAGCTTTCTCCTTGGATGTCTTCCTGAACTCCGTTTCCATCGACGGCGCCAGCAGCCTGCTCCAGCTGTCGGCTACAGCCTGCTTCACATGGCGGGCAACCTCGTTGTTTGCCTTTACAAACTGCTTCTCAACCAGGCTGAGAGCCTCCTCTTCCGAAGGTATGACTGTCAGCCGGAGGAATCCCTCCTCCTCACCGCGGCGCATTGCCAGTAACCGGTGCGACGGGCAGCGGCGAAGCGGTTCTGACCAGTCGAAGTAATCGCTGAACTTGACCCCCTCCTGTTCCTTCCCCTTTACAACCTTCGAGGTGATGACCGCGTCGCGCTCGTAAAGACGCCTGAGTGATCCGCGAACCTGTTCATTTTCGCTCACAATCTCTGCAATTATATCACGTGCTCCGGCCAGAGCTGCATCGGTATCCTCCACCGCCTCGCCCAGGAACTTCTCAGCCTCAGCTGACGGGTCTCCCGGTTTCTGTTCAAGAAGCCAGAGAGCCAGAGGTTCAAGTCCTTTTTCGCGTGCAATGGAAGCACGCGTCTTTCTTTTTGGCCGGTACGGAAGATACAGATCCTCGAGCTGTGACAACGTCAGGGCTGCAGTGATCCTCGACAGGAGCTCCGGAGTCATTTTCTCCTGTTCCTCTATTGACTTGATAACAGCTTCCCTTCGCTTTTCAAGCTCCTTCAGCCTTTCGTATTCATCGCGTATCTCAGCAATCTGCACCTCGTTCAGCGAGCCGGTCACCTCCTTGCGGTAGCGGCTTATGAATGGTATTGTAGATCCGTCATCAAGGAGCCTGATTGTGTTTTCAACCTGCCAGTCGTGCAGCTGCAGTTTCTGTGCTATAGTCTTAATATGTACTGAAGGGTCCATGCCAGTCATTCAAAATAAAGTGTACAAACAGTCGCGCATAGAAAAGGGTCCTTAACAGTTGTTCAATCTGAATGGTTCACAGTAATCATCCTCTGCAAAGAATCCTTAACAGTTATTCAATATAAAGTACCAGTCCTTTCAGGTATTCGCTTTCGGGGTGGTATATATTGACCGGGTGGTCAGCAGGCTGTCCGGTCTGGTAGAGTATCCGGACGTTTCTTCCGGTGTTGGCGGCGGCCACGAAGACTGAGCGGCGGAAGTCGTCGCGGCTGACGACCTGCGAGCAGGAGTATGTAAACAGCAGACCGCCGGGCCTGATCTTCTGAATTGCAAGTGCATTGAGCCTCCGGTATCCCTGTAGCGCCTGGTTGAGGGCGGTCTGATGTTTTGCGAAGGCGGGGGGATCAAGAATTATGAGATCATATTCGCGATCCATACCTGATAAATAAGCAAAAGCGTCAGTGGCAAAGGAGCGGTGGCGGGGGTCATCGCCGAAGTTGAGCTTTACGTTTTCATCGGCGAGGGCCGTGGCCGCCGCAGAGGAATCAACAGTATGAACCAGCCCGGCGTTTTTCATTGCATAAACGGAAAAACCTCCTGTATAACCGAACATGTTAAGCACCCTCCTGCCGTTGCTGTAGAGGCCCAGCAAACTGCGGCTGTCGCGCTGGTCAATGAAGAAGCCGGTCTTCTGCCCTTTCTCCCAGTCGACCCTGAACCTGAAGCCATTCTCGCTGACAACCGTCCCCGGCTCGCCGTTGCCTCCCACAAGATACCCGTTGGAAGGATTCAGCTTCGCCATGAAAGGAAGGGTTCCCTCGCTCTTGTCATATACTGCAGTCACAAGTCCGCCTGTCACTTCCGGCAGCAGACCTGCGATCAACTCACGGATGTGCCAGAATCCGGCAGTATGTGCCTGCATGACAGCAACATTACCATAGACATCAACTATCAGCCCGGGCAATCCGTCTCCCTCTCCGTGAACCAGGCGCCACACATTGGTGTCAGCCCCCCCGGCGATGCCTGCGTTGACCCTGTATTGCATTGCCTCTCCCAGTCGTTTTCTGAAGAATTCACGGTCAGCGGTGCATTTCGTGAAGGAGAAAATGCGCACAGCAATTGATCCGGGTGACCAGTGGCCGGTGGCAAGATAGGTGCCGTCAGAGGCAAAAACCTCAGTCACATCTCCTTCCGAGGGATTGCCGCGCACTGAGCCCACAGCCCCGGAAAAGACCCAGGGGTGGTAGCGGCGGACAGACTGTTCTTTTCCCTTCTTAAGCGTTATTGATGCGGTCATCTGTGTTTCGTTATTGATTGATTTCCTTCCCGTCAAAGGCGAGATAGATGCTCCGGCACACCCATGCGTCGGTGGCGGCATAGATCTGTTGAGGCTCTGACAGCGCCGGGGCCTCCCAGTTTGACACCTGCTGTGATTTGGATATCGAGTGACCCAGCACGATGGCTGTCAGTTTCTTGAGACCAAGCTCCTGAATGCCGTGATCAGCCACTACGCTCTGCAGGTCATGGAATCCGTGCGGCTCAAAAGGTGCAATTGAACGGAGCGCCTTCACGTCGTCGCGGATAGCAACCCCGGTCTTGATTATGTTTTTGTCAGCCAGTATGCCTGCCAGTTCGGGCGGAAGCCCGATCATATTAAGCCTGAATAGCCAGGCACGGTCCGCATCGGCAAGCTGAAGAAGTGCCACTTTGTATCTCTTCCCCTTTTTAAAGGAAGGTCTTGTCTCTGTATCAAATCCGAGCAGCGGCGGCCTGCCCATTTCAGCCATGGCCCTGCGGTACTTTTCCATGTTGTCAACCAGGGTCACCCTGCCGTTAAACTGCAGGATGGGCAGTTGTCTCAGTTCTTCATCGGTAATGCTTCCGTTATACTGTCTTTTCGTCATCACTCTGTCCGTTATCAGCAACACCGTCATCCTCGGTGTAAAGGACGTTATGAATTGCAGTAAGAACGTTGAGGAGTTTTTTTCCCCAGAACTCTTCGAAATTCATCAGCACCTCCCACACCGCATCATTCATCACCTCTTCATTTCCGCTCTTGTAGCTGACAATGAAATCCTTCATATCCTGCCATATGTCAGTCAGGTATTCCGCCATGCTGCCTGTGTAGAGCCCGTCAGACGGATCGCCCGCTGTAACGATGACCGGGAAGGGATCATTGTTACCCATCTTCGAGAGAAGGCTGTCATGCATCCTGGTCCAGTCAAACTCGGTGACGGTCTTCTCATTCGGTTCTTCAAGCGACGGTTCCAGCAGCGGCAACAGTGAAGCGCGCAGGTAGATGAACGGCAACAGGCGCTGCATAACCTTCATGATCTCGATGCCGCTTATATCCTGTGTCGACTCCAGGTACTTGCAGTATTCGTTTGCGGAAGCCGCGAACTCAACCACCTGGCGCGAATAAATTTGCTTTTCTTCTTTTTCCATCATTAATAAATAACGTGGCAAAAATATTCATTTCAGGCTGAAATAACGGGATTTGTTGATAAAAGGGGGCCGTCACTTTTTCCAGACGAGCCTGTTTTCGCTGTCATACAGCAGTTTCTCATGGTCAAGCAGCCAGCGGATGACCCTGACGCTTTTTTCCGCGGGCAGGTCTGCCTGTGCTTCAAGTTCCTCCAGTCTGAGTGGCTTTTCGGCCAGGAGCTCCTTGATCCTGTCAATTATCATATCAAACTCGTACTTGCTCAGTTCCAACTCATTCCGTTCCAGACAAGTGTCGCAAAGTCCGCACCTCCCGGTCTCCTCTCCGAAGTATGCTGTCAGTGATGCCGGGCGGCATCGTGTCTTGTTTTCGGCATACTCGGTTATCCTCTCAACCCTTTCGACATAATTCTCCTTCACCTTCAGGTACAATTCCGGTGATATTCTCAGGTGGCTCCGGTCAAGCCTCTCCTCCGTGAAAATCACCAGCGGGCTCTTTTTTCCCGGGATGAAATGTATTAACCCCTGTGATGAGAGCCTTATGAGGTACTGGTAAATGGCGTCGCGGGTCATCCCTGACCTTGCAGCGAGACTCTCCTCGTTCACCGGTACAAATTCTGAGAACATCCCGCTATATGTGCGGAGGAGCAGTTTGATGAACCTGTCGTACTCCTCGTTTGCCACCTGGAACTTGTAAAGATCGTCGCGGCTTACCAGGAAATGCACTCTGGAGGGGTTGTTTATCTCATCGGTGAATTCCAGGTATCCCTCCTTCTGGAGGAAGTTCAGACTGTTGTACGTCTCGGTCACCGAGAACCTGAATGCCGTCACGAATTTCCACAGGTCGAAGTCATGCACACTGTTTTTTCCCGACCCTACCGGAAGCTGGTAGAAGTTGCCTATTGCATCGTAAATATCCTTTATCCGCTCTACCGGCGGGAATTTGATACGTACCGAGTCAGCCAGCTTCTTTTTTTCATCCTGAGACCACAGCAGCACAGCAAACGATGGTTTCCCGTCGCGGCCTGCACGGCCCGATTCCTGGTAGTAGGCCTCAACCGAGTCAGGACAGTCCCAGTGGATGACAAACCTCACATCAGCCTTGTCTATTCCCATCCCGAAGGCGTTAGTGGCAACGATGACGCGGGTCTCGCCGGTGCTCCACGATGTCTGTTTCCTGTCACGCATCTCCTGGGGCAGCCCGGCATGGTAAAAATCAGCCTTTATGTTATTTGTGACAAGCAGTTCGGCTACCGCTTTTGACCTTTTCCGGCTGCTTACATAAATTATTCCGCTTCCCTGTTCCTTTTTCAGGCTTCGAAGCACATAGTTGCCCTTATCCTCCACCTCCCTGACAATGTATGTGATATTTGGCCTGCGGAAGCTTGTGCGAAGAACCTTCGGGGTCTTCATTTTCAGGCGTGAGACAATGTCATCGACCACGCGGGGAGTGGCAGTGGCTGTCAGTGCAAGGAACGGCACATCTTCATTGAGCATCTCCCGGATCTCCGCAATATGGAGGTATGACGGTCTGAAATCATATCCCCACTGTGAGATGCAATGAGCTTCGTCGACAGCCACAAGTGAGAAGTTGAACCTTGGCAGGCGGGCTCTGAAAAGAGGCGTCTGAAGTCGCTCAGGGCTCACGTACAGCAACCTGTAATCACCATACAGACAGTTGTCAAGTGCTATCTCCACCTCTTCACGGGTCATCCCGCTGTGTATGGCCATAGCTTTGATATTCATCGACTTCAGCCTGGTCACCTGGTCTTTCATCAGGGCGATCAGGGGGGTGATGACGAGGCAGAGTCCGTCGCTGGCAACAGGAGGCACCTGGTAGGTAACCGATTTACCACCTCCGGTGGGAAGCAGGCCCACAACGTCCTTCCCGGCGACCACTGATTCAATGATCTCCTCCTGCAGCGGTCTGAAGGAAGTGAATCCCCAGTACCGTGCGAGGGTCTCCCTGTAGATATCCGGCAGCATCGTTTGCAGGCTGTTTAATACAAATTTAATAACTCAATCGTACTTTTAACCTTTTATTGACATTTTAGATGTGTCTGTGCTTGTCAATTTTTTGTAATTTTCGCCCCAGAAAAACTGTGCCCGATGTCATTCTCTGAAGATAAACTGCTATTTGAAGGCCTGACCTTCGATGATGTGCTGCTCCTTCCGGCCTATTCGGAGATTTTGCCGCGTAACGTTGATTTAAGGTCAAAGTTCACCCGGAACATAATTATAAATACTCCTATCGTGTCGGCTGCCATGGACACTGTCACCGAGGCGGAACTGGCAATTGCAATCGCCCGTGAGGGCGGCATAGGTGTGATTCACAAGAATATGTCAGTCAGCCAGCAGGCGGCCCAGGTAAGAAAGGTAAAGCGCGCCGAGAGTGTCATGATCTTTGACCCTGTAACAATTTCAGTCAGCGGCACCGTTGCGGATGCCCTGGCGCTGATGAAGGAATTCAAGATAGGCGGCATACCGGTTATCCATGAGGACGGGGCGCTGGCAGGCATACTTACAAACCGTGACCTCCGTTTCGAGACTGATTTTTCACGCTGCGTAAGTGAGATAATGACACCTCTTGAGAGGCTTATTACACTCAGTCACCAGACTGACCTCGCCGCTGCGGCAGAGATTCTTCAGAAACATAAGATTGAAAAACTTCCGATTGTTGATGAAAAGGGAAGGCTGAAGGGGCTGGTGACTTACAAGGACATAACAAAGGCCAAGGACAGGCCCAATTCATGCAAGGATGAAAAGGGTCGCCTCAGGGTGGCCGCTGCCGTCGGCATTGCCCCGAACACCCTCTCAAGGGTTGAAGCCCTGGTGGGCGCCGCCGTTGACGCAATTGCAATTGATACCGCCCACGGCCATACAAAGAGCGTTATTGAAGTGCTGAGGGAAATAAAGAAAAACTTCCCGCGGACAGAGGTTGTCGTCGGCAACATAGGCACTGCAGAGGCAGCCAGGAAGCTTGTTGAAGAGGGCGCCGATGCAGTCAAGGTGGGAATCGGTCCCGGTTCAATATGTACCACCAGGGTAGTTGCCGGCGTTGGTGTGCCGCAGCTGTCTGCAATATACAATGTGGCCCGTGCTATTGAAGGAAGCGGTGTGCCGGTCATTGCTGACGGAGGCATCCGCTATTCAGGAGACATAGTCAAAGCTATTGCCGCCGGAGCCGACTGTGTAATGGCAGGTTCACTATTTGCCGGCGTGGAGGAATCACCCGGCGAAACTATCATATACAACGGACGAAAGTTCAAGACATACCGTGGCATGGGCTCTGTGGAAGCCATGCAGATGGGCTCAAAGGACAGGTACTTCCAGGATATGGAGGATGACATCCACAAACTCGTTCCGGAAGGCATCACAGCACGAGTACCCTATAAGGGAACACTCAACGAGGTGATCTACCAGTTCCTCGGAGGCCTCCGGTCCGGAATGGGTTACTGCGGTGCCCCCAATATAGCCACCCTAAAAAAGGAGGGGCGCTTCGTAAGGGTAACCACCGCAGGTGTGACCGAAAGTCACCCGCATGACGTCACAATCACCCGCGAGGCACCCAACTACAGCCGCAAAATAAACGAATACTGAAAATGATCAGGCTCATAATTCCCATTCTTCTCCTCATTGCCGTCTCATGCCGCGATGCAGCCAGTACTGACGAGGAACGCCGCGCAGTGGCACGTGCCGGCGACAGGGTGCTGTACATGGACCAGGTACCATCAGGACTTGTCGTACAGGGAATGAGCAAGGCTGACAGCACCTCGGCGGTGCAAAGCTATATCAGGCGGTGGGCGCGCAAGGAACTTCTGGCCCTCCGGGCCGAAGAAAACCTCACCCCCGAATACAAGGCTGAGGTGAACCGCCAGCTTAATGAAATGAGAAACAATCTCCTCATCTATCAGTACCAACAGCAGATGATAATCCAGAAACTCGACACTACAGTTACTGACAGCGAGTTACAGGATTACTACGTGAGCAACCTCAGCACATTCACACTGACAGTGAACCTTGTCAGGGCCCTTTATATCAAAGTCCCTGACGGCATGCCGGAGCTTGACAGGATCAGGAAACTGTACAGGTCACAGGAATCGGCCGATCAACGTGAACTGGAGGATATATGCACAAGACTCAACCTTCGTTATGACGATTACAACGAGAAATGGATTCCATTCACCCAGCTGCTGATGGAGGTGCCTTTCGAATCGGCTGATCAGGAAGAGTGGCTGGCGAGAAACAGCGCCGTCGAGCTAAGGGATGACAGGTTCTCATATTTTATTGTAATCAGGGAATACAGGCTCAGAAACAGCGTTGCGCCTTTCGAATATATAAGGGAACAGGTCAGAACGATAATCCTCAACAGCAGGAGGAATGATTTTCTCCAGAAACTTGAAGACGGTATATATAATGAGGCCGTCGGCAACAACACACTGAAACTCTATTAGAAGCGACTGAAAAGAATGAAGAAGAATATTTTTGCATTATGTGCGCTGGCGATGCTTTTCGCTTACAGTGCTGCCGGGCAGCAGGTTGTCGAGTCGGTTGTGGCCGTTGTCGGAAATGAGGTGGTTTACCTCTCGGAAATAGAGGGGCAGGTTGTGCAGCTCAAGGCTGAAAGGGACCCGACTCCCGTGGACCTGCTCAGATGCCGCATCTTTGAGGATCAGCTGGTTCAGAAACTGTTCCTTGACCAGGCCCGAATTGACTCGATAGAGGTTTCGACTGAGAGTGTCGAGGCTGACCTTAACAGCAGGCTTACCGAATACATCAGGCGCGCCGGATCGGAACAGGCACTTGAAACCTACTTCAACAAAAGCATGGCAGAAATACGCAAGGACCTTCGCGAAATGCTTACAAACCAGTATATTGTTCAGGAGACCCAGGGTACTATTGCAAAGGATATAACTGTTACTCCCGAAGAGGTTAAAAAATTCTATAACACTATTCCGCGTGACTCACTGACACTGATGCCAAGGAAGGTGCAGCTGAGCATGATTTCTGTCGAGCCTCCTGACATGGAGGCCAGCAAGGCCGAGGTGCGACAGAGGCTTCTTGACCTCCGCAGCCGTATTATCAACGGCGAGAGTTTCAGCACACTGGCAATTCTTTACTCAGAAGACCCGGGATCTGCACCCCGCGGAGGTGAACTGGGCTTCAACACCCGTGGCGAGCTTGCCAAACCATATGCCGAGGCAGCATGGAGCCTCAAGCAGGGTGTCGTCTCTAAAATTGTCGAGACCGAGTTTGGCTTTCATATAATCCAGCTCATTGAAAGGAAGGGTGACATGGTCAACTCACGCCACATACTGATGAAACCGAAACTGTCAGCTGATCAGACTGAATGGGCAATCCTCAAACTCGACAGTATTGCCAACCTGGTACGCACTGACAGTCTTACATTTGAACGGGCTGCAATGTGGTTCTCCTCAGACAAGGCCACCCGTGCCAACGGAGGCAAGATGGTCAGCCAGAATCCTTCAGAGAGAGTAGATTGGCTTACTCTTGACGAGTTATCGAGAGAGGTTAACCTGGTTGTACGCAATATGAAAATCGGTGAGATCTCCGAACCGTTCAGGACCACTGATTCAAAAGGGAACAGCATCTACTGCATAATCAGGCTTGATGCCGAGGTCGCTGCTCACCGGGTCAGCATGCAGGACGATTACAATTATCTTTCCGAGCTTGCCCTGCGTGACAAGCAGACCCGCAAGTATGAGGAGTGGATTGCTGACAAGATCAAAAGGACTTACATCCGTATCAGCGATGACTTCCGGGGATGCAACTTCCACTATTCCGGATGGTTCGAATAGCCAGGATATCGTCTTTACTTTTTTCATCCTTTTCAGCAGCATATCTGGTTATGCCGCTACTGCTGCTTTTGACAGGAAAAAGTCTTTCCGCGCAGGATTCCCCCGGTCGCCGAAGGGTAGAGATAATGCACTCTGACTCAATGAAGTACGAGCAGATCGACGGCCGCACCCGCAACAGGCTGAACGGCAATGTAAGGCTGAAGCACAATGACCTGTTCATGGACTGCGATAGTGCCTGGTACTATGATGACACCAACCAGGTGCTGGCTTACAGCAACATACACATCTGGCAGGGTGACACCCTCCACATCCGCGGTCAGTACCTTACCTACGACGGTAACACCCGCAAGGCCTTCCTGACTGACAGCGTGGTGCTATCCGACAAGGAAATGAAACTCTACACTGACAAGATAGATTACGACGTTAACACCCAGGTTGCAAACTATGACACAGGCGGGCGGATCCTCAACGGAGATAATACCCTTACAAGCATTGTGGGCATCTATTATTCAAACATTAAAATGCTTCACTTCCGCGACAGCGTAAAGATTGTCAATCCTGACTGGGTGATGACAGCCGATACCATGCGCTATGATACCGGAAAGGAGATAGTATGGTTTGCTGGCCCTTCAGAGGCGGTGGGTGACAGTATCTACCTTTACTGCGAGAACGGATGGAGCGACACCAGGAACGATGTCTCCCAGCTGATGAAGAATGCCGTGCTTGACAACCGTGAGCAGCGCATCACGGGCGACACCCTTTGGTACGACGAGAAGAGCGGCAAGGGCGAAGGCTTCGGCAGGGTGACAATCACCGATACAACTGACAACATCACCGGCGGAGGCAATTATGCCTGGTATGAAAAGCGGCCGGAGAAGTTCCTGCTCACAGGAACTCCATGGTTTTCAATGTTTACCGATGATGACACCCTGACCTTAAGGGCAGACACCCTCAGGGCCATCCCTGTTGAAGACACAGCCGGAGTAAGCCACAGGTTGCTGAAGGCGTACTATAAAACTTTAGTCTTCAGCCGCGAGATGCAGGGCAAATGTGACTCACTCTCCTACTCATTCCTCGATTCTGTGATAAGGCTTTACGATGATCCCATAGTATGGTCGCGCGGGAACCAGATGACAGCCGACTCCATCGCTCTCTTCACTGTAAACAGCAAGGCTGACCACATGGAGATGTTTAACAAGGCGTTTGTTGTGAGTGAGGTTGACACCGCAAGGTATGACCAGATAAGCGGGAAAAATCTTTCAGGTTATTTTGTTGACAACAAACTAAACAGGATCAAGGTCACAGGAAATGGTGAGGCCATATACTATGTTGTTGACGGTGATGAACTTGTGGGAGTAAACCGGGCACGAAGCGCCACAATCGAGATCTTCTTCGAGGACAGCAAAATAGTCGAGATATTCCAGAATCAGAGTCCTGACGGCACAATGAATCCGCCGCTTAAGATTCCGGACAATGAAATGAGGCTCGAGGGGTACAGGTGGCATCCTGACCTTCGTCCTGACAGGAAGAGCATGAGAATTGACGAGATACTGCCGCCCATGCCGGAAATGGCTTCGGACCAGGTTCCGGAAATTGCTCCTGCAGATCTCCCCGGAGCTTTGCCTGAAATAGGCCCCGAGGCTACTCCGGAAAATGCTCCGCAAAAAGGTACGGAGCTGGAACCTGATAATATTCCGCAAAAGGCCCGGTCTAAGGCAAACCCGATAAAATCCAAAATGCCTGAAGATATCCGTGATCAGGATTCCGCAGGCATTTAGTGCGCTTATAGCTCTGGATTGCTAGTACTCGTCCTCGTTGAAGAAAAAGTCGTCCTTGGAGGGGTAATCAGGCCAGATATCCTCAATACTTTCGTAGATATCTCCTTCATCTTCAATCTCCTGCAAGTTTTCAATGACCTCCATAGGGGCACCTGACCTTATCGCGTAGTCAATGAGCTCGTCCTTGGTTGCGGGCCAGGGCGCATCCTCAAGTTTTGATGCTAATTCAAGTGTCCAGTACATATAATCAGAGAGTTTTTTATTACCCTTATTTGAGTCCGCAAATATAAAATTATTTAGAATAAAAAAAGACAAAGGGCAATTTTTAACCGGATTATTTTGATTTTTTATCCGGAATCCATTTAACTTCTTCTGTGTCAAGTTTATAGGTAAGACACCTTGATAGAACGAAGAGATAATCAGAGAGGCGGTTAAGGTATTTCACGACGTCCGGGTCTGTATGTTCTGACTCATTAAGGCGAAGAATTGCCCGTTCTGCCCGGCGGCAGACGGTACGTGCCAGGTTGGCTGTGGCTGCCGGATGGTTTCCACCGGGAAGGATGAACGACTGAAGCCGGGGCAGCTCAGCCTCCATCTGGTCGATCGATTTTTCAAGCCGGCCTGTATCCTCTATCCTGATCCCGTCAGGAACTTTTGCGGAGGGGTGGGTGGCGATAACGGTGCAGCATGACATGAGTACCGATTGGATTTCAATCAGTTCTTCGCGGGGGATACATGTTTGCCCGAAGGATCGCAGCATTCCGATCCAGGCGATAAGTTCATCAAGGGTGCCGTAGGCCTCGATGCGGGGGTGATGTTTCGGCAGCCTGACACCTCCTATTACAGAAGTTTCACCCTTGTCTCCCGTTTTTGTATAGATCTTCATCAGACCACAATAAGCAAGGCTATCTCTTCCTTACCTCAATCCTGTTCTCGTTGATGTAGTCAGCCGCCACTTCGCCGTCCATCAGTTTAATGATCCTGAATGCATGCCGTGCGATGTCCTCTTCGTGGGTCACCACGATAACCGTGTTACCGTCCTCATGGATCTTGTCAAGCAGTGCCATGATATCGTATGATGTCTTGCTGTCAAGGTTACCTGTCGGTTCGTCGGCGAGAATGATTGAAGGGTTGTTAATCAGTGCCCTGGCTATTGCCACCCTCTGCCGCTGTCCTCCCGAGAGCTCATTCGGTTTATGTGTCATCCTGTCGCTCAGACCTACGAGATCAAGCGTTTTTGTGGCGTGATCCTCCCTCTCATGCTTCGGAACGCCGGCATAGATAAGGGGCAGAGTCACGTTCTCAAGTGCCGTGTATCGCGGAAGCAGGTTGAATGTCTGAAAAACGAATCCGATCTCCTTGTTGCGGATCTCTGCGAGACGGTCGTCTTCCATCTTGCTGACGTCGGTGCCGTTAAGAATGTATTGCCCTTTTGTAGGTGTGTCAAGACAGCCGAGGAGGTTCATCAATGTTGACTTTCCCGATCCGGAAGGCCCCATAATGGCTACATATTCATTTCTTTTGATATCGAGTGACACTGAGCGCAAAGCCCTGACGATAACTGTTCCTACCTGGTAGTTCTTAACGATTTCCTTAATCTCGATGACTTTATCCATGCTTCTGATATTAAAGTTCCGAAATTAGCTCAAATTACTCTATAAATATGTTATAGTCCTGTTATTTTTTGTTAATGTACCTGTTGGCGCCGTGCCGCAGAGGTTCATCCGGCACATGTGTGCTTCGGGAACGTCGTGTCTCTTACTCCATTGTACCGGGCCGTATCATCTAACCCTTTACCGGCCGTATCATCTCACCCTGTACCGGCCCGTATCAACTCAGAATGTACCAGCCAGTATCATCTAACCCTTTACCGGCCATATCATCTCACCCTGTACCGGCCCGGAGTCAGGTTTCGGCGGCAGAAAAGAATTCCGGCGCGAAGTGTCTCAACTGATGCCGGAGCGATGCCCTCTCCCGGAAGTGTTCTCCATGCCTGTATCATATCCCTGTTCATATGAATATCGTCTGCCACGATTATAATCTCATCTCCCATCTCCCTGAGTGAGTGCACGTATTCTGTCAGCGCAGCACCGCGGTGGTTGCCGTCGATGAATGCCAGTGCAACTTTTGTGTTCCTGGTTCTCAGCATGTGCAGTGCCTCGCTGAACTCCATGCAGATCACTTCTGCATTATGTGCTCCGTGTCTGACGAGATTATTTCGGGCTATTTCAGCCAGTCCGGGGCAGCCCTCCACAGAAATCACTTTTTCCTCAGGTGCTCCCAGCGCCAGGGCCAGTGTGCCTATTCCCAGCGAGGTGCCCAGTTCAAGTATCACCGGCCGGTCATCGTAGTCCGGACCTGCCACCGGCGTCTGGCTCCCGCACTGATCCCCGTTTCTGAGCTTCCCAATGCTCCCCGCTATCCGTGCCAGCATTGCCGCCTCCCTTTTCGGCACGGCTGCCGCAGCCGCAATCTGCCGGATACTCCTTTGAATTCCATTCACAGTGGCAGCCTGACTGGTCCCCCTGTCTCCTCCCCTTATTACGACAGACCCCGCCCCGAGGTCCCTCACTCTCACCACCCGCCTGTCAGCGAGCATCTCCCTCCGGAGGCTCTCAACCTCCTTCATGATTGCCCGGTCACTCTTCCCCCCGATAACCTCAGTGATGAAGCTGAACATGAACGGACTGTGAACACCGTGACCCGCCGTGCTGCGGGCCGTCAGCAGGTGTCTGGCATATGCCGCTGCGGCGTGGAGGTTCATTTCCCGAAAAAGTTCATTTGATTCCCGCCCAAAATTAACTATTTTCGGAGACAATCTTTTTTGCCGTTCGCGATGTCTGAATTGCTTGACAGTGAGATCAAATTCCTTCCCGGAGTGGGGCCCAAACGGGCCGAACTGCTCGAGGCTGAGGCAGACATCCACACCTTCCGCGACCTGATCTATTACTTCCCGTACAAGCATGTCGATAAAACCCGCTTCTACAAGGTGAAGGAGCTTGACACCGACATGCAGTATGTCCAGATCAGGGGAAAAATCCGCCGTTTCACAACCGAAGGAGGCGGGAAAGGCAAAAGGCTGACAGCCGATTTCTATGACGAGACCGGCATAGTCAAGCTTGTATGGTTCAAGGGGCACAAATGGGTTATTAACGCATACAAGCCTGAGAAGGAGTATATAATATTCGGCAAGCCCACCCTCTTTAGCGGTGCATTCAATATAGTCCATCCCGAAGTTGAGGAGTCCGAAAAACGTGAGACCCGCGTCTCCTCGGCGCTTGAGGCACAGTATAACACCTCGGAGAAGATGAAGGATCACTTCCTTCACACAAAGGCAATCGCAAAACTGATGGCAACAGTCTTCTCGATGCCGGCGCTCCGTTTTCCGGAGACTCTCCCCTCCTCTGTCACAGCGCCGATGAAGCTGATGAGTCTCACTGACGCCCTCTTCCGGATACATTTCCCGGATAATAACAATGACATCGAAAATGCCCGTTTCAGGCTGAAGTTCGAGGAACTCTTTTACATTCAGCTTAACCTGCTGAGATACAAGGGCAACCGGACGAAGAGCACGCATGGATTCCTGTTCTCTGTTGTAGGTGAGCGACTTAACTCGTTCTATGCCAATAATCTCCCCTTTGCACTTACCGGGGCCCAGAAGAGGGTGATACGTGAGATCCGCGCCGACCTCGGAAGCGGGCACCAGATGAACCGCCTTCTGCAGGGAGATGTCGGCAGCGGCAAGACGATGGTAGCGTTGATGAGCATGCTGATAGGCGCCGATAATGGCTTCCAGAGCTGCCTGATGGCGCCCACCGAAGTTCTTGCCATTCAACACTACAATTCAATAAGCCGGCTGGTGCAGGGCATCAATGCCCGGGTGGCCCTCCTGACCGGGTCATCGAAGCGCAGTGAGCGGGCAAGGATAGACGAGGGACTGCTTGACGGTACAATTGACATACTGATAGGGACTCATGCCCTGATTGAAGAGAATGTCCAGTACAAAAACCTCGGCCTGGTTATAATTGACGAGCAGCATCGTTTCGGTGTCGCGCAGCGCGCGAAGCTGTGGCAGAAGAGCGACTGCCCGCCGCATGTGCTTGTGATGACCGCCACGCCCATCCCCCGCACACTTGCAATGACCCTTTACGGCGACCTCGACGTCTCTGTCATTGACGAGATGCCCCCCGGGCGAAAGCCTATAAAGACAATGACATTTACAGATGCCGAACGTGAAAAGGTCTTCGGGTTCATGCGCAGGCAGATTGAGGACGGGAGGCAGATATACGTTGTCTACCCGCTGATCAAGGAGTCGGAAACACTTGACTACAAGAACCTTGATGACGGTCTCGAGAGCATAGCCAGGGCGTTTCCGCCGCCGCAGTATTGCATCAGCGTGGTTCACGGCCGGATGACATCGAAGGACAAGGAGATCTCGATGAATATGTTCCGGCGGGGGCAGGCCCAGATAATGGTCGCCACCACGGTGATAGAGGTAGGCGTAGACATACCTAACGCAAGCGTTATGGTTGTCGAAAGTGCGGAGCGGTTCGGTCTTTCGCAGTTGCATCAGTTGCGCGGGCGGGTGGGCCGTGGCGCAGACCAGTCGTACTGCATACTGATGACCTCGCACAAACTCTCGGCAGACGCAACGGAGCGCATAAATACAATGGTCGCAACAAATGACGGTTTCGAGATCGCGGAAGCCGACCTCCGCATGCGCGGGCCGGGTGACCTCGAAGGGACACAGCAGAGCGGTGTGGCGTTTGACCTTAAGATAGCCGACCTCGGCAAGGACGGGCAGATACTCAACCTCGCCCGTTCGAGGGCTTTGGACATCCTCGCCGCCGATCCGGACCTGACCCTGCCGGAGAACAGCATCCTGAAATTCAACCTTAAGAGGCTGTTCGGGAAGAAGTATTCATGGTCAGAAATTAGCTGACAATCAGGCAATAGAGGGCCGAGCGTTAAAAAATGACCCGGTGGGTCATTTTAGCGAAGGAGCCAGATTGCAGGGAAGGCAATAGAGGGCCGAGCGTTAAAAAATGACCCGGTGGGTCATTTTAGCGTGGGTCATTTTAGCAAAGGAGCCAGATTGCAGGGAAGGCAATAGTGTTGACAATGAAATTGTATTTGTCGCCCAACTGCCGGGTAGTAACCGATAACCAATAACCAATAACCAATAACCGATAACTGACCCCAGACCTCAAAAAATATGACTATAATTATGATATTTCTCCTCATAATTCCTTAAAATTGCCACTTCAATATTTTTTTTGATGTCGCACCGGGAGACAATCACCCATGAAGGGAGGGTTTTGAAAGTGCCGGGCAACGGTACTGCAGAGGTCGAGATCCTTGTAGCAGACTCCTGTTCAGGCTGCCAGGCTAAATCTGTATGTTCTGCCGGAAAATCAGAAACCAAAATTATCACTGCAAAGTGTGACACCTCGCTGGTACCCGGTGACATCGTAAAGGTAGAGATGCCTCTCTCTCAGGGTTTCCAGGCGCTGTTCATCGGTTACATTCTCCCGTTCCTTGTACTTATTTCTGCATTTATTGCCGCCTCTGTTGCCGGCGCAGGTGAACTGGTCTCCGCATTGTTGTCTTTTGCAGGAATCGGAGTGTATTACCTGGGTGTCTGGCTGTTGAGAGGTCGTATCGGTGAAAAATTCGAATTTAAAATAAAGGTCTGACAGATGAGTTCCACTGTTCTATTGACTATCGCGATGCTGAGTGCCCTGGGGCTGCTTGCCGCGGTTATTCTCTATTTTGTAGCCCAGAAATTCAAGGTGGTTGAGGATCCTCGCATCGATACAGTCACCGAAGCCCTTCCGGGTGCCAACTGCGGAGGGTGCGGCTACACAGGGTGCCGGGCATTCGCCGAAACGCTTGTACAGGCTGAGACGTTTGAGGGACTCAATTGCCCCGTTGGCGGCGCCGAGACAATGGCCAAAATCGCAGTGGTCCTCGACCGCCAGCCTGTTGCGGTGGAACCCAGGGTGGCAGTTGTCCGCTGCAACGGCAAACCCGATAATGCAGTCCGCACCTCATTCTATGACGGCGCTGTAAGTTGCCGGGTGGCACATGCCCTCTACGGCGGCCAGACTGCTTGCCAGTACGGATGCCTGGGTTGCGGCGACTGCGTTGAAGCATGCAAGTTTGATGCAATGTATATGGACCCGGTGACAGAGCTTCCGGTGATTAACGATGAGAAGTGCGTCTCGTGCGGTGCCTGCGTGAAGGCCTGCCCGAGAAATATTATCAAGCTCCGGAAACGCAACAAGAAGGATCGCAAGATGTACGTCTCATGCATGAACAGGGACAAGGGT
Organism: uncultured Rikenella sp.; assembly: GCA_964635655.1. Lineage (GTDB taxonomy): Bacteria > Bacteroidota > Bacteroidia > Bacteroidales > VadinHA17 > SR-FBR-E99. Next base: position 5,072 of record CAZWOC010000015.1, on the reverse strand, counting down.
GGTCCGGCACGCAAAGCCTGTAAGGTGGCATGCATCGGCTGCGGTAAGTGTGTCAAAGTCTGTCCTTACGAGGCCATAACAATGGAAAACAACCTTGCATTCATCGACTCGTTCAAATGCAAGCTCTGCCGCAAGTGCGAGCCTGAATGCCCGACCGGGGCCATCCTTGAGATCGGCTTCCCGGTGAGGGAAGCGAAACCGGCCGAGCCGGCAGATGCGGTAGCAAACTGATGACCCTGGAGAACGGATAACTTACCTCGTACAGTAAAAGGCATATTTTTCGAATAACCTGATAAAAACATAAAAGTGTTAAAGACATTTCCGAAGGGCGGAATCCATCCGCCAGAGAACAAACTGACAGCGGATAAGCCGATTGTCACCCTGCCCGCGCCGGCGCAGGTTACGGTTCCCGTCTCCCAGCACATAGGCGCACCGGCAACAACAACAGTTGAGAAGGGTGCTGCAGTGAAGGCCGGACAGGTGATCGCTCAGGCAAAGGGTTTTGTCTCTGCAAACATCCATTCTCCGGTGTCCGGCAAGGTCAATAAGATAGACACCGTGGTTGACACCACCGGTTACAAGCAGACAGCCATTGTGATTGATGTTGAGGGTGACGAATGGGTTGGGACGATTGACCGCAGCACCACACTGGTAAAGGATATCACCCTGTCGCGTGAGCAGATAATCGAAAGATGCAGCCAGTGCGGTCTTGTAGGGATGGGTGGTGCCACTTTCCCCACTCACATCAAACTGACAGTGCCTGCCGGTAAGAAGTGTGACATGCTGATTATCAACGGAGTTGAATGCGAACCGTACCTCACCTCTGACCACAGGCTTATGCTTGAGAAAGGAGCCGAGGTGATTACCGGCGCCGCAATCATAATGAAGGCCCTCGGCGTTGAAAAGGCGGTAATAGGCATTGAGGCAAACAAGCCTGACGCAATCAGCCATCTCACGGAGGTAGCAAAGGATTTTAAGGGCATCACTGTTCAGCCACTGAAGGTAAAGTATCCACAGGGGGGTGAAAAGCAGCTGATCAAGGCCTGCACGGGCCGCGAGGTCCCTTCCGGCGGGCTCCCCGTGGATGTTGGCGTGGTGGTACAGAATGTCGGGACTGCCTTCGCCGTTTACGAGGCAGTGCAGAAGAACAAGCCTCTCATGGAGAGAGTAGTGACCGTTACCGGGAAATCAGTCAAGAATCCCGGCAACTTCCTGGTTCGGATCGGGACGCCCGTGACGGCTCTCATTGAAGCTGTTGGTGGTATGCCTGATGACACCGGCAAGGTTGTAAACGGTGGCCCGATGATGGGTAAGGCGCTGGCGATGACCGATGTGCCTGTCACGAAGGGCACCTCAGGGATTATCCTCTTCCCGGCAGAAGAATCGAAACGTGCAGAGGTCCTTCCCTGCATCAGGTGCGGCAAATGTTCGTCGGCCTGTGCCATGGGCCTCGAGCCGTGGCTCATCTCGGCTCTCTCGCAAAAAGCGATGTTTGAAAATGCAGAACAGGAGAAGATCACCGACTGTATGGAATGCGGCGCTTGTGCATACACCTGCCCCTCGAAAAGGCCGCTGCTTGATTATATCAGGCTTGGAAAAACAACGGTTATAAAGATGGCCCGTGAACGTGTTACGAAATAGCAAATAATAATCCTGCTCTTCCTCACCCCCTGGTTCGACGTGAAGAGATGACCATGTTACGAAATAGCAAATGATAATCAACCTCGCCCCTCACCTCCGGGTATGACGTGAAGAGATGAACGTGTTACGAAATAGCAAATTAAATATATGAGCAACATTTTAAATGTATCCCCGTCACCGCATCAGCAGAGCGCCGAAACCACGCGCAAGCTGATGCTGGGTGTGGTGATAGCCCTCGCCCCTGCCCTGGCAGCCTCGATATGGTACTTCGGGATGGGCGCAATAATAGTGACATTGGTGTCGGTCCTCTCCTGCGTGGCCGTTGAGTACCTCATCCAGAAGTTCATCTTTAAGACCGAACCGTCAATTTCGGATGGCTCAGCGGTTGTGACCGGGCTCCTCCTGGCATTTAACGTGCCGTCGAATCTGCCGGTCCATATTATTATTATCGGTGCCATCTTTTCAATAGGCGTCGCGAAGATGACATTTGGCGGGCTGGGCAGCAATCCCTTTAATCCTGCCCTGGCAGGAAGGGTGTTTCTCCTCATCTCCTTCCCGGTGCAGATGACAAGCTGGCCGGTGCCGTCAGGATTCAACACAAGCTATACCGATGCGGTCACCGGCGCCACTCCCCTTGGGATAATCAGTGAAGGAGTCAAGAACGGTGAGGCAATCTCCGCGCTGATGGACAAGGTTCCTTCGCACATGCAGCTGTTTTACGGTTACATGGGAGGTTCTATGGGCGAGATCGCTGCCGGGGCGCTGATTCTTGGAGGTCTCTATCTGCTCTGGAAAAAGATTATCACATGGCACATTCCCGTCTCAATATTGCTGACGGTTGCAATATTCACCGGAATCCTCTGGGGTGTTGACCCGACGAAATATGCAGATCCGCTCTTCCACCTCCTGACAGGCGGTCTTTTACTTGGCGCGATATTCATGGCAACAGACTATGTCACTTCGCCGATGACGGCAAAGGGAATGATAATATACGGTATAGGCATCGGGATAATCACGGTGCTGATCAGGACCTGGGGAGCATATCCCGAGGGCGTTTCGTTTGCGATACTGATAATGAACGCCGTGGTGCCGTTGCTCAATAAGTACATCAAACCGAAGAGGTTCGGAAAGGAGGTGAAGAATGGCTAAGATGGAATCAACACTGAGGAACATGGTTCTCTCGCTGACCCTTATCTCGCTGGGAGCCTCGGCAGCGTTGGGTTTCGTTTACGAGATGACCAAGGATCCCATTGCCACCGCGCTGCTCAACAAGAAGCTTGCTGCCATCAAACAGGTGGTGCCGGAGTTCACGAACAACCCGAACGATGAGATGTTCATGCTGCCTACCGGCGAAGGCGACTCCCTCGAGGTTTACCCTGCGAAGAACGGCGACCAGGTTGTGGGTTATGCAATCAAGTCATACACGAATAACGGATTCAGCGGTTACATAGGGTTTATGGTAGGATTTACGCCTGACGGCGCGATATACAATGTGAACGTCCTCGAGCAGAAGGAGACGCCGGGACTGGGAACGAAGATGGTTCCTGACGGGACCACAGAGAAGCCCGAGTTCAAGGATCAGTTCAAAGGAAAGAATCCGGCAGAGTTCCCGCTTAAGGTGAAGAAGGATGGCGGTCCGGTCGATGCAATAACCGCTGCAACAATCAGTTCAAGGGCTTTCTGTGACGGAGTTCAGAGGGCTTACAACACATTTTCGAAAGGAGGTCTGAAATGAGCCAGATGAAGAATTTCACAAAGGGATTCCTGAGGGAGAACCCGATCCTTGTGCTGGTGCTGGGAACCTGTCCCACACTTGCCACCTCCTCTTCCGCCCTGAACGGCATGGGCATGGGGCTGGCGACGACGTTCGTGCTTATAGGGTCAAATGTGGCAATATCGCTGCTGAAGAATGTAATTCCTGACAAGGTTCGCATCCCCGGATTCATCGTTGTGATAGCAACATTTGTGACGATTGTTGACCAGGTGATGCAGGCTTTTGTGCCATCGTTATATGAAACTCTCGGGATATTCATTCCGCTGATTGTGGTGAACTGTATAGTTCTGGGCCGTGCCGAGGCGTATGCAAGCAAGAACACAGTATGGTCATCGTTTCTTGACGGTGCCGGGATGGGGCTTGGTTTTACGGGCGCTCTCGGGGTGCTTGGTACAATCCGCGAGATTCTTGGCAGCGGTTCTGTAATGGGATTCAAGTTCATTGAGGGTGACGGCATCCTGGCATTCATACTTGCTCCGGGAGCGTTCATAGCGCTTGGATACCTGATAGCTGTTGTAAACAAGGTCAACAAGGTTAAAAAGGCATAGGGAGGAACGGAAATGGAATATATTCTTCTTATTATATCGGCAATTTTTGTAAACAACGTGGTGCTGGCCCAGTTCCTGGGTATCTGTCCCTTCCTGGGTGTTTCAAACAAGGTGAGCACAGCCATGGGCATGGGTGCTGCCGTTGTCTTTGTAATTGTTCTTGCTACGATGGTAACGTACATAATACATGTGTATGTACTTATTCCTCTGGGAATCACTTTCATGCAGACGATCACATTTATTCTGGTGATTGCTGCGCTTGTGCAGATGGTTGAGATCATCCTGAAGAAGATCAGTCAGCCGCTGTACCAGTCGCTGGGTATTTTTCTACCGCTGATAACAACTAACTGTGCGGTTCTTGGTGTTGCAATACTTGTGATCAAGAAGGACTACAACCTGTTGGAAGGTGTTGTTTACGGAGGAGCCACTGCGATAGGATTCGGGCTTGCCCTGGTCATAATGGCAGGTATCCGCGAGCAACTGGAGCTGGCCGACATCCCGTCAGGGATGAAGGGAGTTCCGATTTCGCTGGTCACCGCAGGCATTCTTGCCCTGGCCTTCATGGGATTTGCAGGCCTGGTATAATCTGCACTAATCCTGCCCCCATTCTGACCCTGGCCCTGGCCTTGACCTTGACCCTGACCCTGACCCTGGCACTGGCCCAGGCCTTTATGGACTATGTGGCCTGGTCTAATCTGCATTAACCCCGCCGCCACCCTTGCCCAGAACCTCAAGGGATTTGCAGACCTGGTCTAATCCGTATTAACCCCGCCGCCACCCTGGCCCTGGCCTGTCCCGGATTTCTGTGATAGGTATGATTCTCCATTCTGCTGCCGGAATGTTCCAGCCAGCCTTTGTTCATTCTGCCGGGCCGGGCTGATAAATCATCCGCCTGGCACCATCCTGGTCCTTGCCTGTCCCGGGTTTCTGTGATAGGTATGATCCTCCATGCTGCTGCCGGAATGTTCCAGCCAGCCTTTGTTCATTACGCCTGGCCGGGCTGACAAATCATCCGCCTGGCACCATCCTGGTCCTGGCCTGTCCCGGATTTCTGTGATAGGTATGATTCTCCATTCTGCTGCCGGAATGTTCCAGCCAGCCTTTGTTCA